>JAGOTG010000024.1 GCA_018061965.1 Legionellaceae bacterium
AGATCCATGCACGTGTAGCAGTCCTTAACAGATTTACGGAATTAGGTCGACCACTTACCCAAGTTACGCCTTAAATTTGGCTCAATTAGGGGCGCTTTGCATTTCAAATCTTTGTGCAACAAAGCCGTTCTGGGGTAATTGCTTTAGCCATGATCTTTTCCTTAGCTCAATCCCTTGATCAACGCACTAATCGTCATTTCTTTTAAGGTATTCGGATTTCCCCAAGGATATTCGGGAATACCAATCAGACTTAAGGTAATCCCTAACATACTACAGAGTAGAACGTTCTTGATTTCGTTCGCATCACCTGCACGTATTTCACCACGGGCTTGTGCTTCCTTAATCGCACGGGTGTAAATTTCTAATTGAGGGACTGCTTGCGAAGCATCGACAAAATAATGTTCGTCTGCATTTTGCGGATGATCTTCAATAAGGAAAATTGCTCTGCAATCATTCGGTCTGTTTAACCAAAAATCAACTTGAGCTGTACACAGCTTTTCTAGTCGTTCCGATTCAGGACTGCTGTTGTAGCATTCTTCCAGTTCAAGCATTAAATCTAAAAAAATCACTTCCCAAATATGGTGCAGTAACTGTCTTTTACTCGGAAATAAAGTGTAGAGCGTTGCGGGTAAACAATCTGCTTGGGCTGCAATTTTACGCATAGATACACCTTCGTATCCATGTGCTGCAAATAGGTCTCTGGCCGCCTGAATAATCACATTCCGATTGGCTTCGATTTGTTCCTGACTGCGAGGAGGACGTCCACGGCGAGGTGCTTTTGTTTGATTATTTTCCATAGCTATTGACTTTAGTGAACACGTTCCATAAAATCAAATTTAATTTTAATGAACGCGTTCATTAAAATATGAATGATAATTTTAATAGCAGGAAATAATGATGGATACTCAAACAACTGAAAAAACGTGGGATGCAATTGTGGTCGGTGCTGGTTTAGCAGGTTTAAAAGCAGCATTGGAATTAAAGAAAGCGGGTAAAGATGTATTGCTTCTGGAAGCGCGTGATCGTGTCGGTGGTCGCTCAAAAGCAGGTGAAATTTATGGAGAAACCATTGATCTGGGTGGGCAGTGGGTTGGTCCGCAACAAAAACTGTTATTGGCACAGGCCCAAGAACTAGGTGTCAAAACCTACCCTCAATTTATCAAAGGCGCGAGCTTGGTCAGTCGTAATGGTTTAGTCAAATCCTATCGCTCCAATATCCCCAAGCTGCCAATTGCTTCACTGCTTGAAATTGCGCTACTTGAACGTCGTTGGAATAAAGAAGCTCAAACATTACCGAATGGAGAACCTTGGTTAGCAGCACAAGCGAAGCAATGGGATGCAGAGTCGGTCGAAAGCTGGTTGTTAAAACATGTGCGCACAGACGGTGCGCGAGATTTTATGCGAACCATCGTAGGGGCACTCTTCTGTTGTAATACCTCTCAGTTATCCTATTTGTTTTTTCTCGAATACTTTAGACAAGCGCATGGACTTGAAGTTCTCACCTCAACTGAAGGTGGGGCACAGCAAGATAAATTCATCGGGGGGGCATGGCAAATTTCGAAACTGATTGCAGATCAATTAAAAGATAACTTAATCTTAAATTCACCCGTTTTAGCCGTTGAGCAGCATGCAGATCATGTCAAAGTTGTGTGTAGAGCCCAAAGCTATAAGGCAAAAAACATCATCATTGCCACACCGCCTGTACTCGCATCCAAAATTCATTACACACCACCGCTACCTACAAAGCGTGAACGGTTATTACAGAGTATGACTATGGGTGCTGTGATTAAAGTTCATTTGGCCTATAGCAAAGCTTTTTGGAAGCAACAAAACTTAAATGGCGCTGTGGTAGCGACAGATCGAGCAGTCAGCGTTGTGTTTGATCAATCTCCTGAAGGAGCAAATCATGGGGTTTTACTCGGCTTGATCGAAGGTGATTATGCAATTGAGTTAAGTTCGCTGGATAGTGAGACACGTCGCCAACGGGTCATTGCAGATTTTGTTTATTATTTTGGTCAACAAGCAGCACATCCTTTGGAGTATGTGGAACAAGACTGGCTCATGGAAGAGTGGTCTCAAGGGGGATATGTTGCACATATGCCACCAGGGGTGATGACCACTTATGGCGATTGCATCAGACAGCCTGTCGATCGAATTCATTGGGCGGGTACAGAAACGGCAACCGAATGGAGTGGCTATCTAGATGGTGCTTTACAGTCAGGTATACGCGCTGCCAAAGAAATTATTCACAAACAAGCGCTAAGTCTGTGATTGTTCCGTAGTCACCTTGAATTACATGATCTTCATCTTGATGAGTAAGGAATAAATATGCGGTCTCAACAGTTTCTAAATGGAATTCACTATGAATTGCAAAATCGTGCTTTTGCGCTTAGTGCAATTACATCGATCGCCAATCGCGTGCAAGGAACACAAGAATATATTTTCTGGAGTGCTTATGAAAAGTTGGAACGATTCAATACAACACATTATTTTGCATATGCAGAGAAGTTTGGCCTCGATGCAACGCCATCTTTTTTGACTAAGGCAAAAGTTTCGCTGATCAGTTCAACGCCATCTTTTTTGTTAAACGGATTACTTAAATTGGTTTATTCAAAAACGAAAGTTTATCTAGAGGATTTAAAACAGGTCCATGCTTTAGGAGCAGAGGCAGATCGTGAGTTTCTAGACTATATGCTTGCACAAGAGCAAGTCCAAATTGAATTGATGGAACTGGCAATCAAGAAACAATATCGTGGAATTCCCCCTAAAATTGATCAGTTTATCCAGCACTATCGAGACAAGAAATTGGTCTAGTGCTTTTTTTATTCTTATTGAGTTTAAAGTAAATCGTCCTATACCTGCATCGATATAGGACGATTAAAACAAATAAAATGGCTAAGTCATTAAACGCACATAATTATTTAGATCCGGACTTTGTCATATATTCCTTTCGCAGCTGATGTGATCGCTAACATATGAATAGCACCATGAATCATGCCTTCTAACAAATGAAGTTTCACATTAACACCAGCGGCTTGCAATTTCTCTGCATACTTTTCACCATCGTCTCGAAGTGGATCGTATTCACATACAAAAATCGTGGCATCAGGTAGGTCTTGTAATGAATGCGCGAGCAAAGGGCTGACAAGTTCATTTACTTTGTCAGACTCCACATTAAGATATTGATCCCAACAATAAGCCATAGTTTCAGTCGTTAAGCCAAAGCCTTGTGCATATGTTTGATAAGAAGTGTTACTCATGGTGGTGATTGGATTATTTAACTGGCTTCCCATGCTCTGGCTTGGCAGTCATGGTCATCAATTTGTGGTTGAGGATAAAGGTCAAAGCGTCGAATGGGTTATTCATGACCATAGCAAGGATTACGC
>JAGOTG010000005.1 GCA_018061965.1 Legionellaceae bacterium
ATTGCTCAGAAATGGACAATGCCGATTCAAAACTGGAAGCCAGCTATGAATCGGTTTATGATCGAATTCAGCGATAGAGTTACTGAATAAGGGAATGGCTAGTTACACAGAATATTTTACAGACTCCGCAGCATGAATCTCTCAACTCACTGCGCTCCCATTAAGCAACCTTAAACATCAGCTTCCAATGTGCAAATAGTCGCGGGGACTTTTTCATGATTTTCTTGATCAATGCCCACCCTCGGTGTTTATATTTCAAGTTGTCATATTTTCTAAGCGCCCACTTTACCAACGTTTCATTAAAGTGCTCGAGTACTGGCATCAATGCAGTCTTGTAGAATTTACCATAATAGTTAATCCAGCCCTGAAGGATGGGGTTAAGCCATTTTGCTATGTCTATCAATTCCATATCTGTCCTATTTCGCACATTCATTTTACGTATTTTTGCATTCATGGCTACTCTGGCATCCTTTCCAACTGCTGGTAAGAAACTTGCAAATAGTTCATTCCTCTGTACGTTTTTCGCACTTCTGGCGCTAAACTCATACCCCAAAAATTTAAAGTTTGTGTTCGGATAGCTACCCTTTCGGCGACCATCTTTACAGTACACAATCTTAGTTTTTGTTGGATGTAGTTCTAGTTTGCATTCTTCAAACCGTAGCTTCAGCTCGACTAATAACGCCTGTGCCTCAGCTTGTAAGAGCATCATCGGCATATCTTGCCCACGGTTTGTTAGCATGATTGAGCGTCATCCACATATCAAATACATAATGAAGAAATAGATTACTTAAAATTGGACTTATTACCCCGCCTTGCGGCACACCGCAAGTACGCGCAACAATATCCCCGTTGGGCATATGCATTGGAGCCTTAAGCCATCTCTCTATGTAAAGTAAAACCCATTTGTTGTCCGTATGCTTTTTAACTGCTTTCATGAGCAATGTTATCAAACAGACCTTTAATATCAAACTCCAAGATCCAGTTGTATTTCCAGCATCTTGTGCGAGTTGTAGCAATCGCATCAAGCACTGACTTCCCTGGTCTATACCCATATGAGTCCACATGGAATATAGGCTCGACGTTTGGCTCAAAAGCTAGTTTCACGACCATTTGACCGATACGATCACTGACCGTTGGCACACCCAGCAAGCGATGACCGCCTTGCTTTTTGGGTATTTGGACTCATTTAACTGCTGGTGGAAAATAACTACCAGAACTTAAACGATTCCACAATTTATACAGATTATCCTTCCAATTCAGATCGAACGCATCTAGCGACTGCTGATCTACACCAGCAGAACCTCGATTTGCTTTCACCAATTGGTATGCCTCATACACCAGAGTTTTTGGTATATCAAAAGGTTTTGTCATTATTTAAAATATTCTTCTTTTGCAAGTTGTAAATTAAATAAGACTGCTTAACGTCACCCCTTCGCTCCATTGCCATTACAGCAACTTCATCACTACTACGAATGACTCCGCCATAGTTCTTGACATCGGTACTCTCATTCTATAGGTTCTTGACTATTGAACTTCTCCCTTGGCATTCAAGCGACTACTTCCCGTAGTTCCACATCAGAGCCCGGATTAAACTCACGCCTTCTCTACGCCGGACACCGCTTACCCTGTAATCAGGTAACTGATAAACTTATCCCGGAGCAAATTTCAGACTCCGGTTTTGATGTCACTTTCCTCTAACGACGCTTCAACAAAGGTTCAGCCTTATTCGTCTTTTTAATCCATACCTCACCCAAAGATACTTGCCTTGGGCTTTACCCTCAACGCTCACCACCGTTGCTCTTTACAACAGCAGCTTGAGGCGGTTTGTAATCAGCTCCTGAAAGCCGAATACGGTGGGCCTACCACCATCTCTAATGTAGCTTTTCACACAATCACTAAAACCCAATTATGTTGCTACGGCGCACGAAATTTCTGGGGTTCTCGGCTACCTACCCAGACTTGGTACAAATAGACCATACTCCCGTTGATCTCATCATTGTTGACGAGGTTACACGGAGACCGATAGGTCGTCCATATTTAACAGCTTCCATTGATAACTTTAGTCGCTGTATCACAGGTTTTTGCTTAACACTTGAGGCGCCATCAGCCGTTTCAGTTGGCCTTTGTTTAGTTCACTCTGTGATTGATAAAACAGCTTATCTTGCTCGATTAGGTGTTAACGGCGAGTGGCCAATCTGGGGAAAACCGTTGGTCATGTATGTTGATAATGCGGCTGCGTTTCACAGCGAAGCATTACGACGCGGTTACGCGCAGCACGGCATTGAACTCAGATATCGACCTTTGGGAGAACCTCAGTATGGCGGCATCATGGATGCGTCTCATTGGTACATTGATGCAACATATCCACACATTACCAGGCACAACTTTCTCAAACATTCAAGAGCGTGGTGAGTATGATTCGGATGGCAAAGCAATATTAACTTTGTCAGAACTTGAAAAATGGTTAACTCTTGTCATTGTTAGTCAGTATCACAACAACATTAAGTCACCCTGCAGTCACATTATGGGAGCATCGTGAAAGCCTGAAATATTTAAAAGAATTCGGAGCCAGCAAAGTAGACGAGGCTGCTATTTTTGAAGCAATTGAGGCCATGCGTAAAATTACTGATGATGCCGCTGCGAGTACTCGTGCGGCAAGGCGAAAGAAGGAACGCAGCAGTCATGTTACTCAAAAATCGATAGTAAATTCATCACGGCCAGGTTACTTTACTGGATGATACTTCGTTGGATGAAATTTCTTATGAGGAAGCCGTGATTAAGTTGGAAGCATTGATTTCTCATCCAAAGCGTCAACGTATGCCGAATTTATTGATCGTTGGCCCAACCAATAATGGCAAATCAATGATCATTGAAAAATTTCGTCGTACGCATTTATTTACAAATAAAGAGCATTATTCTGTTGAGGAGCATGCCATCAGCCCCCAAAATAGCACGATTTTACTCAATGTTGCTTCATGCTGTGGATGTACGGTTGAGAGTTCGCTTACGTGTTTCTGATCTTGAAATAATGGCACTTAGCATACTCAAAAATCTTAATGTTAAAATTATAATTATTGATGAAGTCCATAATCTACTGGCTGGCACAACCGCTATTCAGAGAGAGTTTTTAAATTTGATTCGGTTTTTAGGGAATCAGTTGAAAATACCTATTGTATGTGTCGGCACGAGAGAAGCCTATTTTGCGATCCGTAGTGATGATCAATTAGAAAACAGGTTTGAGCCGTTTACGTTACCATTGTGGAAAGACGATATTGAATTTGCCTCTTTACTCGCAAGCCTCACCTCTATTTTACCACTGCGGAAATCATCAATATTGACAACACCCGAATTGGTTCGTTTCATTCTTGATAAAAGCGAAGGAAAATAACGTTGCTCACCAATGCGGCCGTACTTGCTATTGAGTCAGGAGAAGAGATGATCAACAAAAAAATTTTAGCGCGTATTGATTATAAGTCTCCATCAGAACGACGCCGTTCTTTTGAGCGCGATTTTGCATAGCCACTAACGGTTTGTGAAAAAGAGATGTTTTTGACTATCTGATGCCAAAATAGAGTATACCTTAAGTTGACGTCAGGGAATATATTGGAAAAGCGTCAAGATAAAGTTGTATTTTTTATTTGTTGACACACTGTGTTCAAGGCTATAGACTTTAACCTGACAGAGTATGAAAAAGATGACTTATGAGACCATCAGAAGCACTACAATTACACCGCAAAGAAATCCGATTTATTGTTGAGCAACATCATGCCAGAAATGCGAGGGTATTTGGATCTGTGTTAAATGGTGAAGATACAGAGTTAAGCGATTTGGATCTTTTGGTAGATACGACAGAGCAAACCACAATGTTTGATATTGCAAGGATTCAAAATCAATTGCAAAAACTTCTTCACGTCTCTGTAGATGTATTGACTCCCAAAGGTTTGCCTGAGCGATTTCGCGCTAAAATATTGCGAGAGGCCAATCCTGTATGACAAAGAAAGATGCAATGAGGATCCCTGATTATTTAGAGCATATATTGGAAGCACTTAAACGAATATTTCATTATGTTGACGATATAGACGAGGTAGTTTTCTTAACAAACGAATTGGTTCAAGATGCGGTTCTTAGAAATTTAGAAATTATTGGAGAAGCTGCCAATAAATTGGTTCACTACCATGACGAATTTATTAAACAATACTCAGATGTGCCATGGGAAGATATGTATTGGATGCGAAATCGTATTTCCCACGGCTATTTTTCCATTGACTTTGAAATTATATGGAAAACAATCGAACAAGATCTGCCGGAATTAAAAATTCAGATTCAGGGTATTTATCAAAAAATAATGGCGCAATCATTATGACAGGACAACGGATTGGATATGTTCGGGTAAGCAGTATAGATCAAAACACCGATAGGCAACTTGAGAACATTCCTGTGAATAGGGTCTTTACTGATAAAGCATCCGGTAAGGATACGCACCGACCTCAATTGGGTGCACTACTGGAATTTATTCGAGAGGGAGATACGTTGGTTGTTCATAGTATGGATAGATTGGCAAGGAATTTGGATGATTTACGCGGGATTGTTGCACGCTTAACTCAAAAAGGTGTGGCGATTGAGTTTGTTAAAGAGCACCTCACATTTACAAGCGAAGCAACACCAATGGCCAATTTGATGCTGTCAGTTATGGGGGCATTTGCTGAATTTGAGCGGGCTCTAATCAAAGAGCGCCAACGAGAAGGGATCGCTATCGCTAAATCAAAAGGAGCTTATAAAGGACGAAGAAAAGCGCTATCATCCGAACAGATTCATGAATTAAAAACTTCCATTTTAGGTGGTGAAAAGAAAGCGCAACTGGCAAGAAAATATGGAATCAGCCGGGAAACCCTTTATCAATATTTGCGCACCTAAGATATCCACCAGTAAAACAAATCACGACTTATTATTAAGCAATTGACATCGGCTTTTGGTATATATTGACACGAATACTGCGAATTTAATGACGAAAATATAGGAAATTGATATAATAAACCTACTCATTGAAAATAAAGAGGTTCGTTAATTATGGACTTTCCATCCGAAAAAATGACACCTTTTAAAAGAAAGTTGCCCAGTGGTCACACTGAGACGAACCGAGTCAAACCTAGCAAAGCCCAAAAAATGACAGATCATTTGGTGACTCTGCTTGAATACGCAAGCCAAGACATAGAACGTGTTCAACACGAACCTGGTTCTCGATTTATTAAGCTCGTTGAGGCTTGTGGATCAAAAAAAGGGCTAAACTCTCGTTTATACAGGACAGATTTGATACGGTCATTGCGCCTTGGCTAGAAAAAAATAGAGTCGACCCCACTGTGACTGAGCAATTCAAAATCGATATGTCAATCTCTTACGCTAAAATACTGAATCGAGCAAATGTTAATCCAAGCATCACTATCAGTACAGAGTTTGCATCGAATTTAAGAGATATTTTAGCGCATATTGATGTGACTCAAGCATTAAATCCATCATCACATGCTATGAATAGTAAGTAATTTTACCCCCCGTCATCCTGAGTAGCTTGCTTGCGACGATAGATCTTCAGATGATTGTAAGATCCCTCGCTACGCTTTGGTTGACGTAATAGCAGTTACTCTAGAATGGAGTAAGAATACTCATGAAATCTGGAATAGAGCTTACATACCCAAAAGTTATCAGATGACATTTATCATGTTTATTGTGAGGTAAGGGCCATTATTCCAGACGTACATCGTCGACAGAAACTAAGGCAGCAAAAAGAACAGGCAAAACCACTTTCAATGGAACATCAAGATAACTCCAAACGTCAAAAACGACCCCATGTAGGGAGGAAGTAAAAACATTTGGGTAAATAGCAGCCTTATAACCCTTGTTGTGTATGGCTGATTCATATTTTTGTTTGACTATTACTATCGCGCCATCTTTAAGTGGGTTTATATAGCCATTTACCCCCGTATTATTAAGCTATTGACAATGACTTCTGATTATTGTCATCGTCTTCTGAAAGTGACAGCCGTCCGTCAAACAACTATAGGACTACACGCCCAGCTCATTCACAATTTGCACTCGAGGATCTGCTGAGAGTTTTGTTGGATCAAAAATGATTTTTTCTTTCTCCACGCGCGTGAGTTTTTTAATCTCTCGCTCCAGTCGCATGGCTAAAGACTTTTCACCTACAATTTTCCAGCATTGAGCAATGTGCACCGGTTTGAAACTTCGGGTGTATTTGCATTTCCCTGTGCCATTCACATGTGATTGATACCGCTTATCTAAATCGTTGGTATAGCCCGTATAGTAGGTATCATTGTCACAATACAAAATATAGACCCAGTAACATTTCTCCATGACTTAAGGTCTAACTCCGCGGTGTGAAAATAGTCGGTAATGCCACAACCAAATCCACATTATCGCTTGTGTCACTATATTGCTTAATCTCATATTTTTCAGTTTTTAAGTGCCGAAACAAAGTTAATCTCTGACCAGCCGTTGCAAAATTTACCCCGTGACAAATACGCGTGCCGCTAGGGGCGTGCAATGGTTTTTCCCATAAAGAAGCGCCTATGAGACTTGTCGTAATAGCGCCTAATTCTTTGTCTGCTTCATCGTCAGTAGCTTCATCCTCACTATCGTCCTGCTTGAGGCTGGCTCGCTTCAGAGGTAGCTCTTTTCTGCTAGGCGCGCAACAGTCAACGCAAAGTATAGATGCACTAGCAGATGATTCAGCAGAGACTTTGTTTGATTTTCGCATGTAATCTAGTATCTCATCCGGCTTGATACATGCCTCATATAAAGCTACAAATTCCCACTCATCTTTATCCAATAACGACATAGCAAGCGCAATCCCTGCTGGTTCATTCGAGTTCCCATGAACCAACACAATACTGCCTGAACAGGGTGATTCACCCTTTGCTAACCAGGCATCGGCACCAATTGTGATGAGACCAACCCGATTGAGCTGATGCATCAGTTTTTCATCGGTCACCAAACCAGGCGCTCTAAAAAATACAGAAGGCGTTTGACCATGGGCAATCAGTGATTTTTCAATTTCAAACAGCTCAAACTCCAGATTAGTCCCAGAATCTAATAGAAAGTTTCTTTGCAACCCCGCTGGATCGCTCAGATCATGATAATAGAGATGCGTCGCACTATGGTTCCCCCACGTAATCTGTAAAGTACCTTGCCGTTGTTGCTCTATAAGCCATTGAAACTCTTCTGCATGCAATGTACGCCAGAATTCCGTAATAAAAATAACGATAGGAACAGGTTTTGCTAATGCAACCAATCTTTCAAAAAAAGCCTTTTCAAAGGGTTTGTTAGAAGGGCATAAATCGATGGTAAGAAATATTTGATTCGGTTCATGTTGGCGCATGGAATGTGTGATGCCATCGTTAGTAATAGGATGCGCGGTGTTTTTAAGTCGTTCTAACAGGAAGCCATACGGCGTAGTTGCAATAGCATCTTTGGTATAATAGCCATTCTCATTTTGCCCTAAGACAGGCTTTCTATGGCGAATATCACCTTTACGAACACATACTGTGCGCAAAGTGTTGGGCTCGACTAATAAGAAATACCCTATTGCATTGTGAGAATAGCTTCGAATAGCAATATGTAATTGATCATCATAATAACAGGGGGTAGAAAGTGCTTGATAATCTACAATCCCAGACGCAATGTTATCTACTTTTAAATCCATAGTATATCTCTCAACTCACCAACGCATGGAAGGCCGCTAATACTTGCTGAGGGCTAATACTTGCCATACAAGCGGGTTGATACTTTGTTGCACCTTGATATGTACAACGCTGACTTCTACAAGGTGCGCAGTCAGGGCTGTTTGCACTCACATGAATTTGCTTATAACCCACTGTGCCGCACAATTTAAAATCACCAGGGCCATATAAACAGACATTGGGAATATCCAATGCAGCAGCCAAATGCGCCAATCCCGTATCAAGACTGATTGCCGCAGCAGCGCGCGCTATGACACTGGCTTTTTGCCGTAGATTAAGCGTCGGAAGCAAATGAACTTTGGGGTGCTGATTTTGTAAACGCAGTACGCGTTCTTTTTCTTCCGGACTCCACCAAGGCAAAAACACCTCATACCCTAATTGCACTACTTTGTGAATAATCTCCTGCCAAAATGGCTCAGGCCAAAGTTTATTCGCCACACTGGCAATCGGCGTGATAAACACAAATTTTTCTGGGATATAAAAATCCAATTCCGGTAAAAGTTTTTTTTCAATCCCATAGTTTGCGGGCGTTTGCGGCACAGGATACCCTAAACATAAGGCAAACAGTTGGCGTAGACGTTGTGCGTGATTTTGCTGACGGTTAACTGCAAAAGTTTTATGATAAGCAAATTGTGCCCCATATTCCCGCACTGAACGCTTATCTAAGCCGAACCGTTGCCCCTTCGCGAACAGGCTTACCACCGCACTTTTCAAATTAGATTGCGCATCAATGACCATATCATAATTTTGGCCACGCAATTGTTGAATAAAAGCCTGAATCTCGCCACTTTGCAGCGTGGATAGGAGGTTTTTTTTCCAACGACGCGAGGGCAGGGGTATAATTTTATCAATACTGGGATGCAAATTTGGAATGTCTTTGAAAGAATCTTCAGTCACCCAATCAAAGCGAATCCCAGGGATAGCATTGGTCGCATCAGTCAATGCTGGCAACAATTGGATGAGGTCACCCATAGAGGTCATCTTAATCAACAAAATCTTTTTCATAACTTAACTCAGGCTCTCTTTATCGTGATATATCATTTTAATGCCGCGATAAAAGCTACCTTCGGCGCTCAAAACCGCCAGTAAAAACCCATCTTTTCCTTCTAAAAAACCACCTTGAACAATATAGCATCGAAAAAACATCCAGCACGCACTCAACACAACTTTTAGCAAAGAAGGCGTGCCGCGTTGCTGTTTGCGCATCGCAGCACTGTATGAAGAGTAGAGATTCATTTTATGCAATGCGTGCGTAATATCCTGGATTGAATGATGCTGAATACCTTCTTTTAACTGACCCAATCTGGCCTGCGGCGGCAGCAGAATGGACTCATGCACAATAGTATCCGTATAACAGGCGCCCAAACGCTTATAAAGCCGCACATGATGCTTGGGTGACCACGAATAATACAAAGATTTACCATAAAAATTCAAATGAATGGGCGTTTGATACGCATCCGCTTTATTTTGCTGTATCGCAGTACAAATTTCTTGACGCAGTGCATCGCTCACCACCTCATCCGCATCCAGACTCAACACCCATGTTCCGGTTGCATACTCCAAAGCGCGCTGCTTTTGGAGACCGTAACCCGGCCAATCGGTGCTATATACTTTGTCGGTAAACTCTTTGGCAACTGCCAGCGTATTGTCAGTACTACCTGAATCAAGCACAACAATTTCATCCGCCCAACGGACCGAATTCAAACAAACACGCAAATTGGTTTCTTCGTTTTTAACAATGACGATTACACTGAGCATAAATCAGACACCTTCAACTGAACCACGAGTTGGACAGAAACAACGTGGGAGTTTAACTGATCTGATAAAAAATCACTAGTGATTCAAAAAAGAACCCGGTGCACCAACATGACTCATATTTTGCTTACTGTGCCGAGGCTAGCTAAGAAGTGGTAGCCGTCCCGCTCACTGACACCGAAGTAGTCCTATTATTGGGTTGGTTATTCGCAGCAGATTGCAATGCTATGAGCGAATTGGTTAAAAGCAGACGTTCTTGAGTTTGGCGACTCAAATATATTTGATAATTAATTTCCGATAATATAATAGCAATTTCTTTTTGAGTCGTGGCCGCAGAAGCGGTGTTAATCTTGTCCACCCACTGTGCGCCCGATGCTGCAGTTGGTGAATACAACCGCCAAGTTGCCATCACAAACTCATTAAAAGCTTGACTGGTGGATGTAGAAGTTGTGCCATCAGTCGAACTCACTGTTTGTGGCATTCTTGCGTCCAGACTACGATAAAAATTACTCGTCGGCAGTGAGGTTTGAGCGACATACACATTCCGTCTAAGCAAATAATTCATCAAATCATGCCGCGCTGCTTTGATAGGAAGATCAGAGCCATCTGAAATCATACTGCTGGTTATTTCGGTCGTTGCTGTCTTGAATAAAGCTTGGTAATCGGTTGATGACATAGAATCAGGAGGGATCACAGCGTTCGTTACATTACGAATATAATTCGCTGCAACTTGTAGTTGATTCGAACTGGGTAACCCGCCCTTTGCGCTTGTTTGCACAGCAGCGGTTGAAAATATAAAAGGTCCTAATAACGTATCAACATTTAATTGACTAGCGAATTTGCTGACGATAGTGTTTGTAAAAAACTGCGTTTCGCTCGGAAGATATTTAGTACTACTATCTACGACATCTTGTAGAGCCGTGTACATGACTTGATTTTGACTATTACAGTTGCTCCCGTCATCGGCACACAACGAGGTATCCGGGTTGGCTAGACTATTGACAATCGACTGATTCACCGGATTATATTGATAATTTTTTTGGTCAAACTTCTCAACCACCGACACCCCTGTCGAGCTGTCTGACGCTGGCGTGTTAAAAGTATCGGTATACAGGATATTGGCCTGTTTGTTAAAAGAGTCGTAATTAGTATTCGTGGTAAAATCTGAAAAATTGGGGTAATTCACTGGGGTCGCACCAAAAAAAACATTTAACAATTGGTTGCCTTTAGTAGACATACTAAGCGTGTAGTCCAGAAGGAGTGATGCGAAAGGGGACTCGGCTGGATTAGTGATGTCATAACCAAAATACGAGGCCAACTTTTTTATAGCCTCGGCCGCCTGGTCCGTGGTTTCCTCTGCGCCTGAACCGGCACTATATTGACCATAGGTGGGCAGAGAAAAAAACAACCCCATAGAGAATATCGCCAGAGCAATTTTTTTCATTCTTCCCCCTCAAGAGCACGATGGATCAAATTTAATCTAGATTCAGAAAAGGCGCGTGACAATAACCTCAGACGTTCGAAAATAATATTTCTTTTTAGAAAAAAACCGGAAGGTTCATCGCCTGTCATACTGTTCTCTTCTGCATACACCAGAATTTTAGAAGCCGAACCAGGATGCACCATATCAATCGCTTGGAGCAGTCTCAAGCCACGACTTGATTTGATGTTGCCGGCCAGATTCACGAAAGTAGATTCATGACCCAGCTTCGTTAAATCCACTGATTCAATATCATCCAACTCTTTTCCCAAATGCTCGATCGCCGCCTCTAAATCAGGGTTACCATCTAGCGTCCAACCCTCTACACTCTCTAGAAAAGTCACGACTTGATAGATCATTGGGTCGGCATATCCAAACCAATATTCTGCGGCAGCTTTATGACTGAGGTCAGGCATAAATATTTTCTCAACATTTGTCTTTTCTTTCTACTATAATATATTATGATAATTAAATGTCTACCGGATGCAGGCAAAATATGAAAAATAAATCGGACAAAACTACCCCTCCCCTAAAAGCGTCCAAATCCAAAGCACTTTTATTATGGTTCTTCAATCCCCGTGTCTGGGGCGACTGGGATCGCTCGAAAGCCATTTCCCTATTCTTTTTAGGCATGATCGAACGTTTTTTTGTATTACGAGGGAAACCCAAAAGAAAAGCTGAATCGTTTGAGCAAGCAGTAGCGAAATTTGATTTGGATGAAAAAACCCTCCAAGAAAAAGCGTCGGGACTCAAACGACTCAGTTATTCTTTATTAGCAGTGGCTATATTTTTATTTTTATACAGTCTCTATCAATTTTGCTTTGGCAGTCTGAAAGGTGGCATGATTGCTCTGGTTGAAGTCGGCATTGCGTTGGTGTTGGCCTTCCGGTATCACTTTTGGCATTTTCAAATTCAACAACGTAAATTGGGATGTAGCGTTAAAGAATGGTTTAAACACTCTTTCAAAGGTGAGCGCTCATGAAAAAAATACTGGCCTTATTACTTTGCTATCTCTACCCTGTATTAGCGCTCTCAGAGAGTACCGCCTCGTTTTTCACCCCCCCTACCACTGATTATTCTGTCATATTTCTCGGCAATATATTTGGTATTGTAGACGGTGTTCTACATGGCTCCAGTCAAATGATGGGGAAGATGTTTTTAGTCTTTAATTCCGCCGTGCTTGCCTTGGGCGGAATCGTCGTGACCTACACTTTGATCGTGGGCACCATGAACACCTCGCATGAAGGTCAGTTTCTAGGGCAAAAATGGTCATCCATATGGATTCCGGTCCGCTCAACTGTTGGTTTGGCTTTATTGATTCCCAAAGCTAGTGGCTATTGTTTAATGCAAATCTTTATCGCGTGGGTAGTCGTGCAGGGTGTTGGAGCTGCGGATAGAGTTTGGAATTCAGCATTAGACTATCTTAATATTGGCGGTGTATTTGTTGCGGCACAATCCTCTATCAATTCTACATCGTCGAACAATAAAGCTGTAGAAGACATGGCCAAAGGGGAGTCTGCCATGATCCAAGGCCAAGTGTGTATGCGCGCAATTCAAACTATTTTAGAAAATGAGCTTGCTGCCCAGTTAAAGGCAAAAGAATCCGGCTCAGGTAACTGCACAGACGCCAAGACGAGCAAGGACTCAGAGTTTGCTGCCTTTTGTTCTGGGGTCCCAGATTTTCTAAGCACGTTTAATGCTGTAGAAGCCAATAGCCTCGGAAAAAATTCCGTTAAAATGCCTAATTTTACTGATAACTCTATTTACGCGCAATTGAATGGCGTGTGTGGAGAAATTGCCTGGGCTCAGCTAAATATGGCCGATGAAACAGATAATTTAGATTACATTTCTGCAGATGAAGTAGAGACATTAAATGCCTCTCGGCCAATCGCCGTCCAACAGATGTATGTGGATTTGCTTAGCCCCGCAACAGCCATGGTTAACAATGACCCCGAAATAAAACCCAATACCAGCAGCGACGCCAATACGCGTTACAGCTCTATTGCGCAATATCAATATGGCATCCCTGTTATGTCCGATACCCAAGAAGCCTGCAAAGGGGCATCCGATCTATGCTCGATGTGGCTCCCTGCACCCAACGGAAAAACCCAAACCTACATCTTTTCTGGCACAGAATTCAATACTGCCTTAAACGACTATAACTCCATTATGCTGCCTGTATTGAATTTAGAAACTCAGAACGACAATGCCGAACTCAGCAATAAACAGCATGCATTTATTACTGATGCCAAATCATATGGTTGGATCATGTCTGGCGCTTACTTCTTTGATATGGTAACCCTAAACGGAACTGCCGCCGGAGGCACAACCGCAGTGGATACCGGGTCTGGCTTAGAGGCTTCTGCTGCATTTTCTTCCTCTGATTTATTAACACCTTATAGCAATTCTTGCAAAGGCACCTATGGTTTGTTTTGTAAATTGACAGGCAATGATAGCAAATCCGCAAATTATGTCGTTAATCTCATCACAGGTCAAAGTGTAGAAGCCGGCCTAAAGCCTGATGTAAGCGGTTCTGCTAGCCACGCGGCAATCACCACAGTTGGTTCTGCATGTACCTATGGCTACATTACCAATGCTTCTTTGATTAAGCTTCCAGGTCAACCTGGTCTCAGTACACCCCAATTTAAGTTTAATCTTAATCTAGTACCGGCTGAATCCATGTTGGACATTCCTCACGTCAATTTTGCCTGCGGTAGTGTCCCGTTTCTCGGTTGCGTGGGAAGATTGTTAGGTGATGTCATTTGGAATACGATGATCAAGCAATTTCTTGCGATCTTCCTTAACTTTATTACTGCGATGTTTGAGTATGTGATTGAAAACTTGTTGATTTTACCTCTGACGACCATGATGTCCATTTTAAACGAAGGCGTGCAGTTACTAAGCACATCACAAACTCACCCCATCGTCGCATTAGCTTATATGGGCACTAATTTCATCAATTACTGCACCAATTTATATTTTCAAATGATGGCGCTTATGACGATATTCTCGATGGGCGGAGGGATCATATTGCTACTTGTATTACCGTTTTTGGCCGCATGGATGGGAATTATGTTTACCATAGGATTCATGGATGCCTATTATGTGCCAATGTTGCCCTATATGCTCTTTACTTTTGGGAGCGTTGCATGGTTTTTGGCAGTCATGGAAGCGATGGTAGCGGGACCCATTGTTGGTCTTGGTATCTGTCATCCAGAGGGTCACGATGCATTCGGTAAAGCTGAACACGCATTTATGATTTTAATGGGCGTATTATTACGTCCCTCTTTGATGGTCGTAGGATACATTGGAGGGATTACTACGTCGTATGTTGCCGTATATACCGTTAACGCCGGCTTTGCGCATTTCATGACATTCTTTATGCCCCCTGGCACGAATAATCCCGTCTGGAAAGACATGGAAACGATTGCGGTCGAGTCTAGCTCGGCTTATGACCAATCCCAGATTAATAAAGACATATCTGAGTCTGGAGCAGCCCCTTACGTTGAGCAGGGTGCCTCTTACGTTGAGCAGGGTGCCTCTGCCGCGTCCCCTTACGCCGAGGAAATAGCACAGCCATATGTAGATGCCTACAACTCCTCTGGTGCATCCTCTGTGGCTAACGATGTTGCCTCTGGGGCTAACGCGGCTGCCTCTGGGGCTAGCGCGGCTGCTGGGACTACGTCTGACCATGCGCAGAGCGACTGGACCGGTGATGCAGCGGCTGCTAGTAATAATTATACCACCGCAGCAACCACTGCTTGGGGCCCCAGTCCTTATACTAACTATGCATCCATGTATGCAGGATTTTTCTGTCTACTTGTCTACACAACCATTTATTTGACCGTAGTAGAAAAATGCTTCTCTCTCATTTATTTATTACCCGACCAAGTCTTACGATGGATTGGTGGCAGCCCTGAATCATGGGGTAAAGAGACCGCACAATGGAGCGAGGCAACCAAAAAAGAAGTCGAAGGCGCTTCTAAAGAAACTTCTAAAGCAGCTCAAAAAACTGTTGAAGGTGGCGCTAATTACCTAGGCTTAGGCAAATCCGCCAAAGGAGACGACAGCAAAGGGGGCGTGTCTGGGCAGAAATAACCCACCCACCCTCGGCTTGTCCGCCGTGTCCGCAGGCTCCAGAGATCTGGCTTTTAAACAAGATTTCTGGAGCCCGAGGACAAGCCGCGGGACGTGGGTTGTGGTCTTAACTTAATAACTAACGAGCGCAAGCAAACAACCATCAATAGTCAGGATCTTCCTTGGTTCCCGCGATAATCAGTTTATAAACCTTTTCGGAGATGATGCCCTGCTCAAATTTGTTTTTAGCATCGAGCGTCATCAATTGTCCGCGCTGCCGTACTAATTTACGGGTCGTTATGGTCACTTCGTTGGGGTCACTATCTAATAACAAATCCCGAGCTGCTTCATCAAAAACCAGGTATTCTCGCAAAGCAACTCGTTTGCCATCCACAGTCGGCACCAATTTTTGCCAAATACAGAGGCGAATCGTTTCTAAAATATCGATAGTACGGCCCAAACGCTCTTCTCCAGCAAAAGACGTAACCAGACGTCGCATGGTTTCAGCCACACCAGAGGTATGTAACGTGGTATACACCGGATGGCCAGTAAGCGCTGCTTCTAAAGCAGCAGAGATAGTCTCCGCATCTCGGCACTCTCCCACCATAATCAATCGGGGTTTACGCCGCAACGCATTACGTACACCATCGGCAAATGATGGCAAATGACGTGGAATTTCTGACTGACTTACAATAGAAGACACTGCTTCAATTTCATCAAATACGAATTCTATGGGTGATTCATACGTCAAAACCTTGCGATTAGAGTCCGCTGTTTCAATCAAATCGCGAATAATAGACGCCAATAACGTTGACTTTCCTGAGCCCGTTGCCCCGGTAATGAAAACAATACCCTCTTGTGGAGCCAATGCCTTCAGAATGTTCTCGGGCAAATTCATAGTCTCTAATTTAGGGGGTGTGGTCGGAATCGTTCGTAAAGTGAGCTGCATCCCATCATGTCCATCCACCAAACAAGACGTCGCGTTGACCCGATAGCGAAACCGAACCCCACGATTAGGACGAAATTCGTAATGTGTATCAATGTCCTTTCCAGACAACAATTGCGTGGTGGCATTCGGGCCATAAATACTATTAATCAGATCCCCAACTTCGGTATTGGATAAAACACGATTGGTGATTTTGAGTAGTCGGCCGTACACTTCGATAAAGATGGTAGAACCAGTTTGAATGGTAATATCCGAAGCATTCAGTCTTTGTGCATGCTCCAGCATTTTATCCATGAATACCGGGGAAAAGCGCGTGGGCTCATCTGGCATGAGATCCTTGGACATCGTCTTAGCTCCTCAAATGGTTGCTGCACCTATTACAGCGTCAACACGCTCCGGTGCTGCGTCAAACGATTTTGTCTCAGGTAGGTCATACCCGAACGAGTATAAAATCTGATTGTATGCCTCGGGGTCCTGTCATCGTGGGTATCCCAGCGTGCTCGTAAGCTCTGAGAGCCCTTCCACAATGCCACCCCTCGACAAGCATTGGGGTACGACAAACTCTTTTGACGTGAGACTAATTCATAGAGCTAATAATAGGATGCCAACTTTGTGCTGGGACTTTTATTTTGGCCGAATCAACCTTTTTTTCTAAGTCATTAAACTGCTCGAGTGCTTTCTCATCTTTCGCTAAAGCAGCTTTCCATTCACTACTATTCATGTTCAAAACAGGCAACGCTGTAATACGTAATACCTTATCGTCAATATGGATTTCAGTTTCATCTCCTGTGATCCCCAAATCAGTGTGCGAAACATAGGGTGGTGTTACCATATTCATAGCGAGCAATTTGCGATACAAAATCATGCCATTAAAATCTTCTTTGATCCGTGCAATATTTTCTTCAAGAATCGTATTGGCTTGCTCCACTCCGTTTTGCCAACCCTTGGTCACATAATGGACCCAGATTGCACGCTCCTCTTTATCTTTGGGTAGTAATGTCAAATGTGGCGGATCCGGTTTTTTATAGTCCATCCATAAATATTGACGCCAATTAGGCGACGTAGTAACAAAATGGGCTTGTTTTGATACTTTATACACACGATCTGAAATGCGAATAGTTTGAGTATCGGCTAAATTGAGTGTATTGCGACCTTCAAGTAATACGGGAGGTAACACATTATGCTCTAAAACCAAGGCATTAAAATCGTAAATGGTATCCAAATATTTAGATTGGCGTATTAATTGATCATCAATCGATTTGGCGCGAACGGCCAAAGCAGACTGCGCGCCCACACTGAGCGCAGTCTCTTTTAATGCCATTTCTCTTATTTTCGAGGTTCCGCCTTCGTTCGTTGAACTAGACGTTTTCTTGTTTTCCAACGCTTGCAAACCGGCTAACGAATCCGTATTACCGTCTTGAGAGTGGAACATAGAGCACCCAACCAAAAAGGGGAGAATGACCCAACAAAATTTACGCATAAGGATTTGCATATCTTAATTCAATAATTTTTTGTACGGGGTAAACATGAATAGACGCTTTATTAGCCGCCTGATAATCTATATTGCGTAAAATATCAGCCAAGCTTTGGCTTTTATCACGCGAACTAACCGTCACTAAAATAGGAATGGCCGGCTCTTGACCAAGCACACGTAATTTATAGTGTGAGACCTTGGCAATTTTATTCGTCAACTCAGCAATCGGGCCAGACCAATCCACCGAAACATTCGTTTGCAGCCCTGGAGCGTTAGGAATATTTAAGGTATTGTCTCGATAACGAGGCGTCAACGCTTTCTCAGTTTTGGTCATTTCTAGCATAGAATCACTGACAGAATTTGCAGCCTCTGCAAGCTTAATGGTAGCATCGTCACTGGGCGCATTATACGCAGGCGTTTTTTGCATCGTGCTCGAGCAAGCCACGAGGCTGGTTAGCAAAACTAAAAGCATGATAAATTTGCTATTCATAGGATTATTATGCTTCTTAAAGGTCTATCGATAATGTATTGATTGAAACAGGAGCGCAGCAGCTTGTCAAGGGCATTCTCAATCATATGCCAGTTTATTGAACTTGTGGATTTTTTTTTGACACCCCAGCATCTTGACTTCACTCACATTCTCCGTTAACTTAGGCACCGGTATGCCGAGGTGGTGGAATTGGTAGACACGCTAGCTTCAGGTGCTAGTGGGGGCAACCCCGTGGAGGTTCGAGTCCTCTTCTCGGTACCATTGCATGAGTGATTTTCATCCAATTCGCGTTTTGGCTTCATATCAGTCTAAAAAGTCGAGTATTGCGTAATGATTTTATCTAAACAATTGGAAAAACTCTGAATCTCTTTAGCACTCAACTGACTAAGCCCGCCCTGCAGCAGGCCACCACCCCGCAAAGACTCATTCCTATTCCGCATAGCCAGCACTTGCTTAATATTATTTACCGAATAAAGCGTCCCTCTTGGGTTCAATACAATGGCTTGCTGGGCGATAAGCAGATCCGCCAAAATAATATCGGCCGTTATAACCAAGTCGTGTTGCTCTGCATGGGCAACAATGTAATTATCCGCCGCGTCAAAGGCGGACTCGACTAAAACCCGCTTAATAAAAGGCGAAGGGGGAATAGTCACTAGGTGATTGGCAACTATAAATAACGGCACACACCGTTTGCTAGCGGCACGAAATAATATTTGCTTGATTGCTTTTGGGCAAGCGTCCCCATCAATCCAAATATTCATAGTTTCATTTTATCTGTTTTTTAATTGGTGATACACTCAATTTTATATATTCCAACGCATAAGGATCGCGCTGTGAATCCTTCTTATAAAATACCACATCGTGCTTGGTATTTTTTATTGTGTTATCTAGCATACAGCTCCTATACCTTCAATTTTATAATGCTGGAATTTCTCCGCCCCAAACTCATGATCATGTATCACCTAGATACCGTCCAAATGACCCTTTATTATAAAATAATTTTTATGGGTATGTTGGCTGGCGGTATTGTTTTTAGCTTTTTAGTCAGTCTCATCAACTATAGAACTTGCTTTATTACGCTTTGGGTCATTCAAATCCTAGGTTTGATAAAACTACTTTCGCTATCTCCCATTATAGTCAACACACCTATCATCCATCAGCTCAAAGCTGGCATGCTGTTAATGGGCATTGCCAACGGGGGAATTTTTGCAGTCATTCATCCACTAATTGCTTTGATATTTCATGATCCCAAGCAAAGTAAAACCAAAATCATGAATTTCTTGCATACGAATTGGCCATTGTTTGTCGCCATTACTTGCCTATTTGAAGTCATATTATTGAAATATCACCTTGATTGGTTCTGGAGTATTTATGCGATGCTGTTTTTATCCTGTATTTATATGGTCGTCGCAGTGTTTTTGCCATTACCCATACAAATACATGCGCATCGTATCCCAATCAGAACCCGACTCAAATCCATGGCACGCCCTGGCTACGTCTTGTTGTTATTTTGCATGATATGTTCTTGTGTTATTCAGTACAGCCCCTCAGTCTGGATAAAAAACTGGATAGAAATCGATTTAAAAATCCGCCCACTCTACTTTTTAATGTTTGTTAGCGGCATCCAAATTACTTTTCGTTTGTTCGCGGGCTCTATTGCGCAAAAAATATCGCCCCCAGGATTACTCGGACTTGCTGCCATCATGAGTGCATTGAGTCTCTATTTGCTCGGGATAACCACCCATACTTCGATTGCTTTGTGTGCTATAACCGTACTCATGATGAGTATCTCTTGCTATTGGCCAACTTATATTGCTATCGTCGCCGATCGTTACCCTTTATCGAGCGGACTAGGCATGGGACTCATGAATGTGAGCGCTTATTTCGCGCTCATCCATCTTGTCCCAGAGGTGTCTACGTTGACCGACGTAGAAACCCCTCAACACGCCTTTTTAGACTTATCCTGGTTTGCAGCTTTTGAGTTTATTTTATTGATCGGAGTCTATGTCGCTTTTCGAACGCAAGGCGGTTACAAAGTGCTTTCTACTTATGATCAGTCTTTGTAGTGAGCGTACTATGCGCCAATGCCTGACCTAGTTGAACGGTATCTCCCGCATGCATATGATCCAACCATTGGACCTGCTCGCGATTGGCGAACAAGACAATAACCGTTGACCCAAGCTTGAAATAACCCATTTCCATCGCTTTTGCGAGTACAATGCTATCCGCAGGATAGGTGAGCCGTTGAATTTTCGAGCCCCGCATAAAATCACCGTGCCATACTGTTCCCATGCTTCCAACAATGGCCGCACCCACTAATACCATCGCCATCAAACCGAATTGCGTTGAAAAAATAGCAACCACGCGTTCGTTTTTAGCAAATAAATTCGGAATAACCCGGGCAGTCCTGGGTTGTACTGAATATAACGACCCGGGAATATAAATCATCTCCAGCAATTGGCCTTCCATGGGCATATGCACTCGATGATAATCCTTTGGGGACAAATATAATGTCGCGTAGCAACCGGCCTGAAAAGCGGTGGCATAGGATTCATCTCCACCCAATAATGCAGCCACAGAGTAGGTATGCCCTTTGGCTTGCAAGATCTGTCCATCAGACAAATAACCAATTTCACTGATACTACCGTCCACAGGAGATATCACATCTGTTGTGGCAATGGGTCGCGCTTCCGGTCTAAGTCTTCGAATAAAAAATTCATTAAATGAAGCGTAATTGAAAGGATTGGGCTCCATGGCCTCAGCCATATTGACTGGGTATTTACCCACAAAATACCGAATAAGATGATTCTTAACTTTTATGACACGCATATTTGCCATCCATCCGGCAAATCGATTGAGGGCGCGTTTTGGAATAAGAAATTGCGGTATCGTTTTAAAATGATCAATGAACATAAAACCCAAAATAGTTTACAAAAACCAAAATTCTACTGGTAAAACATTATTTTGACCAGCATTTTTAAGGAGGTTAGAAAAAACAACTTATACTTTTATCGCGTATATTGTCGATTAGATTGCTGACTTTTTCGTGGAAAAAAGGGGAAGCTGTACTTGTTGTACAGTGAGCCTTTTGCCCATGAAAAAGTCAGCAAGATAACCACAAGATGCGCGATAAAAGTATAAGTTGTTTTTTCTAACCTCCTAAGTCTTTACTCGGTCGTGGAGAGCTCTCCCAAATTACCTAAAGGCTCTCCCTGACGGTCAGCGCTAATCAATCTCTGCGACAAATGTAGCATCAGAATGCTTAAAGGTAAGATACAGAGCGTATCTGTCGGGAATGACAACAGGCCATTACCTCCGAATGATCCAAAGTAAGAAATGGTCGTTAAAGAACCCATATACAACCAGAACCAAACTAATGACGCGTCACAGGCCAATACATTTTTTCGATGATAGGCGAGATAAGTAACCAAACCCAGCACTAATGCCACATCTAGTTTCCAAATAATAGAAAATCCACACCAATATAACATGAGGTTACACACGTAAAACGCGATATGTGATAAAACCAGGCTATTGCGCAGTTTAAACGGCCGATGAGTATCTGGCTGCAGTTTACGCATAGCCAATAAACAAATAGGACCAATCCCATAGGAGAGAATACTAGCCGACGATAAGAAAGCCACTAGTTTTTGCCAACCCGGGAAAGGTAGAAATGCTAATATGCCGACCAACAGATTCACATATAAAGTAAAATAAGGAATACCATGGCGATTCACTTTCAAAAAAACCTTTGGCAAATGATTATTCAACGCCATCCCGTACAAAATCCGAGAAGTAGCTGCCGTATACACAAAAGTTGTCCCAAAAGGAGAGAATGCGGCATCAAACATCAGAAAAGTTGCAACCAAGCCCAAACCAAGTAATAACGTCAATCCAACCAACGGCCCACTGTCTCCAGGATAGGTCAAATTATGCCAACCTTGCGCCAAATATTTCTGCGGCATCGCAGCAACAAAACTAAATTCCAACAAGAAATACAGCACAAATCCAATCAAGACCGCACCTAAAATTGCAATAGGAATATTACGTTGCGGATTTTTGACCTCTCCGGCTAACATCAACCCATTTTGAAACCCGGTGAATGCAAAAGCCACACCGCCTGCCGACAGCGCCGTGAAAATTTGTACCCAGCTTTCCTTATCCCCTAAACTAATATGAATGTTGGCCAATGAGGGTGAGTGGTTAAGTAGCGCAATAATGGCAATGCCTGGCAAAATAAATTTCAGTAAACTGGCATATTTGTTACATTCGGCCAACAGCTTGATGCCATAGGAATTCAGCACCACCACAAATAGCATGATCCCAATCGCGGCTACATACCCATATTTAGACAGGGTCAGACTTGCTGTATTGCTGTTAATGAGAATCGGAAAAAAATGGCTTCCATACTGCAAAATAGCTTGAATTTCGATAGGGGTCATCACCACATAGGACAGCCATGATGTCCAAGCAAACAAAAACCCCACTTCACGGCCATGAGTAAAAGTCGGATAATTCGACATCCCACCTGACACAGGAAACATAGCGCCCAACTCACATAAAGGCAATGCAATAAAGAGCATAAAAACCGCAGCCAGGACCCAGCTTACCAATGAATTGCTCCCAGCCATTTGTGCACTGATAAAGGGACTAAACAACCAACCAGACCCAATCATTCCGCCAGCAGAAGCAACCAAAATATTCGTGGTTGAAATATCTCGTTTTAGCATGTTCTGCTCCTACTCTGAAAAATGATGAATAAAACGAACTAACAATATAACTTTTTTGCGTTAAATGTTCTCTTTATTTTTTTCATAATTTACGTGATGTTCGACTTTTTAATAACTCGACGTGACGCGGCACGCAGGCTATGAGAGAAAAAAGTCGAACATTGCGTTAATTTTGAATTACAAATAAAGATCAGAAGCCATTGCAAATAGAATAGGACATGTTGATAATTCAGAGCGCCTAGCTCCCCAGGTACGTCACTAGAAGCAGGATAAATACTTTGAGTTATTCCGAAGCAAAATATAGAGCCGAAATTGACGGGTTACGCGCCATAGCGGTTCTATCGGTTATTTTATTCCATGCCGGATTCAAACTATTCTCAGGCGGTTTTGTTGGAGTAGATGTTTTTTTCGTTATCAGTGGTTACCTCATTACGTCCATAATCCTCAAGGAAAAACAAGCAGGCACTTTTTCAATATTAGATTTCTACGAGCGTCGCGCACGGCGAATATTACCCACATTATTTTTTATTATATTGCTCTGTTTACCCTTTGCTTGGTTTGTACTGTTACCCGATCAGTTGATTGATTTTTCTAAAAGCTTAGAAGCAGTACCTGTCTTTGTATCGAATGTGCTTTTTTGGAAAAATACCGGTTATTTTGCTGCAAATGTGACAGAAAAACCATTGATTCATACATGGAGTCTTGGAATTGAAGAACAATATTATCTTTTATTTCCTTTGCTCATTACGCTTTTCTGGAGATTGGGACATAGAAAATTAATGTTGCTGATTGCAACTATATTATTATTGTCTTTGTGGGTAAGTGAGTATTTAGTTCACCACCACCCTTCAGCTGGATTTTTTCTCATTCTGCCCCGTGCGTGGGAATTACTAATGGGATCCGTTCTGGCTTTTCTGGTTTTTAAAAAAACAATATCTCACGAATATGTCTCGTTCAGGGTCAACCAATTCTTGTCATTAAGCGGTTTTCTACTGGTGATACTTTCTATTTTTATTTTTAGTAGAAATACCCCGTTCCCAGGCCTTTACGCACTGATGCCCGTCATTGGCACAACATTAATCATTGCATTTTCTGCGCCGAAAACGTTTGCTTACCAATGCTTATCCAATCCATATATCGTCAAAATAGGGCTTATTTCTTATAGTGCTTATTTATGGCATCAGCCTTTGTTTGCGTTTGCGCGCGTCTACTTTTTAGAGCAACCATCCGAGTATGTATTTGTTTTATTCAGTGGGATTACGTTGTTATTCGCCTTTTTAACTTGGAAATACATTGAACAGCCATTTAGGGATAGAACCTATTTTTCTAGACAACAGATTTTCCTACTCTCCACAATTGGGGCGTTGTTTTTCATGAGTATCGGCGTAATGGGAAACTATACAAAAGGCTTCCCAGAAAGATTGTCAAAGTATCAACAACCCTTATTTCATTGTTCGGCTGAAAAAAATATTTTCAATGAAAACTTAGGGTGTTTTTTAGATATTGAGCATAACAAAGATCATTTTGGATCTTGTACGTTTGAATCCACAGGAACTAAAAACATGGTGCTCTGGGGCGATTCCCATGCGGCTCATTTGGTTTCAGGATTGCAGGCCATCGGTGCATATCACCATCTCACGCAATTAACAGCAACATCCTGTCAGCCAATCCTAAAAATGAATTTCCCAAACCAACCTCACTGCCTAGACATCAATACCTATGTCATGGAAAAAATTAGACGGAACCCACCTGACCAAGTCATTTTAGCGGGACGCTGGGACCCGCACAACCAGCAATGGCGGCAATTAAAAAACACCGTGGAACAATTACATAAAGCAGGCGTTCACAATATTGTAATCATTGGGCCAGCACCCATTTGGGATAATCAATTGCCCCATATCATGGCAAGATTTAATGTCCCATTTGAGCGTTTACCGAGACGATTAAAGGATCATGTTGAAGCAGACATTTTTTTAACCGATCGAGACATGCAGGGGGCTGCACAACAATGGCAAGTAAGCTATATTTCCCTACTATCTATGCTGTGCAATCAACATGGATGTTTATCTAGATTAGGCAAAACGCCCGATCAATTAATGAGTTTAGATGAAGGACATTTCACGCCAGCAGGCTCAAAATATGTGGCATCTAAACTGCCACACATTGAAGAATCGTTAAGGAACGGGCCAGAAATAACTACATAAGAGACCGAATCTGCACCGGTGGTTGTTCAGAGTCTATTCTTTGATCTGAATCAGCCTGCACTGCATCTTGCAAATGATGCAGACCAGATAACAAAATACCTGAAGCATCCTTTTTTGCGATGCGAACAAAAATATCATGGCGCAGGTTTGCGCGGATAGGCGGCCTTTCATTAATACACTGGAATAACTCTTGTTCATTCCGGCATAAATTAATTCGCATTTTACCCATATCACCAGGTAACAGGCTACAAATATAATTTTTCACGGTATCAAAATCATAGGGCACATCGCCTTTGACAAAAGCCATCAATTGTTGTGACGGAAGCTCGACATGATTCCCTTGCGGTAGAAGCTCAGCTTGCACAAGTCGATCCACCCATGTTTTACCTAAGGTCATTTTTAACCAAAATTTCACTTTGATGATCTCTAAAAATGCGAGCATTTTGGCCGGATCTAGCAAACACTTTTGATAGTCTTGTTGAGAAAAGCCATATCTTCCTGTGCTAAACCGCAGCAGGATACAAATAGGATATTTTTCTTCGCCATCATAAATTTCAAAATTAAGATGCAAGCGTTTGTCTTTCTCGGGATCTTTTTCATCCGTCGCAAAATCCAAACGGTAAGACATATTTGCATTACCAGGTAAAGCCAGTTTCAGGCCGATTACCAGTCCTTTACAAAACATCACCCCATGATCTTTTTTTCCAATATACGCAGGGAGTGCATAATTTTGAAATAATACCACTGGGCTCACCATATCTAGCCCCTCATCCTCAAATGCTTTGTCCTGTTTGAGGATATATTGCCACGCCTTTTTAAAATCTTTACTAGCCAGGGCTTTAAATGTCTTTAAAAACTCTTTTTTCTCTTTTTCCGTCTTTTTGTCTACTACAACGAAAATTCTATGCATGGCGCGTAAGGTTTTGCTAAGACTGTATTGACCAGGTAATGTCTTTTCTTGCATAGCGATCTCCTATCCTTGATTGGTATACATGACTTACGAAAAAAACGTAGGTATGATAGCATCTTTATCATCTGAATACCGGTCATTAAGGAGTCATTTTATGAGCGAACACATTAAACAAGTCACTGATAGCAGTTTCGAACAAGATGTTATGTCTGCCAACACAGCCGTTTTGGTGGACTTCTGGGCAGAATGGTGCGGTCCATGTCGCGCATTGACACCTATTTTTGAAGAGGTTGCAAAAAGTCATCATGAGTCAATTGGCTTTGCCAAAATTAATATCGATGAAAACCCAGCAACACCGGGCAAATATGGTGTCATGAGTATTCCAACGTTGATTTTGTTTAAAAATGGTCAAGTTGAAGCCATGAAAACGGGATTATTATCCAAATCTCAACTAATTGCCTTTATTGAGAGTCATACCTAGCCAATTGCACATCATCCTGAGCGCGTTTTTGTGCGAAAGATCTCCGGATTAAGCCCCGTGCCGACTTCCTGAGATCCTTCACTGCGTTCAAGATGACGTACGTGTGAAACCAACCAAAATGACTCAATTTGTCATCATTGCCAATGGGCCATTTTTGGCCCAAGACATCATTCTAGAAGCCATTCAAGGTCGGCAAATTGTCGCTTTGGATGGTGCTGCAGATAAGCTGCTGGCTCTCGGTATTAATCCCCATGTCATTTTGGGCGATTTTGACTCCATTCAGCCACAAACCCAGGCTCATTGGGGAATCCGGCAAACATACCAAACCATGTCCAACAACGCACCATCCTATATCGGCCATCACGGCGTCATCATCGTCCCCGCAAAAAATCAAATGCTCACCGATCTCGTCAAAGGGATCCGTTACTGTGACCAACACCAGGCCCAAGACATTAGTATCCTGTGTGCCACCGGCGGCAGAGATGATCATCATGAAGCCAACAAATTAGCCTTGCAAAGTGAATATCGCAAACAACGGTCTATCCTCATGCATGGTGCTCAGCAGACCTTGCGCTGGGCCAATAATGAGGAAGTGACACTACAGGGTGAAATAGGAGATTATTGCGGATTTGTAGTGCAAGAACCCGGTTATGGAGACTCGACTGGTTTGGCATATCCTTGCATACGTATACCCATCAGCCTATGCAACCGACTCAGCACGCCACGGGCGACGATCCATATCACTGGCAGTGCGTTAATTATAATGCCTCCTCAATTAGACGCACATCGCAAATTAGTTCATCGCGAACAGCCATAAAAACATTTGCTTCAACATTTTATAAATGGACTACACTTATAGAATAGAACCCTATCCCATTGAATCATTATGCAAACACCAACAGAACATCCTGCTACCTTCTCTGGATATTCCGATACTGAACGGAAGGCCATTTTACAACTCGCAGTGGATCATGAAAATGCCCTGCATAAACGTTCGAGTATCCATATTATTCGCGCCGACGAGCTAACACGCTTTCTTGCCACGCATCAAAGAGATGACCGAATTCAATTGCTTGTGGAAAACGAGGGGCATTATTTTGCGTTGGATATATTACAACAAGACGATCGCAAATCGTGTATTGTGTTGGATGCCGCAAATGATGATAAATCAAAAGGGATCACTACCGCGCTAGAAACTAAAGGATTCAGTGTTTTAAGAGCCAGTGGCCTAGACAAGGACCAATATGTGAATAGCAATCTGCAAACAGATTCCACTAATAGCGCCCTATTTGCCCTTGATCATAGTATACAGTTGGCCAATGCACCCGATGATTTGCATGCCACTGTCCAAACAAAAGCATCTGCGGGTAGTTTTACTTGGGATGTACTCCCGCCCAATTTTTTAAGGAATGCACAAGCGGTTGATTTTATTGAACAGTACATGCAGAAGCATGCAAGCGAGCTGGATGTTGCAACAAAGCAGTATATTCAAAGTGGATTAAAAGAATATGATGAAGGTGGCGAAATCGCCACCCAAAATGACGCGATCACGATGCATGTATTTCTCAATGCGCAGCGTCTCTATCAAAAAGAAAAAATAATAGCGTCCATGACTCAAGCTATTCAAGAATCAAGCCACTCATGGCAGATCTTCGACAAATCAGCAAAGACAGTTGAATTAACTCGGATTAAAAATGAGTTTGCAGAAGCAGAGGTAAATGGGGATCCCTTTTCTTCCCCATCTGTTCTAGCTTTTGATGCGGAAGTGGGGCAAACCCACTGGCGCAATCCAAACCTCAAAGCCACTACAGAATATCGCAGCCAAATGCAGGGTCTAAAGACCGAGCAAGGCGCCGAGCACACGCCTGCAATGGGGTTATAGGATTGGCCTGGGTCGAATGGCACTAAGTTAAGCCCTAATCACGACGTCCCTCGGACAAGGCCCAACCTACCTTCGATACGTTTTTTCTACAAGTGGGGGCGAAGTCCGACCATCATGATGCCCACTAGTGAGAATTGACTCATCACGCGGCGGCAACCCAGATCGCACAGGCGGATTACAGCGGAACATACTGTAACCGGTAACCGCCATCAACAGACTACCGGTCGCACTCAGCGCACCGGTTGCAGCCGTGGTGCTGAGACCGATTGCAGCACAGGCATTACCAAATGCTGTCACTGGCGCAGCGAAGCCTAATAGCCCGGCCACGCTAACCAGCAAGTGATTCATCCCTGCTGTTAATGCTACCGCAGAAAACACATTCGTTGCGATCAGAAGCAAATAGATTGCGTTCACAAGAGCAGCCACCATCAATGCCATACCGACATAACGTAGCGCGGTTGACAGAGTAGAGCGCGAAGCCACTACCGCTTCTACATCCTCATCATTGGCAGCCGCAGGTTTTTGGCCGAAGCGACGCAAACCATATCCCACGCCCAATGTCACCAAACTAGCGCCTGCAGCCAATAGTTCGGAGCCAGCAGCAGCACTGATTCCATAGGTCGCAAAAAACTGAGTCAATGCAGCAGCGGGTGCGCTCATGCCCAATAAGCCACCGACGGTTACAACCACTTGGTTTACAACGCCATTTAAGGCAACGGCGCTGACAAACCCTGCCGCAACAATCGCCAAATAGATTAGACTCGTAATGGCAGTCACAATCAGCGCCATACCGGCTAAGCGTAGTGCAAATGAAAGTGTCGTGTCAGCAGGCGGTACTGCATCCACACGAAGACGTGCCCGACTTGGTGAATAGGTTCGTATGGGTGTGCGTTGTTGCAGGGGTAAACCTCCTGCCCCTGTTCTTTTATTTGGCGTATGCTCTTCATCTGATGATTCAGCCAGATCCCAAATAGAAACAGCTCCCTCTGCAACTTTTCCACCTAGCTGCTGGCGATTAGAAGCGCTCGAAACAATGCTTCTTTGCGAAAAAGAAGCTCTTCTTGTAGGAATTACCGAGCTAGAGCTAGACAACCCAACAGGTAACCGGGTTGTAAGGCTATCAATCAATACGTCTATATGGGTCCTATCTTTTGCAGAAACTGCCAAAAATGTTGCGCCCATAGTTTGGGCATACTCGTTTGCAGCCCGAGAAACATCACTGATCTGCTCTTGAGAAAGCAGATCAATCTTATTGCCCACTATCAAAAGTTGCGTCCCCGCAGGTAATGTAATGCCCTTAGAGCTCAGATAAGCGATTAATTTTTGTACCGCACTTGTGTCTGTCGCATCAAAAACCAAACAAATTTTACTTGCCTTCGTTAGTCCAGAGTTAATTTGTTCAGCCTTAATATCTGGACCATAATCCGTATATTCGATCTGAAGACCTTTCTCTGGATATGTTTTTTTCTTATTCAACGCACCTGTCCGGAGCTTATACTTTTCTACAAAATCATTATCAGTAGCCAATCGATTAACTATTTGAGTTTTTCCTGATTGTTCAGGACCAATGAACGTTATATTATGTTTATCGAGCATAGTTACCTCTTTTTTATTAAATCACGCATTAAAGGCGCAACGTTAATCATTTATCTTCACATAATCAAGTATTTTTAATAAAAAATAAAGCCAGCAAATTACCAATATGTTTTTTAAAAAAATCTATGTGAAAATTTTGAGCTTGCACTCGGAACGTAGTAAACTACTCGATTCTTTCTAAATCACCATCAAAGGAATAACAAATGGAACAACAATCTGAAAAACAAACACAAAAAAGACCTTCCCTGGGATCAATTGACGGTCGTTCAAACATCTCCAGTCACACAACAATATCTGTAACGAAATTCTTAGAGACCGTAGAAGAACAATATGCAACTGAAGGCAAAGATGTGGTTGACCCCAAGGTTGCGTATAGCTTAAGTGACTTGGGTGAACAATTTCGTGCTGCAGGCGATTATATACAAGCAGCATCCTATTTGAATGAAGCACTCACGATGTACAGTAAATTGGATGGCACAGAAAAAGAGGTGGTTCAAGTACGCAATAAACTAGGTTTGGTTTATATTGCACAAGGTAGTTTGCAGTTCGCTGAAGGCTCATTAGAGCAAGCCTTAGAAGATGCGGTAGAAAACAGTCCAGAGCAAGCCGATGCCTACTATTACTTAGGTTTGATGCATACAGCCCAACAAAGCTACGCTGAAGCAACCGCCGCACTCAAGCGGGCGCTTACTATATTCCAGACGCTGAATAACCCTGGATATGTCGCTCGCATGCATTATCATTTGGGACTTGTCTATTCAGCTCAAAATCAACATGCGCTTGCAGAACATTGTTTGCAAGAAGCGTTAACTGTATTTAGATCTGAAGGCGAAGACAACGATGAGTTAGCCGAAGCTTTGCGTCATTTAGGACTGGCCCAGCAAGCGCTAGAACATTATCCTGAGGCGTTAGCGTCTTTTCAACTAGCCTTAAATGAATATATTGAATTAGATGAAAAACAGCATCAAACGGGACTGACTCACTACCATATGGGCACAGTTTATTTGGCACAAAATAATTACACCAATGCCATTGATTCTTTCGACCAAGCATTATTAGTCTTTGGTGAAGATAATGAGCACATTGCAATCACCGAAGTACGATTCCACCTAGGACTAGCAGAAAATGCACGCCTCAACAAAACCAAAGCATTGGAGCATTGGAATATCGCATTGACTCAATATCGCGCAATCAATGATGATCATCAATATAATCCCAAAATTGAGCAGCTTCTAAAGTACATCGGTCTCGCTTATCAAGCGCAAGGTCGTTTCGACTATGCAGTCGCTTCTTTTGAACAGGTATTAGAGTTGTACGAAGAGTTGGAAGGCATTGCTAACGCAACTGTTGCAGAAACTCATCGCCTTATGGGGGAAACCTATTTGGCAGCAAATACTATGCAAGAAGCCAGAGAGTCTTTGACTAAAGCATTGGAAATGTACCAAACATTAGGCCTACAGACTGAAATAAGTGCTGTACAAGTGTTGTTAAGCAGAGCCAACCAACCTACACCACGTGTGGAATGGGTGGTACCGCAAGTGATGCAACGCACAGGTCCAACTGCGTTAGATACCGCCGTAGGCAGTAGTTCTACTGACTCCAAAGAGCAACAAAGTAAAGAAGACTCTCCATGTTGTTGTTGCGGATTTTTTGCGACTTCTGCTCGTAAGACTGCGGCGGATCAAAAGAAAGTAAATCACAAAGCCTCATTTGGCGCCGACAATCCTTTGACAGCCCATTTAAATGAAGACGAGGTGACCAATTACGGTTCAACAGCTCCAGGATTAGGCGGCAGTACTAACAAATAGTATCAAATAGGGTGGGCAAGCTGCGCTTTGCCCACCCGTTCGAAAAAATAATTTATATAGCTTCATTGGGGATGATGTCTTCGAAATTAAGGTCACTGGATTGCTTAGCTAACGCTCGCAACGACGGCTTATCCATTACCCTTAGTTAACCTAAAACATTGATGAATCTTCGCATTGCGCTTAAAATCGGTATCAATCGTTTCTAGACTTATGTCACGTACCGTATATTCTTCCATAATAGACGGGCTTAATTGAAAACGGCGAAAATTAGTTGAAAAATAGAGGCCCCCCTGCGGGGCTAATAATCGCATACACGCACGAATCAAGATTTCATGATCTCGCGCTATATCCAAAGTATCTTGCATACGCTTAGAGTTTGAAAAGCTTGGCGGATCTAAAAAAATGACATCAAACTTGTCCTGAGTCACTTGCAACCATTCTACGCAATCGTAATGCACAAATTGATGCTTATCCAATGCAAGATGATTCAAGCGAAAATTCTCTTCTGCCCAATTTAAATAAGTTTGTGACATATCCACATTGGTAGTCACTGCACCCGCCAGTGCTGCATGCACGCTGGCAGAAGCCGTGTAGCAAAAGCAATTTAAAAACCGCGTCCCTGGCTGCAGTTGCGCAAATCGCAACCGTAGCAAGCGATGATCTAAAAATAGTCCGGTATCCAGATAGTCATGCAAATTCACGCGTAATTGCGCACGACCTTCCGTAACCACCATCCATTGACGCCGTTCCGACAATTTTTCATATTGCGCCGTACCGCGTTGACGACTTCGTTGTTTCACTACAATTTGTTTTGCCGGCAATTCTAAGACCTCGGGGACCACACGCAATACATCTTCGCGGCGCTGTTCCGCTTTGGCCGCATCAACCGTAGCGGGCGGCGCATATTCTTGTAATACGGCGTGATCTTTATAAATATCGACTGCATAGGCATATTCGGGCAGATCGGCATCATACACGCGATAACATTCAATATTCTGGCGCTGCGCCCAAGAACGCAAATGCTTGTAATTTTTGCGTAGGCGGTTGGCAAACATTTGCGCGGATTCTGAAAAAGGTTTGGGAGGCGCTTCACTTTGCAACCGATTATTCACGGTTAATTCTATGCAATACAAATGACAGGCCAAAGGGCCATTATAAAATCGATACTGCTTATGCGAACGCAAACCAATCGCTTTCGCCAAACGCGGGCTCGTCGTCAATACCGCAGCTTGCCAATTCGCAAAGCCACGTTGTAACACCGTGCCTAATTGGGTATAGAGCGGTAACAAATCATCTTCTTCACCTAAGCGTTCACCATACGGCGGATTACATACCACCAAGCCTTGCGGCTGCGTAGCGCATACCCATTCTGGATCCAAAGCCTGTGCCGCCCAGCGCGTAAACGCCATGACACCAGCCCGCTCCGCATTCTCTTGCGCTTTGTCTATGGCGCGCGGATCACTATCCGTTCCCCATAGACAAACCTCATGCGTTGTTTGCTGTTGCGCTGCCCGCTTGCGACAATCCGCCCATAAAGCCGCATCATGCCCAGACCAAGCGGCAAACGCTTGGTCCACACGTAATAAACCGGGCGCGATGTGCGCCGCAATCATCGCAGCCTCAATGACCAATGTCCCAGAGCCACAACAAGGATCGTGAAAGCCGAACCCTTGTTGGCTCAGCGCTGGCCATTTGGCGCGCAGTAATATGGCAGCGGCAACCGTTTCTTTCAACGGGGCCTCGCCCGCAGCCAAACGATAGCCGCGTTGATGCAAACTGTATCCAACCAAATCCAGATAAACCGAGATCGTATCGCGCTTCAAATAAGCACGTAAACGGATATCTGCCGTATCGCGATCAATCGTCGGCCGTTCCAAACCCTGATCCCGACAATAATCCACCAGGCCATCTTTGATGACCTGTGCACCGAACATAGAGTTTCGAATACTCTCTGAGTGACCCTGAAAATGAATGGCAACACTGGATTGGGATGAAAAAATAGTTTGCCAAGAAAATTGGCTGGCTGTCGCATGCAATGCTTGCGCATCAGCGGCCGGACCCGTGAATAAATGGAGTAATACGCGATTAGCAACCCTGGACCACAAGCTAATCATATAGATGGTTTCGAGTGATGCCCTTCCTGAAACACCCTGAGGACTCACTTTAACATCAGTCAGCCCCCAAGGTTGGAGTTCCTCTTCTAACAAATACTCTAAGCCCTTAGGGCAAGTGACCAAAATTGCAAAGTTCATTCGTTACGCTTCTGCGGCAGTAGGCAATTGCAACCGATTTTGCAGATATGTGCGCGAAATAGCAATCAGATTAAAGCATAAAATCAAAACTAATAGGCCATGCAACCAAGACACCGTCAAATACTGAAACACGGGCAACGTGAGCGCTACCCCAACACATCCCCCAAAACTCACCCACAAAATGCGCTTAATTGGCATATTGCGTGCATGACGAAGGAACATAAATGTGGTCAGCGGTTGTTGCATTGCGCCAGCAGTCATCATAATCGGGAAGGCCACCAAAGGTGATACACCTAAGACAAACAACACTGCTTGCACCATGGCGAACAAGCCAATCCCTACCGAAGTCAGCGCGCCGCAGAGCATGACGCCAAAGAAACCCATCACCAATTTCCATGAATATAAGGCAATGGCAGTACCCCCAACTGGCAACAAACCTAATTGGTTGCTGGCCAATAGGCAAATAATAAACGTAAAACAAATCATCATGGCCAAACGTACGGTTTGTTTGCCCATGCGTGCAACAATCCCGCCGCCTAACAGACCACCAATACAGGTGCCTAAAACCAGAACTACCAAGGTCGTCAAATCGACTTCTACAAATTGCATAAAAAATAAGGACTCAATAGCACCAGGGATCAATTGCGCACCATTGTTCATAGCTGGCAACTCTTCATCCGAAAAGGTGCCTAATATTTTGGCCAAAGCAATATTCACGGCAAAGCTCCCCATCCCCAACGTATCGGAGATAAAAGCCAAAATACCCGAGCCTACTAAGCGAATGGTATCTTTACGCGAAACAAGCACGCGTGGTTGTTGGCGTAATTGATACACCATATAACCAGTCACTGACAAAGTCAGCAGCAAAATACCGAAAACAATGATCATCATCGCCATAGCACAACCCTTAGATTATCGCGGTTTAAAGAACAATATTGTATCATAATTGATAAAATATATCCACACAAATGACTGTCTCAGCATAAACCCGTAGTTACAAGACGTAGGTTGGGCCTTGGCCCAACAGCTAAGCGTAGCGCTTCAATTAAGAGGTAACGGTGCGCCGCGCGCATGGTTGGGCCAAGGCCCAATCTACTTTACATTTGCAAATGCGAGCGCTGGACTCGTCTGTTACATCTACAACCAATACACAAAGATAAACAAGAATAACCAGACCACATCCACAAAATGCCAATACCAAGCAACCGCTTCGAAGGCAAAATGGCGTTCTGGCGTAAAATGGCCAGCCCTACACCGTAATAAAATAACAATCAGCATGATCGTACCAATGGTCACATGCAAGCCGTGGAATCCGGTCAGCATGAAAAATGTCGTGCCATAAATACCGGAAGCTAGGGTCAGATTCATTTTAGTATACGCTTCGATATACTCATTAACCTGTAATCCCAAGAACAGCAAACCCAATGCAATGGTACACGCCAACCCAATTTTCAATTGAGTGCGTTTATTCAACTTCAAAGCCCAATGCGCCCAAGTAATGGTAATCCCCGAAGTCAACAAGATAAAAGTATTGATCGCAGCCAAGCCCCAAGCACCCATGCCTTCTTCTGCACCCATAAATGTACTGTTATCAGGATTAATCAATAACGGCCAGCTCGCTTTAAATTGTGGCCACAACGCTTGGTGCGTAGCAGGATAAATCTCTCCGCCCAACTCTGGTATGGTTACATACCGAGACATGAATAAGGCGCCAAAAAACCCCCCAAAAAAACAAACTTCCGAAAAAATAAACCAGCACATGCCCCAACGGAACGATCTGTCCACCTGGAGATTGTAACTGCCTTTTTTATTTTCATAGATAACTTGGCCAAACCAACCAAACATCATGCCAATTAAAACGCAAAATCCCAGTGTAAATATATACGGACCATACCAATCATGGTGCAACCAAGACGCTGCCCCCACCAAAATCGTCGTCAAACCAATAGAACCGACTAACGGCCAGTGGCTGGGTTGTGGGACATAATATCCACCGTGTGCACTCATAATTACTCTCCTCGCTTGTTAGCGCGATCTGTAACATCAAACAGAGCGTACGCCAAAGTAATGGTCTTGATGGATGCCGGTAAATCGGGATCCAAATGAAATAATAAAGGCATGTCCATCGCTTCATGCCCATTTAATGTCTGCTGGGTAAAGCAAAAACATTCCGTTTTTTTAATATATTTGGCCGCTATACCTGGCGTTACGCTGGGTATAGCTTGGATCGTCATGCGCCGATTGGTCTTATTTTCGGCATAAAATGCCAAATGCGCAACTTTTCCCGGCTGAATGCTGATCTCTTGGGTTTTTGGATAAAAATCCCAAGGTACGCCGCCCGTATTAGTCGCTACAAATTGCACAAGCACTTTTCGCTCGGTTACGACATGGGCTTTGCTCTCGTCGTAAACTTCACTGTCTAAAACCACCTTGCCATTGATACTCAACGCTTTGCACAAACTATTATAAATGGGCACCAGCGCAAACCCGAAGGCAAACATCAGCACCCCCGCAATGATCAATCCTCCCACTAATTTGGTGTGGCGTCGTGGTCGCTGCATCGGCATAAATCTCAGGTGATCTTAGGCGGTTCAGAAAAACTATGATACGGAGGAGGAGAAGACAACGTCCACTCTAAACCATGCGATCCTTCCCAAACGCGTTGGTCCACATTTTTCTCTGCTCGATGCTTTACCGTACGATAAATATTGATTAAAAATAACAATTGCGACAAACCAAAAATAAAGGCACCAATCGAGATCACCACATTAAAATTAGTAAACTGCAATGCATAATCAGGAATCCGTCGTGGCATACCCGCCAAGCCTAAAAAATGCATGGGGAAAAACGTGATGTTCACCGAAATGACGGATAACCAAAAATGCCATTTTCCCATGGTTTCGTTATACATGCGCCCGGTCCATTTTGGCAACCAATAATAGATTGCTGAAAATAGAGCAAATATCACACCTGGTACCAATACATAATGAAAATGACCAACTACAAAATACGTATCTTGGTATTGAAAATCAGCCGGTACCAAAGACAGCATGATGCCAGTAAAGCCACCAAAGGTGAATAAAAACAAAAAGCCTAATGCAAATAACATCGGGGTTTCAAAGGTCAGAGACCCTTTATACATGGTGGCCGTCCAGTTAAATACTTTGATACCTGTAGGTACTGCTACTAACATGGTCGTATACATAAAAAACAGTTCCGCACCCAGAGGAATCCCCGTGGTGAACATATGATGTGCCCAAACAATAAAGGACACCAACGCAATCCCGGCTAAGGCATATACCATAGACTCATAACCAAACAACCGTTTACGGCTGAACGTAGGAATGACTTCAGAAATCACCCCAAATGCGGGTAATACCAAAACATACACTTCAGGATGGCCAAAAAACCAAAAAATATGTTGAAATAACACCGGGTCACCACCACCTGCAGCTTCAAAAAAGCTGGTTCCAAAATGACGATCCGCCAACATCATCGTGACCGCACCCGCTAACACCGGCATAATAGCAATCAATAGAAAAGCCGTGATCAACCAAGACCATACAAACAAAGGCAATTTCATCATCGTCATGCCAGGTGCGCGCATATTTAAGATGGTTGAAATGATATTGATCGAGCCCATGATTGAAGACAAGCCCATCATATGTATAGAGAAAATCATAAAATCTGTACTAGGCGGTGCAAATTTGGTGGACAAAGGCGCATAGAAAGTCCAACCAAAATTAGGCCCTCCGCCTTGCTGAAACAAGGTAGAACCCAATAGTACAAAAGCAAACGGTAATAGCCAAAAGCTCCAATTATTCAAACGTGGCAGAGCCATGTCTGGCGCACCAATCATCATGGGTATTTGCCAATTAGCCAGCCCAGTAAAGGCAGGCATGACCACACCAAATAGCATGATTAATCCATGTAACGTTGTCATCTGATTGAAAAAATTCGGATCAACAAAACGATGTCCAGGTTGGAATAACTCCAACCGAATTACCAATGCCATACTGCCCGCGACAAAAAAACTAATCATCGCTAACCACAAATACAGTGTGCCAATATCTTTATGGTTGGTTGTGAACAACCAGCGTTTGGCAAACCCTATGACACCTTTACCTTGCATCGGTCCGTGATCGTCATGATGATCATGGTCATGCGTTATCGCTGTATTCTTCATTTAAAACCTCCGGCTCGCGCTTTTTTAACCATAGTAGGCTGGATCTGCTGATCCTGCCGAACTTTGCGCACATCATTGGGCTGAACCAAATCATTGGTATTATTTTTCCAGGAATTGCGCACATACGTCACCACGCCTGCAAGCTCCTCATCGGTCAACTGATCCCCATAAGCTTGCATAGCGGAACCTGTAACACCATTTAAAATAAGCTCGATTTGCCTTGAAATAGGATGGCCCACCGCGATAGAACTGCCTTTCAATGCTGGATACACCGGCGGCATCCCTTTGCCTGTAGACAAATGACAGGCGGTACACAACTGTTGATACTTTTGCTTACCCAAAGTCATCAACTCATCCCGTGTCATAGTCGGATGTTCTTCATCTTGTTGCTTGGCAAGCGCTGTTTGCTGCTCTTGTTGGGTTTTTACCCAAGCATCGTATTCTTCTTGCGGCACCGCTTTGACTACTATCGGCATAAAACCATGGTAAATACCACATAGTTCAGTACATTGTCCGCGGTAAGTACCTGGCTTGTCTATTTTGGCCCACGCCTCATGCATAAACCCTGGAATAGCATCCCGTTTCACGCCTAATTCAGGCACCCACCATGAGTGAATCACATCATTCGAGGTAACCAAAAAACGAATTTTTTTATGAACGGGCACGACCAAAGGACGATCCACTTCCAACAAATACCATTCGGTTTTGGGCGCACGATTATGAATTGCATCATAAGATGTAGCCAAATTACTATAAAAATGGATGTCTTCTTTCAAATATTGATATTGCCATTTCCACTGATAGCCGACGACTTTAATGGTCAAATCAGCATTATCGACATTGTCCATCCGAATCAACACTTTGGTGGCAGGAACCGCCAGCGCAATCAAAATCATAAAAGGAATTACGGTCCAAAAAATTTCTAATTTTAAATTTTCATGGAATTCTGCGGCTTGGTGACCACGTGATTTACGATGATAAATGAGTGCATAAATCATCACAGCAAATACAACCACCCCAATCCCAGCACATACGTACATCGCGATCACATGCAGATCATAAATCTCACGTGAAATCGGAGTCACACCACGATACATATTCATTTGCCAACCATCTGTGGCAAACGCTACCGGCACACAACATATCGCTGCAATGAGTCCTAGTAATATTATTAATCTATTCCGCATCTGGGTCCCCATTATTGATCTGCTGCTAAATTGGTTCGTTGCGCGCGCGTTAACGAACTGTCAAGAATAAAATCGACGGCTGCTTTGATATCATCATCGGAGCAAGACACGCAAGCGCCTTTGATGGGCATGCTGTTATAACCTTCGATCGCGTGTTTATATAAGCCTTTTAACCCTGACTCTTGTGCCCGTTGGTACCAGTTTGCGGCAATCCCAATGATAGGCGCACTCATCTCACCCCGCTGATGGCAAATGCTACAAACCTGCGTATACACTTGCTTACCACGACTTAAAGCGGACTGGTCTTTCGCCGCAGGCGGCACCGCATATTGATCTTCGCTTTCAACTGTTTTCAAATAATGAGCAATCGCCAGTTGGTCTTCGCGAGTCAAATACCGCAAGCTATCGTGGTTCACCTCTGACATCGGTCCGGCTACGGGACCAGCCTGGTTCAAAAGCTGATTCTTAGCAAAAACATCCGCAATGTCTTCCTCACTGATGCCTTCTAATCCAATTTTATTAATATTAGGCGCCCAATATCCATCAATAAAACCACCATTTAAATAATACCGGTTCATAGGTGACCCCAATGGATTCAATGGCGTATGACACATACTGCAATGCCCTAAGCCATCTACCAAATATTTGCCTCGATTCCATGCCTCATCTTGCGCGGGATCGGGCGAAAACGTGGTATTAGGATAGAAAAACAACAAATTCCAGCCCCACAAAGTAAAGCGTGCCCCTGGAAGACTAAAGGGGAAGGGCAAAGAACGATTTTCTAAATGAACAGCAGGAATATGCCGAAAATATGTATATAATTTTAGCGCATCTTCTTCAGTAATATTCGCAAAATAAACAAAAGGGTACACTGGAAAATAATTTTCGCCATGCGGTCCATGACCTTCTCTGAGGGCTCGCACAAAATCTGCTTGTGTCCACGCACCAATCCCTGTTTCATTGTCTGGTGTAATATTGGGGCTATAAAATGTCCCGAACGGCGTTGCAATGGGTAGTCTACCTGCATAAGCTGGCGTACGCCCATGAACATTGGTATGACAGGCGATACAATCGCCCGCCTTGGCCAAATACTCTCCTTGGCGGATAAGGGCCTCTTCTTCTGCATCTTTTCCAGGACTGGTTTGCGGATAAGCGGCATAATAGCCATCCACAATATCCAAAACGTGCTTAGTTTCTGGCACAGAGGCTGTTTCGCGCTCAGCAGCAGCCCCCGTCGCAGGCAACCACAAAGCAGAAACAATCAGACCGATCGTACATATTCTTATTGTTGGCAAAAAATCCAAAATGTCCCCTTGAGGAAGGATACAAAACCGCCATTTTATACCGGCAAATGGTCATCTTGCAATGATTGCATATCAATTACAAAGCGATACTGAACATCTCCGCGCATAATGCGCTCATAAGCTTCATTAATTTTTTGAATCGGAATGAGTTCAATATCGCATTCAATCTGGTGTTTGCCGCAATAATTTAACATTTCTTGAGTTTCGGCAATGCCGCCAATTAACGAGCCACTCAGATTTTTTTGCTTAAAAATCAGACTCCCAGAAGAAACTGGATGCGGTTGCGGCGAAATACCCACTAGGCATAACGTTTTTTCTGGCTTGAGCAAATCTAAATATAGATTCACATCATGGGACGCTGAAACCGTATCGATCATGAAATCAAAAGAATTCAGATGTTTTTGCACTTCCTCTAATTGGCTAGAAATAATGACCTCATGCGCCCCCATTTTAAGTGCCGCTGCTTTTTTCTCGGGAGAAGTTGTCAACACAACGACCTGAGCCCCCATAGAACTGGCTAATTTGACCGCCATATGCCCCAAACCACCCAGGCCAATCACCCCAACTTTATCTGATTTGCCAACTTTCCAATATTTGAGAGGAGAGTAGGTAGTAATCCCGGCGCATAACAAAGGCGCTGCAGCCGCAAGATCTAAATTGTCTGGAACACTCAGTACAAAATTTTCGTGGACCACAATATTATCGGAATAACCACCTTTGGTAGTTTGCCCATCTTGTTCGACACTATTGTAAGTAAAAATACTTTTGTCGCAGCGTTGCTCTTTATGATCTTTACACGGTTGGCAATGCCCACAGGCCCCCACCATGCAACCAACACCAACTGTAGCACCAGGTTGATAGCGCGTGACTTTGGCGCCTACCTTTTCAACTACCCCCACAATTTCATGCCCAGGGACCAAAGGATAGACAGCACCGCCCCATTCATCGCGCACCGTGTGAATATCTGAGTGACAAATACCGCAGTATTTTATTTTAATATGCACATCATGCTCGCCGAGCTCACGCCGATTAAATTCGTAAAACTTTAAAGGAGAATCAGCGCTAAACCCCGCGTAAGATCTGGTTTTTATCATAATTATCACTCCGTTGAAAATGCATCTGACATCAAAAATAGGTTTCAATTTAGATGGAATAGTGCTGCGAGTCAATGCAACATTTACCACTAGGGCAGTGGTAGATATTTTAATTTCTGATATAACAATAATATAGGGACAAGGAGTGACGCGCATGACGAAAAAAAGCAACCCAACCCATTTTAATACTGAACAAATTCGCCATGAAGACAACGACCATTGGTTACATCCTTGGGAGTCCCTACGAGACATAGGCCAAGCTAATCGCCCCATCATTGAGCATGCCGATGGAATTTATGTCTACGACGAGCAGGGTGATAAACTTCTCGATTGCTCAGCAGGAATGTGGTGTGTGCAAATTGGTTATGGCCGCCAAGCGATGGCTGACGCGATTGCAACGCAAGTTAAGCGCCTGCCCTATATGAGCCCGTTTTCGCTTACCAGCGAACCTTCCGCACGTTTGGCAAAAAAACTAGCCGAATTGGCTCCCGCTGATTTAACTCATGTGTTTTTCACAACAGACGGCTCAACTGCGGTTGACAGCGCATTGCGCGTTGTTCATATTTACAACAACCTACTGAATCGGCCGCATAAAAAACATATTATTATACAGGGTAATGCGTATCATGGGAGCACGTATCTGTGTGGACTGGTAACATCACGATTCATAGAAAAAAGTTGGTTCGATGTCTCCTCTCCGTTTGTGCATACACTATCTTCTATAGCAGATCGCTATCGTAATCCCCCTATGAACACTCAAGATTTTTGTGCTGCTGCAGTGCTAGAATTCAAGAACAAAATATTGGAATTAGGGCCTGAGAATGTAGGATGTTTTATTGCTGAACCTATACAAGCCTCAGGCGGTGTCATTATTCCTCCGGATAGTTATTTACGCCAATGTTGGGAGCTATGCCGTCAAAATGATATTATTTATATTTCAGATGAAATCGTGACCGGTTTTGGTCGCTTAGGGCATTGGTTTGCTTCGAAGGATGTCTTTGATATTGAGCCCGATATTATCACCTGCGCCAAAGGACTGAGTTCCGGCTATTTACCGATAGGTGCCATGCTACTTTCGGACAAAATCCTGCAAAAAATGGGGCATGAACATGCGCGCAATGCTTTATTTAGCCAAGGATTTACCTATAGCGGCCATCCGGTTTGTTGCGCTGCAGCATTAAAAAACATAGAAATTTTCGAGCAGGAAAATCTGTTGCAACATGTGCGTGATATTTCCTCCTATTTTCAAGCTAAATTACATGAACTACGCGCTATTTCAATGGTTTCAGAAACACGCGGCATGGGTCTTTTGGGGGCAGTTGAATGTCATATTAATGTTAGATGTAAAAAAGATGAAATGCTTGCTTGGTATGCAAAGCTTGGTAAATGCATCATGCGACATGCTCATGAATTAGGGTTGCTGCTACGTTTCGTTGACAACACAGTGGTTTTATCCCCGCCATTAACCATCACGAAAGAAGAAATAGACGAGCTATTTACAGGCTTGCACCGTAGTTTAGAACTTGCTATGCATGAAATGGAGTCAGAGCTTAAGGAGAGTCATCATACTAAATAATTTTGATACCAACATTCAACGCTCAAATAACCTGGTAATTGAAGGGCGAGCATTCGTCAACGGCCACTATGTCAACGCGCAGCAAGATGCTACATTTGCTTGCTATAGCCCAATAGATGGACGCCTTCTGCAACATGTCACACAAAGCAGCACAGCAGATGTGGAACAGGCTGTCATTGCAGCGCGTCTTTGTTTCGAAACAGGTAACTGGTCGCGCTCCTCACCCCACGAACGAAAAAAAATTCTCCTGGCATGGGCTGCGTTGCTGCAAGTGCATTTTGAAGAGCTATGTCTATTGGAAACCCTGGATTCTGGCAAACCCATTCAAGATGTTATCACATGTGATTTGCCGCTCAGCATCGAGTGCTTGACCTGGTATGCTGAGGCGATTGATAAATTTAATGGCGAATATATTCCAACGGACAGTGATTATCTTGCCTTGGTTACGCGCGAACCAACGGGTGTGGTTGCGGCTATTGTGCCATGGAACTATCCACTTTTAATGGCCATGTGGAAAATTGCACCAGCCATAGCCGTGGGAAATAGTGTCATTTTAAAGCCCTCTGAGAAAGCGCCCCTCACAGCAATTCGTATTGCACAATTGGCGCATCAAGCAGGATTACCCAAGGGGGTGTTCAACGTGCTGCCAGGGGATGGGAAAGTGGGGATGTGGTTAAGTCAACATAAAGATGTCGATTGTGTTACTTTTACAGGCTCAGGTCCCACTGGGCGTAAAATTATGCACGCTGCCGCTGACTCTAATTTAAAGCGCGTATGGCTTGAATTGGGCGGTAAAACACCGCATATCATACTTGCTGATTGTCCTGATTTAAATAGAGCCTCTGAAGCTGTGGCAAACGGCATTTTTATGAATATGGGAGAGGTCTGTAATGCAGGTTCACGATTATTAGTGCACCGAAGCCTGCAAGATGAGTTGTTAACACGACTTGCTGACCTAGCCCCCACGTTTTATCCAGACAACCCCTTAGATCCCAAGACCAAAATGGGCGCAATTATCGATCAGACTCATCTTAATCGTATCCTTCAATATATTGAACATGGGCGCAAAGAGGCAAAATTATTGACGGGGGGACGACAGGTGCATCAAAAATCAGGCGGTTTTTATATTGAACCTACTATTTTTGAATGCACAAATCCTACAGCAACCATTGCACAAGAAGAAATTTTTGGCCCAGTCTTGTCAGTGATGACCTTTGATGATATCGAAGAAGCGATCATGCTCGCCAACAATACGGAATATGGCCTAGCAGCAGGATTATGGACAGCGGACACCAATAGCGCACATTTTTTGGCAAAAAAAATTCGCGCGGGCACAATTTGGGTCAATTGTTTCGATGAGCCTTCCGATATGAATTTTCCATTTGGTGGATATAAACAATCGGGTAATGGACGGGACAAATCATTGCATGCACTAGAAAAATATACCGAACTCAAAACGACGATTTTTCGTATTCGGTAGAAGGTATCGTCACGCAAAATAATTTCTGGTAATTTATAACCTAAACGGCACCTAGGTTAAGGAGAACAACATGAAAATAGGAATATTAGTAGGCAGCCTAAGAAAACAATCATTCAATCGCAAAGTAGCCCACACACTGATCCAACTCGCGCCTAAGTCATTAGACATGGCGATCATTGATATTAGCCAGCTTCCCTTTTTCAACCAAGACGAGGAAGCAACTCCTCCCGACGCGTGGGTAACCTTTCGAAAAGAAATCGAACCTCTGCAGGGATTTGTTTTGGTCACACCAGAATACAATCGCTCTTTCCCTGCTGTGCTTAAAAACGCCTTAGATGTCGGCTCACGACCTTATGGAAAAAATCTGTGGCAGCACAAACCCTGCGCTGTGCTCAGTGTTTCAGTAGGCGCTATGGGTGGGTTTGGGGAGAAGGTTGCCGTCTATACAAAGTACATATCAAAAACACTGGCTCGGCGGACTGTGTTTTAAAAAAGCAGTATATTCTATACGGAAAATTGACTGAGAATTCCCAAATACCTGAGGTTTTTTTTCGGGGGCAGCAAGCTCAATTTGAGATGACAAACAGTCAGATTTATAGGTTCTTAGAAGCAGGATGTCTGCTTTCTTATGAATGTGGTGACGATAAGGAAGTTACTTTTTTCACGACGACACATATGCAGCAACCTACTGTCATGAAAACAGATAATACTCTCAGCGCCATTGTAGACTCTAAAAATATAGAAGTCAGTTTTAATGCAGGCCGGTGTAATAATGTATATGGCAGAAGCCATGAGGTTACTTGGGAACTTCATCCGTAAAAGATAGTATGAGGACTGCCCCCCGGTGTGATGAAACAATGATTCAAATAAAGTGTTTTTAAGCACAGCCTCTTCGTAGGGATTTCGTGCTTAACATACCCTGAATCAGTCAAGCCAATTGCCTCTTTTTTATTGAGCAATTTGAGTTAATTTGGTCTCCAGATATTAACTCGAAATGAATCTCCGCATGGTGGCCATTATTGCGGGACCCGTGGATTCAGCGGCATTGTTGCAGACTTTCTAAGCATTAATCCCCATATGAGAATTTATTGTTTTTTTTTCAAAAACATCATCTATACTAAAAAAAACTTCTAACACAGATCAGGACTATCATGCCTATCAAGCAAATCGTCATCACATTCTGTACAATCCTTCTGATCCCTTATGCTAAGGCTACCACAACATTAGACGCTAGTTTTCCTTATGGATCAGCACCGCAAGGCAATGTTTGTGTCACGTCAGATAATTATGCAACCCCCGAAACGCTCCTCGGCTCCTGGGCTATGCAACGAGCAGTGGAATTAGACATTGCATCACAGGTCTTACCATCCCTGTTTACCACAGACAATATTGTTTATGGTGTGGGTACCGCAGCGATTGGTGATCAATTAGGTATACCAAATTGTTCTGGCGGCTGTAATCAAATCAATGGCTTTTGCTTCGCTTTAAAATTTAACGACAAACTCAATTATCCTTATATGATTTTTCAGTCCGTCAATATTGGTGCCAACCCCAATTCATTTGATATTTATTTGCCAGGCGGCGGATCAGGTGCGTTCCCTGCGCAATGCGCCCAATTTTGGGGGACTGGTGACAGTGTAAATTGGGCTGATCATATTCAAAACGCAACATCTTGTAAAAATTATTTTAATGATTACAACACGATAAGCAGCGACTATGTAGTAAGTTACGCGGGTGAAACACATACAGCGAAAGATACACTGATGAATGCCTGTACGTTTTCTTCTTCTGAAAAAAGTGGGTTTAATACCCAAAATTTTGAGCATGTGTCCGTGGTACCCGTTACTTGCCCAACGTCCTTAACTCAGATCACAGGACTGCAATTATCAAGCAGTATTACCAAAATTGGCAATCAACCCATCCGTAATTTGAGCCAACTTACTGATGAAGACTTTCAAACGAGCAGTATCAAGAATGTCACCACGACTCAGATGCAAGATTGTAAAACCCCCTCTTCTGGCTACTGCGGCAATACAACCAATACAGTCACCAATTATGAAGCGTCTATTTCTGCCAGTCTCCTAGCACCGATCCTATCCGGTACTAATTACTGTACTGAAAACCCCAGCTTCTCCGGAGGATTTTGCTCTTGGAATCAAGGGCAATCCAGTGGAAGTGGATATTGCAATGAATCTAAAAGTCAATGCATCAGCTGCGGGAACGCTGCAAATTGGTGCACTTGTGAAAAGGGAAAACTACTGAGCTGCGAAGCCTCTTATCTTAGACAAATCAAACTGAATCACTAGGGTTTAACAAAGTCATACCCATTCCACTTGAAAATCCAGTATCTTCAAGTGAAATGGGTATCGCAAGGGCCCTGTGAGGATAATACCACTATTCAAACTTACAAGTGCTTCGTCGCTACGCTCCTCGCAAGACGTATCCCCACAAAAATCATACCTAGATGAATAAAAAAGAGTTTCATTGAATATTTACTGCGTTGCTGCTAGGATTTCGTCGGTCAAAATTTGGGATAAAATAAATGGACCTGCGCGAGTTTTATGCATTAAGTGATGGTGAAAAAGCCAATATTTCAGAGCTTAGTTTAGTCACTATAAGCAATAAAGGACTGTTATCACTCGAAGAGTGGGGCTTCTTCTATAGTGAACGTGCTAAATGCAAAGCTCTATCGCCAGAGGAGTGGGACTTTTTCTATAGTCAACTGGCTCAATGCGCCTCGCTCAAATCGCTGTCATTTGATGGCTATGATTTACATAATATCAGCTTGAATTTTGATAATTGGTCTATATTTTGCGACGCAATAACACAATGTCAATCACTAACCCAGTTGATTTTAAACAACAACTCGCTACACCTCTTGAGCTCACCATGTTGGATTATCTTAGGGGAGAAATTAGCGCAACATCGCAACATTGTGGCGTTAAAATTAAACGGAAATCATTTAGGACTCATTGAGTCTGAACGGAAATGGTCGGCGTTACAACAGATGTTGCGGCAATGCCACGCCTTAAAACTTTTAGATATCAGCAATAATCAGCTCACAGAGCTTTCTCCTGAAAAATGGGCAAGTCTGGAGCAGACGCTTGCCATGTACCCTTCTCTAAATGAACTACATTTGGCTTTGAATAAGATGAATACTGTCTCACTCGCTCAATGGCAAGCATTTTGCCGAGCGTTAGCGCAATGCCGTTTTTTAACTAAACTAGATTTATGGGGTATAGGGGTACATAAATTTACAGATCAGTATTGGAGAATCTTAAGCAGAACATTAGCGAGCTATACGAATTTAAATATTGTTTGTTTGTCTTTGAATGAGTTCTTGCGGATTGAGCATGAACAGAGCGTAGTGTTACAGAAAAGACTATCTCAATCCCAACCACTTGAAGAATTAGAGTTTACTTCAAGCAATCCATCTAGTTATGGATTTGAAGATGTAATAGGCCCATATAAAAGCGGTTGGCTACTATTAGAGCAAACACTAGCTGCATGCCGCTCGCTAAAAAAATTGGCCGTTAGGATGAGAGATATCCCTGAAGATAAGCAAAATAAATTTATGCAGATCATAAAGCAACTCCCACATATTAGAGAAGTTATCTTAATCGGAGATGCCACTGAGTTGAACGACTTTAGTGAGGCGCTATCTCACCATGAAGCCCTCACATCATTTTCTTGGAAAAACAACCAGCTGAATGAATGTACAGATGAACAGTTGTCGATATTAGACAGAACACTATCTTCGTATAAAATTTTAACAAGATTAGATGTAAGCAGCTCATTATTATCAGAGTTAGAACCTCGGCAATGGGAGCTATTCATCCAAATCATTGGACGAACATCTGAAAATTTAGAGATCATTTATTCGGAAAACAATTTATCTACCAGACAAGTCACGCAAATTTCCCAGGTATTAGTACAAAGAGCCACTCCGCTGACCACAACACCAGATGGTGTAGAAATCATCCCGAGTTCAGAAATAAGAGTCGATTTGTCAACCCCACTTGGATCGGGCGGATATGGCACTGTTTATAAAGGCAGTTTCGGTGCTAGCGCAGTAGCGATTAAAAAATTACATACTCAGGGTATGACCGAAAAAGCTTTAGCGAGTTTTCGGGAAGAAGCGAAAAAGCATCATTCATTTAGACATCCCAATATCGTTATATTATACGGAATTTGCTTTGGGCCCGGTCAATACTATATGGTGATGGCTCAGATGTCTTGTTCATTACGCGACTTATTATTAGATGACACCCCTTTATCACTGCTGCAACGTTATGAAATCGCGAATGGCATTATTGATGGCATCATTTATTTACATGCCAAGGGGGTTATCCATCGTGATTTGAAAAGCAGCAATATCTTGATCGATATCGACAAAGGGTACCATCCTTATCTCGCAGATTTCGGTTTGTCTGAAGTGAAACCCAAGACAGACGCTGAAAATCCGCTGAGAAGCAACTCATCTCCAGGTGTAGTCGTCGGCTCACTACGCTGGATGGCACCCGAGCTTTTTAAAAATTGGCCCTGCTCTGTTCTCACCGATATTTTCGCCTATGGCGTCGTTTTATGGGAAATCATAACGAATCAACTCCCTTTTCCAAACGCATCCAATCAGGAAGTTATTGCATTGATACGTGATGGGCAGCGCGAAGCGATCCCGCCGAGAAAAGCACCACAAGCTTATCGAAATCTCATACAAGGCTGCTGGCAACAAGATCCCGAAAAGCGCCCACAACAAGCCAAACCTATCGCCAACACCTTAAGATTATTTAAAGCGCAAGAGCAAATGCGTGCCGATATAAAGAAAAAAGAACAAGAAGGGCGCAGAGTTTCGGAGGCCGAATTAGAACTTTTATCTGATGACCCGGGGTTTAGAACGCCAGGACGTACTTATACATATTAGGGGTAGGCTCATGTTAGTATTGGATATATTGAAACAAATTAGAGAACTAACTAAAGCGATCGACGCTCAACTAAAGAGATATCATAATAATCCCCCAAAATTGAAGACACTCGCCTCTTTAGTCAAAAAAACCGTTGTAAAATCACAGGCATTAGCTACATTCAAGAACCGCGAGCAATATAAAGATACATTAATTGAACTACAAGAATATTTAATTCAGACCCAACAATTTGTACAGGTGTTTATGGACGTACTCTCTAACCAAAGTTGGTGGGGTATGTTGGTAAATTTCTGGAATGCACGAACATATGATACTCGCATTGACTCTCTGAAAGAAAAACTTCTGGAATTACGTAATGACCTGCATTTTGATCTGTCTGCTCAAGCGATAGACAACCAAGAGCGCGAAGATGACGTGGCACAACAGCGTCTGGAAGAGAAAGCGTCACTGAAATGGAGCGTAGCTCACAAAGAACAATCGATCACGATTAGTCACAATGGACACTCACCGTCTCTACCCGAGTCAGAGCTAACACAAATGATAGCTTTTTTGGAAGGTCGTACAATGAGCGCTATTACAACGCGCGCCATATCACCTGTGACCGAAGAGCTCATGCCCGCAGGAAAGCGTGCACAGGGGTCAAATAGAACAGCCCTTGTTTATACACGGCGCTCAGCGCGGCCTTCTTCAGATGAGTGGATATCTGAAGGCAATACTGCTGTTGTAACAACAATGGAACAGCTAAGTTTAGATAGTCGTATGGGTGACCGCGTTGTTGTGGACACAGAAACACCCACAGAGCAAGAACAAAGAATCATGCTCAGTAGAGCTTGGACCCGTTTCATAATGCGGTTAAGAGCTGCGATCCGTACTTGTACCATACCCGCAGTGAGCAATTTAGCTATTACGCAACTTTCTTGGATAAGCAAACTCGATCTTGCAGCGCAGCCCTTAAACAAGCAAAAAACGGTACTCGCATTTCTCAAAGCACTTGTTGCATTTACTGAAACCACTAATGACACTAACTACTTTGAATTACTCAGTCGTTATCCTACAGTTAGTTTAGATCCCCAAGACCTAGAGGCTGTAAAACGGGAGCTACCAGCCTCTAGTGATTCCGCTTTCGGCTTGCTTAACCAAAAAGCGCGCTCTTCTCGTCCGCAATACGAACACATTCCTAGCCCTCCCACCAAACGTACTGACTACAGCGCTCAAAACACTTTTTTACGCGCATCCGAGTCACCAATAGCCGAAGAACGCATGCCAGTAAGAAAGAGTGCGCCGGTGGTAAGTAAAAAGGCAGTTTTTGCTAATACACAGCGCTCCTCGCAGCTTTCTTCAGATGAGGTGGCATCTGAAATGGACAGAATGGAACGAAGCCTCAGTGCTGAGCATTTAATAATTAGGCTAAAAGCAGCTATCCGCGCCTGCGCCATACCGGCAGTGAAAAAATTAGCCACTACAGAATTTTCCTGGCTAAGAACATTCGATTTTGCAGCACAGCCCCTAAGCAAGCAAAAAACAGCGATCGCATTTCTTACAGCACTTGTTGCATACACTGAAAGCACTAATAAGGCTAACTACTCTGAATTACACCGGCTTTACCTTGACGCCCGTTTAAACCCAAAAGACCTTGAGGCTGTACAACAAGATCTAACAGCGTCTATTCGCTTGGCTTTTAACGCCCTTCGTCCGCAACACAGTAGTAGTACACTCAAGATCAATAGTGATAGAAGTTCGAGTAACACAATCAAACCCAGCCGAGGTAGAAGCACTCATTTACGAGCAACCGAAAGTTTGCTCAATATCGGACTATATAAAATACAAGGGAGTAATGGTTACAGAGTAAGCAAAAATGAAGGTATTGCGGATTTAACTCGCGCAGCGACAGAAGATAACGATCCCTCTGCTATGTATAATCTAGGTGTGGCTTTTGAAAAAGGCTACACCGATGATGGGATACCCGATTTACATTTGGCCTTAAACTACTATACCCAAGCCGCAGAAGCAGATCCCCGTGACAAGATGGCAAAGCAAAAAATCGCATTGATGCGACGAATGATTGCAGCCGTTTCAGACGATGGATTAGAAGTAGATTTGGGACAAGGGAATCTATCATTTTCAGTATAAATAAAAATTAGTACGTTACTCGAAGAGTTGCCCGGCAACAAAGCTACAAATGTAGGTTTGTTGCCGGACAAGCCACAGTAATTCGATTACTAGTAGCGCCTATTTTTGAAATAAAATTGCCAAAACATTTAATACATTCATTTGAGTTTTATGATCAATAGCCCCCAACTTCTGAACAATACGAGATCGATCAATTGCCCTTATTTGGTCTAGAGCGATCTGTCCTTTTTTGTCTTTAAATAAGGTCATCACTCTTGTCGGAAAATTATCTTTAATAGCACTGGTCATTGGTGCAATAATAACCGTTTTTAATCTACTTAAATTCATAGAATCCGGAGATATAATAATTGCGGGACGTGTCTTTTTTATTTCAGAACCGATAGTAGGATCTAAATTTACCAGAACAACATCAAATCTTTTTATTTTCACCATGTCCATTCATCCATATCGAAATCATTTTCTATATCGAAATGAATTTTTTCACTACTCGAATCAGCAATAGCATTAAATTTCTCCAGCCATCCCTCTTGTTGATTTTTTATTGGAATTAATGTCAGCCCACCCTTTTCATCTGCTTTAATCTCCAACTCTTCCCCTGGATATAAATGAGCCTCTTTAATAATAGTTGACGGTATCCGTATACCGATAGAGTTCCCCCATTTCGTTAAAGTGACAATAGACATAGTGCTCCAAAAATGTATAAACATAGTATAATTATACATTTGGAATACAACAAATCAAGCTTTTACTGTTAATTGAATAGAGGCCCCAAAAACCGCTTAACACCACTTAATGTACAAATGATGCGCTATTTACACATTAAGGGAGGATGTCATTATGAAAGTAATTTTAATTGGGGAAGAACATATTGGTACGCAGGGGTTCTAGCCCGGAACCGGCGAAATTTCAGGATAAAAATTGATCAACTACAACTGGTTTTCCCCATAAGCAGTTATGCTGAGAATGTAAGTTCCTCTTCATTTCTAGTTTTAATTAAGCCGTCTTTATTTTGAGGGAACCTTGGCTAATCCTTTATGTTATAACCTCCATCTATGTAGATCACTTGACCGGTAACTGAGTTTGCTTTGGAAATTAGGAAATAGGCAGCCTCACCAATTTCTTCTATAGTAACCAACTGATTAAGCGGGGCTTCATTCTTGGCTTTTTCCATTAGCTCATCAAATCGCACTAAACCTGAGGCAGCACGTGTTTTCACAGGCCCAGGAGATAGAGCATTGACCCTAATATTTTTACAACCAAGCTCCATTGCTAGATAGCGGACCGATGCCTCCAGAGCCGCTTTGACAGACCCCATAATATTATAATTTTGTACAACTTTCTCTGCGCCATAATAACTCATGGTGATGATCGACCCGCCGTTTGTCATAAGCGGTTCAGCCGCTTTTGCTAAGCGAATTAAGGAATGACATGAGATATCCATAGCCAATATAAATCCATCTCGTGAGCAATCCACAACACGGCCTTGCAAAGCATCTTTTGGTGCAAAAGCAATAGAGTGAATAATAAAATCTAACCTGCCCCAGGTCGATTTAATAGTCTGAAATAATTCATCAAGTTGTACAAAATTGGTTACATCGAACGGCATGAAAATTGGGGCTGAAATACCCTCAGCTAAGGATTGAACATAATTTTTTGCTTTTTCATTCTGATAGGTGATCGCAAGTTCAGCGCCTGCTTTATGCAATACTTTGGCGCATCCCCACGCAATGGAGTCCTCATTAGCGATACCAATAATAAGTCCTTTTAAACCAACCATGTTTTTTCCTTAAGTCTGTTTAATGAGAGCAATTGAGTGCATTGCCATGATGCGTTCTTCATTGGCAGGAACAATACGTGTTGCAAATGGTTGAAGAAATGCGAGACGATTTATTATATTGTCACGTACAAAGTCAGAATTTTCTCCAATGCCACCTGTAAACACGATGCACTCGATACCGCCTAAAGCGACGGCCATCATGCCCATAAGTTGCGCTGTCCTCAAACAGAAATAATGAAGAGCAAAGCGTGCTTTTGGATTGTCACTGCCTTGTAATAGGCTGACATCGTTTGTCCACTCAGACAATCCCATCAGTCCTGATTCGTTATATAGAATAGACTCTAACTCATCCGTAGATAAACCGAGTTCTCGGATCATATAGATGACTACACCAGGATCGAGATTTCCACAACGCGTACCCATCGGCAATCCATCTAGAGCCGTCATGCCCATCGTCGTATCAATGCTCATTCCATGATCGATGGCACAAAGACTTGCGCCATTACCTAAATGCGCTGCAATAATTCGACCATTGGCTAATTCAGGCTCATTCTGCCGTAGGGAATGGACAACCCACTCATAAGAAAGACCGTGAAACCCATAACGACGAATCCCTTGATCACGTATTTTTTGAGGTAATGCATACTCTGTAAACAAGGCCTTGTGGTTAGCATGAAATGCTGTATCGAAACAGGCTATCTGGATGACGTCAGGTCGTTGTTCACTTATAATTGTTATAGCGCTTAAATTATGGGGTTGATGAAGGGGTGCAAGTGCACTAAATTTCCATAATTCAGCAAGGACTTCATCGGTAATTTTAACACTACTTGCAAATTTCAATCCTCCATGGACGACACGATGCGCAACCAAACTAATATGCCAGTTTTGATTTTGTGCTTCAATCCACTGAAGGATAGTATGAATTGCTTTTTCATGGGTGCTGTCATCTGGCAAGCTTTCTTGTGTAACTGTATGCGGCGCTTGATCACTTGGCTCCATCGTTACGCGAAATGATGGGGATATGCCTAAATTGCCTATTTGCCCTTTTGCCAGAAGGGGTAAATTCAGATCTTGCATAAACAATTGAAATTTAACGCTCGATGAACCCGTATTAATGACAAGAATGATGTTTTTTGTAGCGTGCATCATTTAATTTTCCCGGCTTTACGAGCCGCGACTAATTTTACCGCTAAAGCACAAGACAATAGCTTTGTGCGTATGGAGTCGGCTCGACTAAATAACATGATGGGGACGCGCGCACCTAACACAATCCCGGCTGCACCAGCGTGTCCAAAAAAAGTGAGTTGTTTTGCTAAAATATTACCGGATTCTATATCAGGCACTAAAAGAATATCCGCGTCTCCGGCGACAGGAGAAATAATGCCTTTCTCTTCTGCGGCTTGTGAATTAATCGCATTATCAAAGGCCAATGGTCCGTCAAGAATTCCATCGGTAATTTGTCCTCGATCAGCCATTTTGCAGAGAACCGCTGCATCAGCAGTCGCTTGCATCTTTGGGTGAATAAACTCTGTGGCAGCGAGAATAGCGACTTTGGGCTGCTTATCATCACCGAACAATACTCGCCAGAGGTTGATGGCGTTTTGGCAAATATCGGCCTTATCAGCAGCGTCCGGGGCAATATTGATGGCCGCATCGGTAATGATAAGCGGCTTATGGTAAGAGGGCACGTCCATGACATACGCATGACTAATACGGTATTTTGTACGTAAATTTGCGGCCGTTGGTACAAGTGCTGCCAGCAACTCCTGGCTGCTAAGAGAGCCTTTCATAATGGCTTCGACGGTACCCTCTGACGCCAACGCGGCAGCTTTCGCCGCCGCCGCATCACTATGCTCCGTGTCTATTACATCCCACTGGGATATATTAATTCCTGCCTGCGTGGCTGCGAGCTTAATTTTATTCAATGGACCAATTAAGATAGGGATGATAAGTCCAGAATTAACACAGTCAACGACCGCCTGTAGTGCACTAACCTTCACCGGGTGGACAACAGCCGTGCGGATGGCATTTAATTTTTCACAAGACTGAATGATGGTATGGAAGCGATCCTGATGAATTTCTATGTCTGGTAACTGCGCACGCGCAAGACGTATTTTTTTAGTTGGGGCAAGAACCGTCGCAAGCCCTTCAACCACGGTATCGCCGTGCTGGTTGACTCCTTTGCAATCAAACGTAACAATGGGTTTGTCGGTACGTTTATCACGTACAAGAAGGGTGATATTGATGGTATCCCCAATTCGTACGGGTTTTTTAAATTTAATATTCTGCTCCAGATAAATAGTCCCAGGGCCTGGTAACAGTGTACCAAGTAGCGCAGAAATCAATGATCCCAGCCACATGCCGTGCCCCACGATGCCATGGAAAATATTGCTTTCTGAAAATACCGCATCCATGTGAGCAGGGTTAACATCGCCGGACACAGTGGCAAATAGCATAATGTCCTCTTGTGTCAATGTTCTACTCAGAGTCGCTTGACGCCCAAGCGAAAGCTCATCAAAAGGAACATTTTCAAGAAATTCTTCAGTCATCGCTTTCACCTTTTGTTTGCTCTGCTAAGATGCCAGGCACCAATGTCTTAACTAACATCTTTACCATAAAGCGTATCATAATGCGTTGGGTTTTTACCGAAAATAAGCAATCGAAGTTGTTTTTCAATTTCTAGAATAGCAAAAAACACGATACCTAAGATGACAATAAGTACCCCATCAAACAAGGGAATTGATTTTGTGGAGAATATTTGTTGTAAAAGCGGGATATACGTAATAGCAAATTGTGCCATTGTTAAAATAATGACCGATATCCATACTACCTTAGTTCCTTTGACGGCTTTCCAAGTCAATGACGTACCATATATATTACGGATGAAGAATAAATGGGAAATTTCCATAACAACCAATGAATTAAGAGCGATAGTGCGAGCGAGCTCAATTGAATAGTGACGATCAATCGCGTAGAAATAAATAGCAAAAACGCCACAGACAAACAGAACAGAAACCACAATAATATGCCACACTAAAACACCGGTTAGTAGTGGCTGAACACGTGGTCGAGGTAGCCGTCGCATGGTGTTTTCTTCCGTCGGCTCAAAAGCCAGCGTCATGCCCAGGGTAATCGTGGTAATCAGGTTTATCCATAAAATCTGAACGGGTGTTACTGGAAGAGTCATGCCAAAAAGTAATGCGACTATAATAGTTATTGTCTCACCTGCATTAGTAGGCAGAGTCCAACTAATCACTTTTTTCAGATTATCATAAACGGTCCGTCCTTCACGCACCGCGGCTTCTATCGAGGTAAAATTATCATCCGTCAATATTAAATCAGCAGCTTCTTTGGCCGCCTCGCTGCCTTTTTTACCCATCGCAATGCCTGCATCTGCTCGCTTCAAAGCAGGTGCATCATTAACGCCATCACCCGTCATTGCAACGGTCATGCCAAGAGATTGCAGCGCCATAACCAATCTCAGCTTATGCTCCGGACTTGTGCGAGCGAAGATGTCCGTCGCTAATATGGCTGTTTTGAGCGACTCATCATTCATTTTATCCAAATCAGCACCCGTCAAAACCTTGTCCGTATTTTTAAGCCCTATTTGCTGACCGATAGCAAGTGCTGTACTGGCATGATCGCCAGTTATCATTTTCACCTGAATGCCTGCCTTATGACATTGGGCAACGGATGTAATGGCTTCGGGCCGAGGTGGGTCAATCAACCCCACCATACCGAGTAAAATTAGATCATGTTCCACGTCAGTAAATTCTAGAATAGTATGATTAGAATGAATTGATCGCACGGCAAAAGCCAAGACGCGCTGGCCTTTAGCTGCAATGGCCTCAATTTTCTCCAGCCAATATTTTTTGTTTAATGGCTCTAACTTACCATCACTCTGTTGTTCCTGACACATTGTTAAAATTTTTTCTGGCGCACCCTTAACAAAAATGAATGCTTTATTTAAATGATTATGATGCAAGGTTGCCATAAACCGATGTCGTGCATCAAAAGGGATAGTATCGGTGCGTGTCCATGCGTTTCTTTCTTCTTGCAAAACGAGATCTGCTTTTGCTGCAAACGCCAATAGCGCCCCCTCCATGGGATCTCCCTCCATAACCCAATGGCCTTCTTTCTCATCAAGCGAAGCATCGTTGCAGAGAATGGCCGCTCGTGCGAGTTCTAGTAGCGGTGGGTGTTCATTACTGTCAATACGTCGTTCTTTCAGTATGATTTCACCCACTGGCTCATATCCAGAGCCCTCCAATATAAACTGGTGATCACTCGTTACAACTGACGCCACAGACATTTCATTGAGCGTCAGCGTGCCTGTTTTATCAGTGCATATCACTGAAACCGAGCCGAGTGTTTCAATCGTAGGTAAATGACGCACAATCGCATGTCGACGTGCCATTGCTTGCACCCCGATGGCTAACGTGATGGAAAAAACGGTAGGAAGCCCTTCGGGAATAGCCGCCACAGACAAGCTGACGACGACCATGAATAACTCGCTAAAGTCGTGGTGTTGTACAAAACAACCATAAGCAAGAAGCATTGCTGCCATGAGCAATATCAGTAGGGTAAGCCATTTCCCAAATAGCGCCATCTGTGTGACCAGAGGTGTAGTGAGTAAGGTTACCTGCGATAACAAACCACTGATGCGACCGATTTGCGTTGATTTCCCTGTTTCTACTACAACACCAATACCTTGACCATTGGTGACCAACGTGCCGCTATACGCCATACAACTGCGATCGCCAAGAGCTGAATTCTTAATCACTGGCTTTATGTTTTTTTCAACGGGTACAGACTCACCCGTGAGAATGGCTTCCTGGATGGTGAGCCCATGCGTTTTTAGTAAACGCATATCAGCGGGAACTTTGTCCCCGGCTTCCAATAAAACAACGTCACCCGGTACAAGCGATTCTCCGGCGATACTGTGGCGCTCTCCATTACGCAATACGGTAGCAGTAGTAAAGAGCATCTTGCGAATAGATTCCAAGGCTTTTTCTGCTTTTCCTTCCTGAATAAAACCGATAAACGCATTAATAACAACAACCGCTAAAATAACAAAGGTATCCGTTAGATGTTGCAATAGCGCTGTAATGAAAGCCGCGCCCAGTAATACATAAATTAGGATATTATGAAATTGCAATAAAAAACGGAGCAATACACTCTTTTTTTGGGGCTCTGGTAATTGGTTAAAACCATAAATGCCTAATCTTTCCTGAGCCTCCGCCTCACTTAAGCCTGTTTCGGTTGCTTTTAAAGTGCTCATTGCTGAGGCAACAGATTGCTCGTGCCAAGAGTGCGTTATAAAGTCATCCTCTTTCTCTGTCATACTATTTCCTCGTATTAATATGCCTTGACAGGAGAAACAAATCCTTGTGGTTTTAATGCTAACAATGAACAATCAATTTTCTGCAGTATTACCAATAATGAAACCTGATATTCCTGTACGTGCTAATGTTCCCATGATTAAAATATCAATTTTTGTATCGGTAATTGTTGCCGGAATAAGATCTTCCGGCTGGCCTTTAAGTAGTTCGATAGCGTATTCATTATTAAGATTTGATATAGAAACAGTGCGCAAGGGCATTTAAGCAACAACTCCATATCAAGTGCTTTAAAACCTTTTGTGTTTTCACTCGTTTCTACTCCGTTAATGAGGAGATCGTGTGAATGCTGAAGACGAACGAGATATTCTCGCTAACAACAGGGTCTCCTAATACTTACGAGATACTTTTTTTAAGACTAAAAATCCTGCTAGACCGGCGGCAAAGGAACCAAGTACCACACCGATTTTAACCAAAGGCATTAAATTTAGATGACTCTCTTGATAAGCTAATGATCCAATGAACAAACTCATGGTAAAACCCACACCACAAATTAGCGCAATACCATATACTTGCTTCAGACTAATATGATCATCTTTAAGAAGTTGTTTAAATTTAACAAAATAACTTAATGGTAAAAAAATACCGATTTGCTTGCCAAAAAATAAACCGAAAGCTATGCCTAACACAATAGGGTGAGCAAACATCGAAACATCAAGACCTATAAATGTAACGCCTGCGTTTGCAAAGGCGAAAACAGGAAGAATTAAGAACACGATCCAATGGTGCAGACCATCTTCCAGACGAGTCAGCATGGATTCTTTGCCTTCATCAGGGATTGTCATCGCAATCACAATGCCAGCCAATGTTGCATGAACACCTGATTTCAACACAGCAACCCACAAGGCTATACCAAACAATATGAAGACTGAAACACGACGGCATTTAAAATAATTTAAGCCAATTAAAACCATGGTCAACAATAAAGCCAACGCAAGGGAAAAAAGGGATAATGATTTTGTATAAAAAATTGCAATAATCACAATGGCCGCAATATCATCAAAAATAGCAATGGCTGTTATTAGAATTTTAAAGGAAAGCGGTATGCGTGAACCTAAGAGCGACACAATACCTAACGTAAAAGCGATGTCAGTGGCAGTGGGTATTGCCCATCCTTGCAAGTAAACTGGATTGTGGAAATTAAAAAATGTGAATATTAAGGCAGGAACCAAGAGACCGCTGGACGCCGTAATCACTGGCGTCATGAGGTTGGTTTTATTACTCAGAACACCGCGCTTGATTTCTCGTTTAATTTCAAGACCGATGAGCATGAAATAAATGGCCATTAAACCATCATTAATCCATAAAATGAGTGGTTTTTTTATGAAAAAATGATCAATGCCAACACTTGCCTTCATTTGTAAGAAATAGTTATAAGCATCACGGTAAGGAGAGTTGGCTAGGAGTAAGGCAAGTACTGCGGCGATAAATAGTAACAACCCCCCAAGTGTTTCCAAGCTATAAAAAGAATTCGACTTGCTCATAAGAACCCTACTTGTTCATCACATAGGTGCCAGGTGCGGCAAGAAGTTGCTTCTCGATGGGGGATGGTGAAACACGTTTTGCACTGCCATGGGTTACTAACCAAGCGAGCCCCCAAGAACCATTGCGTTTTTCTGCCGATTTTAACCATTTGTTTGGCCCAAATAATGGGTATGATTATTATGTTCGGTGATAAGGTAGGAACCACCATCATGATTTGGTTCACTGATGATGCCTGCATGATAACCGCCATTAGTTAGTACAAAAGTGATGTTAGTATTTGTCATTAGATATATCTTATACACAGACTTCCAATGTGCTACCTAGACAATATCCCATTAGGTGAATACCCGTGTTAGGGATAATGTCGCACACGGCATCAACCGAGGTCAAGTCCTAAAAGTCCGGTAAATTCCCGCCAATTCATCTAAGGGAATCTGTCATTTTCAGTATAAATAAAAATCAGTACGTTACTCGAAGCGTTGCCCGGTAACAAAGCTGCAAATGTAGGTTTGTTGTCGGAAAATCATCTTTAATAGTACTGGTCATTGGTGCAATAAATCAAACTTTTACTGTTAATTTAATAGCAGCCCCAAAAACCACTTAACACCCCCTTAATGTTCAAATGTTATACTAAATGCACACTATTGGAGGCCGTAATTATGAAAGTAATTTTAATTGGGGAAGAACATATTGGTGCGCAGGGTCCTTGTATTTTATTGGAAATATTGCAAGAGTTAAAACACCAAGAGGTAGCCTGTTCGCTTGGTCTCGAAATTCCTTCTCTGGAATGTGTCGACAATTTATATTCTATTGGCGATGCCACCAAAACTGACTGGCTATTAGCTCAATTACAACGAAAATTATTTATTTTAAGCGCCATGGAAATATTTCCTGCTTTTGCTGCAGATCTGGCTAATAAAGAAAAGGAACGAGCCGTTCGGGATGAAATCATGGCAGCAGAAATTTTTGACCGAAATGAAGATGTGGTCGTGATGTTAGTGGGTGCGTTACATCTTGAAGGCATCTCGCGCCATCTTAAAACTGGTGGCATCGAAGTATTATGTTTTGCTCCTCAATCACCCCTAGCTATGCTTCTTTTTCCCAGCATTGGTCAGCATATTAGCAGTGAAAATGGTTTTTTTTATAACAGTGGATGTGAGAATATATCGCATGCTAAACAAAGAATCAGTCAATTTGTCCATTAGACTTCTTGCATAACCTGCGCCTTTGGTTTTATTGCGGCGTTACAAACGTTTCTGCGGTGCTCATTGACACCGGTAAACTCCGCTCCTCGAAATGTTTGTGCCTTGCACAAAATCAAAATTCACAGGTTATGCAAGAAGTCTATTGATGCACGGGGTTTTGCGTAAGTCCTGTTGTTACAATGAACGAAGTTTTTTTAATAAAAAATACTCTAAAGATTCAATTGCTTTGTTGCCATTTTGTTTTTTTATTAATGATATTGGAATTTCTGCTATGGAAGGGAGTATTTTATGTTCCAGTTGAGTTAAATAATCTGGGATCAGTGTTTCTTGAATAATACTAATGCCTAAACCAGCTTTGACAGCCGCCATTTTACCTGCGTAACTTGGGCTAGTGTAAGCAAGACGCCATTTTATACCCGCTTTTTCTAGCGCATGAATGGCACTTTCCCTATATACGCAGGGTTTAGGAGAGAGAACCAACGGCACTACTGTATTTTTATTTATTACAGGAAGTAACTCCGGCTTTCCAATCCATTTTACAGCTTCTTTCCAAATCGTTGCTTGTTGCAAGAACTCGTTTGGTGGTGCCATTTTTATTAATACCAGGTCCAATTTTCCTGCCTTAAATCCTTCAAGAACATTGATGGTTAAATCACATTCAACGTTTAAAAGAATACGAGGATGTAGTCTTGAGAAATCAACCAAAACATCAGATAAAATCACAGTAGCAAAATCTTCTGGTAATCCGAACCGAATTTCACCTTGTAGATCCGGTTCTTTAAACCGATCTAATGACTCTCGATGTAATAAGTAGATTTGCTTCGCGTAGGCAATGAAAATCTCCCCTTCGGTCGTGAGTGATAACTCTTTGCCTCTATTAAACAAAGGTTTTCCAACTAAATTTTCAAGTTTCGCGATTTGTTGGCTAATAGCAGATTGTGTTCGTCCTACCCGATCTGCTGCCTTGGTAAAACTTCCACTATCAGAAACCGCAAGAAAGCATTGTAAAGTGACTGTGTCTAGTGACATTAGATTTCCTAATAATAGCAATTAGAATTTTTAAGTTTACTAATATTAGCACGTCTACTATATTTCGCCAACACAAACAGAAAAACTAATAAGGAGTTTTTTAATGACCAATAGCTCGACAACATATTTATCATTGTTCCTTACAATAATCCCTATCATTGGATTAACACTTAATGTGTTATTCAATAAAAATCCAAAAATGGGTGCGCAATTAGCCGCGGCAGTTGTTGGGATAGGCTTAACACTGAGTTTCATATTACTCGGTCATTGTTATGCAGACAAAACACCCGTTTATTTTTTTGGATTTAAAGCGGATGGTTTAGGGTTCTTAATGACCACGCTCATTTTTTTTGTGAGCACTATTGTCCATCAGTTCTCAATACGCTATATGGCTGGAGACGGAAATTATAAATCCTATTTTTATAAGTTATCATTAATTACGAGCAGTGCTGCGATCATGGCGCTTGCCGATCAATTTATATTGTTTTTTTCAGCATGGTGCGTCAGTAATTTTCTGTTGATTTCATTGATGATCCACAAACAAAAGTGGGATGCTGCTGCCTACTCAGGAAAACTTGCTTTTAAGACGCAGTTTAGCGGCGCAGTTATATTCATGATGGCTCTTGTTGTGATGTATTTTGAAACAGGGAGCCTGTCAATATCGGCCATTACGCAGCAAGCCACTCATTCTCCAGCCATACTAGCCGCACTTTTTATGTGCATTATTACAGCGATGACACAATCAGCAATCTGGCCTTTTCATCGATGGTTAACCAGCTCATTGAATTCACCTACCCCCGTTTCTGCAATTATGCATGCTGGGTTGGTTAATGGCGGAGGATTTCTTTTAGTGCGGTTTGCGCCCATGCTTGTTGAGCATGCCATGCTGCTGAGTTTTATTTTCTGCATCGGAGTTATTTCAGCAGTGCTTGGGACACTATGGAAGCTTGTTCAAAGTGATGTGAAACGTATGTTAGCTTGCTCTACGATGGGGCAGATGGGATTTATGATGATTCAATGCGGACTCGGCCTTTTTCCCGCGGCCATTGCTCATTTGATTTGGCATGGATTATTTAAAGCTTTCCTGTTTTTAAGCGCTGGCTCTGCGGTGCAAAGCAAAAAAACAGAGAACCAAAGCCGCACTAGCTCATTAAGCGCCTTTGTTCTCTCATGTGCGTACGGGCTGCTAGGCGCATATAGTTTTGCGTGGTTTAGTGATAAATCGTTTTTTTCAATGGATACGACTGCATTTTTGGTGGGCTTTGCGTTTATTGCCTCAACCCAAGTAGCGCATTCTCTACTGCAAAAAAACATCACTGTTGCTAAGAACCTCTTAGCGATTACTGCGACACTACTTTCTGGCGCAATATATGGATGCAGTATTCATCTTATCGAAACAGTCATTCCATCTATCACGATGGTGCATCACCCCATTAATGCGCTGCATCTTACTACATTCATTGGATTCATCATGATATGGCTTATTTTAAACCTGAGTTGTTTGAGATTTGTTCAGAATACAAGTTTTTGGAAACGCAGTTACATTGCCTTGTTAAATGGTAGTCAACCGCATCCGAAAACAATCACATCAATTCGTCAGTCTTATCAATATTAGGAGCGTTAACGATGACTATTCAGTGTAATGAAGAAATGAGTTCTGTAACAACAAAAAAGACAGGTAAAAAGCAACTATACAGCGCTATTGATACTCAAACGATGGTCCATCTTGCAGCCAAATCAATAGCACCTGTATGGCCGTTAAAAACCTTTATTGCATGCAATTCACTTCAAGGGTTGGAGTCAAACCCCTTTGATCAAGCGTTGCATGAAGCGCAACTTTTATTTGAACAGCGTGATATTGAGTATCAACACATTAACAGAGAAACCATTAAATGGTGCGGGTCTTATTTTGATGAAGGTCAGAGTGTTATCGAAATTCCTGCCGGTGAGAAAGGCTTTTATTCAGTCTTCAAAGAACTATCTAGATACGACAAAATGCTTCATCAAAAATCAAAACAAAATAAGCAATGGTTAATTCAATTACCTAACCATGCAGAGGAAGCTATAGTGCAATGCTTGGACTTTCTAAAAATTTCTGATGAAGAGCAGCTATCATTTTTTAAAAAATCATTAGCACAATTGCCAGGATGGTCGGGTTATATTAAGTGGCTAACTGAGTGGCAAAACACATCAAACCATTCAGGTAAAAATTCAAATATGCTGGTTGATTTCATCGCAATTCGATTAATTATTACCGTCCTACTCAATCCAAAAATAAAGGTGTCTAAAGGTACCGTCAACAACACGAAAGATCATAAGCATCCCATGATAGACCGTATCAAAAAACTCGAGGAGAACTATAAGTCTGGTTTAATTCGTCCTCTGCTAACCGAAGCAAAAACCATGCATACATTACCAAAAACATCTCCGGATGTTCAGCTGGTCTTCTGCATTGATGTTAGATCGGAGCCTTTTCGTCGCCATTTAGAATCCTTTGGCAATTATGAGACGTTAGGTTTTGCAGGTTTTTTTGGGCTTCCCATTCGTCTTCATGATTATAACTCAGGGAAAGTAACCGATTCTTGTCCCGTCTTATTAAAACCCCGATACGATATTCATGATCACCCCAATCACAAGCATTCCTGTTCTGAAAAACAACATGAGCAAGGGAAGAAACTTCTCAATAGTCTGACTGATATGTATCAACAATTAAAATATAATTTTGCAACACCGTTTGCGCTGGTTGAAACATTGGGCGCATGGTGTGGCCTGCTCATGCTATCTAAAACCCTGAAACCAACGTTAACCCTATCAATTATAAACAAATGGATTGAAAAAATTAGGCCAACAGTGGCGACGACTCCCATGGTTGATATGACAGCAGCGGATAGCAGCAACGGCATTTCTCCTACAGATCAAGCATTTTATGCAGAAGCAGTCCTTCGTATCATGGGTTTGACAGAAAACTTTGGAAAGTTTGTCATTTTTTGTGGGCATGGAAGCAGTACTCAAAACAATCCTTATGCTTCTGGTTTGGACTGCGGCGCCTGTGGCGGCAACCACGGTGGCGGAAATGCCAGAGCGTTAGCTGCAATATTAAACAAAAGGTCAATTCAAGACGCGCTATACGAACGCGGTATTTTTATCCCTCATGATACCCAATTTTTAGCAGCGGAACACAATACCACAACGGATGATGTGTTGATTTTTGAAGATAATGCGCCACGCTTACTTCATAAAGAAATTTTAAAAGAGTTAAAAGATCATCTTAAGAAGGCAAAAGCAAAAAATACTGCTTCGCGTGTAGGCCACTTTGGAGTGTCTACTCGAGCTAACCCGATGGAAGAAACCGATCGCAGGAGTCAAGACTGGTCCGAAGTAAGGCCAGAGTGGGGATTGGCACGTAATGCTGCCTTTATCATTGGTCCCCGACAACTAACTAAGGCTTTGGACTTGGAAGGACGATGTTTTTTACATTCGTATGATTGGGTTAAGGATGAACAGCTCACCTCGCTTGAAACCATATTAACCGCTCCGATGGTTGTCGCTGAGTGGATTAACACACAATATTTGTTTTCTACGCTAGATAATGTGACGTACGGTAGTGGTAGCAAAGTTACGCACAATGTGGCCGGTAAAATTGGCGTCATGCAAGGTAACGGTAGTGATTTGATGCATGGGTTACCTCTTCAATCCGTAAATGCTACAGATGCTCTCAACTATCATCAGCCGCAAAGATTACTAACGATTGTCTATGCTCCAAGAAAAAATGTGAGTGCGATCATCGATCGTCAAGAGATTTTAAAAACGCTATTTTTTAATGCTTGGGTTCATTTGATTGTGATAGAGCCAACTGAAAATAAAGCCTATCAACTTCAAACAACTGGGGAATGGTATTTATTGACTAACATAGGAGAAAAAAATGAGTTTCACTAACGAGCGTCCTGATCATGACAGCAAAGTAACATTGCATCGCATGAAAAAGATAGAAGTGATTGTCTCTGGAGAAAATGAGGGATTACTATCTAATATGCTGAATGACGCCAATATTTCTGGATTTACTTTGCTTAGAAATGTATCAGGAAAAGGGCATAATGGTTTTCATGAAGGAAAACTATTGTTTAACGACAAAGCCGTATTAGTCATGTTCATTGCAGTCGCCCCAGATGAGGCTATTGAAAGTATTGCAATTGGAATGAAATCTTTATTAGAAAAAAACTCTGGTGTGATGTTTGTATCAGATGTATCCGTCGCAAGAGTAGATTACTTTTCTTAATTTAATCATCAGCACTCACCTTAGTAGGCCAACACTGCTAAGGTGATAAATGGAGTTCTATATGATTTATAAAGACAAACTCGTTCTACTTGCTTCAAAACATAGAAAAGAGCAGGTCATTGAACCCGTTTTTCGAGAAAAAATGGGGTGTAATTTATGTGTGGAAGATATTGACACGGATCAATTTGGGACATTTACCGGAGAGATTCCTAGGCCTCTGACTGCTTATGAAACCTGTATATTAAAAGCAAAACATGCTGCAAATGATAAGAAGTACGGTTTATCTATTGCGAGTGAGGGCAGTTTTGGTCCCCACCCATCCAATCCTTTTATTCCCCATGCACATGAAATCATGGTGTTTGTCGATTTGGAAAATGATTGGGTTATTGCGGAACAATTAGTGACACCCAATACAAATTACAAAATGATGACCATTCATCAAGATACGATTTTAGATTCCTTCTTGGAATCAGTTCATTTTCCGAGTCATGCACTAACCTTACAATCAGGAGACAGGCAAAATGTCCTCGAAAAAGGAATCAATAACCACGATATACTCCAATCCTCATTAGTAGTTGGCTTTAAAAAATATAATGAATTATTTATTGCAACAGATATGCGTGCAATGATGAACCCAACTCGCATGCAGACATTGGCCGAGTTGTCTGAAAAACTGGTAATTCGCATACTGAGATCTTGTCCTGGATGCGGTATTCCAGGTTTTGGTTTTAAAGCGGTGAGTGGTCATTTGCCCTGTAGTCTATGTGGAGATGAAACCCAATTATATCGATATGAAGAATGGGGATGCATTCAATGCGACTATCAAGAGCAGCGATCACGAAAGGATCAATTAATTGTGGCTGACCCCACACACTGTGATTATTGTAATCCCTAACTCAGCTGAGCTTTTATGCCAACCATCACTACTAGTATTCATCTCGCTTTAGAGTATTTAGAGAAGGGCGATGTCGTTGCTATTCCAACCGAAACCGTATATGGACTAGCAGCTGATGCAACCAATAAAAAAGCGATTAAAAAAATATTTTCCATTAAAAAAAGACCTCTAAATCATCCACTTATTATGCACGTTTGTCATGATTGGGATTTAAGTCAATGGGTAATCGATGTTCCTGAGTATGCGCAAGAAATGATTCTTGCTTTCTGGCCAGGGCCATTAACCCTTGTCTTAAATAGCAAAAATGGCACAGTGAATTCATTGGTGAATGCAGGGCAAAACAGTATCGCCATTCGTGCACCCAATCATAATTTAACAGAGCAAGTTTTAAGACAACTCAATCGCCCTTTGGTCGCCCCATCAGCGAATCCATTCGGTCAGATAAGCCCAACAACGGCACTACATGTTGCACAAAGTTTTCCTAATGAGAATTTCTTTATTTTAGATGGAGGCCGTTGTGAAGTAGGGATCGAGTCATCGATTATTCAAGCAACTCATCCCGATAAATATACTGTCTTACGGCCTGGTATGATTGACTTGAAAACCATGAAAGATCGGCTTGCCAAAGACGGGCTTTTAAATGTATCCTCTCCAAGGGTATCTGGACAATTGGACAGTCATTACAAACCTCAAAAGATGCTCTACTATATTGATGATTGGCAACAATTCGATAACTATTCCCATTTGTTAATGGGTGAAATTTATACGATTAGCATTTCCAAACACACCCCAGGAGCGGGGAAACTGCATCATCAGTTACCCAATGATGAGCAAACTGTGGCCTATCAACTGTATAATGAAATAAGACATGCGGATCAATCTCAAGCGGATGTAATTTTGATTGAGTTGCCTCCGAATCAAAAAAAATGGCGTGCTATTAGAGAAAAAATTATCAAAGCGGGACAATCAATACATTCAATCTAATATGAACAATGAAATCATCGAGTAGAACCCAATATGACTCAACGTAATAGATTACAAAATAAAAATGAATACCCAGGTTTTTTAAAAAGTGCTTTAGCATGGCAAGGATCTGTCTCACCTAAAGTAATGAATAAAGTGATTTTCATTATTATTTATACTAGCTTAGTGTCGTATCTATGTTATTTATTCCCATCGGCTGTTTTACCTGTTGGTCCTTTTGAATATGGTGGGTTGATAATGGGGTTGATCCTTGTTTTTAGAGTCAACGCGGGTTATGACAGATGGTGGGAGGCAAGAAAACTATGGGGTAATGTTGTCAATCATACTAGGAATTTGACCATTATTTTAGTTAATTACACCAATCAAGAGACTCATGACTGGATACTTAAAATCACCAATATGATTTCTGCCTTGCCCTATCTGATGAAGGACAACTTGAGAGGTCAGACCAATTTTCAATATCTTTGCCATCTTATCAATATAGATAATATTCAGAAGTTAAATGAATCTAAACATCGACCGATGATTCTGGCCTCAATCATTGCACATGAACTGCAAATTGCGCGAAATAATTATGGTCTTGATTCCTTTGCATTTCTTCGTGCGCAAGAGCAAATAGAGCGCATAGTCGACGCGCAAGGAGCATGTGAACGAATTTTAAGAACGCCGATGCCCTTTGTTATGGCTGTAAAATCAAGGCGCTTTATTTTATTCTTTTTATTAATGTTACCCTTTGCTCTTGCAAACGTTTCTTCGTTTCTTAGCCCCCTAATTGCCGGTATAGTATCTTACGCAATTTTTTCACTCGATCAAATTGGTCTTGAACTACAAAATCCATTTTCTGAAACAAATTTAAGCCACCTACCTTTGGATACTATTTGTGAAACCATTGATAAAAATATTAAGGAAATTCTACGTCACAATGTCACGACATTATAAATATACATGTAAATTGGCTTTTAATTGACCTAATTGTTCGTTAGCCTAATGGCAATGCACAACCTTGCCAAACCAGCCTAACACATCACAAATACCGCCCGCCATCCACCCGTAAGCTCTGCCCCGTCACATACGTATTGTTCACCAAATACATCAGCGCTTGCGCAATGTTTTCTGGTGTACCATGGCGTTTGAGAAGGGTTTTGGTGATGATTTTTTCTTGGATGGTTGAATTTAGCTGATTACCGCCTTCCGGCCACATGATGGCACCCGGGGCGATGGCGTTCACACGAACGTTGGGGGCAAATTCTTGTGCTAAGGCAAGGGTCTGCATGGCCAGGGCTGCTTTGGTTTGGCAATACGCTGCATAGCCACTCAAGGGAGTATGTGCGTGCACATCGGTGATATTAATGATGTTACCCTGCGTAGCGTCTAAGTAAGGGAATGCCGCGTGGCTCAATTGATACGGAGCTTGAACATTACAACGCCACATCTGCTCCCAATCTGAATCCTGTTTTGAAAAAATAGACGCGTTATTGACGATCAAATCTAAATGCCCCCACTGAGCTACAGTCGCCTCCAACAAGGCGGATATGTCTGAGGGGGAGCACAAGTCTGCGGACAAAGCTACGGCGCTATTAGCGCGTAATTTATTGAAAGCTGCTACCAACTCTGTCGCAGCCGCTTCCGAATGGTGATAGTGCACCACCACTCGAAAACCTGATTGATGCAATTGATTCGCTAGCACAGCACCAATACGTTGCGCAGCGCCGGTGATCAGCGCAACGGGCGGTGCTGTTGGAGTCACAATACTTGATTCCCTGCATCTTTGCCGCGTCGGTTCAAACGTGCATGCAGTTTTTTGCTGAATTTAACGACTCTTGAAGTCGTTACCGGACGTCGTTCACTTTTTTCAATCAGAGATGATGAGCGTGTATCACGCATAAAAATATACACAATCAAAGAGCAAGCAATACAAGCCGTCACATACCAATAAAATCCGCTTTCCATGCCCCGCGACTTAAACCAGAATGCAATGTACTCTGCCGTACCACCAAACAATGAAACTGTGACAGCGTAAGGCAGGCCCACACCCAAGGTTCTGATTTCCACTGGAAACAATTCTGCTTTTACCACCGCATTAATCGAGGTATACCCGCTCACAATCGTCAGTGCCAGCATAATGTATAAAAAAGCAGCCCAACAGGAGGAAACATGATTTAATGCCGTTAAAATTGGAACGGTACCGATTGTTCCCAGTACGCCAAACGCAATTAAAATCGGGCGACGCCCCACTCGATCCGACAAGGCACCAATCAAAGGTTGTATGAGCATAAACACAAATAAAGTCGCCGCAGAGATCAGAGTTGAATCATTTTTACTGAAACCAGCCGAATTCACCAAATATTTCTGCATATAGGTGCTATAGGTATAGAAAGCCAAAGTTCCACCCATGGTCAAGCCGACTACAATCAAGATTTCTCGTGGATAACGAAATAAAGTGCGCAATGTCGATTCTTTTTTGCGAGTCTGGACCCTCGTCAGAAACGATTGAGTCTCTTGCATGCCCAATCGCAAACGCAGTGCCACCAAAGCCAACAACGCGCCGATCACAAAGGGAATGCGCCAACCCCAAGACTCTAATTGGGCTTCGGTTAAAAACCAATGTTGTAATAAAATTAAAATCAACAAAGCAAATAATTGCCCCGCAATCAGCGTCACATATTGAAAACTTGAGTAAAAACCACGCCGATTAGGGGTCGCCATTTCCGAGAGATAGGTCGCTGACGACGCATACTCGCCCCCCACAGATAAACCCTGTAATAGCCGAGCAAATACTAATAAAATCGGGGCAGCAATCCCAATACTTTGGTAACTTGGGGTTACCGCAATGATCAGCGATCCGATACACATGATGATCACCGAACCAATAAGTGCTTTTTTGCGTCCGCGTCGATCAGCGTAAGTACCCATCAACCACCCACCCACCGGGCGCATAAAAAATCCCACTGCGAAAATTGCCGATGTATTTAACAATTGCGCAGTCAAATCACCATTTGGAAAAAAAGATTTGGCAAAATAAATCGAAAACGCTGCATAGACATACCAATCATACCACTCAATCAAATTACCGATTGAGCCACGCACAATTGATTTTAAGCGCGATCGCGTGGAAATTAGGTCCTCTTTCTGCTGTACCGTCGTTTTTCCCATAAGTTTTGATACTCCTCAACAATATAACTATTTTTCAATTTTTTGAGCTTTTCTCTTGTTTTGTTCTAATTGCTTCTCCAGCATAGCCTGCTGCAATATTTGTTCCAATTTCGCCATCCAATCATAATAATATTGACGACATGTCGCAAAAAAACAGGCCGCGTCTACGATTAATTTGGGAAGCTTTTTTGAATCGAATACCAGAAGAGCCACACCTAAGGTTAATAATAATTGCCCTAAACTCATGAAGATGGCTTATTATTATCATGAGAGGAGAGGGCGTCACGGAATTGTTTGATGGCAGCTCCGAGATCTGCGCCGATAGATTTTAGTTTATTCGTTCCGAATAATCCAATAATAATCAAAAAAATCAATAACAATGATAACGGACTCATTCCACTCAATCCCATTTTTTACTCCTAGAACTAGGTTTAATCAGCGCCAAACAACCACCCGTAACAGCCGCCCCCATAACAAACATCATCAATTCTTTTTGTTGTAACCATTGACCATAATGCAGGCCCATCACCAGCGTCATGGCTAGAAAAACCCCTAGGCTGACACCTCGCAAAAATCCTTTATCGGGTTCAGGCGTATCAACATGTCTTACTATAGGAACCTTTTGATCTTTGAGCCGCGATAATACATCATTAATTAAACGTGGCATATAGGGAAGATCCTCGATGATAAAAGGAATATTCTCGCGCATGTGTTTAAAAAATGCTTTAGGACCCATCTGATCACGTAACCAACGTTCGATAAATGGTTTGCCCGCAACCCATATATTCAAATCCGGATAAATATGGCGTCCCAACCCCTCTACCGCAAACAACGTTTTTTGCAGGAGCATTAATTGCGGTTGAATTTCCATATGAAAGCGTCGGCCAACTTGTAATAATTGTAAAATCAATTGTGCAAACGAAATATCTTTTAATGGTTTTTCAAAAATAGGTTCACAGACCGTACGAATCGCGGACTCAAACTCTTCAATGCGTGTATGCGGTGCAACCCAACCCGACTCAACATGTAGAATGGCAATCCTACGATAATCTCGATTGAAAAATGCATACAAATTTTCTGCCAAATAACGTTTGTCGCTCGCATCTAACGTTCCCATAATCCCAAAATCCACACAAATATACTGAGGATTTTCAGGATCTTCGGTTGATACAAACACATTTCCAGGATGCATGTCAGCGTGAAAAAAGCAGTCGCGAAACACCTGGGTAAAAAACAGATGCAAGCCTCTCTCAGCCAAACTTTTAAGGTTAATACCATGACTAAGCAGCTGATCTAGATCAGAGGAAGGCACCCCATGAATTCTCTCTAACACCAATACATTTTTGTGCACATAGTCCCAATAAATTTTGGGCACATACAACAGAGACGAATCCTGAAAATTACGTTTTAATTGGGTTGCATTGGCAGCTTCACGTTGTAAATCCAATTCATCTAACAGATTGCGTTCAAACTCTGCGACCAAATCTTTGGGTTTTAAATACTTCGATCCCCACCAATGCCGCTCCAGCATATTTGCCATTTTTTTGAGGATGGCCAGATCCCGGTCAATGATCTCGCGAATATTCGGGCGCAAAATTTTTATCACCACCGATTCGCCGGTTTTCAAATAAGCTGTGTGTACCTGAGCGATGGAAGCTGAAGCCAAGGGAATTAAGTCAAAGCCATCAAATACCGTGTAGGGCGATTGGCCATAGGTTTTTTCTAGCATGCTAATCACTTGTTCGCTAGAAAAGGGCGGCACACTATCGCGAAGCTTAGATAACTCGGCCATAATGTCTGCAGGCACAATATCGGGTCTGGTCGATAAAGCCTGTCCAAATTTAATAAAAATAGGCCCCAGTTTCTCAAATGTTTCGCGCAATGCCACGCCACGATGAAAGGGCTTGGTCCGAAACCAATTCCAAGGATTGAGATAAACAACAAACCGGAATGCCGCAAAATAGGGGAAAGAAACCAACAGGCGATCTAAACCAGATTGGGCCAGAACATAATTGATGTACAGAAATCTCCGCGCTTGTTTAAGGGTGCTCATGATCGACTGACAACTGATTAAAATGAGCAAGCAATCGATCTAAACGCAAACTCAGATCATCCACATCCTGAAAAAAATCTTGCACTTCTTGTGGACTCGGAATCAACTGACGCTCTTCTTGCAAATATTCCGTCATAGAACGCTTTAAGGATGACATAAGGCGTCGATTGAAAGCCCGACCTCCGCGCACCCAAGAACCAATTTGATGCGCCACCACATCGCCCGTAAAATGTGCCAAATGCCCTTCCCAATCCACTTCAATATTATCAAACAAGGCTTTCACTTCTTGTCCCAACTCCACATCTCCTGAGATACGAATATTATCATTAAAAACAGAACGTAATTTAGAGGCAGGCAACAAACTCAACCGGATCAATCCTAGCGGGTTAGAGTGAATCACGGTATCCGGAATACCTTCATAATAAGCCAATAAACGCACGCAACCCTGATGGAAATTTAAGAAAAAACACACATTCAGAGGATTAATCACCACCTCCAAAACCTTCCCCTCTAAGGGCTTTATTTTAGCAGGCATATCCTCGTCTAAGGTCAAAGCACAATTAATGGCTTTTTGAAGCGCTAATAACGAATATTCCTTAAGCAAAATGAATCCTCATTAATATTTATAGGCGATATGCAAAGCAACAATGCCACCGCTTAAATTATGGTAACGACAATCAGAAAAACCGACTGCTTCGATCATTGTCTTTAGTTCTTCTTGAGTAGGATGCATCCGAATCGACTCTGCCAGATAGCGGTACGAATCTTCATCTTGTGCAACCCACTGGCCAATTTTAGGCAATACGTGAAAAGAATACCAGTCATAGATAGGTTGTAACCCAGGTAACACCGGTGCAGAAAACTCTAAAATCATAATTTTTCCACCAGGTCGGCACACCTGATACATCGAACGTAACGCGGCACTCTTATCTGTCACATTTCTTAAGCCAAATCCCATAGTAATACAATCAAAATGATTGTCGGAAAAAGGCAAAAATTCTGCATTGGCTTGAACATAGTGCACCGATTGCACCAAGCCGCTGTCTATCAAACGGTCGCGCCCTCTGGCCAACATACTCGCATTGATGTCCGCCAAAACCACTTGACCACTGGGACCCACTGCATGCGCAAGTAACCGCGCCAAATCGCCACTACCGCCCGCCAAATCTAAAACGCATTGCCCTTTTTTGGCTCTAGATAATTCGACCGCAAACCGTTTCCACCAACGATGAATCCCAAAAGACATCAGGTCATTCATCAAATCATATTGATGGGCAACAGAATGAAATACCTCTGCAACTTTACCCTGCTTTTCTTGGATGGGCACCGTTTGAAACCCAAAATGAGTTTGCTGTTCATCGGGAGACATAATTATCTTAATTTATAAAAACTGCAGTGTAATCTATTTTCAAAATATCTACAAAAGCTTTACAAACACACGGCTTTATTGTACAATATTAAACCTATTAATTCAATAAAAAACCACTCATTGAGGTCATCATGTTTGGAATTCAACTTAAAGCCCTAAAGCAAAGTATAGCCGCCGCAAACAGAATAACCGATCCCGAAGGAGCCATTAACGCATACACTGACATTCTCACCGAAAAGCTGAGAAACGGAAAGAAAACATTCACCGTTGCAGCTATTTTATTTCTCGATGATGACAAATGCGCTGATATGTATTATCGCCGCGCCAGCATGTATGAAAAATTGGCCAAACGATCTTTAGTTCGAAACGATGAACCAGAAGCACTTGAGTACTATAAACAGGCCTTATCAGATATGGGTCACGCAATCAAAGCTTCCGAAAGTTTAGACAAAAAAAATGCCTGTCGCAAACAGTATCGCGACTATGCAGCAGTAATAAGAGAGATCGAACAAAACCCAAAGATAGCAACTAGTAGCGTCTCAAGAAAAAGAGCGTTAGAGACGTCAAACGATACGGGGTCTGCTGTTTTTGAAAAAGCGCCTTCTTCGAATTATCATTTGCGCAACACTAGAATGTGGAATCCTAAAATAGACTATGAAAAGAGGATAGATAGGCTTGAAGATGAGAGATTAGGTCATACTCCTAAGCGTAATCGTTAATAACAGCTCATTGTACCCCATAACTGTTCGGACTGATGAGGCGTTTACGCCGTCTCGAAATCTCTGTGAACAGGCTTAGCGACGATGCTGTGCATCTCCTCATCCCGAATGGTCATCTCTATTGTTTGTTAAAAAATATTGACTTTTGAGCTCATCAAGTAAAAAATAAAAAGATACCGTTTCAAGAACGCTGTTGTTCCCGCGCGTACATAATACATATCTTTACAAGGAGAAATTGATGACAAAGATGTCAACCCTGTTTTTATCTTTATGCCTGATATTCGGTTCTTTTCATAGTTATGCCAGTCAAATACACACATTCGATCCGCCTCCCCACCCCTCTCCCTAAAGGATACAACCATGCTGAGATACCTAGAACGGAACCATGAAAAAATCCAAACATGGGATCAAAAAAAAACTTTTGATCTAAAAAACGTTGTCTGGTTTGACTTGGTGTCTCCCAGTCGCGATGAGGAACTCTTTCTAGAAAACCAGTTAGGTTTTAGCTTACCCAGTCGCGCTGAGATGGTAGAAATCGAATTATCCAGTCGATTATATTGTGAAGATGATACTTTTTTTATGACAGCTACCATGATTGCTCATTCAGACTCGGATACTGCTGAGCCTGTGTTGGATCCGGTCACCTTTGTATTGAACAAAAATCAATTAATCACAATCCGTTACATTGAACCGCAGTCATTTCGATTGTTTGATATTCACACAGAAAAACTTTCCGAAAATCATCGTGAACCGAATTTTTTACTAATAAGTCTGTTAGATATTACGGTCGATCGATTGGCAGATATTTTAGAATTAGCAGGTCATCGTTTGGATGCGTACTCCCAAACTATTTTTAATAAAACACATAGAACTACCAAACATGATTATCCTCATTTAATGCAGCAAATAGGATCCATCGGTGATTTGAACACCAAAGCTCGTGAAAGCTTAGTGACCTTCAGGCGTTTATTAACTTTCTTTTCTGCAACGTTTGAACCCAAACTAGCCCATTTGACATCGATCACCGCAGACATTTTGGCTTTGAGTGATCATGCTACCTTTCTATCGACCAAAATTAATTTTTTATTGGATGCAACACTAGGCTTGGTTAATATTGAACAAAACAATGTGATCAAAACGCTTTCCATTGCCGCAGTGATTTTTTTACCGCCTACTTTGATTGCAAGTATCTATGGGATGAACTTCAAAAACATGCCAGAACTCTCCTGGCACTATGGATATATGTTTACCATGGGCCTCATGTTTGTTTCTACCTGGTTGCCCTACAAATACTTTAAGTATCGCAAATGGTTGTAGGCAGGCACTGTTGTACCTGCCAAACAACATATTAACTCGCCTTATGCTCGTCCTTAACCCATTTCAGCATCGCTGCACCAATAACCTGATACAAGGGCAAAATCCCTAATGCCAAATGATAGCTGAACAGCGAAAACTCATGCGTATGCGCAATTTTGCCAACCGCATCGAGCACGGCACCAATCAAGGGTTCAGTAATCGCATCCAAAAATGCATCACTGGCATTGATCAAAGAAATAACTGTCCCAGCCAAGTATAACGGATTCGATTCTTTTCCTATTACAAAAACAATCGAAAAAGAGCCCAAACAAAAACCGAAAACAAAGAGCAAAACGCCTAACATCCAAATAGGCAATGGATGTACATAAATGACTAAGGTCAAAGCTAATGCAGATATAAGTGTAGAGTACCCCATTAAGGCACAACGATTTTTCATCCAGCGCGTCGCCATGGCGAGTACCGGGCTACCAATCCCCAAACCCACAAATACAACCGATATCAATGTTGAGCTGGTTAATTTATCCAGATGGTAAGCTTGTTGTAAAAAAGGATTTCCCCATAGCCCACAAAAGATAACTACTGGTGAAAAAGCCAATCCACCATAAGCTGTCAGCAACCAGTTTTGTTTATTGTTGATAATTAGCAATATATTCTGCCAAATACTTCGCGTATCCTCATCTGCTATCTTTTGAGCTTCGGCAGCATGATTGATCCCTGTCGAGGGCACATCTCTCACATAAATCAAAAACAATATACCTAAGACAATGCCTAACCAAGCCAAATCAACCAGGCTGTTACGCCACCCTACGTGTTGCATTAACCAAGCCAAGGGCATTTGCCCGCATATAGCGCCTACCATGGCTGCTGCTACGACAAAAGAGGCTAGCAAAGCATAATGTTTTTTATCAAACCACACAGCAGCGAGTTTAAAATAGGCAATAGTCGCAAACGAAACACCCACTCCGGTCAAAGAACGACCTATAATGGCTGTATTCAAATGTTCTGCTTGCGAAAAAACAAAAATACCCAATGCACAAGCAAAAATGGCAAGACTGGTCACCCAGCGTGTTCCATAATGATCTAAAATTATGCCAACAAATAATGGCACAATGAGGTATGTCCAAAAATAAACCCCGGACAAAACCCCCAAACCTAAGCCTTGCAAATGGAAGGATTCCATCAACTGGCTGGCCATAACACTGGGGAAATTTTGTAAAATATATTTATAAAACAAAAAAGCCGCACACAAGCCCATCACCAGCATAGCGCGGCCGGATTGTGATGGCTTTGAAACGGTTTTTGTGTGATTCATGAGTCTCTCCTAATAAATAATGTCAAATCGTATGGAGCCTGCCCTAGAGCATCTCAATCCAACGATTAGCACACCCTAGGGTTCGGAGAGGAAAAATAAAAACACCACATAAGAAATGGCAATAGACGCAACAGATCGCAAACTCATCTTGCTAGAGAAAGAAGAAATAGTCTGTTTTTGCGATAAGTTCATGTGAATCATAGGTTTTGATACTAGACAATTATCATATCCAATTTAGATTAATATTGTCAAGCAAATGAACAGATAATTTGGTTTTGTTTACTGTTCAGTATGACGTACTAAATCTAAAGCCACTGGTTTGATTCCCCCTGCTTTCTCAGGGGGTTGCAATGAAGATATTGTATCAAGTCACTCTAGAATACAACGCAAATACAGATGCTTATTTACTACCTGGCGAGGGTGAAGTGGCAGAATTTGAGCTGCCGGCTTCTAATTTAGATAATTCACCAGGATATTTTTTTTCAAAAGTAGTGAGTCTATATTGTGCGCATTTATTAGCCGCCATCATATAAGCTGTACGGGCTTGGCTACAACTCACTGCTTGCATATTTCCTGTGGGGCATGTGTCGACGATTCTTTCTAAATCTGTTGCCATGCTACAAAATTTATCTTCTGGATTGTTCATAGGGATTCTCTTCTCTGATTTAGCGTCGAGGAGCTTAGCATAGAATTTTTATTTATTCTTGCTGTTTTCTTCTCTTTCGTTGCGAGCGCTGGCGAAGCAATCAAGTGACTTATGTTTTGTTCCGAATTACTTAGCTTTGTTCGCAATGACGGTCGTGTAATTATAATAATATTATATATATATAAAAGCTTATAACTACTATTAAGCAGCGATTTTCTGTGGTTAAGTTTTAAATGGTATTTAAAATCAAATAGTTATGTCATACAAAAACTGGGATCAGAGCCAGGTATAAGCGGATGACTAATTCTGTGTTACACTGCACTCAGTTTTCTTTGAATAGATATACAGTACTTATTTGATGACTATACGGTACTTATCCACAACTAGACATACCTCATGAATTTACCAGCTTTGATCTTAGAAAAAATTCGATCGCGTAAATCACTTCCGTTTGCAGAGTTTATGCAAATGGCCTTGTATGATCCATTCGGTGGGTATTATACGGCGGGTTTACAGCAATTTGGACAAGATTTTACAACAGCGCCGCAGATAAGCCCTTTGTTTGCGGCTTGCTTGGCCAATCAATGTGCAGAAGTTTTGAAATTAGTGCCACATCCCGTTATTTTAGAGTTTGGAGCAGGTTCAGGACGCTTGTGTGTGGATGTTTTACATCGCTTAGAGGCTTTGGAGTGTTTGCCTGAATCCTATTTTATTTTGGAACTAAGTGGGTCATTACAAGCAGAACAACGTCAGATTATCGAACAAGAGATTCCTCACTTGCTGTCCAGAGTTCAGTGGCTACAATCTTGGCCAACCACCTCATTTCAAGGAGTGATTCTTGCTAATGAAGTATTAGATGCCATGCCTGTGCATCGTTTTTTGCAAACTGCAGAAGCGTTATATGAAATTCATGTAGCTGCCACGCCCGATGACCAATTGTGCGAAGTATTGCAGCTTTGTGATAATGAGCGATTGCAAACGCAGGTTAAGCGAGTGCTTGCAGCGGATCTCTATCCCTATCAATCGGAAGTAAATTTATTTGTTACAGATTGGTTACAACATTGTGCGGAGATCCTTTCACGCGGTATGATGCTGATTATTGACTACGGTTTTCCCTGTGCTGAATATTATCACCCGGATCGTAATCAAGGGACTTTGATGTGTCATTACCGCCATCGAACACATCCGAATCCTTTGATCCATATTGGAGAACAAGATATTACTGCGCATGTGGATTTTACCCATGTTGCGGAATCTGCAGTCGAAGCGGGGTTTGCGGTATCTGGTTTTGCTTCTCAAGCCGCTTTCTTGCTAGCTACAGGGTTGTTAAGTTTGGTGAATGCTGAGGAACCGACACGTTTGTTTCACCAACAACAAGCCGTAAAATTGTTAACACATCCAAATGAAATGGGTGAATTATTTAAAGTCATGGCGTTAACCCGCGCCTGGGATGAACCGCTGAGTGGGTTTTTATTACAAGACAGACGAGCCAGTTTATGAAAAAAAATGATTATGTAACCACCGTAGAATTGCAGAAAGAATCGATGAAATTTTCTGCAGGACATACGACTATTTTCTCTGCTACCGAACGCGAGCCATTGCATGGTCATATGTACCAAGTCTATTTGGCGTTAACAACTCGGGTTAAAGAAGACGGTATGACTTTTGATTATCGGTATTACAAAAACAAGATCCATGCTTTGTGCAAACATTTGAATCAAACTTTTTTAATGCCGCAATTTTCGCCTTATCTGATTTATGAAGAAGATGAATCGTATTTATATTTTACCTTTAATCATAAAAAAATCCCTTTTTTGCGCGAAGATGTGACGCTATTGCCGGTGGTGAATATTACGGTAGAGGAATTGTCACGTTGGTTTGTGCAAGAATTGATTGCTGAGAAAGAAGAGTTGGAACGGCATCGTGTAGAACAGATTGTTGTAAAAGTTTTTTCAGCACCAGGTCAATCTGCCAATCATATTTGGCATCGATAAATGCTCGATCCTGCTGACAGCAATGAACTTTTGCTGGTGTATCACATATCAGTATTACAGACCAATCGAGATTATTTTGATTATATTGGACCAGTTGGGTTGCAAATTGGTTCACGGGTTTGGGTGCCTTTTCGGCAATCAACTCAAATCGGTATTATTATTGGTATTCAAGAAAATCAGGTGCCTCGGTCGGGCTTGAAGGATATTTTATCAGTATTAGATAGAGAACCCGTTCTGACCGATGAGATACTGCGTTTGTGTCGATGGATTAGTCATTATTACCAGGCTTCGTTAGCGCTGGTACTCCGTTTTGCTTTGCCAAAATTGTATCGAGAAGGCAAACCGCTTGAATCTGCTATGGAAGTTTTTTATGAATTGGCGATTACTGAAGATCAAGCCGCCTTGATATCCAGTCGCGCTGCAAAACAAAAACAATGTGTCGATTATTTGTTACAGCATGGTGCTAAAAATAAAGAGCATTTGCTTCAATCAGGTTTTTCTAGTGCTGTTTTGCAAGCCCTAGTCGAAAAAAATATTGTGCTGCGACGCACTGAGAGTTTAAAACCCAAAATAACTATGCAGACTTTGCTTGCCCCATTGACGTTAAATACCGAGCAAAGAGATGCTTATACAACTATTATGGCGCAGATCCATCATTTCCATTGTTTTTTACTCCAGGGCGTCACGGGTAGTGGCAAAACCGAAGTGTATTTTCATGTTATTGAGCAAATATTGGCGCAAGGCAAACAAGTTTTAGTCTTGGTCCCTGAAATTGGTTTGACGCCTCAATTACGCCAACGTTTTCAAGAGAGGTTTGCCCAACCTTTGATGGTCATTCATTCGCAAATGTCGGATGGTGAGCGCCAACAAGCTTGGTTATGGGCTTATAAACTGCAAATTCAATTGGTATTAGGTACGCGCTCAGCGTTGTTTACTCCTATGCCGAAATTGGGCCTTATTATCATCGATGAAGAGCACGATTCCTCGCTTAAGCAAATGGAAGGCGTGAGATATCTGGCGCGAGATGCAGCATTGATGCGTGCCCATTTTAATCAGATTCCAATTATCTTGGGGACGGCTACTCCGGCACTGGAAAGCTTAGCAAATGCAGATAAAGGAAAATATACGCGCATTTCTTTGTCGAAAAAAGCGTTAAATACTTTCCCATTACATTACCAAATCGTTGATTTGCGTAGTCAAAGTTTGTTGCATGGTTTGGCAACGGCAACGTATTTAGCCATTGAGCGGCATTTGGCACAAAATCATCAAGTGATGATTTTTATCAATCGTCGCGGTTTTTCCCCTGTGTTGTTATGCCATGCTTGCGGCTGGAAAGCGGCTTGTCCACATTGTGATGCTTGCTTAACCGTACACCGCTCTGCCAATCAACTCCTTTGCCACCATTGTGGCCATCAACAAGCTCAAATGGCGACCTGCCCTGCTTGCCAGGGACGAGAATTGATTTTTATGGGAACGGGGACTCAGCGCCTTGAAGAAGGTTTGGCCGCGGTGTTTCCGAAAACCAATATTTTGCGGATTGATCGCGATACGGTTCAGCACAAGCAGGCCTGGGGTGAGCATTTGCATCAGATTGAAACAGGTCAAGCTCAATTGATTGTAGGCACTCAAATGCTGGCCAAAGGTCATCATTTTGCGCGCCTAACCTTGGTGGTGATTTTGGATGCTGACTATGGATTTTATGATCCCGATTTTCGGGCTTTGGAGCGCTTAGGACAATTGATAACGCAAGTATCCGGTCGTGCCGGACGTGCAGAAGTCCCAGGCGAAGTCGTCATCCAAACGCATATTCCAGATCATCCTTTGTTGAATACTTTAATCCAATCTGGTTATGATGCTTTTGCTCAAGAATTACTCCAAGCGCGACGTGAGGCGCAACTTCCCCCTTTTTCCCATATGGCGCTGTTGCGTGTCCAAGGAAAATATCCTGAGAAGGTCTTGCAATGCTTGCATGCCATCAAGCAACAACCTAAAGCGGCAGGCTTGATGATCATGGGCCCTGCACCAGCGCCTCTTGCAAAAAAAGCCGGGCAACATCGCATGCAACTATTATTTAAATCGGGATCCCGGCAAGTATTGCAAACTCATTTGACTGCATTAAGAGATTGGATCTCTTCCTCAAAACTAACCAGTGGGTTGCGTTGGAGTATCGACGTAGATCCAATTGATTTGGCGTAATCATTTAGCAATTTTCAAGGAAACGCCAAATAGGGCGTTTCACAGAGCGTGAAGATACGTACCCAAGTTATTCTGAGCCGATGTATCCTCACAAAAATGCACAAAATCGTTTCATCCCATATATCTCGTTTACCCCTATTTCTGTGTGATTTTTTTCTGTGATTATTTTTTTTGTTTAGTGCTTCTTATTTAATCTTTAGCTAAGGATTGATGGATAAAATGCGGGCACTATAGGTAAAAAATGAGAAAAAAACATGCCTGGTAAGTGGAGTTGTGAACAAGTAGATATAACTATAATTCAAGATCAATTAACTAAATTCAAGCACAATATTGCGTCGTTAAAAGGACAATCCCCAAGAGATTTTTTAGAGTTACTTGCACGGAGACTCCATAGAATTCAACAAAAATTACAGGGCAAACACAAATTTTCTTTTTTTGACTCAAGGATCCCATCATTATTAGCTAGATTGCAAAAAAGCCAAGAAGAAATTGAAGTTCTCATGCTTTCTGTTACCAAAGCGGAAAAAACAGCAGAGACAATTAGGCGAAAATGTGAAACCATTACTGAGGAAATGACGCATTGGCGTCCCATTTCACCTTCTGGAGTGGATGGTTCTTCTCCTATAAGTAGATTGGGTAAAAGCTATCAGTGTAGCTCTCCTTTTGATACGATTAGAACGGCTGGTGGAAATGTGTGGGCGTCTATTCGCAGCAAATTAGAGGGTATGGCTAGTCAGGATTTTGATAAAATTAATCATAATGCTTTGGCATTTTTATTGCTAAGCGATGATGCATCCTTTGTTGAAGCGATTAATTTTGGTACTTTGCCTATTGAAGGTGAAATCGGGCATCTTATTATACAAAGACTTAAAGAGTTGTATTTTACGAAATCGTTGATTAAATCGACCTCTACTGAGGAGGAAGATGTTGTTAATCATAGAATTCGCAATCTGAGTGCCAAGCTCATTTCTCGCTCAATGAGTGGCGTAGAGGATGGCCTTTTAAAATGTGATTTCGATACTTTATATCTGGAGCTCACCAAACTAGCATTACATGCTGAATTGTATCCTGAGGCAAAAGTATTTTGGTTGGGGACCTCGCGCGCAGTGATGGCTGTTATTCGCAAAAGAGCAGGGCAAGGAACGTATCTTAATTGTGATGATAGCAAATGGTCTTGGCACCTGAATCGTATTTGGCTTCAAGCAGCGATGATCCTGGGGTATCAATGCGAGCTGGTTGAGCAGCATTTTCCCAATATTGAAGAGGCCTTTTTCTCACAAGATGGTGGCGCATTTGTAGAGGAACTCTTAAAAGCGGTGCGGCCTAAAAATACGGACTGTACTTCTCAATATAATGGTTATGATGCGCCTACCGCAACGTCACAGGAAATATTGGTTCTTATGGATATGGGTTGTGTCGCCAATAAGCATGAAGAAAATAATCGCATTTACTTTTCTAAACCGCAAACCAAGGAAATGCCATCTCCTTCTAGCAATGGTAGGACATCTCCGAGTAAAAACATCCTATACCATAGCTGGGATGGTGGTTTTTCTGCTTCAGCCTCACCTCATGGTCGTTCTAAAGATCAATTTTTTGCCTCGAGGCAAAGCTCGATTGAGATTAGAAGTCAGATAGATTTTCTGAGCGCGAGAACTCCGAGTCCGACCGGTCTTACTTCCTAGAGGACTTTGTATTGCTTTGTTATACTAGCGTACTGATGTATCCCCATAAAGTTGCACATAATTCTGTCATCCCCGCGTAGGCGGGGATCTGTTCATTTTTTAGGAGATATTTTATGCCGTTTGAATCGCCGCTGTCTGAAAGAGGTGATTTGTATTCAGATTACTCTGATGCGCATCATACTGATCATCCGGAAGGCACAGAGTCTTATGCAGAGCGCAAAATTCAGGTAAAGCAAGTGCTTGATATTGCTAAAGATCCGATAACAGGACAAGCTTTGCCTCCAGAAGCCGTTCCTGCTAGTGCGATAAAAAGTCGAATTGGCCATAACGTCAATGTGGAATCCTTTGCTTTTAAGCCAACTGCGAGTGAATTGTTGGCGCAAATGAATCAATTTTTAGATAGTTTCACGGGTATTATCCGCCGTTATAATTTAGATTCTAGCCACTATCTGCTGCAAATGCGTACGGCATTTCATTTTGCGTTCGGATCGGTCACACAGCCTGGCACCCAAGAAGATTTTTTTCATCAAAAGAGAATTGAGGTCAATGAACAAGTCTTTAAACGCCTGAGTTTAGCAGAAAATAAAGACTTTACGTTTAATCGAATCGCTGCGTGGAAGCAATTGATCCATCTTTGCCAGGCGTTTTTAGATAAAACTCAACCTAGTATGAAATTGAAAGAAATCAAACTGAATCCGGATGGGCATGTGGTATTGCGGATGACGATTCAGGAGGCTGATTCTTTTCTTGATTTTAGGAATACTTGGCAACGGTTGTTTTCTGAAAATTATGTGCGTTATTCTGATCCAGAAAAAATCACTACTTTAGCTTGTGTGCTGGGTGTTGTCGATATATTTGGCTTGTCTGAAAGTGACCGAATAGACTTCGTCAATGATTTGAATGCGTTGTTTGCTCAGTTTACTTTGTCTATGCAGAATAAATCGTATTCTTTTGATGTATTTGAATTCAGTGAGTCCTCGAATCGGATGCTCCAACATCAAGATATGTACGGCAAGCTAACGATTAGCAGAGGATATGTTCGATTGGATGAGCCTGCTTTGGATGATCCCACTCCGGTTGATCCTACTTATCGCTTTTATCGCTTATATGATCAATGCGCGCATCTGCGTGCGGGTAGTTTGTTTCATCTTATGCAATCAGAGGGCGTGAAATCGCGGCAAGCTATTTGTGATGGGCTTCACGATGATGTTGAAAATGACAAGTTAATGAAACTGAAATAAACTTTTTTTAGGTTGGGCCTTGGCCCAACCTACCTCACTACACCGCAATAGGCGCCTTAATCGTAGGATACGGATCATACCCTTCCCATACGAAGTCCTCGAAACAATAGTCGAATAGGCTCTCTGGCGTGCGCTGTAGAATGAGTTTGGGCAGTGCCCTAGGGGTGCGCTGCAATTGCAGCTGCGCTTGTTCCAGGTGGTTCGTATAAAGGTGGCAATCACCGCCTGTCCAAATGAAGTCTCCTGCTTGGAGTCCACAGGTTTGCGCTACCATATGGGTTAACAACGCGTAGGATGCAATGTTGAAGGGAACACCCAGAAAAACGTCTGCAGAGCGTTGATATAATTGGCAGGACAGTTTGCCATCTGCTACATAAAATTGAAATAAAGCATGGCAGGGTGCGAGTGCCATCCGGTCTAATTCCCCTACATTCCATGCGCTGACAATTAAGCGCCGTGAGTCGGGGTTGGTCTTGATTTGTGCGATAATCTGACTTAATTGGTCGATTTCCTGGCCCTGCGCATTGGGCCAAGCACGCCATTGTTTGCCATAGACCGGGCCCAAATTCCCGTTGGAATCCGCCCATTCATTCCAAATGGTAACGCCATTTTGGTTCAAATAAGCAATATTGGTGTCGCCCTGTAAAAACCAAAGTAATTCATGCACGATACTGCGCGTATGGAGTTTTTTGGTGGTTAACAGTGGGAAGCCTTTGGTCAAATCAAAGCGCATTTGATAACCAAATACTGATAAAGTACCGGTTCCAGTGCGATCGGACTTTTCAGTTCCTTCTGCTAAAATGTGTTTGATAAGATTAAGATAAGTGTCCATGATGCTTTCTCGTATAGGTTGGATCTTGGCGAGACTTATAAAAGAGAGCCAGGCCGGCAATCAACATGGGTATTGACAGTAATTGTCCCATGGTTAGCCAGTTTAATGCAATAAAACCAAGTTGAATATCGGGTTGGCGAAAAAACTCCACAGTGAAGCGACAGATTGCGTAGCCAATGAGAAAGAGCGCAGATATGGCGCCCTGAGGGCGAGGTTTGCGCGCGTACCACCATAAAAAAATAAATAGTACAATCCCTTCTAAACCGCATTCATATAATTGAGAAGGATGTCTGGGTTGGGAATCCGCATCCGGAAAGACCATCGCCCAGGGTAGTTGGCTGGGTCTTCCCCATAATTCTCCATTGATAAAATTCCCGATTCGTCCCGCAGCTAAGCCTAAGGGGACCAGCGGTGCTATAAAATCAGTGATGGCTAAGAAAGGTTTGTGCCGGGTTCGGGAGAAGTAATACATGGCACAGATTACGCCTAAAAAGCCTCCGTGAAAGGACATGCCTCCTTGCCAAACTTTTACAATACTGAAGGGATTATGAATGAGATCTGATGTACCATAGAACAGCATATAGCCTATCCTGCCGCCCAAAACAGTCCCGACGGCGGCAAAGAAAATCAAATCTCCAATTTGATCGGCCGTCCACTTTAAATGCAAATTTTTTACTCGCCAGTGAGCAACCAGCCATGCTAAACCAAAGCCTAGTAGATACATGAGCCCATACCAATGAATGGCAAGAGGGCCTATAGACACGGCGATAGGATCGATGGTTGGATAAGTTAAGCTCATAATGTTTTCCCACTGCGAATCAGATCACCTAGCCCTTGTTCTTCTAGATGTTTCTGCATGTATAAACGAATTTCCGTCGGATGTTCTAACTCCAATACATCCGCCAATATTTTGCGTGCTTGTGCCATCGTGAAACTCCGAATGACCCATTTGATACGAGGTATACTGGCTGAGTGCATGCTCAAGGCATCATATCCCATAGCTAGAAGCAATATGGCAGCCAATGGATCGGAGGCCATTTCACCACATACACTCACTTTGGCGCCCGCGGAATGTCCGCCCTCGATGATGCGGATTAATGTGCGTAACATCGCTGGATGGAGGGAGTCGTACAGGTTGGCAACGCGTGCATTATTTCGGTCGGTAGCCAGCAAATATTGAGTCAAATCATTGGTGCCAACTGACAAAAAGTCTACGCGTTTGGCCAATTCCTTTGCTTGACAAGCGGCTGCAGGGACTTCAATCATGACCCCCAATGCGGGTTTTTCAATTTGACAACCTTCCTCCAATAATTCGGCATAAGCTTGATTGATCAAATAAGCTGCTTCATCCACTTCGCTTAACGTGGTGATCATGGGGAGCATGATGCGCAGATTATTTAATTCTTCGTTAGCGCGCAGCATGGCACGTACTTGCAATAAAAAGAGATCGGGATGATCTAGCATCACACGAATCCCGCGCCAACCTAAGTAGGGATTGGTTTCTTCGATAGGAAAATACGGTAACACTTTGTCTCCGCCGATATCCAGCGTGCGCATGGTCACTGGGCGGGGTGCGAAGGCTTTGAGGGTTTGGCGGTAAATAATGTATTGCTCATCTTCTGAAGGAAAGCGATCGCGGCTCATAAAAGGGACTTCGGAGCGATACAAGCCCACGCCTTCCGCACCGACACTCATAGACAAGCCGGAATCAATGGCGAGCCCAGTATTTACTTGCAAACTAATTCGGTGTTCGTCCAAGGTTTCTGCTGGTTTGTCCCGCAAAGAGACAAGGCTCTGGTTTAGCTCATCTTCTTTTTGGATCAATTGTTTGTATTCGGCCAGCAACATTTTGGTGGGAGAAATAAACACTTCTCCGTTGTCGCCATCCACGATCACTGCGCGGCGTGAGATTTGCTCCAATTGCAGGCCACGTACCGCCATGACAGTCGGAATGCTCATGGAGCGAGCTAAAATAGCCATATGCGAATTGCTAGAGCCAAAGGTGGAAATGATCCCCGCCAATTGCCCTTCTGGGACTTCGGCCAAAGTTGCTGCAGAAATTTCCTCACCCACCAAAATGGTTCGACGTGGGTAATCAATTTCTTCTTGTTGTGAAGACTGTAATTCAGCCAAAACGCGACGACCGATATCTCGAAAATCGGAAGCACGTTCCCGCAAATAATCGTCATTCATATTTTCAAATTGTTGAATATGCTTTTTGATGACCAGGGCCAGCGCAGCTTGCGCGCCCAAATGTTCCGTGCGAATTTCATGAATGACTTCCGCGCCCAAATTATCTTGGTCCATGATCCGCAAATAGACGTCAAATAAGGCGTGTTCTTCTTCGGCAATACTGGATTTCATCCGCCGACTGAGGCGGTGCATATTATCGCGTGCCGCAAACAATGCCTGCAGGAAGATCTCAACCTCACCCTCGACATCTTCGATAAAATGTTTGGGGACGGCATCAATATCTGCGGGTGGGTAAATCACCACAGCGGTCCCGATGGCTACGCCTGGTACGGCCCCCATGCCCTTAAGCGAAATGGGCTCATGCTCTAGTTTTTTCTGCTCAGAACGGGGTGGCTCCGTAAGCAGCGCCAATTCGCCGGTAGCTTCGGCATGGGCAATCATGCCGCCTAATTGCGCTGCCAACGTAATCAAAAAGGCTTCTTCAGCATCATCAAAGTAGCGTTGAGCAGCTTGTTGCGCAACCAGCACACCATACAATTTACGGTGTTGAATGATGGGAACCCCCAGAAATGCATGTAAATGCTCTTCTTTGAGCAAGGGATTGTAATAAAAATCTGGATGGTCACTGGTATCATCCAAGCTAATGGGCTCCTCACGGCGCCCTACCAAGCCAATCACCCCTCGATCCATCGACATGCGTACTACGGACTCGGCATCTTTGTTAAGACCTTTGGTTGCAATTAAGACGTATTCGCGATTTTTACTGTCAATCAAAAAAACAGATACGGCATCGGCATAGATTGCTGAGCTTACGCAGTCTACCAAGGTATGGAGTGCTGCAAGCAGATCTGGCGCAGAGGTGACATTTTGGACGATGCGTTTGAGTATTTTAAGCATTAGCTTTTATGACCACCATGATGAGGTTTCTTCCGACGCATGTTTGAGGAAGACTGGCGTTTTTTTAGGAGATATTCCAATTCTTTTAATGCTTGAATATAGACCTGTTTTTTAAAAAAAATGACCAAATCTTGGGGTTCTTTGTAAGTGACCCAACGCCAACTATCAAATTCCGGGGAGTTGCTGAGATCCAACCGAATTTTTTGCTCATTGGTATGCAATTTCAATAAAAACCACTTTTGTTTTTGTCCGATGACGAGGGGTTCGGACCCATGGCGTAAATATTGTTTGGGCAGACGATACTTTAACCAACGTTTCGTTACCCCCAGTATTTCGACATCTTCGCGTTCTAAGCCAATTTCTTCACGTAACTCACGAAACAGCGCTTCTTTGGGTGTCTCTCCTGGCGCGAGACCGCCTTGTGGAAATTGCCACGCGTCGTGTCCATGTCGCTTCCCCCAAAAAACGTTATTGGTTTCGTTAATTAAAATAATGCCAACATTTAAACGATAACCCGCTCGATCAATTAACATGATAATGTCTTGTAAACACGAAGTTCACACAGAGTGTTTTCTAAAAAAGCACGTTCTTGACCAAAAAAAATCATTTTGGAGCCACATGAGGAAATAAAAAGATGTGATGATTTTTTCACAAAAGATGAGACTTTGGCAACAAGAACTTTCTTTTATACTCCTGCGAAGGGTATAATCATCGGCTAGGGTTTTTCTGGAGTCGTCTGTGTCTGCGAGCATTTGGCAGAAGTGTTTAAATTTGTTACAAGAAGAGTATCCCGCGCAACAATTTAATACGTGGCTGCGACCTTTGCAAGCGGAAACCCAAGATTCGACTTTGGTATTACTGGCGCCCAACCGTTTTGTTGTGGATTGGGTCAAGACGCATTTTAATGAACGGATTAACGAATTGGTTCGCCAGTTGTTTCCGGATACGATCACCAACGTCAGTATCGAGATTGGCACCAAAGCAATCCCGGTGGAAGAGCAACCGCAGATCACGACGCTCGTTACATCTTCAGGGTCTGCTCAGACTGCTAACAAAGCCGTGGTGGTGGATACACACAATCATTATTTAAATAAGAAATTCGTTTTTGATAGTTTCGTGGAAGGTAATTCTAACCAATTGGCACGTGCCGCAGCGCTGCAAGTCGCCGAACGTCCGGGAGATGCTTATAATCCCTTGTTTATTTATGGCGGAGTAGGCTTGGGCAAAACCCATTTGATGCATGCTATTGGCAATACGATTCTAAAAAACAATCCACAAGCTAAAGTGCTCTATTTGCATTCTGAGCGGTTTGTGGCTGATATGGTGAAAGCATTACAAACCAACTCAATTAATGAGTTTAAACGCTTCTATCGCGCTCTGGATGCTTTGTTAATCGATGATATTCAATTTTTTGCTGGGAAAGATCGCTCTCAAGAAGAGTTTTTCCATACATTCAATGCGTTATTAGAGGGTCAACAACAAATTATTTTGACCAGTGATCGCTATCCCAAAGAAATTGAGGGTGTGGAAGAACGTTTGAAATCGCGTTTTGGCTGGGGTTTAACCGTGGCAGTGGAACCACCGGAGCTGGAAACACGCGTGGCCATTTTAATTTCTAAAGCAGAGCAGTCGAATGTTGTCCTTCCCTATGAAGTGGCGTTTTTCATCGCAAAACGGATCCGCTCGAATGTGCGCGAATTAGAGGGTGCTTTACGGCGAGTGATAGCCAATGCGCATTTTACTGGCAAGTCAATTACCATCGAATTTGTGAGTGACGCGTTGCGGGATTTATTGGCCTTACAAGACAAGTTGGTCACGATTGAAAACATTCAAAAGACGGTTGCAGAATATTACAAAGTAAAAGTCGCGGATTTATTGTCTAAGCGCAGAAGTCGGTCTATTGCCCGACCTAGACAGATGGCGATGGCATTGGCCAAAGAATTGACCAACCATAGTTTGCCAGAAATTGGAGACCATTATGGTGGACGCGATCACACGACTGTGATCCATGCTTGCCGTAAAGTCAAAGACTTGATTTCAGAAGGGGGCGATTTCGCAGAAGATTATAAAAATCTAATGCGTATTTTATCTTCCTAATCCAAAATGCTCATCTGCTTCTAATTTTTTTGCATATAATTCATCTAAGAGTATTTGCTCGCTTTCGGACACTATGTTGATGATGGTGTCGCCATCAGTGGTTTCGGCATGATACTCAATCGCTCGATATTCGTCTTTGCCTCTATTGGCTTCTGCACAAGAGTAGGGTTCCTTATTTTCTAAAGCATCGCAAGCGAAACCCCAGGCATCTTGCGGACTGAGGTCGTCATCTTGATTCAGTGCAATGAGCATCTCTTCAAAACTTTCTGTATCGATGAGCTGTTCAATCTCCTCCTCCTCCTCATCATCATCAAAGGGGGCATCGAAAATTTGCTCATGGTTTGCTTCTTCTGCATCAGTGTTGCGGGCAGTCCTTTCGTGTTCTCGAAGGGCTTCTAAAATAGGTTGAAAAGTTGAGGGAGACGAGCGGCATTCGCGCGCGCTTTTATTCACCTGTGCGATTAATTCAGCATGGGGAATGTCTTCTTCTAGGGTGAGCATTCTTTCCAAAGCATCCAAATTTAATGCTTCGCAAGTATCTTGAATCGTGAAGGGTAAATCCTCCGGAGCTAATGTTTCTATCAGTTTATTCTGTAGTGCGCGCAAAGATGGAATTAAACCAGGTGGGTAATCGGGATGCGTTTGAGAAAAATATAGCGCGGATTGATACAATGCGGCGCATCGAACGGGATGGGTTAAATCAACCAAATTTTGACGCAATATTTCTGTCACTGCATCGATTTTATTGTTGGCAAGTAAGGTTGCTAACAGTTGTGTACCTTGCTCAGGATTTCTAAAGTAACCTTGATGACGCAGCTGAGTTATGGCGCCCGGCAGACCTTGTTGCGTACATTGCTCATAAGCTGTCCGGATATATTGCTCTGCTGAGACTGCGGGTGGTGAGAATCTGCGTCCGTTCTGTTGCGCTTGCCAATAGTTACCACTGCCAAAAGTTGAAAGATAATTCGGCTCAGCAATAATCTCGTTGATGAATTCTTCTGGAAACACCAATTCAGTGTCCTCAGGTTCTAGTGCTCTATATTTTTCAATATATTTTGCTGCAACCATGGTACGCGTAGGATTCATTTCAAAAAAATCCAACCTTTTTTTACCTTGGCCTTGCCCCCATTCATGGGATGGGTCAATCACCTGCCCGGCCATGCGTCCTAGTTGCTGAGTCTGAGTATTGTACAATATACCAATATTGGGTTGTCCCTCTTTAAGCCCAGAATCCAACATCCAATTCGGAGCCTCATAATAAACGGTATGAAAGTGCCCAGATCCGCCTTCTGCGCCGGTGCGGAGCATATAAACATTCGGGGGGGTTAATTTGTGAAGTTCTGTGGCCAAGATTCGATTAATAGGTTCCATGATGGGAGCAAGTTCTCTTTGAACATATTGGGTGAACTTCGTTCTTTCAGCAAGTATGTCGGCACGCTCTTGAATGGCAATAATGCGCTCAAAATCATCCCCTGCCAATCGAGTTTCTCTTGCTTCAAGTGATTCTGGCTCTCCTCTTAGGTCAGTTAGGCCTGTTTCACGTTTTATTCGCTCCATCGCCCGACTATGAGCATTCGTCACAGCCTCGCACTGGCCTCCGAGTCCTGGGTTAAATATAGCCTGATCTTGGCCAGGTATTTTTACTAGTAACGGCGCCAAATCACATTGGGCATCATTATTAGGATGACCATAAGAAAGTTGTACACCGGGATAAATGATCGCAGCGGCTTTGGTCACGGCTGTTTCGGAACAGGCATTGAAGCGATTACGCATGGAGGCCACCCATTTGATTTCTATTTAATTATTGTACGACATGTTTATTGGTTGGTCAAATAGGTGGTTTGAATAGTGGCAATGCAGAGCGTGCTTCTCAAGTTCACTTTTTAAGTTTGGGCAACTGATACATGTAATACGCGACATACGAAGAAAGTACGGCAGCAAAAAAGCACCATACCGAGGAGAGTGCAAAATAAAACCAAACAAAACTTAATATAAATGAAAAAAGCAACAAAAGTCCAAACACTTTAATTTCTTTGATCGAACATAAAAAGAGAGAAAGAAAAATAATAGCCACATAAGTAAATGTGTATATTTTTTGCTGCAGTGGTGGTTGATCAATAAGATAAGCAATCGACTGGTGCGTGACGTATGCATCTACAGAACGCAGGCCTAAAATGATGGGTCCATAGATAGCCATGCTGAGAGTAAGGCCACCAACTAATAGTACGCCGAGTATTCGTCTCTGGCGGAGTTTGGGTTCAATCAAGTAGACACTCAATGGGATATAAACAGGCCATACAAAAAAGGCAATAAAAGTGAATACTAATATGTTCTGATAAAGCGAAGTATAAGGATTCCTGTGTAATTTGTCCCATATCATGCCTTCGACAAATTGATGAATGCTGAAAATAAGGGGTATTAGTGAAAAAAGGAGGTAAGTTTTGTTGGCTTTAAACGCTTTCAGAATGCTATACAGACCCAACGGCAGCAATACCCCACTTGCAGCAAAACTGGCCGCTGATGAAAAACACATAAGGATTATCTCTGGAGGGTAAAGGAAATAGGCACCCACGATGCGTGGGTGATGTTTGGTGAGTAAATTGTTCACCTAATCTATAAAGGAAAAGCATAAAGATTACAATGCAATTATCTGCAATGCAGTTTTTCGAAGCGAAGGAGCGCTCCGTTACAGACCGATTGGTTCCCCACACAATGCATAAAATCACGTTGGCCTCACGTAGGCGGGGAACCCTATTGCTTCGTCGTTTCACTCCTCGCAAAGACGGAGGGACTATACAAAGAAAATTCTAATAAAATACAGATGAAAATAGCCTGATTATTGTTATAATCACTGCTGTTGATTTATTTTGGTGGAGAGGCGCAGTGTTTGAGTTAACGATCAGCAAACAACAGATTTTACCCGCTTTATTGATGGTTGCGGGGGCCGTTGATAAAAAACAGTCTTTGCCGATCTTGTCGAATATTTTATTGCAATTGTCAGCGCATCAATTTTCATTGACTGCGACGGATTTGGAAATTCAGATTACTGCTGTGGTCCCCTGCTCTTCGAATATGACGGGTGCTGTAACGGTGCCAGCGAAGAAGATCATTGATATTTTCCGTTCATTAGATGAAGAAGCAACGCCTACTTTGAGCTTTAGCGGTAGCAATTTAACGATCAAAACCGAGCATAGCCAATTTAAGCTCACCACCTTGGCTGCTGTAGATTATCCCATTACTGAAGACGAGATCAGCGAAGTAGAGTTTTCTCTGCAAGCTTCTGCGCTCATGCGCTTATTGCAAGCCACGGCTTTTGCTATGGCGCAGCAAGATGTGCGCGTGTATTTAAATGGTCTGTTTCTTGAAATTGATACGAAATCAATTACTGCTGTGACCGCTGACGGTCATCGTATGGCGGTATGCCGTCAGATGGACGAAGCTTTTCACCAGCACCATCGCTTGTTAATCCCTAAAAAGGGCGTGCAAGAAATGTTGCGTTTGCTGGCTACCATTGCGGATGAGCCTGTGGTGATTTCAGCCAGTAAAAATCATGTGAGCTTGGTGACCAGTCAATTTCGCTTTTCATCTAAACTCATCGAGGCGAAGTTTCCACCGTATACACGTGCTATTCCAAAAGACTATGAACGTGTGGTTTTGATCGATCGCGACCATCTCAAACGAGCACTGTCACGCATCGTGATTTTGGCGAATGAAAAATTGCGTGCGGTAGTGTTACGGATTGAGCATCAATCGCTCACTTTGGCGGCATCGAATAAAGAACAGGAAGAAGGCGAAGAAACTTTGTTGGCAGAAACAACGGGAACGCCGTTGACGATTGGCTTGAATGCGACTTATTTATTAGATGTGTTGAACTATTTCAATGAAGGTATGTTGCGCTTGGAGTTTGGTGATGCAGATAGTAGTATTTTGGTTCAATCCTTGAATGATGACAATTATCAATATATCATCATGCCTATGAAACTCTAATGCTTGCATCGCTGAATATTCATCATTTACGCAATCTCGATGCATTATATTTGACGCCCCATCCGCGGTTTAATTTTTTCCATGGCGCGAATGGGAGCGGCAAGACCTCCATTTTAGAAGCTATTTATTTGTTAGGCAGTGGCTACTCTTTTCGAACTCGGGAAACCGCCCCTTTGGTTCAGCAAGGCCAATCGACTCTCACGGTGTTTTCTAAAACACATGCACAAGATTCGATCAGTATTCAAAAACATTTGAATGGAGCAACCGCCGTTCGTTTGAATCAACAACCTTGTCAGCGTAGTTCGGAATTGGCTTATTTGCTGCCCTGCTTGGTTTTTTACCATGATTTGTTTCAAATCATTGATGCGGGACCTACTGTTCGGCGCAGTATCTTGGATTGGGGATTGTTCCACGTGGAACATGCTTACCATGGATTGTGGAAAGAATATCGTTCGGTCCTAAAACAACGCAATGCTTTGCTACGACAAAGAGACTCCAATCGACAACACTATTTGCCATGGGATAAGCTGCTGGTCGATTTGGCCTATGCCATTGACCCCCTACGCCAAAGTTATTTTCAGAAATGGGCTGATAATTTTCAACTGTTTCTAGCGCAGCTCACTGATACACCCTGTCAGATTCGCTTTGATAAAGGCTGGGACAGAAAAGAAACAGGAAAATCTTTGCAAACTATTTTGGCGGAGCAATTTGAACAAGATCTTCAGCGCCAGTATACCTATGCGGGCCCGCAACATGCAGATATATTGTTTGACTCGGTTTCATTAAAAGCCCGCCAGCATTTGTCTCGTGGTCAGCAAAAAATCATTTTGATTGCCTTGAAATTAGCGCAAGCGCATATGCTTCCCAAGCCTTGTGTATATCTGATGGATGATATTACGATAGAGTTGGACCAAGCCCATATTCAGCGCCTCTTTGCCAGTTTAGCGAATTTGCCTGGTCAGTTTTTCTTAACATCAGTACATGGGCTTTCGGAGTTTGCACAGCAACACGAAGGACAAACATTTGAGTTACCACTCCGAGGATAACGGATACAAGGCCGAATGGCGCTTCCTAAAGATGCCTTTAATTTGAATGATCAACATGCCTTACTTTTATATATGTAATTTAATGTAGGTTGGTCCATGGCACAGTGTACAACTGGTTATCTCGGTATAAGTGATGCCTGAGAGCTTACCCCTGCCGCTAAACCTTGGTCCAATTGTTCTAGACGAACTTTAATTTCATTTACAAAAGCCATATCAGGTTCCGGAGGTTTTCTTTGTTCAAATAAAGTAAATCCACGTGCGACAGGCGCAACAGGTGTGAATAGCGCAATACATAATGGGCTATGGGTATCCCGCAACAGGGTATGTAATTCAGCCTCCGTGATTTTTTCTGGAAGCTGACTTAATGCTTCTTTTAATAAATTTAATTTCGCAGCGCCTCGGCGATCTCCTTGTAAACACTCCAATTCAATAGCAAGGCTTTTGCCTAGTTCTCCAGAATATTTTAATTGGTTCCGGTATCTACGCTCGTCTGGAGCTAGGCTGTTCATAATTGCTGATTCATGCTCCCCAAGCCGCTTCAAAGCAATGCTGACCATGTTTTCTGCCTGATAGTAATCCCCATTACGAATTTCTAGTAACAGCAATTCTTTCAATTCTCTAGGAGAATTGGCCCTTTTGAGTTGTGCAACAAATACTTTGGTGGTTTTGGTGTTTGCAAATAAAGCAGCAATAGTTTCTGCGGTTTGTTTCCAATCCAGCGTATTTGTCTGTGGTAGTTCTTCAAGACTCAAATCATAGTTCTCAAGATAAATCTGAAGTTCATCATCTTCAATCTGTGGCATTAATTTATCCAGCATCTCTTCTGGAAGTTGTTTTAGAAATTCTATTGGTTCTCGCGAAAAAGTCTGTTTATATTTATTTAGTAGGGCTCTCAAAAAAAACATAGCATTACGGCTGTTGACTAATATAGCTATTTTCTCCGAAGATAACGCAGTTATGACGTCCAAAATCACTTTAAATTCTACACTCGACTCATCATCAAATAGTCTTTTGACAATATATGCAGGTAGCTGTTGCTGATTTAACAAGGCTGTTAAAAATTGAGCTTGGTGTTCTAGTCTTAGTTCATTTAGGGCAGCAGCGAGAAATTTTGATGCATTATGCATAGCAAGAATATTTTTTTTGTCTCGATTGGGCAGTATGGAATTTAACCGTTCTTTCGTCTGGGATCTCTCTGGTTCCTCGAAATAGGCTTTGATTTCTTTAGCCAGTAAGCGTCCTGTAACGTTAACCTGCAATGCAACTAATTTATCCATGTCTGCATTGGCTTCATTCAATATAAGCAAGGGTACCAATTTGCTCGGTTGTCCTCCGTCAGGCGGTAATGTTGTGTCTAGAAGGGCTTGTATGGCAGATAAATTCCCGTCTTCTACGTTTAGGATGGTTTCATCGTTGGCCAGAAAACTTTGTAGGCTAGTAAAATAGTGCCGTTCTGTAGAAGGCAAAACAACGAGTTCATTTTCGAGAAGCTCTTGAATGAGCGTTCTATCAAAGTTTTTTTGGATGAAATGAGCCGTTTTAACGGCTGAATAATCTATTGCCGTGCTGTGGTGTAATAAGGCTCTTAATACGGTAATCTGCTGCTCATACGAAAGATTTTTAATTGCTTGAGCAAGAATTTCTTGGTTTCCATAATGAATTTTAGGAAATAATTCGGCTAACTCTTGCTCTTTGTCTACAGAATAGACTGTCGCAAAAAAGTCATGGATATTTTTAGATAAATAATAGGCTTCAATTTTGTACCTTGCCACGGATAAGTCAGGACTTCCCAATGTATTCAGGAATTCTAAAAATTGTGTGCTGACAGTTGTTCTTGGCCCGATTAAATTAACAATCTGAAATAAATCTTGAACTACTGCATCCGAATCATTTAAATCAAGATCCATTTCTCCAGTTAATACAGCATAGAGTTGCTTATATTGCTCTGATTCAGGATAAGGAAATGTGTCGGCAAGAACCGTGACCAGGCTTGCTTTTAGCGACGGATTAGTTAGAGATAGAATTGAGATTAGTTGTTTCATCTCTGTGGCGGATAGTAACTTTTTTTGAAATAAGCGAATTAACAAAGCTGATTGTTGTTGCTCTGGATAATATCGAATATAGTTAGATAAGAAAAGTGGCGCGTTGCTCGTTAATTGATCGAGATCCTGGTTGTTGAGCGACCTAGGTGTGTGGTCTTCCTGGTGTGTCAGAAGTTCACGCAATAATGGGTTTAAGCGCTGCATTTTCTGAATTTTCTCTCCCATGTATTCCAATTCTTTCTCGTACTGCCAATCTGTGTTGTTAGGAAGAAGTAAGCGAAAAGTGCTCGCAACTGCTTGGGTTGCAGCGAATCTATTTCGAATAGAGCTAATGGCGCTATATAATTCTGTTAAAGATTCTTCACTGGCATCTATCAAGGGATAGGTGTTTGAGTACAGCCGATATAAATCATCTATTTGTCGGATTTCTTGCTGAGTTAGCCCAATGGACGACTCTTCAATAGCACCTGATTGGTCTAGGGGTAACGCCCCAACTTTAAAAGTAGACATGAGTGTGGTTGGGTGGTCTGCTATATTTACGAAATAGTCTGGGAAATATTGCAGGATTTCAGCTCGCAGTAATTGCTGAATATAAACACTCACTGACTCAATGGTTACATCATAACCTGGATCCTGGGCACTCATGGGAACCCGCTCATTTTCCATCTCTAGCGAACGGGCGTTCTGCTTTTCAATGATTTTGGTATAAAAATTATTTTTCATGTAACGATTGATGCCAGGCGCAGCGATCAGGATTTTGACGTCTTCTAAGTTTTTTTGCGTTGCAGAAGAAAGCGGGCTATTGGGCTCAGTCCCATCTATTAAAAAATGTAATGCAGCGCGATATTCTTCGGAAGAAGTTGATTCTGCTTTTAATGTCGCCACTCGATCAAAAATGGTGGATTTGACCAGCCATTGTTGGTTGGGACTCAGGTCAGTCGTAATATCCGGTTTGGCGGTACCATCTTGTGCGGTTTGGAAATCCAGCAGCTGATTGGCCATATTCAAATCTGGCTGTGTCGCGTCGCGATGCCAAACAGACAATTGGCTTTGTTGCCAACGTTGATATTGAGTTTGTAACTGCGCTTGCTGTGCTTCCTCTGGTTGCCAAAACGCATTGAGCAATACCGATTTTTTTTCAGGATCTCGTAGCATGGTCATAGGTCCCCAATAGGCTCCTAAGTAGACCTGGTTTGATACGCGATCAATGGGAGATTGGTTTGGTCCTGGCGGCGTGTATTTAGAAAAAAAATGTCGGCTAAGTTTGTTCGCACTGTCACGCGATAACACAAAATGGTTTTGGGAAACGGTGGGATCATAGGCAGGGATAATCGTTGGCCATTGGTCTGGTTCTAATGTCTTCCAAGTATTGGTGGCCATATCGGCTTCCGAAGCTTGTTTGAACTCCGTACAAACACCATTGTCTGCGATGGTGATTTGGAGCCAATGTATGCCTTCGTTATCCTGATAGGCAATGGGGTCCATATTTGGCACTTTGTGTCCAGGTAGTTTTGTTTTGATACAGTAAATTATAGAACACTTCTTGTGTGGTTCAAGTTTTGGCATATTGTTTTTTTAGTATCTATTTCAGATTGATAGGTATGTAATTTAAGGTTCGACCAAGGGCCCACCCTAACCCCTATGCTTTCAAGAAAAAAGGTTTGCGGTGGCATTGACCGCAGAACTTCAGTAGAATCAAAACATGTCTATTTTATATTGAGTGATTGATGCGTAAATTGCTAAACCGTATTTTTCAGATAGTGCTCCTGCTGAGCCTGTCCCTCAGCGTTTTTGCCAATCAACCTTGGTCGACCTGGGTAGCTGAGGTGCGTAAAGAAGCCTTGGCTGACGGGATTCGTCCGGCGGTGTTTGATGCGGCGTTTGCGGATATTAAAGAGCCCAGTCGTCAAGTAAAAGGGCTGGCACGGTCACAGCCGGAGCATCGGTTGACCTATCAAAAATATTTGTCTTCTCGCGTTGATGCCTATCGCATTTCAGTCGGACGCAGTCAGTATAAAAAGCATCAAGATTTGGCGAATAAAATCGGGCGAGAATATCAAATTGATCCTTGTTTTATGATGTCGTTCTGGGGAATGGAGACCAGCTATGGTTCGTACATGGGAAATTTTCCCGTCGTTAAATCATTGGCTACGTTGGCCTATGATTCCAACAGACCGGCATTTTTTCGCAAAGAATTATTCTTAGCCCTGCATATTTTGAATGATGGGCATGTGACCCTGCAAGATTTTAAAGGAGAATGGGCGGGCGCATCCGGCCAGCCGCAATTCCTGCCCTCCAGTTGGGTCAAATATGCCGTGGACTATGATGGAGATGGGCATAAAGATATTTGGCGTTCCAAACCCGATGTATTTGCGTCTATTGCCAATTATATGCACATTAATGGCTGGCATGCCGGTGAGCCTTGGGCTGTGATGGTGACGTTGCCTGCTCATTTTGATATGAAATTAGAAGGTAAATCTATTATTAAACCCGTCAGCGAATGGGCTGCCATGGGCGTGCGTCGCACCGATGGCGGTAGCTTGCCCTACCCGAATCTCAATGCCAGTATTGTGCAGCCAAATGGGGGCCCGGTATTCTTGGCGTACCCCAATTATCGGATGATTTTGCGCTACAATAATTCGATTTATTATGCCGGAGCGATTGGGTATTTGGCTGATAAAATTTGTAATCGAACAACATGACGATCCTGTGTGTTGATTTAGATGGAACGCTGATTCGTACGGATACGACTTGGATGGCGACGTGTTTATTTTTACGAGCTTATCCGTATCGGTGTTGGCAATTGTTGGTTTGGTTGTTACAGGGCAGAGCTTACTTAAAACAACAATTAGCCCAAAAAGTGCTTATTGACCCGGCCTCTTTGCCCTATCATGCGAAACTGATTGAATGGCTCATAGAGCGTAAGCAACTAGGGGATACTCTGGTGCTGGCTACTGCGACGGATCAAGTGTTTGCGCAGGCTGTGGCTGACCACGTGGGTATTTTTTCTGAGGTGATTGCCTCTGATGGCCACAACAATTTACGTGCAAAACACAAAGCCGCGGCTTTATCGCGCCATTTTGGCGTCAAAGGCTATTGCTATGTGGGCAATAGTCATGATGATTTAGAGGTCTGGCGAGAAGCCAAGACGGCAATCGTCGTGAATGCCTCCAAGCGCTTGGAAGGGCTTGTCCGACAGATTGCAGAAGTTGAGCGAGTGTTTGAGTAAAGCCCTCAAGTCGGGTTCTTTTAAGTCATGAGCCGATTACAGCCCTTAATCGGCTCATAAAAATATTTAGCTTCTTTTTTCGCGAGAGGTTACCGATATACGTTCCATATCCTGCAAACGCAGTGCCGTAAGAGTTCCGCCCCAGACGCATCCGGTATCGATTGCGTGGATTTTGGGGTGCGGGCATTGTCCTTCCAAAGCTGACCAATGACCAAATACCAAGTCGGCTGAGATGGGTTCGCGATCGGGGACTTCATACCAAGGATAGAGTTCTGGGGGGGCGCTTTGAGGTGAGCCCTTATCATTAAGAGCTAGGCTCCCATCCGCAAAACAATAACGCATGCGGGTAAAATAATTACAAATGAGACGTAGCCGAGGCATGCCAGAAAGATCTGGAAACCATTGATTAGGCTCGTTCGCGTACATAGAGTGTAAAAACAGGTCTCTCTCTGGGCCTCGCAGTGCGATTTCTAATTCATGCGCATAGGTTTGTGCTTCCGCCAAAGTCCATTGCGGGGCAATGCCGGCGTGTACCATGACCACATTCAACTGGGGATCAAAGCAGAGCAATGGTTGCTGACTGAGCCACGCGCATAGTTCTTCGCAGTCTTCTGCGTCTAACACAGGTTGCAGGCTGGGATCGTAGGCTTGAGAATGACGGTCGGAATAGACCAAACTGAGCAGATGCAAATCGTGATTGCCCAAGCAAATTTGGGGCTCAATCGGCAAGTTTTTGACGAAACGCAGGACCTCCAAAGAGCTGGGTCCTCGATTAATCAGGTCGCCAACAAACCATAAGCGGTCCTGATGTTCGTCAAAGTGGATCTGTTCCAATAAATATTGGAGAGAAGCAAAGCAGCCCTGCACATCACCTATTGCATAATCAGCCACGGGCTTTCGTTCCTAAATGGTGTTGTTGCGCAGGTTCATCGGTTTTCGTTGTCCATTTGCCACTGAGATCCAATTTATGGAGGACGGCAGGTACTCGTGCATAATCGCGACTATACGCTTCCATGTCATGGACCAAATCCAACGTACGGACTGTGGAAATATGTCCGGTTTTGGGATCTTGGATTTTGACGGTTTCAGGCAAAATTGCATTGTTTAAATTCAATTTGGACACCGTTTGCTTTTCACTTTCCACGGCATTGTGCTCCATCCGGGTATGGGTATTCCATGCACTGACAGAACGTTGAATGATGAATTTGCTCTTTAATTTGAGATGCTCTTGCAAAAACATATCATAAACTTCGGCAGATAGTGCCACACCACTCGGGTATATCTCTGCACGGAAAGGCTGTTGGTTTAAGATGATTTTTCCACTAGATAGCGCATCACGCACCCAGATTAGAAACTCCGCCCCAATGACCCGCTCTCTTTCGACGGTGTGTTCTGGTGCGGTATCCAAAAACGACCCAATGCGTCCGCTGCCCTGTTCGAGGATATAGCTGTTTTCTTCGAGATATTCGCTTAAATATCTTTGCAGTGCAAAGGCATCGGCGCGGTCTAAAATAGCGGCCAGCGATCCGGCGCCGTCGCGATCTTCTTCTAACAAGGCTAACCATACTTTAAAAATAAGAGGATGTGCGGATAGTAATGCAAACCCTTCTTTGGGCATGAGTTGTTGGGCGAGCAATACGTTTACGTGTCTACGTAAGGCTTCGCTGTCACGGTCTTCACGCACGAATTGATGGCGGTAATAATCGCCAACGGTGGGCATGTCTTCAAGCAAGGGTTCCCATAATTTCACTAAGGTTCCCATATTGTTATGAATATTAATTTGATATTCTGTGTATAGTTTGCCAATTCCTTGTAATAAACTGGCGGAAAACAAAGCGTATGCCCATAGTTTTTGATCTTCCGAAGGCTGCTCTGATTCGTCTTGGATCATGAGTTGGCGCATCAAATTTAACGCAGCCTCGGTGCGATACAAGGCGCGGTCCAGTGCGCCTCCGCGTTGGCTAAAATAGAGAGAAGTTTCGGGCAGATGCTGATAATACATTGCAACGTTGGCGATCAAAGGCGAGACCAATTTTTGATAATGGCTGGCCTGATAAGCAAGCTGTTTTTTGATGTGCTTTAGGGCCTCTTGGCGTTTTTTATCTTTGACCAAGACTTCAAATGATTCAATGGGCTCTAAATTTTTAAATAGCATCGGCTTTTTGGCGATAGGTGATTTCTTTTCTTCACGGTAAAACATCAGTGCACTCCTGTGTCAGTATGATGGATCATTAAAGCGGTCAACAATCCATATTGTTCGACGCTAAGTTGTTCTGGACGTAGCCCGGGATCAATGCCGATGGCTGCAATTTGCGTAGATGATAGCAACGGTTTTAAATTATTAGCCAACGTTTTACGCCGCATACCAAATGCTTGCGCAACTAATTTCTCGAGATCAGACCAAGCTACGGTTGGATATGGAGATTGTTTGTAGGGAATCAGTCTCACAATAGCCGAGTCTACTTTAGGCTGCGGATAGAAGGCCGTCGGCGGCACATCTAATAAGTTATCCACTTCACAATAGTATTGCGTCATGACGGAGAGCCGTCCAAACACCTTGCTGCCTGGTTCGGCGACCATACGATGAACTACTTCAGCCTGCAACATAAAATGCATGTCTCGAATCGATCCCAAAAAATGGAGCAAATGTATCAATAAAGGTGTGGAGATATTATACGGCAAATTTCCAATTAAGCGTAGATCTTTGCCAAATTGAGCATAATTAACCGACAAGGCATCCGCATTAACCAGATTTAAGCGGGTATTGGCCAAAGGCAAAGCAAGCAAAGGTGCATGCAAATCGCGATCAATTTCAATGGCGGTTAGGTGGTTGGTTTTCTGCAACAAAGGTGCGGTTAAAGCGCCGAGCCCCGGCCCTATTTCAATGAGATTGTCGTCGCATTGCGGGTCAATAAGCCGAATGATTGCTGCGATGATGGTGGGCGTTTGTAAAAAATTCTGTCCAAAACGTTTGCGCGGGCGATGCTGCATGAGGGGCTCTAATCCATTATTTGCTCAGGGCACTATGATATTGATTCATAATCAAACAATCAAGTATTAGATCGGCATAGCCGCTGCGTGGCAAAGGCATTTTATGACGAAAAACAAGTCTGAATCCCGTTGTTATGCGCGTCCATCCCATGGTAGTAATTGTATTTTGTAGCCTTTTAGGCTATGATCGTAGTAATATTGGCTTCAATGAGTGTTTATGACAGACCTTTCCTTATTGTTTTCTGAATATCGACGTCGCGTACTTGGTTTGCTATTGCTTCATCCAGATAGTCGTTATCACGTTCGCGAGATTGCTCGTCTAACCAGTACAACTGCCGGGACGTTGCACCGCGAGTTATCCAAACTTGCCAAAGCTGGGGTACTGATACGAGAAACCAGTGGTAATCAAGTTTATTACCAAGCTAATCGTGATTTTCTTATTTTTCAAGAACTTACTTCGATTTTAAAAAAAACTACCGGATTAGTAGATGTATTGGTAGAATCCTTGGCGTCATTAGCTGAAAAAATTGAGGTAGCTTTTGTATTCGGTTCTGTGGCACGTGGGACTGAAAACTTAAGGAGTGATATTGATGTTTTACTGATAGGTGAGACGGATTTTACTGAAGTAGTTACAGCATTCTACCCTGCTCAAACTAGCTTGGGCCGAGAAATTAACCCCAAAATATATTCTAAATCAGAATGGGATAAATGTTTTATGGAGCAGGATCCTTTTGTTCAAGAGATTCTTAGTAACCCCATAATTTTTATTATTGGAGAACTGAATGACCTTAGATAATCTTATTGATAAAACTCTAGAAAAAATCTCTCCTAATTCTGATGCAATAAAACGTCTTTTACGCGCTGCTGAAAGAAATATTTCTGACTCCAAAATTGAAGTGCTGAGTTCTGAAAATCGTTTTGATGTTGCATATAAAGCGATCATGCAGATCGCAAATGCAGGTCTGCAGGCCAATGGTTATCGAACATTAACTAGCAAGCCAGGGCATCATCAAACGATGATTCAACTATTACCACAAACATTGGGGATTGATAAAAACACAGTGATTGTGCTGGATGCTATGCGTAAACAACGTAATGTTGCTGATTATTCTGGAGATATTATTCCTGAGAACACTGTAAAAATTTGTATTGCTCAAGCAGAGGATTTATTAAAAAATTTTAAACTGTGGTTGAGTATTCATTGGAAAATTTAAATGATTAAAAATAAACAAGATTTACAGGATAGTTTCATAATTTTACGTTTCTTCTGCAGCTTTTTTTCTGAGTGCTATAATACGTATGAGACCTGAGCTGACACTGGATAATAATATGACTACTATGAATAAATTGTTTGCATATTTCGGGCTAATTTTTGCTCTAATGGGTTATCAAACTGCAAGTCAGGCTTCCGTTGCATTAGAAGATCTCAACGGCAATAAAATCTCATTGGCATCTTTGCATGGCAAATGGGTGTTTATCAATTATTGGGCCAGTTGGTGTGGGCCTTGCCTTGAAGAAATTAGTGCATTGAACCATTTTTATGCGACCAAACACCCGGAAAAAGTCGCTGTATTTGCCGTCAATTTCGACTCCTCTTCTGTCCCTCAACAACGCCGCCTCGCGCAAGAGAATGATATTGAATACCCTAGTTTAAATCCGAGCTCTTTAAAATCTCTCCATTTAGATAATATTTCCGTGGTTCCGGTCACTTATGTTTTTGATCCAAAAGGAAATTTGAACACCACTTTGTACGGTGGTCAAACTGAAGAAAATTTGCAGGCTTTGTTGAATAGTTAACGTGATGGATGTTCGTAGTGCCATTGGATTTCTCGCTTTTTTTGTTCTATATTTAGAGTATTGTTGCAATAACTAGAGGTGCCGCCATGGGTAAAACAGATGATTTAATTCAAAATGCAACGGATGCTAAAAATCGTATTGATAAATCAGATTGCAAATCTAGCGGAGCTGTTAAAGAGGTATCGAAGCAGTATTTGGATAGGTTGATTACTGAGCTAAATCAAATTAACTCTGGTCAGGCATATGGTGAGGATGAAGGGGCTGATAAAAAAAGGAGACAGAAAGCAATCGAGCGCGAAATTGAACTGGTAGTGCAAGCGAATACAGGCATAAAAACATCTAAAGGATTCGACTCATGGTGGCAAGCAGCAAAACATTATGGGGGCAATGCAGCTTTGCTTGGAGTCGCCGTTGCCGTAGGTATGGCCGTCGCTCTTTGTAATCCAGTTGGTCTTGCATTCGTCGGAGCTGTAGTATTAGGCGCCGTCGCTGCAGTAGCTGCGTTCGCCCTTTATAAAGGGCTTTCTTGTGTCTGGGATTGGGTTCGGGGTAACAACTCTCAAGCAAAAGTGAGATCAGCTGCACAGCTAGAATTAGGGTTAGATAAGGCTAAAGAGATAGAATTAAGTACAGTTACAGGTACAGGCGTACCACTTAGACCAGCGACGGCTACTAAAAGCACTGCCGTGCCCAATCCCCTGGGGAGTCAGCAGAGTACGCAACTTCCACCAGGGGCTCAGGCTGCACAGAATCGCAGATTTCCCAGAACTTGAGACGCTTTCTCAATTCAACACCCATTTCGCCAACACAAACAAAACGTTCCCAACGTTTTGTTTGCCTGGCACATAAATCATTGTTAGCGAAGCACGTTGGTGTGCAATCACGACCAAAGGTAGGATCCCAGGAAACGGAATGGAATGTACGATATCGGGACGCGAAGTCATGAAGACGGTATACCCGATGCCAACGCCGGTTTTGGCATTGAAATGCAACATTTTTTCAAACCCATAGCCGGCAATCGGCTCCACATTTTTATGAGAGTCTAGAAAAGTAAACGCGTATAATTGATGCCAATCCCCATCTTCATCATAATAGCTTTTTCCCAATCCACCGCCCCAGGGATTTTCGTTGTAAGTTCTATGATTTGAATAATAAAAACGATTATGCCAAGTATAAGCTGGAATTTGGAGCTCGACTTTTCCATCGTACCAAATTTGATGGAGACGACGGCAAGTTGGCTGCAATAATCTTGACACATTCGGGCAATCATATTTTGTGCTGCAGGGGTCTGCTTGTACCAGGGACGCGATCAGTAGAAAAAATAGAAATAGGCTGTTTCTCATCTCAAATAATGGCCCACATAATACCCGCCGCAATCAATGCGGTAACAGGAATGGTGAATAACCAAGAGAGGACCATGCGGCGTATCGTCGTCCAATTTAATTGACGCGCACTATGAAACACGCCGACACCTGCAATCGAGCCGGCCACGGTTTGCGTGGTGGAGACAGGCACACCAAAGACTGACGCCGTCATAATAGCCAAAGCGGCACCCGTTTCGGCTGCACAGCCTCGTACAGGATTTAAATTGGTGATTTTGGTGCCCATGGTATGCACAATGCGCCATCCGCCAGATAACGTGCCCAACGCCAAGGCCAAATGGCACGTCACAGTAACCCATAAAGGCACAAAAAAAGGACCTTGTAACCATGAGGAAGAAAAGAGTAATAAAGTGATGATCCCCATGGTTTTTTGCGCGTCGTTGGTCCCGTGGGTGATGCTTAAACAAGCGGAAGAAATCAGCTGTAAGGTCTTAAATAATTTTTGATTGGTACGCGTATTCCGGATCCGTAAAATGCGATTGATGCAAAACATGACGATAATGCTGGCCAATAGACCAATGACCGGCGTAATTAATATACCAACAAGAATTTTACACAACCCTATCCATTTTAAGGTCGCCCATCCGCCTTTTATGATGGCTGCACCTGCCAATCCGCCAATCAACGCTTGAGAAGAGCTGGCAGGAATGCCGTAGTACCAAGTTAGCAGCCCCCAAAAAATGGCGCTGAGTAATGCAGAAAAGATCAGATTGGCGTCGACAACGGGTAAACTGACCAAATCAGTCCCAATCGTTTGGGCAACGGCCATTTTAAAAAATAAAAACGCAATAAAATTGAACAGGGAAGCCCATAACACGGCCTGAATAGGGGTCAATACTTTCGTGGTCACAATGGTGGCAATAGAATTAGCCGCATCATGAAAGCCATTGATAAAATCAAACACATACGCAGTTATCAACACGCATATGATGAAAAGCGTTCCTTGCTCCATGGCCGTTGCTGCCTCTTAATAAAAAATGAACGGACTTAAAATTGCTCCCTTAGCTTACTTTACACATAATAACTACTTTTTGTTAACAATTTCGATCCCCAGCGCATGACGGTGCGAATGACGTCTGGTAATGCGACGCCCCCATGCGCATAAGCAGACAGAGCATGACTATTTTCATCTATCGCCATTTGTTTCACTATAGCTCGACTTTTGAGGTCTTCCGCAGGCAGCGAGTATAAATGGCTCTGTAGATGGCGGGTGACTTGCTCTTCTGTTTCAGCCAAAAATCCCAAGCTGATGCGATCACCGGCCAAACCAGCCAAAGCACCTATCACAAAAGAGGCACTGTACCATAGGGGGTTGAGCCGACTAGTGGTTGATTCAAGTTCAGACAAACGTTGCTCACACCATGCCAAATGATCGACCTCTTCTGCGGCTGCATGCTGCAAATGATCGCGAATCGCCTCTTTGCGTGCAACCAAAGCTTGGCCTTGGTAAAGTGCTTGGGCTGATACTTCGCCGGCGTGATTGACACGCATGAGTCCGGCCGCATGTTGTTTTTGGCGAGAGGTTAACGAATGTTCGGGTATGACGGCACCTGGATTTTCGCGCGGCGTGGTGCGCTTCGGTTCGGGAAAAACCGTTTGTATGGCAGTGTCCACTAAAGCAATGCACTGATCTCTGAAAGAATAAGGGCGCATACTAGAAATAACCGAGGGGGAATGCATTTGATTATATACCCAATAAACTGCAAAATGCTATGTTTTGGAGTTTATTGGGTATCCGTATCCCCCCCTGCAAAGTATTCCTGCGTATGATATACTTGAGTGCGGTTGAAAGTACGGTTAACATTGTCCTCCTGAAGGTAGGGCTGTGAGGACGACATTTTTTGCTGTCATTCTCGTTTGAGAATGCCCATATTAAAATTAGGAATAAAAGGTTATGTGTATAAAACGTATAAAAAATTGGTTCAAAAATTTATTTTCAGCGGGATCATCTGAAGCCCGGCATTCTGGCGTGATTAAGTTTTTTGATCGCAAAAAACGCTTTGGATTTATTATTGCGAAAAACAATGAGCATGAATACTTTTTCCATGTGGCCTCTACCCGTCCGCGTGATTTTAAAGGATTGCAAGATGGTGTTGCAGTCACATTTGCGGTTATCAAAGGTAAGAAAGGGCCTCAGGCTGACCGGATTGAAATTGTAAAGGAATAAAAATGGAAGGGACAAAGTATCGTGCTGCCTCAGCAGTTCAAGAGCAAATTGTCGAATTAAATCGCTATTTGAATACTCGGATCCTTGGTCAAACCGCATTGATGACGCGCATTCTGATAGCGTTGCTAGCAGATGGTCATTTGTTATTAGAGGGTGCGCCAGGGTTGGCAAAAACCAGAGCAGTGAAAGAGTTGGCCGCAGGGATTGAAGGCTCGTTTCACCGCATTCAATTTACCCCGGATTTGCTACCAGGGGATTTAACGGGGACCGATGTCTATCATCCCGAAAATGGTTCATTTGTGTTCTTGCCCGGACCAATTTTTCATAATATGGTCTTAGCCGATGAAATCAATCGAGCGCCAGCGAAAGTTCAATCCGCTTTGTTGGAGGCGATGGCAGAACGTCAAGTGACTATTGGGAGCAAAACCTACCCACTTCCCGAATTGTTTTTAGTCATGGCAACGCAAAATCCTATTGAACAAGAAGGGACTTACCCGTTGCCAGAAGCGCAATTGGATCGATTTTTGATGTATGTCACCATTTCTTATCCGGATGAATTGGTGGAACGTGAGATCTTAAATTTGGCACGTCAAGAGGCCTTGGTCCAACACGGTTCAGTCAAAAGTGGCGCTCAATCTTCAATCAAACCTTTACCACAATCAGTTTTATTTGAAGCGCGTCAACAAGTCCTCCAAGTTCATACTAGTCCTGCCTTAGAACATTATATTGTGCAGTTGGTGGTTGCTACACGCAACCCAGCCCAGCATAGTGAAACATTAGGCCGGTGGCTCCGTTTTGGCGCGAGTCCGCGTGCGACGATCGCCTTGGATCGTTGTTCTAAAGCGCACGCATGGTTGGCAGGCCGCGATTTTGTAACGCCGGAAGATATTCATGCGGTTGCACATGAAGTGTTGCGCCATCGAATCTTATTAACTTATGAAGCAGAGGCAGAGGGTGTGCGTTGTGATGACTTCATTACCGAATTACTCCGCCGCGTGGCTGTGCCATAAAACTTGGGTGAGGGCACTATGCAAGCAGGCTTAGCCGTTACGGTGGCAGAGCTGATTGCTCTTGCCGAGCAAGCACAACGTGTGCACTATCCGCCCAAAGGTTATGCTGCGCGTATCGGGTTGCATCAATCCCGCGTGCGCGGACGTGGCATGGATTTTTCGGAAGCGCGCAATTATCAGGCGGGTGACGAGGTCCGGCACATGGAATGGCGCATGACAGCCCGCACCGGTCGGCCCCACGTGAAAGTCTATCATGAAGAACGTGAGCGCCCTGTGTTGCTGGTGGTTGATTTTTGTCCGTCCATGTTTTTTGGGACGAGAGTCGCCTTCAAATCCGTGATTGCCGCGCGCTTAGCTGCCATATTGGCATGGACCGCAGCCGAGCAAGGGGATCGAGTCGGTGGTTTGTTGTATTCGCCGGAAGCACACCGAGCGTTTACCCCGCGGACTCGACGTGCGGGTGTCTTGCCATTTTTGGCTGGATTAAGTCATTATTCTCAAGAAAATCAACCGGTTAGCGACCAAGGGACTCAAGCATTTGACCAAGCTTTGACACGGATCCAGCGTTTACTTAAGCCCGGTAGTATTGTGGTGCTCATTTCGGATTTTTATCATTGGCAAGATCACCATGAACGTTTGTTGCGACGTCTCAGTGGGCATCATGATTTGTTGGCGTACCATATTTGTGATCCGCTTGAACTGGGGCCACCGCTGCCGCAATTATATGGTATGTCCGATGGAAAAAAAGACTTGTTAGTGGATACCAGTTTAGATAGCGTGCGTTTTGGATATCAATTCTATTGTGAGCAGCGGATTACGACGTTGACCCAGCAAATGCAACGTATTCCAATGCAGTATACGCAAGTGACCAGTGACATGAATTTGTCGCTGTTAGTCAAACACACCTTTCCACAGCGTTTGAGGTCACGATGAATCCAGATCAAGACCTCCTCCAACAATTGCATGATATTCATCTGCCCGCAGCACTGGGTAGATGGCCGTTGGCCCCTGGATGGGTTGCCTTGCTGGGCATCATGTTACTACTCTTGATCGTAGGGGTTGTGTGGGGATGGCGCTGGGTTCGGCGCGGTAAAGTGAAACGTGAAGCACTGCGTGTACTCGCGCTGTATGAAAAAACCTATTATGCCGAAATGAATACCCAGACTTCGAGTGCTGCGTTGAATGAATTACTTAAACGAGTGGCTTTGGCGTATTTCCCTCGCGAACAAGTAGCGCAATTGTATGGCAAAGAGTGGTTGGTTTTTTTGCAAGAAACCAGCAAAAAATTAGATTTTTTGACGGAGGGCGAGGCTTTTTTATACGCACCTTATCAACCTAATCAAGCGCGAGATTTGCGTCCATTATTTCATTTGGTGCGCAGCTGGATTGCACAACGGGAGCGGCCATGTTTGTCTTAGCGTTGCCATGGGTACTTTTATTACTGCCGCTACCTGGGTTGCTATGGTTTTTGCTTCCGCCCGTTAAAGCGCAGGTTTCCGCGGCGTTGAAAGTGCCTTTTTATGCGGCTATGCAAACTTTGATTCAACAAGATAAAACTTTGTTGACCAAACATAGGCATGTTTGGTGGCTCATGCTGGCCTGGAGTTTGTTTATAGTGGCTTTGGCGGGACCCAAATGGGTTGGTGAACCGCGTCCTCTCTCACGGGATAGTTACAATATTATGTTGGTTTTGGATATTTCTCCCAGTATGGGAGTGAATGACATGGTGGAACATGGCCGCCGGGAGACACGTTTGTTCGCGGTGAAACGCGCGGCCAAACAATTCGTGGCCAAACGCGTGGGAGATAAAATTGGTCTGATCTTATTTGGGGAGCAAGCCTTTCTTTTGACGCCTTTGACGTATGATCGGCGCAATGTGGCGCAACGTATTGATGATGCGACGGTGGGTCTGGCCGGCAAATCGACGTCCCTGGGTGACGCGGTGGGTTTGGCCATCAAGCGCTTGCAGCAAGCACCCGCAGAAGGACGGATGATTGTGGTGTTGACGGATGGTGTGTCTAATTCTGGGGTGTTAACGCCGCAGAAGGCCGCAACGTTGGCGCAGAGCGAAAAAATTCAAATTAATACCATTGGTTTACATTCTAGTTTGGATCCCAGATCGTTTGATGGCTTGTTTTTGAGTATGTCAGGCGCTGCTGATCTGGATGAAGACACGTTAAAAGACGTAGCCAAGATAACGGGTGGACAGTATTTTCGTGCGACCGATCCGGCCTCCTTGGAGAAAATTTATGCGCATATTGATCAGATGACGCGAGTAGCGCAAGACCAAGCGGAAATTCGACCGCAATATGATTATTATCCTTGGTTTTTAGCTCCTGGTTTATTCATTTTTTTCGTCTTATTATTGGGTCGTGCAGGATTGGGATGGCATCAATTTACATTGGGACAAAAAAATGAGTGATCTGCATTTTTTGCGACCATTATGGTTATGGGCTTTGTTGCCGGTGCTTGGATTAGCGATTGGGTTGTTGCAACGCAGAAGTGCTGTGTCCATTTGGTCTAAAGTCTGTGACGCGCATTTGTTACAGCCTTTGTTGATCTACCATGGTCGGACGCAAAGACTGGCAACCGTATTGGGTGTTTTTTGTAGTCTGTGCTGTATGATTTTAGCTCTGGCCGGCCCGACTTGGTCAAAGATTTCTGTACCGACTTATCAGCATTTAAATCCACATATGATTTTGTTGGACTTATCGAGCACTATGCTGACGCACGATTTGTCCCCCGATCGCCTAACGCGTGCCAAATTTAAAATCCATGATCTTTTGGCATTGCCCAATGCTGGGCAATTTGGATTGATGGTGTATTCAAGCGAGCCTTTTGTGGTGTCACCATTGACCGATGATGCTCAAACCATTGATATTCTATTGGCTTCTTTGAGTCCGGATATTTTGCCGGTAGATGGTAATCATTTAGAACAAGCGCTTATGGAGGCCCAAACCATGTTTACAGATATGGGGCTCCATGCTGGCGATATGTTGGTTTTAAGTGGCCAGGTTCCTTCGGCCGCAGCGGTCGATGCGGCGCAAAAACTGGGACAAGAAGGTTACACAGTCTCAGTAATGCCATTATTGGCAGATAAATCAGCCCGGTCGTTATTTTCACCGTTGGCCAAAGCAGGTCATGGAACCGTGTTGGCGTTTACTGATTCTGATGCAGATATCCAAAAATGGTTAACATCGCGCAGCAAAGCTTCGCATCGCTATCAAATGAACGAACAAGATGATGTGACGATTTGGCGGGACCAAGGTCGGTGGTTCCTGGTAGCTGGATTGCTCTTCTTCTTACCTTTATTTCGTCGCGGATGGTTTGAGAGGATTGGGGCATGAACAGGTTGCGGTCGATTGGGATAGTGCTCGGAACGCTTTGGCTGATGACTGGTCACGCTATGACCTGGCAAGATTGGTGGAAAACTCCCGATCACCAAGCAGAAGCGTTATGGAATGCTGGGCAATTTGATCAAGCAGCACAGCTATTTCAGCGGCCAGATTGGCGCGCTACTGCAGCGTATCGTGCTGCGGACTACCAGCGAGCAGCGCAAAGTTATTTGGGATTGCAGACGACAGATGGTTACTATAATGCAGGCAATGCTTTGGCGAAATCAGGCCAATATCAACCCGCTATTGCGGCCTACAATCAGGCATTACAGCGCGATCCACAACACCAAGATGCTTTGTTTAACCGCCAAATAGTGCAAAAATTATTGGATAAGCAGAAGCAATCTCAGTCGGATAAAAAACAGCAATCACAGTCACAACCATCGCCTTCTTCCTCCTCGCAAAATCCGCAGTCTTCGCAGCAGTCAGAGCCTAAAAAGGATGCACAGCAGAAGCCTCGAAAACCCTCTGAACCCTCCTCGCCGGCTTCCCCAACTCCCACGCCGCCCAAGCCGACGGAGTCGAAGGATGCCAAATCCGCAGCACAAAAGCATCCTGCCAGTCGCTCTGAGCGTGAAGAGCAACAAGCCAAAGAGCAATGGTTACGGTTGATTCCAGATGATCCCGCCTATTTGTTGCGCGAGAAATTTTTGCGTGATCATCTGCGTCGGCAAAATGGAGAAAGAGGCGCATCATGAGGACGATTATGAGAAATGGCCTGCTGTGGTTATGCGTAGGATGGTTGAGTTGCTCAGCGATATGGGCACAGGGTATTGCTGTTGATCTCAATGCGTCGCAAATTGAGGTGGGTCAGCAAGTTCGGTTAACGCTCACCTATGATCCCAAAGAAGCGCAAGGGACGCCTGATTTAAGTGCGTTGCAAACAGATTTCAACATTGTCGCTACCGAGCAAGCGATGTCTTATACCGTGGTGAATGGTCAGGCGCGCTCTATCGGTCAATGGGGGATTGTGCTAGAGCCCAAGCACAGCGGTATGATTACTATTCCGGCATTTCATATTGGTGCTTTAACCAGTGTTCCGGTGCAATTGAATGTGAGTCCTAGCACACCGCATGCTTCTTCTGGGCAGTCTGCTACTAACAATATGCCAGCTGCTGATTTGAAAAATGATGTGGCATTGACTGTCAGTGTCGATAATAAAAGTCCTTATTTGAATCAAGAAATTTTATATAAAGTTAACCTTGTCACGCGTCATCCCTTGATCAATGTGCGTTACCAGGCCCCGCAGGTAGACAATGCGATTTTATTTCCAATAGGGGAAGGTCAACAATATCAAACGATTCGTGAGGGCGTTTCTTACCAAGTAGATGAACAGTTGTACGCTGTTTTTCCACAAAAAAGTGGGCCGTTGGTCGTTGTGCCTCCGACTTTGCAGGCTTTACGTTATGCCAGTAATCCGCAATCTGTCACGCTGTCTGGAGACGTCGTGACCTTACAAGTGCAACCGCTACCTAAGCATTTTGCGCGCCGCGAATGGTTGCCGTCCAAATTGGTGCGTTTGCGCGAAACTTACGACCAAACTGCTACGGAATTGGTTGAGGGTGCTACCATCGTTCGTACTATTGAATTGCAAGCCCAAGGATTAGTCGCGCAATTATTGCCGCAAATTTCTTTTCCAGAGAGTCCTGATTTGCGTACCTATCCTGGTCAGGCAGAGCAGGATAATCGAATTCAGCAGGGGGAGCTTTGGGGCAGATCCAAAATGAAAGTGACCTATGTCTTTCCTCGGCCTGGTAAAATTGAGTTGCCGGCCATTCGGGTGCCATGGTTTAACGTCAAAACTCAAAAACTTGAGATGGCAGAATTGCCGGGCAAATCATATGATATTCGTTCTGCTACACCCCTAAAAAAACCCAAACCATTCAAGCCAAAGTTCAAAAGACACGCTGTAGCATCGCAACCTAGCCTTGATTCGCACCCAATTTCTTGGGAAGTGAAACCTATTGTTCTGGTTTGGGCGGCGGCGGTGGTCAGTATTTTAGGACTGTTTTTTGGCTTGTGGAATCGTGGGTTGCGTAATTTAAGACCCTATAGAGCATTGCGTGCGGCTTGCAAGAGCAATGATGTGATGCGCACCAAAGCGGCATTGGTAGATTGGGGGTGTCAGCAATGGCCAGATAAAGATATCGTGCATTTTATTGACATCATGCCTTTGTTACACAAAGATGATGCATTATATACAACGTTGCAGTCTTTTGTGGTCGTGGCGTATCATCCAGAATATACCGCTGATTGGCAGGGCGCTGCATTGTGGCACGCGATTGTGGCTTATACAAAACATCGGGCACCTAAGAAAGCCAAGCGGGCTCGAGCCTCTGTTATTCCACCGATTTATCCACCGAGGAAATAAGATTATGACCAAAGCGATTATTTTGTTGTCCGGAGGATTGGATTCAGCGACCTGTCTCGCTTTGGCTCATGCTGCAGGGTACGCTTGTTATGCCCTCAGTTTTGATTATGGACAAAAACATCGTGCCGAATTGCATGCCGCGCAGCGTTTGGCACACCGTTATGCGCTTGAACATAATATTATGGAGGTTGCTGCGGTAGGACGCTTGGGCGGGTCGGCGCTCACTGATGCGCAGTATGCGGTGCCTGATCATCAAGATACCTTGGATATTCCCCTGACTTATGTGCCAGCGCGCAATACGATTATGTTATCTTTGGCATTGGGTTGGGCGGAGGTATTGTCGGCAGAGCGCATTGTAATGGGTGTCAGTTCAGTCGACTATTCTAATTATCCGGATTGTCGACCTGAATATATCGCAGCGTTTCAACGTGTGGCAGAGTTGGCTACGAAACGAGGTGTAGAAGGCCACCCTTTGGTGATTGATGCGCCTTTGATTTATAAATCCAAAGCAGAAACGATTCAATTAGGGGTTTCTGTGGGGTTGGATTACGCGCAAACTGTGTCATGTTACAAAGCAACGGATGAGGGCTTGGCCTGTGGCGCTTGTTCGAGCTGTCATTTACGAAAAAAAGGGTTTCAAGAGGCAGGAATAGTTGATCCGACGCGGTATTTAGTCTAAGTTTTAAATAGGACGAGTCGACGACTTTCCGTGTTTTGGCACTATGAGTATCAAGTTAAACATGTACTCTTTTCCCGACGTCCCGCGGCTTGACCGCGGGAGCCAGAGATCTTGTGCTGAAACTGGCTTGGTACCTCAGGATTTTTAAGGAATCCCCTATGTTTAAGAAATGGATGATGATAATCGGTTTGTTAATACCATTAATGGGGTGTAATTCCTTAGCTTTTTTGCAGGGAAAAACGAATCAACCGATGATTCCAATCAAAATCGAAACGTTGTTTTATACGCCGGGCGATTTTACGCGCATTGATGTGCGGGGCGAGCTCACTTTAAATATCCATACGGGCGCGCGCAGCGCATGGTTCAGTATGCATGGCGACTCACGCGACCTTCGAAATATTGAGTGGAAGGTGAAACCTAAAAGTAAAACTCTGCGTATCCGGCTGGATGGCCGATTTCCGAAACATGGTCCTGTCACGATTGATATAGGCGCGCGGCAGTTAGATGCCATCCTTTATCACGGTAATGGTAATGTGACTGGGCGGCGATTGTATTCCAAACAATTGGACGTGGAAATTAACAATTCTAAAAATACGTTCACGTTGCTTGAAGGCCGAATGAATTTGCGCCATGTGTCTTTGAGCGGGGACGGCAAAATACAGATCAATGGTGGCGGGAATAATTCTATGGATCTTACTATCAGAGGTAAGGTGCATGCGAAAATTACGGGAACGACTACGCCCAAAAAAATCGATATGGCGGGCAGCAGTTATTTAAATTTACCTCAAGTTAGAGCAAAAGATATGCAGTTGACTATGACCAGTGACTCTAACGCTCAACTGGCGGGTACTGCTCAATGGGCATTGATCAAAATGGATGGCAATGCGCACTTCAATGGGCGATCTTTGCGTATCACGGAAGCGTTTGTGAGAACGGATGATTATGCCATGGCCCTGATTTATGTGACAAGTAAACAGCATACGTTGGCATCGGGTCAGAGTAATATTTATTATTACAATGTTGCGACCTACCAAACTGATTTTATGGCAAAGAATGGAACAATATTGAATTTGGGTGCTGAGAAGAGCAGGAAAAAATCCAATAAAAGGCAGTAGTTCTGTTTTATGGGGCACAAGCTCTGCTTCCTAATGGTCGCGGATCGGACAGCTTGGGTGCATATCAACCTAAATTTAAGGTGAGGTTGTCCTGGTTTGCTTTAGATGATGGTACTAGTTTGTGCATAACCTGATATAATTTCGCCACTTTGTTTGAGGAGTGCGGTTATGTCACGGTCCAATCAACAAGCGATAGCGGAAATTCAGGTTTTATGTAATGAGCTGTTAACTTGTCTAGAAGCGCAAAACATTGCAGCAGATAATGTTTTTTTGAACGAAAAAATGGCGATCCTGCGGAATATTTTACAGATTCATCGTACCGCAGATGTCTCTTATTACTTAAATTCTCCGTTAAAGCCAACGAGTGATGAGACCAACGCTGCGTTTTTCAACCAATCTAATGCGCAATTTCTTGTTCAAGCCAAAATTTTATCAGTGCGGCTTAAAGACCAAATCAAAACCGCCACGACTGATTTATTCCAAAATCCACGCTTTTGGTTACTACTGGTAGCATCGTGGTACTTCGCTGCAATACTGAACAGTATAATCTGTGCTGCTTTAGCATTCTTTGGAATCTGGTGTCTTAGCGAAATTGCCAGATTATCGCGTAAAGCAAAGGACGCTCATATTGCTTGTACACAGTTTATGACTACGATCAATGCTATCATTGCAGATACTGAAGCAGAGGAGGTTTCTGCGTCTTTGCAAACAAGGTCTGTGGACAATACGGCTCTTCCAAACGCAGAGGCTCTAAGTTTGGCAGTACTCAGGACCGCTGGTTCTATGGGGGAAGACTTGGATGAGCAGCTCAACACCCCATTGCATATTTTGCTTGCTTCTAAGCTGTCACAACAAACTAACATAAATATTGGAAGAATGAAGGCGGCAGTCGAAACACTGCAAAGATATAAATATCATCGTAATCAGCACAATGTAACGCCATTATTAGCTATAAGCCAGAGTGATCCCTATCAACTACGTTCTCTATTCAAATTAGATCATATGCTGAGTATCGGGAATTCCTTTGATAAAATTGATGCTTTTCTAGGAGTTTTTCGAGCCAAGCCAAAAGAAACCGAGCGTTTCTTGCTCTTGGAAGGACCTTCAGGTACAGGAAAATCAGCGGCCGTTTTGCAATATTTCGGTGTGCAAAAAAACTGTGTTATACATGAATGGGTTCAGGGAGCAGAGGGTGATCAATGGCGCGGCCAACTCGAAGCACGTATTACTCAAACTTTTCAAACGCTCATCGCTTCTGCAAAAAAAGATCTTGAACGTACCTATATACTGTATCTCGATAAAATAGAGGCGATTAGTCCACATGCCCCCAACTCGGGTGACCAACCGTCAAGTAAAGCAAGTAGTTATGCCGGTGTTGCAGAGCAATTTCAAAGAAACCTAGAAAGCCTGCGTAAAAATACCAATAACGTTCTGGTGATTGGAACAACCACATCGGCTTTAAGCTTATCGCGCTCTATGCGAACCTTTGGAACACGAGTTTTATTTGCGTTACCCAAATATCCAGAACGGGTTGCATTATTAAGGCATTTTTTTATTGAAAAACAGATTTCAGAGTCCCAAATTCAACGCACAGCGCAATTAACCGATGGTTGGTCACCACAGTCTTTGGTATCACTGGTCAATGAAATTGTCGAAATAGAAGTGAGTGATCAGGCTATTTATCGTGCCTATGATAGATGTGCTGCAATTATTGAAAACGATTTTAAACAGGTTTACAGTTCTGCAGAATTGCAGTTGCCGCGTTGGACTACTGTTACAGATGAGGCGGATTATCAAATTGTGACACCGAGATGTATTGAGGACTGTTTTGCACAATTAAAAGATTATCTTCACAACCCACAATATTATACCAAAACACCTATGCATGTGTTGCTCAGTGGTCCTCCAGGGGGTGGTAAGACCACTGCAGTACGCAATTTTTCTTTACAAAGTAAAGTGGTGTTTATTTTAGTAAAGTCCGGCATTATGGAATTTGAATTGACCAGATTGTTGGAGCGTGCCAATCAATTTGATCAAGCGCTCATTTTTATCGACGAAGTGGATCAATGTTCCTGCCTAGATGTATTGCAAACGCAAATGGATGGATTTAAAACCAATAATTCCATCATTATTGCTGCAACGAATCATCCCGAAAAAATACACTTAACACGAGCTGCGTTATGGAGTCGCTTTATATTTAAAATTGAAGTGCCAGCATTAGATGCCGAGCAACGTGGACAATATATATCTTGGATCATCCACAGAGAACTTAGATTGGCTCCTAGGGTATCTATAGACTCTGCATTAGAGCAAGATTTAACTCAGAATTGCCCTGCCCTAACCAGTGCATGCAATACATGGGATATGCGCAGTATTGGCTGGAAACTCCAAACATTCTTCGGACAACGCAGATCTGCATTTGGGAGAAATCTGAGTCAGGACGCCGTAACGCTGGATGATGCTACGAATGTATTTGCGTTAGGGTGAAAACCAGCGAACTCATCTGCGGTAATCTTTGCAATATGAATACCCATTTGAGTTGCGAGGCGCGGTAGTTCATTAGGCAATACGCCCGTTAGTGGGGGTTTGGGGGTTGTTATTGTTTTGAGCTTTATAAAAACTACTTTGCGACTAAAGATTAATAGCCTGTAACAATACACCACTATCCGTATCCAACGGCAATACATGCGCAGAATGTTCTAACCAATGGATTGGGACTGCTGTATTCGCATAATGTTGCGCGACGGTTTGTACATCGATGACTTTGTCATGGCGACCTAAAAACAGATCGGTGGGACAATCGGGTTGTAGAGTGGTTTGAGAGTGGATTAAGGATAACACTTCTATGATGGCGGAAATCGGCAGGTGTTGATAAGCCAGTTCTTGAAATTGATCTGAAAAAATATCTCCTCCATGATTTGCCAGGGTTTTCCAACCCACACTACGCAATCCCCGCGCAGCCAAACAGGCAAGAGAGGCAGGGTAATACAGTTTTAAAGCGGGTGCCAACAAATATAAATGGTGCAAACGAAATGTTTGCGACAATTCTAGCGCCAATGATCCTCCCAGCGATAAACCAACGACACTAACTTTTGCGTAACTAGCCATTAATTTTGCACAGGTATCGTGTGCTGTATCTCGCCATTGCTGGGCAGTACATTGAGAAAAAGCCTGAATGGATTGCGCATGTCCTGGCAGGATGGGACACACAATGCGATCATAACCGGTGATTAACGGAAGCATCTCACGATACACCCCAGGAGACGATCCAAAACCATGTAATAACAACAACGCATGATCCTGCCGTGGCGTGACGATTTGATCAATAGCCGAAAGATAATGGGCTTCTTGTGGACTCAGTAATTTGACTATTTTGCCCTGATAGAAAAATGCAAAATCACTGAGTTCCATTTAATAAGATTCCATTAATTTGTGAGGCAAGCTTTCAATCCGACCAGCCTGAGTGATTTCCACATAATTTAATTTACGTTGTAATTCGCTGACTGTATCAGCACCGGCATACGTGAGACCGGAGCGTAAGCCGCCCACGATGTCGGAAATAATCATATCAGCGCAGTCGCGATAGGGCACATCCGTGCTCACCCCTTCTGCTGTTTTCCATTCATGCATTTGACCCATAAAGCCCTCTTGCGCTTCGCGCGAGGCCATGCCGCGATAACGTTTGACTTGGGTGCCATCATCTTGGGTGATGATTTCGCCCGGCGTGGGTCCTGTACCGGCGAGCATCCCGCCTATCATGACAAAATCTGCTCCAAATGCCAGCGCTTTTACTATGTCGCCAGGCGTTTTGAGGCCACCATCTGCCACAATAGAGCGATCTGAGCGTGCGCAATCTTGAATGCAGGTGAGCATCGGGATACCAAATCCGGTTTTAATCCGCGTGCTGCATACTGAGCCGCCGCCGATGCCGGCTTTAATGATATCGGCTCCGCATGAAGCCAGATAATCTGCGCCTGCATAGGTTGCAACATTGCCGGCCATGATACACCGGCTGCCCAATATTTCCCGCAGAATTTTCAGGGTTTTTCCGACATATTTGGCATGTCCATGGGCCACATCAACACAGAAAAAATCGGCCCCAGCATCGCGTAATGCTTCGGCGCGCTCTAGTTCCGCTTTGGAGCAGCCCACAGAAATAAACACTGCTCCTTTGCAAGCTCGAAACTCCTTGATGTTATCTTCGATACTTAAAAAGCGATGCAAAACACCGATGCCCCCTTTGGAATGCATAAAATTGGCCATTTTACTTTCGGTAATGGTGTCCATATTGGAGCTCATAACCGGCAAAGTCAGCGTGAGTTTATTCAATCTATCCGTAACGGTAGTATCTACGATGCGTCGAGATTCATGATGGTTGTAAGCTGGTACCAACAACACATCATCAAAGGTAATGGCGCGTACTGACATAATAACTCCTAAAGATGTTCGGCAGCATAGAATGCTAAGCGGGAACGCTCACCGCGGGTCAGCGTCATATGTGCACTATATTCCCAATTTTTAAATCGATCCACCGCAAATGTAAGACCAGAAGTGGTTTCGGTCAAATACGGGGTGTCGATTTGTTTGATGTCACCCAAGCAAACGATTTTAGATCCTGGTCCGGCACGGGTGATCAAGGTTTTAATTTGTTTGGGGGTAAGATTTTGTGCTTCATCAATGATGATAAATCGATTGAGAAACGTGCGGCCGCGCATAAAATTCAAGGAACGAATTTTGATTTTATTTTTCAATAAATCATCCGTTGCATTTTTACCAAAACTGCCACCGTCTTGATTTCCGTGCAAGACTTCAAGATTATCCATCAAGGCACCCATCCACGGCGTCATTTTTTCTTCTTCTGTGCCAGGTAAAAATCCAATATCTTCGCCGACAGGAATGGTGACTCGTGTCATGATGATTTCTGTGTAGCGTCGTTCATCTAGAACTTGCGCTAATCCTGCAGCAATGGTTAACAATGTTTTTCCGGTGCCTGCAGATCCTTGTAACGTGACAAAGTCGATATCGGGATTCAGTAGCAAATTAAGTGAAAAGTTTTGTTCTTCGTTGCGGGCGGTGATGCCCCATACTGCATTTTTTTCAAGGGTATAATCTCTCGCCATTTCAACAATGGCTTCTTGGGCTTCTACTTTTTTGACTATGGCTTTGAATTCACGATCTTGCGTGAGCAAACAATCATTGGGGTTCCAGTCGGATACGAGTGGGCCTTTGATGCGATAAAACGTTTTGCCACTGTCTTTCCATGCTTCCATGTCTTTGCCATGGTTATCCCAGAATTGATTGTCTAAATGATGCAAGCCACTGTGTAGTAACGTGACGTCGTCTAAGACTTGGTCGGTATAATAGTCTTCAGCAGGAATACCGAGGATCCCCGCTTTGATCCGCAGATTAATGTCTTTGGATACAATCACAACTTGGTGTTCTGTTTCACTTTTTTGCAAACTTAACGCAATGGCTAATAAAGTATTATCGACATTATGTCCAGGCAATGAAATGGGTTTCACTTGCTCTAAATCAGAAGCTTGAAAAAACAGTCGACCGGAGCTTGATATGCTTTGCTTAGACATAAAGCTGGGGATTTTTAATCCAGCGACTATTTCAGCATGGGTGGCGCCACTCATTAACTCAACCAACATGCGATTGGTTTGGCGGACGTTGCGTGCTAGTTCAGAAATACCATTTTTGTGTCGATCCAGCTCTTCTAAGACAACCATGGGTAAATAAATGTCATGCTCTTGAAAATGATAAATAGCTGTGGGATCATGCATCAGTATGTTAGTATCTAGCACAAATAATTTACGTTCCTTGTTTATCATGTTTCCATCCTGGTGATAACTAATATCCAGTAATCATGATAACTTATCGGATCAATTCTGTAACTATCTCAGGTGAGTTAACCATGGATAAAAAAGAGCACGCCACGATTGTTACAAATAAAAAAGCACGTTTTGAGTATTTTATTGAAGAAAATTATGAAGCGGGTTTGATTTTGGAAGGGTGGGAAGTCAAAAGCTTGCGGGCAGGCCGCGTGAACTTAACGGATGCGCATATTATTGTAAAATATGGGGAGGCTTATTTATTAGGCGCCCAAATTCAACCGTTACCTACTGCGTCCTTACATTCTAATCCGGATGCGATTCGCACGCGTAAATTATTGTTAAATCGAAAAGAATTGAATCAATTGATTGGTAAAGTGGAGCGGCAAGGATATACTTTGATTCCTTTATCTCTTTACTGGAAGAATAATAAGATTAAAATGCAAATAGCGTTGGCAAAAGGTAAAAAAACCCATGATAAACGGGATGCTACCAAAGATCGAGACTGGCAACGTGATCGTGAGCGAATCATGAAGAAAAATTTATAGGAGTGCTTATGTGCGGCATTATGGGCGCAGTATCAAATCGAGACATCAGTAAAGTCCTGTTGGAGGGCTTACGCCGTCTAGAATATCGAGGTTATGATTCTGCTGGAATTGCGGTTATCAATGAGTCTCCCGAAATACACCGAATTCGTACGGAAGGCAAGGTTCAGGTTTTGATTGATGCCTTGAGCCATTCGGCTATCAGCGGTTTTTTGGGCATCGCACACACACGTTGGGCTACGCATGGTCGTCCGTCCGAAACCAATGCGCATCCGCATATTTCTCATAACGAAGTGGCCATTGTGCACAATGGGATCATTGAAAACCACGAAGCATTACGCCAACGCCTAAAAGATTTGGGGTATCAGTTTACCTCTGAAACGGATAGTGAAGTGGCTGCGCATTTGATTCATCATCACTATCAATTGGTTCCGGATTTTTTAAAAGCAGTGCAATCAGCTGCGGAACAACTGTCAGGTGCGTTCGCTTTGGGTGTGATGCATCGCAATCATCCTAATGAATTGGTTGCAATTCGCAAAGGCAGCCCTTTGGTGATGGGCATGGGCGTGAACGAGCAGTTTATTGCGTCTGACCCTTTGGCTTTGCGTTCTTTTGCCGATCACGTTGTTTATTTGGAAGAAGGCGATAGTGTGCATTTGACCGCTTCTACGATGTCAATTTTTGATAATCAGCAGCAATTGGTGCAACGTAGTTCAGAACGGTTGAGCGCGGATAGTTTTACCATCACAAAGGATCCTTATCGGCACTTTATGCTAAAAGAAATCTTTGAACAAACCGTGGTGATGGGCGATACGCTAGCCGGTAGATTGTCCAGTTTAGAAGTATTGAAAGCGAGTTTTAGTGACCAAACTTTGACGTTGTTTCAGCAGATCAAGCAGATTCACATTGTGGCTTGTGGTACCAGCTACCATGCAGGCTTAATTGCCAAATTTTGGTTTGAATCATTGGCCGGATTGGCGACTCAAGTTGAAATTGCCAGTGAATATCGGTATCGTGATGTGGTCGTTAACCCCGATACGCTATTTATTACAATTTCGCAATCGGGTGAAACGGCGGATACGTTGGCCGCTCTTTCTAAAGCGAAGTCGGCGGGTTATGCTGGGACGTATAGTATTTGTAATGTGGCGAGCTCCACCCTGGTGCGCGAATCAGATAATGTGTTTTTAACTCGGGCTGGCGTGGAAATAGGCGTGGCATCCACCAAAGCTTTTACGACACAATTAGCTGCTTTGTTGATGATTGCTACGGTTCTATGTAAAGATGACCGGGCTAAAGAAGTCTTTGCGGAATTACAGCGTTTGCCAGCTGCTTGCGAACGTGCCTTGCGCTTGAATCCAGAGATTGAAAAATTAGCGCATCAATTTGTGAATAAATCCAATGCACTATTTTTAGGACGGGGGGTACAATTCCCGGTTGCTTTGGAAGGGGCTTTAAAATTAAAAGAAGTCTCTTATATCCATGCAGAGGCCTACCCTGCAGGCGAATTGAAACATGGGCCGCTTGCCTTGGTGGATAAAACGATGCCGGTTGTGGTCATAGCGCCTAATGATGAATTGTTGGATAAATTAAAATCCAATTTACATGAGGTCAGCGCACGCGGCGGGCAATTATTTGTATTTGCGGATGATAGTCAAGTCTGGACAGAAGATCATGCAACGTTTATTCGAGTCCCGTCTGGCGGTGTCTGGATTGCACCTATCATTTTTACCATTCCATTACAGTTGTTGGCATATCATGTTGCGGTAGCCAAGGGGACAGACGTGGATCAGCCCCGTAATTTGGCTAAATCAGTTACGGTAGAATAATAGGAGCATAGGAACTAGTATGAATGCAGATGTTGGCCAAGTGGCATCAATCATTGGTAAAGAATTGAATATCCATCCAAGCCGAATCGAGGCGACCATTCATTTAATGGATGATGGAGCAACCGTTCCTTTTATTGCGCGATATCGTAAAGAAGCAACCCAAGATCTGAACGATACGGAGTTGCGTAAAATTGCTCAGCGCTTGGTGTATTTACGTGAGTTAGCCGAGCGACAGACCGTTATTTTGAACAGTATTCGTGAGCAAAATTTACTGAACGACGCGCTAGAGCAAGCTATTTTAGCTGCTAATACGAAAACCCGTCTGGAAGATTTGTATTTACCTTATCGCCCAAAACGACGCACCAAAGCGCATCAGGCTAAGGAAGCGGGGTTGGAGCCATTAGCTGAAGCACTTTTACAGGATCACAGTATCGACCCACTGACCTACGCGCAGCAATTTATTAATCCAGAGCTGGGTGTTGAGACGAATGAGTTGGCGTTAGACGGTGCCCGTCAGATTCTGATGGAGCGGTTTGCGGAAGAACCGGATTTGTTAGCACAATTGCGTCAATACATTTGGCAAGAAGGGATTTTGACGGCGCAAGCTGTTAACGACAAAAAAAATAAAAATAAAAATGAAAAAAAGGATAAAAAAGATAAGAAAGATGCCAAATTTGCTGATTATATGAATTTTTCGCAAGCGATATGCAAAATCCCCTCACACCGAGCATTGGCCTTATTTCGTGGACGCAAAGAACAAATTTTGAGTTTGGCGCTGACTATCCCTAATCCGTTAGTGGGCGAACAAACTATTTGTCAGTACTTTCATATCGCCACTACCTCTGATTGGTTGTTAGAAACCGTTCGCTTGGCTTGGTCAACGAAATTATGGGCCAAACTAGAATTAGAACTGTTGAATCGTTTGCGTGAAGCCGCAGATGAAGATGCTATTGATGTTTTCGCTAAGAATTTACGGGATTTAATGTTGACAGCACCGGCTGGTGCCAAAGTGATTATGGGTTTAGATCCCGGCCTACGCACTGGTTGTAAAGTGGTTGTGGTGGATCAAACGGGTAAGGTCTTGGATCACGATACCGTGTTCATAGTGCAATCTCAATCTACCTGGCATGCAGCTATTGCTGCACTGGCAAAATTGGCCGTGAAGCACAACGTCGATCTGGTCAGTATTGGCAATGGGACTGGTTCGCGAGAAACAGAGCGGCTGGTGGCTGAGATGTGCAAAATGTATCCCGATTTGGCTTTGGTCAAAGTTTTAGTGAATGAGGCGGGTGCGTCGGTGTATTCCGCTTCGCAATTGGCCGCCGATGAATTTCCGGACTTGGATGTGAGTTTGCGCGGTGCGGTATCGATTGCGCGTCGTTTGCAAGATCCTTTGGCTGAGCTAGTAAAAATAGAACCCAAAGCTATCGGTGTAGGACAATATCAGCATGATGTGAATCAAGCGCGTTTAGCCCAATGTTTGGATGGCGTTGTTGAGGACTGTGTGAATGCCGTTGGCGTCGATATCAATCGTGCTTCTTATACGTTGTTGGCGCATGTTTCAGGATTGTCTGAGGCGTTAGCCAAACAATTAGTCACTTATCGAGACGAGCATGGTGCATTCCCAGATCGGGAAGCATTGAAAAGCATTCCACGCATGGGTGCTAAGACATTTCAGCAAGCAGCAGGCTTTTTACGCATTGTACAAGGCTCTAATCCTTTAGATGCCTCGGGCGTACACCCCGAAGCGTATCCTTTGGTAGAACGGATGGTGCAAGATACGGGTGTTGCGCTGGAGCAATTACTTGGAAATACGGCTGTACTGAAAACCCTTGATCCACAACATTATGTGGATGAGCATTTTGGATTGGCGACGGTGCGAGATGTGTTGGCGGAATTGGAAAAACCTGGTCGGGATCCGCGTCCAAGTTTCAAAACAGTTTCTTTTAAAGAAGACATTCAGGATATCGCAGATTTAGAAATTGGTTTGGTTTTGGAAGGGGTGATATCGAATGTGACCCATTTTGGTGCCTTTGTGGATATTGGAGTACACCAAGATGGTCTGATCCATATTTCAGAGATGGCTGGACGCTTCATCAAGGATCCTCATGCGCTGGTGAAGGCCGGTGATATTGTGACGGTGCGCGTTACGGAAGTGGATAAAGAGCGACGTCGAATTGGCTTGAGTATGAAATTGCAGACGGAACAAAGCACGGTACCCAGTAAAAAAGAGCCCAAAACTGCACCAGCGTCTGGCGCCAAGCCGCAGGCAAAAAAATCGCAAGCCAAAGCCAAACCAGAACGCCCCGTTTCTGAAAAACCAGCAAAACCTAAACTTATATTGAACACGTCCATGGCAGATGCGTTGTCCAAATTAAAACGAGAAATGGAGTCTTGATGGTACCCAACGGGGAATTGGCAATTCAAACCTTGGCTATGCCGGCACACACTAATTCCGGAGGCGATATTTTTGGAGGATGGTTGGTATCCCAAATGGACTTGGCGGCGGGCATCATGGCGAAACGCGTAACGCGAGGACGCGCGGTGACGATTGCGATTCATACCATGACTTTTTTGAAACCCGTGCATGTGGGAAATCTGGTAAGCTGTTATGTGGATCTTGTTAAGATGGGCAATACCTCGCTGACGATTGCTGTTGAAGTGTGGACAGAAGAGTTGGCTTCGGAAAAAAAGAACAAAGTTACTGAAGGCACTTTTGTGTTTGTGGCCATTGATGCAAATGGAAAAAGCAGAGAGATTCCTAAATAATATGACGCCACTCAAAAAGTTGAATAAATGGATTACGATGATTGCTGGATTTATTCAACAAGATAAAGATATTGATCCAGAATGTTACGCGTATTTTATTGATAATCCAGAACAGGCGCTGCAAGTGGTGGACGTGATTGCAGGGTTCGATGAACGACGGGTAGATGCCAATCCATCGCGCTATACAGCGTGTATTTTTGTGCTTGATATCTGTGTCGCCAGACTGCAAGCTGCGAGTGAGTCTTCTTCTAAACAAGCCGAAAAAACCTTACAGCAGCTGATGGCGCATTTGGCCAATGCATTGCTTAGCCGACAACACAGTTTAAGTTTTTGGTTGCCTATATTAAATGCGTTCTATGAAGTTCATGTTGAATTGTCTGCAGATTTAAAAGCAGCCTATTTGACGTTGGCCAATCAAGAAAGTATTGATACACCTGCCGATGAAGTGGCTCATCTCAGTTCTATCCGAGATTTGATTAAAGAATTATCGGATTTAACGGTGTTTGATATTGCTGAAAACTTCTTTGCACAATCTTATGCGATGCCAGCAGATTTTTTTATTGATCTGGTTTTGGATTTATATCATTTGGAAGAGGGCCAAGATATTGCGTTATTGACTTTGCTTCATCCGAATCAAGAAGTCAGAGAAATCGTAGTTGCGACGCTGGATTCTTTAATGCCGACCATTCAATTGAGTTCGATTGCTTTATCGCGATTACAGATGATTAAGCATTGGTACCCAATCGAATACCATGCGCAATTTAATCGCTGGATCACCTTACAAAGAAAAAAAGAAGTGGTGTTTCATCGTGCATCGCCAGCAAAAATTATTCAGCTTAAAGCGAGCGAAATTGACGGAGGTGGCGCGCAAGGTGTTTTTATCCATATCCGCAAGAAAGGACGTAATCGTTTATGTGGACTATTGTTGAAGCATCATCAAGGCATCAAAGATGCGTGGATAACGCCGGAGATATCGGTGGAAGACGTGTATCATTATTATGATGAAGCCTTTGATGATTCGATAGTGTTACGCCGGATTGATATGCCTTACCTAGTCATGATGACGAATCATTTTTTAGCGGTGACATTGGCACACTCTGGGATGCCCGATTTGCATCTGTTGGAAATTCAAGAGGAGTTAGGGGTGCAATTTACAGCTCAAATGCTAGACGTTAATGATGTGATGCAGCAATTGAGTGTTCAGATTAGTCCCTTTACCGAAGAAATTATTCAAACCTCGCTGAAACGTTCACAAAAATGGCCGCATACCAAACAATTCGTTGAATCGTGGTTTGTGGAAAACGCTCAGGTAGATAAATTAGTGAACCAATGTTCCGGGTTCGTTGACGGGATAAAAGTATGCGAACTAGACCAAGCGGTGGCAGCGGTATTCGAAGAAGAATTTGAACAACATCGCGATCGATGGGTTTTTCATTTCCTCTGGGTGAGTTTATGGATGAAAGTCAATGCGCGCTCTACTGAAGTGATGTGGCAAGATAGTTTTATCTTGGCCCATTTGATCCAAACAGGGTCACCTATGGTTTCGATTCCCCTCATGCAGACGATCGCTAAAAAATCCGTGCTGAATAGCATTGAAACCATGCAAGAGAGGCGGACCCATCTTTCTTAGGGGGCAGTTCGCCATTGAGAAAGCGTAAGTCGATAAAACCCATGGTACGGGTGACGTGACGGAAACGGGAGTTTAGAATTCACCACACCAACTTTTGACTTCCCTTGTGGCTGTCTGGGGCTTTACGCCCCAGCTGACTCGGTATTATTGAGCGTCTTTATTTTGACATTTTTTCTCATATCTAGCTTTAAGCTTCTCACATGTATCGCCGTACTTACCTTCCTCGGAAGCATTTATTATACATTCGCCTGCGACGCAGAGACCTGAACAACTACCGCATTTTGCCATTATTGATGAACTGAAACCTAAAATAACCATACCAATTAATGCTGTAAATAATGTTTTTTTCATGTTCGCTCCTTGAATTGTGGTGAATAGATACTACAACACACAATATAGCGGACTACTGCAGTTTATACAAATCGATGTGTCTGAGGCACGAAAATGGCCTCAACCAAGCAATTCTTAGCGCTGTGGTTTGTGAGAAACGTGCAGTGTTGTCTCTTGGCGCAATATTCTATTCGAAGTTGATTTCTATTTTTTCGATGTTTTTTGATTAGTAACAGGGCATATTGAAAATATTTCCAATCCAGATGTGGACAAATGGCAATCATATTAGTTGTCTTTGTGAGAACATACGCTATCTTTTCCAGAAGGTGTATGATAGGATCTCTACTATATGCAGTGGCCTAGGTTGTTCGGAATTTAGCGACTGTGAATAAAACCTAGTAGTATGCATATATTAGGGCTAGTTCGAATCAACAACAAACTTCATTGATTTAGAAAATAGCCATAATTCCTGTAAAAATTATCCTGGATAATCAATCATTAATAACCAAAATTTCAAGTGAGACCTATGAATCTTAGTGAACTAAAGCTATTGCCTATTGCTGATCTCGTTAATATTGCCCACGAAATGGGCGTTGAGAATGTTTCTCATATGCGAAAACAAGATATTATTTTTGCTATTTTGAAAACGCATGCCCTAAAGGGAGAAAGCATTTTTGGCCGAGGGGTTGTACAAGTTATTGCGGATGGTTTTGCCTTTTTACGTTCTCACGATGCCTCTTATTTGGCTGGACCTGATGATATTTATGTATCACCTAGTCAAATCCGCCGATTTGGTTTGCGTACGGGTGATACCATCTCTGGACAGATTCGTCCGCCGAAGGATAGTGAGCGATATTTTGCTTTATTGAAGGTGGATGAAATCAACTATGATTCCCCAGAAAATGCCAAGCGTAAAATATTATTTGAAAACCTTACGCCTCTGTTTGCTTGTGATCGGTTAATCATGGAGCAGGGTAATGGTAGTACTGAAGATATCACGGCCCGAGTTGTGGATTTGTGTGCGCCATTTGGTCGTGGTCAACGTGGTTTGATTGTTGCGCCGCCTAAAGCTGGTAAAACGTTGATGTTGCAGAATATTGCGCATTCCATTGCAAAAAGCTACCCCGATATTTTTCTGATCGTATTATTGATTGATGAGCGCCCAGAGGAAGTGACGGAAATGCAACGCACGGTGAAAGGTGAGGTCGTCGCATCAACATTTGATGAACCTGCAACGCGTCATGTCCAAGTAGCCGAAATGGTGATTGAAAAAGCCAAACGCTTGGTTGAGCATAAACGCGACGTGGTTATTTTATTAGACTCTATTACGCGTTTAGCGCGTGCTTATAATACCGTGATCCCTTCTTCGGGCAAGGTTTTAACCGGGGGTGTCGATGCCAATGCCTTACAAAAACCCAAACGCTTGTATGGTGCTGCGCGGAATATTGAAGAAGGCGGTAGTTTAACTATTATTGCTACTGCAATGGTAGATACCGGTTCTAAAATGGACGAAGTCATTTATGAAGAGTTCAAGGGTACCGGCAATATGGAAATTCATTTGAGCCGCAATATTTCAGAGCGTCGCGTGTTCCCTGCCATCAACATCAACCGTTCGGGTACACGTCGTGAAGATCTGTTGTTAAGCCCTGAAGATCTGCAACGTACTTGGATTTTGCGTAAAATTCTGCAGTCTATGGACGAATGCGATGCGATTGAATTCTTAATCGAAAGAATGAAAAACCATAAGACCAATGCAGAATTTTTCGATGCGATGAAGCGTCAGGAATAATCTCAGATGGTTCAAAAAGTACAAGCCAAGATTGTATCGATTACACAGTTGAATGATACAATCTGGCAGTATACGTTGAAGCCTGCGCAATTTATTCCGTATCAAGCCGGACAGTATTTGCAAATCCATAAACCTGAGGGCGAACATTTCTATTCTATAGCGAATGCCCCGAGTGCTGAGCAGGTTTATGAATTGCATGTGCGTCACCGCTCTCAAACACAACTCGGGTCTGAGCAGGAAGCGCTGTGCGTGTCTTTGCCGTATGGCCGCTGTGATGTGAGTCATTTACATCCGCAGAAACCCATACTATTTTTAGCCTTCGGTACTGGATTTTCTTCCATTCGGGCTATGATCGAACACTTATCAAATCAATCTGATACGCGTCCTTTTGAATTGCATTGGGGGGTTACGGTTGCAGAAGATTTATACGACCAAAAAAGTTTGCAAAGTTGGGAACAGACACAGAATAATTATCATTATTTTCCCCATATTGCCTCCGGGGGCCAATCCGATCTGATACCTTTTATCATAGAGCGATACCCGGATATCAATCATTGGCAAATTGTAATGGCGGGTCCTTTTGACCTCATGTATGACATGCAAAAAAAATTACTTCAGCATGGGTGCCAGAAAGAATCGATATTTTCCGATGCATTTGAGTTTGCCAATTAAAAATTGACCAAAGGAGCAAAAATTGTGAGTAAATTTTATCAACTTTTGGCTTTACTGAGTAGCGTGGTGGTGATATGGATTTTGTATCGAACCATTCGAGCGCAACCTGAGCAATTTTCTCGAGAAAATTTGAGTAAAAGCTTTTCGACCATGGCCATTCTAGCGCTTTTGTTAATCGGATTTGTCGCATTTTTAGTGTTTATGGTACGTCAATGATCTAGACCTTAATGCGAAGCATGATTACCCCGATAACGACCATTATGATGGACCAAATAGTGACTAATCTGCGGATTGGAAATTTTTTCTGGATTCGCATCTTTGGTTAATAAGGGCTCTTCCACATACGTAGTTTGCGAGCTATTATCGACCAAAATTCGATACCACGGATTGCGCGTCGTAAAAGGATATTTATATGCTTGGGGATTATAGCGCCCTGAAGCTTGAAACAGGGGATCAATATCAATGATGATGCCTCGATAACCTTGATGTTGATGGACAACTTGATCTCCAATATTAAATTTCGCGACTTTGATTGTTTTGGCAGTGAAGGGCATATAGTCATGGGTTATGAGATGCGATAATATTACTATCGGTCAATTACTCTGATCCTTGAATATGAAACTACTTCTTTCTATATTTGGAATTTGGATAACAACGATGGCTTTGGCGACGCCCAAAACAATCCTTTTGATTACAGATCCTAAAATTTTAAGCATTGCTATTGGGCATAGTGACGAACCATTGGTGGATATAAAGCGTCAAGGCGGTATTATCTATGGTCCTTCCCCTGAAATTCCCAATAATCAGGATTATACGTTTTTGCGTCAAACGGTTTATCACAAACTGGTTGCTGCACAAAAGCATCTACCACCTGGATATCATTTCTGTCTTTACGAAGGCTATCGCAGTATGGCATTACAAAAGATGTTGTTTGATACTCATTATGCCAATGTATCCAAACGACATCCCAATTGGACTGCAACAGAGATATTTCAAGAAACCATCAAATTGGTGTCACCGGTTGTGCATCAAGATGGCACCCCAAATATCCCTCCACATTCGACCGGTGCAGCAGTGGATGTGTATTTGTTGGATGACAGCGGTCATGTCCTGGATATGGGTATCCATCCAAAAGATTGGATGTCGGATGACGGGGGTGTCTTATCTCTGACTGCCTCTCATGCTATTTCTGCTACAGCAAAGAAAAATCGTGAAATCATGGCACAAGCCCTCAGCGCCGAGGGTTTTGTGAATTACCCAACAGAATATTGGCATTGGTCATATGGCGATCGCTATTGGGCTTATATGACGCATCATTCTAAAACTATTTATGACCAAATTATCCCGTAATTTCCGGATTATTCAAGTCGCTTAAAATCTTAAAAATAATAGGGTCTGTTGATAATTCAAACCCCTACGTCCCGCGGCTTGTGTATAGCCCTGTAACATAGGTAACACATGTAACGGGACATGGGTAACAGTTTTAATTATATAAAAGTGCAGTAATTGTTACTGCACAGCTTTATAACCTAGTTTAACTTTCTTAATAAAATTAT
>JAGOTG010000025.1 GCA_018061965.1 Legionellaceae bacterium
CATAAATTTACTGTCTCCGGTGCCGCAAGTTTGCGGAAGTTATGATCTAACAGCGTGTTGTTGCAGGCAAAAGCGGGATTAATCAGAAAAATCATGAACAATGTGAGAAGAATACGCATAATTGTTCCCTCTATCGATGGGTTGGTAGGTAGAAGAAAGTGTCCGTTTTCATTTTAACGCACTTCTTGAATTAAAAACTTATTTGAGTGCGGACAGAAAGAACAGATAAATTATCCTTTTGTGTCGATGTGCCTAAATCTGCATGACCGATCATGGCTTCGGTAAGATAAGTGCCGGTTCTGCACGGATCTGCAGCAAGATTTTGATTGCTGTTTTCAGCCAGATCATAGCGTCCGGCAAATTCCAGTGCCCCCATTTGCCGCTAGGAATCTGTCCAAGAATAGTGATCGTAGCGAGGGAAAGCTATTTTGAGACAGATTTTTCGATTATTTGAGGCGAATAGTTATTCTATTTAGTGTCAGCCCGAAAACCCCATTTTTTTGCCAGCAAGCTACCTAAATTTCAATCATTCCTGAAAAATGCAATGAGGATATGCATTCAAAAAAGCTTCCGATTGCATTTTTTTGGAGGCGTAGTACAAAAAACTCGATTTTTACCCAGCACCAGCCGCTGATTGCTCACAATCAGGTACTTTTGGCGCTAGATGAAAAATTTATTTTAGGCTGTTCGCTGGTATTTTAAACTTTTCTCTTTCGCTTTGCGCGCACGTTCCACATCTTGCTGCCACAGGATGTCACCCATTCGGCGGATGTTCCTGGTGACAATGGCCAGTGCAACATAACGTTTAAAACCATCGATGCCATGGTCTGGGCATTTGTCTAAACCATGTACCTCCAGTGCGTTGATTGCTGACTCTACCGCCGAGTGTGCATGACGGGCTTTAACAAATTCTTCGGTTCGTTCTACCGCTTGACGTTCTTTGCTTAGCTTGCCTTTTCTGGGGAGCGTGACCTGGTCGAGATGCTGGATCAGTTCAGCTTGGTTGGCGGGTGAATGAAAGCCTTTGTCGAAGCTACAGGCGTTGAGTTTGGGAAAGCGTTTTTTAGCTTCTGCGATCATGGATACTGCAATCTGATCATCGGTTTGTTTTTCCATCACGTGATGATGCAAGATGAATTGATGCTGGTCTTCCAGGATGCATACTTTGACACCCAGCTCAACCGGTACGCCTGCCTTACCTTTGCTTATCCATTCGGTGTGCGGCTCAAATAGGGAGAATACTTTTTCTTCGTGTGGAATCACTTCACCTTTAATGACACGACGCTCAATTTGATCGATTTGGCGTTCGGCGTGTTTGATGTAGCCTTCAATTTCAATCTCTTGCAGCAGCTCAGTAGACGCAGTCGCGGTCAGTTTGGTTAGGGTGGTCTGAATTTTGTCTAAGTGACTTCTGGCTTGGTCAATATAGGCCTGGTGCGCTTGCGTAACTTGTGCGTCGATTTTGTCTTGTCGTGCTTTAGCGACGCTGCGCTTTTTGTTCTGTGCACTACGCATCAGTCGTTTTAATTGGCGCAGGTTGTAGCTATATTGCCGCCAGTCGCTTAATTGTTGCCTTTCACACCAGTGCGCCGTCAGCGTAATCGCTTTGCGCAGGGCATCCCACAATAAGTTGATGTCCGTTGGAAAATGCACATCGGTTTCAACAACAAAGGAGTCGCACCGCCCACGCAGGACTCCTTCGCCCTTTTTTAGGAGGGCATGCCCTCCCGCAACTATGATTTGGTTTATTTTGTCCAGCAGTTCTGGTGTGAGCAGGTTGACGTTCTCCACCAAGGTTTGATACACATATTTCTTGTCTTCATCATACAGATGATGTCCCAACATTTCGCGTAAGGTTTTATGCTGGTTAACCAGTTCGTGAAGACGATCATAATCAGCATTTAAGTCCAGCCGCAATACGCCACAAACCAGTATGCTCCACAGGGTCATGCCAGGACGGCCTGTGCTCTTATCTACCTTGGGAGCAATTTCACTTTCCAGTAATGCAAAAACGCTCTGGCGCAATTCCTCGTTCATGTACAGGTGCTGTAACCCGCGCAGTATCTTCGGTATGTCATCGCGGGATCTCAAATCGAATTTGATTTGTGATACATCAATTTCACCCAATTCCATCTGTGTATTTTGGACTACGCGCATTTGTGCTCCACTCGAACGAAGTTTGTTTTTGACAACGATATTTTCGCCGATTTCAATCGAAGTTTGGGGTTATTTTGCTTTAAAATGCACCAGAACTACCTAATAACAGCAGTTTGGCACAATATTTCAGAATTCTTTATCACCATAACTACGGGCAACCTGTTGTTTCTTATTCGGATAGAGGGTTTCCGGGCTGGCACTAAGTACAATTTTTGTTCTCAAAGTATCGACTTCCCGGATCAGGCCCTGAGCTGCCACATAGAGTTCTTAAAGTTATTGATTTAAAGAATAATATCCCGCAGACTGCCAACCACTTCTTAAACTCCTTACTGGAACATCTCAAATGAACAAAACTGAATTGATTGAAGCCATTGCTACACGCTCTAATACCACCAAAGCCCAAACAACCGCCATGCTGAACGGATTGCTTGAAGTTATTCAGGAAACCATGGCTAGTGGCAACGATGTTCAGCTTGTGGGGTTTGGTACTTTCTCAGTGACAGAACGTGCAAGTCGTGAAGGCCGCAATCCAGCGACTGGCGAAACCATCACAATTCCTGCCAAAAAAGTCGTTAAATTCAAGCCAGGAAACGCGCTCTCTGATGCTGCAGTTTGTGTAAAATAGCCCATGCAGCTAAATCAGCAGGGATTAAACAGATTGAAAAAGAAAAATAAGGCTATGTAGCAGTTAATTGTTGAATTTCCCAGTTATCTGATAACAAACGACTTTTTGGCCACTATAAAATAACAGAACTTCATGATTAATAAGAGATCATGTAATTTTATAAATCATTTTCAACAATTAATTGTGACAGAGCCAAAAATAATATGATCAGGTAAGTTTTGATTGGAGAGACCAGGGAATTATCAAGGTATAGCAATTCCCTAGTGA
>JAGOTG010000006.1 GCA_018061965.1 Legionellaceae bacterium
ATAATTTTATTAAGAAAGTTAAACTAGGTTATAAAGCTGTGCAGTAACAATTACTGCACTTTTATATAATTAAAACTGTTACCCATGTCCCGTTACATGTGTTACCTATGTTACAGGGCTATACACATTATCGCGGTGTATTTGGGTATGGTGCAAAGACACTCAAAGTCGGAGTTTATTTTGATGTAAAAGGTGTAAAAATCAGTACAACAGTTTCTATATTGGATAACACACAAAAAACAGTTCTTACAGCAGAAGACCCTCTATTCATCCAGATTGACAAAAAAATTACAGCCCATTATTTACCTTTTCAAGCATTATTTTCCACCTTAATGACCATGAAAACCCAAGAAATAGAGAGATTAAATCCGGAGATTACCCTGCAAGATATCCAATTATCTAGACGTATGGATCAAGGCGATTTCGATGCCCACAGTCGTACGCAATTAATCAGCGATATTGAGACATTTATTGTAAACGTAGAAAAAATAAACTCCTATAATGACGTCGTTCAAGATGTACGCCATATTCAATATGCAAACCTACTCGCAGTCATTAGTAACCCTACAGATACCCCACCAACGCTTACGCGTCCAACAAACACCACCACCCAACCCGCGTTCTCTTTAGAGACTCAAATCGTCATGCCAATAGCCATCCAACCGGTCAAAGATAAAATCACAACCGACCTAGACGAGATTAGAACAAAGGTCGATGCTATTTTAGGTGATTTAACTGAATCAGGGATGAGCGATGCGCCAAAATCAGCGCAATTCATTCATGTTATGGCCAAACTAGAGCAATTAGAATTGGAATGCTGGGGTGTATTATTCTACGCTAATGCAAGCGAACAGCGTTTCATTACAGCACAAAAAGAACGTCTAGGTTTCGTTGCACTATCCTTGGCTGTTTATTTTGCCACCGCCTTAGAAAGCGGAGATCAAACAGCAGTTAAAACGCTATTGCCCCATCTTACTCAATATAAAAAATACAGTCATTTTGAAACGCTATTTAAACACATAGAGAATACGACCCTACCTACCGTCACCACATTATGCATGATGGCTCGCTTTCTTTATGCCGAAGACCAGGATTTTCGTACTTATTTTCACCTGAAACAAATGATGTTGGACGGTTACAAAATTAGAGAGACGCCCATATATCAGTCATTATTAATGACTCTATTTCTAAAAAACAATCTTGAAGGCTTTCGTTTACTGTTAGAAAATAACGACACATTACACGAACCGCAATTTATTATTAAAGACCAACAATTCAGTATATTGCAAGCTTGTATTTATTATCATGAGGAACCTCATGCGACACAGTTCGTTCGAGAATTATTTGAACATGGCATGCAGGTCTCTCATACGATCAACCACATATCTGACGTGTCATTGCAAAAAATAGAATTCGAATCTAATAAGAGTCACAGACCCACTAAAAAACTTAATAAACTAGGAATTTCTTGTCATGAAGAAAAACAGGATAGTCTAAGTTTTGCGATCCGGCACGGAATAAGTAATTTAGAACTCATTCGAACTATTGCAGAGCATGCTTCTTTAGACCTATTACTGATCAATTTATCGCAATGTCTTTTAGCAACTGATTTCGCGCTACGCGTCGATAATACTAGTAGACCAATAGTTGGTCTACTGCCTACTGCTGCTCATCGGGATATCGTCCTCAGAGACTATGCTTTTGAAAAAGATAGCGTCAGTATTGCTTGTTTATTTTATCAGGTTGAATACAAAGAAAATCCAGAGATAGAGTGCAAATGCAAAATCATTCAAATACTACTGGAAAAATTTCAACAAGTTTCCGGCGTGACCTCAGACATAGAAAAACGCACGCAAGTAGAAAAATTTGTTGCCCAAACCAGGCAAGATCAAGCAAACACAGAAAAACTAAAACAGGCTCTTATACATACTCATGCAGGATTATTTATATGGACACAAATCGCAGACCCAACTATAGGTGATTATAAATTAGTTTTACAATTACTCTATTTACGCGGCATGATTTGCAGTAAAGTTTATAGAAATAATTCAGACCAAATAGCGCTAATTACTTTCAATGTTGCTATTACATTAGTCATGAACTTGGCTGACGATATATCGCAAGCATTGCAACAAACACCCTTTTTCAAAATGCTGAACACGTCTGCAAATGCTTGTGAAACACGTCTTAAAGAACGACATGAGGCCGGTTTGTTTACCTCCAACGAGACCGCTAAGCCGATGAAACCCGTAGAATTAAAGACGAGTGTCTTGCCGCACAAAGGAAAAAAGTAACATACAATCAAGCGGCCGAACCTACTCAGGTTCGTGCCTTAAGCATGAAAAAAAGCATAAATTTTTTGGGCTAGATCTTCACTAATGCCCTTTACTTTCATAAGCTCATCGACCGGAGCTCTACGTAGTTCACGCATCCCTCCAAAACGCTGGAGCAAGGCTTTACGCCGTTTAGGACCAATGCCCTCAATCGACTCTAAGGTGCTGCTCAAACTAGATTTGTCGCGTTTTTTACGATGGGCTTGGATAGCAAATCGATGCGCTTCATCCCGGATAAATTGTAACAAATGCCGAATGGGAGATCGCTCCTCTAGCACCACATTATTGCCCTGTTCTGTCGCAAAAATAAATGTTTCCCAGCCCGACTTGCGCGTACGACCTTTGGCTACGCCTAAAATGGTGATCTGATCTGTAAGCTCTAACGCGGCCAATACCCGCTGAGCCACCCTCACCTGTCCCAAGCCACCATCTACTATCAACAAATCTGGTAAATCTTGATCCTTATTGTGATATCTGCGCGTCAAAGCCTGTTCCATCGCAGCGTAATCATCATTGGCTGTCACGTCATGAATATTAAAACGTCGGTACGCGCGCTTCAATGGCCCCTGTTCATCAAATACCACACAAGAAGCCACCGTCGCGTCGCCTTGAAAATGACTGATATCAAAGCACTCTATTTTGCGAATAATGCTTGGGCACTGCAACCATTCGGTCAAAGCCTCCATGCGCGCTTGCATAGTCGCTTGCGAGCTCGCATGTTTACTGATGGTCAATTGTAAGTTTTGAGTGGCAAATTCAAGCCAGCGCTTTGCCAAGCCCCGTTGCGCAACCTTGATCTGACAAGCTTTACCACGTAACTCAGTTAATGCCGCTTCCAAGCCTTCTTTTTCTTGGATAACGCGATCTGTGATAACTGTTTTGGGAATTCGTTCCGGCGTCTCAAAATATATTTGGGCCAAAAATGCGCTAAAAACTTGTTGCCATAATGCATCCTCATTCTGATCGGTGTCTAAACTCTCATCGGGCACCGAAGGGAAGTAATGCTCAGTCGCCAGCACCTCTCCCTGTCTAATCTTAACCCATTGGACGCACGCAAATCCAGGTTGCGTCTCCAACACAATGACATCGACATCCCCGCTTGCTTGTACCATCGCTTGCTCTTCTTGCACCGTACGCAAATGCTTGATTTGGTCGCGCAATACGGCCGCTTCCTCATAAGCCAAATTTTCCACCGCCGTTTGCATCCGCAGCGTTAAATCTTCCAAAATTTGTTGACTCTTGCCCTGTAAAAAGCGTTTCGTATCGACAATCGCTTGTTGATAATGCGTGGGGGAAATCAAATGCACACAGGGTGCCGTACAGCGTTTGATTTGATATTGCAAACAAGGACGGGAGCGTGCATTAAAATACATATCCGTGCAATTGCGGATCTTAAATAATTTATGGATCAAATGGAGTGTTTTATGGACTGAAGCGGTACTGGGGTAAGGGCCAAAATAATGACTGGCATTCGGTTTTTTTTTCCTTCTGACCAATGAAATACTCGGGAACAGGGGATGTTCAGAAAGATATATAAAAGGATAAGATTTATCATCGCGTAACAAAATATTGTATTTAGGCTGAAATAGTTTGATCCATGAATTTTCGAGAATCAATGCTTCAGTTTCAGAGCGTGTCACCGTAACGGCTATCTGCTTAATTTGACTGATCAAGGCACGATTTTTGCTGCTTTGCACGGAACGACTGAAATAAGAGGACACTCTTTTTTTCAAATTCAGCGCTTTACCGACATACAGCACGCCCCCTTCTGCATCCAGCATTTTATACACACCGGGTTGGGTCGGTAACTTGTGCAAAGATTGGCGGACATCAAAATTAAACTGTTGTCCGCTCATACAAACATCGCTTTATTGAGGAAAAAGAAAGAATGGTATCATAGACTTCCTGGCTTATTCCACACTCGGGGCAAGCGGGTTAGTATTGCAATTAAGATCGGGGAATTCGACTGTCAAATTACATGAACAGTAATCAACACGCCCCTTTTCCTGTCCTCCAACTTTTTTACATATTGCCGAAGAAGCCGATGACACCTGACCAGGAGTCTTATGATTTTTTAAGTAAATAGTTACGCCACCCGCACGCTGCTGACAATTGATTTTCTGGCAATCTGTATCATTGCTGCAACTCCTTGCAGCTGCAACTGAAGAAAGTCCCATCGCGAGAACTGCGACAATTAAATATTTAGACTTCATAACAAACTCCTTTTTTATTGGTGCAAATTTCACTGCAATTACAGTGGCTATATTCAATATTAGTCGTATTCTCAAAATACACAAGATCAAATACGTCGTCAGCTTCTTCTGGAAATCAATAAAGAATAGCCAAATGCGCAGAAGGAACGTTATGGAAGGAACGGACAGGATCAAATTGGATGTGCTAGGTCTCTTCAGGTCGTTCAACCAAGCGATGTTTCATTGCCAAATAAGTCAATTCCACATCGTTTTTTACAGCTAATTTGTCAAATATCCGATAACGGTAGCCATTGATCGTTTTAGTGCTGAGAAATAAGCGCGTTGCAATATCTTGAACCGTTACACCGCGAGTAATCATCAACATCACCTGCATTTCACGTTCAGATAACGCATCAAAAGGAGAGTCTTGGTGGGCTTGCAAACTGTCTATCGCCATTTTTTGCGCAATTTCCGCACTGAGATAGCGCTCACCTTTATATACTTTACGAATGGCCGCAGAGAGATCTTGAGAGCCTGATTCTTTGGTTAAATACCCCATGGCGCCTAATTGCAAAATACGACTGGGTAAACTTTCTGTAGACAACGCCGTCACCGCGATGACCTTCACTTCTGGATGAGACTTCTGGAGACGACGCGTCACTTCCCATCCATCAATCCCTGGCATTTTCATATCTAATAGTACAACATCTGGTTTGTGCGACCGGATAAACTCCAAAGCACGCTCACCGTTTTCTGCCTCACCTACCACAGCAATATCTGGCAAATCATCTAATAACCGTCGAATACCCATTCTCACCAAAGCATGGTCATCTACAATGAGTACATTAATCAAACGATACTCCTTTAATTGCATCAATAAATACAAAATATGGAACCATCTTAACAAGACTTTGCTTATTTTACAATCGGTATCACACGCCTAGCATAACCCTTGCGTTCAACAAGCGTGGATATGAATATTAGGACTGAGTGCCTCAATAGAAAACAATGCTGGAAATTCTCCCAAGCTTCTGGCTTGAGTGAGGATATCCGGCAAATTTGCTTGCGTCATCGCATATAATTGCGCGAAATCCTTAATCACAAAATAGGTGGTTTGCAGTTGGTCAATGCGATACGGCGTACGTAATGCAGCCAAAGGATCAAAGAAAATCCGCAGCGGAATCGAGCTTTCGACACAGTACACTGTTTCTGTCACAGAGGATAAAATTCCGCCGCCATAAGCACGTAACCCTTGGGGTGTCTCAATCAAACCAAATTCTACGGTAAACCAAAATAAGCGCTGGAGTAACGGCCAATCTGTTTCAGGTAGGGTTAAGACCAATTGCGCATAATTTTGCATGAAATCCGCATAAGTCGGTTCTACCAACAAAGGGCAATGCCCAAAAATTTCATGAAAAATATCAGGCTCTTTCACATAATTTAATTCTTCTTGGGTGCGGATAAAAGTGGCTGCAGGAAATCGGCGTGCTGCCAATAATTCAAAAAAAGCACGTGCAGAAATCAAGGCAGGAACTGGCGCTACTTCCCAGCCGGTTAAATTTGCCAAACGCTGATTGATTTCAGGCAACTGGGGAATGCGATCTTCAGTGAGTTGCAGCGCATCTAAGCCAGCCAGATGATCATCCACAGCTCGCCCCACTATCAGCTTTTTTTGCCGAGAAAATAATTGCTGCCATACCTTATTCTCAGCAGCAGAATAATGGATAAACCCTTCGGAATCAGGCTGATGGGCAGTATAAAGACTCTGAAATTCCATAACAAAAAATCTCAAAACAACAAGCTGACTTTTAGCATCTCATTTTATCGATATTTTGTCACGTGCTACTCATCCACTACACGTCCTGAGTAAAACGACGGATCACTTCATCGTAAAAGCGGTCTGCGTTTTCTAGTGATCCTTTGCTGCAGGTTGAGGATTACGCACAATTAACTAAACCCGTTGCGAAGGCAAAGACGCCTTCAGTTCGGCAATACTAATGGTGGTTTCCCCGCCATGGTGAACACGCTGATGCGCAGATTTCCAAGCATGGCCGTAGACCACTTCATACGTTAATGGATATTTGTGCGTGAGCGTCTGCGTCAATGCCATAAACTCTTCAAATTTACGCCATGCATCTTTGCCCATTAACCCAGATTTACGCTTTTCGTGGATGTTTTTGACGCCTTGAGATTTTATATTACCCAGCATGCTTTTCAATGAATCATAATGAGCGGATATCACTTCCATATCGACTACTGGATCCGCAAACGCTTGCTTCAACAAACAATCTCCAACGTGATGCATATCATAAAATGTATTCACATGCGCATGAGCATCGACTTGCTGAAACGCTTGTCTCAATTCTTGAAAAGTATCGGGGCCCAATGTAGAAAACAATAAGCAGCCATCCGGCCGTAAAATACGCTGCCATTCGCCAAGCACTGCAGGGAGTGAATGCGTCCAATGTAAAACCTGATTTGAAAAAATCAAATCAAATTGGTCATTCGCAAAAGGCATTTGGTGCATATCAGCATTGATGATATGCCATGAATCGGTAGTTGTCTGCTTGGCTTTAGCGATCGACAGCATAGAATGCGCGATATCGAGGGCCACAATTTCTGCTTTAGGATAACGTTTGGCTAATTGCGTCAAAAACGTTCCTGGTCCACAGCCTATATCTAAAATAGTGCGCGGTGACATTTTTAAATAGTCTAAACGCTCAAATAAGCGTTGACCAATTTCCAATTGCACCTGAGCCTCAGCCTCATACTCACCGGCATGCGCATTAAAGGATTGGCCAATTTCTAATATTGATTTCATAACCAAAACAATTAAAATGAAAGCCGGAGTTTACCACAAAATACTCAGTTCAACGAAAAATGGAATAAGATATGTTCACTCGCACCCCAACACGATTAGCCGTTGCATGCCGAATCTGTCGGCAATACCATCGGAATCAATACGCTATTTGTGACGCATGCATTGCCCTGCTCGATCCGCTAGGACCTGCGTGCCGCTCCTGTGCTATCCCGCTCCCACAAAAAACACCCTTAATCTGTGGTGCCTGCAGTGTCAAACCACCCGATCTAGATCGCGTTTACACAGCCTATCGCTTTACCGAGCCCCTAAGAACGTTGCTCCATGCATTCAAATATGAGGCAGCTTTATATTGGGCATCTTTTCTGACCCAGCTGATGTTAGAAGCCAAAGACGAAGACGATGCCACAGAATGCTTAATTCCTATCCCCTTGCATGGTAAGCGTTTACAAACCAGAGGGTTTAATCAAGCCGCTATTCTCGCCCAGAACCTAAGCACCCTCATCCAGAAACCCTGTGTATTCCAAGGATGCACCAAAATTTTACCCACGCAGGCCCAAGCAGGTTTAGATGCCAAACAAAGGCGCACCAATCTTCTACATGCCTTTCAAGCAGGAGCGTTACCCTATCAGCATATCACTTTAATTGATGATTTGTTTACAACCGGAGCCACTGCCAATGCAGTCGCCAAAACGCTTAAACAAGCTGGTGTCCGCAGAGTGGATTTATGGTGTTGTGCGCGAGCATGTTGAGTTTATGAACGGGCCAGAAATAACATCCAGTTCTGTCCCGTTTCTATAGTTTTCTAATTCATCATCGCAGCTGTATTATTCTTCGTCGCGATTTCAAAAATGGCACCTTAAGAGTATTTAACGCCTATGATCTCATATTCCACCGTGCCACCAGGTGTGTTCACCAGCACCGTATCATCTAGGCTTTTGCCGATCAAAGCGCGTCCGATGGGAGATTGATAAGATATTTTTCCTAATTTGATATTGGCCTCATCTTCGCCCACAATGCGATAAGCGACTTCAGCGTCCGATTCAACATGCAATAATGTCACCGTAGCACCGAATACCACTTTATCATTATTTGGCAAGCGACTGGTATCCACAATTTGTGCATGCGCCAGCTTCGCTTCTAGCTCAATAATCCTTCCTTCTGCAAAACTTTGCTCTTCTCGTGCAGCATGATACTCTGCATTTTCTTTTAAATCGCCATGTGCGCGTGCCACGGCAATGGCTTCAATGATTCGGGGTCTTTCAATCGTTTTTAAACGGTGCAATTCTGATTTTAGAGAGTCAGAACCCTCAAGCGTCATAGGATGTTTCATAACTGAACCTCGCAAGTAAATCTTGTAATCGTGTGACAGTCTCTCTGTCTTCGTATTTCATTGCCAAACAAGCTGCCTCAGCTCCGGACAATGTTGTAGTATAACTTATATTGTATTGCAACGCTGATCTCCGAATTTCAAACGAATCGGCGATGGCTTGCTTACCATCCGTAGTATTGACAATAAAATCAATCTCAAGGTTCTTAATATAATCTACTATATGCGGTCTACCCTCTGCCACTTTAAATACAGGCTGGCAAGGAATGCCTGCGGCTTTGATCACCGCTGCAGTCCCTCTGGTTGCAATAATTTCAAAACCTAATGCTATCAAACGCTTAGCAATTTCTCCGATCCGTGATTTATCAGTATCTCGCACGGATAAAAACGCGCAACGTCGAGATGGGATATCACAACCCGCACCGCGTTGAGCTTTAGCATAAGCTTGCCCAAAGCGCTTTGCAATACCCATGACTTCTCCTGTCGATTTCATTTCTGGACCTAAAATAGAATCGACTCCAGAAAATTTGATAAACGGAAAAACGGGTAATTTGATAGCATAAAACCCTGGGGTTTGTTGAACTTTAAACAAGCCTTGCTGTTTTAAAGATTGACCAATTTTGCACCGCGCCGCAATTTTTGCCAAGGGTAATCCAGTGGCTTTGGAAACAAACGGGACAGTTCGAGATGCGCGCGGGTTGACTTCTAATACGTAAATATCATCACCTTGAATTGCAAACTGAACGTTCAACAACCCTACGACATGCAATGCTTGCGCCATTCGGGTTACTTGGTCTTTCAGATCTTCCTGCACCACTATAGACAAACTAAAGGGCGGCAACGTACACGCAGAATCCCCAGAATGAATACCCGCTTGCTCGATATGCTCCATCACTGCGCCAACCAATACATCCTTGCCATCACAAACCGCGTCAATATCAACTTCAATCGCATCTTCCAAAAACTTGTCCAACAACACCGGAGAGTCATGCGACACATGTACGGCTTTTTCCAAATAATGACGCAAATCAGCCTCTTGATACACAATCTCCATCGCACGCCCACCGAGAACATAAGAGGGTCGTACCACCAAGGGGTAACCAATGCGGTTGGCCAATTCAATTGCAGCTTCTTCACTGCGAACAGTACCATTCGCGGGCTGGGTTAAGCCCAGACGTGTCACCAATTGCTGAAATCTTTCTCGATCTTCTGCTTCGTCAATGGCATCGGGTGAAGTTCCTAAAATGTTGACGCCGTTTTCGGCCAAAGCTTGAGCCAATTTTAACGGCGTTTGCCCCCCATAGTGGACAATCACACCCAATGGCTGCTCCTTCGCGTACACCTCTAAAATATCTTCCAAAGTCACCGGTTCAAAATACAAGCGATCAGTCGTATCGACATCGGTAGAAACCGTTTCAGGATTGCAATTCACCATAATCGTTTCATAACCTGCTTCGCGTAATGCAAACGCAGCATGAACACAACAGTAATCAAACTCAATGCCTTGACCAATCCGATTAGGACCACCGCCCAAAATCATAATTTTAGGACGCGACCAAGTCGGTTGTGCTTCGCAGACAGTCTGATAACAAGAATAAAGATAGGCAGTATTACTAGCAAATTCTGCAGCACAGGAATCAATCCGTTGATAGACGGGTCTGATGTCCAGCGACCATCGGTGTTGTCGAACAGCAGACTCATCACAGTCTAACAATTGAGCCAAATAAATATCGGAAAAACCGCGCTGTTTTAACAAACGCAACAAAGGCGCATCTAAATCAGACAGTTTTTTCCCCACAATCTCTTGTTCAAATTCAACCAGCTCTCTAATTTGCGCTAAAAACCATGGATCCACGCGAGACTCTTCATGAATTTTTTCCAAAGTCAGACCCTGGCGAAATGCGTCCGCGATATACCACAGTCGATCCGGCGTCGGTTCTTGAAGATAACCCAGCATCACTGACTTTTCTTCATCCGCTAATAGAGACTGCAAACCATAACGGTCGATTTCTAAACCTCGGATAGCTTTTTGCAAAGACTCTTGAAAATTAGCACCAATCGCCATCACCTCACCGACCGACTTCATTTGCGTAGTCAGTGTTTTAGGGGTTTGCGGGAATTTATCAAAATTAAATCGTGGCATTTTGGTAACCACATAGTCTAAAGTCGGCTCAAAAGAAGCCGGCGTTTTACCCTCGGTGATATCATTTTTTAGTTCATCTAGGGTGTATCCTACTGCCAACAAAGCTGCGATTTTAGCAATTGGAAACCCGGTTGCTTTGGAAGCCAAAGCCGAGCTGCGCGAAACACGGGGATTCATTTCAATGACCAAGAGACGACCATCTTCTGGATTCACTGCAAATTGAACATTAGACCCACCCGTATCAACACCCACCGCACGCAACACTTTGATAGCAGCATCACGCATCCTTTGATATTCTTTATCCGTTAAAGTTTGAGCCGGGGCTACCGTAATAGAATCCCCTGTATGCACACCCATGGGATCAAGGTTCTCAATGCTACACACAATGATGCAATTATCATTACGATCGCGCACCACTTCCATCTCATACTCTTTCCAGCCAAGAACTGACTCATCAATCAGTAACTCCCGAGTCGGAGAGAGGTCTAAGCCTCGTTGGCAAATGCTGTTAAATTCCTCAAAATTATACGCAATTCCCCCTCCGGAACCACCCATAGTAAAGGAAGGCCGAATGATAGCAGGGAATCCCAAATACTCTACAGCGAGCATTGCCTCATCCAGATTATGAGCAATCATCGACCGAGGCATCTCCAAGCCAATTTCTTGCATCAACAAACGAAATTTGTCTCGGTTTTCTGCTTTATCGATGGCTTCTTGACTGGCTCCAATCAATTGCACTTGGTACTCGTCCAATACACCATGCCGTACCAAATCTAGCGCGCAATTCAAAGCAGTTTGACCACCCATAGTGGGCAAGAGTGCGTCAGGTCGTTCTTTTTTTATGATGGCGGCTACTTCTGGCCACAATACTGGCTCGATATACGTAGCATCGGCTAATTCAGGATCCGTCATAATGGTGGCCGGATTAGAATTAATCAGAATAATACGGTAACCTTCTTTTTTTAAGGCGCGTACAGCTTGTGTACCAGAATAGTCAAACTCACAGGCCTGTCCAATCACAATAGGACCCGCACCAAGAATTAAGATAGACTGAATGTCTGTACGTTTAGGCATGATAACCCGACTTTTTAAAATACGATTTGGTAACGCTCACCGCATACTCCATCCCGAGCATAACGAAAAATCTCCAACTAAAAGCCATATGCTCGGAGAGCCCTCATTACGCTCAGGGTGATATGCGATAAGCCTAAACTTCCTCTTCTTGGCGCCGCAAAAATGCTGGAATATCTAAATAATCCACATCAGGCAAGGTTTCTTGCGCAGGCGCATTTTTTGTAGGATTTGTCACTCCCGATTGCTTTCTGAGCACCGCAGGCCGTTCTAATTGCTGATAGTCGAAAGACCCCTCTCCACGTCTACTTTCAAAAACAGGCGCAGATTTGTTCGATAAAGCACCACGATGATGACGAGGCGAATCCCCTAGACCTGTCACAATGACCGTGACACGCAGCTCATCCGTCATCAATGGGTCAATCACCGTTCCCACCACCACAGTGGCCTCATCAGAAATAAATTCTTTTACTACATCACCCACTTCTTCAAACTCACCGATAGACATATCCATACCAGCAGTAATATTAACCAAAATACCACGTGCGCCAGAAAAATTGATGTCTTCTAATAGAGGAGAAGCGATTGCAGCCTCGGCAGCACGACGCGCCCTCTGATCTCCGGATGCGCACCCTGTTCCCATCATGGCCATACCCATTTCTGACATCACAGTCCGTACGTCAGCAAAATCCACATTGATTAAACCAGGACGAGTAATCAAATCTGAAATACCTTTGACAGCACCTAATAAAACGTTATTAGCAGCTTTAAACGCATTCAGCAAAGAAATATTTTTACCTAAAACACTTAATAATTTATTGTTTGGAATGGTGATCAAAGAATCAACATTTTGCGACAAAGCACGGATAGCTTCTTCCGCAGCCAAAGCACGCTGCTTACCTTCAAAAGAAAAAGGCTTCGTCACAACCGCAACGGTCAGAATACCCAATTCTTTAGCCACTTCGGCAAACACAGGCGCTGCACCTGAACCAGTGCCTCCCCCCATCCCAGCAGTAATAAACACCATATCTGCACCCAACAACACTTGCTTGATTTGCTCACGATCTTCTTCTGCTGCTTGACGACCAATTTGTGGATTGGCGCCCGCACCCAATCCTTTAGTCAATTCGTTACCCAATTGGATAATGACTTTGGCTTTTGAATTTCGTAACGCTTGCGCATCAGTGTTAGCGCATATAAAATCAACACCCTCAATATTTTCTGCCACCATGTGCTCAACAGCATTGCCGCCGCCGCCACCAACACCAACCACCTTTATAACCGCACTGTCTTGCATGATCTCTGTCATATCAAACATTATATTATTCCTCTTAGCTGAAAGCTTTAGGGACTGTTGACTAGTCCGCAATACTGTTCGAAACAAAGCGCTTTTGTCCTGTTATTTTACATACTTGGCGTATGCTACAGCGCTCCATAATTGCCTTATTCTGAATCGATTTGGTGAGTTGCCAACACTCTCTAGTTTATTGTTGACAATTCTAGAACCATCAACCTAAATTATTCTGGATTAAAAATTCACATTAAACCATTTTCTCATTCGCGTCCATACCCCATCTGTTTTCCCTCCTGAAGCACGCACACTGTAGTTGTCATACTGTTGTTGAAACCCGTGCAATAATAGTCCCACCACGGTCGCAAAACTGGGATCACTCACTATTTCCGAAGACAAACCTACAATATTTTCTGCAGAACCAAGTCGAACAGGCATTTGAAAACATAGCTCAGCCAATTCAATAGCGCCACTCACACTGGAAGCACCTCCAGTTAACACAATCCCTGCTGCTATCAAATCATGATAACCACTCCGTTGTATCTCAGCACGCACCATATTAAATAATTCTTCATAACGTGCAGATACCACATCTGATAACATTTTGGTTGGAATTTTACGCCCAGACCGATCATTCATACTGCTCACTTCAATCATTTGAGTGGAGTTTAAACTTTCTGGCGATACTGAACCATAATTCAATTTAATCGATTCAGCAGATTTGCTTGGGGTACGCAAAGCCATCGCAATATCATTGGTCACTTGATCACCAGCAATCGGAATCACGCCAGTATATTGAATTGCGCCACCATGAAAAATGGCAATATCAGTGGTACCGCCACCAATATCTATCAGACATACGCCCAGCTCTTTTTCATCGTCGGTTAACACCGCATGACTGGAAGCCAACGGCTCTAAAATAATATCAGCCACGTCTAAACCACATCGGCGCACACATTTTGCAATATTTTGTGCAGCAGAAACTGAGCCGGTTACCAAATGAACGCGCGCTTCTAAACGGACGCCTGCCATGCCAACAGGTTCACGGATATTCCGTTGATTATCAATTATAAATTCTTGCGGTAAAATGTGCAGTATTTTTTGATCTGCAGGAATTGCAACTGCCTTTGCAGCATCAATGACGCGCTCCACATCAATTTGCGACACTTCTGAATCACGAATAGCCACAATGCCATGTGAACTTAAGCTACGAATATGACTACCCGCGATGCCAGTAAATACAGAACGCACTTCGCATCCCGCCATCAGTTCAGCTTCTTGGACAGCGCGCTGAATAGAGCTAACAGTTGCCTCAATATCTACCACGACCCCTCGTTTGAGTCCTCGAGAAGCGTGACGCCCAATCCCAATCAACTCCAAAGAACCGTCTGGGTTGATTTCACCAACCAACGCTACGACTTTTGAAGTACCAATATCCAATCCTGTAATAATATTTCTTTCAGTTTTTTTTGCCATCATGTTCCCAATAATTAGTACTCAAACCTGTAACTATTCACCGAGCGTCAAGAGTTGTGGTGAATAGATACTCAAACCCAAACCTTCCCGTCCTATTTTGGCGTATCTTTCCATTGTGCCGCCATTCCATGAACATAGCGTAAATCTACCACCGCTAACTGCTCTAATTTATCCCCAAACACAACCGAATAGCTCAAACAAAAACGTTGTAGTCGCGACTCAACATCTTGTTTTCCTAAACGTAATAACACGCCATTGGTTAAGCCCAATTCCCAGGCCCGATTATCTCGCAAAGCCAACGAATTGGCATGCAAGCCAAAAGTTTCAGATAGCTTACTCAATTTTTGAAACATTTGTAAGACATCTAGTTGTTGATTCTTGGGTCCGTTCAATTCTGGCAAATGCTCCGCATTCGCTTCTTTTTGCCACTCAGCAGGACTTAAGTCAAATAATAAGCCATCTGCGGTCATGAGCACATGGTTCCAGATTGCCACAGGTCGTTTTTCTATGACTTTAATTTTTAAAGTATCCGGCCATATGCGTGCGACATCTACTGTATCCGTCCAATACAAATCAGCTAATTCAGTTCTTAAATCTCTAACAGAAATGGAAAAAAACCCCTTATGGGTGTATTTTTCCAAAATACCCTCTAAAGTCTTGCGCGTAATGTGTTGATAACTAGCTTCGATTTTAAAAGTACTGATTGGAAAATTTTCTGGATTGGCTAGATACAAATATGCCAATCTTGCCATAAGTAATACTGCACAAACAACTAGCATCGATAAAAAAAATTGGTCCCGCAGTATTCGCGCCGGCTTTGCCATATCTAAATCCTGTATTGAGTTTCCATTCGTTCTTTTTCGCGCTGATGCAGCAAACTTAAATCTACCAACTCATCTAATAAACGCGGATAAGGCAGTCCACTTGCTTCCCACAATTTGGGATACATGCTAATAGACGTAAAACCTGGAAGCGTATTAATTTCATTAAAATATATTTGACCCGTTTTATCATTCACAAAAAAATCAACCCGCGCCATGCCTCTACATTTTAACCGTAAAAATATTTCTCCAGCTATCGTTTGTAAACGTTGCATTAATTGCGAATTAAGAGCCGCTGGAATATGTAATTGACTACTATCACTCTCTAAATATTTTGCCGAGTAAGAATAAAACTTATCCACATGATGAACCTCAATTTCACCCGCAATGCTAACGCGCGGCGCTTGCCCTGGTATTTGGCTTTCTAAAACCGCCAATTCAATCTCACGCCCTTGGATATACTCTTCAATGAGTACATCGCGATCATAGCGACTCGCATCCGCTACAGCAGCCAACAACTGATCCCAATCATGCGCTTTATGAATTCCAACACTCGAGCCTAACGAACAAGGTTTGACAAACAGAGGCCAACCCAACGCTGTCACGACTTCTTGGCAAATAACTTGCTTCCTCTCCTGAGACAATGCACTGAGTAATACTCGATAACGCGCAGTAGATACCAGATCGGACCCCAACAAGCGGCGTGCGACATCTTTATTCATACCGATCGCAGAAGATAATACATCGCAACCCACATAAGCCACGTTTGCATGCTCGAAAATTCCCTGCAGACAACCATCTTCAAGCAAAGGGCCATGCACCACGGGAAAAATGACTTGCGCATCAATGGCCAAGCGACCATCTTTGATCAAACCTGGCAACGGAACAGACTCAGGTGTGCGTACGGGTAATACATCGGAGTAGGCCAACAAAGTTTGATAGTCTGTTTGAAAGCAACAGCCTGATTTGTCCATAGCAACCGGGATAATCTGATATTTTTGTGGACTCAAATTTGCCAAGACCGAAGCGGCAGAACGCAATGAGATTTCATGCTCACCCGATTTGCCTCCGTACAGTAACACTAATTTAATTAAGTCGGACATTACTCTTCTCCAATAACATGCACTTCTTGTATCAATTCGATACCCGTCTTGGCATAAACAGTTTGACGAACAAAATCTATCAATTGTTCGATATCTTTTGCCGATGCTTTCCCTGCATGATTAATAATGAAATTTGCATGTTTTTGTGAAACCATGGCCTCCCCGATTTGATGCCCTTTTAACCCACACGATTCAATGAGTTTGGCCGCAAATTGATTAGGGGGATTCCGAAAGACCGAGCCACAATTCAACTCATTGATAGGTTGCGTCGCGGCGCGATGCGCTAATAATTCTTTAATCAGTGCCGCAGAATGCGCTTGGTCGCCGGGGATCAAGCGACAAGTCGCTGCAACAAACCATTCACCCGGATCAAGACCCAACGCACTTCTATAATCAATTTTAAATTCACTCGGCTGCCGGACGCGGCGCTCACCTAGACGCGTGATGGTTTCGACTTCCACTACCGATTCCCAAGTCTCTTTATGAAAACAGCCTGCATTCATCCGCAACGCCCCCCCCATCGTACCAGGGATGCCCGCCCAAAATTCGCCACCAGTCAAATGCTGTCGCGTACAAAATCGCGCCATTTTAGCACACGACACCCCCGCCTCAACTCGGACCAAATCTTCAGCAATTTGAGTCAGATTATTCAAGCAGTTTTGGGTAATAACCACAATGCCAGCAAAACCTCCGTCTTTGATGAGAGAATTACTGCCCAAGCCTATCCAAACAATGGGTTCAGTCACAGGACACTGCTGTAAAAAATTGGCCAGATCGTCAATGTCGGCAGGTTTATATAACAGCCGAGCAGCACCGCCAACACGCCATGTTGTGTAATGCGCTAATGGCTCATCTCTCAACAATTCGCCTTTCAAGGTAGCTTGGTTGATGACAACAGGCTGATTCATGCTGCGGGATCTCTCGGAACAAGATTGTTGATAATACCACTGATGGTCCCTGCTCCTTGAGCCAAAATCACATCATTAGGCCCTATCAGCCGATTCAAATGCTCTTCCAAATTTTGCTCATTTACGATCGTAGCTTTGTGCGAAATAGAGTTAATTTCTTGGCACAGTGCCTCACTATTAATGCCTGCTATGACTGGCTCGCCAGCGGAATAAATATCGAACAATAACAGTTCATCACTCAATTGCAAAACATCCACAAAATCATTAAATAAATCGCGCGTACGCGTATAGCGATGCGGTTGAAATACGTGAATCAAACGCTTATTTGGCCAGACAGCCCTAAAAGCATCAATCGTGGCTTTAATCTCTCGGGGATGATGCCCATAGTCATCTACAATCAGCGCCTTGCCACCAGCAAACTTACGCTCCCCTAAGATTTGAAATCGCCTTCCAACCCCAGCGAACTGGTACAAGCCCTTGATGATCGATTGATCATCAACGCCCAGTTCAGTTGCCACTGCGATCGCCGCCAAAGCATTTAATACATTATGTCGACCAGGCCATTTAAATTGAATATTCAAAACGCCATGCGGTGCAGGTCTGTGCACCTCAAATGTACTTAGCAACTCCTGCTGATTCCAATTTAACGCACGGTAATGTGCACCTTCTCTAAACCCATAAGTCAAAGTAGGTCGTTGAATGGAAGGCATAATACGTCGGATCTCATGATCTTCAATACAAACAACGGCTAAACCATAGAAAGGTAAATGATGTAAAAACTCAACGAATGTTTTACGCAACTGATCAAAGCTACCTTGATAGGTTTCCATATGGTCAGCATCAATATTGGTTACCACTGCAATCATGGGTTTTAACAATAAAAAGGATGCATCACTTTCATCTGCTTCCGCAACAAAATACTGCGAGGTGCCTAATTGCGCATTGGAGCCACAGCTCGTTAGTTTTCCACCAATCACAAAGCTAGGATCCAGTCCTCCCTCTGACAATAAACTGGTCACCAAACTCGTGGTAGTTGTTTTTCCATGCGTTCCAGCTATTGCAATACCATATCTAAAGCGCATCAATTCCGCTAACATCGCGGCACGAGGAATCACCGGTATCATTTTAGCATGTGCAGCTTGTATTTCTGGGTTGTCATCTTTAATGGCTGTTGAACGCACAACCACATCGGCATGTTGAACATTTTCAGCATGATGACCGAGCATGACCGTTGCACCCAAATCACGTAAGCGCATCACCACTTTGTTCTCACCCAAATCTGAGCCAGAAATCTGATAGCCTTCATTCAAAAGTACTTCGGCAATGCCACACATACCCGCACCGCCAATTCCTACAAAATGGATGCGTTTAATCCTACCCATTTTGGGAGAATGAAAAACTGTTGTCGTTTTTTGCATTTGTCTTAATCCAACCCTAATTCTTGCCATCTATTTTCGTGATCAATGCGCAATAACAAAGCCACCACAATACAGTTCACAATCAAACTTGCGCCGCCATAACTTAGAAACGGCAAAGTGAGCCCTTTGGTAGGCAATAGCCCCAAATTAACCCCCATATTGATCACTGCTTGTAACCCTAACCAAAATGTAATCCCATATGCTGCAAATGCCGCAAATTGTCTACGGCCACTGCAATAGGCAACGTAACCAATCATTAATCCACGCCATACGACAACACTGTATAACAAAAGCACTAAGAGAATGCCCAATAATCCAAATTCTTCCGCCAATACTGCAAAAATAAAATCCGTGTATGATTCTGGCAAATAAAACATTTTTTGCACACTCTCGCCTAACCCAACACCCAGCCACCCGCCGCGACCAAACGCTATCAGGGATTGTGTTAATTGGTACCCACTATTAAATTGATCCGCCCAAGGATTCAAAAATGCGGTCAACCGCGCCATTCTATAGGGAGACGATACCGCCAAAAACACCATACTTAAACCAACTAAGATTAGCAACCCAATGTAATATCTCAGTTTTACGCCCACTAAAAACAACATTGCCATAACAGTGAGCACGATCACAACGGTTGCGCCAAAATCCGGCTCTAACAATAACAAAAAAGCCATCACCATCATAATCACCATAGGTTTGAGGAAACCCATGATATTTTGTTTAACTTGCTCTTCTTGACGGACCAAATAGCCTGACACATAAATTATCATCGTAATTTTAGCTAATTCAGACACTTGGACACCAATCGGCCCCAACGACAACCAACGTCTACTCCCATTGACGACACGGCCAATACCCGGAACGAGGACCAGTACCAACATTATCAAACACACAAATAGCAAAGGAACGCTGTAACGTTCCCAAAGACTACTATCAATCCGCATGACCACGACAGCCAACACAAAGCCTACGAACAAATAAATCGCTTGGCGCAGCAAGAAGTGAAAGGGTTGATGATAAAATTTGGTAGAAATCATCACCGAACTGGAAGCAACCATCATCAAACCCAAAACTATCAAGCCTAATACAGCGACAATTAGCCAGCGATCATATAAAACTGGCGCTCCAAAAGTAGATTTGATTCGATTCCGGCCTAACATTATAGTTTTCCCACCAAATCAGTAAACACCTGACCCCTATGATTAAAATCTCGGAACATATCCAAACTGGCACAGGCAGGTGATAGTAAAACCACATCCCCCGACAATGCAATATCGCGTGCAGCTTGAACTGCCTCTTCAATTGTATTGATGCGTTTTACTGGAACCAAATCCGATAACGATGCTTCCAATATATCTGCGTCCTGTCCAAGCAACACCAAAGCGCGGACATGCTTCGCCACCACATCTCGTAAAAATCTAAAATCAGCACCCTTACCCTGACCACCCGCAATCAAGACTATCTTCCCAGAAATAGCCTCGCCAATTCCAGCAATAGCAGATTGCGTCGCGCCCACATTGGTTCCTTTAGAATCATTGATCCAATCCACAGCATCCAACGTACGCACCCATTGGCTTCGATGAGGTAGGCCAGAAAAAGTCATCAATACTTCACGCATCAAAGCAAATGGAATGCCCAAAGGGTGTACCAAAGCACAAGCAGCTAAGGCATTTGCCCAATTATGTCGACCTTTGATCCGTAAGTCACTGACGGCTAAAATACGCGTCTGCCCATAAGCGAGATACCAGTCATTTTGGTCTTGCAATACACCCCACTCCCCATCGGAAGGAGGATTCAAACCAAAGCTGGTCACCTGCTGTGTCTTTGGCGTATCCGATTTGGTCAATTCATCTTCGCGATTATAGACCATCGATACAGCATGATGATAGACCCTTTGCTTGGCAGCAATATAAGCTTCTATGGTATGATGGCGATCCAAATGATCGGGCGTAATATTCAAAATCGTAGCCGCAGTCGGGCATAACGACTCTGTCACATCCAATTGAAAACTGGATAGCTCTAAAACCCAGACTGCATAGTCATTCTCATCTGCGAGTAAATCCAACACTGGCGTACCAATATTTCCCGCAACCGCAGTCTTGAGACCAAATGCTTGTGCCATTAAGCCTACCAAAGTGGTTACAGTCGATTTTCCATTGGTCCCGGTAATCGCAATGACTTGCTTGCCAGGAATTTTGCGCGCCAAACATTCAATATCGCCATACACAGGAATCTTCAATAATTTGGCGGCTACAATACAAGGTGTTTCCAATGGCACACCAGGACTCACAATCATTGCAGAAATTTGCGCTAATTTGTCTTCGGGAAACGTCGTTAAAAAAACAGCCGCATCCGGAAATTCTGCTCTAAATTCTGCTACCGCCTCAGGTGCTTTGCGCGTATCAAACACGGAAAAACTAAGATGATGCCGTTGTAAATATCGAGCAACAGACTGTCCTGTTTTGCCCAAACCGATTACTAAGTAATGCTCAGGATGCATAATGTTCTCTATCGAAGTTTGAGTGTCGCCAAGCCACACAACACAAAGATCACCGTTATAATCCAAAATCGCACAATAACTTTGGGTTCTGTCCACCCTTTCAACTCGAAATGATGATGCAAGGGTGCCATGCGAAATAGACGCTTCCCATGAGTATATTTGAAATAGCACACTTGGAGAATCACTGAAACGGTTTCAATCACAAATAATCCGCCCATGATCATCAAAACTAATTCTTGGCGAATCAGCAATGCAATGGTTCCCAATGCGGCGCCCAAAGATAATGATCCCACATCGCCCATAAATATTTGAGCAGGATACGCATTGTACCAAAGAAACCCCAAACCAGCGCCGACGACTGAAGCACAAAAAATAGTAATTTCACCCGTATTAGGAACAAAAGGAATCCCTAAATAATGCGCATCCAAAACATTTGAAGCTGCGTAGACAAAAATCCCTAGTGCACCTGCCACCATGACAATGGGCATAATGGCTAATCCATCTAATCCATCGGTCAAATTCACTGCGTTACTCGCACCCACTATCACAAAATACGCAAATATCGGAAAAAATATGCCTAAATAGATAAAATTGGACTTGAGAAAAGGAATGGTTAATTGAGAGTGTAACGGGATACTAGAGTTATACATCAGATAAACTAAGGTAATAATAGTAATCAGTGATTGCCAAAAATACTTCCACCGCGCTGATAAGCCTTTGCTATTTTTCAAAATCAATTTGCGATAATCATCGACCCAGCCAATTACACCAAAACTTAAGGTAACCCCTAGTACAACCCATAGACTTTTTTGGTGTAAATCCCCCCATAACAGTGTGCTCACCGTTATCGCCAGCAAGATCAAAACACCGCCCATCGTGGGTGTACCCGCTTTGGAGAAATGACTTTTTGGACCATCATCTCGAATCATTTGTCCAATTTGTAGACCTCTTAACCAACGAATCGTCAACGGACCGCAAAGGAGCCCCACTAATAACGCCGTCAATGCAGCCAAAATAGAACGGAAGGTGATGTACTGAAATACCCGGAACGAGTGATAATGCATCTGTAATAGTTGTGTAATCCAATAAAGCATCGCTTTTTCCTTTAAATAAGCTCTTGAACGATGTTTTCCATCGCAGCTGATCTTGAACCTTTTACTAAGACTGTTGTGTCAGAATCCAAACGCCGCAATAAATCTTCAGTTAATTCATGCTGATTTGTATAGTGCTTACCACCGGACCCAAAAGCAAGCGCCGATTTAACGCCTAGCTTTCCACACGTCAGCAACCCATCAATCCTTTGTTCTCGAGCAGCAATACCGACTGCTTCATGATGCTGCTCACTCCATGCTCCTAATTCTGCCATATCGCCTAAAACTAAAATGCGTACTCCCGAGCAATTTGCCAACACTTGTACTGCGGCAAGCGTAGAACGTAAATTCGCATTATAGGTATCATCAATAATCGTAGCTTGCTTTTTACCTTTAAAAAACATCATACGGCCTGACACACCTGTAAAAGATGCCAGTCCATTCTTAATGTCAGAAAGAGAAATTCCAAGTGCGTGAGTACACGCTGCCGCAGCCAAAGCGTTACTCACAGAATGCAAACCAGGTACTTTCAAGCACACCAGAGCACGTTCATCGGATATATTCAAGGTAAACTCCGCGCAACCACTGGCATTCAACACCACATCACTTGCCCACACGTTTGCAGCATGCGACTGCGAAAAACGTATCACCGGATGACTAGCAATCGTTTCATCCCAAAAATGCGCATAGGTATCATCATCATTGACGACAGCAATCCCGCCTGTACTCAGACCTTTATAAATTTCACCTTTGGCTTGCGCGACACCTTCGATACTTCCAAATCCTTCGATATGCGCAGGGGCAATATTATTGATAAGCGCAACTTGCGGTTGGATCATCGCCACAGTATAGGCAATTTCACCGATATGATTTGCGCCAAGTTCAAATACCGCATAGCGGTGCTCTGGCTGTAATTGAAAAATACTTAATGGCACCCCGATATGGTTATTTAAATTACCCGCTGTTGCCAAAGAAGGTTGGGGTAAAATATGCGCAATCATTTCTTTGACAGAAGTCTTACCATTCGACCCTGTCACTGCAATAATGGGACATGTAAATTCTTGTCGATACCAAGTCGCAATAGCAGCCAAGGCTTCCACACTTGAAGTAACGACTAATTGCTCAATCGTCACATCTTGAAGCGACTGCTCACAAATCACAGCTATCGCACCCGAACGAGCAGCAGCTACAATATAGTCATGCCCATCAAAACGCTCACCGCGCAGTGCTACAAACAAATCTCCCGGTTTCACTTTTCGACTATCAATGCTGATACCTGATAATACACAATCCAAAGTAAAGGACACATTCAAAACACGGGCTATATCACTCAGGTTCATAAAAGTTCAACATAAATAGGAAGGAAGGGAGGTCATGGCGATCACGCTCTCCAGTATTTTACTTCAAACTAAAGCTTTACTCCACACCCACAGGTTCTTCAGTAAGCATTAATTTTTGATGGTATCGAGCAATGCTATTTTCAGATAATGGCTCACGTAATTCATCCAAAAGATGCGTATCCAAACTATCGCTCAAGGTTCTTGCTGTATCCAACATCATGTCAAAGCGTTCAGCATCAACCTCTCGATGTCCTGAAATCTGCATAAATAGACATAAACCATGTACCACAAATCCACCAATATTTTGCAGATCAAACACTCCTGTTGGGGTGGCAGCAGCCAAACTACACATCACAGAGCCCTGACAGTTTGGAAATTGATGGCGATGAAACAGGCCACCGTCCCCAAAACGAAATCCCGCTGATAATACGGCTTGCAATAATTCATAACCTGCCAATTGACGATTGGACTTTGCTAACAAAAATATCATGATGGTTTCAGCCGCAGGAGATGGATTTTTTTTCTCCACTTGAGCTGCAGGTTGAGATGGCGTCAAACTTAAGGCAGGTGATTGCCTTTGCACGTCTGGCTTGGGTTGTTGGAGGGTTGGCGCCATATGAGACTGTTGACGCAAAGGAAGACCAATAGTGGGCTTTAAAGTCGGTGACGACTGAGTATTCTGACCCACCTTACGAATCGCTATGATTTCATCCGAGGCATTCGTTGTCGCCCCACTTGCCACCATATTTTTCACAGTTTTATGCAACTCTTGCTGCCGTCGACTTTGTACAGTTCGAACAATAGCAATGACCACGCCGATCAAAAGCAACGCATTCAGCATCAAACTCCAATTCATAGGCCTCTCCAATATGGTCAAACTACAAACCGACCGTAATTTTTTTGTTAAGCTATAAAGAATCTATCAAAGACTTGTATAAGATTGGGCCTTGGCCTAACCTACATTGTTTGAGTCAATTAATATTTAATCCACAATAATATAAATACGCTGACAAATTGCACGAGATCTTACCAGTCAACGTCTGATAAGTGATATGTTGACATAAAAACCAAGTTTTACCAAGATCTCTTTAGGTATTTATTAAGAGGAAGATCTGATCACAGTGCTCATAGAATTTACCACGAACCCGTTAAGCTTGAAAGAGAAAAAATTTAAAATACAGGACTTACGCAAATCCTATGGTCGCGGCGGATTTAGTCTTTAACGAGGAAGTTTAGATGAGCAAATCCAACAAAGAGATGGCAGTTTTGCGTAGTAAGTCTTGAAAAAAATCCCCGACTAAGCGGGGATAAGATAGAGACTCAAGATAAGGTTTTCAATTATGCAGGCAATGGCGCATAAGTTTTAAGTTGCTGTGCGAACTGTCGCAAAGAGTCCAAACCAGACTCTTCCGCTTGTCGACACCAAGCCTGTAGAGAATCAACCAATTCTTTTTGTGAACCCGCGGTTTTCTGCCATACATATTGCAAAGATTCACGATAATCATAAACGACTCGCAATTGCTCATAGCGGGCCAACAATTCTTGCAGATGCGACGTAGACTTGGGAGACAATAAACACTGGTCGCGTTTTAATAAAACATTTGCACGCTGAACCAATTTTTTATCTTCCTCGGAAATCACGTGTTCCCGCTTTACTTGTTGAAGCATCGGCACTACAACAGCCTTGTAGTAATTAGCCATAATTTGAAACCGATTGCCAACTACAGCTTTGACTGTATCCAAATCAACATGCAATTTGTCATCAATTTGCATCAATTTGGGCGGTAATTTCTTAACTTTAGCCATACCTAAAAATGACAGGATACAAATATACATCCAACCCAAATCAAACTCCCACCATTTTACTGAGAATTTCGCTGAAGAAGCAAAGGTATGGTGATTATTATGCAGCTCTTCTCCGCCGATCCAAAATCCCCATGGCGATACGTTAGTAGCGGTGTCTGGACATTCAAAATTACGGTAGCCCCAGTAATGGCCAATACCATTGACTACGCCTGCAGCCCATAAAGGAATCCAAAGCATTTGTATCGCAAAAATGGTAATCCCTGGCACACCGAATAGAAAAATATCCACGAAAAACAACAAGATCAAACCTCTGGTGCAATGCGGGGCGTAAATCTTTCTTTCTATCCAATCATCTGGGGTGCCGTGAGAGTATTTGTCAATCATCTCGCGATCTTTGCGTGCAGCCCGATATAATTCGGCTCCTTCCCAAAAAACCTTTTTAATCCCCACTACCTTAGGACTATGTGGGTCCCCTTCAACATCCGTCGTGGCGTGATGCTTACGATGAATGGCTACCCATTCCGATGTCACCATCCCCGTTGTAAACCACAACCAAAAACGAAAAATATGACTTATGACCGGGTGTAAATCCAAAGCCCGATGAGTTTGATGCCGATGTAGATAAATAGTAACCGAAGCAATAGTAGCTTGGGTCAAGACAATAGTGGCTATCACATAGCCCCAAAATGATAAATTTAATGCACCATATAACATCGCGAGTCCGCTCCTATAGATGTTTAAGTTAGACGTATTATACCACAAACGGAAATAATATGCGAATTACGCAACTATTCAGCATGTTTTAATAAAGCCTTTCATTCACCCTGCCCTCAAATCTGACGTTTCTACTAAAGTCTAGAGTTAGAGTGAGTAGATACCGAATTACTAAGTATAGACTTCCATCAAAATTCGTTGTATTTTGCATGTTTTGCGACGAGTAATCATGAAAAAATCCATCACCATACAGGCCGGAAAATTACACTCTATTTGGATAATTTTAACCTCATTTTGGTTCATGGCAGACACCTGTGGTCGCGCCATTTTAAAATCTATGTTCGGTACCATCACGCGCCAATGGTGTAATGCAGAATTGCAACGTTGGTCCAAACGCATGCTCACATTATTAGGCATTCGCTGTATAGTGGTCAATCCACATCACATCGAACCCCTACCTGGGCGCGCGACTATTTTAATGTGTAATCATGCTAGTCTATTTGACATTCCTCTTAGTTTACAAGCTTTTCCCACAGCATCGTTGCGTATGTTGGCTAAAAAAGAATTGTCGCATATTCCTATTATGGGCGGTGGTATGGTGGCAGCTGAATTCCCCTTCATTGATCGCAAAAACCGCCGCCAAGCTATCCAAGATCTGGAAAAAGTCAAAAATTTGTTAGAATCAGGGATTGTCATGTGGATTGCACCAGAAGGAACCCGTTCCGAATCTGGCGCTTTAGCACCGTTCAAAAAAGGCGGATTCATCACAGCCATCAAAACCAACGCCCTCATTATTCCCATGGGAATCCGTGGCGCCAATCAGATCCTACCTGCGCGTACGCGTCAATTTCGACTTAATCAACCAGCTGAGCTCCATATCGGAAAACCTATCGATGCATCACGTTTTGATTTAGACCATAAAGATGCGTTAATTACAGAAGTTCATCAAGCAATTCAGGATTTATTGAGATAACGCTAGGGTCTGTGCGCTTATCATCCACTGCGTTTTTTCAGAGCTAACACCACGGATTTTGGAACAAAATCCGTCACATCTCCACCTAAATTAGCAATTTCCCGGACGAGTGTAGAAGAAATAAAGCGTGAATCCTCAGAGGGTGTGAGAAATATTGTTTCAATATCGGCACTCAATTTGCGATTCATCCCAGCAAGTTGGAATTCATATTCAAAATCAGACATCGTGCGCAAACCACGTAAGATAATATTGGCACCCTGTTCGCGCGCAAAATCGACCAATAGAGTGTCGAACGGCATCACTGTCACCCCTGAAAGATGCCCAATAGCATCTTGAATACATTTTACGCGTGCGTCTAAAGAAAAAAAAGGTTGTTTTACACTGTTTTTTGCTACAGCCACGAGGATTTTTGGAAAAATATTACCCGCACGGGTAATAATATCAATATGCCCATTGGTAATAGGATCAAACGTACCAGGGTAAATGACAACATTATTCATAGTCTCAACTTATTTTATTGGTTTTTCACCCAAGTGCTGCTATTGTTTCATAAAAAACATCTATTCACCACAATTTTGGACGCTCGGTGAAACATCAGATTTGAGTGCAGGTTGAACGGTGCTGAATAGTTACCACATAAAATCCAGGAATGAAATCCCATGCTAAAGATGCTTTGGACGCTTACATTCGTAGCCATACTAAGCGGCTGCGCCACATTAAAATCGACACAGCCCCCCTCTTCTCACGCACCTGCTTTTATTGTCTCAGGTGCCATTGCAGCTAAAAATCAACAACAGGGTTGGACCGCTACATTTTATTGGGTGCAAAACAATCCTCAAGATTATCAAATTTTAATTTCAGGACCGTTAGGCAGTGAGACGATGGAGATTACTCAGCATCCAGATAGGGTTACTTTTCGCGAAGGTCACAATGTTCTCCACGCCCGTCAAGCCGAAGAATTATTAGCCAAAGAAACCGGCATTAGCCTTCCAATGCATCATTTATATCATTGGATCAAGGGCAAACCAGCACCTGGCACCATTACCGCGATCTCGCGCTCTGCAGCAGGTGACATCAGCAAATTGCAACAAGCAGGATACACCATAGAATATAGCAATTACCGTGACCATTATCCGTATAAAATTCGTCTCTTAGGACATCAATTAACCGTTAAAATTGTCATCAAACAGTGGGAGACCCATTAAGGAATATTTCTCTATCCGTTCGTGCTTCAGACCATATCAAGCCGCTGGCTCACCCCTTTCGAGGATTCTAAATTATTCGCTGCCGCTGCTTGAAAAATGGAGCGTTTATTTGCGGGCTTTACGCCAAGCAAGGGTGACGGCTCAGGGTTAGTGGTCCTAAGCTGCGAAGGAAACGCAGTGGTAGGACGGTCAATCTGCCTAAGATTGGACTGCAATTTTTGCGATTGGATACACACAGAACCCTCTATCCATCCCCCTTGCTGTGCCCTCTGTTTGACCGGTTTTAGTGTGGAAAAAGCACCGGTAGATCGGGACGATTCGAAAGTCACGGCCACTGATTTTTGGGTTGGCGCTTCTTGATTTAAATTCTGGGCTTTAAACATACCAACAACACTTGGCATTTGAGTCCTGGAAATACTTGTATCCTTTACCCTGTACACTTCTTCTAATAGGATTTTTCGACCATCTGTCTCTTCCTGGATACTAGACACATACCCCAAAGATTCTTCCAATAATTTATCAATCTCATCTATAAAAGCACTTTTTCGTGCTGAAATTTTTAAGAAGGGAGTTTGAATAGGTTGATAAACTTGGGTGACTGCTTTTTCGACTAGACCAAAACCATTCATTTCTTCCAGCTCCACCTCTAGATCGAATATTCTTTCATCATTAGATTGTGCCATATTGTTTTACTCAACTGTTAACATTATGAGCAATTTAACATATATAAAGTGAATTAGTCTAGGCCTATATTTGATATATCTCATTCATAAATATAATTTTTTTCGAATAAACCTCTACGCCCTCGAAAAATCAAATGCCAAACAAGAGCTCAGTCTGGATTGCTGCAGCGCCAAAGCTAGCAAGCGATCCACACCTAATGCGACACCAGAACAAAGCGGCAAGCCATGGTGTAATGCTTGTAATAAATGGTTATCAATGGCTGCCAAGGGTTTCCCTTGCGCAGTTCGGATTTGATTATCTAGATTAAATCGCGCAGCTTGTGCCACAGGATCGGTTAGTTCGTAAAACCCATTCGCCAATTCGATGCCCCGAAAATACACTTCAAATCGCGCTGCACATCCATGCATAATCTGAGCTAAGGACGCTTGTGAAGCAGGGAAATCCACGATAGCAGTCGGTCCTGGTTCAGCGGCCAAACCAGGTTCAATCACATGGCTCATCAATAAAAAAAGATATTGATCAACATCTTGTTCTGCAGCATCTAATACACCGTCCAAATCATATTGTTGCACGCATGCTTGTAAAGCTTGTATAGTAGTTTGGAGCGGATTAAAACCACAGATCTCTTGAAACACAGATTGATAGGTACGGATACGTATCGGTGGACAGGCAACCAAAAATTGCAGCAACTCATCTACCTCGGCCAATAAACCAAGGTGATCCACGCCCAGTTGATACCATTCTAATAATGTAAACTCTGGATTATGCCATCTACCCAATTCATCATCGCGAAACACTCGTGCCAACTGAAAAATCGGGCCAGAACCCGCTGCCAACAACCGCTTCATATGATATTCAGGGGAGGTTTGTAAAGCGTAATCGTGACCACGAAAATTTGCCTTAATATTCGCCAAATAGGGATCGGTAATCCCGTAGCGTCCCATAATAGGCGTTTCAACTTCGAGATAACCTTTGGAAGTGAAAAACCCACGCAAATCTGCCATAAATTGGGAACGGGCACGTAACGTTTCAAGCGAAGCAGACGGCTGCCAAGCCAAATATTCTGAGTTCACATCTGCCATCAATAAAACATACCTAATTCCAAGCGAGCTACTTCGGACATACGCTCTTGCGTCCAAGGCGGTTCCCAAACCAACTCAACCGTACAATCTTTCACACCAGGTACTTCGTTGACCGATGTCTCAACTGTACCTGGAAAAGTTTGCGCAACAGGACATCCTGGAGAGGTTAAGGTCATTTGGATATGGACATGATGATCTTCATTCACATTCACCGCATAGATCAAACCCAAATCATAGATATTCACGGGAATTTCTGGATCAAAAATCGTTTTCAGCTGTGCGATAACTAAATCTTCTAAACAAGCTTCTTCTGGTTTCTTTTTGAACCCTAACATAGATATATACTCACTCAGTAACGACTGTTTTGGCCTCTCGGTGTAAGGCTGCTTCTAAGGTATGCCAAGCCAACGTAGCGCATTTGACGCGTGCAGGGAAGGCTCGCACACCCGCCAGAATCGTTAGTTTATCCATACTGGCTGGCTGCTCACTGTCTTCGGCAGTCAACATATGATGAAATTGTTGAAACAATGCATCAGCAGCCGAGGTACTCAGCCCTTGTACTGCATCCGTCATCAACGACGCCGACGCTTGTGAAATTGCACACCCACACCCCAAAAAACTAATTTCATGAATCCGATCTTGTTCTATTTGGACAAATACTGTCAATTTATCGCCACACAGAGGATTATACCCTTGAGCGCGATGCGTAGGCTGTTCCATTGCATAATGATGCCTGGGATGCTTACTGTGATCAATAATCACCTCTTGATATAATTCGCGTAAATCACTCATCCCGTAAACACCTTTTCTGCTTTATTGAGTACGTCAATACAGTGATCGATTTCTTCTATCGTATTGTATACGGCCAACGAGATCCGAGTGGTGGCAGGCACATTATAAAAATCCATCAAAGGCATGGCACAATGATGACCGGCACGCACCTCAATCCCTTCGTTATCCAAAATCGTCCCAACATCATGAGCATGCACATGAGGATGTAATAAAGAAACCAAAGGCACTTTGTCATTCGCAAGCCCAATGATCTGAAAAGAAGTTCGTTCTTGCAGGGATTGGGTCAAATGCTGTAAAAGCGCCGCTTCATAACGCATCACATCCAGCATATCTAGCGACCAGATATAATCAACTGCAGCACCCAAACCAATCGCACCCACAATATTCGGCGTACCCGCTTCAAATTTATTCGGAAGCGCTGCATACTCAGTGGCTTCAAAGCTCACATGCTGAATCATTTCTCCGCCACCTTGGTATGGGAGCATATCATCCAGAAAAGTGGTACGGCCCCACAGGATACCGATACCAGTTGGACCATACATTTTGTGTCCGGAGAACGCATAAAAATCACAATCCAAATCTTGAACATCGACCGGCATATGCGGTACAGCTTGCGCACCATCCACCAACACCAAAATGTCATGTGCATGCGCCATTTCAATCATTTTTTTGATGGGATTAATGGTTCCTATGGCATTTGACGCATGTGTAATAGCCACAAATTTGGTTTTGTCAGTCAGCTTTTTCTCAAACTCTTCCAACACAACTTCGCCTTCAACTGAAATAGGCACGACCACCAATTCGGCACCCGTCTGACCACAGACCATTTGCCAGGGCACAATATTAGAATGATGCTCCATCATGGTTACTAAAATTTGTTCTCCGGGTAGGATTTTGGGGCGCAAAAAACTCTGCGCTACCAAATTCACTGCCTCAGTTGTTCCGCGCACAAATATACATTCATGGCTATGTGATGCATTGATTAATTGCGCAACTTTATCACGCGCTTGCTCATATTTTACAGTGGCTCGTACACTCAGAGCATGTACGCCGCGATGCACATTCGCGTTATCTTGCTCATAAAAATCCGTCATTGCTTGAATCACTGCACGGGGTTTCTGAGTCGTAGAAGCGCTGTCAAGATAGATCAGAGGATGCCCAAAAATCTGCTGTTGCAAAATAGGAAATTCCTGACGAATAGCTGCCACATCTAATGCAAAAGATTTTGGTTTCTCACTCATATTTGGCTCCTACAATTCTGGATTGCAACCATGCAGAAAATTCATCATGCCCAATCGCACGTAAATTGTCCGCAGCGAAAGCTTGAATCAAATATTTGGTTGCTTCTTGCACCGCAATCCCTCTAGTTGCAAAATAAAACAAGGCATCTGCATCCAATTGCCCGACTGTTGCGCCATGCGTACATTGCACATCGTCGGCAGCAATATCCAACTGCGGTTTCGTATCCACTGCAGCTTGTTTCGATAATAATAAATTCTTGTTTTGCTGACGCGCCACCGTTTTTTGTGCATGCCGTGCAACATGGACTTGGCCATTAAATACAGCATGCGCTGCATCCTTCACAATACCTTTGTAATCTTGATGGCTGGTCCCGTTGGGCGCATCATGGTGTACCCAGGTATGATGGTCCATATGTTGTTGTCCGCTAGGGATATACACACCATTCAAAACACATTCCGCTTGTGGTTCAGTTAAAGCAAACCGGGCATCAAATCTAGACCATCCAGCGCCCAAACTCACAATATGACTTTCCACCCTACTCCCCATCGCAAGCTTGACCGCCAAGTGCCCAACATGCCATGCTGCAATACTTTCGCGTTGCACTTTATAATGTTTCAAACAGGCCTGTGGACCCGCCACTATCTCCGTGATGGTATTGGTATAATAACTCACGTCAGCTTGTCCCTGATAATCTTCAATCAACGCCAAGGATGCGCCAGACTCCATCACCACCACATGCCGCAAATAAATAGCTTGCTCTGCGCGCGTTTGCCAATGGACCAATAATATAGGTTCGGTAATACAAATATTCGCAGGCACATAAATAAACAGTCCCAATTGCAGCATGGCAGTATTTTGGGCATGAAAGCCATGTTGGGACGTTAATATTTTGTCTAAATAAGGTGTTATTTTTTCTGGAACGGTTTGCAGGGCCTCTAAAATCGGGATCACCATCACCCCTGGAGGGAGCTCTTTACGCAGGGCATCCAATCCCAGCAACACACCATCCACATAGACCAATTTATTACCCCAGGGCACATCAGCTTGTTTGCTAATGATCACTTGCGCGTTCGGTGACGCATCCGGCCTAGGACAATGAAAAGCTTGCTTTAAAAATTCTGTAACCGGAGTATAACGCCAATCTTCATCATGCCGATCAGGGAACCCTAAGCGTTGAAACGCAGCCAAACCCTGCGCCTGTAAAGAACGCAATAAAGCATGCTCCGATTGGCTTTGCTCTGCTTCATTTTGATAGAAATTCACAGCTGTTTGGCTGGCAACGGCAACAGTCATACTTCTGCTACCTCATCTAACCAAGCATACCCTTTTTCCTCTAATTCTAATGCCAACGACTTATCACCGGATTTCACAATGCGTCCATTCGCCAATACATGGACATAATCTGGCGTAATATAATCCAATAAACGTTGATAGTGGGTCACTAAGATGATGGCACGCTCTGGACCTCGCATCGTATTGACACCATGCGCAATCACTCGTAATGCGTCGATATCCAAACCCGAGTCCGTCTCATCTAAAATCGCTAATTTGGGCTCCAAAGCAACCATTTGCAGAATTTCATTGCGCTTTTTCTCACCCCCGGAAAATCCTTCATTAATTCCGCGATATAAAAAACTTTCATCCATGTCTAACAAATCACAGCGTGCTCGAATAAAACTGAGAAACTCTATCGCATCTAACAATGGTTTGTCTTGACCTTTCCGAACTGCATTCACCGCTGATTTCAAGAAATTAATATTGGTCACGCCAGGTATTTCGACCGGATATTGGAATGACAAAAAAACACCCGATTGCGCACGTTGCTCCGGACTCAAATCCAGTAAATTTCCCCCCAAATACTCAACGGTTCCTTGGGTGACTTCGTATGAGGGATGCCCCGCTAAAATCTTCGACAAAGTACTTTTGCCCGCACCATTAGGCCCCATAATCGCGTGCACTTCCCCAGCACTCACTTGTAGATTAAGCCCTTTTAATACGGCTTGTTGCTGTACAGAAGCATATAAATCACTAATTTTTAACATCATTATCCGATTGCCCCTTCTAAACTGATACCTAACAATTTGGTCGCCTCTACGGCGAATTCCATAGGTAATTCTTTGATAACTTGCTTGCAAAATCCGTTGACGATCATAGACACCGCATTTTCCAGATCGATGCCACGTTGTTGACAATAAAATAACTGATCTTCACTAATTTTCGATGTACTCGCTTCATGCTCAACCTGAGCACTGGGATGTCTCACTTCAATGTAGGGCATGGTTTTTGCCGTACAATGTTCCCCCATCAACAATGAGTCACATTGTGTATAATTACGTGCATTAAGCGCAGAAGGCGCAATGCGCACCAAACCACGATACGTATTTTCCGATTGTCCCGCACCAATCCCCTTCGCAATGATAGTAGAGCGCGTGTTTTTTCCCAAATGGATCATTTTAGTACCCGTATCAGCCTGCTGATGATTATTCGTCACCGCAACCGAATAAAACTCCCCTACTGAATCATCTCCCTGCAAAATCACACTAGGATATTTCCAAGTAATCGCCGATCCTGTTTCAATTTGTGTCCAAGAAATTTTTGATTTTTTCCCGCGACAAGCGCCTCGCTTGGTCACAAAATTATAAATGCCGCCCTTACCATTTTTATCGCCAGGGTACCAGTTTTGCACAGTAGAATATTTGATCTGGGCATTATCCAACGCAACCAACTCCACCACAGCAGCATGTACTTGGTTTTCATCGCGCATTGGCGCAGTACATCCTTCTAAATAAGACACCGAGCTTCCCTCGTCTGCAATAATGAGGGTGCGTTCAAACTGCCCAGTATTCGCTGTATTGATTCGAAAGTAGGTCGACAGTTCCATAGGACACCGCACCCCTTTCGGGATATAAACAAAAGAACCATCGCTGAAAACTGCCGAATTTAAGGTTGCAAAAAAATTATCTCTATACGGTACCACAGAACCCAGATACTTTTTGACCAAATCCGGACACTGATGCACAGCTTCTGACAAAGGACAAAAAATAATGCCTTTTTCAGCTAATTTGGCCTTAAACGTCGTAGCCACCGAAACACTATCAAATACAGCATCCACAGCAACACCAGCCAGCAACTCTTGTTCATGCAAAGGAATACCCAGTTTTTTATACGTTTCTAATAGTTCCGGATCGACTTCGTCCAAACTTTTGGGTCCGTCTTGCATTTTCTTAGGCGCTGAATAATAAGAAATGCTCTGATAGTCAATCTCTGGAAAATGAGCCGTAGACCAAGTAGGCGAAGTCATAGTCAGCCAATGTCGAAACGCTTGTAATCGCCATTCCAACAAAAACTCCGGTTCCTTCTTGATCGCCGACAAACGCCGGATAACCGCTTCGTCTAATCCTGGCAGAAATGTTTCTGTTTCAATGTCTGTCACAAATCCATGTTGATAATCACGTTCTAACACGGAATGAATCTGTTGATTTTTTTGTGCCACAAATTACTCCACTATGGTCAATTGCCCGCGGCTATAGCGGTATTTACCCGAAAGATGAAAAAAGTACTCAATATTTTCTAAATTAATCGCATTATCTTTTAGGACCAGCATAGGTTTGCCTAGTTTATCCAAAGGGATTTTATCTGCAGGAAGCTCTAAAACATCCACTTCACTCACATAAAATGACACATAAGCCTCATTAATTTTTTTCTCTTTCGTCTTAATGATATTTTGCGCATCTTCTTCGTTAGTGTAGACTGGCCGCGAGACAATTTGCCGTTGTAAATTCGCGATAATTCTTTCCCAAGAAGCAATATTGGCCCCTTCCAAAGAATATAAACTAATATAAACCAGTTTGTGACTAGCAGTTAGATGTGCTCGATGGGCTAAATACTCCTGACTACCCGTTTCTCCGGCTTCGAATTTATCAATTTTCGCCGCCAAGTCATCCCGAAGTACGCGAAGTTTTTTGCCCACAATAATAATAAAGCTCGTTTCAGTCCATGGACCGGACGCTAATGCGTCATCCAATGCCTGCAAAGTTTTTTTAGCTCTATCGAGATTTTCATCCATATCAGTCAATTCTAACAGTCGATCTTCCTATTCTACCATTAAAATACTCATAAGTGACAGTTTTCTAACAAAATGGCAGACAACCCCCAATTAGTAGGAGGTTGTCTGTAAATGAGGTTGGATATAAAGAACTATTTTAAGGTCACAATTTAGGACTAGACGACTTGTCAGCATCATCCGCTTCTGTAGAGGGAGAAATCGGCGACGTAACTTGTTTTGAAGAACTATCCGCAGATTTTTTGAAAGTACCCGCTTTCAGATCACTAAGCAGCGCACCAGCAGTCGTATCAATCGTCGCTGCCTGCGGACCGTTTTTATCACGACAAGCGACTTCTGAAACGTTGTTCACTGGTCCTATATAGGTTCCGCAAGGACCATCTGGCTGTCGCCCATGCATAACACTCAAAGCGGAGCCCAGTTTTTGCGTCGCTTCGGCAATTTCAGATAATGCAAATGGATTATTTTTAGAATCCATAGTACAACTCCATTAAAATATTTAAGCTCTATGCTAATAATAATAGCACATATTGCATTAACAAAACGTTAATAGAAGAATTTTTTTGTCCCTAGGAGGGTCGAATGGCTACTTGAGACCGTTAAGAAACTAATCATACATCAACTCATCTAGGGGCGTATAATCCTTGCTGGGCCCCCCTGAGATCAATTCATTCAGGACATCTGTCATACATAGCAGACGCAAAGAATTGGGCGTCACTTCGTCAAAGACCACTTCGATCCCTAACAAAGCACCTTCTGCATCATTAAAGCTCACACCCAGTCCATATCCTAAACATAACGAGCATAATTGATCGGCTCGACGGGCAAACGCCGGTAATAGGCCTTGCAAAGCAAACACCTCATCATAACTTACAAAGCGGTCATTCAAATAGAATTTTGCATTCAGCGCCGTAGCAATCTTAATCATGCATTTAGAGATATTTTTTTCCATTTAACGCCACCAAGGAGTGGATAATTTCACTGGTCCCGCAAAAAACAACCTCAACCAGCGCAAAAAAACCGGCACTGTAAAACCAAAGTGCTCCAAAATACCAAAAAAAACGGCGGATACAACCACTAGAAGCCCTGTCCACAATCGAATATGCATCAAAAATAGAAAAATTGGAAAGGCCGCTCTAGCATCCACCAAAAAAAACCGGGCGCTGCGTGCTGAATCGCGCCAATGCGCTGAAGAAGAAAAGTTCTCAGCCATTATTGAATCCTATTCATCATTTAATCCCATTCATCATCAAGCTCACTTTGCAGGCGCTTTTCTTCCATCAAAGCTTCTAATCGTCTCCTAGCATCTGACATCACATGCTTGGAACGATGTGTTTCAATAATCTCTTCTACTTCCACCAAATCATCATCTGCAATGACTACTTTATCATCATCATCATTATCATCAAATAATTCACTCATTCTAACCTCTTTAGACTATACTCTGGGATGGCAGGTTCAACAAATAAAAACTATATACCGCATTTTTAAAATTTTGCCTAGTATCTGAAGGTAACAATATGACTATTCATCTCACAAAAACTCATATTAGGCAAGTATGCCTCTCTCAACGCAAACATTTACCCCTGCTATTTGTCACACAAGCCTCTCAAAAAATTATAGATACCATTCAAGCTATGCAAGCTTACCAAGCCGCAAAACACATCGCATGGTATCATCCTTCGCGCGGAGAAGTGGACTTATCCTCATTATGGCAAAGCGCCTTAACCAACAACAAATATTGTTATTTCCCAGCTATTCAACCAGATAATACTTTGCTTTTTTTACCTTATGCTGCGAATACCGAACTCTTTCCCAATCGTTATCAAATTGCAGAGCCCCTTATGGAAGCTCACAAGGCAATACCCCCACAAAATCTGGATATCCTATTTCTACCCATTGTGGCTTTCGATGCCGAAAAAAACCGTTTGGGTATGGGAAAAGGTTATTATGACAAAACCTTGGAAAACCATCCTGGCCCGCTATTAATTGGTGTCGCTTACGAATGGCAAAAGCAACCTGGTTTACCATGCGATTCATGGGATATTCCTCTCTCCATGATTATTACGGAAGAAAGGACCTATCCATAAAAGTACTTTCACAAAGACTGTCTTTTTTCATATTTCTCAATTAACACTGTTTGAAAATCTTTGGTCGCATTCCGAATAAATTGAAAGTTTCCATTTTGATCCATTTCCCAACAATTATTGGTATTTTTTTGAATGTTTTCAATAATTTCTTCTTTAATTTTGTTTTGAATATATTTTTGATAAATTGGAAAAATTAATTCAATTCTTTTATCGATGTTTTTCTTAACCATATTGCAAGAACCCAGAAAAATTTTTTCTTGATCTGCTGTTTTAAAGCAATAAACTCTATGGTGCTCCAATAGTCGACCCACATAAGATATCACTCTGATTTTACTCGTAAGCAATTGCTCTTCAGGTGTCAAAAAGCTTATATTTCTCACAAAAACAATCACTTGGACACCCCATTTCACAGCATTATTTAAAGCTTTCACTAATTCTAAATCCGTAAAATCTTTGGTTTTAATAAAAATACTGCTTGGTTTGTTTTTTTTGGCCTCACCCACACAATTTAGAATCAATTTCATTAATTCAGTTCTAATACTGAGTGGAGACACCCATACATGCTCCAATGGTTCTAATTGCTCATCTTCAAAAATACTCGTAAAAATCCTATCTATATCATTTCCAATGCCCGCATGACTGGTAATTAAGCTCAAATCACAATACGTTTTTGAGTTTCTTTTATGGTAATTTCCAGTGGATAAATGACTATAAAACTCTGAACCATTTTGCGTTTTCCTTTTAATCAAGGCCATTTTTGCATGCGTCACAAAATCCTTCGATCCGAAGCAAACCTCAATACCATGTGCCTGTAAATCCTTGGCTATTTTCCAATGATATTCTTCGGAGCCTGTCACTCTTAATTCAATAAGCACGCGTACTTTTTTTCCAAGTGAGGCTGCTAGCTTTAAACTATCCATTAATTTTGAAGTTTTCTCTATTCTATAAATGGTCATTGAAATACTGGTTACATAACTGTCTGTCGCTGCGGTCTCAAAAAAATCCAAGACTTCATCAAACGGTTGGTATGGATGGTGAAACAGGACATCAGCGACCCGAATTTTAGCAAACACCCCATTTGGGCTCACTAACAAATGGGTTTTATTAAAAGCCAAACGTGGGTACATGAGTTCATAAGAACATCTTGGATGATTTGCAATTAAAGCCTTGAAAAAATCGCCTGCCTGCTGCAGACTGGATTCTATATAACAATTTTCTGCCGATAAATGAGTAATCCTTAACAAATCATCCAGTACATCGCTAGATTTCATAGGTGCTATTTCAAGACAGTTATAAGTTTTAAAAATAGGGAGTCCAGCAGAGATGGTATCGGCATGCTTCTCAACTGTCTTCAAGAACTTATTTTTTTCATATAAACAGTCGATAGTTAATCTAAATGGCACCAGTTCTTCCACCACCCTATGGGGATAGACCTTTTGTAAATAAATTTGCATCAAATCATCTGTATGAAACAACAAGTGCTGATATTTTTGAGCTGGTAATATCACTACTTTCTCCCTATTATTAGGGATTGTTAATATTGAAAATTTCGGATTATTTTTCCAAACGATTAAATAATTTAGGCTGTTATCTTTAATTTGTTTGAACATCTGAGCATTCATACAGTTAAAATCGGTCATCTCCCAAGCTATTTTCTCAGCACAATCAATTAATTGCTTTTTTTTATGCAAATCACCTTCCTGGATGCTCTGATACACAAACCCATTTTCAGCTAACTGAGGTAATAAATCGTTTTCTAATAAGCCACTGGATTCTGACATAAAATGAGACAATCTCTTTTGAAAATGAGTTAAGTTGCCAGGCCTATCTTGATCCTTAGAAAATACTCGCAGCATTTCATCATTCATATGCCATTCTCTAAACTGCTCATGAATTAATTCATCCGTAAAATGGAGATATTTAAACCGTTCGAGCGTAGGGGTTTTTTTGACTTCAGCACAATGAAAAATCCGATATAACATTGCAATAAACGCATCTAACGATTCCTCAGAAACCAAGTGATTGGATGTGAGTAATGTAGGTTTATCCATTTTAATCCAGCTCCTATTTAAATGGTCTTTGCGTGCATCCAGTGCCCCCCTATAAATATCCAAGGTTTCTGGGTTGCATCACTTCGTACGAAATGACGGTCTTTCCTCTGACTCTGACAACAACCTTCCTTCTCAAGCATAGTATAGCTTTCAAATTTTTTGGGGCTCAGAATGAATACCGTCTACAAATCATGAGTACAGTTTGTTATACTCGACCAAATCCTGTTGTACTAGTCATAGGAAACGACGATGTTACTCTCTAAACAACTCGAAGATCTTGCAAGAAATCTGTACAGCACATTGCCAAAAAATGTTCAAATTATTGAAGAAGATATCAAGCAACAATTCAAAGAAATTTTACAAAGTGCTTTTACGCATTTGGATTTGGTTACCCGCGAAGAGTTTGATGTCCAAGTGAAAGTTTTAGCGCGATCCAGAGAAAAAATCGACGCACTAGAAAAAGCAGTCAATCAATTATTGCAAGAGAAAAATCGCACCAAGAAAAAAAACAGCTAAATTTTTTTGCTATTCCTTTTACGGATGAATTTTAGGGATTTTAGGCGATTTGATTTTTGGGGCTAAGCTAGGATTAAAAAGGAGTAATAGCCAGTTCTATTGCGAGTTTTTAATCGTAGCTTAGCCACAAAAAGCGATAGCATAAAAACCTAAAATTCATTCGTGAAAGGTATATATAAAGTCCAATTTGAGCCCAAAGGAAATAGGCCATGAATCTCGCTATCAGCCACACTCGGGCGACCGTTGGAATGGAATCCCGTTTGGTAACCGTAGAAGTCCATTTATCAAATGGCTTACCGGGTTTTACTATTGTAGGATTACCGCAAACTGCAGTCAAAGAAAGTAAAGATCGCGTTCGATCTGCCATCTTAAACAGTCACTTTGAATTCCCCTGCCGCCGCATTACAGTAAATCTCGCGCCTGCTGATTTGCCCAAAATAGGCAGCGGATTTGATTTGCCTATCGCCATTGGCATTCTAGCCGCATCAGGACAACTGCCCCTCTCTAAATTGGAAAATCATGAATTCATTGGAGAGTTGGCTTTAAACGGCAGTCTACGCGGTGTCCCATCCGTCATACCCATGCTAATAGCTGCTAAAGATAGTGCAAGCACGATCATCATCGCCGCCGCCAATGCCCCAGAAGCCTCATTGATAGATTATTCGGGTCTATTGTATGCAGAAAATTTACGTGCCGTGCATCAATATTTATGTCATGGGCAAGCTTTAAATAGCCCGCCTACATCCCTTTCCTTAAAAAAAGAGCCTCAGTATGCAGACGATTGGTCAGACATCAAAGGCCAAGCTCATGCCAAATCTGCGCTGAAAATAGCTGCCTGTGGCGGCCACAATATTCTACTCTATGGACCACCTGGAAGTGGAAAAACAATGCTGGCCAAGCGTTTGGTCACCATTTTACCCGCATTAACCGAAGCCCAAGCTTTGGAATGTGCGACCATTCAATCCGTCTACGGCCGGATTACCGAAGCGGAAAATTGGCAACGCCCTGCATTTCGGGCACCACACCACAGTGCTTCCTCTATAGCATTAGTCGGAGGGGGTAATCCACCCAAACCGGGTGAAATTTCATTGGCTCACCATGGCGTATTATTTTTGGATGAATTACCCGAATTTCAACGTAAAGTCCTAGAAACCTTACGTGAACCGCTAGAATCAGGACATATTTGTATTTCACGTGCCGCCATTCAAATTGAATTTCCTGCTCAATTTCAATTGATAGCAGCCATGAATCCTTGCCCTTGTGGCCAATTAGGCAATCCGCATGCCGAGTGCTTTTGCACCCAGGATGTTATACGCCGCTATCACCACAAACTGTCAGGGCCATTTTTAGATAGGATTGATTTACATATTAATGTACCCACGCTCCCACTAGAAACCTTGATCTCAGCCCCCGAATCTCTGCCCAAAGAAAGCCCACTATTGCGAACAGAGGTAGCCAAAGTACGCGCGCTACAACTCCAACGACAAGGCTGTATTAACGCAGTTTTAAACACTGCGACTTGCAACCAATTCTGCGCATTAGCTGAGTCAGAACAACAGTTTCTTCATACCACATTGAGTCAACTCAAATTATCAGCACGCTCCTATTACCGTCTTCTCAAGGTCGCAAGAACCATAGCGGATATTCGCCATGCCCCAAACATTGAACGCAGCGATCTCCAACAAGCATTGGCTTTCAAAGCTTGTTTTTCTTCGCAATCTTAACCATTCAAGGCTTCTAGAATTGCCATCCGCATAAACACCCCATTTTTGACTTGCTCCAAAATACACGAGCGTGGCCCATCCGCCACATTACTGTCTATTTCAATCCCACGATTCATCGGTCCAGGATGTAATACAATGGCGTCAGGTTTTGCCCAAGCCAAACTGGTTTGAGTGATGGCATACTCCCTATGATAAGCAGCCAAATCCATAGTTTCGTTAATTTGCAAACGTTCTCTCTGTACCCGCAATGCAATGACTACATCCGCATCTTGCAACCCATGGCGCAAAGAAGACGTGATGGAGCCATAGGATGCTCTAACAGTCGAGTGCCAAATTTCTGGCGCAACCAGTACCAAATCTCTCACTTTCATCAAGGAACACAGACTTTGCAAGGAATTGGCTACTCTTGAATGCAAAACATCACCCACAATCGCTATTTTTAATTTTTCAAGCTGCGGCTTATATTGCATAATCGTCATCATATCTAACAAAGCTTGGCTGGGATGCTCATGCGTACCATCCCCTGCATTGATGATATGCATGTCTGACGAACACGCATCAGACATTAATTGCGGTAACCCATTTTGCTTATGGCGCATAGTAAACAACTGAATCCCCATGGCATGCAAAGTTTGAATTGTATCTTCAATCGTCTCACCTTTGGTTTCAGATGATTGGGCAAAATCCATATTCACGACACGGATCCCTAGATTCTTCGCTGCCATCTCAAAACTGATCCGCGTCCGAGTCGAAGGTTCATAAAATAAATTAGCCAAATTGAGTCCAGCTAATTGTGGGTATTGGCGTTGAGATTTGAAATAAACCGCACGATTCAACAACTGTAGGCAATCGTCATATGATAATTGACCAATTTCTAACAAATGTTTCATTTTATAGATCCTCGTATCTATTCACCACAATTCTAGACACTCGAAGATGCGCCAAATAGGATGTTTTTTGAAAGGAGCTGAATGGTTACCGATCCTGCAACCACTGCTCTAAAATGATACAAGCGGCAACACAATCCACCTGAGACTGTTGTATTTTACGATAACCACCTTGCGTGTACAACTCTGTACGTGCTGCAACCGTCGTCAAACGCTCGTCCACCAGATGCACCGGCAATGCGAAACGATCTATCAATTGTTGCGCAAAATTGCGCGCTGCTTGTGTTGTATATTGTTCTTGTCCATCAATTTTAGTTGGCAATCCCACAATCAAACCCGAAGGACGCCATTTTTTGATCAATGCTGCTATTTCAGGCCAACTAGGCACACCAGATTTAGCATCCAAGGTTGTTAAAGGAGAAGCGCTTTTGGTCAGGGGCTGACCTACTGCAACCCCAATGCGTTTATATCCAAAATCAAATCCAATGTATAATCCTTCAGGCATGACCTGAACCCGTTAAATTATCCATATTCACTCCTAAAGTCTGCGCAGCCGCTTTCCAGCGCTCTGCATAAGGTACTTCATATAATAATTCTGTTTTATAAGGACAGACCATCCACGCGTTTTCTTTGACAATTTCGCGTTCCAATTCACCTTGCTCCCAACCCACATATCCCATAACAATAAGCAGATCTTTGGGACCAGTCCCGTCGGCAATTGCTCGAATAATATCATTCGAAGTAGTAATAGTCACTTCATCAGGAACCAAAGACAAACTAGACTGCCAATGACCCGTCGGACGATGAATGACAAATCCTCGGTCGGCTTGAATCGGCCCACCAAATAATAATGGAACATGGTGATCAGTAGCCATCTGCGTACTGATGCCGAGTTGTTCAAACATTAAACTTGCAGGATGCCCCGTTGGGCGATTCACAATCATTCCCACCGTTCCGCGCTCATGATGCTCACAAATATAAATCAGTGCCTGTGAAAATATAATATCATTCAATGATGGCAGGGCTACTAAAAAATTATTTGCTAAGGCCATTGGTGTCGACATACTATGATCCCTATTCAAGTCTCACTGTAAGTATATACTATTGTGAGGAACGTACTGCTGTTTGGAGAATTTATGCTTAAAATCAATAGACAATATCCTCGGTTTTTTGTGTCTGGACTCATAACGATTCTGATTCTATTTGTAAGCGCTTCTTGCTATGCCCAACCTATACCTCAACCAGTGACTTCATTGAATACCAATCAACCCGAGTTTAATCTAAAACAGGCCAACAAAACCTTCGATCAACTCAATCTTCAGCTCTCAGTCGAGAATCTCAATGTCGAACATTTAGAAGCAGCCATCACAACGCTAAATAACCTGATTGATAATGCTAAAATCAGTATCAACTTCTATCAAAAAAAACTGAGTGACCTGGATAATTTAATCAAAGAGGCAGAAACGACTAAAGAAAATGGCAAACCGCCTACCGCTGTAGAGCCTAGCAAAGAACATGAAAAAGCAGGCGCAGATTTGGTGTATTTAAAACAAGAACAAAAAAATATTGCGGACAAAATGGCTCAATGCCGTCTCTTTACGATTCGAGCTCAAGAAGCCATCACTACGTATCAAACTGCGACCACAAAAATCAAACAACAACAAGTACTCACCCGCGGTTTGCCTTTGTTGTCATTATTGGATCATTTACAAAAGGATGACAATCAAACCGCCATAACTGCCCCTATCCTGACACAGCTTCCAGTTATGTCGAAGACACTATTCAACACATTATGTATCATCACCATGCTGTGTATCGTAGCCAGCACCGTTACCATCAGGAAAATCAAATCGCATGCATTGATCCAGCGATTGTTGCGAGTCAGACATATTGGAATGTGGGATGGTCTATTATTGTTTACATGCTTAATTATGAGTTGTTTGAGTCTGTATTGGATTAATAGCGCGTCGGCGCAAAACAATACTACTACGTTAATAACTTATCTGCTGATTGTAGGATGCACTTACTTTTGGATCCTGGCATTCATTAATATGCTTTTTAAAAGTAAAATTGTTTCTGCCGCTTTTTATTGGTACTCACTGGATTGCCGTTTTTTTAAAAACTTACTGATCTTTTTACTCACGTACTACTCTATTACCCAAATTGGGGCAACCATCGTCCAAAACCTGGCTGTTAGTGATATTATATGGCAATTGGCGCAAATTATTTTTCTCTCAACTGTCGTCATAACTATTGTGGGTTTTGTTTATTACTTTGCTCATACTCACCGCCACATTTACTTTATCCGAACCCATCAAAAATTTCTCCAACGAGCAGTCGCTTCATTATTTGTGGCCTGTGGCATTCTTAATATTTTTGGTTATCATCAAATGGCCATTCATCTCATGTATGCCATTATTACAACCTTTGCCATTTTATTTAGTTTATTCTTATTGGTCTCTGCCATTCAAAAAATATATTTATTATGCGCTTATCCCAGCCCCATTTACCGTTATATTATCGGTGCTCTGGGCTACAAATCGAATCAGACTGTCATCGAGTTTATTATTTTAAAAATTACAGCCCAAATTATTATATTCAGCATTGGAATCTATTTGATTGGACAAACCTGGGGATATGGCGCCTATTACCTCAACACCGCTTATTCGCAATTACTCAACGGGATTCATTTCGCCAGCTTTACTTTCTATCCCACCCGTATCGTCGCCGGGATTCTAATTTTCTGTGTTCTGTATCTAACTTTCCGCAGTATTGCAACCAAATTCAGTCGACGCGCACAATTTGAAGAAGAAGAAGAAACTCAAGTCGCTGTCGCCTCTATTTTGATATATATCGGCTTCACATGCGCTCTGATAGCTGCTTTACTCGTTTCTGGAATAGATTTCACTGGCCTGGCCATTGTCGCTGGCGCGTTGTCTGTGGGAATCGGTATGGGATTACAAAGCATCGTTAATAATTTTGTGTCAGGTATTATTTTATTGATTGAAAAACCCATCAAATCAGGTGATCACATTAATATTGATAATATAGAAGGCTGGGTCAAAAAAATTCGAATCCGCTCCACACAAATCACAACTAGTGCGCGCGAAGATGTCATCATTCCCAACTCCGATTTGATCACGAAGGCGGTCATTAACTATATGTATACTGATCGATATCTTTCCATCTCATGTGAAGTGGGTGTTATGTATGACAGCGATCCCGTTTTAGTAAAAAAGTTACTTTTACAAGCAGTCTCCGAACACGATGAAATCATTAAAACACCAAGGTCAAAAGCGAACGTTTTATTTCAAAATTTTGGTGATTCAGCCATGATTTTTCAACTATGGTTTTTAATTAAGGATGGTAATAAAAAATCAGTCGTACGTTCTGATGTCAATTTTGCTATTGATCGCTTATTTCGTGAACACCACATTAAAGTGGCACATCCTCAACGCGATATTAATGTCAAACTGTCTGAGATTCCAACAAAAATCGCAGATAAATAATTAATTTCATAAAAAACTATTGAGCATGAAAGTGATCTTCGGTTATGTTGTATGAAGAGGTTATTTTTAAGATCACATATTTTTTAATTGCATCATGTATTTTTTCAGATTGAGGGAACGATCGATCATTTAACCGCACAAGGAGCATGTAATGGCAAAAGGTGAAGTGAAGTGGTTTAACAATACCAAAGGATGGGGCTTCGTTATGTTGGAAGGAACCGGCGAAGATATTTTTGTGCATTTCTCGGCAATTAACGGCACGGGATACAAAACGTTGGTTGCAGGGCAGACGGTAACCTTTGAATTACAAAAGGGAGATCGAGGACTACATGCCATCAATGTTTCAGTAACTGAAACAGAAGCAATGGCTGAGAGTGCCACCGCTTAAAAATAGTTGTTCGTATCCATTTAAATCTTATACGACGGATCGCAGATATAAATTTGTTGTAACCTGTAACCGTCTAGTATTCCGATCGGGCTATTTTTATAAATTTTAGGATAATTTAAATTACTCATATCCGCAAAATTGATTGCCAGGGGTTTTATCGCGCAGTATTTAGATACGGTTACCCATACAGTTTCTGGCAAGCATCTAATGGCGCTAGGTTACGGGTTTTTGGTGAGTTTTCTTTATGTTTAAATCCCGCGGACAAGCCGCGGTACATAGGGCTGGAGGCTTATTAACGCCATTGACATTGTGACTATGCGCAATATACCTTCCACGGATGAGTGTTAATTACTTTTTCCTTTAGGCCACCTTTAAAAGCTCGCAATAGAATAGTAGACTATTACTCGCGCTTAAAAGCTACGGAGATCCCACCGGAACTTTAATCTTAATTTCTTCATCTCCTGAACCAACTGTAATACCAGCTCGAGCATTTAACAGCGTCGTGCTAACAGAAAATGAATCGAATCCAAGGCTACTTTGGTAGTAACAAGTAACGATACCAGTAGTTGGATTATATTTTACATTAGTGCCATCGTACCCAGCTGCTTTCAGATCAAATGGGATTTCTCCTGGGTTTATAGGAGATTGAAAAAGTGGATGTGTAGGCGCATCACTGTTCACTCTTTCAGTTCCAAAACCGGCTATGTAAGTCCCATAATTTGTGAGTTTATCTTTCGTTTTCTTTGATATATCGGGGCAATTTATAGTAATCTTTGTAACATGCTTGGTTACTGCCAAAGCAATTGGACTAATAGAACACGACAATACAGCAACAGAAATTAATGAACCAATTAGTTTTCTCATTTTACTCTCCTATTAGGGTAATGCAATGATGCTTACACATAACTATAATAGGCACTATTGATGGGCATAACCATTAATGATATCCATACTTTTCTAGTGCTTTATGGGGGGGGTAGGCCCACTTTATTCAATGTTTTATATATAAAAAACATATACGTGGGGCTGTTTCATGTGATAGGTAGATTATGCCCATGAATCTTGCCCTATATGACTGGAGCGCTATATCCCACGGTCAAGCCGCGGGAATTCGGACTGGGTAAAATACACCAAAAATGGCGCACATTGGATAGTTTAGATGAATGATTACTTTGTTACTGTGATGCCAACGTTGCGTACACCTTTTGTGCGGGGACAAAATCAGGGTATTGTGCAACAATTTTCTGCAAGCTTTGCAATGCCTGTTGCTCATTCCCTTCATTGAGTAGAGCCATCGCATTATAATACATATTTTTAGCATCAAAGTTCTGCGCGATCTCCGCTTTGCGAGTAACTTTTGCAGTCGCCAAAGCTGGTTTGGATATTTTTTGGAGATTGGATTTGAACCAAGAGGTTGTGGTAGAACGACTATGTGTATTCTTTTCATGTTTGTGTGGCGTATACTCAAAAAATATTTGTGAAATATAAAAAAGCAAACCAACCAGCATTGCAAAGCTAATGGGAATGATATAGGATTTCTTTGCAAGCGCACTTTTTTCAGATTTTAATACTTTCTCACAATAAACACTTGAAGAAGGATTCAAAGCTCCTGAAGCACGCTTTTTAGTTTGCTTCAAATTATCCAAGGTTTCATTAATAACGCTCATAGTCTTCCCTCTTAAGATTTACTCACTGTGATCTTGTTTCAATACGCTCAAAAAACCACGCGCTCTGGACTTAAAACCGCGTAATAAATTCTGCCAAAACTGGGATGTCTTAGTGTACTCCGTATCAACAATGGCTTTTGTAATCAATTCTTTCGTCAATTGATGTTCAGCACGGCTATATGCCAGCATCAAGGCCTTATGACATACAATATTAATCAAACGCGGTATCCCTTGCGTTTTTTTGTATAACAATCGACTCGCATTGGGTGTAATAGTAATACCATGCTTCTTTCCAGTAACAGTTGCTTTAGCCAACCGATGAAAAATATAATTATTCAAATCTTTTTGTTTAATCGGTAACAACGTATACGAAAATGAAACTCGCTGCAGAAGATGACTAGAGGAACGCAGCTTGTCATCCAAATCTAATCCGCCAATCAAAACAATCTGGCAGAGTTTTTCACCTTCACAATCCAAATTGCCCAGAATTTGAATGGTTTCAAGATTTTCTTTACTCAGATATTGCGCCTCATCAAACAACAATACCAGCCGCTTAGACTTCTTTTTCAGCTTCAATGTTTTAGCATGAATGAGCTGTAATAATTGCGCAGGCTGTGTATCAGGTTCATAGGAAACCTTCAATTTGCTTGCAATCAACTCTAACAACTCTGGATAAGTAAAATACGGATTCATCACATAGACTGGATAGTCTTGGTCCGCGATCCTTTCAATAAACAAACGACAAAGTAAACTTTTTCCAGTGCCAGGTTGGCCAGTAATTTTAATAATACCATCGTTAACTTGCAACCCAACCAGCAGCACATCCAAGGATTTTTGATGATGCTCAAGTTGATAATAATAATCAACATTGGGATATTGGTTAAAAGGGAATTCAGTCAAATTATAAAAGTCTTGATACATCAAATGCTCCAGACGTTATGATTAATGAGAAACAGCCGCATACAAATACAATTCATAACTCTCCCTAGATAAAAAACCCTAGGGAGAGCACTGAAAAAAGAGTTTACGATGATTTATTTGGTGCTTCAGTGGCAAACAGATCATACGCTTTGGTAACGTCTTTTTCTACGCCATAGCCATTTTTATACATAATTGCCAACTGAGTTCTTGCCGATCTATTACCATTCTGTAAAGCGGAGTTGAGCCAATAGAACGCCTTAGAGTAATCTAGCGTCGTACCGGTGCCATTAAAATACATCAAACCAAGATGGTATTGAGAATCCGCATCTCCTTTTTCCGCTGATTTTTGGTACCATTTAAATGCTTCTTGGGCGTCTTGATTCACCCCGATTCCAGTATCATACATCATAGCCAGTTTAGACTGTGACTTACCATTGCCACCCAGTGCTGCTTTGCTATGCCAGAAGGCCGATTTGCTATAGTCAATTGTCACACCTTGACCTCTAGAATACATTTCAGCCAGGGTGTATTGTGCAGCCATATTCCCTTGTTGTGCAGATTTTTCTAGAAGTTGCGCTGCTCTAGGCTCATCTTTAGGTACTTCTTTGCCATTCAAATACAATTGAGCCAGCGTATATTCTGCTTTTTCATTATTCGCTGCAACTGCTTTCTCTAACCAATGCAAAGCTGTTTTGGTGTTTTTAGGTACCATGTTTCCATTTAGGTAATAAGACCCCAGTTTATATTGAACATTGGCATTTCCTTGATCAGCAACCTCTTGATACAGCTCCAATGCTTTGGGTAAATTCTGCTGAACACCATCCCCATGCTCAAACTTCTCTGCCAATTTGTTTTTGGCAAATAAATTTCCAGAATTAGCAGCCAATTGATAATAGTAACCTGCTCGTTCTTTGTTAGCAGGGACACCCAGACCGGCATCATACAAGCGCGCTAATGCAATTTCACCCCGCATTTGACCCGTTGCGCCAGCATAACCATTATCCACAGCTAATTTATAATATTTAAAGGCTTGGGCATTATTAATTGGCATTCCAATTCCAGTTTCATTAAATAATCCCATTTGGTATTGAGCATAAACATTACCGCTTTGCGCTGCTTTTTCATACCAATGAACAGCCTGATCAGTAGATTTTTGCACACCTCTACCGTTTTGATACATGCAAGCAATCGCATATTGTGCGTCAGACATGCCTTCTTTGGCAGCAACCATATACCAATTGAAAGCACTTTCTTTATCTGCTTTTACGCCTTTGCCATACTGATACATCAATCCAAGATTATTCGCTGCAATTGCAGAACCCTGTTTGGCAGCTGCCATATATAACGCTTCAGCTTTCGGCAAATCACTGTGCACCTCATCATCAAACTCATAAATGAAGGCCAACGCAGTCATTGCAGGCACACATCCTAATTCTGAAGCATGATTATATAAATTGATCGCCATATTGATATCGCGCGGCACTCCGATACCCAGTTGATACATATTACCTAAAGAATAAATAGCCAGCGGATTAGATTGAGCTGCGGCTTTCTCATACCAAGACTTGGCAGTTTCTTCAGATTTAGCAACTCCAATCCCTTTTTCATATAAATAAGCAATCTTAAGTTGTGCAGAAGCATCCCCTTTTCCGGCTGCTTTTTCATACAATTGCACCGCTTCTCCAATTTTTTCATTGGATTGGCCGCGCGTAATATAATAATCGGCCAGGAACAATTTGGCTTTCACATTTGCTTGCGCAGCAGATTTTTCAATCAAAGCAATCGGCGATACAGTCCCACCTTTACCTTGATTCATTTGAAGTAACACTGCGTAATTATATTGAGCCAAAGGATAGCCTTGTTGCGCCGAAGCTTCTAACAAACGAATACCACCTTTGGTATCTTGACCAACGCCAGTGCCCTGATAAAAATACGTTCCTAAAATATACTCAGCGATTGCAGATTTTCCTTCCGCAGCTTTTTCATACCAAGCAATCGATTCCGCAGCGTTGGCTTGTACCCCAATACCGCGATCTAACATGAGTGCTACAATCAAACTCGCTTTGACACTCCCACGTTCTGCAGCCTGTTTAGCAGTACGGAAGGCTCGAGCCAATACTTCATGATTTTGGGTATTAAGGAGGTAGTAACTAGCCAACAGTTCTTGAGCACCGACATGATCTTGCAGCGCTGCTTTTTGATACAACTGAATAATTTTAGAATTCAATTCAGATTTTGCCGTCGGATCAGCTTGGTTACCAACATCTTGTGCATATAATTGCGCAAGACTAAATTGTGCATCTGCAATGTCTTGCTCAGCCGCTGCAACATAAAATTGTTCGGCCTTAGCTCTGTCTTTGGGTAAAGTCCGTAATCCATATTCGTAACAGGTTCCTAATAAATACTGAGCATACCCATCGCGAGACGTTGCGGCAGCGTTCAGCCATTGCAACCCTTCTTTCGTATTTTGTTTTACACCAGCACCATCTAAATACATCAAAGCCAAATTGTATTTTGCTTTTGCAAAATCTTGTTTTGCTGCGCTGCGATACCATTCAGCTGCAATTTTTTTGTCGCGAGCAACGCCATTCCCTTCTTCATACATTTGTGCAACTTTAAATTGCGCTTTCGCAGACCCGTGCACCGCTTCTTTCAAAATAATATTGAAATTGGCTGGCGTTTTTACTGAATCATTTTCATCTTTCGTCAAATGGTAAACATAGACATTTGACTTCACGGTTTTTCTAAGATCGCGATCATCATCATCCCAAGTCAACAATTGCTTAAGAGACTGATTTTTGGGATTCTCTAAATGATAAACGGTATTAAAGACATCCGCTTTGGTGATGCCACCTAATTTAGGCGTAATCATCGCCATATCTGTCGCGTCAAAATAGACTTGACGTTTATCACTGAGCAGTGACTTTAATTGTTCAGTTGCTAAAACATCGCCATTTTCACTCGCTTTCTTTAACCAATGAACCGCCTGATTATAATTATCTGCCACAGAGGCGTCTTTCAGATACATTTCAGCCAGCGCATGTTGCGCTTTCATATAATTTTGCGCTGCTGCTTTGGTATACCAAAGCTTAGCCGAAGACAAATCAGCATGACGACCGAGATTACCTTCGTTCAAATAACCCAAGCGATACTGCGCTTCCACATCTCCAGCATTCGCTGCTTCCGTTAGCCAAGTAACCGCTTTATTCACATTGGCCGCAGACGTATTGGCAGATAGGTACATTAAACCTAAAGCTAATTTGGCTTTTTCATTGTCTTGTTTATTCATCGCAGAATTGGAATCAGTCGCTGCCAACTCCAACCAATGCATCGCTTGCGCATTGTCTTGCGCGACTAGCTCACCTTCGTAGTAAATCTTACCTAATTTATAGCGGGCTTTGAGATGACCACTGGAAGCTGATTTTTCCAACCATTTCACACCTTCTTCCGTTTTCAGACGATCGCCGCTTTTTAAATCTAAAATAGCTAATTCATATTGCGCATTAGCATTATTGCCTTGTGCTGCTTTTTCGAACCAGTACCTGGCCTGATCTTCCGCTTTGGGGGTTCCATAACCATTTAAGAAAGCCATACCGCAAAATACTTGCGCTTCCATATTACCTTGCTCAGCCGCGAGTTTATACCAACTCAAAGCTTGTGGAACACCGCTCTTAACATTCAAAAAATACTTGGCCATGTAAATTTGCGCAGGCTCATATCCCAAACGCCCTGCTTCTTGAATCAGCTTCAAACCATCCTGTTGCTTTTGCGCAACACTAGATCCATTGATATACATTTTCCCAAGATAAAAAAGAGCTTGCTTATCATGATGACCAGCTAGTTCTTGCAGCGCTTTACTCGCTTTATAGTAGTTACCGCTATAGTAGTCCATCATATAATCGGTAGACGCAGCAAGCGAAGAAATGGGGGTCAGCACAAACATAAAAGGTATTAAAGTCCGTCTCATGATACATCCTTAATTAGCATAATGAATTGGCTAGACATAGCCCAGCATCCTCAACATACCGTACCAATCGAAAAAAATCCATATTTATAAAAAATAATTTTTAATAGCCTTATGGATGCACAAATCGATATAGAGACATCCTTCGTTAATTTGCTTTATTTGGTATTTTAATGTATATTATGCGCAATTAATAAACCATAAGATTGGGGTGTCATTTTGCAAAATCAAGCATCTTTTAAAGAACAATGTGACACCATCATTCACTGGAGAACAAAGAACTTAAGTCCTCAAGCATTGTTTGGACTACCTGAAGTTGTTTATCTTTCACAGAATTATCGCCCATTGGACATAAAATATACTGAGGAGCAGATTAAAAAGACTTATAAACGCTTGGCCCTTAAGTTTTACCCTGACAAAAACCCCTTAAATAAAGACCTTGCGCAACAAGCTTTCGATGTGATTAAAGAGGCTCAAGACTATCTTTTGTATACCATTCAGTGCAATGTTACTGACGTCAACACTAATACCTTTTATTTGTACTATCATGGAAATACTATCGGAAACAGGACAAACAAAGACAAGATAGAAGGTATGATTAGAGAAGGTTATCGTTTGAAAAAGGATGGCCAAGATATACGCCATGTAGTAAGCAGCCTCTCCAACTATCTAGCACAAAATCAGGATTTAATTCACTACGAATGTGATAGTTCTAATAGTTGGAACTTCACGACAGGCGGAAAATCCATTTTATACGCCGCGGCACAATGGAATGAACCTACTTTATTTTCCTGGCTCATCGAAAATGGAGCCGACCCTTTGGCAAAAACCATTTTCGGCGTCAGCCCTTTGGATATCGCCATTACCTCTAACCATCGCGAAATACTAGAAGTTTTAGCAAACAGTTCTCATTTTGGAGCAGAACGCCTCAAAACCGAAATGGAAAAATTATGTCGCGCCAATGACAGCAGTAATGCGGATAGTCTTTTGCAATATTACATGGATTTTTTTGGGGATGATTTTGTCATTGCTGACTTCATGGCCGAGTTTCCTTTGATGATTCCTGCATTGCATCATGTTAAATATCTTACCCGTGAGCAAGCAATCCCTTTATATAAAAAGACTATTATCGGGCGCCCAGAACTCTATCGCTATTTAAATGAAGAAGAACGTGCAGACCTTTTTATGCTGATCGCCACGCTGGCTCAAGACCGTAGAGTTGGCACTTTGATGTGTATTCCTAAAGACCTATTGACACCAGCCTTAATCACGGCTTTGTGCGATTTTTGCCCAGACTTGGAAGCTCATATTAATGAAGATACCACTAATCCGTATCATCCGCGACACGGACAACCACGTGCTAGTACGCTCCCGAACTTTCAAAACGTCCAATATGCATTGCTGGGCACCATTATTTGCATCGCAATGCTTGTACTTGCTTACCATTTTTGGCCAATCATCGCTGTTTGGCCAGAGATCATTCTAGAAAGTATTGTTGTGCCTGTCGGAGGCACCTTAATTGGCTTGGGAGCCGGCGGATTAATGATTTCGACAAAATTGGGGTATGATTATGCAACCCAAGTTTATCCAGAAACCCGTGCCATTAATAAGATTTTAGTCGAAAATAATTTCTTTAAATCTACTACTCCACCTGAGTCTGACCCAGCTCTCATTGAAGAGTTCAGTGATGAGGTTTATTCAGGAAATAAAATATGAGTTATAATACAGGTAACTATTTATTTTGTTAAACTAATGAGGCTTTATGCAAGACGAAGAATTATTAGCGCTCTATGTAGCTGACCAGGAAGAAAGAACAAAACTGCTATCTACCAAAAATCCTAGTGAGCTAGAAAAAATAAAAAGCAGCATTCTGGCCAATGATTTTAGACGACGTGAACTGGCCTCAGAATTAGTACAAGAATTGGATGGCAAACTCCCGCATGATCATCGAAATTATTTTTATGCTGCGGTTATTTTCAGCCGGGGTCAGTCTCCCCGGGATCAAGAAAAATCGTTGAACTATGCCAAGAAAGCATATCAGATTGCACAATTTCAAAGTGATCCTTTGTCGGAAAAAATAAAAAACATCTACCTTTTCCTATCTAATCGCCCCAAAAAAGCCCTCACTAGTAAAGCTAATACGAAAGAAGAAGAAAAATATTTATTTTCATTACGGCCAGACGCGCCAGGAAGAAGGCAAGCTCAGCCAGATAAAGAAAAAGAAGCTGCCACTGACAAATTAAAAAAAATTCTTCGCTGTTCTGTATGCGGAAAACAACATGGCGGACCTTGCCCACCCAGACCAAAATAGTCAAACCAACGCGCTCAATATCCTTTTACGGCCAATATGCATGGACAGTTACCACATTTAGGCCGAGTAGTTTAAAAGCATAAATTTAGCCAATCGATGCTAAAAAAACGTAGTATTGGCCTAGGGCTCCGGAACTCGCGCCCTGACGCAAAACCCATATCGTTATGATTAAAATATCCAATAAAATCATTGCGTCACTCTAAAAAAGCAAATCAGTTTTTGAATAAATTTCAAGACACCTTTTTATTAGAGCTTGCCAAGAATGACTATTTTAAAACACAATATATCTAATCTTGTTGATTTAGTAAAATATCAAGGAGTATTAGATGGGGAAAAACTATCCTGAAATATCCAAGCGCATTAGTAACAGTATGAAAACTCTGCGCAAAGATATTAGTAATACGATGCAAGGGTTTACGAGTTTAGCACAAGCTGCAACTCAGAACGGTGCTCTTGATAAAAAAACCAAGGAATTAATTGCATTGGCTATAGGGATATCTACACGCTGTGATGGCTGTATTGGATTTCATACAGAAGCACTTATTAAGCTTGGGGTCACGCGAGAGGAGTTTGAAGAGGTATTAGGTATGGCAGTTTATATGGGAGGAGGCCCGTCTCTCATGTATGCAGCAGACGCGTTACTTGCTTTTGAACAATTTTCATCAGCTTAAACATAGAGTATGCTTAATTCTGGCCATCTCTTTTTCTGTTGAAAAAAGTTAAAATAGTCAAAAATTTCATCATGAACTTTTTCTCGGATTTTTTGACCAAATCAAAATAGCAAAATAGCAAAATAGCAAAATAGCAAAATAGCAAAATAGCAAAATAGCAAAATAGCAAAATAGCAAAATAGCAAAATAATGAGTCTAAAATAGCTTAAAGAAATTGTTTAACCCATTGAACAATTTCTTTTGTCCCTATTACTCCAGAGCTCCGGGCAACCTCTTTTCCATGTGCAAACAGCATTAAGGTCGGAATACTTTGGATCGCATAACGAGAAGATAGTTCTTGGTTGCCTTCAGTATTAATTTTAATAAGTCTAACTCTCGGTTCAAGGATTTTTGCCGCGGACTCAAAATAAGGTGCCATTATCTTACATGGACCACACCATTCAGCCCAGAAATCTACTAATAAAGGAAGATTATCGTTTTTTAGGTGATATTCAAAAAACGCCTGATCTAAAGCTAAAGGTCCACCATTAAACAATGATTTTTGACACTTCCCGCATTTTGGGTGATCAGTTAACCTCTTTGAAAGTAATTTATTCGTAGTACGACAGTAAGGACAAACAATATGTATTGAGTTATTCATAGCTCTGCTCCTGATTTTTTATACAATGATGGTAGTTGCTCACCCTAAAAGTTTTTTTAAAAAAATTTCAAGAGGACAAAATCCTGTAAAACCGCTTTGAAAAAGATTGGCCCCCACAAAAACAGTAACCCATAAAAAATTAGAACCTATATAAATAGGACAACCAGGAGCCCCAAGCGCCAATGAAACTAAAATAAGGGAGCCAGCAACAATACGGATAATATATTCAATAGTCATGCTCTTTTATACTAATCACGACGAATTTTATGTGCTCCTTTCCACCAGCTTAAATAAATTAATGGGATTAAGAACAGGGTTAACACGGTTGAGGCAAAAGATCCAAAAATCAAAGAGACTGCTAAGCCTCCGAATACTGGATCGGACAACATCACCGAAGAGCCTAAAATAATCGCAAGTGCTGTCAATACAATCGGCAAAATTCGTTCAACCCCTGATTCAATAACTGCTTCAGTAATAGATAAGCCCCGATGCTGGTGCTCTAAAATAAAGTCAATCAATAGCAACGAATTGCGCACCACAATTCCTGCTAAAGCAATTACTCCAATCATGGACGTTGCTGTAAAGGGTTGATGCATCAACCAATGCCCTGGAAAGACGCCAATAATTGTCAATGGAATAGCGCCCATAATAATTAATGGAATAGAAAAAGACTGATAAAATGCGGTCAGCAAAATATAAATCAATATAATAGCTACAATGAAAGCAGAACCTAAGTCACGAAATACGTCTAAAGTTAAACGCATTTCTCCAAGCCAGAATAATTGATTTTTGGTCAAATTTTCGGGCTGTGCTTCATGAAAGCCAAGATTACTGGATTCAAGTGAAAATGGTGGCTTCTCCAGCATTTTCGTAGCAGAAGTAACGGCATAAGCAGGACTTGAGCCTAAAACCTCCCCTGTTATATAGACAACAGGGATTTGATCCTTGGTAAAGATTGGTTTTTGCTTTTGATCTATACGTAAAGTTGCAATTTGTCCTAATGAAATCAATTGCTGTTGCTGATTTTTAAGATAGAGATTATTTAATACCTGCACGTTTTCACGTGCTTCACGAGGTAGTCGTAAAATAATATGTTCTGGCTCGCGCGTATTTCGCTCATGACCATTACCAACAGATACACCTTTAAATAAAGCGGCAACTTCTTGCGCTACAGTTTGCGGTGCTAATCCTGCAAGCATAGTGGCATTATGATTAATTTCGATGCGGTATTCATTGGCATTTTGAACTACAGAATTATCAATGTTAATCATGCCATAGATTTTAGGATAAATGGATTGAATGATTTCATTGGCTATGGTTCTTAAGTGTTCATAATTAGGGCCATAAATACCCGCCTCCATTTGAGAACGAACGGGGGGTCCCGGGGGGCTTTCAAAGAGTTTAACGGTAATTTCTGGATATCGCTTTTGGAAAGAGCCAAGACGCCGATAAATTTCTTCTGCAATTTGATGAGATCCAATGCTTCTATGATGTTTATTCGTCAAATTTACTCGTATCTGACCAAACTGGCTGCCATGTAATAAATTATCTCCACGAACCATAGCGGAAAAATCCTCAGGAGCAGACTCTCCTAAATAAAGCTCAAGATCAGTTACATAAAGACTTTGTTTAATTATTTCGCTTAATCCGGTCACGATTTCTTTCGTTTTGGTCAACGTAGCGTTAGATCCAGCGTCAACAGAGATTAAAAAGGTATTAACGTTGTCATCCGGCAACATTTTAATTTCTACACCAAGTGGACTTAATGGTCCATTAGGGCCTGCAGATCGAATAAATTGCCACATGGGTTGTAATAGAACTGTACACAAAAGTACCATAATACTTAAATAAAAAAAATGCCGCTTTTTCGAAGAAGCGATTAAGCCCGTAAATAAATATAGATAAACGCGTTGCAGCCAGGTCTTATTAGGAGAATGCGTTTGATTCATTTGAGCATACGCTTTTTTTCTAAGCCAGCGGTAAGCTAGATAAGGGACCACACTATAAGCAATAAAAAGAGAGACGATCATCGCAAGTGGCGCATTAAAGGGGATCGGCGCCATAAAAGGTCCCATCATTCCACTGACGAATGCCATGGGCAACAATGCCAGCATCACAGTGAATGTTGCGATAATAGTGGGCTTTCCAATTTCATTGGCAGCATAAATAACCAAACGCGTAAAGTTTCTCTGAACACCTTTCATGATATGGCGATGAATGTTTTCAATCACCACAATACTGTCATCAACTAATAAACCTAAAGAAAGAATCAAAGCAAACAACGTAATACGATTAATTGTTTGCCCCAGCAGCCAGCCAATCCCCAAAACCAAGCACAAAATTAGAGGAATGGAAAAAATCACTACGGAAGCCTCACGCCAGCCCAAAAAGAGCATCAGCAACACCACAACACTAGCAATAGCAATTCCTAAATGCTCTACTAAGGTATTAACAGCATCATTGGCTTCATCACCATAGTTACGTGTAATTGAAACGCCAACAGCTTTTGGAATCATTTGGGTTTTTTGCATCTTCTCGAGTTTATTAAGAATGGCTTTCGCCACATCAACACCGTTGCTTCCTTTTTGACGCGCAATTGCAATGGTTACTGCCGATTCTAAATTAACATTTTTTGTGTTGACGCTTGCTCCAGTTGTAAAATAAGAGGCTATTGATTCTTGCTCTGGACCCTTCTTAATTGTAGCAATATCTTTTAATAAAATAGGTGTTGCTTCATCAGTACCAATAATCACATGAGATAAATCCTCATCAGAAATAAGCGCCCCCTCTATACGTAAAGGAATTTTGCTTAATTTGCGATCTAAGGTCCCTGCATCAAGACTGATATTGTTAATAGATAAGGCTTGTTGGATATTTGCAATCGAAATTGCATGCTCTGCCATTTTTTTAGGATTGAGCCAAATACGAAGCGCTTGCGGTGAAGCGCCCATGACCCAGCTTTTACCGACTTGAGGCACTGCACGTAATTGCTCCAACACTTTATCAGCCAGTATTCGCAATGTAACTGGGTCTCCTTCTTTCTCATGTAAAGTTAAGGTGACTAATGGCACATCATATAAACTCACAGAACGGATCAAAGGCATTAAAGTGCCTGGCGGCATTTTATCCATATTACTATTAATCTGGTTGTATACTTTAACCAAACTCGCCTCTTCATTTTCATTCACCTTAAAGCGAACTGTCACCATAGCGCCATCATCAATAGCCATACCATAGGTATGTTCTACTCCTGCGATCGAAGCCATAAGACCCTCTAAAGGGCGCACGATTTGATTTAACATTTCTTGGCTATCATAACCTGATCTACTAACCGAAATATTTACGGCCGGAACAATAATCTCTGGATTATAGGTTCGGGGCGTATGTTCTAAAGCTAAAAAGCCAAACAACAAAATCCCAATAATTAAAAGCAACGTAAGCTTTGACTGAATAAAGGTTCGTGCCAACTGACCTGCTTTATTTAAATTCTCTCTGGAATAAGGAACATCATTCACAATACTATCTCCTTATAAGGTGGTCGCTTTAGGCATTTTCATTGCTTTAGGAATTAATTGGTTCGTGAGCATAAGTAAATGCGCTTGGTTTAGTCGTATGCGATGGAGTGATTGTAGTTTTTGTGACTTACTTTGAGTTAACTTCATTTGACTGTCTAATAAAGCACTAAGTGGTACTAAACCTCGACCAAATCGATGTTTTAGTTCATGAATGATTGCTTCTTCTTGTTCTGCCATTTGCTGGCTTAATTGCAATTCATAACGCAATTGTACCTCGTTACGCATTATTTGCTTCAGTTGCAATTTAAGTTGATTACGTTGTTCATCCAATTCAAACTGGACTTTTTGGGAGTTTGCAATCGCAGACTGGACTGCACCAGCGCGCTCACCTGCGCTAAACAATGTCCAATTTGCTCCTAATGCCACGGTATCAGAGGGAAGTCCTGAGCCAAATGTATTGCCATTCCAATCATGTCTTAATTGTAAATTTACTTGAGGTTTATATAGTGCTTGCGAAGCTAATATTGCTGCTTTTTCAGCTTCTCGACGCGCGCAAAGTGTTTTGATTAATGGATTATTACTCATTATTTGCTTCGCTAATGAAGTGCTATTTGTCATGCTTGATTTTAGCGCGGTATGTTGGCCGGGAATATGTACCCCATTTGGATTGCCTATCAGTGTTCTAAAGCCGTCCAATTCATTGTCAGCTTGAATTTTAGCATTGGATAAACCAAGCGAAGAACTATTTAAGTATGCTTCGGCTACTAATACATCACTATCCAATGTAATCGATTGCTTTTTTAAGACTCTCGTTGTTTTTAAAAACTCTTTGGCGCGTGCGACTTGTTTTTCAGCTACACGTATCAATTCATTGGCTGTTAAAAACCCCTCGTAAGAGGCATACAACTCATAAGCCAATTGATTTTTTGCCTGTTCATTGCCGTGACGTGCCGCCAACAACAAGGCCCGGGTTTGAGCTTGTTTTGCGCGTATTTTCCCCCCAGAATAAATAGGTGCCGTTAGCTTAAATGCAGTGTCTAAATTACTGTAATATCCAGGATGATTTAGAGCACTCGGTTTGGTAGATAAAGTATTTGAGCCCGTATATTGGTTAGCACCAAAATCAGCGAAGCTAGCATTTCCTTGGCTTAATTTATAACCAAAAACAGTCATGGGATTATCACTGCTTGCGCCTGTGAACTCGAACCCCAATTGTGGCCAACTCATGCTATCTGCTCGCTTTAATGCACCCAATGCAACATCAATTGACGCCTGTTTCCCTTGTATTTGGGGATTATGATTTAACGCAAGTTGTATTGCTTTAGAATAAGAAATCAGTTGAGCTGAATACGCATAAGGCCCCGAAAATAAGAGAGCTATAGTAGCAACTAAAGAAAAGTGTTTTTTTATAACACGACCACATATAAACATCAGGTATCCTTGGTCTAAGCATTAGAGCAATCTAATATATTATTGCTTTTTAATCCTTGCAATATATTAAATAGAGTGTAGATAAAATGGCTTCTACTTCGGGCCTATTAATAAAGTAGTACACGTGTTTTCCTTGTTTTTTAACATCAAGCAAACCCTCGCCCCTCATTTTAGCTAAATGTTGAGAAAGGGCCGATTGAGACAAATCAATAAGTGCCGCGAGTTCTCCGACAGTGCATTCTCTTTTCAATAAATAGCATAAAATAAGTAGTCTTTTGGAATTAGCCAAGAGCTTTAGTAGTCTTTCCGCTTTCGAGGCATTGTTTTTCATAACCTCTATGCTTGTATTAATTAATTTACTCATCGGGTCATTGCATTAGAAAAAGCTAATATTAAAACAGGGGGAATAATATTGCAAGTTACTACAGAACAGCATTGATAATAATTATGTCAATGAAGAGTCTGGTATTTTTGTCATTCAATGCAAGTTCCGTTTGTAAACTTGTGGTTGATATTACCACCGGATTTGATGAGAAGAATATGTTGTCAAACGAAATATGGAACTTAACATCAGAAGAAATAGACTTCATCAAAAAAAACAGACTAAAAAACGACTGGCCTTTGCTTTGTTGTTTAAATCGTATCAAGATAAGCATGAGTTTTTCGAGGATTTAACAAAACTACCACGTCATGTTGTCAACAACAACAACAGCCCATATCCTAAATATATCCCCCACAATAGGGAAAATATCTTCAAGAACTTATGACAATCATGTTTCTTCAATAAGAAAATATTTTAAAACATCCTTTTCGACAAAAGAGCACTACAAGGAATTAACTCTATGAATTCGAAGTCAGGTGTTGCCCACTCAGTTTTTAAATAAAGACGAAATCAAATCATTGGTTACCCAACGTCTAAAAAAATTGAGCATTGAGCCCATGAAAGAAAAAACCATGGATCGTATTATTGTTAATGCAATGAACGCTTATGAGGCTGATTTATTTTTATCGCTAAAAAACAGCTTATCCGCAGAAGCCGAGGCACAGCTCAAAGGCTTATTGTTACTGTATAAAGAAGGCTTATCTTATTTAGGCTGGGTGAGCAAAGATATCAATAATCCATCGCTTGATTCAATATTGGAACTACTAGAGCCATTAGCTATTTTAAATCGATTTCAATTTGATATAAAAGCCGCCAAATCCATCCCAAGGAAAATGGTTCTTCATTATTCAGATGCATTTACTCGCTTGAATCCAAGCCATTTAAAGCAGATGAGTGCATATCAAAGATTATTTTATCTCTTCTGACAACTTAAAACATGCACTGACTAACGTCGCCAATGCATTATTTGAAATTAGATTAAAAGAAATATGGGGGGGAAATACCCGTTGCTGTTGGAAGTGACTCTACTCAGTTTTCAGCTTACTTTCAAAATCTAATATCCGAATATCATAACCGTTATGGCGGTCGAGGCGTTATGATTTATTGGCATGTAGAAAAAAATGCTTGTTGTATTCATTCCCAATTGAAAAGTGTTTCAAGCACTGAAGTTGCCGCAATGATTGAAGGTGTTCTTAGGCATTGTACCGAAATGTCTGTTCAGAAAAACTATGTAGATACGCATGGCCAAAGTGAAGCAGGATTTGCATTTTCATATCTCCTTGGTTTCTCTCTAATGCCACGCTTGGCAAATTTGAACAAGCAAAAATTAGCTCAATGCGAAATTGGAGATTATCAACGCTATAAAAATTTACAACCTATTTGGGGTGATTCTATTAATTGGGGATTAATTGAAGAACAATACAACCAAATAGTAAAATACACCGCTGCAATGAAGGCAGGACATGCAGATCCAGAGTCCATTCTTAGAAGATGCAATCAAAACAATCTTAAGCATCCTACTTACATAGCATTGTCTCAATTGGGTAAAGTCATAAAAACGATTTTTATCTGCAATTACTTAATGCATGCGTCTATGAGACAAGAAATTCAAGAGGGATTAAATGTTGTAGAGCTTTGGAATGGCGTCAGTAAGTTTATTTTTTACGGGCGGGCGGATGAAATCTCATCTAACCATGAGAAAGCACAAACACTATATGTGCAATATTTGAACTTGCTACAACTTTCAATGGTCTATATCAATACGGTAAGGAAAAGGAAAAAAAGATAGGGTTGTACCTTTTTCGCCAGCCTTTAACGAGACATTGGCTCTCCATATAAAGCATTATAGAAATGAGAATAGATTATATTTATTTGAATCAGACTTTCGTCGTAACTATACTGACCGAGGAGTTAGAAAGATTCTGATGCGATATACCAAGCATGCTGGTATTGAAAGGTCGATATCACCACATAAATTAAGACATTTTTTGTTTACTTGGCTAAAGACTAAGAATATAGACGATGCATTTATTCAACCCTATTCAGGGCATGTTAAAAGAGATTCTCTTGAAATTTATTCCAAGCTAAGTTTGGCTAACGCACAGGATAAATATAACGATGTTATTGGGGATTTTCCTGTATGATGTCCTGAGTTTTGCGTCAGGGCGCGAGTTCCGGAGCCCTAGGCCGTATTGTGCTTTTGCACCCAATGCAATCCAAGATGAGCGCTATGCTTTGAACCAAAATGACGGCACGACTCCCGTATCATGACCATCTAGTAAATTGTTACAACAAGCTGCCGTGGCAAAAAAACCTAAAACCGTGATCGCAGCAATTCCGATACCAATAGGCAAAGCAGAACCGCCGATGGCAATCGCCATGCCGATAGAGCAAGCAGAGAATAGAAGACAGAATAAAAATCTACTACGAAAGGTATTAAAAGAGGACAATGCAAATTGAGCATGGTTAGTTAAAGCGGCATTATCACGTTGCGAATGCGATGGTTGTAATCGATCCACTTCTGGATTGAGTAAAGTAGCGTAATGTGAGCCACCCGGTATCCTATAGATAGCGATGTCCATGAGAGGTGGCGTTGCTCCAAAATCGTCTCTATTGTCGTAAAGACAGCTCACCATGGCATCACCAGATTCACTATAAACCTGAATGTGGATTTGTTTGTCAGCAAAATACCAACCTGTTACTTGAAGATTGGTATTTTTTTCCAACTTTGCAAGGTCATCAAACATATTGTCATCTGCAACAATTAAGCGTAACTGTAGCCTATCAAAACGGGTTTGCGCAATCCCGGGTTCCTCTGGACAGTGGGTTTGTGTTTGATTGATATGTGAGATGATATCAAAGCGCAAATATGCGGCTAGCAAATACAGAATAGGGTCACGCTCTGGGCGCACACGCCCAAGACCATATACAGGCATGTGGCTTTGAATATAGGCCAGAGATTCTGGTGTTTGGGGCAAATGTCGGTACCTATCTAAAAAAGCTATGAGGTCTGTCTCTAATGGTCATTTACTAGCATGAGGTAATCGGACTGTTCTCTGACCAAGAGGAGGTCTTGGATCAGTGGGCAATGTATTATGGGGTGCATAGTTTTCGTAAGGCTGTAATTTATCTTTATGAAATGATATAGAAATTGATATACGAATTCCTGTTGATTCTGCAACACGCCTGTAAGCAATAAGCTTTGAATAACAGACCGAGGACCAGAATTGCCATCTCCGAAGGAATCAACGAAAGCAGTATAGATCGCATGGCGAGCTAGATTGGCTTGTTGAGCCAAAAACCGTGCCTCTCGCGAAGTCCCATTTACAGATTTCAGTCATTTTTCGATGGGATGGATGATATATCCTACTTTGTCAAAGCTCATTAGACATTCTCACTCAACAAACGAGCAATCTTATACCAGTTTTGTTATAAGATTGCCTATAAAGCAACCATTCTCACTGCCAGCATACAACGCCGTCCTCCGCTAAATGGTCATTACTCTAATGTCCAATTTATCGCACTAGGCTTATGAACGCCAACAAGGTTAGTGCAAGTGGCTGCTGTTGTAGTATAAATTGCATCTATATTGGACAATGAGACAACCGAGCCAGTGATAGCGTCTTCATGTGATTGCGCATCTTTCAATGACGCAGAAACAAACGTTGCAAACTTATTGTCTCCGCATTGCACCGTTAACGAAATATTCTTCTCCCCGCCGAAAAAACTGTATGGGATATTAGTGTGACCAGCAATAATTTTAAATGCCGAATCTCTTCCCGGCCAACCCATACCTTTTGTAACGGTCTGTTGAATAATATAACAATCAGATGACGTATTATTTTTAATGATAATATCCAACAACCCATTACAGTCGCACGTAGAACAGGCAAAAAGAGTCGGCGAAGCGAAAACCAGCAACCCTATAATATATTTTTTCATCACAGCAAACCTCTCAATGTCAGTACAATAGGACTTTTGTAACAATAAAAACTCTAAATTCATGCCAATTCGGTTGCAAAAATAACCTGGTAAGGTTTGGCTAATAAGGTTTCCAATTTCTGCCCTAACTCAATAATATAAGGCTTTGCAAACTGCTCTCGGTGCCGCTCCTTACTCACCCACTGTTCATACAATACAAATTGCGCTGGATTATCACTGCTTTGATGCAATTTATATTCTAAACAGATTTCTTCTGCACGACTGGGTTCCACAACCGCTTTTAATGCCGCAGCAAGTTCATGTTCTTTGCCGGCTTTTGCTTCTAAAACAGCAATGACTGTATACGATTTTGACATTAACAGCACCCCATAATAAGCTAATTCAACGTGGGCAAGTATAACAATGCTTATCAGCTGCAGGCTACTCTCTACGCTCGTTATGATGCAAATTTATAACTCAGCGTTAAGTCACCTTCGTGGAGAATCCAAGGAGCAGACTCGATGGATAGTCTTTGGTTTGTATAGTCAATGGAGTTTGCCCTCTAACTGACAAGATACGCGATAAGCGTTGATGTAACGGCAAGGTCAAGCACTTTTTTCATTTTGATTATCCAAAAAAAGAAAAGGGAAATTTATGCCAAATAAGATCGAAACGCTTGGATTGAGTCGTTGTAATCGACTTTTCAGAAGCTTGTTGGTTAATCTCAATAACTTCAAATGATGAGCGGCGATATCTCAAAGAAATATCTTTGAGTTTTAATTTTTATTTTAGGAAACTTGATTCTATTGGTCGGGACGGAAGGATTTGAACCTTCGACCACTAGCACCCCATGCTAGTACGCTACCAGGCTGCGCTACGCCCCGAGACCTGAGATGATAACACAAGCTCTAAAACTTGTTAACAGTAATAAGGGGCGTCAATAATCATTATTTTTTGATCTCAACCACTCTTTAATTTTCTGTTGTAGCATAGGAAGACTAATTGCACCATTTTTCAAGACTTGATCATGAAAATCGCGAATATCAAAATGCCCACCCAGTTGGTTTTTTGCTTCGTTACGTAAATCTACTATGGTGCGTTTCCCTAACATATAAGCCGTAGCTTGTCCGGGCAACATAATATAGCGATCGACTTCGCCTTCAATAATATTTTCACTGAGTGCGGTGTGTTGTTTTAAATAATCGACAGCTTGCTCTCGGCTCCAATGAAAAGCATGGATACCGGTATCAACTACCAGTCTTGCAGAACGCAATGCTTCATTGGATAACATACCCAAACGTGAAATATCATCGAGATATAAGCCCATTTCGTCAGCGAGTCGCTCTGCATACAACCCCCAGCCCTCTCCGAAACCGGAGTTAAACAAATACCGACTGACTGTTGGCAAAGATTGATTTTCATAATGCAAAGCAATTTGAAAATGATGCCCCGGGATTAATTCATGAAATAAAGTGGCCTCTTGGTCGATACGGCCTCGATTCTTAGGATCGAACGTATTGATATAAAAAACACCCGGCTCGGTCCCTGCATCATTCGGAGGATAATATTCGCCTGAAGCGCCCGTCTTTGCCCGGTACTCTGGGTAAGGTCTAATCGTTCCCTCTGTTTGAGGGCGCTTACCAAACCATTTAGGAAGTAACTCCTGCACTCTTTGTAATGCGGCAAAATTATAATCTAAAATATCTTGTTCACTAGAAAAATAATTTTGAGATTCATCTTTTGCCCGCTGAAAAATATAAGCCATATCTCGACTGGCATATTTTTTAAACCCAATGTCACCCACCTCTTTAGATAAGTCTAGCATCGTCTTAAGACCTAGCTCATGAATTTCCTTTGATGTTACTGACAAAGTTGTTTCTTGCTTTATCTTGGCTTGATAGCAAGCTGCACCAGAAGGTATCGCCCATACGCCTATTTCTTCGCGAGCCAAAGGTAAATACTCTTTTTCAAGATAATCAGCATATTTTTGGATGGCTGGATGAATCACTGTTTTCACTAAATCTTTTATTTGACCTCTAAATACTGGATCATCATCGCGCAGTGCGAACGCAAAATAGGGAGATTCTTCAATAGGAGTATTTAGAATAATGGAGAGTTGCATGAGCACACGTTTTACTGCTGGTTTGGGAGCGGTATAGCCAAGTTGCAAACCCAATTTTAAATTATTAATTTGATCGTCTGCCACTTTGCCAAAAGTTCGCCAACGAGTCAGCGCCTGTTGTCGATATGCCGGTGTCCCGACAGGCTGCTTTTCCGCAATCATCGCCAAATTACTATACCAACCTGAAGCGGGATTAACATCCCATAATTCTTCTCTGCAAATTCGGCTGGCTTGATTGGCTGCCAGTGTTTCTTTTAACAATTGATAAGTGACATATTGAGAAGAGTTTTGAAAACTTTTCATATCAAGCGCAGTTAACGCAGTTAAAAAATCATCTTCTTGTTGCCACCAATGTTGATACCCCTCTATCGAACTATCCATAAATCGATCGAGTGCTACATCAGCTTTTCCCCAAAATATACCAAGCTCAGGCTGATACTCAAACAAGGCTGTTTCATATGCGTTGGCTATCGCAGAAAATGCCTCTAGTGTATTTTTGCTTTTCATAGAAAAAGTAGATGCTCCCCATATCGTCATACAAAATAATAAAATGAAACCACCTAATAAAGCTATTCTGAACGATTTTTTGATTTTCAATCTCCTGCTATCAGAGCAAGGTCTTTCACAGACAGACATCGTGTCCTAGCGCGCTTCGCGAGGCATCTCCCGGAATTTATAATATCCCCCAACGGCTCGGGATGACAACAGTTTTTCCTGATATACCTTTTACGGATGAATTTTAGGGATTTTAGGCGATTTGATTTTTGGGGCTAAGCTACGATTAAAAAGGAGTAATAGCCAGTTCTATTGCGAGTTTTTAATCGTAGCTTAGCCCCAAAAGCGATAGCATAAAAACCTAAAATTCACTCGTGAAAGGTATATAATATGAGTTACTCATTTCAGTAGAGCGTAACATGACCTATCCTTATGCCCAAGCAGTCGCTCCGGTTTCCGTTCAGATGGATCCTAAAAAACTGGAAAAAGTCATTGCACTATTTAAAAAACAACAATCCAATGGCGCTTTTCAAGGTGGACAAATGGTTGTGAGACGCTTCGGTGAAGTAGTTGTGAACGAGCATATCGGCATTGCACGACCATCTCAATCAACCGACTCAATAACCTACTCTGTACAAGACAACACCCCTTTTCCCGTATACTCAGCCGGGAAACCTATCGCCGCCATTGTCATTGCTATTTTAGAAGATCGCGACCTCCTGGATGTCACAGCACCCATCTCGGATCTACTCCCAGAATTTGCTGCGCATGGCAAACAGCATATCACCACATTGGATATACTGACCCATACTGCCGGCATTCTAATCCCTAGTTCCTATACACTCGTTCCTGAAAAGCAATTAGTGTGGCGCAGTATTATTGAGGCAACCCCTATGTATCCTCGAGGTACGTTTGCCTACATGCCATTAGAATATGGGGTCATTTTAACTGAGATTGTAATGCGGGTTACAGGCAAGACACTGCCGGAATTTTTGGATGCAGAAATTGCCACACCATTACACCTTCCTGCTTTACAATATGGATTAGCAAATCGAGATATCAATACATTGGCTTATTCATTCTGGTTAGGGGAAAAACCAGTCAAAATTTATGGCGCGCTGATTGCTGATGTCGAAGAAAACATAAATGCTAAAGCTTGCTTTAACTCTATGAATCCTGCCTATAATATGATTACCGATGCAAGTACCCTAGCAGCTTTTTATGAGTTCTTGATTCGTAAAGGATTAGGCCCAAATGGAAAGCCATTGCTATCAGAGCAAACTTTGCATAAATATACAACTAAAGCTATTTCCGGGTGGAATAAAACTCTAAAAATCCCCTTAAGCATGGGAAGAGGATTTACGCTAGGTGGTCTGCTCCCTTCTGCATATGGTTGGTGGAATACGCAAGGTTGTTTCGGACATGGTGGCATGTTTTCTTCTTTAGCATATGGAGATCATCGCACACAATTAGCAGTTGCTATCATCACAAATGGAAACCGCAGTTTATACGATTTTTGTAAACGCTTTATTCCGCTAACTCATGGTATTCGCCAAGCCTGTAAATAATCATCCCTACACCTATCTACCTTTCCTCTTACTAGGTAACGTCCCTAAAGTTTTTCCGAGAGCGAAAAATTGCGAAATTTGATCGCATAAATAACTGCAAAAATAGGTATTTTTTAACATATTGTGATCAGGATTATTTTCGTATTGTACACCCATGGCACATAGGTCGCATCGATGTGTTTGAAAAACAGCTATCACAGGACTTACGAAAACACTGAGCTCAATTCATATTTGGTATCTAATGAGAGATTTCATACCAAATTACCTGATAAAGATCATGGTGTTACGCAAGGACTACTTTATAAACCATAATTACAGGATACTCATTATGTCAACAAATAGAAGAGAAGGAAGTAATGTAGCGGTACAAGCAGCCAAAGGTTTTCTAAATCTTATTGGAGCACGGCAACGATCTGCGAATCGTGCTAGAGAGGCTCCTGCTGGAGGAAGTATTGCTCCTTTAGCGACGCAATCGGAACATGTTTTGAGCAGTGCACTCGATGAAACCAGTTCAACACAAGATAGAATCGTTGATTCATCTTCACATCAAACTGAGGTTCATCTTGAAAGGATTATCAACATGATTTTAGAGCTGGATGATGGATTTGCTACACATATCAATGAGATGATAACTACAGTTGAATTGGGTCAAGCTGATTTGCATGCTATCATACAGCGTCTTTCTGAACATTTTATGGATGCTTTAGATCGTAAAATGCTCGAACAAGCATCAGTCAGTCAAGCAGAAATGTCCGCGATTAGGAGTGAGTTACACACGGAGTTTTCTGCCCTCAGCAATATTATGAATAATTTACGAGAGACGGCCGTTAAACAAGATCAAATAGAAAATTTAAACGAAAAATTAACTGTATTAATGGCAAGAGTATCTGACTTAAGTGGTCATCATGCTGATCAAGAAATAATTGCGCATTTACGAAGCGACATTACAAATCAAAATATCTCGTTAAGAGAGTCATTAAATAGATTCTCACCTATTTTTGCCGCCATCATAAGATCAACCAGCCTGCATGCAGACGAGTTAGCTTTACTGAATACGAATTTTAGACAACTTTCTGATCGCATCGAAGCATTAAGTATTTCTGACGAACAAATCACTCACATCCAGTCTTTTGGTGAGCAATTGAATGTTATATTAACAAAAATATCGGAATTAGATAATGGAAGAGGAGAAATTAATAGCCTTCGTAGTAGCATAGAAAGTATACAGATAAAATTAGATCTATTTAAAGAAAATATGGAACAAGGTGGTTTACAGTTTCAAGATGCTTTATCTTGTTTGTCTGCTGGTTTAACCGCTGTTTTAGAAAATAGAGTCATAGCAAGTATTCGTGTCAATACTCGAGAAATAAGCGCACTTAGAAATATATTTGAAAGCGAATTACTAAGCATTCAATCCAATCTACGGGAAATCCAGCAACATGCTGTTAAAAGAGAAGACATCACTAATTTGCATAGGACTATCTCTGATTATCGTGAATATTCCTCTACACAAAATGAGCGACAATTTCAAGAAATAGTCCGAAAAATAGATGCACTGCAAGATTCGTGTATCAGCGCAAGGGACTTTGAACACTTAGTTGAAGCTTTTAGAGGTGCTGAGTCCTGTCAAACAGAACACATGAACCAACTCCTAGGACGAATCAGACAGATTGAAAGCACCATGATGAACAATCATGCCCTGCAAAATTATTTGGATCATGCTGATGGCATTAGACGAATGCTTGTCGAACATATTGATGAGATTAGGGAGGATTTGACACGACAGGGTGCCATGCAGACTACGCAATTTCAAAATTTGGTTCAAGAGGTTACCGCAGGATGTGTGGTCGTACAAAGACACATTTCAGCCGAATGTGAGCGTGTTAAAAGTCATGTGACTACAGAGGCTGACCGAGTGATTTCTGCTGTGCAAGGGTATCTTCAACAATTTAGAAATCAATCACCAACTCCAATAACAGTTTCTCGGTATCCATCCGATACTCAACCAGCATCGTCTAGTCAAAATCAAACCCATCGTACACCTCGATCACCTCGTAATTCCGATGTACCTTCCGGGAGTTATATTTGGATTGAACACAATGGTAATCATGGTTTGCGAAAAGATGGCATTATAGAAAAACATGGCCAAGCATTTTCTAAGGAGAGAAGTAAAAATTTCATTTCAGTACATGGACTTGAATCTATCTTAGCTAAAAACCGAACCCCAATCTCCGTCGCTACATTGTCGATATTCAGACAGGAAAATATCGAACGGGATCCCTATGTATGGATGGAAGAAAATGGAAATCATCGGTTAAGAAGTGATGGCATTATAGTCAAACGCGGGCAACCTCTCAGTACAATGGAAAGCCAGAAATTTATCGAATCACATAATCTTCAATCCCTATTAAGAAATCAAAGTTCGAATTCGATGTAGTTATTGTGCTCACTGACGCATCGCTGATTTTGTGGGGTGACTCAGTGAGCATTTTCTTGTTGCGGCTCATAATATTGAATAGAATATCGCGACTAGGAATGCTTGGTTGCAAACGGATTATAAATATGTCTCAACTTGACTTAAAGCAACAGTGTTTACTCAAAATTAACACGATAAAAGAAGTTTTAGAAAAATCTTCGTCGGAGACGTTGTGTCACGATCTGCTTAGAATGATAAATATCTATTTACAGAAATCGGATTCAGAGGTTTCATTGATAAACAATGAGCATGATAAGTTTTCTGAGTTATCTGCAGAGGTTTACCGGCAGTGGTTTACTCACTCAAATGATCAAATAGCTATTTTAGACAAACGGTCTCATTTTATAAATCTTAACGAGACTTATGCTAAAACGATTGGATATCGTGATCTTCAGTCTGCGATCGGCTTATCTTACGATGGTTTCAAAGGCGAAGCGGCTATGCAAGCTAATTTATTTCGCAATCAAGATATCGTTGTGCTTAATACAAAACAATCACTAGAGTTTTTGAGTTATCATCGTTATGCAAATGGAGAATGGTATTTATTACATGGTGAAAAAACATGCATTTTTGATAATCAGAAAAATGCTATCGGTATTTTTTCTAAAGCAAGAGATCTGACGCATTCTGGTCTGATTGATATCACCCGCTTTTTACTAAAAGACCAAGGAACTAACTTTGGCCGAGTATCACGCAAATCATTTACTTATTATATTAGTAAAATATATGATCAATTCGATCTCACGCCTAAGGAAAAAGAGGTTTTATTTTATTTTATCAGAGGAAAAACGGCTCAAGATATTGCTAATATCATGTGTCGTGCTAAACGAACGATAGATGTGCATATAGAATCTATAAAGTTTAAATTTGATGTAGAGAACAAATCTCATTTAATTGAAAAAGCGATTATAGAAGGTTATATGACAATGATTCCTCAGCATATGTTAGGAGGTGTATCATGACTAAAAATAGAGACGAATCACATTTTTTTGCTTATGACGAGCGACATTTTTTGTGCAAATATGATAAAGCTCATAAATTAATGTTTGTTCGCAATGGAAGCTTAAATGATATTTATTCAAGTAAGTATCATGAGGGGTTTAAGCCTAGTCTTAAGCATAAAACAAGATTTTTATCTGCTTACGACTTAACCGAACATGACTTGCAAAAATTTTCTACTAGCGAAGCACTGCACAGTTATATGCAAAGGATCGCGGATGAAAACCGCTGTATTCCTCAATTATTAGATACAGAGGGCCTATCGCATCTTGAAGATAAAAAAATAGAACAGAAGACTCATTATACTGAACCGTCAATCGACTTAAACAATGAAATTTGCCAAGAATGGGCAAGAGGAGTGGTTAATCCTCGTTTACCAGTACTGACTACGATTAAAACCATATTACAAAGTTCAGTTTATCGTGAACATTATGAATTAGCATTGGAAAACACTCTGGTCATCATCGTACAGCAAGGATTTGAAACCGTTGAGCCAATGATACGAACGGTCATTGAATTGGGCGTGCCCGAACATAATATTGTTTTGTTTACTAAGCCACATACAACAACAGCAGATACGAAGTCTATGTTTGAACGAATTGGGGTGCATTACGTTACGAGTAGCGTAAATGAAGCAGAAGAAAATGGTTACAATCGTGCAATAGAAAATAATGTGCGTGCTGTAGTGCATCACGCCAATACTCGATTAGCCCTTCACGCAAGTCCAAATATTCAAAATATTATTGTTCACGATGAGGGCGGTGTACTACTAAAAAATGAGTTTTTTTCTGGATTTTTAATGCGACAAAAAAACGCTGGTCGGACTATTTCACTGAGTGAGCACACTGTTTCCGGGGTAAGCGTTCAAGAAAGTGCGTGGCCTCGTTTGCATATTCCCTACATCTCTATGGCGCACTCCTGGTTAAAGAAAGATAATGAATCATTTTTTATTGCGGAAGAATCATTTCATATCGCTCAAACGATGCTTTCAAGTCACATGATAAGACCGTGTATCAGCGTAGGTATTATCGGTTGTGGTGGTAATATCGGAAGTAATTTTGTTGAATGTTTTATGAAATACTACGCAAAGCATGACCAGTTGCAAAAATTTCATCTACATATCAACGATAAAAATAGAAGTTCTGAGAAATATAGAAAGACACTTAAATTGATTCCTCGTTATGAACGTTATGGAATAAGAGTAAGCATTCACGAGAGCAATGACACGCTGCTTAAGCAATCTGATATCGTATTTAGCTGCACTGGAACAGATGTTATTACACCAGAAGTGTACAATAGTTTATCTCAACCATCACAGAATCATAGTGTCATACTTTGTAATCTTGCCTCCGGAACAAGAGAATTTAAAACATTACTTCGTGAGTGTACATTTTCAGAAACTTCAAGTGACTATCCTGGTAGAGTGGGTACTGTGTCATTCGTTATAAAAAATAGAGGACGTCCCATTATTTTTAATGGTCGTAACAACGCAGTACATCCTTTAAAAATTGATATCATTCGTGCAGGAACATTAATAACGCTTATGCAACATTTTTCATATCTTAGTCTTGCACAAAGAGGTGAATCATCATTCTCTGCAGACCGTATTGTTCGTTTAGATGCCATGCTTCAATACGCTATTTGTCAAAGTTTTATTCTGACTCAAAAAATTCTTAAACAAAAAGGACTGCATCATTTATGTGTAAAGAATTCGTTTTTATCTACTATAGAAACGATTGATTTAAATAGGATTATTCAGCAATCTGAAGGTTCACTCATCAGACAAATTAATGTTGTCAGTCCAAACAGAGTTAACTTTATAGGTGAATATGACAAAAATCATAGCATTCACTATTTATTAGATACAAGAAATGGTGCGTTTGATTTTTATTTTATAAAACACGGTAAAAGAATTGCAGATCCGAATATGATACAACATTTTTTTGAACATCGCGGTGAGTCTATTGATAGGTTTTACGCAGCTAATTTTATCGATAGATTTTTTTTAGTGAGTACTTTGTGTAAAACAAAGCGACACGCACCTTCTGACTCTCCTCCAGTCAGCGCTCCAATCACCCCTCTGAGAGAGCATAGTATCTATAAGGTTGTTTGGACAGAGTCAAATGGGAATCATCAAGTAACGAGTAATCGACAAGTGCTAAAGCATGGAAAAGAGATTGACGGTGGTCAAGGAGCTTGCGAAGAATTTATCAAAGAGAATATGGAAATTATTAAGGTGCGTCCATAAAATGAAATATTACTCCATTGCTTATTTAAGCAATTCAATATTGGGATATATTCTGGTAAAAATAATGGATCCGATTTCTCGGAGGATAGAAATTGATATAAGCCGTGAGATCACTATCAACACGGCTACTCAGCTAATTAGGAAACTATACTAGGCAAATGCTTTAATGCAAGCAGCAACCAGAGCGCTTGGCATGATACCAAAATACAGCAATGATAACGCATTGGCAGAAAACAATGCGGTGGCTGTTTTGGGTAAGAAAACGGGGCTTTTATCTTTTGCTTCATCAAAATACATGACTTTGATGATATACAAATAATAATAAGAACCAATCACAGCAAATATTAAACCCAATACAGCAACCCAAGTTAAATGCACATCCACCAAAGATTTCAAAACCAAAAGCTTGGCAAAAAATCCAACGGTCGGTGGTACACCGGCCATTGAAAAGAGAATGATCATCATCATAAATGCCAACCACGGACTACGCTTATTCAATCCATTCAAATCTTCTACCAGCTCTAGCTCCAATCCAGAACGCGACATCAGAACTAGCAAACCGAAGGCCCCTACCGACATCAATCCATAAATCACCACATAAAATAAGGAGGCGGCATATCCGGTAGATGTAGCAGCCAATATCCCTAATAATGCGTAACCCATATGTGAGACAGTTGAATACGCCAACAAGCGTTTAATATTTTTTTGCACAATTGCTAACAGATTACCCACGACTATCGAACCAATCGCCATAATCAAAACCATGTCATGCCAGATACCAACCATATCATGTAACGCAAATGTCAAAATTCTTATTGCCATCCCTAAGGCAGCAATTTTTGGAGCTGCGCTCAGAAACAAAGTAACTGCAGTTGGTGCACCGTCATACACATCTGGTGCCCACATATGAAATGGTGCTGCTGCCAATTTAAAGCCAACACCCGCCAAAATAAAGACTAGAGCAAACGACAACAATTTGGAATGGTCTTGCATTCGTGCAATAACCGCTGCAATTTGATTAAAATCAAATGACCCAGTTGCACCGTACAATAGTGATATACCATATAACAGTAATGCTGAAGCAACCGAACCAATCACAAAATACTTCATGGCTGCTTCTGAGCCATTACTATGCTTGCGCCAGATTGCGGTCATCGCATACAGAGGTAGGGACAATAATTCTACGCCTAAATACAAAGTCAAGAACGAATAGGAAGATACTAAGATCATCATGCCCAACGTAGAAAATAAACCTAATACATAAAAATCACCCGCCGGTAATTTACGTTCATCCAAATAGTTTTTCGAATAAATAAAACTCAAAAAAACGGTGAGATAGATAAACAGTTTTAACATATGTGCCAGATCATCAGAGATAAACAATCCGTGAAATCCTAATTGCGCGTATTGGCCAATAAAAGAGAACGACACATAAGCTGCCATGCTCAAGCCTATCGCAGCTATGACCAAAGCAATGGAATGAAATACCTGTTTAAAAAATAAATTCGCCAACAGCGCCAAACAAGCAGTCATCAAAATAATGATTTCCGGCATTGCTAATAAAACAGTATTGTTCGTTCCAATCATAATCTTTTAACCCTTCGATTGATTTGCTAATAGCAAAGTATGGCTGACAGTGTGGTGCACATAAGTTAACCATGGTTTTGGATAGACTCCCATGCCAATTACCATGATGGCCAATAGCACATAAGCAGAAATTTCCGGAAAAGTCAGATCGTTCAACGTCTCGACTTTGGTATTGACCACCGGTCCAAAAATCACGCGTTTATACATCCACAATGTGTAAGCGGCACCAATGATTAAAGTCGTTGCAGCCCAAAATGCAACCCAAAATCCGGCTTTGATGCTCCCAACAATCACCATAAATTCCCCAATAAACCCTGAGGTACCCGGCAATCCAGCATTGGCCATCGCAAACAACATAAGAAAGCTAGCAAATATAGGCATTTGATTGGCAATACCGCCAAAATCACTAATTTTCCGTGTATGCATACGCTCGTATATAAATCCTACCCCTGCAAACATCCCGCTAGAAATAAAGGCATGCGAGATCATCACCACAATGGCCCCTTCCAGCAATAGGCCTGCAGAAGCCAGATCACTGTTTTTGGCAATTGCATATATCCCAAAGCAACCCAAGGTCACAAAGCCCATATGTGAAATAGAGGAATAGGCAATCAAACGTTTCATGTCCTCTTGAATAACTGCAATCAAGCCAACATAAACCACAGCAATCAATGACAAAACCAACATAATATTTGAATAGTGCCGGCAAGCATCCGGTACGATGGGTAAGGCAAAACGGATAAATCCATACGCACCCAATTTCAATAAAATCGCGGCCAGGATGACAGAGCCACCAGCTGGCGCCTCAGTATGAGCATCCGGTAACCAGGTATGTACTGGAAACATAGGAATTTTAATGGCAAAACCCAAAAAGAAAGCCACAAAAATGAGCGTTTGCGCCGTCATGGTCAGATTAGCAGCATAGAATGTTTCGATATTGAACGAACCGGTTCCCAATCCCAAATATAGGAAGGAAGCCAACATCAGTACCGAGCCAAGAAACGTATACAGGAAAAATTTAATGGCGGCATAGACGCGATTATCCGAACCCCAAATCCCAATAATCAAATACATTGGGATCAAAGTGGCTTCCCAAAAAACATAAAATAATATGGCATCAGTCGCAGCAAATACGCCCACCAAAAAACCCTGCATAATTAAAAATGCTGCAAAATATTGCGCCACCTTTTTTTTGATACTCGACCAAGTGGCCAATACCACGATCAGATTCGTAAAAATACTCAGAACTATCATGAGCAACGCCAGACCATCGACACCCAAACTATAGCGTATGCCAAAAGCCGGCATCCAGGCCAAATCCTCAGTAAATTGCATCACATAGGTTTGGGGATCAAAGGCACGCAACAGAGGAATGCATAACCCAAGAGTCAATAAAACCGTCAATAGTGTCAACCAACGAGATAGTCGAGGACGCTCATCCGAGCCCGAGATCAATACGCCAATCCCGCTGATAATCGGTATCCAAATTAATTCACTCAGCACATGCTGCATAAATACTCACCCTAAAAACCAAAATAAAAACCCAAACAAACCTAAAATCATGACCAATACATAATGATATAGATAACCGTCTTGCATATTGCGCGAGTAGGTTGCAACCCAACGCACCAATTTACCACTACCATTTACAACAGCCCCATCAATCAAAGCTTGATCCCCGGCGCGATAAAACACTCTTCCAAGCAATTTAGAACCATTGACCAACACATGGTCATTAAACCAATCAAAACCATATTTATTCAATAAAATGCGGTATATCCATTGAAAGCGTTGAGCAAACCATGCCGGCACTGTTGGGAAAACCAAATAAAACAAAGCTGCCAGCATAATGCCCGTTAAGGTTAACCAAAATACCGGCGAAGTCACGGAGTGCGCTAATGCTATCATGGGAGAATGAATTTCTTCTGCAATAGGTTGCAACCCTGGATGCACAGGCAGTACGTGTACTGCATCACTTAATAGACTGGGATGATTCAAAATCATAGGTGCATAGAGGATATAACCTAATATCACAGATGGAATTGCCAATACTACTAATGGCAAACCAATCACCCATGGTGATTCATGTACATGGTCATACGTTTTTTTATCCATACGAGGTTGGCCGTGAAACACCATAAAAAACGACCGAAAAGAATAAAGCGCCGTCACCAATGCACCTAATAATACACACCAATATGCGTAAGAAGCACCAGGTAAATTAGAGAATTTCGCAACTTCGATGATCGTATCTTTAGAGAAAAAGCCTGCAAAAGGAGGCACCGCGCACAGCGCCAAACTTCCGATAATAAAAGTATAATAAGTTAACGGCATTTTCTTGCGTAAGCCACCCATTTTTCGCATATCTTGTTCATGATGCATACCAACAATGACCGAGCCAGCACCCAAGAACAATAACGCTTTAAAACAAGCATGCGTCATTAAATGAAAAATACCTGCAGAATAAGCCGAAGCGCCCATCGCCACCATCATATAGCCCAATTGTGATAGCGTAGAATAAGCAACTACTCGTTTGATGTCATTCATGACCAAAGCTAAAATTCCGGTGAACAAAGCACCTGTGCCGCCGATCACCAACACTACATTCAAAGCGGTATTCGACCATTCTATCATTGGAGATATCCGGGCAATCATAAACACACCCGCAGTCACCATCGTAGCAGCATGAATCAGCGCAGAAATAGGGGTTGGGCCTTCCATAGATTCTGGTAGCCATACGTGAAGAGGAACTTGTGCCGATTTACCCATCGCACCGACAAACAACAACAGACAAATCACTGTCATCAGAGACCAGACATGACCTGAAAATAAAGTAATTTCTTGCGAGGCAAGCTGCGGTACTTGTTGAAACACTGTTTGATAATCCAAGCTGCCACAATACGCTAAGACCAATCCAATGCCTAAAATAAACCCAAAATCCCCCACTCGATTCACTAGAAAAGCTTTCAAGCTACCTTGATTAGCCGATTCTTTCTCGTACCAAAATCCAATCAACAAATAGGATACTAAACCTACACCTTCCCAACCAAAAAACAATTGCAGAAAATTATTTGCAGTGACCAACATCAGCATCATGAATGTGAACAAAGAGATATACGAAAAAAAGCGCTGATAACCATCATCATCCGCCATATAACCTATACTATATATATGCACTAACAGTGAAATGAACGTCACTGTCACTAACATGACTACCGTCAATGAGTCGATCAAAAAACCAATATGAAATGCGTAAGGAAACACATCCCCACCACTGACCCAAGTATACAAATTGACATTTAAAGCAGCATCGTGCATATAAATAACAGAGAAAGCGGCATACAAAGACAGTGCAAAAGCGCCGCCAATGCCTAAAATGGTAATGCTATGTGCGCCAGCACGACCAATTTGATGTCGAAAAAAGCCTGCCACTAACGAACCGATTAATGGCATCAAAACAATCAGTAAACAACACGTCAACATACTCACATTCTTATCCTTTTAGATGATTCATTTGCGCCACAGAAATATTACCGCGGTTACGATATAAGAGCATTACAATGGCCAAACCTATTGCTGCTTCTGCTGCAGCAACTGTTAATATAAAAAAGACAAAAACCTCGCCTGCAGTATCTGAAAATTGATGTGAAAACGCTACCAAATTGGTATTCACTGCTAAGAGCAGCAATTCAATACAGACCATCAGTAATATGACATTGCGGCGATGGACCAGCATTCCAAATAAGCCAAGCCCAAACAAAATTGCCGATAAAAGTACATAATGAGAAGTGGGTATCATGAATTATCCTTATTGTGTTCTGCACGCATGGCAACTAAGGTTACGCGCTCTTCACGATTTACCATCAACTGCCCACGAAGATTTTGCCGTTTTGCACTCGTCGGTGCAACCCGATGCGCCAATGTAATAGCAGCAACAATCGCAACCAGCAATATGACTGCGGCAAGTTCAAATGCCAACACATAATGTGTATATAACACCATGCCAATTGCTTGGGTATCAGACAAAAACTGACCTTGGGCGCCTGCATTTTTGAGCCATCCGGCCGGGGGCAATGCGATATACAATAATCCGACCAACGAGGCTACCAGCAGCAAGCCGAATGGCAAATAGCGTAACAAGCGTGTTTGGGTAGCCTCCACATCAATATTAACCATCATGATCACAAACAAAAATAAAGTCATGACAGCGCCTACGTATACCAAGACTAATACCAAGGCTAAAAATTCGGCGTTTACCAACAACCACAATACAGAACTAGAAAAAAACCCGAACACCAAAAATAAAACGCTTCGCACCGGATTGGCTTGCGTGACAATCATAACCGCTGAGAACACGGTTAAGCTGGCGAAACAATAAAAAATAATTTGTTGCAAATCCATCATATCCCCAATTATCGATAAGGCGCGTCTTGTGCGCGGTCCGCGGCCAATTTTTCTTCCAGTAAATCTCCAATCGCCAAGAGTTTTTCTTTGGTCAAAATATTTTGTCCCCGCTCCGTCATATGCACGTGCTGAATAGGTGTCACAACAATAGAGTCTACCGGACAGGACTCTTCGCACAAACCACAACTGATGCATTTAAAAGCATCCACATCGTAGCGCGTCGTACGCCTTGAGCCATCTTCGCGTGGTTCAGACTCAATGGTGATCGCTAATGCTGGACACACTGCTTCACATAATTTACAAGCGATACAGCGCTCTTCGCCATTCGGATAGCGGCGAAGTGCCAACATACCGCGAAAACGATGCGACGTAGGTGTCTTTTCTTCGGGAAACTGCACCGTAATTTTCTTTTTAAAAAAATACTTTCCGGTGAGTAACAAACCACGAAACAAATCCACTAATAAATAGCTGCGAATATAATGCTTGATATATCGATATGCTTTTTTCATTCAAATTCTCGCTAAAACCAAGGCTTTACTTGCATTATTACCATGAAAGCCGTAACAATGACCCAAACAATCGTCACTGGAATCAAGACTTTCCAACCCAAACGCATCAATTGATCATAACGATACCGCGGAAAAGTTGCTCTTACCCACAAATACACGAATAAGAAAAAAGAAACTTTGAGGAGTAGCCAAGCCAACCCTGGCACAAAGAAAAAGAGATTGTCTAAAAATGGAATGCCTTCAAATGGAGAGAGCCATCCTCCCAAAAATAGCAACGATAATACGGTTGAAATCAAAATCATACTAGCGTATTCAGCCAAAAATAACACCCCGAAACCAATTGCCGAATACTCTACGTGAAATCCAGCAACAATTTCAGATTCCCCTTCGGCGATATCAAACGGTGCACGATTCGTCTCAGCTACACCAGCTATCCAACAGATGACAAACAAAGGCAACAATGGTACACACCACCAATGCAACATACCACCGTGTTGAGATAGCACGATATCAGTCAAATTCATACTGTTAGCAGCTAAGAGAACTCCAACAAAGGCAAAACCCATCGCAATTTCATAAGAAATAGTTTGAGCAGCTGAACGCATAGCGCCTAACATGGCATATTTGGAATTGGAAGCCCAACCAGCGATCAATATACCGTACACGCCCAATGAACTTAAGGCAAAGATAAACAACACGCCGGCATTAACATTCGCTAAGACCAAATTCAAATCAAACGGAATAACAGCCCACCCTACCAACGCAGGCACCAAAGCAAAAATGGGCGCAACCCGGAACAAATAACGATTGGATTGAGTAGGAATAATAATTTCTTTGCGGATCATTTTTAACAAATCGGCAAACGGCTGAAGTAAACCCCGAAATCCTACGCGATTTGGACCAATTCGACCTTGGATGTACCCAATAACCTTTCGTTCTGCATAGGTCAAATATGCCACGGACAACAACAATGGCAAAACAATCACCAGAATTTTGATCACAACCCAAAGTAGTATGCTGATATTATGCAACATTATATAAACCTATTTTATCGTTATCGCCCCATAGGCTGGTCCCAGATCACTGGTTTCCAACATAGCATTTGCAACCCAGACTGTATTTTCATCAATCCGATCGTCACGAATCAGAGGCAATGTTACTCCAATGTCACCTTGAGATACAGTGGCTGTATCTCCCAATTTCAAACGTTTTGCCGTCTCTGAATGCACTCGAATGCATACCAGATCCGCTGCACCACAAGCTTGCAGTGCATCGGCATGTCGCACGAGCATATCGCTACGGTACAATGCCCACTCTCCAACCCTGACTAAACCACTCGTACTCTCTGGCAAAGACTCAGGATAAAAATAATCGGTTTGCAACGGATGCATCATGGCATGCTGTTGCTGTACCTCTTCCAATATATCTTGAGTAGACGCATAATCAAATCCACAACAACTCAGATGATTTGCTAAAACTCTTAAGACTTTCCAAGCAGGGCGGGCTTCACCAAATGGACGAATTGCGCCCGTAAAGGACTGCCAAGTACCATCGACATTAATGTAGGTACCAGAGGTTTCTGCATAAGGCGCGATCGGTAAAATGACATCGGCATACTCAAGCAATGCTTCAGTCTCAAAAGCTGACAACGCAATCACATGCTCAGCTGCTAGCATAGCCCGGCGCGCAAGAAATGGATTGGCACAATCAAAATTAGGTTCAACGCCCAATAACAAATACCCTTTCATCTTGCCAGCCAACGCTGCCTGCACATCCAAACCAGGCTGCTCAACTATTTTGCCAGCTGTGGTCCGATGAGGCAACAGTCCGACTAAGGCCGCGCCTGCAGCATTCGCACCTGTTGTTAGGCGAAATATTTTTGCCCCACTATATTTGGCAATAGCTGCTAACAAAGTACGAATCAGAGCCGCTTCGGGATGATTCTCACACACTGCGCCACTGACTATCACCGCACCCGGCTCCGACAATTCTTGCGCAAAAAATTTACTTTGTTTTGTGGCCTTCAAGCCTATGGTCAATTGCTGTTCTTGCGCAAGTAAATCAGATTTTTTCTTCACCAAAGATAGTAAAATCAACGCCAATTGTAACGGCAAATCTTGCGGAGAAACCACCATACTTTCTTTCAAGCCAAAATGATAAGCATAATCCATGACATTCAATGCGCACATTGACGCCCCATTGATATAGGCTTTACGCAATCGAATACCGGCCAAAGGCGCTTCACGGTCCACGTGACATCCGACCAGAAAAATATGGCGCTGTTTTTCAAGATCTGCATACGGCAAGGTGCTGACTGGCATAACAGGTTGTACACTTTGATCCCGAAAATCGGTTTGTTGTAAGCGGTGATCGATATTGTGTATGCCTAACGAACGCATCATTTTTTGCAATAAATAGCCTTCTTCCACTGTAGAAGACGGAGCAGCGAATGCAGCAAAAGACTCTGGCCCATATTGCTTATTAATCTGCTGAATACACTGCGCGGAAAACTCCAAAGCAGTTTGCCAATCCACATACTCCCAAACGCCATTGCGTTTAATTTTCGGTTGTGCAGCGCGCTCCTTGTGCTGTAACCCAAGATAAGAAAAACGGTCGCGATCTGATAACCATGTTTCGTTGATAGGTTCGTGCTCTTTAGGAACAACTCGCATCAAGCGATCCCGTCGTGTATGTAAATAGACATGTGATCCCAAACAATCATGAGGCGCGATGCTGGGCGCTTGATTCATTTCCCAAGGACGCGCAGTAAAACGGTAAGGCTTTGAAGTCAACGCACCGACGGGACAGAGATCAATGATATTCGCCGATACCTCAGAACGCATACTATGCTGCACATAGGTACTGATTTGCATATGTTCGCCACGACCAATGCCACCTAATTCTGACACCCCTGATATTTCTTCACCAAACCTAACGCAACGTGTACATTGAATACAACGCGTCATTTCCGTAGCAATCAGGGTACCTAAATCATCATCGGCTACCGCACGTTTGCTTTCTTCGTATATCGATCGGTCCTGACCAAAACCCATGGCAACATCTTGTAATTCACATTCGCCGCCCTGATCGCAAATAGGACAATCCAAAGGATGGTTAATTAACAAAAATTCCATGACTGCTTGTTGTGATTTTAATGCAGCAGGAGAACGGGTAAACACCTTCATACCGTCATTCACGGGTGTCGCGCATGCTGGCACCGTTTTACGATTTTTTTCTACTTCTACCAAGCACATTCTACAATTAGCCGCGACTGATAATTTTTTATGGTAACAAAAACGCGGAATATGAATTCCGGCTTCATCCGCAACTTCAATGATCATTTTGCCATTTTCGACTTCAAATGTTTTACCATCAATTTCAATCTTAGCCATCATTACCCTTTCTTTGAGGAATGTTTTGACCGAATAAACGCGTCAAACTCATGATAAAAATGTTTCACAAAACTTTGTACTGGCCAAGCAGCTGCTTCGCCCAATGCACAAATGGTTCGCCCTTCGATGCTATCTGCAACATGCACCAACCGTTCAATATCACCCGGCTCGCCATGTCCCGATTTTATTCGATGGAGTAAGCGCACCAACCAACCTGTGCCCTCTCTACATGGCGTACACTGACCACAAGATTCGTCCATGTAAAACTCTGATAAACGATACAAGGCTTCTACCATACAAGTAGAATCATCCATCACAATCACAGCACCCGAACCTAGACCCGACCCAGCCTTTTGAATGCTGTCATAATCCATATCCAAGGTCATCATTACGTCTCCGGGCAAGACTGGCATTGAAGAGCCCCCTGGAATCACTGCTTTGAGCTTACGACCTTTGCGCAAACCACCTGCTAGCTCTAATAACGTCTTGAACGGCGTTCCCAAAGGAATTTCAAAATTCCCTGGATTGTTCACATGACCACTGACGGAAAAGCATTTACTACCCCCGTTATTCGGTTTTCCCAATGCCAAAAACCAATCTGCGCCTTTTTCCAAGATCACCGGAACAGAAGCAAATGTTTCAGTATTGTTAACAGTAGTGGGTTTCCCATAGAGACCAAAATTAGCAGGAAATGGGGGTTTGAATCTGGGTTGACCTTTTTTGCCTTCTAAAGAATTGAGTAAGGCAGTTTCTTCCCCACAAATATAAGCGCCCGCTCCTAAGTGGTTATAGAGATCAAAATCAAAACCTGTTTTGTGAATATTTTTACCAAGCCAGCCAGCAGCATAGGCTTCTTCCAAAGCCGCTTCCATTCTTTCGAACGGTTCCCAAAATTCTCCGCGGATGTAGTTATAACCTACGGTTGCCCCCATGACGTATCCTGCAATAATCATCCCTTCGATTAATTGGTGAGGATTGTAGCGTAAAATATCTCGATCTTTGCACGTACCGGGCTCGCCTTCGTCAGAGTTACATACCACATATTTCTGACCAGGAGCATCGCGATTAATAAAACTCCATTTTAAACCAGTGGGAAACCCAGCACCACCACGCCCTCTTAAAGCAGATAATTTGAGCGCTTCAATAATTTCTTTGGGTGGCGTCTGTTCACGCAAAATACGTTCCCAAGCTTGGTATCCGCCAACACTTTTGTAGGCAGCCAAAGTCCAAGGCTTATCGAGATGCAATGTACGATAACAAACTTGATTCAATTCAACCATGACACCAACAGCCCCTTACAAATAACTTCCCTCATTATTTCCCTCTGCCCCGGAAACGGGGAGAGGGTGCTCACAGGGCGGGTGAGGGGTTCCCGCCAAGTTATTGGTTGTAAAGATATATTCTTTATTTGTATTGATCTAAAACATCATCCACCACAGCAGGTGTTAGATGCTCATGATACTCTTTATCAATTTGCATCATCGGCGCATTCACACACGCGCCCAAGCATTCTACACAGCGCAAAGTAAATCGTTTGTCTGCAGTGGTTTCACCGGCTTTTACTTTTAATTTCTTTTCCAAATGCTTCACTATCTGAGCTGAGTCACGCAACTGACAAGAAATATTGGTGCACACACTGATCACATGTCGACCTACGGGTGCTCGCTCATACATAGTATAAAAATTAGCGATCTCAAACACAGCAATCGGTGCCATATCTAAATAAGAAGCTAAGGCTGTCATAGCCTCGTCAGTTAAATAACCGTGTTCTTCTTGGAGCACCATCAACGCACTCATCACTGCAGATTGTTTCTGCTCAGCAGGGTATTTGTCGATCCAATGATTGATTTTTTTCAACCCTGTTGAACTCACATGCGCTTGCAGTGCTGTTGTTGCAGTACCAGCCATAATTTTTCCAACCTCTTATCTATCAATTTCACCAAACACAATATCTTGGCTAGCTAAAATTGCTACGCCATCGGCCAACATATGGCCCCTCACCATGTCATCAAAACTGGCCAAATGTGCAAAACCCGGTGCACGAATTTTCATTCGATAAGGTTTGTTTGCGCCATCTGATACTAAATAAACACCAAATTCTCCTTTCGGAGCTTCCACTGCCGCATAGACTTCACCAGGCGGCAAACAAAACCCTTCGGTAAATAATTTGAAATGATGAATCAATGCTTCCATATCTTCTTTCATTTCCACCCGCGTCGGAGGCGATAGTTTATGATCATCTACTTTTACAGGCCCTGGATTGTCACGCAACCACTGTACGCATTGACGAATGATCCGATTCGATTGACGCATTTCTTCAACCCGAACCAAATAACGATCATAACAATCCCCAGTCTTACCAACAGGAATATCAAACTCCACCCGATCATACGCCGCATACGGCTGTTTTTTTCGTAAATCCCAAGCAACATTTGAGGCACGTAGCATTGGTCCAGAAAAACCCCATTGTAAAGCTTGCTCTGGAGAAACCACACCAATATCAACCGTTCGCTGCTTCCAAATTCGATTGTCGGTTAATAGTGTTTCATATTCATCTACATATTTTGGAAATCGATCGGTAAAATCCGCAATAAAATCAAGTAAACTGCCTTGACGATTCGAGTTGATTTTTTCAACTTCCCGTTCTGAATGCCATTTTGAAGGTTTGTATTGCGGCATCAGATCGGGTAAATCTCTTGCCACCCCCCCAGGACGATAATAGGTCGCATGCATTCGCGCACCGGATACCGCTTCATAACAATCAAACAAATCCTCGCGTTCCCTAAAACAATATAGAAACACCGACATAGCACCAATATCTAAAGCTGTAGCACCCAACCATAATAAATGATTTAAAATTCGGGTAATTTCATCAAACATAGTACGAATATATTGTGCGCGTATAGGCGCCACAACACCCAAGCTTTTTTCAATGGCACGTACGTATGCATGCTCATTGCACATCATCGACACATAATCCAAACGATCCATATAGCCAATATTGTGTAAATATGGTTTGGTTTCTACTAATTTCTCAGTGCCTCGGTGTAATAATCCAATATGGGGATCCGCCCGAACGATGGTCTCACCCTCTAATTCCAGCACCAACCGCAAAACCCCATGGGCTGCCGGATGTTGTGGACCAAAATTTAGTGTGTAATGTTGCAATTCAAACATAATCAATGACTCATTTGGCTAATTAGGGAGATCTCAATTCTAAGGCTATTACTCATTTTGCAGTCTCTTGATATTTAAGGTAACGACTATCATCACGAATCACTTTCGGCACCGTCACTCGCGGTTCAATACTCACTGGTTCATATATCACTTTGCCGGATTTGGCGTCATACCGCATTTCAACATGACCACTAACGGGAAAATCTTTGCGAAATGGATGACCAATGAATCCGTAATCAGTTAAAATTCTTCGCAAATCAGGGTGATCGGTAAATAAAACACCAAATAAATCATACGCTTCTCGCTCAAACCACAGCGCAGATTTCCAAATATCATGCACAGAAGGCACCGCCAAATTAGCCTCGTCGACAAACAGTTTTACCCGGATGCGTTGATTGTTTGTGGTAGACAGTAAATGATAAACCACAGCAAATCTGGGCTTTTCCCATTGACCTTGTTGCGACTCGCCCTTTTCAACAGCACGAGAGAATCCTTCAGATGTCGCAGCATCGGTCTCCCAATCATATTGGCCGTAATGTAAGTAATCGACCGCACAGACATCAATCAATTGATTAAACCCTAATGCACGCACATCCCGTAAAGCAAATAAAACCGTACGCAAGTCGGATAGGTCACAACATTCCAGCGTCAGTTCACCATGAGCTATCGTGATAACAATATGCTCTTTCTGGAATTCTTTGTGTAACAGATCTTCTAATTTTTGTTGAGCCATCGGTATTATCACCTTTCAATAATATTTTTTCGTTTGATCTTATTTTGTAATTGAATGATGCCATACAATAGCGCCTCTGCAGTCGGAGGACACCCTGGTACGTAAACATCCACAGGCACAATCCGATCACAACCACGCACTACAGAGTATGAGTAATGGTAATAACCTCCGCCGTTGGCGCAAGAACCCATAGAAATAACCCAGCGCGGCTCAGGCATTTGATCGTACACTTTACGCAAAGCCGGAGCCATTTTATTACATAAAGTTCCGGCCACAATCATCACATCCGATTGACGTGGGCTAGGTCGAAAAATAATGCCAAACCTATCCAGATCATAACGCGATGCACCAGCATGCATCATCTCTACCGCACAACAAGCCAAGCCAAAAGTCATTGGCCACATGGAACCGGTTTGAGCCCAGGCAAATAATTTATCTATGGATGTTGTTAAAAATCCTTGCTGGCTGAATTCAGAAGGTTGCGTTATTCCCATTCTAAAGCCCCTCGCTTCCACTCATAAATAAATCCAATCACCAATAATCCTAAAAAAATCGACATCGCGCCCAATCCATACCAACCTATTTTGCGTAAGGCCAAAGCCCAAGGGAAAAAGAAAGCGGTTTCTAGATCAAAGATAATAAACAGGATTGCTACTAAATAAAATCGAACGTCAAAAGGGATATGAGCTGATTCAAATGCAGGAAATCCGCATTCATAAGGAGAGTTTTTTTCTGGATTGGGTTTGCTTGAGGAAATCAATGCACCTGCACCTAGCATGGCGCCACCGATTACAAGACCGATAATAATAAACACTAGAATAGGCAAATAGAGCTCTGCTGCCATAACATTACCTTATTATTAATTAAAATTCATTTGGTACCGAAGGCCGGACTCGAACCGGCACAGCTTGCGCCACCGCCCCCTCAAGACGGCGTGTCTACCAATTCCACCACTTCGGCTTACTTCTTTTGTAACGATTCAGCACCTTTTAAAAAAACGCCCTATTTATTTGGCGCATCCCCCCCAAGCATCAAGGGTTGTGGTGAATTGATACCTTCTTTTAATCTATTATTCCGGCACAGGAATCGGCAACGGATTAGGTTCCGTTTGCTGAACCTCTGCCATTGGCAACATCATAGAGGCATGATATTGCTTTGCAACGGTGGCAGATAACAGAACACTGGTTGTAAAAAAAGCAAGAACCAATCCGCCCGTGAGCTTAAATAAAAAGCTACCTGTACCCTGACTCCCAAATACAGTCGTAGATGCTCCTGAGCCAAATGCAGCACCCGCATCAGCACCTTTGCCATGCTGTAATAAAACCAGGCCTACAATGCTTATCGCAATCAAGATATGAATGATTAACAATAATTGATACATTTTACAATCTCTCCAAACTGTTGCGCGTGTAATGACGCACCGCCAATTAAACCACCGTCAACATCTGTCATTGCAAATAACTCTTTGGCATTTATCGCAGTCACACTTCCACCATAAAGAATAGGTAAAGCTTGCGCGCCAGGGTGGTCAAATTGCGACAGAAACTGACGAATAAATGCATGAGCATGCTGAGCTTGCTCCGGCGTTGCAGTAATTCCAGTACCTATTGCCCAAACAGGTTCATATGCAATAACACAATCCTGCAAGGCATGCGCTTTATCTTCCGTAAAAACAGCACTAAGCTGGCGTGATAACGTTTCTTCCATCAAGCCGCGCTCACGGTCCATTGCTGTCTCACCAACGCATAGGATCGGAATCATACCATGTTCTTTTACATGGTGGAATTTTTCTGCAACAAATTTTTCATCTTCATGAAATAGGTGCCTACGTTCAGAGTGTCCGACCAATACATATTGGCATTGATAATCACTCAACATAGGGCCACTTATCTCTCCTGTATAAGGCCCAGCGTCTTTGGGATAAACATTTTGCGCGCCCCATCCAATGTGCTGGCCCGCCAATAGCGTACTTAACTCGGGTAAATAGATGGTAGGTGCTAGCACCACCGTACGCACCGCTGATTGTCTGGGACAAATTGCTAATAAATCGTGGACTAATCCGATGATGTGGATCAAGCGTCCATTCATCTTCCAATTTCCCATTACAAATTTTTGTCTCATATGAGTCCGTTCTAGAATAAATCCTGCTCAATGGCACTGATCTCTTGGCTTAATTCTTCAGCATAAGTTTGAACTCGATGGCGGTCCATGCCTTCCACCATAACTCGCAGCACAGGCTCCGTGCCCGAAGGTCGTAAGACTACACGCCCCTCATTTTTCAAGGCGGCATCCAAAGCATCAACAGCACCGCGAACGCGCGCATCTTGAGCTAACTGTATCGCATGCTCCGTTTTTAAATTCACCAACGATTGCGGAAACAATGTAATATTTTGCGTTAAGTCAGCCAAAGTTTTATCTTTTTTTACCATGATTGCCAATACTTGCAAGGCTGCAATAATGCCATCGCCTGTCGTGGTTTTGTCTAAACAAACCAAATGCCCAGAAGGTTCTCCACCAATTTTCCAATCTCTTTCTTTTAATGTTTCTAATACATAGCGATCGCCAACTTGAGTACGGACAAATTCTACACCCATTGCACGAATGGCTTTTTCCAAGCCGAAATTACTCATGAGGGTACCGACAACACCGCCATGCAATATGCCGCGCTGCTGGCGATCTTGCGCAATAATATATAAGATTTGATCGCCATTCACTAAACGGCCCTGCGAATCTGACAACATCACACGGTCCCCATCACCATCCAAGCTGATTCCAATATCCGCGTTGGATTGCAAAACCATTTGCCGCATCGCTTCTGGATCAGTGGAACCACACCCACGGTTAATATTAAATCCGTCTGGCTTGTCACTCATCCCAATAACATCTGCACCCAATTCTGTGAACACATTTGGCGCAATATGATAGGTTGCACCATGCGCGCAATCAACCACAATTTTTAATCCAGATAATCGTGTCAAAGAAGGAATCGTTGATTTACAAAATTCAATATAGCGTCCTGGCGCATCGTCTATTCGCGTAGCTTTTCCCAATAAGGAGGATTTCACAGTTTGAAAAGGTTGTTGCATCTGTTTTTCAATCGCCAACTCCATCGCATCTGGCAATTTCTCACCCTCTGACGAGAAAAACTTGATCCCATTGTCTTCAAATAAATTGTGTGAAGCAGAAATCACAATACCCGCACTGGCTCGTAACGTTTGGGTTAAATAAGCAATCGCTGGTGTCGGCATCGGCCCCAACAAGCACACATCTACCCCAGCAGCCGATAACCCTGCTTCTAATGCCGATTCAAACATATAGCCTGAAATCCGCGTATCCTTACCTATTAGTACTTTTTTTCGAGGGCCGTTGGCTAATATACAACCTACTGCCCACCCAAGTTTTAGCACCAACTCAGGATTCATGTACTTAGAGCCCACCTCTCCCCGAATCCCATCTGTGCCAAAATAAGCACGTCGACTCATGACTCTACTCCCACACTTAATCTCATTTCTTGCAACATTGTAAATGCTTGCTTGGTTTCCAATACATCATGGGTACGAATGATGGAAACCCCTACTAACATGGCATAAATCGCCAACGTTAATCCGCCAACCATACGCCCTTCTGGAGGTTGGTCCAAAATTTTTCCGATAGTAGATTTGCGCGAAACACCCAGCAAAAGAGGCAAAGCATGCCGCTGAAATTGAGCGATTCTCTGTACCATTTGTAAATTATGTTGCACTGTTTTCCCAAATCCAAATCCAGGATCAAGAATCAAACGCGAGCGTGCAATGCCTGCCGCAACACATGCAGTAATTCGTTGCTCAAAAAATGCGTCAATATCCGTCACCACATCCTGTACATAATGAGGGGCATCTTGCATCATCTGCGGCATGCCTTGCATATGCATCAAACAAATAGGGGTGTCTGTATCAGCGACAGCTTCTAGCGCTCCAGGCATTTGTAAAGCATAGATATCGTTGATGCATGCGGCACCTGCAGTAATTGCGGCCTGCATAACCTGGGGTTTATAGGTATCAATAGATAAAGCGATGGGAGCCACCGCGCGAATACGCTCCACAATGGGTATCACACGGTCTAATTCTTCTCCTACAGAAACCGCCACGGCGCCCGGACGAGACGATTCACCGCCTATATCCAACAAATCAGCCCCGGCAGCAATCATCGCCTGTGCATGATCATAGGCTGCATCCGGATGAGAGTACTGCCCGCCGTCATAAAAAGAATCAGGCGTGACATTTAGTATCCCCATGATCAAAGGCGAATATCCAGGTTTTTGGCTCAGAATGAGCTGATCAGTAGCACACCAATCGATAAAATCACTTCGATTCACTATAGCGCTTCACTGGCTGGATTTTCTTTTGGCCCTTTTTTACGTGTTGCAGTCGACTTTGTTTTCTCATTAGCTGTCGCCTGACTCTGATCTGAGTCTGAACCAGGTGAACCGCCAGCATCAACCCAGCCCTCTGGTGAAGATGGCGGTTCACCCGCCATAATGGATTTAATCTGACTAGCATCAATAGTTTCATATTTCATCAACGCTTCTGCCATAAGATGGAGGATAGTGACATTTTCTTGCAAAATAGACGCTGCATGCTGGAAATTTCGATCCACAATTTTACGCACTTCCTCATCAATTTTTTGCGCAGTTTGGTCCGATATTTCTTTAGTTTGTGCCATACTGCGACCCAAAAATACTTCGCCTTCTTCCTGTCCAAACGTCAAAGGCCCCATAGTCGACAAGCCCCACTGGGTCACCATTTTACGGGCAATTTCTGTAGCACGCGTAATATCATTAGAGGCACCCGTTGTCACACTATCCGCCCCAAAAATTAATTCCTCCGCTACACGGCCACCAAATAAACTAGCCAATTGGCTTTCCAAACGTCTTTTGGTGTAACTATAGCGATCTTGCTCTGGTAAAAACATCGTCACACCCAAAGCACGTCCTCGCGGAATAATAGATACTTTGTAAACAGGGTCATGTTCTGGCACTAATAAACCCACAATGGCATGCCCCGCTTCATGATAAGCAGTTAGTTTCTTTTCATCTTCACTCATGACCATAGAACGTCGTTCCGCACCCATCATGATCTTATCTTTCGCTTTATCTAATTCATGAATAGTGACTTTACGCTTATTGGCGCGTGCAGCAAACAAAGCAGCTTCATTAACCAAATTCGCCAAATCTGCACCGGAAAAACCTGGTGTACCGCGCGCAACAGACATCACATCAAGATTAGGCTCCATCGGCACTTTGCCCAAATGCACTTTTAAAATTTGCTCACGACCCCTTATATCTGGTAACGGCACCACCACTTGACGATCAAATCGACCCGGACGTAACAGTGCCGGATCCAAAACATCTGGACGGTTGGTTGCTGCGATGACAATCACACCTTCGTTACCTTCGAACCCATCCATTTCGACTAACAATTGATTGAGTGTTTGTTCTCGTTCGTCATGCCCGCCACCTAATCCAGCACCCCGATGACGCCCTACTGCATCGATCTCATCAATAAAGATAATACACGGGGCTTGTTTTTTTGCTTGCTCAAACATATCACGCACGCGAGAAGCGCCCACGCCAACAAACATTTCCACGAAATCAGATCCCGAAATGGTAAAGAAAGGAACCTTCGCTTCTCCCGCCACTGCGCGGGCTAATAATGTCTTACCAGTACCTGGGGACCCCACTAACAATACGCCGCGCGGAATACGTCCCCCAAGATTTTGGAATTTGGTCGGATCACGTAAAAAATCCACCAATTCTTTGACTTCTTCTTTGGCCTCATCGACCCCAGCAACATCTGCAAAAGTAACTTTAACCTGATCTTCTCCCAGCAACCGTGCCCGCGACCGTCCAAAAGACATCGCACCGCGCCCGCCGCCGCCTTGCATTTGGCGCATAAAAAACACCCAGACCCCAATCAAGAGTATCATTGGGAACCAATTCACAAAGAGGTGAAGTAAAAAACTTTCTTGTTGTTTTTCTTGGCCATTGACTGTGACATTGGCCTTTAATAATTGACCTAACAATGCCGAATCGTAAATGGGAATATAGGTCACAAAACGTCGATTATTTTTGGTCACTCCGGTGATCACTTTATTATCCTCCACCGTGACAGAATGAATCATCCCCTGTGAAACTTCGGTGAGGAACTGGCTATACGGCAAACGATCCGCCACAGCATGATTCGGACCAAAATTACTAAATACCGACACCAGAACAATCGCGATAATCAGCCATAAGAATAAATTTTTAACCATGTCGTTCAAAATAATGACCCCATTCAGCATTCAATACTATCTTTAAAGTACTACAAAATGTAGCCTTTCGCCAGTAAATAGGTTTCGCGAGAGCGGGAACGTGATGCTTTGGGCTTCCGAATCGAGACGTGTCGAAAGCGCGGGCGAACCTCTTTCACCAAGGCATCAAACCCCACTCCATGAAACAACTTCAGTACCAATGTACCACCCGGTTTGAGTCGTTGATATGCAAAATCTACCGCCAGTTCCGCTAAATACATCGCGCGCGTCATATCAACTTCGGTGTTTCCACTCATATTGGGGGCCATATCGGATAAAACAACATCGACAGCTCGTTCAGGTAATGTAGCCTGCAATTGTTGCAAAACCGCGTCATCAGTGAAATCCCCTTGAATCAGCTCTACACCTGGCAACGCATCCATCGGCAATCGATCTAAAGCGATGATACGACTTTCGCGCGCACCCTGCACCGAACAACCAATTTTTTCGGCTACATATTGGGTCCATCCCCCGGGTGCAGCACCCAAATCCACTACAATCATACCAGGTTTAAGCAAATGTTCTTTCGCATCTATTTCTTGCAATTTATACACTGCACGGCTGCGATAACCTTCCGCCTGCGCCTGCTTAACGTACACATCTGCAAAATGCTCTTGGAGCCAACGCTGGCTACTTTTGGTACGGCGCATCGTTTAGATCCTAAAAACCCTTATCATACCGGATCAACCTATCTATTTACAGCAAAACGTGTAATAATTCGCCATTACTTCTTTTGCTCACTCATCCACCATGAATAATAAGCTCAAAAAAGCCCTCAAAGCGCAAGCTCATCCTCTTAATCCTGTTATTTTAATGGGCGGCAAGGGACTCACTGAGAATGTGATAGTTGCAACAGATGAAGCACTCATGACTCATGAATTAATCAAAGTCAAACTGACGGGCGACGCAAAAGCTGATCGCAGTGCAATTGCGCAAACATTGTGTACTGCAACTCACGCAGAGCTGGTTCAAATTGTTGGCCATATTGCGACTCTCTATCGAAAAAATCCTGTAAACTGATGGTTTCTTCTCACTGACAATAGACTTTAAATTAAATCTAATGTACAATATCAAATCATTTTCTGGTTCGAAATTATTATGGCTGATGAAGAATTTGTTGTTATCTCTCCAGCAAATCAAGATCTCTTTAAGGAAACGGTCTTAAAGTATCTCAATGGTACCTATACAATCGACGAAACACGGAACCGCATGCGCGTGGCCTGCATGTACCAAACACATTCCATTAGAGCCAGAACATTGGCCAAAAGTATTGAATTGTACGAAGGCTCAAACGCCCATCTTGACCCCGCAATTGTCAAGATTCTTGAGCATCTTAAAATGAAACCGCAAAAACGCGTTTATGTAGAAGCTGGCATTGTTTCTCTTTATGACCTTTTAAGAAAACAAAAAGACCAAGATTTGGACTATTTGATAGAGATGATTGATGACCTTTATCCGGCAGTTCCCTTGTTCAATTATATCTATCGCCCTGCCGTATTTACTATTGTGGCCCTGAGTTTCAGTTATCTACAACCTCAGTATTTCTGGATGGCAATTGATTGGGTGACCGATATACTTCCAGTAGCCTATTACTGGCTACATCATTATGTGGTCCAACTAAATAATTGGCCAGTCATTGGTATGGGTATGCAAATTGCTTGGTTGGTTTATTATTTGAGATATACATTCCAGCATGGATTAGATCCCTCTGTAGAGAGAGTTCGTACTTTGACATTTCGAGCTATTGCGTTAACGCTCACTTTTCTCGGTCATCTTCTTTCCTATTCAGCAGCAGGCGCGTTATCTTGGGGTCCCGCACTGTTTTTCATCGCCAGCTCGTTAGTCAGCATTGTAGAAAGCATCCATTTTTACCTAACACAAAAAGATCGACCAACGCCAGCCCAAAACGCCGATGTTCATACAAAAGCATTACATATTCGCCACAATTATACGCAAGATCGCAATTTTTATTATTTTTTGGTCCGGCTAATTCATGCTATTGCCATCACCGTATTATTACTTATTTGTACGCTGTTACCACCCAGTTTGATCTTAACCATGACTTACACATTATCGTTGTCGCTGACTTTTATAATCAAAGATTATTGTATTGAACTTATCAAACAGCGTACAGTCAATTCAGAACAAGATGCAGTCGCGTCTCACTACACTTCGCATGGACATAGTTTAGACAAAAAAAAGGAAGCGGACAAAGCTGATTTTCAGGACTATGCTGCCACGATTATATCGTCATATTCGCACGATACTCACAAGCAACTCGTGTTACGCGACACAATGCGAGAACTTCTCTCAAGTGAAGATTTTGTATTGCAGAGTACACGCGCAATTTTTGATCGATGTGTGAAAGTAGCGAATGGAGTTTCGCCTAGTCCTCAAGCTCACAACCAACCCCCTTTGTCTCAATCAAAATATGGGTTCCATCATCAGACTGGGAATGCAACAAGTACGCCAGTCAGAGTTAGATTAACAGATGCGTTCTCATCACCTGCACCTGGTGATGAAGGAAATACTTACCTGCAACCCACATCAAAGTTCTAGGAGCCAAATGGACTGGATTTTCAGCCTAAACACCTAACACATCTTTTACAAATGGAATGGTTAATTTACGCTGAGCAACCAATGAGGCATGATCCAAGCGATCTAAAACAGTCTGCAAATCATGCATATTGCGTGCGCAGCGGCTAAGAATATAATGACCTACGTTCTCCGGCAACTCAAGACCGCGTTTTTTTGCGTACTCTTGCAAGGTATTAATCTTGTCTTCATCTTTTAATTCGTGAATTTGCAAGATCAATGCATACGTCAAACGCGAGCGTAAATCAGCCAAATGCAGCGTTGTCAAAGCTGGCGGTACTTGCCCGGTTACAATTAAGGTATTGTGTTGGGCATGCAAGCGATTATACAAATGAAACAGCGCCTCTTCCCACGCACTATGACCAGCAATCTGCTCAATGTCATCCACTGCGACCAGCGCGTGCTCAGCCATCCCTTCTAGAATTGCTGGGTCCCAATTTTGTAATAATTTTAAAGGTAGATAAGCAACTGCATGACCTGCTTGTGCCATTGCCTGACAAGCTGCTTGTAATAGGTGGGATTTTCCCGAGCCTGGCAAACCCCATACATAAAATAAATGTTCTTTTTTTTCTGGCAGACTGGATAAAATTTGTTGCTGCAATAATTCATTTCCCGTCCAACAAAAATCGGCAAAACTGGCTTCGTCGTTGCATTGCATCGCCAATGCCAATTGCTGCTTTATTTGCGAGAAATCCTTTGTTGCCACGCTTTTCTCCCCCAAGTCCAGACATAATCAAGCAAAGTAATCACGGTTGTAGTGGCTGTCACACCCACAAAAATCGGCAAGAGGTGCGGAACCTGGAAAGCAAATGCTTGTTCAGATAAACACAAAATCACCAAACTCATTTGCAAGAACGTATTTATTTTACTGATATTAGTTGGTTTTAAATCAGGTTTTTTGGGAATAAATATACACCAAGCTATGAATCCTAAAGAGATAATACAATCTCTAGCGAAAATAAGAATCACTAACCACCAAGGAAGGAGCTGTAAAATAGCCAAAGAAATAAAACTCGTCGCAATCAATAATTTATCCGCCATCGGATCAATCACTTTCCCAAGATCCGTCTGCCAAGCAAACCAACGTGCCAACCGACCATCTAAGATATCCGACACAGCAGCAATCAGACAAATATAAAAAGCATATGCAAATTGCTGGTGAAATAAACACAGCAAAAAAGGTGCTATTAGTAGCAATCTAATTACAGTTAAAGCATTAGGGATTTGTTTTAACATAGGCTAAGCATCTTCCAATTCATTTTTTTGCTGAGACAATCCCAATTTTTCTTTTAGACGCGCAACCACTTGTGGATCATACGCGCGACTTTGTTTGTGTGTTACTGACACACTCCGAGCTGCAATGGGATCTGCCGCCAACCGTTCAGTTTCAGCGCGCGGCATTATCTCGATTATTTTTGCGCGCGCGCTAATTTCTGGAGTTCCTGTAGTCAATTTTTTAGAGTTCTTTATCGTTTTTTCAATCCGTTTTTTGATTTTTGCTGCTGCACGCTCTGCTTCCTCGTCACTCACTCGAACGCTGGGATTGCCCATTAAATCAACACGCAACTCACGGGCTTTCAAGCAGGCTAAATAATCTAAGCGCCGGGTGTACAAAACAACCGCTTCACGCAATTTTGATTTAGAAATGCCTAACCCATCTGTTTGCTCTGCATGCCTCAAAATTTCATTCATAATCCCTACATTCAAAGGACGAATCTGGGTGCGATTATCAAAAGCAGCTGGAAATCTACTTTGGAGCCAATGCAATGCATCTAAACGACTTTTTTTAGAGTGATTCTTTTGTTTTTGGTTAATTGCGGCCGTACGAGGATGTATAATTTGTTTTCTCATCCATAAATCCTTGTGTAAATAAAAAAGATTCTCTAATATTAATTTAATATCCAAAACCAGGAGTATATTATCAAAACAAAACGCAAATTACTCTCATTGGTTGCCATATTATTTCCATGGGCGATTATTTTTGCTGACGACAACCCCTTAGGAGCCTTCCTTGCCTTGGCAATGCAAGTAACCCTTATCGGTTGGATCCCTGCAGCCATGTGGGCTTGGAAAATCGTTCATCGCGTTCCGGAAGAGGAGCCTGTTGCGGTAAAACCCTCACCCAAAGCGCAGCCCCAAAAATCAAAATCTGCAACCACACCCAAAGGCACCCGATGAGCACATCGGTAATTGTTAATGGTGCCTCCGGAAAAATGGGAAGCTTGGCCTGCCAAACACTACGAGACCATCCCAATTTTGAACTCGTCGCAGCCTTGGGACGACATGATAACTTAGGTAAGGTCATTGATCAAACTCAAGCAGACATTGTCATCGATTTGACGCGAGCAGATTCTGCTTATACCAACGCCTTGACTATCATTGAACATCGCTCTCATCCTATTATTGGCACTACCGGTCTAACCGATGAACAGATTCGGACATTACAACAACAGTGCGAAGATCAGCAACTAGGCGGTATTATTGTTCCCAATTTTTCCATTAATGCAATTTTGATGATGCATTGTGCTGCACTTTGCGCACGTTTTCAATCAGAAGTTGAAATCATAGAAACGCATCATCAAAAAAAACAAGACGCACCTTCTGGCACTGCAATCAAAACCGCTGAATTGATTGCAGCCGCGAGAGTGAAACCTAAAAATCAACTTGAAAACAAAGTATCCCTCCCTGGCGCCCGCGGTGCTACCTATCGGGATATCAATATTCATTCATTGCGTCTTCCTGGAGTTGTGGCCAAGCAAGAGATTATTTTTGGCAATACCGGTGAAACATTGAGCATCTCACATGAATGCATCGATCGTACTGCCTATATGCCAGGACTTATTCTTGCCTGTGAAGGTGTACAAGATCTTAAAACTTTGTACTATGGACTAGAGAAGCTTATCCAGTTGTAAGCGGACCGAATTAAGGAGCAGACAATGGTCTACCAGGTCGCGCATTTCATCGCCGGGCAATTTACGCAGGATACGACTAAAACAGCAAAAGATATCTATAATCCTGCTACCGGAGAATGCATTGGTCGTGTGCCCATTGCAGATCTCGTAGTTTGCAACCAAGCGGTTGCCACCGCCAAGCAAGCATGGCTAGAATGGTCCCACACCACCCCCACAAAACGCATCCAGATTCTATTACAGTTTCGAACTCTTCTTGTAGAAAACACCCCAAAATTAGCAAATTTGGTTACCCAAGAACACGGAAAAACCATGGAGGATGCGCGAGGGTCCATCGCACGCGGGATAGAACTGATTGAATTTCATTGTGGGTTACTTGCCCAATTGCAAGGAAAATTTTCAGCCAATGTGTCCCAACAAATTGATTGCCATACTTTTCGCCAGCCTCTTGGCGTATGCGCCGGAGTATCCCCGTTTAATTTTCCAGTCATGGTACCCATTTGGATGATGATACCGGCCATTGCGTGTGGCAATACCTTTGTACTCAAGCCTTCTGAACAGGCTCCCTCTGCTAGCCTGTATTTATTTGAATTATTCCACGCAGCTGGGCTCCCTCCCGGCGTCGTCAATTGCATCCATGGGGATGCGACCACTGTAGCGCATTTGTTGGCACATCCCGACATCCAAGCGTTGACAGCAGTTGCTTCGAGTCAGGTCGCTGAATCCATATATCAACGAGCCATTCTTACTGGCAAACGCGCACATACTTTTGGAGGGGCAAAAAATCATGCGGTAATCATGCCAGATGCCGATTTTTCTCAAGTCGCAAAAGTATTATGTGGTGCTGCATTTGGCTCAGCTGGCGAACGCTGCATGGCCATCTCAGTCATCGTAACGGTCGGGGATGATACCGCATCTCAACTGCTCCAAGCATTCCTGCCTGAAATTAAAAAAATTAAAATTGGCATAGGAAGCGATCCCCATACCGATATGGGGCCATTGATTAGCCAGGCCCATCGCCAACGGGTCATCAGCGCCATTGATCAAGGCGTAGAAGAAGGCGCTAAATTATTGATAGATGGTCGTGATTATACGGATCCCCAACATCCGCAAGGATTTTATCTCGGCCCGTCTTTATTTGATCACGTAACGGAAAATATGTCGGTTTATCATAATGAAATTTTTGGTCCAGTCTTAGTCATCGTAAGGGTCTCTAGTTTAGAAGAAGCCATTGCGTTGGTTAACCGTAATCAATATGGTAATGGCACTACAATTTTCACCCAAAATGGCTATGCTGCGCACCATTACAGCCATGCAGTACAAGTGGGTATGGTTGGCATCAACATTCCCATCCCAGTCCCGATTGCAAGCCATCCGTTTGGCGGCTGGAAACGCTCCTCCTTTGGAGATATGGCCATGCACGGTGAAGAAAGCGTGCATTTTTATACCAAATCTAAAACCATTACGACCAAATGGTTTACAACACACAGCGAGGCATCACAATTTGTGATGCCAGAAAATGGGTAAGCTTAATTTTGTCTTGGAGGATCTTACACAAACAATTTCTAAATATGATTTTGTGTCTCAGGGTCCTGCCGCTGCAGGTATCCCATCGTGCTCGCAAGCTCCGCGCGCTGGGAGCCCTCCTTACGCTCACCCTTCGTTGAGCACCGAGAAATGACAAAATTAAACAGGGGGATAACATGGCAAAGATTGGTTTTATTGGTTTAGGACGCATGGGCTTACCCATGGTAGTAAATCTCATACGTGCACAGCATGAAATCACTGGCTATGACATATCTCCTGCAGCACAAGCCGCCCTCACTCAAGCAGGCGGTACCCTAGCAAATAATTTGCCGGAACTTGCCGCACAAAATGACATTGTGATTACGATGCTCCAAACAGGCGCCCAAGTTCAAGCAGTTTGTTATGGTGAGTCGGGTATATATGCGCATGCAAAACCCAATACTTTACATATCGATTGCTCCACAATTGACGTACCTACCGCTCAAGATTTACAAACCAAAGCGTCTCAAAACGGTCTCTTAGCTGTTGACGCGCCGGTCTCCGGTGGGGTCTCTGGCGCACAGGCTGGGACGTTAACGTTTCTACTCGGTGGTCATGCCGCTGCCTGCTCCTCAGCGCAGCCCATACTCCAAGCCATGGGAAAACAAATTATCCTCACAGGAGCAAGTGGCAGTGGTCAAGCCGCAAAAATTTGTAACAATATGCTCTTAGGTATTTCTATGCTTGCTGTGTCTGAATGCTTTTTGCTCGCTGAGCGTCTGGGACTAAGCGCTGAGAAACTGCATGAAGTCGTTACGCATGCTTCCGGTCAATGTTGGGTTATGGATCGCTACGTGCCGGTACCTCATGTTTTAGAAAATGTGCCAGCCAATCATAACTACCAAGCGGGATTTTCGTTAAATATGATGCTTAAAGATTTAAACTTCAGTCAAGCGGCAGCGCAACACTGCGACCTAAAAACACCGTTAGGCCAATTAGCCACTAAAGTTTTTCAACAGGGCAAAGAAGCCGGTTTGGGTGATTTGGATTTTTCTGCCATTATTAAAACACTGGGCTCTTAAAACACTACCGTCTCAGCGCACCGAGCCCGAAAAATCCAATTGCCGCCATGCTTCGTACAAAATAATAGCCGCGGCGTTGGACAAATTTAAACTACGGCTGGCCGGCAACATGGGAATACGAACAGCAGGATAGCGAGCTAATATCTCAGCGGGAAGGCCGCGTGTTTCTGGGCCAAATAATAATATATCTCCTGCTTGGTATTCAACCTCTGTATAATATTGTGTGGCTTTCGTCGAACAGCAAAAAATTCGTTGATTCTGATGTTGAGCAAAAAATGCGGTGTCATCCGGATAATGATGAACCACAGCTTGATCTTGATAGTCTAATCCTGCGCGCCGCATGCGTTTATCGTCCAGCACAAATCCCAAAGGATGAATCAAATGTAATGCAGTACCCGAATTGGCACATAAGCGCATGATATTGCCAGTATTAGGGGGGATTTCTGGTTGATATAAGGCGATTTGTAACATTACGACCACTCAAACCAACCATTTAAAACATTGACCAAGGTCTCAATACCTTGTTTTTTTAAGCTAGAAAAGGTTTGCCAAGATACCCCTGGTAATGGTTTACAATACGTCTCAAAACCCTGCACAGCTTGTTGGGCTTGATTCCGGCTTAATTTATCCGCTTTGGTTAATAGAACATGCACCGGCAATTCCTGAGTGATCGCCCAGTGTAATAATGTTTTATCCGAATCTTTCAACGGATGACGAATATCCATCAGTAACACCAAGCCTTTTAGGCTTTTGCGTACTTCTAAATAATGCGCCAAATTTTCCTGCCAATCTATCTTCGTTTGGAGTGCGACTTTGGCATAACCATATCCCGGCAAATCCACTAGGCGGTGATCGTCGTCTTTCACTACAAACAAATTGATCAATTGCGTACGACCTGGCGTTTTAGACGTACGAGCCAAATGCTTATTCCCAGTTAAACAATTTAAAGCACTGGATTTACCAGCATTCGAGCGGCCCGCAAATGCCACTTCGTAGCCAGTATCCTCAGGCAATTGATGCACTTTGGCAGAACTTTTCAAGAATGTGGCTTGGGTGTAAGGATGCTTTAACATAGACCACCTGGTATCAAAGAAGCAATGGTAGCTTGTATGAGATAAGTGCGCAAGTTTCGTAGAGAGATGTTTTAGAAGGAGAAACAGAAAAACATTGCTGTCGTTAACGACATCCATTATCCTGAACAAAATTTTAAACACGTATCATGCTTATGAAACTGCTAATCTGCTGTCTCTTACTGAGTTTTTCCCTACCAGGATTTGCAAAAGGTGATCCCAAAGCTGGGCAAAATAAAGCATTGGTATGCAGTGCTTGTCATGGTGCCGATGGCCATAGTACCAATCCACTGTGGCCTAATTTGGCGGGACAATATGCTTCCTATTTGGTTCAACAATTACATTATTACCAATCTGGCGAAAAACGTTCGTCTCCAATCATGTCCCCGCTGGTCACCAATTTGAGTCAACAAGACATAGAAGACTTAGCAGAGTTCTACGCACAAAAACTTTTGCCGCCCTCCCCACCCGCTAAAACACCCATGCCGCGCGCAGAGCAATTATATCGACAAGGGGATCTTGACCTGCATATTCCAGCTTGCATTACCTGTCATGGCCCAGATGGACGCGGCTCGGAGCAAGCAGGATTTCCGATGATTTCACATCAACAACCAGAATATATTATTCAACAATTACAGGCATTCAAAGCCGGTACACGGAGTACCGACCCGCTGAAAATCATGCGCACTATTTGTGAAAAATTAACGCCGGAAGATATGCAAGCGCTTGCAGAGTATCTCTCGCATTTAGGGGCGAGCCAGAAATAACTTCCCATACCTTAGACTGAAACAGGGCTTACGCAAAACTCGGAGCCGCGTGTTCTATGCCACGCACTAGCTTAGATACCCAAGTATGAAAACACAGGGTAGTACGAAAAACATCACTTCTCGTCAGTCCTGAAAAAGTGCTATAATACCGCAAAATAATTTACAAAGTGCCTTAGAATGTACCCATGTGTTTTATTAGATGTTTATGAAGGTATTGTTTTAAAAAATGATAGTACACAGCTTCAAGGTGGCATACTTAGAGGCTTAAAAACGTGTATCGGTATTGTGATCACATCGGAAAAATACCTTATTATCCTGCATCATCCCGCTTTTATTGTCGACAATACTTTTCAAGAAATTCAAAACTGGATAGATAAAGCAGAGTTTGGACCAATTGATGAAATTTATGTGTATAAAAATGATGCCTATCCTTTGAACGCAGAATTCCCGCTCTCTCTATTTTGCCAACAGTTAAAAGACGTACTAAATTTTCCTAAAAACATTCAAGTCACTCATGTATCAGATCCTATAGGTATGTTTCAAATCAACAAAAGTTCTCCACATATCGCGACATCCATCACAATTGCACAATGCAGACTAGCAGAACCCCCACATTTAAATGCCAATAAAACCCCCATGTCTCGCGCACATTATTTAGCCAGTAGACTTGCTTATCACCGCGGAGATTTTTCGAACTGCCGTATAAAAATCATGACAAGAATCAATTTTGGAGAAAAGCCGTCGATTGATAACTTGGCGCCAGAAATACAACAACATATTGATCTCATAACAATTTACGCACCCGGCAACATACAACAGTTAGCAACACAACTCTGCACCAGCCCAATCTGGACTAAAGTGCTCGATTTAGATCGCTTGGACCACACCGAGGTTTCTTTAAATCAACTGATTATTAAGCTTGAAAATTATTGCGTCTTTTTGCTGCAATATATATCACCTTCAGACAAAGTAAAACAAAAGTATATTCATGACATCAAACAATTATCACAGCAAAAAAACATACTCATCACCATGATACCGCAAGACAGTACACATCTGGATTTACTAGAAGACTACACGGTAGCAGCACATAAAAAATCAGCTACCCTCGGCACCACATCGTTTAAGACATAAGTAAGGATAAGGGGCTTCTGATAAGTGGGTTGACGTTGTTCTAATCTAACGGGTCAGTAACTGTCCCAGGATTTTCTAAACTCAAAAACCCGGTTTTAAAATCATAGGCAAATATTTCTGCATAGCGTCCCCAGTCGATCATAGTGCGGAGCACCCGATCTGCTTCATCATTACTGAGATAATCTTCTAATTTAGTTAAAAACCGCTCTTCTGAAATTCTATGACTGGGTTTTTCGTCTAATACACGACGTATATAACGCGCCAAGGGTACTTTCTCCAGTAAGCGTTGGGCAAATAATAGTTTGCGTGTTTGCAGATCTGCGCCAGAAAACTCTTGGCCCAAATCGCTCAATTGAATATCCCCTTCTGAAATATTCGCAAACCCTAAAATTTCCAACGTTTCCAAAATCGGGAATAAATCATCAACGTTCATCATCAATTCATCCGCCAACTCTGGTAAATCCACGCTGGCTTTGAATGATTTCAAAGTTTCTATTAAACCAGATAATTCTGAGGGGTCCACATCGGGCAACCGATATCCTAATCCAATCTGCCGCTCGCGATGCGCTGGAAAACGTGTTTTATCTCCAGAGGCCGAAATCATAACCGTATAAATGCGATCCACCAATTTCCGAAACCCAGGGGATTCAGGATTGCGAGGTTGCGTTAAAGTCACCGGAATATCGGCCCGGATATAACCTGGATCAGAACCCAAAATCAGAATGCGATCGGCCAACATCGCTGCTTCTTCAATATTGTGAGTCACTAATAAAATACCATTGGTGTTGGTTTTTTTCTCTTGCCATAACGCTAATAAATCTGATTTTAAATTCTCAGCTGTCAAAACATCTAACGCGGAAAATGGCTCATCCATCAATAATATATCCGGGTTGATAACCAATGCTCGCGCAAAGCCTACACGTTGGCGCATACCACCAGACAATTCCTTAGGTAGAGCAGATTCAAAACCGTCCAAACCAATGGTATCGATGGCTTCAATTGCTCGAGCTCGACGCTTTTTGCGTGAGATTCCTTGTGCTTCCAAGCCTAATTCCACATTTTCTAAAACAGTGAGCCAGGGTAATAGTGCAAAGGATTGAAAAACCATCGCAATCCCACCAGGTACAGGCTGAGTAACCGGTTGATTGCGGTACAGTACGCGCCCACTGCTGGGTGCGATCAGCCCAGCAATAATCCGTAACAAAGTGGATTTTCCAGAACCGGATTTTCCTAACAGTGCAACAATCTCCCCTTTACGCAATGTAATATTAACATCTTCTAAAACCAACAAATCTTGAGATGCGGTTTTACGATACGTTTTACGTAAATGTTCGACCGAGAGAATAATTTCCGACATGAGCCCCTCACATAAAATGATAGCGTTCTTGCGCTAAGCGATACAATGGCCGCCAAATAATATGATTACAAACCAAAACATAAATACACATGACCGCTGTTCCCAACGCGATTTTTGGGAAATTTCCCACAATGGCATTGGCCTGAATATATTCACCCAAACCTGTTGCTTGTAACCGCACAGAACCCCAGGTCACGGCCTCAGCCACAATACTAGCATTCCATGCCCCACCTGCGGCAGTAATCGCACCCGTAATGTAATAGGGGAAAATACCCGGGAGTGCTAAGCGCCGCCACCATTGCCAACCAGTCACTCCAAAGTTATCTGCAACCGAATACAAATCACGCGGAATCAACGACGCACCAGCAATAACATTAAACAAAATATACCACTGCGTTCCTAGAATCATCAAAGGCGTTAACCAAATTTCCACATTCAAATGCCAACGAACGATTGCAATGACGACCATAGGATAAAATAAATTAGCTGGAAATGCGGCAACGAATTGAATAATAGGCTGCATTTTTTGCGTCCAATACGGTCGCTGCCCAATCCAAACACCGATTGGGATCCACACGACCGAACTTAAGACAATGAGCACAATGACGCGCATTGCCGTGGCCGCACCTAATAAAAATACATGCAATACCTCATACCCACTTAACGTCACCAAAATATAAGTGAGCAGACGATACGTCGTGAATCCTATCGCTAAAAATAGCAAGACCGACCACAACCAATCCATGCGTCTGGCTTTTTTCTGTTGGATTTCTTGGCGCATCCCCAAGCCACGCAAACGCAACCAGCGAAAATTAATAAAGCGATCTTTCATTTCTTGCAGCACGTTATCAGCACGTTGCATCATGGGGCTTAAACGGATGAGATCCACTAGCCAAGATTGATACTCTTCTTCTTGAGGCGCTTCTTCCATTTTAAACCGCTCAGACCATGTGATCAGGGGTCGAAACAGAATTTGATCATACAAAAAAATAACGATCAACATCATGATGATGGCATAAAACAAAGCATGCACATTGTGTTGCTCAATGGCCAACGCAATATAGGATCCAATACCGGGTAACCGGATGTTCTGATGGCCCACTACAATGGCTTCAGACAAAACAACAAAAAACCAACTTGCTGACATAGATACCATCATATTCCACAACAAAGACGATACAGAACAGGGCACCTCTACTTTCCAAAAAAATTGCCACGCTGATAATTGAAACATCGAAGAGACTTCACGCAGATCAGAGGGGACTGTTTTGAGCGACTGATAAAAACTAAACGTAATATTCCACACTTGCGAAACAAATACCGCAAAAATAGAGGCACATTCTGGGCCTAATAAACTCCCAGGAAAAAATCGGATAAATCCAATCACCGTAATCGCTAAAAAACTCAAAACAGGAACGGCTTGCATGACATCAATTGCAGGAATAATAATGCGTTCCGCATGGCGATTTTTCGCAGCAATCGTCCCCACTATAAAAGAAAAAATGACAGAAAACAGCAGTGCGATAAATAAGCGCAAAACAGTGCGTAATGCGTAACCCGGCAAATTGAGAGGATCCAAAGAAATATGCAAAGGTTCCCCCAATGCATACGGCCTCCCCATTTGTTCACTGGTCCAACCTAAAAAAAAGAAAATAGCCAAAACAATAACTAATAATAGCAAATCCCAGCGATTAAAAAATCGACTCATATGGCCAAATTTGTCGTAAATACGATTTTGCTTCATATATCACTCAAGCAAATTGAATAGGATTCTTGCTCATGTTACCATAAAAACCAAATTTGATGTTCTTGTCTGGGAGACTCGTGAATGAACTATGCCTCACAAAAACATTTTTCCTTATTTATCCGGCGTTATATATCGGGATTATTATTCTGGTTCGTATGCACAGTATGTCATGCGACCCCAAGTGAAACCGATTTAGTCGTCTGGGTAAGCGAAGCAATCGTCACAACCTATACATTTAGTGCAGATAATTTTTTAGACAGACAAAAAACCATTGCGAAATATTTTACCTCCCAGGGTTGGATTAATTTTACCAAAGCAATCCAAGCGTCCAAATTGCAAGAATCCGTTGAAAAAAGTCATTATGTTGTTTCCGCTGTGCCCTTATTACCCCCGACCATCAAATTTTTATCTGCAACTAATGAATGGGAAGCAAAGATGCCCCTGCTAGTCCTATATAAAGGACCGGATTACCAACAAAAACAAACATTGGAAGTTGTGATCACGTTTATTTCAGCCAAAGGAAATGAAGGGGTCCGCGGTTTGGTTTTAACTAGCTTCACAACCACTGTCACCAAGCCAGCTTGTCGCTGTGAACATGGTTTGAAAACAAAGGTGGTTGTGTAAAAAAAACGTACCCACCAAGTACGTGATCCTGAGCGCGTCTTTTTTGCGCGAAGGATCGGATAGACCTCTGGAGATCCCTCACTGCGTTCAGGATGACGTACCAAGAGAGCTATCAATAAACGATTATTTTACCAAAGGATGGTTATGATCTTAAAAACAGCGCTCTACCAACAGCATGTGGACCTAGGGGCAAAAATGGTTGATTTCCATGGTTGGTCTATGCCCCTGCACTATGGCTCACAATTGCAAGAACACCAAGAGGTCCGCTCAAATGCTGGGCTCTTTGATGTCTCACATATGACTGTTATTGATATATTAGGCGCCGGCGGCCGACAATTTTTACGGTTACTTCTGACCCATGACATCGATCAACTTCCTCACATCGGTCGTGCTTTGTATTCTTGTATGTGTAATCGATATGGTGGCATTATCGACGATTTGATTGTATACCAACGTGGCCCTGACAATTATCGTTTAGTGCTCAATTCTGCCACCAAAGTGAATGATTTGGCATGGATTCGCCAGCATATTCAAGGCTATGCTGCCGATTTACAAGAACGTACGGATTTAGCAATGATTGCAGTCCAAGGTCCTCAAGCAATTGCAAAAACGTTAGAACTGCTCACACCTATGCAAGCTGACGCAGTCTCCACTATGGGTCCTTTTGAATGCGTAGAGCCAGATAATATGTTTTTTGCTCGCACTGGTTATACTGGAGAAGACGGGTTAGAAATCATCGCTGCCCCAGAACGTACTCTTCAACTGTGGAAAGACTTGATTCAAACCGGTGTCAAACCCTGTGGTTTGGCTGCACGAGACACGTTACGGATTGAAGCTGGTTTGTTACTCTATGGTCAAGACATGGACGAAAAGACCAGTCCTTTAGAATCAGGATTAAATTGGACCGTTACTTGGGATCCCCAAGACCGAGATTTTATCGGACGCAGTGCATTGATGTCTCAAAAACAACAAGGTTTAAAACAAAAATTAGTCGGACTGCGGTTGCAAGACAAAGGCGTCATGCGCGCTGGCCAAAAAGTTGTTATTGAGGGATTGCCAGATGGGATTATTACCAGTGGTACTTTTTCACCCTCTCTCAATCAATCCATTGCTTTTGCAAGAGTTCCTTACGCAACGCAAGGGGACGTCTTAGTAGAAATTCGCGACAAACTCTATCGTGCACAAACTAATAAACTCCGTTTTATTCAAAAAGGAAAAACATCATGAAACATTTACGATTTACATCCACTCATGAATGGCTCAACACGGAAGAAGACAACATGAGCGTTGGCATCACCAAACATGCGCAAAGTTTGCTAGGTGATATGGTATACGTTGAATTACCTTCAGTGGGCACCGAAGTCAAAGCAGGAGAGGAGATGGGGGTTTTAGAATCAGTCAAAGCAGCAGCTGAAATTTACGCACCTATCAGCGGCGTAATCACTTCCGTCAATGCAAGAGTCACCGAAGAGCCTGAACTGTTAAACAAAGATCCTTACGGAGAAGGATGGCTGGTCAAAATTCAACCAAATCAGTCTGAGGCAGCTCGAGAAGAAATCAATGAATTATTTAAAGAAGCAGACTATTTAGAAGATATCGCTGCTGAGGGACATTAATTATGCCTTTCATTCCGCATACGGAACAAGACAAGCATGAGATGTTGGAAAGTATTGGTGCACCGGATATCAGCGCATTGTTTGATGAAATCCCCGCTAAACTGATTCATCGAGGCTTACCCAACATCCCAGCCGGGATCAATGAAATGACCCTATTGTCCTTGGCCAAAGACTATGCGGAACTCAATAAAAACGACCTATGTTTTATAGGTGCTGGGGCTTATGATCATCATTGTCCCGCAGCAGTTTGGGATATTGCCATGCGTGGCGAGTTTTTAACTGCTTACACCCCTTACCAAGCAGAAGCCAGTCAAGGCACCTTGCAATTACTTTATGAATTTCAAACAATGATCGCCGAACTGACAGGCTTACCAGTGGCGAATGCGTCGATGTACGATGGTGCATCAGCGCTTGCTGAAGCCGCGCTCATGGCCGTTCGAATTCAGCGCCATGAACAACCGAAAATACTGGTGGCTGGCACATTACACCCCTTTTACCGGGACACCTTGGCTACGATATTAAGTAATCAGCATATTGAATTGCTCACGTTGCCTTTTGATAGTCAATTAGGTATTACGGCACTGATGGCGTGTGAGGCGTATCAAGACCAAAAAATTTCTGCGTTGATTATTCCTCAGCCTAATTTTTTTGGCTGCTTAGAGCAAGTCGATGAACTGAGTGATTGGGCTCATCACCACCAGATTATCAGTATTGCTTGCGTCAATCCTACTTCCTTAGCAATTTTAAAACCACCCGGCCAATGGGGCAAATTCGGTGTTGATATTGCGTGTGGTGAAGGCCAACCCTTGGGCGCACCCATGGCCTCAGGCGGTCCTTATTTCGGCTTTTTCAGTACCCGATTGGAGCATGTGAGACAATTACCAGGACGCTTAATTGGTCAAACCCTCGATCAAGCCGGAAAAATCGGGTACACCCTCACCTTGCAAGCACGCGAACAACATATTCGACGAGCAAAAGCCACTTCCAATATTTGTACCAATCAAGGTTTATTAGTCACAGTTGCGACATTGTATATGAGTTTACTGGGACCAGAAGGATTGGCGCAAACGGCGCAACACTGTCATCATAATACCCACAGTTTGGTGGAGGCTATACAAAAAATTCCAGGGGTAGAATTAGTATTTTCTGCACCTTATTTTCATGAAGCGTTGTTACGCTTGCCTTATCCAGCAGCCGATATTTTAACTGCGATGCATCAACAAGGCATTGCCGCCGGTTACCCAGTTGACGAACACTATCCAAACTTGCACAATACTATTTTGGTTTGTGCCACAGAAAGACGAACGGCAGCAGATATTGAGCGCTACGTTAGCGCACTGCAATTAGCAATCAAATCTCAAGGAACACTATGATTATTGTGCACCTTTCTTACATTGCCCCTCTGACTGAGGTAGATAAATACTTACAAGCACATCGCGAGTTTTTAGATTATTATTATAAACAGGGATTGCTGTTAGCGTCTGGCCCAACCATACCCAGAACAGGCGGCATCATTATCGCGCTTACCCAAGATAAAGCTGCTGTCGAAACTATTTTTAAATCCGACCCTTACTATTTAGCAGACATCGCAAAATACGAGTTTACAGTATTTACTCCGGTGAAACATAGAGAAGAAATCAAAGATTTAATCCGCAGTTCCGAGGGTCAAGTATGTTAATTTTCGAACAATCACAACCTTCGAGACAGGCACACGCTCAGGGGCCCGGCCCCATTCACAGCCCTTATTCCATTCCTAAAGCATTCCAACGCAACACCCCGCCCAGATTACCTTCCTGTTCTGAATTACAAGTTGTCCGTCACTACACTCGTTTGTCACAAAAAAACTTTTCCATCGATACCCATTTTTATCCATTGGGATCGTGCACGATGAAATATAATCCAAGGGGTGTGCAACATGCCGCCTCTCTAGCCGGATTTTTAAATCGACACCCTTTAACGCCCGATCACCATAGCCAAGGTGTGCTACAAGCTTTATTTGAGTTACAAGAGTATCTGCAAGACATCACAGGTATGACCCATGTTTCTTTAACACCGATGGCTGGTTCACAAGGAGAGTTTGCTGGGGTCGCCATGATCAAGGCCTACCATCAAACGCGCGGAGATACTCAACGCGATGAGATTCTCATTCCTGATGCAGCCCATGGAACCAATCCTGCTTCCGCAACCATTTGTGGCTATAAAATAGTTGATTTGGCGACGAAACAAGACGGTGAAATCGATTTGGTAGAACTGCGTGCCAAAGTAGGACCGAAAACCGCCGGAATTATGCTCACCAATCCCTCTACTTTGGGATTATTTATGTGCCAAATTCAAGAAGTCGCACAAATCATTCATCAAGCCGGTGGTTTGTTATACTATGACGGCGCCAATCTCAATGCTATTATCGGCAAAGTTAAGCCCGGAGATATGGGCTTTGATGTCATGCATCTGAATTTACATAAAACTTTTGCAACCCCACATGGTGGCGGTGGACCTGGTTCTGGCCCAGTAGCAGCTGGTCCGCGTTTAGCACCTTTTTTACCGGGTCCTATCGTGTTACTCCAAGATAAACATTATCGTTTTGCGAGCAAAAAAGATCTGCCACACAGTATTGGGCGTTTGTCTTGTTTTATGGGAAACATCGGAATCTTATTGCGGGCTTATTTTTATATTCGCTTACTTGGCCATCAGGGGCTAGAACGCATTTCCGAACATGCCGTTCTAAATGCCAATTATTTATTAGCCCGTCTCAGCCAAATAGGATTTCATCCCGCTTACCCAAAACGCCGTGCGAGCCATGAATTCGTACTCACTTTAAAGCAAGAAAAAAAGGATTATGGTATTTCAGCCATGGATTTGGCGAAACGATTATTAGATTTCGATGTCCACGCTCCCACTACTTATTTCCCGATTATGGTCCCAGAATGCTTATTGATTGAACCAACTGAAACCGAATGCAAAGAAACGTTGGATCAATTTGTCACTATCATGCAAACCATTTTGCAAGAAGCCAAAACAGATCCGCAGCGATTAAAGGATGCGCCGCATACTTTACCGGTCAAACGACTGGATGATGTGAAGGCAGCACGCGAATTACGTTTAAATTATTATACAACTCTTTCAACCAACAAGGAGCCACTCACCTCAAAAGAAACTTAGTACACCCGCGTTTTTATGGACAAAAGGAGGTATACTCCTCATTTCAATCAGGGAGATTGACTATGCATATCAAAGTGTTTTCACAACGCTTTAATCGAGAGTTGGCAGGGATGGATTTACCAGACGATTTAAACGAAAAAATCAAAGCTATTGCTAAAGTATTTTCAGTGACACGACATATGGCAAACGCCATGATTTTTGGGCATATCTTGCCTCCAGAGGATCAGCTCGATAGAATTGCAGAAGTACTAGATGTATGCCCTCACTGGTTAAGTGGGAAAATTGATAAACGCAAAGCGTATTCTGGCCGAGAAATGTTCGACGCAGAATAAACTGCACCACGCAGATCACAACTAGGACTGACACGATATCTCAGTGCAACATTGCAGTATTGGTAGGATGGGAACAACCCACCCTACCATAGGTTGACACCAGATTTGTTCAGTCCCACAATCGAGACTATTATGGAATGCCTCAGCTATTGTATCGCCAGCAAAATAGATTTAAGTCGCCTAGACAATTATTATAAAACAGGAGATGTCAATCATACTGCAGTTCGCTTTCGTGATGTCCTCAAGCTCACCACTAATCAACCTGGCGTTTTAATTTTTGTGTTTAAAAATGGGACTGTTGTATCCTGGGGCATCAAACGGCATGCCATTAACCCGTATTTAGAAACGATCAAGCTTTTTGCAGAAAAACCCGTACTATTTCAAGTTCGTGATGAATTCATTTATTTGCATGGAGATGATAAAACAGCCATCGAACCTCATGGTTATTTTGAAGTAGACTGTTTGACCATTGACAGAGCATTGGACAGTGATGACATCAAACTCAGCATTTCTTACGGGTTTTCTCAATCTGTAAAATTGCAGTATTTTGAAACCATTCTAGAGTCATTAATTGATAAATATACGCCGCTACTCCACAGTTTATCAACTACTGGAAAAATCGGTGTGCGGCGTAAGCAAATTCGCAAAATTATTGGGGAACTGATTGGTGCCAAAAGCGAGATGAATTTGCTCTCTAATTTTCTCTATCACCCTAAATACTTCTGGCAGCATCCCACTCTAGAAGAATACTATATTATGCTAGAGCGTTATTTACATATTCAACGCCGCGTGAATGCCATCAATCATCGGTTAGATACCTTGAATGAAATCTTTGATATGTTCAACAGTTATATGGAAAATCGCCATTCTCACCACCTAGAAATCATTATTATCGTCATTATCACGATAGAAACTGTATTTGCAGCTATGAATTTCCATTTCTAGTTCGGATCATAGTGTTTTTATTGTCAAATTGATCAAAATTATTGCAGATCCATCTTGCCTATGGTACAATGTACCTTTCAGGGATTATGGAGGTATTGCGTATGTTTTATAAATATACCCATGAACTGAGCGTAAAAGACGCGCAACAACTCGCGAAACTAAGTCGTACTAACCTTGTATACACATTGATTAATGCTTATAAAAGAATTTCCACAATGAACGAGGCATCGGAAACCCCAGAATTGACCAGTTTTTTACAGGGTTTACTCCAACAAATTGAGGAGATCAATCAGTGTAAAAACAAAACTGATCGATTCACAATCCAATTAGAAAAACGTCTGGGAACTCTGACAGAGCAGCCTCACTACGAAGAAATTTCGATGATCTATGACCAGTGTGTGTCTGCCATTGAAAAAGAAGCCCGAGAGGCCAAAGATAGGGATCGATTCGCGACGCAAAACAAAATATCTAAGATAAAAAATGGTGCAGTGTATACAGCCAGCATTCCCAGTATTGTAACCGTTGCGGGCGCGATTTTAATGGCATTTTATCCCTTTGGCTTAATCGTACTAGGAGCGGCCGCGGTAGCATTGGTCCTGAGTGAAGTTATTTTTTGGGCTCAAAAATACCAAGAATACCAAAAACTTAACTATGCGGTTAAAAACATGGCGCTAGAAACAGACTATGCTGAAGGATGTGCTATACCACTGTCTGAATTACCTGTAGATCCTAAGCAGGCAAATAGTCCAAAGAGCCCAACCAGCGCGAAAAATAGCGCAAAAGCACCGCCTGTATTGATTAGTGAGGAAGCTGATAAACTGGTGTATGAATCGATAGAGCTCGGAAAAGAATTGGTGAGTGACGTGGCGGATGCTGTATATACCACAGCCAGTGACTCGTTGTACAGCCTGTGGTCAAGCGTCAGAAAATCCGTGCTAACATCCACTCCAGCACCCACACCCACCGATCATTTGCATAGTTTTTAAAAGCCAATCCCTAAGTCCCGCGGCTTGTCCGCTGGACTTTAGAGGGATTGGGCTTAACTAGACCCCATGGGATATTGTCTAGGTTTCAACCTCATCCCATCAAATAAAGCGTAAAATTACCATTATATGTCAATATTTTATTCAGAAATGATTGAACAGACCAAAAATATGATACAATAGCGCCATTTATATCCTATGGGTGGCACTAACATGTTGAAAACATTAATAGAATCCTATCGAGCTGGCTTGTTTCAAAAACAGCATTGGCTACCCAATATTATCTCCGGGATGATTGTCGGCGTGGTCGCTTTGCCTTTGGCTATGGCATTTGCCATCGCATCGGGCGCCAAACCAGAGCAAGGTTTGTACACTGCTATCGTCGCGGGATTACTAGTATCACTTTTCGGCGGTAGCCGACTCCAAATTGCTGGACCTACTGGCGCTTTTATTGTCGTTTTGTCAGGCATCACGGCTCAGTACGGGATTGAAGGTTTGCAAATCGCTACAATTCTTGCGGGTTTACTCTTGTTTTTAATGGGTATTTGTCGTTTCGGTGCTGTCATTCGCTTTATCCCCTATCCTGTCATTATAGGCTTTACTGCCGGGATTGCAGTAGCGATTTGGGTGGGGCAGTGGCACTACTTTTTCGGTTTACCCACCCCGCATGGGGCACATTTTCATGAAAAATTCTGGCAATTGCTCCAAAGTTTTCCACAAATCAATGGGAATACCACCGTATTAGGCTTGCTATCTCTCATTATTGTCCTGTATGGCAATAAGATCCCAGGTTTGCGCCGAGTGCCAGGTCCACTTTTAGCATTAGTTTTCGCAACGACCTTAGAAACTGTATTTCACTTTTCCGGTATAGCAACGATTGGAAGTCTTTTCGGTGGCATTCCACAAGGCTTACCATCTTTTCACGTGCCTGACCTATCTTGGGCTCGAGTACTGGAATTAATCGGTCCCGCGTTCGCAATCGCCATGCTCGGCGCTATTGAATCACTGCTATCGGCTGTCGTTGCAGATGGCATGGGCGGCACGCGCCACGATTCTAATCGTGAATTAATGGGACAAGGCCTGGCCAATATTGTCGCACCTATGTTTGGCGGCTTTGCTGCCACAGGCGCAATTGCTCGTACCGCGACCAATATCCGTAATGGGGGCAATAGCCCAATATCTGGCGTGATTCATGCGCTTACTTTGTTATTGATCATCTTATTTTTGGCGCCTCTCGCAGTCGACGTGCCTTTGACTACGCTGGCCGCCATATTGTTTGTAGTTGCTTGGAATATGAGTGAAATGAAGCATGCTATTGCATTGATTCAACGGGCACCTAAAGCCGATATCTTAATTTTGTTAGTCACTTTCAGCTTAACCATTTTCGTGGATTTGGTGATGGCAGTAAATATTGGTGTGTTATTAGCCGTAGGTCATTTTTTATACCGCATGGCCGCCAGTGTTGAAGTCAATCAAGCTCCCTCTGCAAATGCACAATCACTTACAAATCAACCAACTAAGCAAGAGCAGGATGTACTCACTTATACGATCGATGGTCCTATTTTCTTTGGTGCAATCAACCAATTTGAGTATGCATTTAACGCGGCTCATTTCACCCCCAAAGTCTTGATAATTCGTTTTGGCTGGGTACCTTTGGTAGATTTTACCGGTTTACAAGCGTTAGCAGATAGTATCAAAGACCTCCAAAAACAGGGCATCCGTGTCATGCTGTGTGGTGCCAATAAAGCCATTGAAGACAAGCTGCAAAAAGCAGGCATCTTTGTCTTAGTAGGTAAAGACAATGTCTTTGCTGAATGGGAAAAGGCCATGGATGCTGCAGTTTAGCTAAATTTATTTCAGCGTTTTATTAGGAAGTCATCAACATGCCAAATTATCCTGCACGTTATTATCACAAGGCTCATAGTAGTGCTACTACATATAGTTACGAGGGCGAAGACATCTGTATGGATGAACTCCTGGATGATAAGGAAAAAGTTTATTACGAAGGTCATCCTTCCGGAGAAGAGACGACTCCTAATGTTTTAATTTTAAATGACTGGAGTACAGGCAGTTGGACGCATTATAAACAGTTTAAATTAAAAGAAGTGCTGCGTGATTTGATCAAACATCAATTTCAAATCTACTATCATAAACTGGGACAATGGATTCCCTTTTCCCTGAAAACACTAGATTTGCAATTAGAAGATTATCGCATTCATGTTGCAGCATCCGACAATGACGCATTGCGTAAAGCCGCGGTTGCCCCTCTTAACACGCCTTTGAAAAACTTATTATGTTTAGATTATTTTGAGCTCAATTTTTTGATAGATCCTGATTATGATCCCAGCACACGAGTCGCATTTAGCAGCGATATTGGTAATAAAAAGTGGGTTGGATACCCACAAAGAAAGGCTGATCTAACAGAAAAATGGCAACTTACTGTTGTCGATGACGATTTTGATATTGAGATCGATTTCATTCCAGATACCCCAATAAGACACCTAATATTAGGCGGATTTCATAGTTTTAGGCAAGAACGAGCGCCTTTGTTACAACTAAATTTTGAGCCAGACAGCCGAAATATCGTGGCATATGGTTCAGACAGTGTTCGAAAAACACCTGTTTTTTCTTCTGTAAAAACCATCAAACTTTTTCGTGGAGATGCCACTGAAACGAGCATGGTACACCAAATATTTGGTTCAGAGCCCAACCAAATTGAATGTTTGAATATTGAGGCCCTTGAGGGGGATCTGCAACAACTAGCTGATTTTGATTGGTCAAAATTAAAAATGCTTTCTTATGAAACCGGCTATGAGAGCAGAGGACGACATGACAAGGGCAATACCGACTACATTTTATCGAATATTATTGCACAGGCCACTAACTTGGCTCATATGACATTACGTCTTAATAACCACCAGAAAGCGCCTCATATTCGATTTCAATTTGCTAGTACTGTTTTGGAATCGTTTAAACTAGATGGTAAATATTTCAGTTTACAAGAAATATTTTCTACTTTAGATCAAAATCCTAAGCTGGAAAAATTAGCTGTTGCACCTTATTTAACCCAAGAATCGGTTGCATTGCTCGAGAGTGCAAAACCTCACTCTTTAAAAGTATTAAGGTTAGAGGATGCTAATACACAAAATGTTATGACTGGTAATGCCTTCCAACTCCTGCTTGAGCGCTTACCTGAACTACGAGAATTAACTTTTGCAACGCCCCGTTTGGTGTCTAATGACTTTGACTTGGCGCGCAATGCTTTACCTAATCTGAAATATATAGGGTTTAGGTTATCTAACCCCGGCATTTGCTATAATCTAGAAAAATGCTTACCGCGTATTTTGGCCGCTGCACCCAATCTAGAAGAATTTGAGATGTGGCCAGGTACAGAATTGCATCAAATGCCTTTAAAGAAGTTAAAAAAGGTTAGTTGGTTTGGTATGGTAAGTCCAAACCGCTTGAAGAGCTTGATGGCTTGTGCCTCAAATCTCGAATCTCTTACCTTTATTTATCATTTTCAAGATCAGGGATATAGAAAAAGTCTATGGACTCAAACTGACTTCGCAGAATTTCCATCTCTCAAAGAAATAGATTTATGTAGTTGGGGCGACCGCAGCTTAGATGCTAAAGGTGACAGTTGGTCAGGGGTGAACACAGCCGAATGCATTATTCGCCAAGCTCCCAATCTAGAAATGGTGCGCATCAAAGATCCCGAAACTGCACCACAATGGTTACATACCCTCTGTCATGAACGCAATATCAAACTCGAACCAACTGCTTATCATCAAAAAGGCTCCGAAGTAGTTCAGGAACCTAAGCCAGCGGCACAAGAAGAACACGGGCAATCAGCATCCATTGAAGCCGTCGAAGCCGCAGTGCATCGTCAACTTGATACCACATGGATGAACCGTTATTTCAAACACACCATTGAAAAGAGTCCGCGTACTTTATCAGAATATCTGGGGAGTCTAACGCACGGTGAAGGACGCAATCAATTGGTCTATTTAAATAATCGGCAATTACTCAATGCCTTAATGTTGCATCTTGAGCAATATTGCGCTCAGTCAGATCAGCCTATATTTATTGCGAATGAACCCAGAGATTTGGCCTGCTCTTCTCGTTATATGCGCCGCACAGGCAATATTGGCACAGTCGAAACTGGACGCGGCGGACGGATGACTTCTTTCGTGGAGGGGATCAGCCTCTCTTCTTCTTCTTCATTACCCCCGATTATTGTCATCAATAATGATAATTTTGAATCAGCAGATAATGCACGTTTTAATGCAACATTTGATCCGGTCCATATCCGTAAAGTAGACAAATTGAAATTACCTGAATCTGTCATTGTGATTGTATTAATGAATTTAGGAAACCCTAAAACATACAAAAAATCTGATTTATTGTCGCGTTTTGCCCCCAAGTATCGTAAACACTGTCCTTTAACCGACAGCCAAATCTTGGAAGGATTGCCACAGTTGACTGAAGCGTCGCATACGTTAGATCACTCATCTACACAATCTATCGAGTTTTATGGCCAAGACAATTGGAAAGCTCGTTTAGAGGGTTATTGGATCATGGGGGATCAATGGTACTGGCAGGATGGGGTATTGTCCGAAGCTTTAGACCGTAGCACCTCTTTGGTATTAAATAATTTGTCTGCAGATGACCCGAATTTTCAATGGTACTGGGCACAAAAATTATTGAATTACACGCGTTTGACTAGACGAGAAATAAGCACTTATCATCAATCTGGTTATGCCTGGGATAGCTTAACTCAAGTTATAGAAGATACCGCTACCTCAGCACTCGGTCCCTATCTGTTAAATGCGAAGTATCTGGCAAAGTTTTTTAAGCATTATGAGCCCAAGGATCCGCGGATGATATATGCTGACGGACTGATAGAAACGCACCCCGGTCAAACGCTCTGTGTCTATCAAACCGGCCAGATTTCTACGGGGAATAAGGCCAGATTGTTTGCAGAATGTAGAAAAAATAATGTTAAACTTCAATTACTTGAAGGCCCATTTCCTATTCAATCGTCTCAGGTTACACTTATTCAATCTACTGATGTCGATCACACGTTGGATAAACAGTTTCGCACATCGGAGTTCCTTGTCATTGATATATCTGAGGTAGAAGCTTCTCAACTATTAGGCAAAACTGCACCCACATTTGATGTTGATCAGAAAAAATATACGTTTAAAACCTCGGAATCTTTTTTGTTGAGAGAATTAAATGCTGGCAAAAAAATCGTCTTAAAAGGACAGTTTACACCGGCATTGATTGATAGTTTGGCACCTTTCTTCGTGTTTAATAGCGGATTTTCTGGCGAGCTGACTTTGGTATCTGCACCCAATGAAAAATTTGCGGTATTTGATGGCTGCACCCAAATAGACGTGCTCAAAGCCGATAAGAAAGCGTCCTTAAAAACCCAATATCCTGATGCAATAGAACTTGCGGATAGATTAGTAGAAGCTTGTCCTGATGATGAGCCTTATATCCGGCTCAAGCACCGTATGAGTTATATTTTGCGACATCGTGCGGAGGCAGAAACCCACAGCAATTTATATGCATTCTCCGAGAATAATTGGGAAGGTTTGGAAAAACTGACTGAGGACATATCCGACGTAGCCGAAGATGGCGACGTCATGGGTCAGCGTCAACAAGAAATTGAAGCGATATGGGATCAAGAGTCGATTGTGGTTGTTTTAGGTAAAACCGGTGGCGGGAAAACCGAGTTTGTAAAACGTATTTATCCAGATGCACATTATGGATTAGATGCCATACCTCAGTGGCTTGAAGAGGCGAAACATAAAAGATCTCTGTGGGTTGGGGATGAAGCGAATATTTCGCCCAGCAATTGGAGCATGTTTGAAGACTTACCATATAGCATCTTTTACAAAGACCAATATTATCCTTTAACACCTGAGCAAGCGAAAAACATCAAAGCTATGTTTATTGGAAACCCTTATTCTTATGGGGGAGAGCGCAAAATTGCAACCTTGTTTTTGCGTTGTGGAAATACTTGTATTTTTGACCCGTTGCCAGCTCACTTTATAGGAGAAGAAATATTAGAGCCTTTGTTTGCGGGTATTGATCTTGCACCCGCGCCTATCCTTACACCTATTTTATCAGCCTATACTTTTATGGCCAGATTACCCAGCCATATGGTGCTCGTAACACCGAGAGAATTATGCACCATGACGCTATTAACTATCAGTACTTGTTTGGCCTATCCAGAGGTCGCACCCCAAGACATTGCGTATTTTTTTGTGTATCACATGACCAAAGCAATTGTCTATGAACAACATGCGCGGGCCTTTACAAATGCGTTTCCCGAGAAGCCCATTTGGCAACCAAAGGTTGAACACACCATCGCTTCGGATGACTTTTTTCTGACAGACTCACGTAAAATAGTGCTCCAATTGTTAGAAGCCTTTATGCGGTTACGGCACTTCAAACAAGATCCGCGTAGAACCAAAGAACAAAAAGTCAGTGGACTGGGCATATTTTTGATTGAAGGTGAACCCGCACAAGGTAAATCTGTATTGCTAGACAGTGTTTTAGTCGAAGAGGACCCTATTTACGTGCCAAGCGGTGGGGAACCCGAAGAAAAGAAAAAACAATATTTATTTGGATTTCGTCGCGGTCGCGCTATGCGCAGCGATGAAATCAATGCGTCAGCGATGTTTGAAAAAGAAATGAATACGCTGTTATCTGGGTATGATTTTGAAACCAATGAATTGGCTGAAGTGCCTGGATTTATGGTATTTGCCAGCCAAAATCCCATCACTATGGATGGCCGTCGAGCCATGTCGAATGCGGAAGCTAGGCGTACGTTTACTTGGAAATTAGAAAATTATACACCACCGGAATTATGCGACATTGCAGTCCATCATGGTATGAGCCCGATGTATGCAAAACCATTTGTAAATAAATTTTTGCGAGTCGTGCATGAACAGATAGTCAATGATGAGACACCCTGGACTGTCAGAGAATTAGTCGCATTGGTGAAAGAAGCTCGAAAAGATGCCGCGCTCATGATCCAAAAGACATGGCGTAAATTTATGCACTGGGACACCATCAACCATCTTAAGCGAGCGCAACACCAAGAACTTGTAGAACGGCAACAGCAGGAGCTGCTAGAAAGGCAACGCCGGGAACTAGACCAGCAGCACATGGCGCTATTAGAAAAACAGAACCAACAATGCTCTTCAGCACCCAATAATCGCAGTAGGTATGTTCAGAACCCTTCTCCTGTAGTAACCCAGTCTTCATGGCTAATTCTCTTCTTGCCTGAGTTGATAGGCGGATTGTTATTCTTAGCTGGGGTAGCACTGCTGATGAATGCCATGATTCCGATGACTGCAGCAGCTGGATTAATGGCAGTAGGGGTTGGCTTGTTTGCTATTAGTAGGATAAGAGCTTGTCAAACTGGAGCAGAAGAACCGAATGGAAGCATGGGGGTACCTACTGCCGCAGCTTAAGCCCAGAGACAACTATAGAATGACGCGGTCTAATATGAATCTGACCACGTCATACAAATCTTTCTGAACGACTTAATCCTGTCGGGTACAGCTCATTCCCCAGCAAGCTCCTATACAACTTGCTATCGCACCAATGAAAAACAAAGCAAACACAGAAAACGCACACCAGGCCAAAGTATTGGCTGACGCAGTTGCTTTAATTGTTTGGTGATTGGTATCGTTCATTGAATGGGTGCTCTTGATAATGAGTGATGCAGCTGAATGACTATTATTACCAGGAACAACCAGAGAGGAGTGGCTAATCGTGTTTGTGTAAGTCGTAACATAAGAACTGACATAAGCGCTGACCGCAGCACTTAAAAGAATCGCGACAGTCCACGTCGTGAAACCATATAGAATGCCAAGATTTCGTTGCGGGCACAAAAAACGTCCAAGATACCCTGCTGCATATCCCGCCGCCACCATAGCCGCAATGATACCCACCAGCATACTAACTATCCCATCAACCACTAAAGCGATGGCTCCATCATTGCCTACAGTAAACACACTTACTCCAATGGCAACACAAAATAAATTCAACAGAAAAGTTAAACCAATACCTACCAAAGCCCCTATTAGAATAGCAGACCAAGAAATCCGATTATGCAAATGGAGCGTACCATAATACGGCTCATTAATTTTCACATTTTTAGTTACCATGATATGTATCCTTATTGTAAGTGATAGTAGTTCCTAACTTCACGATTAAATATGTGATACTAACCAAATAATCACCAATATACTGAGAGGCACCCCTAACAGCCAGCCAATGATATAACGCATTATTATCTCCTTAATATATGAATTTGCAGACACCCAAAATAAGTGTAGTGCACTAAACCAAAAAGAGGGTTTGGGTTTGCAAAAAAGAGCCCGTCGTACAGCGGAAAAGAGGCATACATTACAGCGTCTACGCAGTGTAGAGCACCGTCTAATTATGGTTTACCGCAAAAATATAAGGATTGCCTTGGCGTCTATCAAAGTCTAAAGAAATGAAGTAGTAAAAAGACCATTCGGCACATGGTCCTTTTACAAATGATAAGGATTTAATCCGGTCTGCTTAAGATGCTTTTTAAGGGGTCTGTAAATAATTTTGTGTAATTAGTCATAGTGTATAATCTGCCTATTTTCAGATAGGCATAGATGCAGAGAAAAACTATGACTCATGATATAGATGAATTGGCTCAAGAAATAGCCAAGACA
>JAGOTG010000018.1 GCA_018061965.1 Legionellaceae bacterium
TGGCGCTGACACATAACACTTTCCTCATTCCATGGCAAAACCATCCCCTTTTCAGTTTATGATTTTGCCATTTTAAGTGTTACCTATCTCCCGTTCCAACTGTTACCTATGTGTCTTAGCTATACAAATGACCGGGTGCAAGCATGGCGTCGCTTGTTCGGAATTGTTCATCAAAAGTAAGATGCGCTTCTTTGCAAGGATGTCCTAATAGATTCGCAAATCTAGGAGTGCGTAAATGAAATAATAAGGCCAAAGTACCTAGAGGTCGCCTAATCACAGTGGAACGAAATTCTTGCAATGCAAGGTGGTTTTGCTGCAACAATGCTTGGGCAAAGAAATAAATGCCATTATGTCGTGTTCGCTGGGTGATTTTTTTGTTGACTACAGTAAAGTCTGTGGCCATATTTAGGGGTGATTGGGATACTTCGGTGCTGGAGTCCATGTACTGTCCATAGGCTAAAGTTGGCAAATTATAACACAATATTAGTATGATTAAAATGTATACAATAGTGTTTTGATGATTTTTTATGTAGGTTTGGGCTCTAAACTTTTTTAATAATCTGCCGAAGTAAACTATAGACAGTAATGTTCTATTGTTTAAGGAATCGATGTCATGAGTAAATCTTTCACCCGATTATGCCAGCAATTTGGTTTGTATTTGGGGGTCAGTGTCACGGTGATTTGTCACCCTGCTTTGGTATCCGCTGCACCTGTTGCGGTATCTCCTTTTGCGACGCCAGGATCGGATCCGCTATATTATGGACCGGCCTTATGTAACAATTTTGATTATAAATGCGTCACCATCAAACATGGTGATACATGGGAAAAAATGTTCTCAGATGCCAGAGAGCGAGATTTGGTTCAGCGTGTTAACCGTACGTACAATAGATTGACAGTCGGTCAAATTTTAGTAATTCCCAAATCTTTATCTACTGCAACAGTCTTGGATTTGGCGCCTTTCCCGCATAAGATAATAGATACCGAACGACAAATTATCGTGGACCAAGACAAATTGGCTTGGGCAGCCTACAATGAAGAAGGGCAACTCGTAAAGTGGGGACCGATTGCATCTGGACGGGATAAATGCTCGGATAGTGCGAATTCTTGTCGAACATTAACTGGGGTGTACCGCGTGTTTTCTAAAGAAGACTCCAATTGTAAATCAGATATTTTCCCCATTGGTCGTGGGGGTGCAAAGATGCCATACTGCATGTATTTCCATAAAGGATTTGCATTACATGGGGCTGATGATATGCCCGGTTTTCGTGCTTCGCATGGCTGTGTGCGGTTGTTTACCGAGGACGCTAAATGGTTGAACCAAAATTTTGTCGAAACGTCGGATGCTGCCAATCAACATATGGGTACCAAAGTTGTGGTGCGTCCAGTCAGCGCGCCTTCTACTTTTTATGTTAGGAGAGCAGCATGGTGATGCGGTATGTAAAATATTTGGTGGGGTTGGTATGGTTATTGATGTTAATGAACTCGGTTTGGGCGCGTTCTAGTGCGGAGGATTTGGAAGGGCAATACGCTGATCCTGCCAAATACCCTTTAGGATGTCGAAATGCGGGGCATGATTATACTTGGAATATTGTGCGTTTGAATCATATTGCTGATCCGAATGAAATAGGGCAAGAAGAAGGTGGGCAAGCGTTGTATTTTTTATATAATCGGACCAAACAGCCTATTTATTTGAATCAAATGTTGCGCGATGACAGTACTCGTAGCACCTATTTGAATCATATGATTTTACCGCAACAATGGGCAGTCTTGGCGACCAACCAAAAAGAGCTAAGATATATCTGTAGCGTGAATTCCGACAAATCCAAATACGGTAAAATAGTGAATTGTCAGGATAGTCTGAAAGTTTGTGAGTATGTGCGAGTAAAGTTTGGTATGAACAATCGGGGTAATTTTTGGATAGTAGAAAGCGCAAATAGGGGATCTGCAGTAGGGCAGGTAGTGCGATATGGCATTATTCCTCGATAATAAGGAGCTGTTGATGAAAACAGTGCTTTCATGGGTTTGTGGTGTAGCGTTTACGACAAATGTTTGTGCTATGACGGGATTAGAAGCGTACTATCAAGGGGATTTTGCGCGGGCTGCTGCTTTGCTGAAAGACAAATCTAATCGTACTGCGCTCGAAGAATATTATATGGGGCGTATGTATTTGTATGGTTATGGCATCTTAAAGTCCAATACTTTGGCCTACCAGTCTTTTAAACATGCGGCTGAAAAAGGCTCGGTATCGGCCCAATTATTATTGGCCAAAATTGAATTATTTCAAAATAATAACCCAGAGCAAGCTTTGGTTTGGTTCAAAAAAGCTGCCAAAGCTAATAATCGTTCGGCGCAAATGTATTGTGCAGCTGCCTATTTGTATGGCGTGGGTACCACCAAAAGTGCAGATTCGGCGCGCGACTTTTATACTGCTGCTGCCAAAGGAGATAATAGCATTGCCCAACAGAGTCTGGCAGAAGATTTTCTCAAAGAAAAGCAAGCCGCTAATCGAAAAATAGGTTTGAATTGGTTAAATAAAGCGGTGGAGGCGCGCGACCCTGAGGCCGAAATGATGATGGCTGATTTGTGTCGCAAAGGGGATTTGGTTGCCAAAAACCAAGATCAGGCTACACAATTGATGGAGGACGCCATCAATCAGGAATATGTGCCTGCTTATTACCAAATGGGTCGACTGAAGTTGGAACAAGGTGCGCAACGCGACGCGAAAAATTGGTTTGAGAAAGCCGCTAAACTGAATTATGCTCCTGCACAAATTGCTTTAGCTGAATTATATTTGGATCCCAAAAATGTGAATCATTCCCTGCGTAATGGCTTCTTTTGGATGCAAAAAGCTGCAGCAGCAGGATCTTCTACTGCGCAGCAAGCTGTGGCCGCTATGTATAAAAAAGGGGAAGGGGTTCCGGTTAATGAGACTTTGGCAACGGAGTGGGAGCATAAAGCGCAGCAACAAGATCCTGCTCAACTAAAAGTGCAACAGCAGAAAAAGATGGCAGAATGGTTGAGTCGAGGTAAAGTTTCACGCATGGAGGATACGGAATACCAGCTACCTGGTATTTATAGTGTTTGGCAGGATAAAAATGCTTTGCGAGACAATATTTATAATCAGCCGCCGCAATTGCATCTCGTCAGGCGTCAAGATATTTATCAAGTCAATTTTCAGATGATTTCGCCTAATGATGTGCCGATTAGTCAGTACTATGATGCCATGATGACGACGCAAGAGGCTAGCTCGAAGCCAACCGGGAAATTGATGTTTCCTCATTACGCCGTACCCACATCTCGGCCCGATGACACTGTCAAAGAAAAATCGGCTAATATTGCCCAGCGTGATGGTTATGATTATTTAAATCAGATGACCTCCAAAAGCTCGGTTGATTACTCGGAGTTGTTTAAGCATTTATTGAGTCAGGCCATGATAGGCGATAGCACTGCGCAATTTGATGTGGCTTTAATGTATCAACAAGGGGTCGGCGTGACCCAATCTATAGAAGAGGCACTTAAATTTTATCAATTGGCGGCAGCCCAAAATGACTTACCAGCGGAATATCATTTGGGTTTGATTTATTTACAAGGCAAAGGCGTGGCGCCAGATTATAAAATTGGGATGGAATGGTTAACCGATGCCGCGTTTAAAGGTAATTATTATGCACAATATGCTTTAGCACGTATCTACGAATATGGGTACCAAGACCAAAATGGACGCCAAGTGGTGCCTGCTGACAAGGAACAAGCCTTCGAGCTGTATCAGCTAGCGGCCATCAGTTATTATGGACCTGCTCAATATCGTTTGGCAGAAATTATGGTACGCCAACCCTTAAAAGATCCGTCGGTTGAGGCCTTGCAAACTCGACATAAACAGATCAAGCGCTTATTTCAAGGTGCTGTTGAGTTTGGGGTCGAGGAAGCCAAATTGCCGCTGGCATTTTACAATGCAAGTGATGCGGATGAGACGAAACAAGCAGAAGCTTTTGTAGATGCACAGCGTGCTGCGGCTGACAATTCTCCCGACGCTGCGTTTTTATTAGGAATGATGTACGATCGTGGGATTGCAACCAGTGCTGATGCGAAGCGGGCGGTGTATTGGTACGAACAAGCAGCGACCAATCCCATGAGTGCCTTTATTTTGGGAACGTATGCCGCGGAAGGGAAAGGCATGCGGAAAAACACTGAAAAAGCCGTGGATTGTTTGCAATTTGCAGCGAGCAAACATTTTTCTGCTGCAGATTATAATCTTGCAGTTTTGAAAAAGCAGGAAGGTGAGAAATTTTTGCCCTATTTAGAAAAAGCGGCGGATTCAGGCTTAAGCCAGGCGGGTTTGACCTTAGCTGATTATTATTTATCTCGCGACAGTACGTCTTCGGAATTACAACGAGCACGGGCTTTGTACGAGCAATTTGCAAAGCGAGGTTTTCAATCGGCTCAATTAAAATTAGGATATTTGTATGAGAATGGCTTAGGTGTTACCAGGGATTATACCCAAGCATTAAACTGGTACACGGCTGCAGCGCAACAAGGTAAAAGTCAAGGTCAAGCACAATATTTATTAGGTAGGCTCTATCAATTTGGTTGGATTGGAACGTCCCCCGATCAAGCCATGGCCAAACAATGGTATGCGACAATCAAAGCCCAGTATGCGCCAGCGGCGGTTGCATATGGTTTTATTGATGAAATAGAAAACGATGATTATCAACATGCTTTCAGCGAGTATCAACAAGCAGCGGATCTGGGCGATCCGATTGCGCAATATGATTTGGCATTGATCTATGAAAAAGGTAAAAACCAAGCAATTGATCTGGATAAAGCCAAGGACCTCTATAAGCAAGCAGGGCAAAAAAATGTGGTCAAAGCGATGACCTCATTGGGCAATATCTATGTATTGGAGCAGAACATAAGCAGAGCGCTGCCTTGGCTCAATTTGGCCATCTCTAACAATGATGCGGATGCGTCGTATCAAATGGGATGGTTGGCGGAGAAAGGACTGATCCCACATGCTTCGATCAATCAAGCCATCCAATATTACCAGACTGCAGCATCTCAAGGACAAGCCAATGCAATATTAGCTTTGGCGCGTCTCTATAAATCGGGTTCTAGTGTGAAGAAAGATTTGGAAAAATCCGCTAGATATTATGCGCAATTGGCGCAAGATAATTATCCCGAAGCGCAATATCAATTGGCTAAATTTTGCTTATCGAATGCGACCAAGACCTGCACAGCTCAAGAAGCCAAAACCTGGTTACTCAAAGCTGAGCAAAATGGGTCTCAAAATGCGACACAATTGTTGCGATTACTGACAGCGCAAGGGCAAGGGACTGTGAGTTATATTGAGTCGATTCGGGTCTGAATTGTCAACAGACCCTATCTACACTTGAAAAAATACTGGTCGCTCAATTTTGAAATTAAGTGAGCGACCAGTATTTAGATTATTGATGATTGGTTAATAAATCCGGGCCAACTATTCCGTAGGAGTAGTGGTATTAACCCCAAGAGTACATGTTTCCTCCGTTGTGTACGATCTGTTCAGGGGTACGCACGTACTACCGTTAATGTTGCAAGGTTGCCAGTTGCCACTGACATCTGTTGCTGGAATCGCAGAACCCGCGCACTGTTTAATACTAAATTGTGAACATGAAGTATAAAGTATTGTTATTGCCTGCTCCCACTATCGACGCGCTCATTATAGCGACTGTTGCAACTAATAATTTGATGGAAGATTTAGCTCTATTGCTGGATAAATTCATACTCTTGCTCCTTGAGTGACATTCTTAAAATGGATGTGATTTAATGATAATAGAGGTGTTTTTTGATCACGTCAACAATCTCAACTTCATGAAGATCTGGATTAAAAAGCCGGTACGCATGCGGGCGCACAAACGTTTACGTTACCGGTTTTTATTGAACAATACGATCTTGCCCTGATAGAGGAGAGTGGTTAGTGTAATCTATCCAATATTTTCTTTAAAAACCGCCCTGTATAAGAATTGGCACATTCTGCAACTGTTTCAGGCGTGCCGGTGACTAGGATTTTTCCGCCACGATGGCCGCCTTCTGGGCCGAGATCAATGATCCAATCTGCGCATTTGATCACATCCAAATTATGCTCGATGATGAGGATGGTGTTGCCTTGGTCGCGTAAGCGGGTGAGGACGGATAATAAGAGTTTGATGTCTTGAAAATGTAAGCCTGTGGTGGGCTCGTCTAATATGTATAAGGTACTGCCGGTACCGCGCTTGGAAAGTTCTTTGGCTAATTTGATGCGCTGTGCTTCACCGCCAGATAAGGTAGTGGCGCTTTGTCCGAGACGAATATAGGATAAACCGACGTCAATCATCGTTTGGCATTTGCGAGCAATGACTGGGACTGCGTCGAAAAACTGGCGCGCTTCTTCCACTGTCATAGTGAGTACTTCATGAATCGATTTACCTTTGTAATGAATTTCTAAGGTTTCTCGATTGTAACGTTTGCTCTGACAGACATCACAAGCCACATAAATATCCGGCAAAAAGTGCATTTCAACTTTGATCAAACCGTCGCCTTGGCAAGCTTCACAACGTCCGCCTTTGACATTGAAACTAAAACGCCCTGGGGTATAACCGCGGGCTCGGGATTCGGGTGTATTGGCGAATAATTCTCGAATAGGGGTAAAAACGCCTGTATAAGTAGCTGGATTAGAGCGTGGCGTACGACCGATCGGGCTTTGGTCAATGCAAATTACGCCAGTGCAGAGTTCCAAACCTTCGATGGTTTCTACGGTAGCGACGGACGGTAATTTGGCGCGATTCAGTGCATTCGCAGCTTTGGGATAGAGGCTGTCATTAATTAAACTGGATTTGCCAGAGCCAGACACACCGGTGATGCAAGTCATAACACTAAGCGGGATGGTGACGTCTACGTTTTGCAGATTATGACAGGTCACGCCGCGCATCTGAATACTATGATCGGGGCGATAGGGCACGCGTTCTTTAGGGATGGGGATGGATTCTGTGCCGGCAAGATAACGACCCGTCAAAGAAGCCGGATTGGCTATAATATCCTCAGGTCGGCCAGAGGCCACAATGGTTCCACCATGGACACCAGCGCCAGGGCCAATGTCTAAAACAAAGTCGGCATGGCGAATCGCATCTTCGTCATGCTCTACTACAATAACGGTGTTACCCAAATCGCGTAAATGCAATAAAGTGCCTAATAAGCGTTCATTATCACGTTGATGCAATCCAATAGACGGTTCATCCAGGATATACATCACACCCACCAAGCCAGAGCCAATTTGGCTGGCCAAGCGAATGCGTTGGGCTTCGCCGCCAGACAGGGTTTCAGCACTGCGTGACAAAGATAAGTAATCCAGTCCTACGTCGAGTAAGAATCCTAAGCGAGCAACGATTTCTTTGGTGATTTTACCCGCGATTTCGCCACGATTTCCAGGTAGGTCCAGGGTTTGAAAGAACCGATGACATTCATCAATAGACAGTTCAGTTAAAGCACTGAGTGTTTGGTTGGCAATGAATACATTGCGCGCTGCTTCGCATAAGCGTGCGCCATCACATTGTGAACAAGGCTGCGTCGACAAATACGAAGACAATTCATCCCGCACTTGGCTGGAATCTGAATCGCGATAGCGGCGTTCCATATTGGGAATGACGCCTTCAAATACTTGTTTTTTCGTGACGGTACGGGAACGCATTCCTTGAAAATGGAATTCGATCACATCGTTACCTGAACCATATAAAATAATATTTTGGATGCGGCTGGGTAAAGTAGCAAAAGGGACATCCAAAGAAAATTGATAATGCTTGGCCAGGGCTTCTAACATAGAAAAATAATAAAAGGTGCGCTTGTCCCAGCCTCGAATAGCGCCTTCCGCCAGACTTAAATCAGGATCGTGGATGACTCGCTCTGGATCAAAATAATGGTCAATACCCAAACCATCACATTCTGGGCAAGCTCCAGCGGGGTTATTAAATGAAAATAAGCGGGGTTCTAATTCACTTAAACTGTATCCACATTCTGGACAAGCAAATTTGGCTGAAAAAACTTGTTCTGGAAAGGCGTCGTCTAATGAAGCAACACTGACCAACCCCTCCGCTAAATTGAGCGCGTTTTCAAAGGATTCACTTAAGCGTTGCGCCAAATCCGGGCGAATTTTAAACCGGTCTACCACCACATCAATAGAATGTTTTTTGCGCAAAGCCAATGTGGGGGGATCATCTAATTCGCAAATTTCACCATTGATGCGGGCCCGAATGTAGCCTTTGGCTTGTAATTGTTGGAGGAGTTGCAAATGCTCGCCTTTGCGCTCGCGCACAATCGGCGCCAAGATCATCGCGCGGCTGTCCTCGGGTAAGGCTAAGACTTCATCAACCATCTGACTGATGGTTTTGGCTTGTAAATGGGTATGATGCACCGGACAGCGTGGTTCTCCAACGCGCGCAAACAATAAGCGCAAATAATCGTAGATTTCGGTGATGGTTCCTACTGTGGAGCGGGGGTTGTGCGAAGTGGCTTTTTGTTCAATAGAAATAGCGGGGGATAAGCCCTCAATGGTATCTACATCGGGTTTGTCCATCATAGATAAAAATTGCCGCGCATAGGCAGATAATGATTCTACGTAACGGCGTTGGCCTTCAGCGTAGAGGGTGTCAAATGCCAAAGACGTTTTTCCAGAACCTGACAACCCTGTGATGACGGTGAGCTGTGCGCGGGGGATATCGACATTGACCGATTTTAAATTGTGGGTTCTTGCACCACGAATGCGAATCATTGCATCAGGAACAGATGGTTTTGTCATGGAATTAAGACTATTGAAGTCAGGCAGGATAAGAGGATTATTTTATAAGATTATGCTAGAGAAAACAACGCATTTAGTGCTGTAATGGCCTGTAATTACGTTGCTAGCTTGTTAGATTTATTTTTGTTAGAATGAAAAATAAATTATTTGGCGATCTAGCCGAGTAAATATACGGTGCTAATCGAATAAAAACAATAACGGAGATGAGTATGAAACGTTCAACTATGTTGGCCTTGACGGGTGTTATGACCATGTTTTTGGGTGCGTGTGGTGATAATACGCCGCCTAAACCTGTGGCAGCTACAACAACCACTACAACAATCACTTCACCAGCACCAGCCGCAGAAGAAGATAAGACAGGAGACAAATCTCCTGAGGTACGCGCAGAAGAAACAGTTGCTGGAAAATATCAAGCTGCTCAAGCTGCTATAGCTGGTGCTAATGCTGATGATACTGAGGAACAAGCTGCTGAGATCGCTCCTACTAGCCCATCTGTCGAGGATGCTCCTCGTAATGAAGAAATGCCTTCTACTTAAGTTTTTCTAACGAAAAAGTTTCGTCATTCCCTTTGCGGGAGTGTACAAAGTTCAGCTCTTAATCCTACGTCCCGCGGTTTATCCGCGGGCATAGGTAAAAAGTACATTGGGCCAAGGACCAGGCTATCTATTTTGCAGCCTGTTCTGAGAATCTTTTATTCAATAAATGTAGAATCGCTTTCTGAGTGTCGGGTGTGGTTCCAGAGGCTTCGGCTATATCGATACAATAATCAACGAAGCGTTCGATTCGTTCATTTGAACTCAACTCCGTACCCGCATACTGTTGTTGAAAGTCTTTATCCAATTGCTGCGCCAAAGAATCCAACCGTTTCGCATCGGGTAATAGCGCATCATTCAACTCCTTTTCCTTTTTTAGAAAGTCAGAATATTTGTTACGCATATTTTTTACATCGTCTTGTGTCGCAGTTAACCGTCTAGCCGAAGCCTGAGGCGCTGGGTACGGGTTGTATGGTCTTTCTTGGCGTTCTCTTTCGCTGCGTCGATATTGTTCTAAATACTCAATATCGCCTTGAACTGCCAATACCGTCAATAATAGTCTGGGATCAATCTGTCTTTCTGTAATCCGTTCTCTATCTTTAATATTGATCGTCCAATAATTTCGCACCCTAAAGAAGTTACGTGACATTTCTGCCAAAACGCGAGTGCTACGGCCATCATATAGCGTAAAGGTTGTGCCCCAGAAATTCATGGAGGCGCTTGCCAAACGCACGCCATCCGGCGAAAAAATCTCAAAACTTGGAAACCAAGAAAAGATTTTTTCTTCGACGGTGCCTAAGAGAACTTTGTTATCATCAAAAACATCTAAATGGGCCCCAAAGGTAAAGAAATGTGATTCCGCAGTAGCCAGGAGTTTATTTTGGAGATTATAGTAATCGTATTTTGTATTCAGACTTAAAACACGTCGATACAGCGTTCCTAATTTTTTTTCATCAGTGCTGACATCATAACTGGTGGTGTAACTCACATAATGCTCGGCCAAATACATTCTTTCTTCTAAATCAAATGCATGAGCTGGGCTCATTAAAAAAATCGATAGAATACTGATTACCCATCGTTTCATGGTGAAAACTCCTTTTGTAAGAGCGCATATTATACCAAGTGACTCAATTTGTTTCAATGATTTCAGAGTGAGGCGGATTATAGTCTTTTAATTTTTAATTGACCCATTAATAAAAGATGTAGCACCTGTCTTGAAATTACATTTCAAGACAGGTGCTACATTTATCAGTCAATTAAAAATCAACTCATTATAATAAAATTTGTCATCTCCGCGGACTCCGGTAACGTATTGTGCCAATATGTGAATGGATTCCCGCCTATGCGGGAACGACATGATTTTGTGGAGTTGCCTCAGATTGAGAGAGGCTCTTCTGGGTTAGACTGCTTGAAGTCGTCAATCAATTGCATTAATGCGTAGCATAAAGGCTTGGTGCCCATGCCACTGATCGCAGAAATTGGGAAGACGCGGTCGGTCCAAGCCAAACTCTTCACAATATGCTGAATCAGATTTTCGCGTTCAGATTCAGGGATTAAATCAATTTTATTGAGGACTAGCCAACGAGGTTTATTGAGTAGTTCCGGGTTATAAGCGGCTAATTCTTGTAAAATAATTTGTGCAGACTGCACGGGGTCCGTCTCATCTAAGGGCGCCACATCCAACACATGCAATAGTACACAGGTTCGACTGAGATGCTTTAGAAAACGATGTCCCAAACCAGCACCTTCAGAAGCGCCTTCGATCAACCCAGGAATATCTGCCATGACAAAGCTTTTGTAGGCATCCACTCGCACAACGCCTAAATTAGGGTGTAAAGTAGTAAAAGGGTAGTCCGCAACTTTGGGTTTGGCTGAACTGACTGCGCGGATTAGAGTGGATTTTCCAGCATTGGGCAACCCAAGTAATCCCACATCCGCTAAGATGCGCAGTTCTAGGCGTAGCTGCCGTGTGTCACCAGAAGATCCTGGGGACGTTTGTCGTGGTGCACGATTAATGCTGCTTTTGTAGCGTGTATTACCCAAACCATGAAAGCCGCCTTGCGCCACCAAAACAGGAACGCCGGGTTGCTGAATATCAGCCAAGCACTCTCCCGTATCGACATCGTACGCTAAAGTGCCCATTGGAACTGAAATAAACAAATCATCGCCTTTTTTGCCGGTACAGTTAGCACCCATACCGCTTTGGCCATTTTTTGCTTTATAGTGACGTTGATATCGAAAATCAATCAATGTATTTAATTCAAGACTACCAACGAGATAAATTGAACCGCCATCACCGCCATCGCCGCCGTCAGGGCCTCCGAAGGGAATAAATTTCTCACGTCGGAAACTTAAACAGCCATTACCACCATTGCCTGCCTCGATTTTGATGACGGCTTCATCAACAAATTTCATTCAGTGACAGTAGCTGGGACGATTGCAACGAATTTACGCTTCAATGCGCCGCGGTTGATGAATTTCACAAGTCCTGTAGCCATCGCATACAGAGTATGATCTCTACCCAAGCCTACACCACTACCGGCATGAAATTTGGTACCACGTTGTCGAACAAGAATTTCACCAGCTTGTACGAGTTGTCCATCTGAGCGTTTGACTCCAAGATACTTAGGATTCGAGTCACGACCGTTACGGGTACTACCCCCGGCTTTTTTAGTTGCCATTTATCTTAATCCTCTTAAACTAACCACCAATCGCAGTGATTTTGATTTCTGTGTAATTTTGTCGATGTCCCATACGTTTCATATGGTGTTTACGACGACGAAATTTGATGATTCTAATCTTTTTATGTCGACCTTGCGCGATGACTTCTGCTTTTACAGAAGCTTTGGCAATAAAAGGTGTTCCAATGGTTGTTGCGTCATCTTTGGTAATCATTAAAATTTCTTTGAAATCAATGATATGCCCAATGTCAACGGAGGCGAGTTGTTCGATTTTTAGAACGTCACCTTCTTTGACTCGGTATTGCTTACCGCCAGTTTTGATTACCGCGTGCATGCTATTTTTCTCCGACTACTATAAACAAAGTGGTATATTCTATTAAATTTCAATTGTGACTTCAAGTTGTATTTGATTTATTGTATACTGGCCGGCTCTTGTGTCAACCCGGTCGCAGGGTTACACCCTAATATATTGGAGCAAATGATGTCAACAGTTATGCTAGAAGCGCAAGCAAGAGACGTGCAGGGGAAAGGTGCGAGCCGCCGCCTACGTCGTCTTGAGCAAATGGTCCCTGCCATTGTGTATGGTAGTGACAAAGAGCCACAGTTATTGTCGTTGTCACAACACAAAGTGAACAAAGCTTTGGAAAATGAAGCTATTTACTCAACAGTATTTCAATTGCATGTGGATGGCAAAGCCCAACAGGTCATTTTAAAAGATTTACAACGCCACCCTTACAAACCTGTTATTTTACACATGGATTTTCAACGTGTATCGGCTAAAGATGTGTTGGTGAAAATGATTCCTTTGCATTTTATCAATGGAGACACTTGTCCTGGTCATAAAGATGGTGGTGTGATTAGTCACGTGATGTCGCAAGTTGAAGTGCGTTGCCAAGCTCAATATTTGCCTGAATTTATTGAAGTGGATTTGAGTAATTTGGAATTAGACGGTGTAGTCCATTTGTCTGATTTGAAATTACCTAAGAATGTCGAATTAGCAACTGCAGCTATAGGTGAGCATGATCAACCGATCGCAAACGCGCATCTCAGCCATGCTTCTGAAGCTTTGGAAGCAGAATTAGCCGCTGAAGCAGAAGCTTCTGATGTTGACGTTCTAGAAGAAGGCGCTGAAGTGGAAGCGGGTGATGAAGCGTCTGAAGAAGAATCAGAAGAGAAAGACGAAGAATAATCGGTATTGCTCTATCTGAGCTGTGATCGTGAGAGAGCGAAATTTTACCCTATGTTCGATTTTCTCCTCTTAGTACCTACGTCCCGCGGAAAGCCGTGGGACGTAGGGTTAGTAGAAAATCGAACATCGCGAGAATGATGCATTGCCACTTCCTCACAGTCACGGTTCGGATGAGCCAACAAATTATTAAATTAACAACGTACTACCTTCCTTGCGAGCGGTCCTGTTATGACGATCAAACTGATAGTCGGTTTACGTAATCCCGGCGCTGCTTATGCTTTGACCCGACATAATGTTGGGGCTTGGTTTGTGGAAGAGCTGGCACAAGCAAAACAATTACAGTTCAAATCTGATAAAAAGCTGGGTGGTGAGTGGGGGCGATTTGATGCGAACTCAGCGCATTGTCTGCTCATGATGCCTTTGGCCTTTATGAATCTAAATGGCGCGAGTGTTCGCGCTCTGTCTCAATTTTATGATATTTTGCCGCATGAAATTTTAATCGTTCATGACGAATTAGATTTGGCTGCGGGCGATCTGCGTTTGAAGACGGCCGGTGGGCATGGTGGTCATAATGGTCTGCGCGATGTGATTGCGCAACTCCATTCTAATGACTTTCACCGTTTGCGGATTGGGATTGGTCATCCAGGACAAAAAGATTTGGTCACGGATTACGTGCTTTCAAAACCATCTGTGGCAGATAGAGAAAAAATTTCGTCTGCGATTGCGCGGGCTTTGGGTGAGTTGCCGATGATTTTGGCGGGAAATTTTGCAGTTGCGATGAATCGTTTACATACAGGAGGATAACATGGGGTTTCAATGTGGTATTGTTGGTTTGCCGAATGTGGGGAAATCCACTTTATTTAATGCGTTGACGCAAGCTGGAATTGAAGCGGCTAATTATCCTTTTTGTACGATAGAACCGAATGTCGGCACTGTGTCTGTGCCTGATCCGCGCTTGCAAGCCTTGGAAGCCATTGTGAAGCCGCAACGGACGTTGCCAACAGTGATGCAATTCGTGGATATTGCTGGATTAGTAAAAGGCGCAGCGAGTGGCGAGGGACTTGGCAATAAGTTTTTAGCCAATATCCGAGAAACCGATGCGATTGCGCATGTGGTGCGCTGTTTTGAGCATCAAGATGTGGTGCATGTTGCTGGACGTGTTGATCCGCTGCATGATATCGAAATCATCAATACTGAGCTGGCTTTGGCAGATATGGATGCGGTTGAAAAAGCGTTGTTCAAAGCGAATAAACTGGGTAAAACTGGCAATAAAGAAGCGCAATTTGAAGTGCAAATTTTACAAAAACTGAAGCAGCAACTGGACCAAGGTTTACCAGTACGTACGTTAGAGCTGGATGCAGAGGAACGCGCGACCGTAAAACGCTTGTTTTTATTGACTGCAAAACCAGTTTTATACATCGCTAATGTAAGTGATGATGGGTATACCAACAATCCTCTGCTAGACAAAGTGGTGGCTTTAGCGGCACAAGAAAATGCCAAAGTGGTGGCATTGTGTGCCGCAACGGAAGCTGAATTGGTTGAATTGGATGCGGATGATCGCGCTGAGTTTATGGCTGATTTGGGATTGGCTGAACCAGGATTGCACCGTGTGATTCGTGCAGGTTATGAATTATTAGGCTTACAAACTTATTTTACAGCAGGCGTCAAAGAGGTTCGTGCTTGGACCATCCCTAATGGTGCGACTGCTCCGCAAGCAGCCGGTGTCATCCACACTGATTTTGAAAAAGGGTTTATCCGTGCTGAAGTGGTTGCCTACGCAGATTTTGTGGCGCATAAAGGCGAACAAGGTGCAAAAGAAGCAGGAAAACTGCGCTTAGAAGGCAAAGCCTACGTCGTGCAAGATGGCGATGTGATGCACTTTTTGTTTAATGTATGATTGGATTGATTTTCAATTGACTGATCAGAGTAGGTTGGGCCTTGGCCCAACCTACATTAAATTTAATGTGTTGCGTTTTTTAGTTAAATTTAGAACGCCTGTCGGATAAACCTACTCATCTTATTGCTTGCACTGGACTACCACCATCGAAGCACAAAGGTGATGCGGATCCCAAACTATCTGTTTCACTGTCGGTTGTTCCGATGCTTGATGTATTATCTCTACAGTTAGAACGAGGATCTTCTACATAAAACGGTGCAAAATAAGCATATCCATATTGAAGTGCAGCATCAATTTCTGCAATCAAAGCTTCATATCGTGCAACATCGAAAGTATTATCAGCACGAATACACCGTGCAAACTCAATCCCAGCTAAGATAGCATCATGTAGACCATGAGCCTGAGTATAATTGGGTGTCCGACGTGCATCTCCAATCGGCGCGTAATACCCACCTTGAACTTTGAATGCTGCCTGCGTGCAGACCGATAAATGCATCGTAAACGCACAGGCTTTCACTTTATCCTTAGCCTTCGCATTGCGTTGGCTAGGCCTAAAATCTAATTGTTGGAGCAAAGCAGGCTCAGAGTATTCCTTTGCGATTTGCAGAATTGCCCAGTTTTTTAATAAATCGGTACGCAAAGCTTCCGGAGCGGTGAAAATGCTCTCGGGGATTTCACCCGCAAACGAGAATTTACCAATTTTGGTATCTGGCTCTACAGCGCCTTGATGGTCAGTTAGGACTAATGATGTTGGCTCCCCCAAATGTTCTGGCCATCCTAAATCTGCCTCAGATTGCAGTGGTGTGACGGTTCTTTTATGCTTGTTGGCAAATAATTGCACTGAAGCATGATAGGGATGACGCTCTTGAGTGCAATTTTGATATTCAATGGGTACTTCTAGCCCCGTTTTTACCAGATTAGCCACGGTTCGTTTTGCGCCTTCTGAACCAATAAGATGCGTAAAATAATGCCTGGTTCCATCCGCTAAGCTCAGGTAATTCGTGTTTTGGCTGGAATCATGCTGAATAGCTGTAATCGGATTGGTATCATCCAGCTCAATAATGGTGACTAAATCCCGAAAATCCTCCAGTTTTCTCCGTAAAAATTGTTCTAAATCTTTGACTTGGATGGAGTTGTCTTCAACCATTTTATCAAAAAAGGAGGCATCAAGTGGATCCGAAGTATTTTCAAGGCTATCTAGAAATCCCATGGTATTAGGCGCTAGTTTGAAGCGTTGACCTCGGACATAATCTTGTTTTTTTGTAAAGGCAACAACGCGTAATCCTAGCTTAGCGGCTTCAATAGTGGCACTCAGGCCACCTGGACCTAAACCAATCACGGTGAGTTGTGGCAAAGCAGCAATCATCTGACGACGGTCTTTCATATGGCCCACATATGCGTTTATTGTATATATATTATACACTATTGGTCTTTTTTTGTATATATATTGATCACTTTTGGTGGTTTTTAAATTACCTAGAAGGCAATGCTCATGATGTGCTGTATTTAATGTTTATGAGTGAATTATCTGGCAAGCGCTTGGATGGATGTATTGTTATCGGCAGTATTTCGTAATATTATTTACTATCGATTTATAAATTTGGATTTCAGTGAAAGATGTTTCGCTAAGTTATAAATGGGTTACAGTGCTTCTTTTGGTTTTTCTCTTTGGCTGTAACTCGGTCGGACCTAGGATACTTACCCTAGATCGATACCAATACAATATCGCATTTGACGACAGTAGAAATAAAGAACTCTTGCTCAATATGGTGCGTCTTCGCTACAACTATCCCCCTATGGTTTTGAGTGTGGGTAATATTTCAGGTAGTACAAAACTGCAAAGTACAGGTGATCTTGCTGGTTTTTTCAACTGGGGAAGTATTTTCGGACAACAACTGTTAGCTGGCAATGGATATTCATACAGTGACAATCCTATTATTAGTTATACTCCTTTAGAGGATAGCGATTATAGTAAACGCTTTTTATCTCGATTTCACTTAGATCAAATTTTGTCATTAATCGAAACATCTTGGAGTATTCCTCGAGTATTTAGAATGCTATTGCAACAAGCTGGGACTTCAATGAATGCATCCAATGCGGCTAGACCAACTTCACATCATGTTCCCAAGTATCAAGAATTCATGAATATGGTCTACGTATTGCGGCGTTTGCAACTTAAGGATGCATTGGACCTCTCTTACACAGAGAGTGATGATGGTAAAACAGAAAATTTAGTATTTCATTTGAATAAAAACGGTCATTTAACTGCAAAGGAAACATTGATACTGAAAAAGGCAGGTGTTGAGGTTTATCACAATGACATTGTTTTTTCAAATCATGCGGGTCCACATAAAACTCGCGTTGTTACGCGTTCAGTGTTAGGAGTATTGAATTATTTATCCAAAGGTGTCGCGATTCCTCCAGAGGATGTCAAAAATAATATGTTGACGATGACCGTCTATCGTAATGGTCAGATGTTTGATTGGCAGAGGGTTTTAGAAGGGATCATGAAAATCGAGTATTCCTCAACAAAACCCAAAAACGCTAGCGTTGAAATTTATTATTTGAATCGATGGTATTATATAAGCAATACGGATAATAACTCTAAAAAATCATTTATGTTGCTGACCAATCTTCTTGGTCTTATTGCTTTAACACCACAACCTTCACCGGTTGGTTTGACCAGAAATGTATAAAATACGTCTTATTTAAAAGAAAAAGAGATTTTTCTTTCAGTAAATACGCGTGCAATTGCTAAATTTAGGTCGCTTGAAATTTGGTCAGACTGATGTGTATTGATGACAACACATCGTAATGTCAAGGTATCGTCTTCAAAAAAAACAGCAGGTTGGTTAGGGTTTTCTTGAGAGATTTTGGGATTTTTCGATGCTATGTCAATCAATAACTGTCTGGCAAGCTCAACCTGATTTATGTCACATATGGAAACAGCAGTTTTTATGAGATACAACATATTGTTGTGAAAAGAGTAATTGCGAATGGTATTGTATATCAGTTTGGAGTTAGCGACGAACAAATCATAATGCTTAAAGGTTTTAACATGTGTAGAGACTAGACCAATATTGCAAACTTTGCCTTCTGTCCCATCCACTTTAATGCAGTCCCCAATTTCAACGGGTCTGGCAAATAAGATATATAAGCCGCAGATAATATCTGCCACTATTTCTTTTATGCCCCAACCAATTCCGATTGAAAACAGTCCTGAAACAATCGTAAGGCTGAGGGGATTGGCTCCTGCGATAATTAAACCAATCATAATTGCTATACAGCATACAGCAGAACTTATGATTTTTCTTATCAAAATACACAGGTTAGGTTCAAGTTTAGACTGTTCTATAATTAATGAACCAATAGAGCGCCCCAGCAACATAATAAAACAAAATGCGATGAATGCTTGAGTGATCCGGAGCGGGTAAATATTGATATTAAAAAATACGACTCCTTGGGCCAAATTATAGTAGTATCGGTATGTATCAAACAACATCATTCCCCAACCTTGTTGCAGGGCTATGATGCCAAAAGACAATACTATAAAGAGTAAAATAGCGCGCAAAAAAAGCAATTCCCATATTTTTTCACGTGGATCTATTTTAAGAAAATGACACAGTTTGATATGCCATTGATGAGTTGTACTAGATAAAGAGGTATAAAGGACTTTGAGAAACCGATTTACATCTAAGAAGATAGTGACCATTATGATTGTAATGAAGATATTAGGTATAAAAAGCAGCGCGGCATGTTGGTAGCCAGCCCATCCGGTGCTAATCAAAGTTGAAACAGATAAAAATAGTAATGCTTTAGATATCCTTCGGAGCTTGCTACCCATTGCTGAGTTAAAAAAGCTGACTTTGAAAACAGGCCAGATTAGCCAAAATAAGGCCAAGTTATATAGCGTAATTTCTGTGTTAAGAAGAACATTTAATGCTGGAGTGCTCCATTGTTCTTTCAACAAATGAAACATAAAATAACCTAAAATACCCAGAGGGAGGATGATATAAAATCGACGTAATCCCTCTATAATAACTGGTTCGTTGGGGGAAGCTCTATTCCGATTAATCAGCAGCATAAGTAATTGCGAAAGTACAATGAAATATAAAATATAGCGCATTTCAACTAATTTCAGTGACACATACTCACCCGCGCGCAACTCTAACAATAACAGGTAGTTATAGATAACTGCTGCAATTATTATCAGTAGTGTGAATAGGTTCTGTAAATTTTTATATAAGCCCAACCCAGCCACTATGTACCATCTCCGTACTAAAAACCCTATGACAAAACTGCTTATCAATAACAACCAATGCATGTCAGTTACTATCCACATGCTTATTTGTTGATACAGTGTATTCACATTAATAGTAAAATAGGACCAGGATACCTTGTGAATATTGTCAGAAAGTGTGGTTGTTTTGGTTAGAATGTTCCAGTAATTGGAGCTTTTTTCAGCAGCGGTGGTTTTTGCCAAAAGTACTTTTAGATGATTATTTAAAAATAGCGTATTAACAAAGTTTTTTCCAAGTAACACTTTCTTCTGTTGTAGCTCGACGCTGATGGGTGTTTCGATTTGTAATGATTTAAATTTTTCCAACAATTCATCAATATTTGTTATTTTACTTTGCTGGGTATCGATACAATGCTTTATAAAATTTTGAAAAGTTAGGATAGATTCCACTGTATCCACTAATTTCCAATAATCGCTTTGACTTTGATATAATTGACTCTCTTTTACAAGTGTATTATAGCGTGCCTCCATCATGGCAGAGTCACACGCTTCTGCATGCAACGTTTGGCAATAGGAGACGAAAAGAAGCCAGAAAGTCATATAAAACCAACGATGGCTTGTATTTATTTTTAGCATGTCAGCCCATGTAAACAATGACCTCAAACTAAGTATAGCCTAAAATAAAGGAGTACTAACTGCTCGCAAGTAGATGGCAGAAAATCCATGGCGTTTTATTTGCACAAATCTAATTTGGATTTAAGCTTGTTGTGCAAAAATCTTTCCATCCTTTTTAATGCCCGAATCACCGGCCACTACTTTGTTTAAATGAAGCGCGGAATGGGACTTTATTTTGTAGCCATTAACGAGCATCCACTTATAATAGCATTATTGAGATAAGCGTCACTCATAACAAAAAAAGAGAAACCTGAATGTATGCACGAGATTTTCTTGCCAACAAATGCTTAATGTTCGCGTTCAATCGCATAATGGGCAATGCCTGCCAGAGCGTCTTTATAAGCGGATGCAGGCAACACTTCTAGTGCTGATATAGCTTGATCCACTTCTTCTCGCGCTCTGTTTTTTGTAAAGGCAATGGCATCGGTGGCAGCCAGGGCTTCTAGAATTTGTGGGAGATGTTCGCGTCCGCCTTGAGTGATGCTGAGGCGAATTTTTTGTTGTTGTTCTGGGGTGCTCTTTTGCAAAGCATACAATAAGGGGAGGGTGACTTTTCCGCCTGCTAAATCATCACCAATATTCTTCCCGATGGTTTTAGCATCTGAGCAATAATCCAATGCATCGTCAATCAATTGAAATGCATTTCCAAGATGTAAACCATAAGCATATAAACCTTTTACTATCGCATCGTCTGCTTTGGCAAGCATAGCTCCACTGGCCGTCGATGCCGCAAAGAGTAAGGATGTTTTAGCGTGAATGACTGCAAAATATTCGTCGATACTCAATTTGTCATTATGCTGATGCGACAATTGCATGATTTCTCCGCGCGCGATTTGATGGGAGATATCTGTGAGCAGAGTCATAATGGACATATTGCCGATGGCAATCATTAATTGCATATACAGCGTAAATAAATAATCGCCTACCAAAATACTGGCTTTTGAACCCCAGATGCCGTGTGCAGTCTGCTGACCGCGGCGTAATGTGGATTCATCTACGACATCATCATGCAGGAGTGTTGCAGTATGGAAGAACTCGATCATCGCTGCTAAGAGAATATGCTGTTGGCCTGGATAATGGCAGGCCTGGCTAGAGAGTAATACCAATAAAGGCCGTAGGCGCTTACCACCACTCTGAATAATATGATTGGCTAAATTATCAATGAGATCATGGTTGCCCTGTATTTTTTCGACGATCAAGCGATTCATCGCTTCAAAGTCATCACTCACAAGTGCTTTTGAATGATGAATTGACATGCAGAAATCCCGGAAATTTTATCACCTCGAAGTATACCGTTTTTGATGAATGACTACAATCTGCAATATCTCATTAATTCTGCTAAAATTAGCGGTCTATCGATAGTAGGAGTGAAATATGAGTAAGAGTCTGGATAAAAAGAAAGATACCAAGAAAAAGCCGGCAAAAACAGCTGCTGAGAAACGTACAGAAAAACGCGCTAAAAAGAAAGCATGAGTTAATGCGCTAGGGGATTGCGGGTAGGATGTGATTTATTGATTTGCCAATAAAGCATTGGCGACTTTGGATTGGTTTTTTCGACCCAATATTTTGCAAATCATATCACCCGCAGCCACCACTTTGAAAATATCTACCCCAGTTTGCAAACCCAAACCATGCATCAAATATAACACATCTTCCGTTGCGACATTGCCACTGGCGCCGCGAGCATAAGGACAGCCTCCCAAGCCTGCAACGGCAGAATCAAAACGGCGGACCCCGGCTTGGAGTGCTTGATGAATATTAGCAACGGCTTGTCCATAGGTATCATGAAAATGCATGGCCACGTTTTGGATGGGAATGTCTTGTTTGAGGGTATCAATTAAGCGTTGGGTTTGTTTGGGGGTACCGACGCCAATCGTATCTCCCAAATCAATTTCATCGACTCCAAGTCGGAGTAATTGTTGCGCCACGGCCAGCACTTGCTTGGGTGAAATTTCTCCCTCATAGGGACAGCCCAAAGCACAAGAAATATAGGCGCGGACCCAGATATGGTGAGTTTTCGCCAAATGCATGACAGGTTCAAACCGCGCAATGCTTTCTTGAATCGAGCACTGAATATTGCGTTGATTGAACGACTCACTGGCGGCAGTAAAAATGGCAATTTCTTTTGCGCCAGCTTGCAGAGCTTGTTGCATGCGGCTTTCATTGGGAATGAGTGCGGAAAAATGAATATGCGGCGGTTTTTGAATATCGCGAAATACCAATTCACTGTCGGCAAGTTGTGGAATGGCCTTGGGCGACACAAAACTGGTGGCTTCAATATGTTGCAAACCGGTTTGGCTTAAGAGATTAATAAACTCTATTTTATGCTTGGTTGGAACAAAATTTGTTTCATTTTGCAGACCGTCACGGGGACCAACTTCCAATAAAATCACATCCGTTTGGCTCATAACGGCTCCAAAGCTGCGAGCGTTGCGCCTTCTTGAACTTGGGCTCCCACTGGATAAAATATTTCTTGCACCGTACCAGCATGTGGAGCGTGAATGGTATGCTCCATTTTCATGGCTTCTAACACGATCAATGCTTCTCCGGATTCTACGGATTCCCCTAATTGCTTTAATACCGCCACCACGGTTCCTGGCATCGGTGCTGTCAATTCTGGCCTATGATTGAGCGTGGATTGACTCTGATGCGAGGTGACGCGTTGTAGTTCTATAGGTTCCTCTTCCAGATAGACTGTGAGGGTATCACCCAATTCGTCATAGTAATAATGACGTTGTTCGCGGCCATTATCTAAGCTCACCTTATCTTGGGTGCATAGGATGGTGAATTCACAGGTAGCAGCCGTTTGATCTGGGAATGTGATACGTAATTGCTGCAAACTAAGCGGCGTGATCAGGAGCGTAAAATTTTGTGCTTGGTAGCGATAATACCAACGCCAGGCACCGGGGCTATGCATTTGCCAGCCAAAACTTGCCTGATATATCGGGTCCAAATTGTGGCTCAAAGCTGCGTAGTTAATGGCGCTGGCGGCGGATAAGGCCCAGAATATGTCAGCCTGAGGTATGGTAATTGGGTTATCCTGTAAAAAATGTGTGGTGTAGGTATTCGCTGCGAATTGCGGGTTTTGTAAAATTCCCAATAAAAAACTGCGATTGGTTTTGACGCCGCCTACATGATAATGCTGTAAGGCTGCAATGAGCCGTTGTATCGCATCGCTACGGTCTGTACCCCATGCAATGATTTTTGCAATCATGGGATCGTAGTAAATGGAAATATTGGAATGTTCTTCTATGCCTGTATCGATGCGCAGATTGGTCTCGTTGGGTGTTCTTAAAAAGCGGATTTGTCCAGTAGACGGTAGGAATTCGTGAGCGGGATCTTCCGCATATAAACGACATTCGATAGCATGTCCGCGCATAGGAATGTCTGCTTGCGAGCAGGGGAGTGGTTCATTGGCGGCTATTTTAATTTGCCAGGCGACCAGGTCGAGACCAGAGATCATCTCAGAAACAGGGTGCTCTACTTGTAGTCGGGTATTCATTTCCATGAAATAAAAATGTTCATTGTTTTCAACCAGGCATTCCACTGTGCCTGCACCGCGGTATTGGATTGCTTTGGCAACCGCAATCGCAGCATCGGTCATTTGTTGTCGCAGTTCTGGTGCAAGCTGTGCAGCAGGCGCTTCTTCTATGACTTTTTGATGACGACGTTGAATCGAACAATCGCGTTCAAATACATGCACAGTTTGGCCAAAATTATCGGCCATAATTTGAATTTCAATATGGCGCGGGTTTTGAATGAGTTTTTCCAAGATAATCGTATCATCGGCAAAATAAGCTGACGATTCACGCCGTGCTGCGGCCAATTCAGTGAGGAATTCTGTGTGGCTATGGACTGCGCGCATACCTTTGCCGCCTCCGCCATTCGCAGCTTTGATCAGGAGAGGAAAGCCAATTTTATGGGCTTCTGTCAGCAAATGTTGGTCAGATTGTTCTGTCCCATGATAACCCGGAATGAGAGGGATCGCTGTTTGGGCCAAATGTTGCTTGGCAAGTTGTTTGGAGCCCATAATTTCTAGGGCTTGCACAGAAGGACCAATAAAAACAATCCCAGCTTTTGCACAAGCTTGTGCAAAAGCTGGGTTTTCAGATAAAAACCCATAGCCTGGATGGATGGCTTCTGCTTTACACTCTTGAGCAATTTTTAAAATGGCATCGATATTCAGATAACTGTCGATGGCCGGTGCCGGTCCTAAATAGAATGCTTCATCGGCTTCACTGACATGAAGGCTCTGTTCATCTGCAGCAGAATAAACGGCCACCGTGGCAATGCCCATAGTGCGTGCGGTGCGGATAATGCGACAAGCAATTTCTCCGCGATTGGTAATGAGTAGTTTGCGAAACATGCTTATCCTGCCGAACGGTTTAAAAATAAGTGTAATGCATTTTGTGCTTCTTTGGATACGCGAATTTTTGCAATCCATTCAGCAGTGTGCTGGACTATATCTGGATCAATAGGATGAGCCTGCACATATTGCACCAGTGCTTTGGCTTGGCAGAGGGCTTGCTCCGGCTTTTGACTTAAGGTTTTGGCTTGCGCGAAACCTAGCGTGCGTAATTCGGCCTCAGGAACAATGTGATGAATGAGCTGCATGGATTGCGCTTGTGGTGCATAAAAGATCTCTGCGCTTAGGAACAAAGCTTTGGCCATGCGTGCGCCAATCGCTTGGATAACATAGGGGCTGATGACAGCTGGAATGAGACCGAGATTCACTTCAGAAAAACAGAATTTGGCTTGTTCTGTTGCAAACACCATATCGCAGGCTGCAATGAGACCAATCCCGCCGCCAAATGTTGCACCATGAACCAATGCAATCGTAGGTTTGGGGCTTTGATAGAGTTTGTGTAATGTTTGGGCAAATTTTAAGGCGTCTGCTTGATTGTCGTTTTCATTCATACTGGCCATGCGTTGCATCCAAGCTAAATCTGCACCAGCAGAAAAATGCTTGCCATTGGCTTGGAGCACAATGATGCGAATATCGGGTTGTTCGAGTGCGTGATCCAAAGCGTGGTCTAATTCTACTAAGAGCTCATCATCAAATGCATTGTGTTTTTCGCTGTTATTAAAAGTGATGAGAAACACTTGTTCCTTCTGTTCCGTCAGTAATTTACGCATGGTCACATCCTAAAAATACCAAATTCAGTCGCTGGGATAGGGGCATTGAGGCTGGCTGACAAACTCAGGCCTAAAATTTTACGCGTGTCCTCAGGTGCAATGACCCCATCGTCCCATAAACGAGCACTGGCATAATAAGGCGATCCCTGCGTTTCAAATTGTTCGCGTAAAGGGGCTTTGAAGGCGGCTTCTTCTTCAGCTGACCAAGATTTGTTTTGCTTGAGATATTTTTCACGATTGATTTCGGCCATGACAGAGGCTGCTTGCTCCCCGCCCATGACGGAAATACGAGCATTAGGCCATGACCATAGCAATCTTGGACCATAAGCTCGGCCACACATAGCATAATTTCCCGCGCCAAAACTGCCACCAATGATGACGGTGAATTTGGGTACGGCAGCGCAGGCGACGGCGGTGACCATTTTTGCGCCATGCTTGGCAATGCCGGCTGCTTCGTATTTACTGCCAACCATAAAGCCGGTGATGTTTTGGAGAAATACCAGCGGAATACCGCGTTTTGCACACAGTTGAATGAATTGAGTGCCTTTGAGTGCGGATTCTCCAAAGAGAATGCCATTGTTGGCTATGATACCGATGGGGTACCCATAGAGGTGAGCAAAGCCGCATACTAGGGTGCTGCCATATAGCGCCTTGAACTCATCAAATTCTGAACCATCTACCAGCCGTGCAATGACATCGCGGCAGTCAAAAGGTTTACGCGGATCGGTCGGGATGATGCCATATAGTTCTTGCGGATCGTACAAGGGTTCCCGACTGGCAATTCTCTGTACCGTGAGGGGTTTTTTCCGATTGAGTGCTTTGACCGCATCTCTAGCGAGGGCCAATGCATGCAAATCATTGTCTGCATAATAATCCGCGACCCCAGATTGACGACAATGGATGTCGGCGCCACCCAATTCTTCGGCGGAAATGATTTCGCCGGTGGCTGCTTTGACTAGAGGCGGGCCGCCTAAGAAAATAGTGGATTGTTTGCCAACCATGATGGATACGTCGGCCATGGCTGGGACATACGCGCCACCTGCCGTGCAAGAACCCATGACCACGGCAATTTGCGGAATGTTTTGTGCAGACAGACGCGCTTGGTTGTAGAAAATACGTCCGAAATGATCGCGATCTGGGAATACCTGATCTTGTAAGGGTAAAAAAGCGCCGCCTGAATCTACGATATAGATACAAGGTAAATGATTTTCTTGCGCAATTTCTTGCGCCCGCAGATGTTTTTTGACGGTCAATGGGTAATACGCGCCGCCTTTGACCGTTGCATCATTGATCGCAATCAAACATTCTTGGCCCGCTATTTTCCCCAAACCGGTGATGATACCCGCTGCTGGAACTGGGTCAGGATATACTTGATAAGCGGCCAATTGCGATAACTCTAAAAACGGGCTGCCAGGATCGAGTAATTGAGCCAAGCGCTCGCGGGGTAACAGTTTGCCTTGTTGTTGATGACGCTGCCGAGCTGCTTCGCCGCCCCCTTGTGCAATATCTGAAATTTTACTACGTAACTCATTGACCAATGCTTGCATAGCCGCGGCATTGCTTTTAAATTCTTTGGATTGTGGGTTGAGTTGATTGACTAAAATAGCCATGGTACAAATCCTTTATTGGCTTAATAAACGTGACAAAGCAGCAATGATCCATAATACCCAAATGCTTTGAATCAAATAAGAGGGCATCTTTTTTTTGATACCCCAATATACAGCGGTTGGAAGGGCGACGATCACAATAGGTGTCAGAGCCAAAGCAAGGATATGGCGTAAATGCAACGCCACAGGTCCGGAATTTAATACTTCACTTAATGCATAATCCAGAGTGAGATCAATTTGGCTGACCCAGCCAGCTATTGTTTTAGTAAATGAGGAAAAATAAATGGCACAAAGTGTAAAGAAACAATATAGGCCATAGATGATGTAGTATTGAGTGTATTGGTTTTTTTTACTGCGCTTCATTTTATATCCCTAATATTCTAGTTCATCCGAGCCGCGACCTTAGGGGAGCGGAAACGGTCACGGCTCGTTTATTCAATCAGTCGTTAAACGAGTAATTCAATCGCCATTGCTGTAGCCTCTCCGCCACCAATGCAGAGTGCGGCGACGCCTTTGGTTTTATGTTGAGTGCGTAGAGCATGGATCAAAGTAACCAAAATTCTTGCGCCTGAAGCGCCAATGGGATGCCCCAAAGCACACGCGCCGCCATGAATGTTGACAGATTTTGGGTCCAGCTCTAAGGCTTTGATTGCAGCCATAGCGACGACGGCAAAGGCTTCATTGATTTCATACAAATCCACGCTTTGACTCGTCCATCCAGCGCGCTCAAGCACTTTTTTGATGGCAGAAATAGGTGCGATGGTGAAATTGTGAGGCTCCTGAGAATGCGTGCTTTGCGCTACAATTCTAGCCAACGGACGTAATCCTCGTTTCTGTGCCTCCGTAGCAGTCATGAGAATGAGACTGGCTGCACCATCTGCAATGGCGCTGGAGCTGGCTGGTGTGATGCTGCCTTGGGGATGGAAGCTTGGTTTTAATTGCGGCACTTTGGCAATTTTTTTCGGATCAGGATTTTCATCTTGAGAGATGATGATGTCTCCCGTCTTGCTGGTAACAGTAACCGGGACAATCTCTGCGGTAAATGCGCCGGTGGCTTGTGCTTGGAGGGCGCGTTGCATGGATTCGATAGCAAACGTATCTTGTTGGGCGCGATCAAATTGATATTCTTTGGCGGTTTCTTCTGCAAAACAGCCCATGAGTTTGCCTGGTTCGTACGCGTCCTCCAAACCATCCAGAAACATATGATCTTTGATTTCGCCATGGCCTAAACGATACCCAGTTCGTGCTTTGCTGAGCAAATACGGCGCCAAGCTCATGCTTTCCATTCCGGAAGCCAAAACAATTTTGGCTGATCCGGCGCGGATCAAATCATGGCCGAACATCACGGATTTCATGCCTGATCCACACATTTTATTCAGAGTGGTGGCACCTGTGCTATACGGAATATTAGCCAAAATAGCTGCTTGTCGCGCAGGCGCTTGCCCGATACCGGCTTGTAACACACAACCTGAAATTACCTCATCGATATCGTTGGGGGAAAGTTGTGCAGCTGATAGAGCCGCTTGATGGGCGAAACTACCCAGTTTGGGCGCTGATAAAGTGGATAAACCGCCTAAAAATGCACCAATAGGGGTTCTTTGGGCTGCAACAATGACAATATCCTCTGAACTCATGTTTTTCACTTTTTTACCGAACCTGGTTTATATTATACTTCTTGACAGGATTTGTGAAGGAATGATGGTGTACGCCGTACGTTCTATAATTAAAGGGAATAAAAATTCATGAAGCGATTAGTGCTGTGGGGCCACCATTTAGATGAATATCGAGATATGTTTGATTTGCCGCAAGCAGCGCTGGGTATGCGATTTTTAGAATTCCAGAGTGGTGTCAGTGCGTTTCAAGCGGATTTACGCAGTCAGGCTGCGCATTTGGTCAGCTATGATGCTTGGTTTGATTTGAGCAATGAAGCTTTGCAACAAAAAGCGGAAGCCAGCTTTGCCGAGCGATTAACTCAGATTACACAGCGATCCGAAGAATTTGATTTGAGTCGTTACGCGGGCAGTTTAGATAAATTAGTGGCTTATCGGCGCCAGGGTATGGCAGATTTTCTTCAAGATTATGATTTGGGACATGCAGAAGGGCGTTACCTGTATGCAGCTCAAACCACATTACCTTTTGCAGATTTTTTCTTTGATTATGCTTTGAGTGCGCATCATTTTTTTTCTGCAACAGCGCCTCAATCGGTGGATTATCATGTGGAAACCATTGAAGAGTTGGCGCGTGCGGCGAAAGACGTACGGATTTTCCCGTTGGTTGATGCACAAGGTGTGCCGTCTGAGTTATTGGGGCCGGTCATCTTAGCCTTGCAACGAAAAAACTATGGTATGGAGGTGCGCAATGTGGCCTATCATTTGCAGCCTAGGGGGAATGCTATGTTGCGGATTTGGGCACAGCAGTGTTCGGTGTGATGATGGTGTCGCCATAAATACCTTACATGTATACATTTTCAGAAGTGTAGTGCACGGAGGTCAGAAGGCGACTTCATTCGTTCATAAACCAAGTTGCTGGTAGCCGAAATATCACGCCCAGAAAAAACTAATTGGCGTCGATTCGTCACTCCCACAATTAGCGCGGCTGTGGTCAGTTGGCGCTACAGCTCCAGAAAAACTGACTGTTGATGCTAGGGTCCATATATGTCAACACACCGTAGTGGAGTGTAGCGGCTCTGTTGCAATAATTGCCACAGGCATATTTTAAAGTATACAATTCGGACTTATTACTTATCCGTAGAATTTTGACCATGCAAAATATAGATTCATTAGCAGATCAATATTCACATATGATCAATCAACTTCCAGGACTTTTCTTGTTAAAATCCTGTGATTCAAAATATTTTGGATTTAGTCAGAAATTCTCTACTTTGTTAGGATGGAAAAATCAAAAAGATTGTCTTGGTCGCTCCGATGCCGATTTATCCTGCCAGGCTTCTGAGTTAGCAGATATCTTCACACAAGAGGACAAAGAAACACTACTTACTGGAGAAACAAAACAATTACATGTAACTAGATATTGTGATGAGAATGTCAGAATTTTTATTGCAAACAAGAGCAGACTAATTGCCCAAAATAGTGATGTCATTGGCCTTATTGTTTATGACGAAGATGTTACTTATCATCCTGTAGTTCAGAAACTAGTTGTAGACGAAATGGTAAAAACGCGCAAATTTATTTCAAATAAATCTATTTATAACTTAAAAATGAAAATCACACCTTGTTATAAAAAATTAAATTTGTCTACACGAGAGTCCGAAATATTTTATTATCTAATTAGAAAAGAAAGCTCTAAAATCATCAGTAATTTGCTTGATATTAGCGTGCGAACTGTTGAAAAGCACACTCAAAATATTATGGAAAAACTGGCGTGCCATTCTCGTAAGCAACTCATTGAATTTGCTGCAGACACTGAAGTTTTTGATGTGCTGCTTAATAGCTTGTTTACGCGTTCATTTACGTTGAAACAAAATTATCTTGGTTTACCCGTGTAAACCAGGACAAACCTCCTTGGTCGATAGTCGATTTTTATGCACAAAATTTTTCTCTTGAATATTTAATCAATCAACCCGATTTTTAGTCCGCTTAAGTGTGAACCGCAATTTTGATCGTAAGTTACGACAAAAAAATTCTTTGTACCTCGGTTGTTTTTTATGGTTAACCAGCACACCATATTTGTACGTATTTTCACAGTATTGAGCTCTTCTTAACAGTAGACTACTCTGTGGTCGAAAAGCCCTGTAGGGATGTTCGTAGACAAGCCCCCTAAATAAGTGGATTAATAAAACCATCGTTGATGAGGCCATTAAAGAGTTCAAAATTACGTCAGAGCAAATGGAAGAAATTGCAAAATTAGCTATGATGGGGATATGAAACAGATGTCAAATTAAAGTTTGGACTGTTATCGGAAGGAGATAAAATTATGTTTAGATTGTTTGGAGCAAAATCAGGACCTGGCTCTACAGAGACTAGCTCTACTGGTGGCAAAATTGAAAAAAACATTGCTAAATTATCAAGTCATAAGGTACAAGCACGGCTTAGTGCTGCAATCTCTTTGCAAGGGTTCCTTAGCTTATACAACGGAGATGCCATCCGAGAAGCACAAGGTATACCGCCATTGATAGCGTTATTGGTAGACTCTGATAAGGAGGTGAGACTAGCGGCTGCTAGGGCTTTGAATGATTTAGCTCATAATGACACAAACAAAGATGCCATCCGAAAGGCACAAGGTATACCGCCATTGATAGCGTTATTGACAGACGGGGTAGTGAGACAAAGGACTGCTGAGGCTTTGTGGCATTTAGCTCTTAATGCAACAAACCAAGATGCCATCCGAAAAGCACAAGGTATACCGCCATTGATAGCGTTATTGAGATGCGATTGTCCGCATGTTAAACAAAAGGCTGCTGCGGTTTTGTGTAATTTAGCTGCTAATGCAACAAACCAAGATGCCATCCGAAAAGCGCAAGGTATAGCGCCATTGATAGCGTTATTGAGGGATGCCTATACGGAGGTGAGACGAGAGGCTGCTGCGGTTTTGTGTAATTTAGCTGCTAATGCCACAAACCAAGATGCCATCCGAGAAGCGCAGGGTATAGCGCCATTGATAGCGTTATTGAGAGACACCGATCAAGGTAGAGCGTTGTTATTGGGAAACGTTACGGAGGTGAGACGAGAGGCTGCTAGGGCTCTGTGGCGTTTAGCTGCTAATGCAACAAACCAAGATGCCATCCGAAAAGCGCAAGGTATAGCGCCATTGATAGCGTTATTGAGAGACGCTTGTCCGCAGGTGAGAAAAAATGCTGCTGGGGCTTTGTGGAGTTTAGCCAACAACCACCCAATCAACCAAGCCGCCATGCTTGATAACGACGTATTGCCGCCTTTGTGTGCTGTAGCCGACACAGATAGTGACGCAAACAACACATTGGCTGCTTGCCAATCGCTTATAGCTAGTGGCGCATATCAAAAAAAGCAACCCGCCACACAAACAAGCAGCATCACATCTGCTGCAAAAACGGGCCTATTCTCGACTGGTTTAGAAGTCCAAGCCTTAAGCCGACAATTAGCCGAAGAGCGTCTTAAAAGAGCGCAACCAGAAGCAGCCGAAATAACAAAACAATCATTTAAAACATCATCTGAAGAAATAGAGGAGTTTATACAGTCTTTACCAAGTGTTTCTCCACATAAACCATCTCCAATTGAGGAATGGGTTGCTAGACAAGACGAAAGAGAGGAAGAAGAAGCTAAACAAAAAGAAAGGTATGATTACAGAGGAAGACAAGTAGAAAAACTAGAATTTTGGAAATATCAAAGAGAGATGGCAGGTGGAGATAAGCCTTCAGAGAGAGAAGACCATTACCAAAGAAAAATCAATGAACATGATGGCACATCTAGCGAATGCAGAGTTAGCTAAACTGTAGAGGTTCAAACTTGATGGCCTAGTGTGTTGTACCTGGGGTCTGTTTTGTGACAATCTTGTTCCCACTCATCAATTTCAGGATAAATTTTGGTCACTAAAAAATTCTTTGAATCTTAGCGATTCTATCTCCAACTTACAATGCGAATCAGCTATTGCTCGAGAGTCGTGCTTTTCAATAAAGCAATCAATTCAAATGGCTTGCCTGAAAAGGTCGCGATGGATAAAAGCGGTGCCAATAAAGCTGGCGTTAACACAATCAATTTAGCACTGGCATTGCTATGCATGTTTGGCGGATTGCCTTTGCAAATGACCATAAGACAAATCAAATACCTCAATAACATCATTGAGCAGGACCACCGATTTGTGAAAAAAATCACCACACTCAATCAAGTAACATGACTATTTTCGAACAATTCTACAGGCTAGCAGCATAAGCTCGTCCAAAATAAATCCGTCTGCTGCTTATAGAAGTTTTTGCGACAGAACCGCTTGACATCCCCTCAATCCTAAAGAACGGTGAGGATGTCAATGTGCTTTAAGGTTACGACTCAAATACAGCCATACAAAAGCAACCCCAGCATTCAAAGTAAACACCCCAGCTGCCCCAGCATGAGTGTATAGTAGTCCGGCTAGCACGCCCCCTACAAAAATCCCTAAAAATTGACTACTGGAATACACGCCTAGTGCGCTGCCTTTGGTTTGAGGATTGGCTTGTTTGGAAATCAGTGACGGTAAATTGGCTTCCAAAAAATTAAATGCGACAAAATATAGAAATACAATGACACCAAGCCAAATTAAGGAATCAGGTGCGACAATCAATGCGCATTGGCTGATACCAATGATGGTAATGGCGCTGAGGAAACAAGTTTTCACTTTTTGATATTTTTCACTATAGAGCATGATAGGAATCATGGTTAAAAAAGAACCCACGATAACCCAGATATAAAAATGCCAGGATTGGGTTAGATGTCCTGCTTGCATATGCTGTTGCAGCGTCATAGGGATGACATAAAAACTGGCGACTAAAATAAAATGTTGGAAAAAAATCCCTGCATCTAAGCGGAGTAAATCTTTATCGAAGAACACTTTTTTGAGTTGCTGAAGCGTACTGATGGGTTTTTCAATCTGTTGTTTCGCAGAAGGGATACAATATAAAATACCTAATCCCAATATTGCTAAACCCGCTGTGAGATAAAAAATGCCGGCTAAGCCTGTCACTGCAGCAAGGCTTGGGCTGAGAATGAATGCGATACTGAAGGATAGTCCAATAGTTGCGCCAATGACGGCCATGGCTTTGGTTCGATGACGCTCTGCAGTGATGTCAGCTAATAAAGCGATTAAAACAGATCCAATCGCACCAGCCCCTTGGAGCGTTCGCGCGAGAATCATACCCGCTATACTGTGAGTTTGTGCGCCTAAGATACTACCGCCGGCAAATAACAGCAGACCCATGGTGATCACTGGTTTGCGGCCATAACGATCGGAGAGCATCCCGAAAGGTATTTGAAATAGTCCTTGGGTTAAACCATATGAACCTAAAGCCAGACCGAGTAATAAAGGGGTTGCGCCTTGTAGTTGATTGGCATACAGGGTAAAAACCGGGATGAGCATAAACAAGCCCAACATGCGGAATGCAAAAATTGCTGCTATCTTAAAAGCGGGGCTTAGCCAGGGATCTTTCATCTATTTGGTTCACGATTTACGAGAATGTTCAATAAAAGCGCCATCCTCGCGTGGGCGGGAATGACTGAGTTCTTTGAATGCTCTCCGATTTGCAAGCCCAGATTTTATGCGAATGTGGGGTTGGATTCAAGGATAGTTTGTATTTAGCGGTTTTCGAATTTAGGCTTGAGGATTAAAGTAGGGGCGCATGTCTATTTCAAATGTGTATAGCGCGTAAAATGCTCGCGCTTCGCGTCATTCGTCGCTAGCAATTAGAATCGATTGGAGGCGGTTTCTGATGGTGGTTGCACTGACCTAATAAAATTATCTAATTCCCCTCCCGCGACAGTAGGTGGAGAAAACATTCCAATTGTTGCTACGGTTCCGAGGATAGGGCCGCAAGTTGCTGCTTTGATGGCCAGTTCTTTAAAATGAAAACTGGCTATGGTGGCGAGGCTGCAGAGAGCAGCAACTTTAGCTAGTAGCATCAACATCAAACCTATGAATAATAGAGTAACTGTTGCCCCCAACACTAGCTGAAAAAAAGTTGTGATCAAGTTCTCAGCTTTGGGCATTTGAAATTTCGGTAAATTGTTAGAGAAAATTGCTTTGCAGTCTATTGTTAATTGAGCAAAATTAGGTGTTCCATTGGAAGTAGGATCCTCTAGTTGCTCACGAAATATATCTAATTTATCTTTGATCAATCGACTGGTTTCTGTATGTTCAAATTCGTCGATTTTGGCTAAAAATGTGGAAGCATGCTGGTTCCATGCTACTAATACAGGGTTTTCGCTGATTGCTGACGACATTAAATAGCTCATTAAGTGTTTAATTAGGGCAGATTATAGTTTTTTTTACAATTATTGTCTAGTGCTGCCGTATTATTTTTTGAGACTCTTTGTTACCCTATTACCATATTTTACGGTTATCTTGGTTGATTAATCCGAGCTGCTCCCTGAAGGTCACTGCTTGGATTGAGCAACTGATATATGTATACGGAGAGGAAAAACATGCAAACATTAGCTTCAAAAGTTGCTTTGATTACAGGCGGGGCACGCGGAATTGGTAAAGCGACTGCTTTAAAATTGGCGCAAGCGGGTGCGGATGTGGTGATTGTGTATTATTCCAGTGCCGAAGAAGCGGAGCTGTTGGTACAAGAGATTCAAGCGCTCGGTCGCCGGGCTGTGGCTCTTAAAGCGAACGTGGCAGATGAGGCGTCTGTTAAAGAATTATTGAAGCAGGTGCAAACGCATTTTGATCGTTTGGATATATTGGTTTCGAATGCGGCTTCGGGTGTATTGAAACCCGCTTTGAAGATGTCAACCAAACATTGGCGCTGGTGTATGGAAACCAATGCGTTGGCTTTGAATCATTTGGTGACGGCTGCCGAACCGATATTACAAAAAGGAGGGCGCGTGATTGCTTTGTCTAGTTTGGGCGCGCAGCGAGCGATTCCCAATTATGCTTTCATTGGTGCTTCTAAAGCAGCTCTCGAAGCATTGGTGCGCTCTTTGAGCCTCGAGTTGGCGCCCAAAGGGATCACCGTCAATACGGTTTCGGCGGGTGTGGTCGACACAGACGCGTTGAAATACTTTCCAAATCGAGAGCAATTATTGGAAGAATATCAAGCGCATGCGTTGGCGGATCGGCCTTTATCACCAGCTGATGTGGCCAATGCGGTCTACTTATTGTGTTTGCCCGAGGCAGATATGATTCGCGGGCATACTTTATTTGTGGATGCGGGGTACTCGATTGTTGGCTGAACTCACTACGGATATTTATTCCGTTTCTGAACTCAATCGCCAGGTCAAAGCCTGCTTAGAGCAGGGCATGGGGTTGGTGTCGGTGCAAGGGGAAATTTCTAATTTGACCAAGCCCAGTTCGGGCCATTGGTATTTCACCCTGAAAGATCAGCATGCGCAAATACGTTGTGTGTTTTTTCGACACAAACATTTGCGTAGCCATGCTCAGATGGGTAATGGGATGCAAGTGGTGGTCCGAGGTGGTTTAAGTTTGTACGAAGCACGCGGTGATTTTCAAATGATCGCGGAAACGATGACGGAAGCCGGCCTTGGGGATTTGCATCAGCAATTTGAACAATTGAAACAAAAATTGTTTGCTGCTGGTTTATTTGATGCGGCGCGTAAAAAATCCATCCCACGTTTTCCGCGTACCATTGGCGTGATTACTTCACCCACTGGCGCTGCGATTCGCGATATTTTGACCACATTAAGCCGACGCTATCCCTTGGCCGCCGTCCAAATTTATCCGACGGATGTTCAAGGGAAGTTGGCAGCTCCTCAATTAGCCGCTGCGATTGGGCTGGCTAATCAAGAGCGAACCTGTGATGTCATTATTTTGGCGCGCGGGGGTGGGAGTTTAGAGGATCTGTGGGCTTTTAATGATGAGGCATTGGCTTATGTGATTGCTGGGAGTCAGATTCCGATTGTCACGGGCATTGGGCATGAAATCGATGTGACCATTGCTGATTTGGTTGCGGATCTCAGGGCCCCAACGCCGACTGCGGCGGCAGAAATGGTGACGCCGGTTCTAGCGGATTTGCTGCTTGGCGTGCAAATTTGCGAAACTCGGATGGTGCAAGCGATGCGTCGAATTTTGCAACAACAATCCTTGCGTTACCAATATCAGCAAAAAAGACTCATTTCTCCGCGGCAGATGATCGCGACGTATTGGCAAAGATTGGATCATCGAGAATATCAATTACGCCAAATTATGGTGCATAAGGTGCAATCTGTAGGGCAGTCTTTGCAAAATATCTGTGGACGTTTGCACGCAATCAGTCCTTTGGCGACTTTGGAACGAGGGTACTCCGTCGTGACCTGTGAACAAAAATTGATAAGCTCTGCTCAAGATATTGCAGTAGGGAGTCACATCACTGTGCGACTTGCGCGAGGGCAACTAGACTGTACGGTGTTGTCTAAAACGTCATGACTTACGCAAAACCCCGATCTCTTCGTTGGATTTAGTCTTTAATTCGGTCATTTAGTCATCTAAACTCCCTCATTAAAGACTAAATCCTCCTCGACCTTGGAGTTTTGAGTAAGTCATGAGAGAGCGTTTAGACTTAGGAGGACGTGATTAACATAAAGATTTTAGATCGCTGGATGCGGTTTCGAGTACTGATATTGCTATGCATCAACCTGGGTTGTGTGCCTCATGCTCAGGCAGCGGTTGGTCAGATGTTAACAGATTCTTTTTTTCAAAATCCGGCTGATTTGGGGTTGGTGAATAAACAGCAATTAATTTTGGGGAATTTTTTTGTCGCATCAAGCTTAGAGTTTACGGGTACTGCATTTGGTGGAACCGGGCAGGCAAACTCTAATGTGGTGGATTTTTTGCCCTATCTTTTAGCCGATATTCGGGTGTCCGATAAATGGGTTTTGGGTTTCAATGCGGTGCCAACTGAGTATGGTGATTTGAATTGGCCCATCGATTCGATTGTGTCGCATGACTCAACGGTTACCAAAGTGTATTATTATCTGCTTGGATTTCAATCTAGCTTCCAATTAACCGACCGGATCACGCTCGGGTTGGGGTTGCATCTCCGTTACAATTATTTGGCAGAATTAGATGCGGTAGTAGGTAATTTGGGCAATGAAGTCAATAAAGCCTCTGCCCTAAATAATGGTTTGGATGCAGGATTAAGTTATAAACTGACCCCAAAACATACTTTTGTCGCCGCATTCTATACGCCTGTGAATAGGTTCGGGAAAGGTACGAGTACTTTGGGGAATGTGACCTCGAACACGTTTCAATTGAACCTTGTCGAAGCGGCGGTTGTCTTTGCGGGACTACAACATCAATTTACAGAACAGTGGTTTGTAGAAGAAAAAGTATTTTGGTCAAATTGGACTGTGCAAAATAGTACAATATTGAAAAATACCACTCGAGGGTCGTTCACTTACCCCACGAATTGGGGCGATACGTGGTCATATATGATGGCGACTGAGTATGCTTTTACGGAGAAAGTAGCTGGCTTAGCGTCTGCGTTTTATGAAACCAATCCAGCACCGAATTCAACGAATGCTATTGGGTATCCCTTGGCACCGGTTGTATTTTTGTCAGGAGGGCTGGATATTGCCCTATACAAGAACTGGAGAATGCAATTGGTGTATGGATATGGGTTTTTTGTTCCCAATGCTATTATTGATAATGGAAGTAGTAAAGGAACAATAACAAATAGTACTCAGGCAGGAACACTCCAGTTTAGCTACAAAATTTGACAGGACTTATGGCGTCAGCCGTGATTTAGACGATCTTGCCCTGCTGTATCTGTCAGATTCTTGGTTAATATTTGTTTTGACATAAAATTGGTTTAATGGTTGGTTTTTTTCTGGATCCAATGTATAATATACGTCCACAAAAGCAATCTGGATATCATTTTGAGACCAAATATTGAAGCATTTTCAAATTCTTTTTTAATAGCTAGCATCCGTCGTCCAAAATTGGCAAATAATGTCCGTTTTATGGCATTGCTCGGACTCGTGCTAGGTTTACTTGTATTGAGTGTTGCTTTGTTAAGCGGTTGGGGATGGCTGGGGTTGCCTTTTTTGGCCAACTTTTCTTTTTTGACGAGCAGTTCTATGGTGATGTTGAGTAGTATGGCCTTAGGTGCTGTGCTCGGATGTTTACCGACAGCAGGCAAGGTCATCATGGATTATTGTACTCGATCAGTTCAAAATCCTCCTGGAAATGGCGCACCGTCCTCAGTTGTTTCAAATCATGTTATTAAATCGGGAAATAATCAGACTGCTGCTCCATCTGCTACGTCTGCTGCTATGTCCATTTTGGGTTCAAAACCTAAAGCGGGTGAGGCAATTCATTCTTCGCAGCCATTAGGTAGTCGAGAAATGCCTTCTGCTAATAAAAAGGCGCCTAATCCTACTACATTAACACCGCTAAGATGGGTTCCAAGCACGCTTAATGTTCCAAAACTATCAATCTCAACAACCCCTTTTGGGCAATTTAAACAACCTCCTCCCGTAGATGTATTCGGAAGTACTGGTTCAGTCCCTGGTGGCGTTATTCCCGGAAGAAGAAGATAAGAAATGTAGCCCCGGTACGTCATCCTGAGCGTATCTTTTGCGCGAAGGATCTTTGACACTCCGCTCAGGATGGCGTACCGGTGGTATTTAGAAATTTAATTACTTTTGAAAAATAACGTATTGGAGAGCAAGCATGCAAACTAGTTTTGAGACGATTTCTAAAAGTGTTTCTCGATACACTGCAGTAGCACTTGCATGTATTTTGAAAGATATTCCTCTGACTTCTATTAAGAGTGAATCGCCAGGAAACAGTATAAGTTACGGAAGGTCAGTTAGGGGGGGCGGACGCTTTAGTCAACCAGCGCCGGTAAGTGTAGCTTCAGATGTAACGAATGCCGATGCTACAGACAGTCAACAATCAAAAGAAGAATTAATTACTCGTCTTTTGTCGCATGTTAGAGTCGATATTGTTGATCCAGGCATGCGACTTACCCTTCAACACGTTACAGAAGAAGAAGTCGATACATTGCGTCAGGCTTTTGCTGCACTGCAGTTGAGCTATATAGAAGAGATGAGCCCTTCTTCGAATCCCACGAATTACTTCACCATTCCGCATAATCAAGTCTTTAGATTATTATTTAGTTTGGGTTTTGATGCACGCGATGTATTTGATGCTTATGAAGCAGCTCGAGGTAGAGAAGATATCCATTTACTCAATGCAGAAGTCTCCGTGACTTACAAACAATACGCTGCTGTGGCCAAATTGACCAAAGATTTGCAAGAAATGCGTGCCAAAATTGCCTTTCGTTGCAGCCAGTTTCGTGATGAAAAATTAGTGGCTATTCAAGCTAGGATGACAGAACTTTGGAAACTTATTACAGGTGATTTGAGTGATTTTGCGACCATATCTATCGCACGAGGTGCTTTATATAATCAATTACAAAATCTTGCTCTTGCATTTAATGAGATCCTACAAGATGAAACATACAAAGCAGCGTCCAACAGATCTCTGAAAAATCTTATTTTTACTGAATGTGATGCGATGGCAGCTCTGTGTTTATTTTATTCAGACAGAATATGGTCGCAATTTTTAATTGAGGAAAAAGAGTCAGTAGCAGTGGCGTCTTTAGAGGCAGTATCCACAGGACGTCCAGTATCCGAGTTGGCGACGGTTGCTAGGGCTGGGCATGCTAAGTCCGTTGCACAAGACCCTATGGTGCCTGCATCAATCAGTTTTGCAACCCAGGCTGCAATGATCAATCCTAATCCGATTACGGGCAATATCCAAATTGGAGCACGTATTACTGCAACAGGTGAGCAGGTACCGAGCGTGATGCCGCGTCATCTTATTTTTATAGTAGATGTGAGTGGATCTATGGGGCATCATGCTGAAACTGATTCGGGAATATTTAAAGCTGCTCATTTTATAGGTGAAGCGATTAATCAACTGAATGAAACAGACGGATTTGATATTATTACGTTTGATACGACAGCCGATTACCGAACTGGGGGTTTTGGTTCTGCAGAAGAAAAAGCAGCTGCATTAACCCAACGCGGTACTAATTTTCTGTTAAACCCTGTTCATATTCCTGAGGGTGGAATTACTAATTTGGATTTAGTTGCTCAATTGATTAGTATGAGTGATTCTGCTTCGTTGCGAGGTAGGCCTGTAGACGCCCATCAAAGCGTGGTCATTCTTCTGTCTGATGGCGCTACATCGAGTACTTATGCAAATGAGCGACATTATATTGGGAATCCAGGTGCCTCCAGTATTGTGCGGGATGCATTGTTAAATACCTGGCATTTGAATCCAGCGAGTACTCGTTTCGTGGCAATGGGTTTAGGCAGTAATTTCAATAGTAAAGTATTAGTAGCTTTTGCCGATGATGGCGATTTTGTACTCTTGAATGATTCTTTTGGCAGTGATGGATACACGCAAATCAAAGAGGAATTTTTGGCGAAATGCCGACCATTTACCCGAGTTGAAATGACAGGTTCTTTAGCAACACAAGACGGTTTATTCGGGTGCATGGAAACGACACGAGGACGTAGTCAACATGTCGCTTATATCGAGTTGATAACCAATATGTTGTCGCAACGTCTTCCATTTTTAGTTATTTCTTCTGCGATTATGCCTTTTTTGCAACCCGAACGTTGGCTCTGCCTGTCACAAGGGGAAACGGTGTCTAGAACACTGAAATTTGTTATTCCCAGTCGGACTTTGGTATCTCCTCTGTCGTTTTGGGTGCAAGTTCGTTTGTCAGATGAAGGATTGCGTGCTGCTAAAAAATCTAATGACATCGAAATCGATGCCGCACAGGATAATGATTTAAATACGATGGTGACGGCATATGAATCGGATATTGCAACGACTCAAGATGAGAGCAGCCATGGTGTTGCGAATGCGCAAGCGTATCAAAGAGCTGGTGGTAGGCACCATAGGTAATTAGTGGTAAGCATTAGGGCGATTAGTGAAGCAATTAAGATCTGATTTCCTATTGTATGTTGATTTGGATTGCTTCCCCCGGCCTTCTGTATAGCCCTGTAACATAGGTAACACATGTAACGGGACATGGGTAACAGTTTTAATTATATAAAAGTGCAGTAATTGTTACTGCACAGCTTTATAACCTAGTTTAACTTTCTTAATAAAATTATCC
>JAGOTG010000022.1 GCA_018061965.1 Legionellaceae bacterium
GTCAAATTATGAACGGTATTAACCAGATGATGAAGATCACGTCCCAATCGATCTAATTTCCAAACGATCAACGTATCTCCTTCCAGCAATGCTTTTAAACAATTGCTAAGGCCTGGTCGGTCATCTTTTTTGCCAGAAGCGTGATCTTCATAGATGTGCTCCTCTTGAACACCTTCAGCTAATAGGGCATCTCTTTGTAAATCGGTTGTTTGCGAACCATCGGCTTTTGAAACGCGGGCATATCCAATGAGCATTTTTTGTCCTTAATAAATTTGTTGTGAGGCGTCACAAAAACGGTCGGTTATGTGACTGTCACTTTTCTAAGTCGATGTCAGCAGTGATGATCAAACCCCTTGTATTCTCTTGATCGTCAAACATTAAAATGTCATAGTCAATGTCAGCCGCATTCAAACCCAATGTCATTACGCTGCAAATTGTCGAAGCTAATGTCAGCGCGTCGCAAAAAAGAGAGGGGTTATGGCAGATCTTTCGCAAATCGCGGAGCATGAATGGAACGAAGCGAATCGCCGTGCATTAGTCGTGCGCCCATTGATTGAATTCGAGCGTTGCCCGCGCGAAAAAGCGCGGGAAGCCGCCGTTGAACTGGGGTTATCTGAACGACAGATATATCGACTGATCCGGCGGTTACGCGAATTAGGTGGTGAGCTCACTGCTTTATTACCCGGAGGTTCTAATGGTGGGCGTGGTAAACAGCGACTGGCTGAACCACGCGAAGCACTGCTTCATCGCTTGATAGCCGAAGTTTTTATTACGCCTCAGAAACGGTCTGCATCAGATCTCATCCGTGCAATCCGTAATCAGTCTTTAAAAGATGGATTAAAACCACCATCTGAAAGCACCATTCGGCGCCGTTTAAAAACTTTATCGTCATAGCGTAAAACCCCGTCGTTCAGGACGGGGATGTAAGCTAGCTCAGTTGAACTTAGTGGGGTGTTTTCTGTTGCTCGATATATTTTCGAATGACAGTAATAGGGGCACCGCCACAGCTTGCGGCAAAATAGCTGGGAGACCATAAAGCGTTCCCCCACAACTTAGTATTGATAGTCGGATAATTTTTTTTACGAATAAGTAGGCTGGATGTGCCTTTCAGGCTGTTTACGAGTTTGGATACCGCGACTTTGGGCGGATAGTTTACTAGTAAGTGTACGTGATCGTCCTCACCATCAAACTCGACCAGCTCTGCTTCAAAATCCCTGCAGACATTAGCGAATATCTGGCACAAGTCGTCTAAGATTTTTTTTGTAAAGACGCCGCGACGATATTTTGTTACAAAGACCAGATGGACATGCATCATAAAAACACAATGTCTGCCGCGTCTAATATCATTGTCATTGTTCATAGACCGAATTATAATTGGCCTATGAAACGACTTCAAGCTTTTAAATTCGAATTAATTCCCAACGGCGAACAACAACGCGTGATGCGTAGTTTTGCTGGCTCGTGCCGCTTTGTCTATAACAAGGCATTGGCGTTGCAAAAAGAAAATTACGAAGCAGGAAATAAATTCATTGGTTACGTCGCTATGGCAGCTAATTTACCTGCTTGGAAACGAGACAGTAATCTGGAGTGGCTCAAGAAAGCGCCGTCACAGTCATTGCAACATGCGTTAAAAGCATTGGAGAAAGCGTTCCAAAATTTTTTCGCAAAGCGCAGTGATTTTCCACGTTTTAAGCGAAAAGGCAGTGGTGACAGTTTTCGTTACCCAGATGCAAAACAATTGAAACTTGATGAAGTTAATAATCGGATATTTTTTCCCAAACTCGGTTGGATTCGATATCGTAACAGTCAAGGGATTCTTGGTGAGGTGCGCAATGCCACGATTAGTCAATCTGGTGGTAAATGGTTCGTGGCAATTCAAACCCAACGGGATGTTATTGAAAGGCTACCTGCAACAAGCAGCGCTATTGGTATAGATGTTGGAATTGCGCGCTTTGCGACCATGAGTGATGAAACTTACGTTGTACCATTAAATAGTTTTAAAAAACACCAACAGCGATTGGCTCGTTATCAAAGACGCATGAGTCGCAAGATTAAATTCAGTAGTAACTGGAAAAAGACGAAAGCCAAAATACAAAAGATTCATACCGATATCGCGAATGCCAGAAAAGACTTTCTGCATAAAACCACTACAACGATCAGCAAAAACCACGCGCTCGTATGTATTGAGGATTTGCAGATCCGGAACATGTCCAGGTCATCGAAAGGCAATAGTGAGAGGCCGGGTAAGAAGGTTAGGCAAAAGGCGGGGCTTAACAGAGCTATCCTTGATCAGGGATGGGGGGAATTCAGGCGCCAGCTTGAATACAAAATGGTATGGAATGGCGGTATTTTACTGACTGTACCACCCCAGAATACTAGTCGCACATGTCCTTGTTGTGATCGAGTATCAAAGGAGAATCGCCTTAGTCAGGACAAGTTCTTGTGTATCGATTGTGGATATGAAAATAATGCCGATGTAGTCGGTGCCATCAATATCTTAGAGCGGGGACACCGCTTGTTAGCCTGTGGAGAGTTGGCGCAGTCAGGCCTCTCTGTGAAGCAGGAACCCATCGAAGTGCTTCAGGCAATGTTTGCCTGAACACCGTAGGAATCCCCGTTCTTTAGGACGGGGAGGATGTCAAGGTGTTACGCCCATCGCTGATACCCCACTTGACTGGCTACAAATAGATCATACGCCAGTGGATCTAATCATTGTAGATCCAATTGATCGATTACCAATAGGTCGTCCATGGATCACCGTGGCTATTGATGTCTTCAGTCGCTGTATTGCTGGATTTCATTTATCGCTTGAAGCCCCATCAGCAACAAGTGTGGGCCTTTGTCTAACCATGGTTGCAACGAATAAAACATCTTGGTTACAAGAACGAGATATTAGAGCTTTGTTGCTTGAAAATATTCTTAGCGCATCAATATTAACTTGGCGACATGTAAACTTACATGGGACTTACGATTTCAGTAATTTATTGAGTGCGAACGATCCTGATTATTCATTGGATGATGTAATTAATTTTAAAGCGGTATAATCATGCTCAAGATATCTAATTATGCGATTAGATTTTTATCTCGATCCAAGTAATTAATTCCTTATGTAATATGGGTTTTTTATGTGTTTTTAGGTGGCATTTACAACAATTAATCGGGAGATAATTTTTTTGATTTAGGCCTTGATGGTTAAATTATTGGCAAAAAAGGGTGGTGTAATTCGCATTTGCCCCATTCCTGTAATAACACCCCACCTTGGGAATTAGGAGAGGAATTTGCACGACTTATGGCTAGTTTCGAAACCGTTTTGCCTCTTCGTGAACCATCCAATCTTTCATCGTCACCTTTGCTTGAGCTAATTTTATCTCGATCTGAGGGCACAATTGGTGAAATGACAGCATTATTGAATAGTGCCACCGCGACAGCACTCTTACATGGTGAAGAACGTATTAGCCGTAATGCGATTGAGCGAGCCGATTATCGGCCCCCAAGTGTGCGTCGACATATGGTTGAACGAGAACTGCGTTGATTATAGCACTATGCGAATGCGTTGGCCGTTGCATCCTAAGCCTCGTTCTTATGAGACGTTGGTAAGATATGTCCACCGACTTGCTGAGTGTTATTGTGTAAGTTACGGGACATTTTGTTTTCGCGCATTGGGTATCCCGATTGAAGATGGTCAATCAAGGCTATTTAATAAACCAAAAATAGAATTACTACAACGTTTGTCTGATGGTACTGGTATCGCTGTTGGTGTGTTTGAACAAATGACCTTCGAACGGATTTGGGATCGGCAAATGGAGGAATTACGTAAAAGTTTGGAGGCTCTAGAGGTTAAATCTGAATGATACAAATTTTAGATACTAAAAATGTATGCCAGACCCATTACACAAACGTTCGTTTTTGAGCAAGAAAATTTGTTTAAATTAGATTGCCTTGTTTATTGGGGTTTTTGATTCTCGATAACCATTCTTGATATGACTTTCTTATTACATTATACTTCACATGAGTTTTAAGAATAAGGACAATTAATCGATGCCAACGATTAGTGCATTTTATGGAATTTTAATTCAAATGTTTTGGAATGATCACGCACCGCCTCATTTTCATGCATTGTATGCAGAATATGAAGTCCTGATTGATATTCATACACTCGAAGTGGTTCGTGGATCTATGCCTCGTCGTGCGCTGGCTTTAGTCTTGGAGTGGGCATTTCAGCATCGTGTCGAGTTAATGGAGGATTGGAAATTATGCGAAGAAAATCAGTCACCAAAGAAAATATCTCCTCTGGAATAGCTTGTACTGCTCCTTGGCGATTAACCAAAGTTACACCATTGGCAAATTATGAAATCGAAGTTGAGTTTAATGATGGTGCTCATGGGATTGTTGAAATGGTTAAATTAATTATGAGTGATCGCGCGGGTGTTTTTTCGGCGCTTAAAGATCGAGATCTATTTAATAAGGCTCATCTTGAATATGGAGTGCTCACTTGGCCAGGAGAAATTGATTTAGCACCTGATGCAATGCACGACGCAATCAAACAAAAAGGTCGCTGGGTTTTACAATAGAGGATTTATCATGCTCGTTGGTTATGCGCGTGTTTCAACAATTGATCAAAACTTAGACCTGCAGATTTCTGCATTGAAAGAAGTTGGTTGTGAAAAAATCTATCAAGATCAAATATCAGGGACTAAAGCCAATCGTCCAGGTTTGGATTTGGCTCTTGAAGTATTGAGAAAAAATGACACCTTAGTTGTTTGGAAACTTGATAGATTGGGACGCACTGTTAAGGGATTAATAGATCTAGTAAATCACTTACATCAAAAGGAAATCCATTTTAAAAGCATTACTGATAATGTTGACACCTCTACACCAGCCGGTCGATTTTTTTTCCATGTTATGGCAAGTCTCGCGCAAATGGAGCGTGAATTAATGGCTGAAAGAACTAAAGCAGGTTTAGCAGCTGCCAAAGCCAAAGGACGAGTTGGTGGTCGTAAACGAAAAATGACTCAAAGTAAAATTGAATCGGCTAAACAATTACTGGCAAATGGCACGTTACCTAAAGATGTTGCACAAAATCTTGGTATATCTGTGCCGACCTTGTACCGCTGGGTTCCTGCTTCAAATAACCTGATTTCAGTGAGTTCATAATGAAATTTGATTGTTTTATACGTCGCAAATATTAAGAGTTTAATATGTAAATTATAAATTCAGGGCTATTTATCGAAGTAACCGCTGTTATACTAAGCGCAAAAATACTGCTTTGTTTTATCATCACAACCTTGCAACAATAACATTTTTCTAAAGGCTAATTTCATGCACTCACGCACGCCCTATCATGAAAATGACTTTTCAAAAACCATCCTCGAGTGGTCTTTTGAAATACTTGCCACTCCTCTTCATATAGCAATGAGGCAAGCGCCTCTACCTAGAGCTGAACAAAGCATTGCTCGTTTTTACGGAAACTTCCTCCCTCTTATTTTGGAAGAGGCGCGCGCTATTATTGCCGCTGGTCTTGAAAAGGTAGATCAGTATACTGTGCAATCATCCAAAAAAGGCAAGGGCAATATTTCGCATCTTTCTGATGCAAAGCCCTTTAATCTTCGGTTGAAGAAAAATGCGCACTTACCTAGAAATGAAGGCAATCCATTATCAATGACTTTCTCTGGCGCTATTCCTGATAAAATTGAGCATGGTAAATCCATGAATGTTTTATTACTTAGAACAAAAGGCATAAGCCCAGAAAGAAAATTTATTGCTCTAGCTACAGAAAACAATAATGCATCAGAGTTATTTATTAAAATCATCATTAGCTCCTCGGATTATGATAGTTACGAGTCGTGTTTTGTCGAAGGAAGACAATGGCAAGCACAATATCTTGGTTCGGTTGTAAGTGAGCAGAGAATGTATGATGTTTGCCTGGAAGCTAGCGACATCTCTTGTGTCCAACAAATTGCCAGAAGTCAAATTCAAACACCGAGAACAGCAAGAGTCTCAACAGGGTCAGTTGATATTAATCATTTGAACTTATCGCAAAGAGAAGCTATTTATGCTTTTCTAAATGCCAGAGAAGGTTCTACTTTATTACTACAAGGACCGCCAGGAACAGGGAAAACAACAACGGTTGTTTCACTATTAAAACTTCTGGCTCTTCAACATAAAAGAACTATGGTTTCTGCCCACTCGAACAAAGGTGTTCAAGTGCTCGCACTTAGGGCAGTGGGTGATATGCCAGATGTTCCAATGATTTTGGTTGGTGTAGAATCCAAGCTTCATGAAAAATTAAAACCGATATTTTTAAATCGTTGGCATGATATTATTTACTCGCATTTTTCATCCTATCACGATGAAATTGAGCTGCTAGCAACAAATCCTTCAAGTGACGTAGGTATTACAATTTCGGTTCTTATCACAGAAATCAGTGATCATATTAACGAGGCGCAACAAACGCTAAGAAAATTTAATCTAATTCATACTCGTAGAGCATCAGAGATGTCAAGAACGGCGTTATCTTTAAGTAACGATCCCTTATTAATGAGCGATTTTCAGACAACTCAAAGTCATATTAATGAATTAAAAACACAATCCCAATCCAAAAACAAATGGACTGCCTTATTGGGCTCATTAAATCGTTTGATGGACAAATGGTCTCGCATCAGCAAAGCTGATTTAGAAGCTTATTTACTTGATCATGCTGAAATTGTTTTTTCAACTTTAATTGCTGCAGGTCGAAAAAGCATGTTAACCATGGCGCCTATCGACTACTTGCTTGTTGACGAAGCCGCTCAATCAGTGGAAGCAGCCACATTAATTCCTATGCGGTTTCAACCAGATAAAGTATTACTTGTTGGAGATACAAAACAACTTCCTGCAACTGTTATTTCCTCAGCCCTTGATGACTCACCTGATAGACACTCTTCCAGTCATTATAAATGGTCTATGATGTGGCGTTTAATTGAAGAATGTAACCAACCGAGTCTAATGCTCACTATCCAGTATCGTATGCATCCACAAATTTGCCAATGGCCGTCAAGTCAGTATTACGCAGATAGACTTATCACCTCTCCTGATATCTTGCCAATGCCATCATTAAGCAACACCAGTATAACAAGTAGGCCTTATGCCATTTATCAAATATCAGGTCACGCTGAAAGTCTTGATGGCTCTCATAGTATTTGTAATACCCAAGAGGCCCAATATGTGATTAAAATCATCGAACATATTCGTCGGCAAAATAAAGAGCAAACTATTGGAGTCATCACTCCGTATGCGGCTCAAAAACGCTTGATTATGGATAATTTGTCGAAAAAAAGACAGCTACTTCCCTTGGTTGATGTCAATACTGTAGATGGTTTTCAAGGAGATGAACGAGATATTATTATCATCTCTTTTACGCGGACACATGTTTCCGAGTTTTTAAAAGAATTTCGTAGATTAAATGTCGCCATTACAAGGCCAAAGAGCTGTTTGATCATACTCGGTGCCGCCACTCTGTTGTCAAATGATATCGGACAACTTATGACCGATGCTAAATTAAGAAAAGTCCTTCATTCGGAGCAAGATCTCAAAAATATTTTAGCAACTGGTACGGTACCATCCTTAGCTTTGCAATCTAATTTAGCGGTTGATGTGCGCGCTTCTGCGTGGCAAGGGCATTCAAGAAGTCAATTTTATTATGCTGAAAGCATGGCTGAAACTGATAGAATTATGGCTTTTCTATGGTACCGACGTGCCGCTGAAAGCAATGATCCAGAAGCACAATATTATATTAGCCACCTCTATTTATCAGATAACATCATTGTTAAAAAAGATACGCAATTAGGTATTGCCTGGTTGCATAAAGCTGCTCAACAACAATTGCCATTGGCGCAATTTGTAATAGGCCAACATTTTCTATCTGGGAGTCTTATTGTTAAAAATGTTGTTGCTGGTATTTCTTGGTGTGAACAAGCGGCTACTCAAAACTTGGTTACTGCAATTGTATTTTTAGCAAAATGTAATGAAGAAGGCCTTCACATGGCTCAAAATATGTTGCAAGCCCAAAACCATTACCGACGAGCAGCGAAATTAGATGATTTGCCTTCTGTAATAAGGCTGGCTACGCTACTTGCAAACGGAACGCCAGATAATCAAAAAGAAGCAATAAAGTGGTACCGAAAAACCGCAGAAAGAAATATCACCTCGACCTATTACCCGTTGGCTGTATTATTAAATAACGTATTAAACAACCAAATTGAAGCGCTGCAATGGTATTTGAAAGCCGCAGAAAATGGCGATATAGAGGCTCAATATGAATTGGGTCTGCGCTTTAAACACGGGTATCACAATTGTAATATCGATACATCTAAATCAACCTATTTTTTTAAACTCGCCGCTGTTTCTGGACACACTCATGCGCAATTTATCTATGCTACATGCTTAAATGAAGGATCTGGCGTAGAAAAAAACCAGCGTGAAGCCATGGTGTTCTTTCAGAAAGCAGCTGATAACGGACATATAGAGGCTCAATATCAATTTGCGCTATTAAAATATCAAGAATCAAAGAGTAATGCCTACCCCTATTTTTTAAAAGCGGCACAACAAAACCATTTTTTGGCACAATATGAATGTATCGTGTACCAAATCCAATATGGCCGTGATTTGACATATTGCCTACACTTTTGCGAACAACTGGCCTTACAAGACAATCATACAGTACAGTTTCTTTTAGCAAGACTATTGGATACGGGTATCGCAGGAAAAACTGATAAAACACAAGCCTTACGCTATTATTTACAAGTAACAAGCAGTCATCCTCAAGCACAATATTATTGCGCAATAATATTGGAGGATGGTGTTGGGGTGAGTAAAAATCTTACTCATGCACGCCAATATTATGAGGCGTGTCTTGATCTTTGTCCTGAAGCCAAACCTAAATTAGCTCGCTTGTTGCTGCAAGCAGAAACTTACAAAGATCATGAGGTCAGGGCTATCGAGTTACTAAAGTTTTATTATGCTAACTTTCAGCAAGCTCAACCAAGTGCTCCTCTCACGCTAGAAGGGCAATTAGAGTCTTTAATATTGAGCCGAGCTAGCAATAGTAGAACTTGCTTTATTTATTCTATTGCTACTCATTCCATATATGCAAATTATTCATTAGGTATGATGTTAAAAGAGGGTGCCGGAGTTACTCAAAATAACTCGGAAGCGATGATATTCTTGAAAAAGTCGGCTGATAAAGGAGACGCTGAATCACAATATCAATTTGCGTTACTAAAATCGTCGCAATCGAAAAATGAGGCTTACGCCTATTTCAAAAAGGCCGCATTACAACAGCATGTATTAGCTCAAAACGAATGCATTTATCACCAAATTACATTCAATTGTGATCTAACAATTTGTTTAATGTTTTGTAAAGAGCTGGTAGCCAAGGGTAATCATCAGGTGCAATTTATATTGGCTCGGTTCTTAGATACAGGCATAACTGGTGAAATAGATAAAAATCAGGCTTATCATTATTATTCGCAATTAGCAGATAATGGTCATGCTTTTTCACAATATTATTGTGCTCTTCTTTTGGAACAAGGCGTTGATGTACCTCAAGATTTGACTAGGGCTCGGTTTTATTATGAATCTTGTATGGAGCAATGTTTTTCTGCGAGATTTAGACTGGCTTGTTTGTTGCTAAAAGAAGAACATAACGACCAACAAAGACGAGCGGTACATATTGTGCAAGATGACGATGACGACATCACATGCCTTCCACGTCGTAAAGAAGGCGCTACCTATCGCCAAAATACAAGCACAGCATTAACAAAAGACCAAGCACAAGCTATAGAATTATTGGGATTTTATTGTGACCAATACTCAAAAGACAACCCAATTTTATCTGATACCCTTGGGCATCGCGTAGAGCAGTTGATGATAGAACATTATGGTGATTATATTGTCAATAGAATTCCCGTCATTACGACTCAGGCTATACAAGCCAACTACTATTTGGGAAGAATATTTCAAGAAGGAAAAGGAGTGGCGATAGATATACAACGTGCCTTGCAACATTACAGGAGCGCAAGTACACAGAACGCTGATGCGAGCTACCGTGCGGGTTATATTTATGAATCTGGCCTAAGTGTTGCGAAAAACTGGTCCATGGCTAAAAGCTTTTATCAAAGTGCAGCTGATAAGGGACATAGACTAGCAGCTATGCGTCTCACTTGGTCTTATTCGCTTTTTTCTTCTTCTAACAATCCTCCTAGTGATGCAACATTGTTAGAAAATGAAGGAGCGAAGTGCGTGATAAGTTAATTTACCAGATCTAGATGAGTTTTTTTTAGTGCAGTTGACTTCTGAGATCAGTACAGAGCACTCATTGAAAATGACATGTGTATCGCTGGGTTTCTGCTTCAAATAATCTAATTTCAGTGAGTTCATAATTAAATGTGATTGATTATGAGTCGCAAATTACACCGTTTTATTTCTTCGATGACATCCACTTTGACAATCTGCTGACATCGACTTAGAAAAGTGACAAATCAGAAAATGACGAGAAAATGACTCTCAAAAAACGGTCGTTTAATGATAATAAATTGAGATTCACTTAAATCAGGTAGGTTAGTGAGTAGAAGGACTGGTGGGTACTATATTTAAGATAACTTGTTCTTCATCGAGGATACCTTTTCGTTGACAAGATTGAATAAGCGCAGCACCTTCTTGAGTTAGGCGATAGCGTGAGTTATGTTCAACT
>JAGOTG010000007.1 GCA_018061965.1 Legionellaceae bacterium
CATAGCCGACTGGACCCACCTGATCCCATCCCGAACTCAGAAGTGAAACGGTTGAGCGCCGATGATAGTGTGGGGTTTCCCCATGTGAAAGTAGGTCATTGCCAGGACTTTATTACAACTTTGCCACATAATATCTAAGATATAAAGTGGCAAAGCTCCTTACAAGTGCTTTCAGGCAAATATATTTTCAGTACGTGCAAGAAAAAACTCCCAACTAGTATACTCTTGAGGTAGAATAGGTCGTTTGGATTTGGAATTTTAAATCCCTTATTAAGTCATTATGCATAGCCTAAGGTTATTAAAATGACTGAACCTGTTTTAGGCGTAGAGAAGTATGGCTGCAATACCAAAAAGTACTATTCAAAAATTCTTTCGAGGGCTTAATACATGTAGGTACAAGAGTGATTTTGATCGGGATTTTTTGACCAACTATTCACTAGAGCATTTATATAGCCTTAATACCGAACAGTGTATCCGGTTTTTTACAGTGCGTTTGAAGAGCTTGCAACAGAGCGATTATGATTGGACTAGAATAAGCTTAGTTCCAAACCTTAATTGGTCTAAATCAAAACAACACGCCAATTACCATTGGTACCAATTGGCACTCAAACTTTCCGAGCTCACGGAAAAGCATATTACTGAAATCATATTTTCAGGTGTGGTGATTGCGGAAAGAGATCGTGCTCATTTGTGCAACTTGAAACAATTTTCTACTTTGATTTATACCGATAATTTTGAGCGCTTGGTCATGCTTAATCGTATGCTTAAATTAGCAGAAACTAATTCTTATAACTTTGCAAATTATGATGGCAACGGCGATGAATATTGTGTTTCTCCCTATGAGTTGTTCCAAATTCGTTGCAAGCTTGAAAGCATATCTTTTTATAGACCTATTGTTATTGCTAATTGGAGTGAGTTTAGGGAGCAGTATATTGCATTGTGGGCCATGCAAACGCCACCGGTGATTTTTGAAGATTTAATTTATCCCTTGCATCGAATGGTAGAACATTATTTTGAAGACCTGGGAACCCCTGGTTATGTGAACAGTACCTACGAGGTACTGCAGAATTTTTATAAAAAGCATCTGGCAGGCCTAAAATCTTGTGAAGTGAACTTTTTTTATGGGCAATGTATTAAGCTAGGCGCCACAAGAGCAGAGACTCTTTATATGCAGGATATTTTCTTGAGTCTTATGGATGCAAATGATAATTTAAGCGCCGCTCTGACTAATATGGTGCACTTAGCTGTCTGGATTACGCATCAAAATCCTGCCATGGTTATTTCGCATCCAGATGTGCTGAAAATCTATTATAGTGAAGAAATAGGGCCTTATTTAACCCAGCGAAAACTTGGATATGAGCTGACGAGATTATTGCGATTTCGCCATGAATTGAGTGATGTTGATTTTCTTCATATCAATACTCTTAGAGAGCGTCTGCTGTTTGGTGACAATGAATCACTCGAAGAGGAAATTAATCCATTGCATGAAGGACCTGTCCCCGAACAGGTTTTGTTTGGAGATATCAGAACTATATTTAATCTTAGAGATGAATATAATCGAACAGAAACATTTATTGATATTAGCAGCATAGGAATTAATAACGGTTCATATCAATATGTATATCATCGTATAGGAGTGAATTCACAATATATTCGAGTAGGACAACTGTTGCAAGCTTCTGGTTTTTTGAAACGTCATGGGATTGATGACTATTTTCAATTATTAATGCCATGGTTACAGAGCCCGGCTGATACTGTAACAGGTGCCTATCTGTCTTCCAACCCTCTTTCTCATTATACGTTACCGGAGAAGGACCCAAGTTATTTAATATATTTGGGGAACTCCGTAGAGAGTCATAAAGCGAACCAGACATTTTATAATGTTAATACTGCCAGGGCGGTTCCTTTTAGCCCTAAAGAGTTCGAATGTATTCAACTTTATGCAGCGCATACATTCCGTAAGTATCCGCGTATTCCTAGGTTTACCAATTATGTATTGCGCGCTAGTATTTTGAAAGAATTGGTTGATTTGGTTAATGAAAGCTTAAATTATGAGGCCATTCAGGATGGAGATGGGTATAAATTACACCTAGGCTTTTCTCAATGCTGGACACAGATACCAGAAAAAGTAATTGAGTATGAGATCGAGGTTCATAGTATTTCTTATCAAATAAGAGATTCTTGGAATAAAGAATGTATTCACACAGATAATATTGTTTTTAAAAGCCCTGCGGAATACAGAGCTTTTCTCCTTAGTAGTCCGGTGCAACGCCTTATGTTTATTTTGCATATTGCGACGAGTAGAGGGCATGCGCGCGCTAATCTTTCTATGAGCAAATATTTCAAAGCGTATATGGCGTATAATAGGTTTAGGGCGTTTTATCTTGAACTTGGTATCCCTGATCGGGAAAGACTCGATAAGGTTAGCATGCGGTATGGTGCTACTGTACGTACTTTTGGAGAAGTCTGGGCGAATGGTTTTCCTGATTGTATGTCAGCGGCAAGCAAATGGTTTTCGACTTTGATTCTTGATTATTTGCCTGAGGTTGGATTTCGTTCTGATCTTGAACACAACTCAAAATATAGTGAATATTTATTATACGCACGTCGAGACTCGCAGCATTTATACAAGCATTATATTTTGAACGATCTCACGGATTCGATTGCCCAGTTGACTCACCGCTTGACTCATGTTTCGGTTCAAGTAACTAGTTTTGCTGGGTTACGAGCAAAAGGAATGGAGTTGTTGGGAGTCAAAAATGAGGAAGCACTTATAAAACAGGGCACTGCAAGGCTATTAAGTATTGTAGATAGCGTGATATCACCTTCTTTAAGTCAACTTTCATTTTTTGGATTGGGAAAAAAAGGTTCCCCTATTGAGTCTCGTATTATCCACGAGAACATCAGCTCGAGTACTACCTCTGAGAGTGGTAGTTTTGATGGTGTATTGGAATATCACGATGACTCCACCTTAGATATCTCGGATTATAACGAAGGAGAAATGGTGTCTGCCTGCTCTTCAATTGGTATTTTTTCAGAAAAAGGCTCACGCAGTCACTCACCACGTTCATCGTTTAGTTCAGAAGAAGGACACAGTCTCGTTCAACATTGCGGCATAGAGCAACAGTGCGGCATAAAGGACCCTTTTATTTCAGTTTAGTTATTCGGCCATAACAATCATAACGGTTCAACTTGAAGTTAAATTTGACGTGGCGTTTCACTGAGCGTCAAAGATTGTTTGTCAACAGTCCTAAGCAGTGCGAGGGATTTCCACTGTTTCTGGTGTCTTATTCCAATTGAGTAATAAAGTGGAAAATATACCGGCAATTAACCCCCAGAATGCAGCCCCAATTCCAAGTAGAGACAATCCAGAAGCCGATACCAGGATTGTAATAATCGCTGCTTCACGGTGTTGTTCCGTGCTCAAAGCGACGTTGATACTTGATCCGATGGTGCTGAAGAGAGCCAGACCAGCGATTGATAAAATTAATTCATGTGGAAAAGCAAAGAATATTGCGACTACTGTAGCACCAAATGTCCCGATAACTAACCAACAAATGCCCGCAAAAATGGTTGCTTTAAACCTTTGAGAAGCGTTCATATCGGCTTCTTTTCCTGTGCAAATGGCTGCTGTAATCGCAGCAAGGCTGATAGAATAGCAACCGAAAGGCGCAAAAATCAGGTTTGCTAAGCCAGTCAAGCCTATGACAGGAGAAATGGCTGGCTGATATCCTGAGTTATTTAGGACCGCAATGCCTGGAATGTTTTGTGATGTCATGGTGACTACGAATAAAGGGATGGCAATACTGACCAAAGCTGGTAATGAGAAAATGGGCATTTGGAACATGGGCGTAGAAAATGCAATATGGCATTGATCAATATGAAACAACCCTTGGGCACTGGCTGCCGCAACGCCAACCAGGAGCACTAAAATGATCACATATCTAGGAAAAAAGCGTTTTCCGATCAAATACATCAATAACATGGCGCAGACCATCGGCGCTTGATGTTGCATGGCAGTGAAAACATTAATCCCAAAATTTAATAAAATACCGGCTAACATGGCAGAGGTGAGCGAACGCGGAATATGTTCCATGACTTTTTGAAAGATACCCGTCACGCCGGATAGAATAGTGAGGGCTGCGGCAAATATAAAGGCACCCACTGCTTCAGCCATAGAAAATCCCGTCAAACTGGTTGCCAGCAAGGCAGCGCCCGGTGTGGACCATCCAGTCAGGATAGGCATGCGGTAATATAATGAGAAACCAATGGATGTTAAGGCAATGCTTAATCCTAGCGCGAAGATCCAAGAACTAATCTCTGCAGGATTTGCTCCGGCGTTCGTTGCCGCTTGAAAGACGATGACGCCAGAGCTAGTAAACCCAACAAGTACTGCAACAAAACCAGCAGTCATGTTTGAAAAAGAAAAATATTTAGCCAAAATGGCTCCTAGATTAATTTTCTGAAAAAATAATTTTAACATAGTTTTCATATCGTTTCAGTGATATTTGTTGTGATTTTACTGCCTGAGTGACGGCGCAGTTGGGCGTATTATGATGATTACAATTGCGAAATTTACATTGATTGATGTAAGGTCTGAACTCTCGAAAGCCTAAGGCAACCGTTGAGGGAGGCATTGTCCAAAGGGCAAACTCTCGAATCCCTGGTGAGTCAATGATATCGCCGCCACTGGGCATATGGTACAAATGGGAGTTGCTGGTAGTATGACATCCGAACTGACTTTGATGAGAAATCTCACCTGTTTTAATACGAGCTGCTTCATGCGGTAATAAACGACCAATCAAAGATGATTTTCCAACGCCAGATTGCCCGACAAATACCGAAGTTTGTTGACGCAGAGATTTTTGCAATGCACTCAAATCTTGTGATTTAATATTAGTAAAAATTAGGGGGTATCCTAATGGTTCATAATGCTGCAGCAAATATTGTTGTATACTAGCTATCTCTAAATCAGCTTTATTCAAAATGATATAAGGTTTTAATTGGAGCGTTTCGGCCATCACCAAATAGCTATCTAATAATAGCCAGGATACTGGTGGCAACGGCGCAATGACAATCATGACTTGAGTAATGTTGGCGGCGATAGGTTTCAATTGGCCTTGTTCATCAGGTCGACCTAAAACACTGTCACGGGGAGAGACGGCTACAATGCTACCTTGTGAGGGGCCTTCTGGTTGCCAAATAACGCGATCTCCTGCTACCAAAGATGTAATGTGGGATCGAATGGCGCAGTGAATGGCACGCCCTTCTTCATCTTCAACATGGGCATGGCGGCTATAACGGGTGATGACCAACCCTTCACACCCAGTCTTATCGTCGACTTGGCGACGGTGATTTTGAGCAGTTTTAGTCTGCGTGTAAGGACGTTTTTTACTCATAATTAGGTACCAGGGAAGTGATGTATAATCTTTTAATTTTTAATTGACCCATTAACAAAAGAATTAGGTTGGGCCTTGGCCCAACAGCAGTGCTTCGTTGGGCTAAGGCCCAACCTACATTTATCAGTCAATTAAAAATCAATTCACTATATATGAGGATACCATGAAAGTATATCTTGTAGGGGGCGCTGTTCGCGATCAATTACTCGGGTTATCTATTAAAGAACGAGATTGGGTCGTGGTAGGGGCTGATCCACAAACGTTAATCAAACTAGGTTATCGGCAGGTTGGACGCGGGTTTCCTGTTTTTTTACATCCTGAAACGCAAGAAGAATATGCCCTAGCGCGCACCGAGAAAAAATTAGGTTCAGGGTATTATGGATTTTCTTGTGATACCAATCCCTGTGTGACGTTAGAAGAAGACTTGGCCAGACGTGATTTGACCATCAATGCCATGGCGATGGATAGCGCTGGAACACTCATCGATCCTTATGGTGGCCAAGAAGACTTGCGTCGTAAAATATTACGTCATGTATCGGCTGCGTTTGTTGAGGATCCAGTCCGAGTATTACGGGTGGCAAGATTTATGGCCCGCTTTCAACCGTTGGGATTTCAATTAGCGGCAGAAACTCGGATATTAATCCAAGACATGGTACGGTCAGGCGAGCTAAAGCATTTGGTTGCAGAACGAGTATGGCAGGAGTGGCAGCAAAGTTTGCATGAAAAAAATCCTGCGATGTTTATCAGTACGTTGCGCTCTTGTGGGGCACTCCGAGTCATACTGCCAGAGATAGATCACCTCTTTGGTGTGCCGAATCCGCCGGTTTATCATCCGGAAATCGATACGGGTATTCATAGTTTGATGGCGCTCGAAGTAGCGACGGCTTTGTCATCGGATCCCGTCATACGGCTTGCCACTTTACTGCATGATTTGGGCAAAGCATGTACCTCGGTAGCAATTTGGCCCAAGCAAAGTGATCACGAGAACTTGGGATTGCCGGTGATAGCCCAATTATGTCGACGTTTGTCGATTCCGAATCGGTATCAAAAGTTGGCAACGTTGGCTGCGCAGTGGCATTTGATTATTCACAGGGTATATCGAGCCTCCCCAGCCGATATTTTAGAGGTGTTTGCCCAGACGCAAGCTTTTCAGGATGAGACTGTGCTGGAGCAATTGTTATTAGTCTGCGAAGCTGACGCACATGGTAGAGGGCTCCAACAGGCAAATGTCGACCATCTTGCTTATCGACAAGCCAACGATTGGCGTGTACTATTGGCAGAATGTCGAAAAATCACCGCACAAACGTATGTTGCACAAGGCTATACTGGCGTTGCAATCAAAGATGCGTTATACGCGGCGCGTGTGGATTGCCTGAAGCGCATTCTCCCAAACATGAGTGAAAATGAATGAAATCAAATCAAAATTTAATTTGGATTGACTTAGAAATGACCGGTCTAGATCCTAAAAAAGATCGGATCATCGAATTAGCAACCATTGTAACGGATTCTAATTTAGTCGTTTTAGCGGAAGGCCCTGTGTTAGCGATTCATCAATCTGATGAACGTTTGGCTGGAATGGATGCTTGGAACACGCGGCAACATAATCAGTCTGGATTGGTAGCGCGCGTCAAGGCGAGTACGATTGATGAGCAGGCTGCAGAACGTCAAACTTTGGAGTTTTTACGCCAGTGGATTGACAGCGGTAAATCACCGATGTGTGGCAATAGCATTTGTCAGGACAAGCGCTTTTTATGTGAGTATATGCCAGGCTTGGCTGCTTTTTTCCACTATCGACTCATTGATGTCAGCACTTTGAAGGAATTGGTTTCACGCTGGGAACCCAGTTTGCTGTCAGGTTTTGAGAAGCAATCGAAACATTTGGCTTTAGAGGATGTGAAGGATTCTATTGCTGAATTAGTATATTATCGACAACATTTTATCCGGACAAAAGATGATCGAGCGTGAAAGATTAAGTTTGCCCAATGCGGCTGAGAAATTATTACTCCATTCCTGTTGTGCGCCTTGTTCGGGTGAGGTGATGGAGGCTTTGTTGGTTTCAGAGATAGATTTTTCTATTTTTTTCTATAATCCCAATATTCATCCTGTTCAAGAATACGAAATTCGCAAACAAGAAAATATCAGTTTTGCAAAAAAGCATGGCATTCCATTTATCGACGTGGATTATGACAAAGACAATTGGTTCGCGCGCATCAAAGGTTTAGAGAATGAACCTGAGCGTGGGAAGCGATGTACGATGTGTTTTGATATGCGGTTTGAGCGCACGGCATTGTACGCCTATGAACATGGTTTTCCAGTGATTTGTTCTTCGTTAGGGATTTCTCGTTGGAAGGACATGAATCAAATTAACGACTCAGGTCTACGCGCAGCTTCTCGGTATGCCGATATGGTGTACTGGACGTATAACTGGCGCAAGCAAGGTGGCGCTGCCAGAATGTACGATATTGCAAAACGCGAAAATTTTTATAAGCAAGAATACTGTGGTTGCGTGTACTCACTCCGCGATACTAATAATTGGCGTAAATCGAATGGGCGCGAACGGGTTAAAATTGGCATTCAGTATTATGGAGATGAACAAGGGGAGGGGCAAATAGGAGCAGACTCGATTGATTAAGACAGAATTAGCCAAATCTAGTATGACCTCATTGAGCTGAATAGATACTTTTTGAATCTATACTATAATTTGATTTAGTGTTGATATTTGAGCATTTAATGTAAATTAAATAACTTTATCTTCTGAAACGTCATCCCGAAAAGCCTGCAACTAGGGATTGTCTGTTTGGGGACATGCATAGCGCTTCGCGCAAAAAGACGCGCTTAGAATGTCGTGCTGGAAAGTTACTGACACACAATCATTTTGTGAGGGATTATAATGCCAACTCTTGTCCTACCACGCCGTTTTCAAGAAGCCCCTTATTTTGGGGATTATTATAAAATAATGGGGCTTGAAAAAGGCCGAGCGCCCACAAGCCAAGACATAAAAAGAGCTTATCACATCCAGTCTTTACAATTTCATCCTGATCAAATAAGTCGCTCATCTGTACGTCCTCCTTTAAGTGGGGACGAAGCTACCGAGTGTTTTCAGGCATTGGCAGAAATAAAGTCTATTCTCTTATCTACATGCTCTGAGGCGATAGATTTTGGGAAAGTAGATCGCCCAGATAGAAGAGAGCGAGAAGTTATAGGATCTGCAGACGATTTAGAGACTGGAGAACAATTAAAAGCATGTATGCTGGCTTATTTACGCTCAGAGAGATTTTGCGAGTACCCTCCAGGCATAGGACCTCGTGTGAGAGGATATTGGTCTTACGTTGTCGGAGGTCAAAACAATGTTGAAATAGGAACCTCTAAATATAGCGGTATGACGGCGATAGCCACATATGATTATCAAGTTGAGTGCGGTGATAAGTGGGATGAGCCTGTCATTGTATGGAATAAAAGCACTAGGCCTTTTAATAAAGTCACTGATCCGCGTGAAATAAATACAGTTTTGGCAAACATGGCGAGTGATATTCCTAAAGACAGGCGTGATCATTGTGCCCGAACATACGGGAGTCATGTGCGTAACAAGTATTTGCTAGAACCAGTTGTTCCTGCACTCAACCAAGCCAAGGCTGTTCGCGGAGAGATCAAAGATGGCGGCGCAGCTGGGGAAGATAGTATGTCGCGCAACCAAGAACGTCGTTCAGTTCGTTCTAGCCGTCGAACGATAAGTCCACCATCGTCTGAAGCGCTGAATAAGGATGCGTATAAAGACGCATTAATAGCCTATATGTATAGAGCTAACAGTGATCTAGGCTTGAGAGCAGGTGATTGGTATCCTGTCGTCGATGATATTGACATTGGAATAGGTGGTGATACACAACTTTTATCTCTTAGCTCTCGTGCCTATTCTATTTCAATCGACAGCAATGGGGCGCTGATTTTTTGGGATAAAAAGAGTAAAAAAATAGTGAGCGATCCCCAAAAAAACGGCGAAATCCTCCAAGATTTTGTTGAAAAAATGAAAGAATTTTTAGTGTTGGATACACCGCTCTCGCAACCATCCCTCAACCAAGCCAAGGCTGTTCGCGGAGATATCAAAGCTGGCGGCGCAGCAGAAGAAGATAGTATGTCGCACAACCAAGAAAGCCGTTCAGTTCGTTCTAGCCGTCGAACGATAAGTCCACCATCGTCTGAAGCGCTGAATAAGGATGCGTATAAAGACGCATTAATAGCCTATATGCACAGCGCTAACAGTGAGCTAGGAGGCTTGATAGCCGGTGATTGGTATGCTGTCATCAATGATATTGAGATTGGAATAGGTGGTGATACAAAACTTTTATCTCTTAGCTCTCCTGCCTATTCTATTTCAATCGACAGCAATGGGGCGCTGATTTTTTGGGATAAAAAGAGTAAAAAAATAGTAAGCGATCCCCAAAAAAACGGCGAAATCCTCCAAGATTTTGTTGAAAAAATGAAAGAATTTTTAGTGTTGGATACACCGCTCTCGCAACCATCCCTCAACCAAGCCAAGGCTGTCCGAGGAGATTTAAAGCTTGGCGGCGCAGCAGCAGCAGAAGAAGGAAGTAGTCGATCGCGAGCTCAAGAAAGCCGTTCTAGCTTTGCAACTATAAGCCAATACTTGGTTGAAGGAGTGAACTCAATTTTAGGGTTGGATACACCACCCGCTGATTTTAGCAGCAGATCAATATCTAAGCCTCGAGCTTATGCAGAGCCAGCTAGCCCAAAGTCGCCTATCAATGTTGCTCGTGGCGGCGCAAGCGCTCGGCAAGCTTATGCTAGCGACCAAAAAGAAGCTCGACAAACGCAAGCGGTTGCGCGCAGCATTGTGGTTGAGCAAGTAAATGCAGCGAGCATGTCAGGATTTGATGTCCCCGAACCAGGCGTCGGTCAAAACTCGCATTTAAATTGTCCAGCACCTATTTTGGCAGCGTTCAAGGAAACATTAACCGGAGCTGATGGCCGAAACATTTTGGGAGGCGTTGTTCTCAATAATCCGAATGGCGGATCAAATGTGACATTACCGCTCCATATTAGCGACCTAACACCACTCCATTTACAACTATTAGCGCGTAATGAGGTAGCCAATACCACCGGTGTTATGAAAACAGAGCTGTATCAAGGACTGCTCAATGCAGATCAAATTGCCAGAATACGCTGCCTAGTCAAGGCGACTAATACCTCTACTGTAACCAGAGTGCACACAATTGGTGGTTATCCTGAAGCTACTTCTCGACCGAGTTCGGCGGGTACTCCTAATAATAAGACGGTGGTTATCGATCAAGCCGGTTTACAATGGCAAGGTGATTATAGAAATACAGGCGGTCTATTTTTTTATCCACACACCCCTTCTGATCCTAGATTACCCGCTGGTTATGCTGCTTGGCAAAATGAAATGTATCAGGCTATGTATGGTCAGTGCAGGTCTGTTGCGAGTTCAGCTAATTTCATGGAAGTGACTTGGGATACCAAAAATTCCAACCAAAATGTGCGAGGGCGGATTGATTTGGATGGTGTGGAAATGGCTATTAGTGCTGAGTTTTCTCAAGCCTTGGCTGCAGCAGCATTGCAAACTCGTGGTTCAAGGCAACCTGTCAATTTTAAATTTTTAAAGGCCGGGATGGGTTGTTTTGCAGAGGGTATCGCACGAGCATCCACCAGAGAGCTAGCAAGACTGGAAGTTACACGTCTCAAAGGAATAGAACAAGCCTTGATAAAACTATCTCAACTAGATCCGGTTGAGCGAGCACAGATACTCGGCGCTGTTCGCGCCATCGAGCTTCCTTTTAGTGCTAGTTATGACGCAGATACCACTGCTATTCTTGATCGAATTGAATCTTTGGTTACTAATATGGGATTAGAGTGGATGGGAGCAGAACCCGAAGATGCGTTAACCCTAAGACCAGGGTATACCAATGCGCTTACAAACTGTGGTGATCCGCATGCAATGATTGGAAACGAAGGCTGGTACGGTAGCGTAGATGCTATGATACGTACTAATTGTGATCCCACCATTTCGCATTGCGATGTATGGATTAACCCATACATCACACAACATGATAATTCAATATTATTAAATTTTGACGCAAGACGATCTGCTGCATTGTCATCTACCCTATCGCGCGAACATGGCTATGGCGGCGTCCCAATTTCCTCTTCAGCGTCAATGCTGGAGGTCGTACGGAGCAACCGAGAACAACCGTACGCGAATAGATCAAGAGGCCTTGATTCGTCAATTCATGGAGGCCGCAAATCGGTTGTACTCGACAAAAAAACCGAATTGTCTGAAATAAAGAGAGCAGATAAAATAGAAGAAAATCCTTATATTCAAATAATGCAATCGATGGTCAATACTTGGCAAAGCAACTCTATTCCACCGGGTTGGCAGGAATTCAAGGCGTCTTTTAATGGTCAGGATAGCATTGAAAAAATTGAACAAGCTCGCGCTGCATTATTTGAAATCAAAACATCTCCCGAAAAATTGCAGCGTTTATTTGATGCTTTAGACAAGATAGAATCACGTATAAACGAAAGGCTTGGTAATAGACCCAGGTAAGGACCTGCATTCCAGGCCCTGTCTATAAGCATGACAGGCTTCGGTTTGTTGGTCCAGTGCTTCTAGTAGCGTTCCTAATGCATAGTAAGCCGGCATGGAGGGTTGAATTTGTAGGCTTTTCTCTAAATTGGTTTTGGCTGAACCCCAAACCTGCTTTGCAAAAAACAGTTTTCCCAAGCATAAATGCAATGCTGCAGAATGAGCGTCTTGTTTGATTAAGGATTCAATAAAAGGAATGTTGGTATATTCATTTTTGATCTCACTGTATAAAGCCAACAGGTCACTGTTTACTTCGTGTTTTAAGCCGTCTCGAATATATTTTTCTGCCTGAAGATCTTGATGATTATTTAATAAATAACGGGCATAACACACAATAATATCGGGATCGTGTTTTAAATCTTTGGGTAAAGTATGAATGGCTTGATTGATATCGAACCCCGGATTGGGTTGAGACAGGCCTTCGTGTAACAAAGCGAGATATGCCTTTTTTTTGATAGCATGGATATTTGCAGCGGAAAGCGATTTACTCGGTTTGAGCTTGGGTAAAATGGTGATTAAATTAGTCCAATTATGGGTTGCTTGATAGAGCTCTAGACATAATTGCAGGACATAGGAATGATCGGGTGCGATAATTTGTAATGCGTCTAGTGTCGCGGTGGCTTCTTGCCATTCTTGATTGTCTATTTGTAGCTGTGCTTGTGTGAGTTCAATCGCGATGGTCGCATCGGGTGCTGCAGTTTGCGCTAGGTGCAAATAACGATCGCGCAAATGATGGTCACCTAATTTTTCTGCGGCTTTGGCAGCCGTTAAATAGTTAACCAACGGTTGGTCCGTATTGGCTGCCGCCGCAATCAAATGCTTTTTCGCTGTTTTCCATTGTCCTTCGCTAAATTCGATCAGACCTCGCTTGGTTTTGGCTTGAGCACTGCTTAAGCGATGGGTAGCTCGCCATTGCTGCCAATATTGAGGCATGCGACTAATGTTTTTAATGATGGAAAATCCGAGGTGGAGCAAGATGAGTAACACAATAATTGCAAGGATCGCGACCCAAAAACTGGATTCAATGGTCCAATGCTGAAACATGATCAATACATAACCTGGATCGCGCTGTAACCAAATACCTATATACATTGAGAGGAGGAGTACCCCGAACGAAGCGATCAATCGTACTATCATGATGAAACCTTGGTTGCTGAAGCTGGTTCAGAGTTTGGTTCGCTTTGCTCGAAGAGCTGGGCATAAGGATGCAATGGGGGGATTGAGTAAGCCACTTTCGTTGTTTTGAGAGCCTGTAAATCTTGAATCAAAGCATGGGCTTTCGGATTATTGGGATCAAAACTAGCGCTGATACTGTCCGAGGCGGCTTGTAAAGCCAATGTAAATAAAGCTTGGTTTTGCTCAATCAGTCCTAATTGGGCTTGTTGGAGGTTCATGCGGATATTTTCACGTAACAGTGCAATAGTGTTGGGTCTGGGTGGCAACCATGTTTCATCATGATGTTCAATATTGATGAGGCCACGTAATTGCTGCATATTGTCGTACACATTATCCTGCCAAGTTTTGGGTTCTGTGGGTTGGCGAATGGGGTTATCGGTTGTAACTGCAACAGGATGAATACTTAATTGCTCAACCTGCTGATGGATACTGTCTATTTTATCCAATATTTCGGTGGTATTAATGGTTGGAATCGCTGCAAGTTCAGTCAGATCTTGTGCAATCGCATGACGAATTGTGCCTATATTGGGATAATTGCCTTGCGCTAAAATGTGATCGGCAGTCTGCAATAAATGGGTGGTGGCGGCAATGTTATGCGACGACTGTGTATTGATTTGAGCCAGTTCTAAATAATAGCGTGCTTTTTCCAAGTCCCAATCTTGCGTTTGTGAGGGTTGCTTTTGCATGAGATGTTGAATTTGTTGCTGATTGTTTGCTGTTTGTTGGTTGAGCGCTTGCTGCGATTGGTGAAGTTCCTGGATTTGCGTCTGAATAGCCTGGAATGGTGGATTCGATGGGTTTTGGGGTGTGATAACAGGGGCTGGGGACGGAGTTGCTGGATGCAAATGCTGGTAAGTGATGGAGACCAAACTAGCGAGTACGGATGCGCATACCGTTATGGCGATAATCCCGCCCAAGCTTAACGAGTAAACCGATTTAGGTTCTGGTTTCTGAGTTTGTTGTTCAGATAAAAGGGGCGGGGTATGGGTGATATTATTGTGTGTTTCGTCCATGCTCATGCGCTAGTCCCATCAATGTGGTTAAAATATTATTATAAGGAGAAAGAAGAACGGTCTTTACGTGGTAACGATGTGCAATGTCTACCAACCGTGGGCTTATCACAATCCAGGGTTTGGATTGGAGCCAATTTCTGGCGCCATCTTCAAATAAGACAAATAAATTCTCAATCGCTTCCTGACTCAACATCAGTATAATATCGACTGCATCATCTTGCCATAATGCATGCGTAAATTGCCGATTTATTTTTGGTCGTGCCCGGCGATATACGGCAATATTTTGTACCTGAGCACCCCGTTTGGAGAGTATTGTGCTCAGTAAAGGACGACTTTTTTCTCCTGTGACTAACAATACGGATTGCCCATGAATGTCTTGCAATGTGGGCAGAGCTAACAGATGCTCACTGTCTGCGTGCTCAGGTGTTGTGATCTGTCTGACTTTTTGTTGTGCGAGCGCAGCAGCGGAGCCTTTTCCGATTGCAAAGCTGCGAATCGTATCGGGCCACGCAATGGACTGACTGTCTAATCCCGCAAAAAAATGGGTGACGGCATTTGAGCTCACAAAGACTGCGTTTTGGACAGTAGACAGAGAGGGAAGGGTGGTTAGCCAGCCTGTAGACAACGATTCAATTTCTAGTGTAGGCAGTTCTACTGCAATACCGCCTGCAGCATGGATCATCTGACTAAGCGCGGCAGCTTGATGTTGAGGGCGTGGATTGAGAATTTTAAGTCCCTGTAAGTCAATTTTGACCATATCAGTCATACCGACTTAGTAATTGTTCTGCTCCTAGTGCAAATAGTTGTTGGGCGCAGTCTTGGGCCAAATGATTTGCCTGGCTTAACGTGCCGGTGCTTTGAGCGCTTAATACGGTTCGTCCGTCAGCAGACAGGACCTTGGCCTGTAATCGAATCTGATCTGCATGGATTGGCTGACAAAACACGGCCACTGGGACATGACAATTGCCGCCTAATTGTGCATTGACTTGGCGCTCCGTTGTGACACAGAGGGCGGTGATAGGCTCATTCAAAGCCGCAAGATAGGTGCGCGTGTCAGTATCATCCAAACGGCATTCAATACCGAGGGCACCTTGTCCACAAGCAGGAAGCATTAGTTGTTCTGGGATAATTTGCTGAATTCTATCTTGTAGCTTCATTCGAATTAAGCCCGCTGTGGCCAGAATGAGTGCATCAAATGGTGTGGTATGGAGCTTATTGAGACGAGTTTGAATATTTCCACGTACGCTCAAAATCTGGAAATCAGAGCGGAATGCTAATAATTGTGATTGACGGCGTAAACTAGAGGTGCCAATGGTTGCATTCAAGGGTAAGTCCTCTATTTTTTTATACTGTTCACTTATGAATGCGTCATAGGGGTTTTCGCGGTGAGTGATGGCGACGATACCCAATCCTGATGGGTGAGCTGCGGGTACATCTTTCATCGAGTGAACGGCGATGTCTGCTCGATTTTGCAATAACGCTTCTTCTAGTTCTTTGACAAATAAGCCTTTTCCGCTCTGCAGTTTGGTTTGGCTGCTTAAAAAGCGATCGCCCGAGGTTGTCATCGGGACTAATTCAGTTTCAAGCGACGGGTATAGTTGAGAGAGTTGAGCAGCGATATGCTGCGCTTGCCAAACAGCGAGAGGACTGTTGCGGGTTGCAATACGAATTTTTTCAATCAATGCGGCTACCCACCAAATTCTTTAGAGCGGTCGCGTTGGGGGTGAGTATCGACCGCTTTTGCTTCAGGCAAGACATTTTTACTGAAAATATTGTGCTTAAAGGCACGAAATGCCTGTCGAGAATTAAGTTCTTTCAATGTGTCCAATTCAGCTATCGTTTCATCATCAGTTGAACATCTGAGGCTTTTACGCAAATGGATAATTGCTTCATTGAGATTGCCAGAAATTTTATGGCAAATCGCACTATTAAATAACGCTAATGCTCTATCTACTGGAGTGGATGCTCTTCTATATAGTAATTCAAAATAATATAAAGCGCGTTCAATTTTTCCTAGTAGGATCAAACATACGCCAATTTGGTTGAGCACAGAAGGTTCATCACAATCCACTTTGATGGCTTGAATATAAAAGGCTAATGCATCTGAGTGGTGTCCTCCTTTGTAGAGACCATCACCCATGTTTGCCAAGTTCCAAACATGCAAACGACGCAGTTGCGGCAAATAATCCCTATTTTTGCAATCACCCAGCGCTAACTCTGATTGCGCAATGGCTGAGCGGAGCGTCCGATACTCTGTACTGTCTTGAATTGCCATATTCAACACATTCGTCAACAAGTTGTGCCATTATTTTGCCAGGTTTTTTTTATGGTTACAATAGAAATTGTGTATTATGAACCTTTGGAAACGCAAGAAAGATCAGATATGAAATATATTTACCTATCCTGTTCTTAAGGTCGACATACAAAGGTATCTAAGCCGTGACTGTCAGAGAGCGGATTGGAAAATTAGCGCAGTTTGCGTTTACGTTAAGAATAGTATTATAGTTATTAGAGTCATGACTATGTGCTAAATAGGGGATTATATGCCTTGGACTGGTGGAGCTTCTGCAGTATTGGCAGCTTCTGGAGTAGGGATAACCGCCTATCTGATAAGGAAAGGCAGCAAAAAAGCATTATGGTTGCCTCTGTTCTATTTCACTTTGATGGAAGCACTTCAAGCGGTTACTTATCTTTATATTAACCAATGCATTTCTCCGATCAATAAAGGGCTTACATTTTTAGCTTACATTCATATCGCATTTCAGCCTTTTTTTATCAATATGCTCGCTATGAATTTTATTCCGGAGGAAGTTAAAAATAAAATAGCGCGATACGTGTACGGAGCTTGTTGGATAGGAGCGGGATTCTACATGTTGAAAGCTTATCCTTTTTCTAATACCTATTCATGTATCGTGGGGCAGGAAGCTTTTTGTGGTCATTGGGCTTGTGCGTTTAAAGGACATTGGCATCTTGCCTGGCAATGGCCGCTCAATACCCTCGGATCTTCATCACCCTGGATTGATGTTCCACCAAAAGAATACATAACTGGCGTGGAAGCCAGAAGTTATCTGTTCAAAGGGAATTGGGAGTATCTCTGGCAATGGTTGCGGGATGCGCTAGGAACTCAGCCCTTGCTCATACTAACTCCCCATAAATATCTTTTAGGGTTACATACTCAAACGTATATATTTTGTGGTTTTATCCTGCCTATTTTATATGGTTCTTGGCGAATTATCTTAGTCACGTTTTTATGTGGTTTCTTGATGGCTAGTTTCTCTACCGATAATATCAATGAGTTTTCAGCCATATGGGGTCTTTATTTCTGGGGAATATGTTTTGCAATCGCCTTGTTACCGGCTAGAAAATATTTATATGTAAAAAATTGGGTGTTTAATAAACCTATTCTTAGATTCGTAAAAAATTAGGGATTAAACAAAGGTCACTCCCTAGGTACGTCATCCTGAGCGCAGCGAAGGATATCTAAGTGACTAGGTTTGTGCTTAATTCCGGAGATCCTTCGCTGCGCTATGGATGACGTTGAATCAGTTTGAATCTATTGAAAACAAACTTAGCCCCAACCTGGGGAGTCACAAACAAGGGAGAATGTCTATGTGTTGGAGTGGGGAAGCTTCTGCGGTATTGGCAGCTGCTGGGTTGGCAGCGACGGCCTATCTTATAAAACAAGGCGAAAAACGAGAATTATATTTACCTTTGTTCTATTTTACTATGATGGAATTACTACAGGCAGTGACTTACATTTATATCAATCAATGCTCGATACCCATGAATAAAGTACTTACTCTTTTGGGGTACACTCATATCGCATTCCAACCTGTTTTTATCAATATGCTAGCTATGCATTTTATCCCAGTAGAAATTAAAAATAAGATATCGCCCTACGTATATGGTGTTTGTGGGATAGGTGCTGGATTGTTTTTAGCGAAAGCTTATCCTGTTGCTGGTACGCCACTATGTCTCTTTGGAACAGAAACTTTTTGCGGGCCTTTCGCGTGTTCGTATAAAGGAAGCTGGCATATTGCTTGGCAATGGCCACTCAATAATCTTGGATCTTCTTTCTCATGGCTGGAAGTGCCAGCTAAAGAATATATTACTGGGGAAGAGGCAAGAAAATACATGTTTAAAGGAAACTGGGAGTATATTTGGCAATGGCTACGCGATACTGTCGGCGCCCGGCCCTTGCTGCTCAAAGACTATCATCGGTACTTGATCGGTTTGCATGCCCAAGCTTATATGGTTTGTGCATTTATACTGCCTCTTCTCTATGGATCATGGAGGATGATTTTGGTCACGATTTTATTAGGACCGGTTATCGCTGGATTTTCAACCAGCAATCTTAACGAATTCGCCGCAATTTGGTGTTTGTACTCCATAGCATTGTGTTGCACTATTGTGAAATCACCTCTGCGCAAACATTTATACGTTACGGACTGGCCTCTTTATCCGTACATATTTTCTTGGCGATCAAAACACAAATAAACAAGATAAAAGCCAATATGACTAAGCTCTAACGGTCGCGGCTCATCTGTGAAAGGTATACAATCTAAAGATGCTTCAAAATTTCTGATATACTCTTCGAAATTCTTGATTAGCAACGAGTGTGTATGTCTAATGCAACTTGGTTACAAGGCTTAAATCCAGCACAAAACTCTGCTGTGACCGCGCCATTACAACATCTTTTGATATTGGCCGGTGCGGGTTCTGGAAAAACTCGCGTTTTGGTAAGTCGAATTGCGCATTTGGTGCATACGGGGCAAGTGGCGTTGGATGGGGTATTGGCTGTGACTTTTACCAATAAAGCGGCTGGTGAGATGAAATCCCGTTTGCATACTATTTTACAGCATTCATTGACGGATTTTTGGATTGGGACATTTCATGGTATCTGTCATCGGTTATTACGCCGGCATTATGAAACCGCCAAATTGCCACAAGCTTTTCAAATTTTAGACAGTGATGATCAAGCGCGGATGATCAAACGCGTGATGGCTGATTTGCAATTGGATCCTGAACAGTGGCCTGTGAAACAAGCCCAAGCATTTATCAATAATAATAAAGATGAGGGCTTGCGCGCACAGCAAGTTTTTTGTCCAAGTTTTGGTCCTGCGAAAACTTGGTTAAGAATTTATACTGCCTATGAACAAGCTTGTCAGACAGCAGGTGTGATTGACTTTGCGGAGATTCTGCTGCGTACGCATGAGTTATTGAGAGATAATCCAGATTTATTGGCACATTATCAGGCGCGTTTTCAGACGATTTTAGTCGATGAGTTTCAAGATACCAATACGGTCCAATATGCGTGGATCAAACTTTTAGCTGGCCAACATGCCAAAGTGATGGTGGTAGGCGATGATGATCAATCGATTTATGGTTGGCGAGGCGCAAAAGTAGAAAACATACAGCGGTTTTCTAAAGATTTTCCGGGTACGCAAACGATTCGTTTGGAGCAAAACTATCGCTCGAGTTCGACTATTTTACAGGCAGCCAATGCACTAATAACCCACAATCAGACTCGAATGGGAAAGTCCTTATGGACTGAGGGGCATGAAGGCGAAAAAATCATCCTTTTTTCTGCATTCAATGAGCTTGAAGAGGCGCGTTTTGTGAGTGAACGGGTCAGCATGGAATCCAAACGTGGCTGTCCGTTGCAGGATATCGCGGTATTGTATCGTTCGAATGCGCAATCTCGGGTATTGGAGGAAGCATTTTTACGTGCCGGTATTGCTTACCGAATCCATGGCGGGGTGCGATTTTTTGAGCGGGCTGAAGTCAAGGATGCGTTGGCGTACCTGCGTTTAATTTTGAACCGCAATGATGATAATGCTTTTGATCGGGTGGTGAATTTACCAGCGAGAGGCATTGGCGAGAAAACCTTGGATACGGTGCGTGCTTTGGCGCGTACGGAAGGGTTGTCTTTGTGGGCTGCAGCAACGCAGATCCTGCAGCATAATGCTTTGACCCAGCGTGCGGGCAATGCCTTAGCATTGTTCTTAAATTTGATTGAGATGTTACAAGAAGAAATCCATGAGCTGCCGCTAGAAGATCAGTTCAGTAGGGTGATCAATCAGTCTGGCTTATATACGTATTATGCTGGAATGAAAGGGGATGTGGCTGAATCCAAATTACAAAATCTTCAAGAATTGGTCAATGCTGCGAAAGAGTTTCGTTATGAAGAGGAAGAGGAGCTGCCTTATTTGGTGAGTTTCTTAGCGCATGCCTCTTTGGAAGCGGGGGATTTGCAAGCCAGTGAGCATGAGGATTCAGTCCAAATGATGACACTGCATGCTGCGAAAGGTTTGGAGTTTCCCTGCGTGTTTTTAGTAGGAATGGAAGAGGGCTTATTCCCAGCTAAGCAATCTGCCACCGAACCGGGACGTATCGAAGAAGAACGACGTTTATGCTACGTAGGGATGACCCGTGCTATGCAGCGTTTGGTGCTGTCATATGCAGAAGTGAGACGGCAATACGGGCGGGAAGAATATCATCGACCTTCGCGGTTTTTGCAGGAAATTCCTGCAGAATTACTAGATGAAATCCGAAATAATGGGCGCTCGACTTCTCAAGGTTCCATTCCTGTCGCAACACGAACCCAGCATGCATCAGGTTGGAAATTGGGTCAAAATGTGCAGCACGCTCATTTTGGTAGTGGCGTGATCTTAGCTATTGAAGGACAAGGAGCGCATACCAGGGTGCAAGTCAAATTTGCTGAGCAAGGCACCAAATGGTTGGTTTTGGCGTATGCGAATTTGGTGTGATGAGGTTGTCACCACGGGGCGAAGGGAAAACCTAAGATTGGCTATTTTGATAGGCTTTCGGTACCAATAACCAATAACGCCCTGTGCTTTTCATTTTTCCTGCAATGGCTGCGGCGTCATTGCCATTGCCCCAATAGACATCGCCACGTACCGTACCGCGGATAGCGCCGCCTGTATCTTGAGCAATCATTAAGCGATGCAGGGGGTGCTGCGCATCGGAATGCGGATCGGGATAGGAGGTGCTTAACCAAACTGGCGCGCCTAGCGGTACCCATTCTGGATCGACTGCCAAAGAATAGCCTTGGGTGAGCTGGGTACCTTGGGTACCAAATGCCCCTTTTTTCTTAAGAATTTGAAAAAAAACAAATGAACGATTTTTATGAATGATATCGGCTTGTTCTTTAGGATGGGTTTCCAAATAGGCACGGATACTTTGAATAGTTACTTTGTTGGCAGGCAATCTATGACGCTCAATCAAAACGCGGCCAATCGCAGTATAAGGCAACCCATTTTGTGCGGCATAGCCTATGCTTATTTGTGTGCCGTCGGTGAAATTTAGGATAGCAGAGCCTTGGATTTCAATTAATAAGCGGTCGATGGGATTGCTCACATAGGCAATAACCGGTGCGGTTTCGGCAATAGCGCCTTGGTCGATTTCCTCACGAGAATAAAATGGCAACATGCTCTTGTTTTTCAGGCGTCCCGTCAATTGGCGTGCGGGTAATTTAGGATCAAAGTCGTTTAAATTGATTTGAATTAAATTACTAGGTACCCCATAAATAGGTACGGAATACTCTGCCGATTTGGTCAAGCTGGCGGGGATTGCTGGCAGATAGTACCCCGTGAATAATCCTGTAATCGCTTGAGTTTTGATAAACTCCATTGGTTGAAACCAAGTTTCGAAAAATTGTTTCGCCACGTCTTCGGATTCCGTGTTTAATGCAGTAGCGGCTTCACAAACTGGTTGCCAATCTTTTGCTTGTAATTCAAACCAGCGATTTCCCATTGAGCGAGTGGGGTTTTGTTTGAGTACATAACGACAAGACAATTGAAAGGTACGCAAAGAGGCTAAAGCTTGGGTTGATTGCCAGCCGGGTAAAGTGGAAAAGGAGGTTGCTATGACTTGCAGCTCACGTGAGGGCTTAGGCGCAAACGTATACCATAGCGCAGCGCTCCCCCCAAGAACGACAAGCGCTGCCAACAGAATGTATAGAGATTTGTATCGCATTTCAGACCTTAGTGTTCTCTTCGTTTTGCGTGCGTTTTTCTAGATCCAACCATTGTTGAATTGCATGTTGAGTGTCATCGAAAATTTGCATAAATTGTTGATACAAGGCAGGTAAAAGCCGGGTATGCCCAGTATGGTAGTAACGCTCTAAATTTTGACACGCATATTGCATTTTCATGAGACCTAAATACATGATCCCACCCATTATTTTATGGGTCAGTTTTTCAATTTTATCCCAATCTTGAGCGACAAAGGCTGTGGTAAGCTTTTGTTTTTCGACGGGCATTTCCTGCAAAAAAAACTCCTGTAACATCATGACTAAAAGTGCTTTATTATGATTGAGATGTGACAACGCGGCATTTGAATCGATGTAAGGATACGCCTCTAAATCAAATAATGGGAGCTCTGTTTCGTCGATGCTCAAGTTTTTAAGCCATTCCATGGATAGTTTCCTTTAGATATTGGGTGATGTGATGACTGATCCATCGTATATGAGGCCATTGAAGAATAGAATCATGATCACATGCGATGAGGTGGGTCTCTAGGGGCTCGGTGGTATATAAATTCAAAGAATGAGCGGCTGCATAGTTTCCCATTTGCAGGGTGGCTTTAAATAAAACTATTTTTTTAGAAATTTTAGTGGGCGAATAGGCCATGCTTAAATCTTGCAGTTGATTATAATAGGTTACCATCCTAGGTTGCGACTCAGACTGTATTGCTGTGCTGAGTTGACTATCATGGAGCTTGGTACTGGTTTCGATCCAGGTATCAAATGCGATGAAGCTATGCACGCAATCAGCTAAATTTTTGTGTTCTAATTGTCTAATCATTTCCAATGCGAGTAACCCACCAAACGCATAGCCGGCCAAAATGAATGGTGCTGTAGATAAGTGTTTCAGCAATAAATGATTATAGTAAGTAGCCATGGAGACCATGTCATCGAATAAAAAACGATGCGTATCAATACTCGGATCTTGAATAAGGTAGCAGGGTTGGTCATCCGGTAAAGCTTTGATAAGGTCTAGATAACAGCATCCTGTACCCCCTTCGGGATGAATAAAAATAATGGGTAATTTATGCGGCTGTCCGGCCTTGATTTGTTTTAATGAATGCTGATGCATTTGGGTATGAGAGATGATGGTGGCGAATTGAGTTTTGCTAAGTATATCAGAGATCTGGTCACTCAATAATTTGGCCGTCGCATGGATATACAATATTGAGAAATTAATGGATACATGAAATTGATTATTCAGGATTTGGATCAGGTTTAAGGCCGAGATGGACGTACCACCTAAATCAAAAAATTCGGTGTTGATGCCAACTAGACTGGCATCAATCTGCAATACTTCAGCAAAGATCGCAATAATTTTATTCTGCAATAAATTCTGAGGCGACTCATAAGGATGCTTAGCCAAATGCGTTTCAATAATGGAGGGGGCTTTTGAAATTTGATCAACAATGACAGCACTAAGCATCCTGTAGAATTCTAACGTGTAGGGGGGCTGTCCTAATTGATCAGCCAGTGGGGAATCAATGATTGGCAGGGACTTATGCTGCAAAATTTCTGATGATTGAACGATACAAAGCGTATTGCTTTGGGCGATTCTTTGCTGGATTCGCGTGCTGATACTTGTATAAAATTCAGTTTCTTCAATATGATCCGCAGGGGTAGGGCTAAACAGTATTAAGAGAGGCACCCGCATGGTCGCGTGAGCAGTCGTGAGCGTGTAAGAGAACTCGGTAATAAATTGCTCTATTGCAGGAGATTGTGGTGTAGCTGTGTAGGGGATTAAGTCGCTCAAACGGATAAGCAGGACATTAAAGCCATTTCGATTTTTTTGAAACTCGCTGTTAGACAATAGGAGTTGGGAGAAAACTTGTTGGGTGACAAAAAGAATTTTGGGTTGAGACGAGGGAGGGAGGAGTTCCATCAATTGTGAGTGCATCACATCGGCAGTAAATGTGGATGTTATGACAATCATGTCTCAGTCTCGAGTGCTGCGTCCAAAGTCTATAGGTCATTATAAGCGAATTTATCATGAGACTAAAGACAAGTTTTCAATAGCTTGAATTTTGTTGTTTCCAATGGTAGGGTGCGTGTTTGTCGTTAACAAGTTTAATGAGGATAAAATGAAAAATAATAATATTCTGACCATAAGTGTATTGGCGGCCTCTCTGACTGCTTCTTTGGCCTATGCAGATGCCCCGACAACGTTCACTCCTGCCCAAAAAGTAGAAATTGGGCAAATTATTCGTGACTATTTGGTAAAAGATAATCCAGCAGTACTGATTGAAGCTACACAAGCTTTACAGAGTCAGCAACAGGCTCAGGTTCAGAAAAAAGCGCAGTCTGCGATTGCTCAGAATGGCGGTGCTTTGGTGGGTGGTACTTTGACCGTTGCAGGTAATCCGAAAGGCGATGTGACTTTGGTCGAGTTTTTTGATTATGCATGTGGGCATTGTATTAAGATGAAACCTGTTATTAATGCATTGATCAAGAAAAATCCAAATTTACGCGTAGTATTCAAAGAGTTTCCAATTTTTGGTAAAGATTCTGACACGGCTTCTCGCGTAGCAATCGTAGCAGCTATGCACGGAAAATATATGAAGTTCCAAAATGCTGCGTTCAAAGCAGACCAGCATCTCGATGAGAAAACCATCCTTGCAATAGCGAAAAAGATCGGATTGAATATGTCGACTTTAAAAACTGAAATGGAAAGCAAAGCGGTGACGGATGCGCTCGATGAAAGTCGTGCATTAGCAGAGTCTATCCATCTAATGGGTACGCCAGCATTAGTTCTTTTATCTACGCCGGAAGGTAAGTTTAAACCAGGTTCAAAAACTGCCTTTATTCCAGGTGCTGCTTCCGAAGAGACTATTCAAGAGTTGATTACTAGTTTTACTACGAGCAAATAAGGTAACTCCCCAGGCACGCCATCCTGAACGCGTCTTTTCGTGCGAAGGATCTCTGGATTGAGCATTGCGCTGAGTTCAGGATGGCGTGCCTGGGGTTACAATAATAGGGTGGTTTTCATGGCTGGGCCCAAAACGTTTCAAGAGATTATTTTAACTTTGCAACAATTCTGGGCTGACCAGGGTTGTGTTATTTTACAACCTCTCGATATGGAAGTCGGGGCTGGGACGTTTCATCCCGCTACGTTTCTGCGCGCAATTGGCCCCAAGCCATGGGCTGCGGCCTATGTGCAACCCTCCAGACGTCCCACCGATGGTCGGTATGGGGACAATCCGAATCGCGTGCAGCATTATTATCAGTTTCAAGTTGTGTTAAAGCCGTCTCCTTTGGATATTCAAGAGAAATATTTGGAATCATTACGGGTATTAGGTGTGGACCCGTTGTGTGATGATATTCGCTTTGTGGAAGACAATTGGGAGTCGCCTACTTTAGGGGCTTGGGGATTGGGTTGGGAAGTGTGGCAAAACGGGATGGAAGTTTCTCAATTTACCTATTTTCAACAAGTAGGTGGTTTAGCCTGTAAACCTGTTACGGGTGAATTAACCTATGGTTTAGAGCGTTTGGCAATGTCCCTATTAGGCATTGACCGCATTTTTGACATTCCCTGGGCGCATACTGAGCACGGCTTGGTGACGTACGGTGATGTTTTTTATCAAAACGAAGTCCAACAGTCCGCGTATAATTTTGAATATGCTGATGTAGACATGCTGTTGCAACAATTTGATGCGTATGCACTGCAAGCCAAACAATTGGTGGAGCGGAAACTCCCTTTGCCGGCGTATGAAATGGTGATCAAAGCCTCTCATGCGTTTAATTTGTTAGATGCGCGCCGTGCGATCTCAGTGACGGAGCGGCAACGCTATATTTTACGCGTGCGTGAATTATCGCGCTTGGTGGCGCATTGTTATGCTGAATTGGATAGCGGCTCAGAATTGGGTCAATAGTTGTTACGCTACGTTTCATTAATTTTGAGTAGAGTGATTAATTTTTAATAGAATGAGTAGGTTGGGCCTTGGCCCAACAGCAGTGCTTCGTTGGGCCAAGGCCCAACCTACTATTCTATTAACAGGTCAATTAATAATTAAAGGACTATAAAATAAAACGCGATGCTCAACGAAAATAGAACATGGCTAATAAACGAAGTAGGAATGCTCCTTAAGGAAGTAACTTGAACGATTTTCTATTTGAATTAGGTGTGGAAGAATTGCCGGTTGCGGCAGTCCACGAACTTTCTGAAGCGCTGTTGGAGCGATTCCGTGCCGCATTGGCGGAAGCTAATATTACGCATGGTTCTCTCAAAAGTTTTGGTTCGCCACGCCGTTTGGCGCTGTTAGCGCGTGATGTGGCGGCAGCTCAAGCGAGTCAGGTCAAATCGCGTCGTGGTCCTGCAGTGGCGCAGGATGTGCAAGGGCAGCCTAGCCCTGCCGTATTGGGTTTCGCGAAATCTTGCGGTGTGGATGTGAGTGAGTTGCAAATTGAGACGACCGACAAAGGGTCATGGTGGACGTCAACGATCCGCACGTCAGAAATCGCAACGCCGACTTTGTTGCCTGGGATGATTCAGAAAATTTTGGCTGATTTGCCGATTCGCAAACTCATGCGTTGGGGGGCTGGTGACTTGGCGTTTAGTCGCCCGGTGCATTGGGCAGTGATGCTATGGGGATCCGAGTGCATTGAGACAGATATATTGGGTGTGGTCTCGGGACGGACTTCTTATGGGCATCGTTTTCATCATCCTGGCGCAGTAGAGATTGCGACACCGGATGCCTATGAAGCAAAACTTTTAGCGGCGTATGTGGTCGCTGATTTTCAGCAACGCCATACCATGATTCGCGAGCAAATTACTCAATTAGCGGCGAGTCAACAGTTGAACGCGGTGATTCCAGACGATTTGCTGGCAGAAGTGACGGCTATTGTAGAATGGCCGCGTGCTTTGCTGGCAGATTTTGATCCGAAGTTTTTAGAAGTGCCTGCTGAGGCTTTGATCGCTGCGATGCAAATCCATCAAAAAAGTTTTGCGTTGTATACTCAACAGGACAAGATTGCGCCGCATTTTATTGCAGTGGCCAATATCGACAGTACGGATAAAACCCAAGTAAAAAAAGGCAATGAAAAAGTGATGCATGCTCGTTTATCGGATGCAGCATTTTTCTATCAAAAGGACAAAGCGCATGGGCTGGCGGCACAGATCCCCGCTTTAAAACAGGTGGTTTTTCAAACGCAACTGGGCAGTTTGGCGGATAAGGCCGAGCGAATTGGTAAAATTATGATGGCATTGCAAGCACCGCTGCAAATTGATGCCCAAGAATTGTCACGGGCCAGTGCTTTGAGCAAATGCGATTTGTTGACTGGAATGGTCGGTGAGTTTCCTGAATTACAAGGTATTATGGGGTATTATTACGCCCAGCATGCTGGGGAGACTCCAGCGGTGGCATTGGCTTTACAGGAGCAATATTTACCTCGATTTGCGCAAGATGATTTGCCGACCTCCCCATTAGGGCATGCCTTGTCACTAGCGGATCGGTTGGATACGTTGTACGGCCTATTTGCGATTGGTCAAAAACCAACCGGCGTCAAAGATCCCTTTAAATTAAGACGTCATGCATTGGCCATTGCTCGAATATTATTAGGCTTGCCAGACCTCAGTTTGCAGGCTTGTTTGCAGGCTGCAGCGGATGCATATGGGGGGCAGATAGAGCGCCCAGCGCCTGAACTCCTCTCTGAGCTCCAAACGTTTATTTTAGAGCGGTTACAATCCTATTACCAAAACCAGCAAGTTCCTATTGAATTGTTTCAAGCGGTGCGAGCTTGCCAATCAGATTGCTTGTTTGATATGGCGCAACGTATCACAGCTTTGTTGGGATTTATTCAAATGCCTGAAGCACAAGCTTTGTCTGCGATGGCCAAGCGAGTGAATAATGTCCTGACTCAGGCTGCGCAAAACCGTGAGCTATACGAAGTCAATCCTGACACTTTTGTGGAAGAATCAGAGCGGGTACTCTGGGCGGCAATAGAACAGACCCAACAGCGTTTTAAGACGGAAGCAACTCTGGATTATGCGGAAAAATTGCAGATTTTGGTTGCAATACAATCCAAATTGGCAACATTTTTTGACCAAGTTATGGTGATGGATCCCGATCTCAAATTGCAAAATAACCGCTTAGCATTATTGACGCGGCTACAAGGATTGTTAATATCTATTGCTGACTTGAGTCATTTGGCCTCGTTGACCAAATGAGGTTTATCGTTATCAGTGAGTACTCTACGTCCCGCGGCTTGACCGCGGGATATGAGCACAGTATCAACATTGTAAAATTTTATGGATAAACCAAGCTTCCCTTTGGGGTTTGACACAGAAGATTTAGCACCTCAAGCAAGGGAAATTGCTACTCAATACCCTCTGACGCTAGACCAACAAAAACTCCCGCGACTTCAGCTCACCAAACGGGGCTTGGTGTTATTAATAGATAAATTTTCCCCGCTAATGGTCGATTTTAGTCCCCTATTAGTTCAACGCCGTTTAGATAAAACCCATGGTTTGATTCGATCGTGTAAACCCGCTGCTGGCATGACAGTTTTGGACGTCACAGCAGGGTGGGGGCGTGACGCAGGGTTATTGGCGCAATATGGCGCTCAAGTCCTCATGCTGGAACGCCAACCCGTGATGGCTGCTTTATTAGCAGATGGATTGCAACGCTTACCCCCTAATACGCTGTCGCTGTCGTGTATTCACCAAGATGCACTGATTTATTTCAGTCAATTAGAACCTAGTGATTATCCCGATGTTATTTACATCGACCCGATGCATCCCGAGCGCCATAAATCTGCGTTGGTTAAAAAAGACATGCAAGCATTACAGCAATTATTTGGCCCAGACCAAGATGCGCCTGATTTGCTGAATTTGGCTGTGACGCGAGCCCAAAAAAGAGTCGTGGTCAAATGGCCGCAACGTTTGGCTCCATTGAAGACACCTGATTCCAGTATTCCTGGCAAGACGGTGCGTTTTGATGTGTATATCCCTCAAAAGTAGGTTGGGCCTTGGCCCAACAACGCGCGCAGCGCACCATTCGCTGTCAAATGAAGGGCTGTGCTTTGCTGTTGGGCCAAGGTCCAACCGTACCGGTTAACTACACACCCCATACATCTTCCTGAACGCGGCGAGCACGCATCCATAAGCTATGAGATCCTTCGCTACGCACGGGATATCGTGTAAGCAGGTACAAATTTAAATCCCCTAAAATTGGATTCCCAGACAAGTATGTTCTATATTTAAACTATTACAGTAAAATATTTGAGGTTATATCATGGCAATGGATAAAATGTATCCCCTATCAAATAAAGATGGTAAACCACTGATTGATAGAGCAGTGACCTCCACTGCGACAAGAAGATATGGCGATGCAGACTTATACAAAGCGGCAATTGCAAGCCAGTTTAACGTTGAAGGCAACATCGTCCCCACCCGAGTTTCTGGTGCGTTGTGGGGTCCTAAAGCTAAAATATATGATGAATTATCCAGTGCGGTCACCGCAATTGAGCGCGGTCAAAAAGATAATTGGCATCCAAGAAATTGGATTTCAGGAATGAATAACCCATCTCTAGACGTGACAAATGCGTCTATCGAATTGTTGGAAATATGTCGAGAAGAATTAATGAAAATCGACGAGATCAATAAAGACCCTAGATGGAATGCGCAAGAGAAAAAAGCCAAAATAGCAGAACAAAAAGCCTATGTTTTTGGTTTATTGGCAGACATTAGAAACGCCAATGCCAGAGAGCGAACTTTTCAGTGGTCACGCGATTTCTTCTCTTCATTGGGCAAAAATTTTAGACCAGAATTAAATAAAACCAATATTTCTTTGGCAGTGATAGGTTTAGGTATTTGTGTCGCTTTACCGATTGTGGGTGCGGCTGCACTAGCAGCGGCTTACGTCTTGCCTGTTGTGTTCGGATTGTTCTGTGTATTTGCTTTGTGTAAACTGGTGCAAGGTGTGTACAATTCCTGGCAGGATGCAAATAAGCTCGCTACGAAATCGAAGAATGCCTCTGGGGATAAAATTTTATCTCAAGTAGCCATGTTTAAGGAAAAGAATTTAAGTATTCCTAGACAAGAAAGGGACGCCGCTAAAGTTGAGATGGATTCTACCCAACAACTTGTTACGGAACATCAAAAACAATTGGCTGCAGAGCTTGAAAAACTTAAAGTGCCGATACTACAAAAAATTGATGTTTTAACTTTGGAAAATGCAGAGCTTGAGCAAGTCATATTGAAGCAAAGGCAAATAATAGCTACTCCAGTAAAAAGAGGTGTTAACAAAGCAACGCGTGATGAAGAATGTCTACGAACAATAACTGGCGCTGAAGATAAGATTCGTAATAATAAAGTGGAGCAGGGCCGTCTTACTCTGACGGAGTTGCCTAAGTATGCGGTTATGGCTGATGCAAGCAACCCTGCACTTCCCGTTTTGGATGCAAATACAAAGTTGCTTCCTCAAATTAGCGCAATCTTAGCTAAGCTTACTCCTGTGGCCACTGCACTCCCAGGCAAAGTAAAGACGCATGCTGATAAAGAAAAAGCTTGTTTAGCTGCTGAGCAATCAGCCAAACAAAGCCGAGCCCGTGCTAGTAAAACCCCAGACCCTACTACTGCTTCGAGAAAAACTTTGAAAGAGATACTCGATGATGGGACAGGACCAGATGGCTTAGCAACACCAAGAAAGACAATATAGTGGCTAAGCCGCGCGCGTCAGAGGTAGTATGAAACAGCGCCACGCCCTGACCGTTGTGGCGCTGTTTTGTTGTGAGCGTTAGTCAGGCTCCACTGCTTTGTCGATTCGTGCCAATAAAGTATCCAAATCCAAAGTACCTACCCATTGTAAATCCGAGTCCACATTGCCTGCGCTGTCATAAAAGAGGAACGTTGGGGGTGCAATCACATTGAAATATTTGAGTAAGGCTTGGGTATCTGCGTTGTTCTTCGAGAGATCCACTTGGACGATGAGAATCCGATCGGCATAAGCAGCCAATTCGGGTGATTGCATGATGTTTTTTTCAATTTGCTGACAGCTCTCACACCAGGTGGCATAAAAATCTAGTAGCACAGGTTGCTCTGTGCTCAATGCTTCGGTCAAAACTAGCTGGGCTTGCGCTACAGAGGTGACCACCTTTCTGTTGGGGCTAGGCACCTGAGCGGGTACTGATGAGCGATTGCGCAGAGGTTGCCAAGGATTGGTATGGCCGGCGCTGGCACCATATAAAATAAATCCTCCGAAAATAATCAGCATGATTCCGACGGCCTGTTTGATAACGGACCTACCGGTTTGGGGTGAATAAAACGGTTTTAAGCCTAGTCCACAACTGATAAACAAAGCTGACCACAGTAGCATACAGACTATGGGTGATAGCAAACGTTCTAGCAAATGGATGGCCAAACCTAATAAGAGCATCCCAAAAATATACTTAATGGTATTCATCCATTGTCCTGCTTTGGGCAGCAGTTTGCCAGCGGATGCGCCAATCAAGAGCAGAGGCGTGCCCATACCCAATCCCAGGAAGAATAAGGCCAATAATCCTAATAAGGCAGAGCCCGTTTCGGCGATATAACTCAAAGCCCCAATCAGAGGAGGGGTGACGCAAGGCGATAGAATCAAAATCGACATTGAGCCCATGATGGCTGCATTCAGGTAATGTCCGCCTTGATGACTGCGGGTCACTTTTGCAAGACGTTCTTGCCATGCCGTCGGTAGTCGAAATTCATAGACGTTGAACATCGATAACGCCAAGACTACAAACACCATACTAAATGCTCCCAGAACCCAAGGAGATTGGAGTACAACCTGTAAATTGGCGCCCAATAGGGCAATGATTGCCCCGATTACCCCATAGGTCACCGACATGCTGAGTACATAGCTTAATGACAAAAGAAAGGCTTTGCGCGTGGAGATCGTATGTCCATGACCGACGATGATACTTGATAGCACTGGGATCATAGGTAAAACACAAGGCGTAAAAGCAAGTAGGAGTCCAAATCCAAAAAAACTGATGAGTATCCATGCTGGGCTTGCGGTGAGAAACAACGTTTTGACGTCCGCGCTAGAGCGATTACGGGGTGTGTGTGGGACGACGGGGGCCGGGGCATTGACCGGAGCGTAAGCTTGCTCTGTCTCAAACTCGGCATGGGCTTGAGTCAGCTCATGCTCTTTGTCGAAGCTGAGTTGGATGTCCCGCCTTTGTGGAGGATAACAGAATCCTGCATCGGAGCAACCTTGGTAATGCACGGTTATAGAGACTTCCCCGCCAGTATTCACTAATACCGGGACTGCTAGGGTTAATTTATCACGATAAACAAGCATGTTTTTCCCTTGTTTAGAGACTTTGGTTTCGGGATCCGGGAAAGAAATGACGCCAATATGTAAATATTTATTTTGCGAGTTCTCAATCCAAATGTGTTCTCGATATAAAAAATACCCCTCTTTGATGGTCCAATCCAACTTCAAAGTATTGGCATCGAATTGACTGAAACTGAACTGGAAGACTTGATCGTCAGGTAAAGGCGCGGAGAAAGACCACAGGGGCAAACACCATAAAAGGCACAACAGAACAATTCGCAAGCGCATCCAAACCCCAAATAAATGACATAATCTTGATTCTAACCAGGGTTACACAAATAAACTATAAAATTTTATTCATGCCCCTTGAAAATGGATTGGATAATCCCAATATATGCTGCATCAGCGTGATTAACACTGAAGTAAGCTTGTGTAGACATAATCTGCTATGATTCGTCTACTCAAATTGAGAGACATAATAAATCAGGAGGCTTTAGGTATGAGTATTAAAATTCGTCCTTTACATGATCGAGTCGTTGTTCGTCGCTTAGAAGATGAACGTACTTCAGCAGGTGGTATTGTGATTCCAGATAGCGCAGCTGAAAAGCCAATGCGTGGTGAAGTTGTAGCAATTGGAACTGGCAAAATATTAGATAATGGCGATACGCGCGCTTTAGCGGTCAAAGTGGGTGACGTGGTATTGTTCGGTAAGTATAGCGGTACGGAAGTCAAAATTAATCATCAAGAACTCGTTGTGATGAAAGAAGATGACATCATGGCTGTGGTTGAAAAATAATTTATTTTTGAAGATCTAATGGGAGAAAATGCAAATGGCTAAAGATCTACGTTTTGGCGATGAAGCGCGTCAACAAATGATGGCCGGTGTGAATGCTCTGGCAAATGCTGTACAAGTGACCATGGGACCGAGCGGACGCAACGTTGTACTAGAAAAATCGTATGGCGCGCCGACTGTTACCAAAGATGGTGTTTCTGTTGCGAAAGAAATTGAATTTGAAGAACGCTTTAAAAATATGGGCGCACAGATGGTTAAAGAAGTGGCTTCTAAAACTTCTGATGTTGCTGGAGATGGTACGACTACTGCGACTGTATTGGCGCGTGCGATTCTGGTGGAAGGGCACAAATTAGTTGCTGCTGGTATGAACCCAATGGACTTGAAGCGTGGTATCGACAAAGCAGTCTATGCAATGACTAAAACATTGCATGAAATGTCTAAGCCTTGCAAAGATGGTAAAGCTATTGCCCAAGTAGGTGCTATTTCTGCTAATTCTGATGCAGATATTGGTAAGATCATTGCTGATGCGATGGAAAAAGTGGGTAAAGAGGGTGTGATCACCGTTGAAGATGGCACTGGCATGGACAACGAATTGTCTGTGGTAGAAGGGATGCAATTTGATCGTGGGTATATTTCTCCTTACTTTATCAACAATCAACAAAATATGTCCGCAGAATTGGAACATCCTTACATTCTGTTAGTCGACAAGAAAATTTCCAGTATTCGCGATATGTTGTCGGTATTGGAAGGCGTTGCAAAATCTGGCCGTCCATTATTAATTATCGCAGAAGATGTAGAAGGCGAAGCTTTGGCTACGTTGGTTGTGAACAATATGCGTGGGATTGTTAAAGTATGTGCTGTCAAAGCGCCTGGCTTTGGAGATCGACGTAAAGCGATGTTACAAGATATTGCTATTTTGACTAGTTCACAAGTGATTGCTGAAGAAGTTGGCAAGAGTTTAGAAGCGGCTACTTTAGAAGATTTAGGCAGTGCTAAACGAGTGTTGATTACCAAAGACACCACGACCATTATTGATGGCCAAGGTAAAGATAAAGACATTAAAGCTCGCGTTGATCAAATTCGTGCGCAAATGAAGGAAACAAGTTCTGATTATGATCGTGAAAAATTGCAAGAGCGAGTCGCTAAATTGGCTGGTGGGGTTGCAGTGATCAAAGTCGGTGCTTTGACTGAAATTGAAATGAAAGAAAAGAAAGCCCGAGTTGAAGATGCATTGAATGCTACGCGCGCAGCGGTTGAAGAAGGTATCGTCGCGGGTGGTGGTGTTGCATTGGTCAGAGCTGGCAAAAAAGCATTGGAAAATTTGAAAGGCGAAAATCATGACCAGAATATGGGTATTGAGATTCTAATTCGCGCTATTGAAGCACCTTTGCGTCAAATCGTGACTAATGCTGGTTATGAAGCCTCGGTGGTCTTGAATAAAGTTGCAGAAGGCAAAGGTAACTTTGGCTTTAATGCTGCAACAGGCGAGTATGGCGATATGGTAGAAATGGGTATTTTGGATCCAACCAAAGTAACTCGTACTGCTTTGCAAAATGCAGCATCGGTTGCGAGCTTAATGCTGACAACTGAATGCATGATTGCAGATCTGCCGAAGAAAGATGACGCTGCTGATGCAGGCGCTGGTGGTATGGGCGGCATGGGCGGTATGGGTGGCATGGGCGGTATGATGTAAGCCCAAATTAAAGCAATGTTCGATTTTTTGGGGTGTCCCCAGGTACTGCGGTACTCAGCATTTCTCCTAAAAGTCGAACAGGCCTTAAGTTACCTAGTAATAATAAAAAATCCGCCAATTGGCGGATTTTTTTTGACTGATAGATTGTAGGTTGGGCCAAGGCCCAACGAAGCACTGCTGTTGGGCCAAGGCCCAACCTACTTCTTTTATTAATTGATTAACTCAAAATTAAAAGACTATATCTATTGCTACACCATCCATTTGTATTTTAGTACAAAACATCAAAATACCAGGGGCCTATTTCAATCCTAACCTTTTTAAACTAAATGTAGATTAGCCTTTGAGAATATTGTCGAGCTCAAGACCTTGGTGTTTTCCTTTTTTTTTCAAGGAAAACACTAGGGGCTATTGTCTTGATACATCATGAATGTGGTTTATTATTAAAAGGATCACCTCTATTTTAAAGGAAAAAATAATGGGCACAATTTTGTTGATTTTATTGATATTACTGCTGCTTGGTGGCTTGCCAACATGGGGTTATAGTCGAAGCTGGGGATATGGTCCCACCGGGCTTATCGGAACAATTTTAATAATTTATTTAATACTCGTGTTGTTAGGTCGTGTTTCCATAGGGTTTTAGCGAGTTAATTGACTCAAATCCTTCTGTAGGTTGGGCCAAGGCCCAACCTACAGAAAAACGTATATTAGCTTAGCAATTGATCAAATTTTGCAGCACATATAAAGTCATTAAGTGACAGGCCTTGCAGGGCGTGGGTCATCAAAGTGATGTGACAGTAATTATAACCAACCTCTAGATCGGGATGGTGATTTTCTTGATTGGCAATCCATGCCATAGCATTCACAAAGGCCATCGTTTCATAAAAGTTATTAAACGAAAGCGATTTTTTAATCCGACGATGATCGGCTGTTACTGACCATTCTTCAGATAATTGATGCATCAATGGTTCTATCTGTGCTGGTTCAAGCGCTTTCCCAATGCCTTCACATGATTCGCAGCGTTTTGTACTTAAAGCAGTAGACATAATGTATCCCTTCTCTATGGTTTGAGCTCTAATAAATCAAAAAACTCGCGCAAAAAGCGTTTGTTTTGTTCGGTTGTGCCAATGGTAACACGAAGATAAGAATTCAGACCATAAGTATGTAAAGGTCGAATAATGATGCCGCGTTCTTGTAATTTTTTTGCCATGGTAACGGCGCCATCTTGACCGCAATCAATCGTGATAAAATTGCTGGAAGGGGGAATATAACGAATATGATGTGCATCAAGCAATTCAGTCATTTCTTGGCGTTCACGTGCCACATGCTGCTGGGTATGCCGGATAAACGCTTGGTCTTGCAGTGCTGCGCGAGCGCCATGCATGGCCAGAATATTTGCAGTAAAGGGCAAATGCACTTTTTGAATAACTTCCGTGATTTGCGGATCAGCAATGGCATATCCCAAACGTAAGCCAGCTAAGCCATAGGCTTTAGAAAAGGTGCGGGTGATGATTAAGTTTCGATACTTGTTGAGGAGTTGCAGACTGGGCATACTTCCAGGTGGTAAAAATTCATAATAGGCTTCGTCCAAAACTAATAACGTGGTCTCTGGAATATTCTGTAAAATTTGTTCAATTGAAGCGAGATCCATGACAGAACCAATGGGATTACTGGGATTATCGATAAAAATTAATGCCGTTTTGGGGGTGCAAGCTGCCAGCAATGCCTCAATATTTACTTGCCAATTCTGCAACGCGAGTAAAACCACTTCTACGCCCAAGGTATGAGCTTGGATGGCATAAGAATTGAAAGCATAATCATGCGTCAACATCTGCTTATCTTCTAAGAGTGCAAAAGCGGTGAGGAGGACGCCAAATAAAGAATCAGAACCATTGGCTAAGGTAAGCATATTAGTGGGGACTTGCAAAAAGTCGCTGAGGTCTTGACGTAAGGGATGATGCGCTTCTGCGGGGTAGCGTGCGATCAGTTTGGGATCTAGACTCTGAAAGGCTTCAGTTACTTTGGGACTACACCCGAACGCATTTTCATTCGAAGCCAATTTGATGATGTCGCTGATACCATATTCTTTTGCAACTTCTTCGATACTTTTACCTGGTACATAAGGCGAAAGTACTTGAATTCCTCGATGTGACAAGGTGGTAAAATCACAGATCATGTTGGTGCTCCTTGCATTAGATCCAGCAAACGCGATACAGTTTCCCATCCAACCGACCACATGGAAGAAAGATGGAAGAACGCGGATTTTCATTCATTGAAATTTTGGTAGCATTGCTACTCACTACTAGCATATCACTAGCATTATTAAAACAACAATGGCAAATCCATCGATGGCGGATTCAAATCCAACAACAAGCACGGATCTGGCTGCAAGAAAGTAATCAACGTGAACAGGGTTTGAGTATATTGGAGTGTATGTTGGGCCTCACGTTGGCTTTATCGCTCCTGACCCTGTTAATGCAACAATATCTTCAAATTAAGCAGCAAACGTACCGTATGGCGCAAACGATGCTGCAAGCGTCGCGCTTACAAATGGTTGTGGATTTGCTGCGCAATAGCGGGCACCAAGCGGGGTTTACACCCTGTTTGCCTATCGGCTATCTGTATAGTTTTGATCATCGTAGTCGTCGGCATCTACAAGCAGTTGAGCTGAGTCAGCAAGACCCTTTTACACTCACCTATTATCGAATGTCCTCTGGGTTTGTGTCCTTAGCGCCCAGCTTAGGACAAAATGAGTTTGTGTTATTAAATAAACTCATGCCGCATCCGAAACAACCGCTAATCATTGCTGATTGCCAGCATGCTGAAGTTTTAGATTCCTATCAACTGGGGCCTCATTCTATTCACTTTTCCCAAGCACTGCATTATACCTATCATCCTCCCATCTATTTGGGGGAATGGTTAAAAGAGTCCTTCCGCATCGCCGTGAATCTTAGCGGTCAGAACGCGTTGTTTTACCAACAAAATCAGCATGTTGACGAGTTGATGAGTGATCTACAAGGAATAAGTGGGTCTTTAGAAATCAGCCAACAAAAACGTTGGTTGCATCTCAATCTGGACTTAGGTCATGGAGACGCTATGCCGCTTCTCATTAGGATGGTCCATGCATGAAACAGCAAGGGTTTGTATTGATGACCATTATTATCATTTTGACTGTGTTGACTAGTTTAGTGGTGGCCAACCTGCGTTGGGTTGCTTTGGATTGGAAACGGTATACAGATTTACATCGATTTCAAGAAAAAGTCATGCATCTTGAACAAATAGCAGAGGCTTTGGGTGCCAGATTAGGAAACAACGCTTTGCATGGCTGTATTCTGGATAACCAAAATGACGCCGCATTACAAAGCACTCTGTTGGATAAAGGTTGCAAATTTGCACAGCATTACTGCTATGGAATCTCCGATTTAGGCGTGTTTCCCTGTGTCAAACTTTCTCCCAAACTCAGTACTCATCATTGGCTGCTTACGGTGATAGACGAGCAATTACCCAATAAATGGTTGCAATTACGGATTGCGACAGCAGAGCCTTATCAACCGTGTCATGGAAGTCGAGCAGTATATGTTCAAAACGGGGTTTTGACGCGCTATTGGTTATAGTGGAGAGTAGGATGGTCAATACGACGCTTCACCGAGCGTCAAAAATTGTAGTGATTAGACACATATAACCCAATAAATGCTCTATAATTATATTTATAGGTCGTTTATTGGACTGAATTATGAAGAGAATGTTTGAGCAACGCTCCTATCAAAAATTGAAATCTGATGATGAAAACCGAAAGGCAAAACCCATTTATAGTAAAGTGAGCCTCTTTGGACCGAGTGGATCAGGAAAAACGCGCATAGCACGTTCTTTATCTGGAAAACCTGGAGCGGAGAAAACTGAATCGACCACTGGGTGTTGTTATTACGAGGATAATGCCGCCAAACATGTGAAACTACAATTGTGGGATGTTGGTGGTGCTGAGCGCTTTGAGTCATTATGGCCAATCTATTTACGCGGATCTGAACAAATAGTGTTGACTTTTGATAGTGAGGATGCGGCATCGTTTGCTGAGCTCAGTCATTATTACGATAAAATTCATAAATTTGCACCTGAAGCGAAAGTAGTTTTGGTTGGAACGTATAAAACTGGCGTGCCTGCTGTAAAAGACGAAGAGATGCATGCTTTCATGCATAAGCATGCTATCCAAGATTGCTATCCAATAGATGTGAACAACGAAGATGATATTAAAGTACTTAGATTTTCATTAGTTGATCATCATCCTAAGCCAATCCCCGAATCTTCAGCAGTAATGCAAGCTAAGCAGCTAGCTATGGAGAGTATTGAGATGCTGCGTAGCTTGATTCATACCGAAAGTGACGAAAATGCTGAAGCGATCCAAGTTATTTGTCAAATTTTGGATGGTGCACTATTAAGTAGTAATTTGAATCGTTACTTTGACTTCAATGCGGATCTCCTCCAAGAGTACCTAGAAAAATTGCGGTACTCGGGTTCTTCTTTATATAGCACTGCTTACAATACCGTTGCTACGGTATTGGTATGTTGTGCAATTTTAGCAACAGCGTTTGTTGCACTCCATTGGTTAAGTAAGATTTTAAAAGAAAATTATGCAACAAAAGGCGATTATTTACTATTTTCAACCTCGGGCGCCAAGCAACTGGCTCAAGAGGCATTGCACAAAACCAGTCACAGTACGTCTCCAGGAAAAAAGTGAAGCAAGTTAGGAATTCCGATTTTTAGGGGCAAAGAGGCTGCTTATGAAACGCAAAACTGAAATTAAGCAAAATGAAATGGCGGTGACTGAAATCGTGGCCGGCAAAGAGGTTTTGTGTACACCTGGCGTATCTACTTGTATCTGTATAGCTGCCAAAGGGCAATTTGGGACGCATCCTTTTATGGCATTATTTCATTGGGATGGGTTTGATTATGACTTTGATAAACAGGCTGTGGGAGCTGAGGATACTGCTCGAGCTATAATAGAGCTATTGACGGTAAGATTTGTCTGTATGATCAAGCGAGAATTTTCTGGTTACCATCGCGTAGAAAAACCACGGCTTACGGAAATGCATATTATTGGAGGAGAGAAAGCAACCCCCGATTTATCAGGAACTGAATTTGAAGTTGAAATGCTCAGAAAGTATTTGCCTGTTTATTGCAATAAATATTTTGACACGATGCCAGATAATCGCTATTTTTTTCAAAACTATTTCACTGGGCAGAACGGAAAATCCGATTCCGTGACTGTGTCAATAACCCCAAATGGGGTAACCATTAAGTCTGATGATGATGCCTTGACGAATCTGGGAGTGACTGATTCCGAGTCTTTTACCAGTGAAGATAGCGTTCACGATGAAAAGCTTGACGAGCCTATTATACGTCGACGTAAAATTACATAGTTGATACCTCAGTATATTGAAAGTAACCCTCGTGAGAGGGGACAATCAGCAAACCCTTACATTTGTTTGGAAAATAAGCTATCATACAGGGCTTTTAAAAAACCTTGCCCAAAAGGCTAGGGTCTGTTGACAATTCGCTTGCTTTCGTCGAAACGCCTAGATAGTAGAATTGTCAACAGGCCATATTCTCGAGGGCTATTATCCATAAGGACCAGTATGAGACATTATGAAGTTGTTTTTTTGGTTCACCCTGATCAGAGTGAACAAGTTCCAGGAATGTTGGAGCGCTATGAAGCGATTATCCATAAACACAAAGGGATTATCCATCGTAAAGAAGATTGGGGACGTCGTCAGCTAGCCTATCCTATGCAGGATGTTCACAAAGCACATTACATTATGCTGAATATTGAGTGTGAGCAGCAATCACTAGACGAATTAAAAAATGCGTTCAAATTTAATGATGCCATTTTACGTAATTTGATCATTCTCAAAAAAGAGGCCATCACAAGTGAATCACCAATGATGAAAAAAGAATCAAAAGATGCACGTGGCGAAGCAGCATAAGAGGAGCGCATACAATGTCTACATATTTTCGACGTAAAAAAATGAATCATACTGATAATGATGTCATTATTGATTACAAAGATGTTAGTTTGTTAAAGAACTATATTAGTGAAACAGGCAAAATCGTTCCAAGCCGTATTACTGGCACCAGTGCTCGCGCTCAGCGCCAAATCACTATGGCCATTAAATACGCAAGACTATTGGGCTTGTTGCCTTATTGTGATAGCCATCGGTAATTGATGTGTTACCAGTAAAAGGATTGTTTAAAAAACAAGCTGAGCTTATTTTAAGTTCACAGAATAAAGCGCTGTTGTATGCCGGAATATTGGCGTTGTTGCCTTATTGTACTTGGTTAGCTATGGTTGTCGTAGCTTTGGTAACCTTGCGCAAAGGCGAACGCCAAGGCGGTCGAGTTTTATTGACTGTCATGCTGGGACATAGCTGCGCTTTACTAACATCCTTACCATTGTACGCGGCGATCTTTAATACGCTGATAGTCTTTGTACCAGCCTATTTGGCGGCATATAGTTTGCGCATGACCTCGAGTTGGCGGGCAGTGGCGGCAGTATTATTTTTAATGGTGATCATCAGCTCTATTGTGATTCAGCAAATGGTGCCTGAGTGGGTGATGTCTCAATTCACTTTCCTCCAGTCTTTGGTGCAGGCATCACAACCTGATCAGGTTCTGACTAAGTGGTTGAATGATACATCTGGCGTACCAGTTTTGGTGATGGCGAATTACACATTGGGCATCCAATTGATGAGTGCAGTGGTATCGGTTTGGTCAGCTTTGATGGCCGCTCGATCGTTACAGTCACAATTGTATTACCCAGAGGGGTTTACTCAAGAGTTACTGACTTTTCGTGGAAATCGTCTGAGCTGTATAGTGATGCTGTTAATGTGTCTCGCTGCATGGCAATGGAATGTGGTTGCTATGAATGTATTGCCAGTCTTGATTTTGTTTTATTTGTTGGCGGGGCTGAGTTTGTGCGCTAATTTTTTCATGGGTAAAAAATCATCCAGAATGATGTTAGTAGTATTAATTCTACCGTTGGTATTTCTTCCTTTTGTGGTGTTACCGTTGTACATCATATTGGGGTTGCTGGATAGCGTCTTTAATATAAGATTGGCTCTGTGCAGATGATGAATTGTGTTGATAAGGGGTATGAAAATGCAAGTTATTTTATTAGAAAAAATTAGAAATCTGGGTGCTTTGGGTGACAAAGTGAACGTGAAGCCTGGCTATGGGCGGAATTATTTGATCCCACAAAAGAAAGCAGTATTTGCGACAGAAAAAAATATCGCAGCGTTTGACAGTCAGCGCGCTGAGTTAGAGAAAAAAGCGGCATTAGAGTTTGCCCATGCCAAAAGTCGAGCTGAGAAATTACAAGACTTTACAGTGGTTGTTGCATCACAAGCTGCTGATGGTGGCAAATTGTATGGTTCGGTAGGTGTCAACGAAATCAAGGATGCTTTGACAGCGCAAGGTGTTGAGATCACCAAACGTGAAATCATGTTGCCTGAAGGTGTGTTTCACTCTGTAGGCACTTATGACATTGCTTTGGTATTACATAGTGATCTGACTGTAATTATCCATGTTGACGTCGTTGCTGCTTAAATATTAGGCTAACTTCTCCCCCGTCCTTTGCGGTTTGTTGACCCGGGACGTGGGATGACCCGTTATGCGGGTATCACGTCGGCTTTCCACTTAATATTACAGCCTATACTGGGTTTTTGAATCGGTGAGACAGGTTTTTTGTTGAGCAATGCTTGCAGTGCTTCGCGAATGGATGCTCCGGATACGGGAATGTTGTTACCGGGACGCGAGTCATCTAATTGTCCGCGGTAAACCAATTGTAGTTGTTGATCAAATACAAAAAAATCTGGTGTGCAACGCGCCTGATATGCCAATGCAACTTCCTGAGTTTCATCATAAAGATAAGGAAAGCAATAACCCATTTCTTTGGCGTTGCTTTGCATGTATGCAGGCGAGTCATCGGGATATTGCGAGACATCATTTGCATTGATTGCTATCAAAGACACGCCTTTCTCTGCAAAATCTGAGGCAAGACGAGGAAGTTCGATGTTAATATGTTTTACATAAGGGCAATGATTGCATATAAATGCAATAATGGTTGCGACGCTGCCCTTGTGTTTTTCTAAAGTAATGATTCGCTGAGTTCCTACATCCATCAAAGCAAAAGAGGGTGCTACGGTACCGAGCGCCAACATAGATGATTCCGTTTTAGCCATGATTGTTTCTCCGTTGGTACGTTGGTCCTTGGCCCAACAAAAGACGTGCCGCATCAAATAACTGTATTTACCAATGTAAAAAAATGCCTTTGGCAGTCGCATCCTTAATGACTTGCGCTTGTGCTTTATCGGTTGATACCCAATAACTGCCTTGATTGCTTAACGCAAAACGCACACGTGGATATTGACAGACATTCAGGAAATTGCCGCAATTGACAGCGACTCGTTTGTCATCTTGTTGGAGATAACAGCGGAAATAGAGTTGTGGGACATCGGATGCAAAGGCCGACCAATGAGAAGGCGCAATTTTTGCTTCCATTTTTGGGCTCATAAATGTGTCTGTTTTTGTTTCAATGTGTTCAAATTCGACCGTTTGGTCGCTGTGATTTTGAATTAAATAAAACGTTTGATTACCATGCTCGTTGAGGACTAGAAAATCTCGGTAAAAAACAAAACCAGTGGCCTCGCAACCTCGAGGGAAGATAGAAGAAGGTTGATAATGTGCTTGGGGATGTGCCATGCTGAGATTTGTCAGACTAGCTATGAAAAGAGTAGCTAATTTTTTATAAAATGCCATAATTTGTGTCTCAAGTAGTAAAAAAAATATGTGACTGCAGTTGCGGGTCTCATTGCGGGTTCTTATTTTAGTTGATTTCAAGATAAAGTCCAAGGTTTTGAGGAGTTTTTAGTGAGTATTCAAACCATTAATCCGGTAACAGAATCAATATTAGAAGCTTATCCAGTGATGACGCAATCGGCTATTGGACTTCAGATTGAAGCAGCGGAGAGTCGATTTCATCTCTGGAAACGCGTTGACTTGGAAGTGCGTGCTAAGCTTTTACTGAACTTAGCCAAATTATTACGTAACCAAGCAGCAGAGTTTGCTGGGTTAATGGCTCAAGAGATAGGCAAACCTATTACAGCCGGAAAATTAGAAATTGAGAAATGTGCTGTGGTATGTGAGCATTATGCTCAGCACGCCGCCGATTATTTAATGCCCGAATATATTACGACTGAACATCACCTCGCCAAAGTTTGTTATCAACCACAAGGGATTGTTTTTGCGGTCATGCCTTGGAATTTCCCATTTTGGCAAGTATTTCGATTCGCAGCCCCCAATATCATGGCAGGGAATGTAGGGATCTTAAAACACGCACCTATCGCAACCGGCACTGGTTTGGCCATCGAGAAAGTGTTTTTAGATGCGGGATTCCCAGAGCATGTTTTTTCCACGATGGTGTTGACTAATGAACAAGCAGCCAGCGTGATTGCGCATAAGCATATCAGTGGTGTGACGTTTACGGGCAGCGAGCAAACAGGCATGATCTTAGCTGCCTGCGCGGGGTCTCATCTAAAAAAAATAATCGTGGAATTAGGGGGGAATGATCCTTACCTCATTTTAAAAGATGCTGATCTGGATTGGGCAGCCAAAGTGGTGGTTGCTTCACGCTTGAATAACAACGGCCAAACCTGTATTGCTGCGAAAAGGATCATCGTAGTATCGGATGTGGCGGATGCTTTGATTGAAAAAATATTAGCACTCGTTCAGACCTATCAGTATGGAGATCCTATGGATCCCAACACAAAATTAGGGCCGTTGGCCAGAGAAGATCTGCGCCTGCATGTCCATCAGCAAGTACGCGAGAGTATTGCCAAAGGAGCTATATTGCGCCTAGGTGGCAATTTGCCTACAGAGCGTGGATACTATTATCCCCCAACTGTGCTCACGCATGTACGGCCTGGTATGCCAGCGTTTGATGATGAGGTGTTTGGTCCCGTTTTCGCGATTACGCTCGCAGCTGATGAAGCAGATGCTATTCAATTGGCTAATCATAGTCGCTTTGGTTTGGGCGCAGCGGTTTTTACCCAAAACTTAGAACGTGGAGAACGTATTGCGACTGAGGAATTGCAGGCTGGCCAAACAGCAGTCAATAATGCAGTGGTTTCTGATCCACGGTTGCCATTTGGTGGGACGAAACATTCGGGCTTTGGTCGCGAATTGGCGCGAGAGGGCATGCGAGAATTTATGAATATTAAAACAGTGGTTGTTAATCAATCCGAATGAACATGAAGATCTCATCGCCTTGGCGTGCGAATTTGTGTACAATAAGGCTTTGGTAGTAACTACTTGCCCTGCAGTAGAAAGGAGCCTTTTTTCCGCATGGGGGTGCAACTAGTTACCTTGGTGATAATTTGCAAGAGAATTCCATGTCTCATCTGTTTGAAGAAGAAAAAAATCTGATTATTAATGAAGTTGTGGCGCGGATTCAAAAGAAGTTGCCCAAAAAGAAGGCGGCTCTATGTAGTGAATTTGTCCGACAATTTTATCTGACTATGTCATTGGAAGATTTGAAAGAGTCGAGTATCGACGTTTTGTTTGGGCTTGCCGTCAATTTTTGGGATTTGATCGAAGTTCGAAATTCTCACGCAATAAAAATTAAAATTTATAATCCGAATATAGAACAGCATGGCTGGGAAAACAGTCATACTGTCATTGAATTAATTTGCCAAGACATGTCTTTTTTGGTGGATTCTTTGCGAATTGTCTTAAAACGCATGGGGATCAGTTTGTATTTGACGGTGCACATGGGCGGTATTCGCTTATTACGGGATGCCAATGATTGTGTGACAGAAGTATTACCACGTACAGAAGAGCTGGTTCCCAATTTATCGATTGAAGCACCTATTTTAATGAAAATAGAGCGTCAAACTGACCCCAAAATTATTGCAAAACTAGAAGGGCAATTACAGCAAGTCCTCACTGAAAATCGTGCTGTGATCGATGATTGGACCGCGATGCGTGAGCGAGTCTGCGCTATTGCTGATGAACTCCAAGATGCTCCTTCGGTGCTTAACAAAGAGGATGTGACTGAAACCCAAGCCTTTTTGCATTGGTTGGAAGATCATCATTTTACCCTTATTGGTATGCAAGATTATGATTTGGCTCAGGAAAACAATGAGACGCGTTTGAAAGCAATGCCAGGAACTGGATTGGGGATATTACGGGATGAGTTTAAGAAAACTAATCACGAACATGTCGCGTCAATTACCCCGCAAGCGCATGAATTGATGGCGTCATCACAAATTCTTATTATGTCAAAAACCGACACGTTATCCTGTATTCATCGCGATACTTATATGGATTATATTGGGATAAAACGCTTTGATAAGCAGGGACAGGTTATTGGTGAGCGGCGCATTTTAGGGTTATATACCTCGGTTGCTTATAATTCTAATCCAGTCCAGATCCCGTTTTTACGCCATAAATTGTCTGCAATTCTGCGGGACTCGCATTTGAATCCTCGGTCGCATGCTGGCAGAATTTTATTGAATATTATGGAAACGTTACCCAGAGATGACTTGATTCAAGCCTCTGAAGCAGAATTGTTAAGCATCGGGATGGGCATATATTATATGCAAGAGCGTCGCCGGATTCGAATGTTTGCACGAGTTGATGTGTATCATCGTTTTATTTCCTGCCTGGTGTATGTACCGAAAGATGTGTATAACGCGGATATTCGTAGTAGTATACAAGCCGAATTATATTCAGCTTTTCATGCAACGGATATTTCTTTTACAACCTATTTTCCAGAATCATCCATCATGGCCCGAGTGCATTTTATGGTGAGAATTGATCCGAAAAGACCCGTCAATTTTGATTTTAAAGCCATAGAAGCCAAATTAGTGGAGACTGCTCGATCTTGGTTAGATGATTTGTATCAATTACTTGTCAGTACGCATGGTGCGGAGAGAGCCAATGTCTTGTTTGCACGTTATAAAGTAGCGATTCCGCCTGTGTACAAAGCGAGCTTTTCGCCCCGTACTGCTCTCATGGATATTTCGCATATTGAGCAGCTTTCGCCAACACAAGCTTTAAGTATGAGCTTTTATCGGAATGTGGATGATGTAAGTGGGAATTATCGGTTTAAATTATATCAACATGATGCCACGTTCCCGCTGTCTGATGTGCTGCCCATTGTCGAAAACTTAGGAATGCGCGCTATTAGTGAGCGGCCTTATGTTTTGAAATTTGAAGACGGCAGCGTCACTTGGGTGAATGATTTTTCTTTGCATTATAAACATCCACAGCAACCGAATATTGATGAGATCAAAGATTTATTTCAGCAAGCTTTCGCGAGCACATGGTTCGAAGAAATAGAAAATGATGGGTTTAATCAATTAGTACTGTTGGCGAGCATGCCATGCCGTCAAGTAGCTGTGTTGCGAATGTATGCCAAATACTTTAAGCAGATTGGGTTTACGTTTAGCCAGGAATACATTGAAAAAACGTTATTAGCGAATGCCACTATCGCTAAAAAACTGTTCCAAATGTTCGAACTCAAATTTAATCAAGCGGACGTAGAGGCGTATGACGTGCTGAAGCAGTCTGTGTTAGATGATTTGGAAAAAGTGACTAATTTGGATGAGGACAAAATTATTCGTCAATATGTTCAGGTCATTCATGAAACATTGCGTACTAATTACTACCAAAAAGACGCGGATTGTAAAAACAAATCTTATATTTCCATAAAATTAAATAGCAAAGGCATTCCAGGTATGCCGCGCCCTTATCCTTTGTACGAAATATTTGTGTACTCAATACAGTTTGAAGCGGTGCATTTACGTTCAAGTGCGGTTGCGCGTGGTGGATTACGTTGGTCAGATCGCCGGGAGGATTTTCGTACTGAAGTCTTAGGTCTGATGAAAGCGCAGCAAGTCAAAAATGCAGTGATTGTTCCCAATGGTGCAAAGGGCGGCTTTGTGGTAAAAAAACAGCCAATCCTGCATGCGACACGAGAAGACGTGCTGGCACAGGGCGTACGTTGTTACCAACAATTTATTCGGGGTTTACTGGATATCACAGACAATTATGTGGACGGTGAGGTTAAAAAGCCCTTGGATGTTATTTGTTATGATGCGAATGATCCCTATTTGGTCGTGGCAGCGGACAAAGGCACCGCAACGTTTTCTGATATTGCGAATGAAATTTCTCTGGAATACGGATTTTGGCTAGGAGATGCTTTTGCATCAGGTGGCTCGCAAGGCTATGACCATAAAAAAATTGGCATAACAGCGCGCGGTGCTTGGGAGTCCGTGCATCGTCATTTTAACCAATTGGGCTTGAATCCGGATACAACCGATTTTACTGTGATAGGCATTGGCGATATGTCAGGAGATGTGTTTGGTAATGGCATGCTGTTATCTCAACATATCAAATTGGTGGCGGCATTTAATCACATCCACCTATTTATTGATCCTTCACCCAATTCTGCAGAAAGCTTTGTTGAACGCCAGCGTTTGTTTCAGTTACCGCGCTCAACTTGGGAAGACTATGATCGAAAATTGATTTCTCAAGGTGGGGGGGTCTTCAATCGCTCGGCCAAATCTATTCCGGTTAGTCCTGAGATGAAAGCCTTATTTGGCCTCAAACAAGATGACATCGAACCCAATGAATTATTAAAAAACATCTTAAAAACCAAAGTGGATTTACTCTGGAGTGCTGGGATTGGTACCTTTGTAAAAGGGCGTACAGAGACTCATGCCGATGTAGGGGATCGCACCAATGATTTGATTCGGATTAATGGTAAACAAGTGCGCGCTCGTTCCGTGGTGGAAGGTGGAAATTTAGGGTTTACCCAATTGGCGCGTGTGGAATATGCTTTGAGTGGTGGATTAATTTACACCGATTTTATTGATAATTCTGCTGGGGTGAGCTGTTCAGACAAAGAAGTTAATATTAAAATTTTATTGAATCATGTGATGAATGAAGGGAATCTGACCGAAAACCAACGGAATAAATTATTGAGTGAGATGACTGACGAAGTAGCGCATTTGGTATTACGCGAAAATTATCTGCAAACCCGCTCAATCAATTTATCGGTTTCGCAAGGATTACGCGCGTATGAATTGAATATGCGGTTTATTAATGAATTACATCGCAGTGGTAAATTAGATCGCCATTTAGAATATCTACCTGATGACAAACAAATGCTCGAACGTAAATCACAGGGGAAAGGTCTCACTGGCTCAGAAGTAGCCACTTTGATGTGTTATAACAAAATTATTTTGAAAGAAGCTATTTTGGCTTCAGATGTGCCTGAAGATCCTTATCTTAAGCAGTTTTTGATTCGTGCGTTTCCAGTTCCTCTGCAAAATAAATATGCAGATGAAATGCAAAACCATCCTTTAAAGCGCGAAATTATTGCGACCGGGGTGAGCAATCTGGTGATCAATGAAATGGGATTTGGTTATGTGTATCGTTTACAAAATGAAACGGGTTCCTCGATTCCAAATATTGTGCGTGCGTATATTATTGCCAGAGACATTGTCGATTTGAATTCAGTTTTGTTGTCCCTTGAAGCATTAGATACGCAGATCACAGCGGAAGATCAGATGATCGTGATGACGATTTATGTGCGGCTGTTGCGTAGAATTGCCCGTTGGTTTTTGAAGAGAAAGCGCAATCATCTCAATATAGAAAAATCGATTACGCAATATAAACCGTCTATTGAAGCGTTGCGTCAAACCTTGCCGGATTGTTTGGGGGATGTGTTCAAAGAGCGTTTTAACAGCCATTATGAAGAGTATCTCAAATTAAACATTCCTGACCCTTTGGCTTTGGAATTAACTCGGACCCGCGGGTTGTTTGTGGCTATGGAAGTTTTGGAGATTGCACAAGAAACCAAAATGAGTATAGCGGTGACAGCGGAGGCGTTTTATGGCATTGGCCAGTTTTTGGATTTAGGATGGTTGCGCGAACAGATTATCATACATCCTACAGAAAATAATTGGGAAGCCTTGTCGAGGGAAGCATTGCGTGATGATTTCGATTTGCAACAAAGACAAGTGGTTTTAAGTATTTTCAAGAGTAAGCCGAAAGAAGTTGCGTTTACAACTTATTTACAAGTTTGGGCAGCCCGCAATCAAGTGCAATTGGATCGTTGGTCCGAAATGATGAATGCGTTAAAAACCGCAGAAAAACTGACGTTTACCATGTTTTTTGTTGCAGTGCGCGAGTTTATGGGATTTGATACGCGCGTCGTACATTAGCATTCATACTGTACCGCGATGTGACTGTGAGCGCGGCACAGTAAAACAGCCATGTCATTCCCGCCTGCGCGGGAATCCATGCTCATATTGATGCAATACTGTATCAGGGATGGATTTTCGCCTACCGGGGGGAATGACACAGTTCTAAAATGAGGGATTATGAAGAAATATACTAAGGGATTAATAGGTTTACACTGGTTGATTGCGACAGTGGTTATTTCAATGCTGTCAGTGAGCTTTTTTTTGGAAGATCTCCCCAAAGCGATCCGGCCCACAGCCATCATGTTGCATAAATCGTTTGGTTTGACTATTTTGTTGTTGATGGTGATCCGCTTGGTTTGGGTGCGCAGAGCAGGAAGGCCGGCACTGCCCCTTACGATGCCTCGCTGGGAAATTTGGTTGGCCAGAGGTGTGCAAGCAGCTTTATATGTATTCCTAATTGCCATGGCCATGTCCGGATGGATCATGTCTGTTCTGTCGGATCATACTCCCGTTTGGTTTGGACTTTTTCGAGTCCCATTACCTGGCGTCCCACATAATGCGGTCTGGGCAGAGCTCTTTTTTCAAGGCCATCAAATCATTGCATGGATAGTGATCGGTTTGGTTTGTTTACACGTAGCCGGCGCGCTAAAACATGCTATAATCGACAAAGATAAAGTGATGGAAAGTATGCTACCTTAATAAGGTAGGTTGGGACTTGGCCCAACAAAATTTTATCGTTGGGCCAAGGCCCAATCTGCCCCCAAAGGGCCGTTAGCTCAGCTGGTAGAGCAGGAGACTCTTAATCTCTTGGTCGTAAGTTCGATCCTTACACGGCCCACCATATTTTTGATGTTGCCACTGTTTTGATGGGTACTTTAGTGGGTACTTTTGTAGAGGCTGATAGTTAAAAATATTATGGGTAAAACCAAAGTGACGTGGTCTAATGGATGAATACACCCAGTTAAGAGATAATTAGATCTCAACTGGGAGTAAAAGATGCGCAGGGTATTTTCAAAAGAATTTAAACAAGACGCAGTAAGCCTTGTAATAGAGCAAGGTTATAGTTGTGCCGAGGCAGCGAGAAGCCTTGATATACAGTATGGGGTGTTAAATCGCTGGGTAAGAGAATATAAAGAAGATACCGGCAGTGCATTTCGAGGTAAAGGAAAACTGCGGCCAGAACAAGAGGAGCTTCGTCAATTAAGAGCGGAAGTAAAGCGCTTAAAGATGGAGAAAGAAATACTAAAAAAAGCCGCGGTCTTCTTTGCCAAGGAAACGAAGTAAATTATTCGTTGATTGCCCAACATAAGAAGACCTGGCCTGTCGACGTAATGTGTCGGCTTCTGGGCATTAACCGAGGTAGTTATTACAGCTACCAAAAACGAAATAAGAGTAAGCCAATAGATCCAGAGCATCTAGACATGTTGGAATGGCTTAGAAAAATATCGGAATCAAGTAAGCATAGCTATGGAAGTAGACGGATGCGGAAAGCATTAAATGCATTGGGCTATCCAGTTGGAAGGAAAAAGACACAAAGCTTAATGAAAGAAGCTGCGATCTTTGTGCGCTACAGGAAAAAATATAAAGTTACGACCAACAGTAAGCATAAAAAACCTTTGTTTGAGAACGTGCTCAACCGCGAGTTTAATGTAGCTTGCCCTGACCAGGTCTACGCATCGGATATAACCTATATTGCTACCCGGGAAGGATGGTTGTATTTGGCCATTGTAATCGACTTGTTTTCCAGGAAAGTGGTTGGTTGGAGTATGAGCTCAAGAATGACAGCGGATCTTGTGTGTGATGCCTTAAAAATGGCTATTTGGCAACGTAAACCTCAACGTGGATTGATCGTACATTCAGACAGAGGCTCCCAGTACGCGAGCCATGAATATAGACGATTGTTAAAGATGTATGGATGTGTAGGAAGCATGAGTAGAAAAGGTGATTGTTGGGACAATGCTGTAGCTGAGAGTTTTTTTGGCAGTCTCAAACAAGAGCAGGTGCAATGGAAACATTATCAAACGCGTTATGAGGCACAGCAGGATATATTGGGCTATATCTCGATGTTTTATAATAGTTATCGGTTGCATTCATATCTTGGTTACATGAATCCAAATCAATTTGAGTTGGAGTGGCGCAAAATGAAAAAAGTAGCTTAACTGAGTGTATGCATTTGCTTGACCACGTCACTGTTGACTGGATTGAGATAAGTCCATATTTTTCTAAGGATTTTATCGCGCGTTTGACCTGTTGCTGACTCGGTGAGCCTGTTTTGACACCAGCAATGGGAGCAACATACAGAACTTCACGAAGAGACTGATAGCTGATTCTGCGTTTGATGCCGACGATACCAGTTTGTCTATCCATGTACGGACGAATTCCCATGAGATAGGTTACCCGTTGTATAAGAGGCAACTCCATTAAGGCAGATAATTCTTGAGTGTTAATGAATAGGAACTCCACAGTTTACCGCCTTTGTTTGAGATGAAATGAGTATTTTCAATATCATTTCATTTCAATTGATATCAAATAATTATTCAATTTGAGTGTATAATATTCAATTTTAAATGATTGGTGGATGGGGTCAATAGGTTTTTAGGCATTGCTATCAAATGAACTCGGATGAATATCAATGAATGTCCTGCAATTTTTATTTATACTATTCGAATAGGGCGTGTTAATAATTTCCCAACCCCCGTTGTACCGCGGCATGCTCGTGCCATTATCAAATACATGGAATTAATTTTAAGCTTTGAATTAGCATTTAAGTTAGCGCCATTCTTGTATATATAAGATTGCTGTCTATATTTAATCTATAGGCTATTTTTTTGACATAATTATGAGCTCAGATAAAATTACAATAGGGTTGTATAGTTTGCAAACTGATAAAAGCCCTGGATTTAATGACAGGTTTTTAGGCGAGGTTGCAAATATTAAAGCAATGAAAGAACGTTTTACTCATGAAGCTAATGTCGCTGGAAGAAGGCCGCCAATTTTTGTTATTTCTATGTTATTGATTCCGCCGCACGGCGATTATAATCGAAGTACGAACCCAGGTTACGAAGAAAACCAGAGTAAAATGTTAGAATCTATGCGTAGTGCGTTAGATAAAGAAGGATTAAGTGATATCAAGTTGGAAAGTTTTTATGAAAAACCCATTTCCGCCGAAGAGCGTTCTTATTTGCAAGGCTTAAGTGCCCGGGGCAGTTGTGCAGACATGATAAAAACACACGCGATTATCTCAGAAGACAATAGTAATAGAAGGCATTTACAAATAGATAGCAATACACAAATTCATGATTATCGAGGATTTTATAATGCGACATTTGCTTCCGAAAGCGCTCAAGATAAGATAGCAGGTGCAAGTTTGAATGCTAGTTACTATGATGAACACTATGTGTCAGCACATAATAAAGTAGTGTATACCGTTCCCAATAGTAGATTAGCTGTGGCGTTACGAGAAACGCATCTTCAATACTGTGATGCTCATAAAGATGATAGTCCTAGTTCAAAAGAGAAAACGGAAAAAAATTCTGTATATTCTAAGGATTTTACAGTTGGATTAAGTGAAGTTGGGTTAACTAGACGATTAGTGATTCCTGGTGATGAAGGCGAAAGAGTAATTTATCCAGCTGATATGAGGCGCCCTGAGTACGATTTATCGAGATATGTTGTAACTGCGGTGAATAAGTCTTGGGATATTAAATCAAAACCCAAACCTCCTACAGAAAAAATGCTTGAGCAAATTCGTATTCCTATTGGCGATACTCTATGTGATTTTGCAAGTTTTGGGATCGCTGTAAAAAAGCATACAGGTGAGTTATACGAACACTATTATGCAAGTGGGTGGGACGAAACGCGAGCAGAACATGCTGAAAACATGGCAAGAGAAGAATTAATGCATCTTTCTAATTTAGCTCTAGATAAGGCGATTATCGCGCGATTTTATGATGAAGTGCGGAACAGCAACATTTCAGCTGCGCCTATTGATGGTGTTCAAGTAACTAAAGAAATGATGTTACAAGAACTAGCCAATCATTTTCCAGATGATATGAGAGGGAATGAGCTGGTTCGAGGATTGTTTGGCTGCTCTGTGCGTGAGTTACAAACAGATCCTATGCGTCCTAGTTTAGGTGCTTATAATGATTTTGAAGAAGCACGCAGCAGGGAAAAACATCAAGAGTTAACTAACATTATGCGGCGTGTTGAGCAAAAGAGTCAGATGAGATTGACGTCCGTGGATAGTCATTATTTGCATGTTCAGCAAGCAGCGATAGCTCATGAAATGAGAACTGCTTCCGATAAAACAGTCATCGCTAAACAGCGAAATTTAAAAGATAACATAACCACTATAAGAAGAAATGCGGATATAAGCAAACCAGATTACACCACAATGAATACTCATGACTTAGAAGTTTTGCGAGACCATTACAAAGAAAAGGCATCTAGCCCTGGGATAACTAATACAAAGAAAAAAGAATTTAGTCTGGAGTTTCAACATATCAGAGCAGAATTATCTAACCGTGGCGATAGAAAACCTGGCTTTGGCCATTTTTAAAAACGTACATAGTTTTTATGAGATCGTAGTGAAATGCTATCTTAAGCTTATTTTCACTGGTGGTTTAATTAGAAGAGCGGTTTGAATCATACCTTAAACTGATGAATAAATAGACATCAAGCTTGTTTCATTATAAAATATTACTTCTTATATGATGATTTAGTGTGGAGGCTATTATGAAGACTTTTGATGAAGAGTATGAGCCAATTAAGAATGCATTTCTTGAAAGGGTGTCTAGCGGTTCATTGAGCGGTGCGCAAGATATCTGGAAGAAGTTTGAGACAAAATTGAATATAAACTGTAAAAATTCTTCTGGAGAAACAGCTCTTATTATTGCTGCGCGCAGAAATGACTTGCCTATGTTTTCTTATCTCTTAGACTGTGGAGCAAATCCGTTTGCGCAAGAGCCTGTTCGTAAAAGAACAGCGCAATTTTATGCAAAAAAACATAATAATCAGGAAATACTGGCATTAATTCAAGAGAATATATCCAATAGCACAGCTAGTATATCAGACTCTGACTCTTTATCAGGAAATACTTCGAAATTGTGATCAAGAAGCTGGGTGGGGCTTTGTTTTGGAGCTACGCAACAAAATCCCGCACCATCGAGTCCCACTCGGTCCGGCCCACCCGCCAGAGAGTGTTCAACGAACCTATCCATTTTAGTCAGATTTTAGTGTGTCCGGGGTAATATGACCTTTCCCTACATGTGGATAGGATGCACTAGTAATGCAACTCAGCCGAATCATTGCCGAATCATTGCCGAATCATTGCCGAATCATTTAACAATAAACCAAACGGTAGTTTTTGTGCTACCTGAAGAGCCAATGATTCCTTTCTCTTTCAACTTAGCTAATTCATAGCGTAAGGTCCGATCAGAGGGTGAGGCTTTTAATTGCTGTTTGATCGCGCTGGCAGCCATATTTTCTGTTTTACCTAAAATTTCAAGAATTTCTTGTTGTCTAAAACTCAATTGATCTTTAGAAGAGCGCTTCTGTATCTGTATTGCCGAATTCATTGGTTCCTTGAAAGAAAATACAACAGAAAAGCCATGAAATTCTTCTGAAAATGTTGGTTCCGGTGTATTGTTTGTTTTGCAAAACTCAACCATGCGAGTGGTGCCAGTTCCCCATTTTTCAATCCAACCTCTTTTGTAAAACACATTCGCGATGAGTTCATTTCGTGGAAAAGAGTGATGCGGTTTTTTTAGTTGTTCGAGCGTTATTCCTGGCGGTAATGCACCAGGATTCCAAATTTCTAAACGATCGTCATAAATGGCTAAATGAGGTGAAGCTGACCGTTCATTGTAATTGCGATGACAGAATGCATTAACTAATGCTTCTCTAAGTGCTAACTGCGGAACAGCCGGTTGATCAATCCGCGCTAATTTTCCTGGCTCAAAAAAACTCGCAATCGGCAGATGGCGATTGGCAAAATGATGAGCAAGCTGGATCAGTTGAAAAATGTTACCAGTTTCCATTTGATTATCAATGAAACCATCTATTTTATCTAGGCCGCGAAATCGCGCCATTTTAAGTTCGCAGCGCGAAAAAATTTTCTGTGTTGATTTACAGAATAAGACAACAGCAGCATTGGTCAGCAAATCATTTTGAATCAAGTTAAAGTTAATTAAAATTTGCTCAATGCTATAGTTGCGTGTTTCAGGACTGATGCGGTTTTGTTGAATCCCTTCTGCCACAGTGTTTCTTATTTCATCCTGATCTAAATGGTCTATGGAGTATTCATTGGTTTGAAATTCAACCCAGTTATGATTGAGGTAAGCGCGTTGGACTATGAGTTGTTCATAACGATGCTGGGTCATTGGCGCTGTACTTGATTGAGTCCGTTCGTAAGGGCGTGCTTCATAGACATAGGGAATGTGTTTCCCTTGAGGTACTTCTAAGACGATTATGTGACGATTATTTTCGATAGGAATATAATGTACGGTAATCTGTGTGTTAGGTTCTATTTTTTTTATCTCATGGGCAATTTCTAGTTTGGTTTTATCGGCAACTTGTTGGCCAATCAACTCACCATCATCTTTGGCGCCGAAGACAACGATGCCTCCTGTATCATTTAGAAAAGCACATACCGTTGTAAACGCAGCTTTGATTTGTGCGGTAGATCTTTTAAATTCCACGTGTTGTGATTCGCCTTCGCGAACAAGCTGTTTTAATTGGGTTATGTTCATGCGAAAACGTCCTGTTGCGCTAGAATTTGGATGAATTTGGTTGTTTTATCTACTGGGCATACCAGTTGTTGAATACACTTGGCCCATTGTTCCAAGGCTTCTTTTCGTTGCGGTAGCATCTCATTTTTATTATAGGTGGCCATAATTCTAGGCATTTTATGTCCTAAACATTTCTCAATCACAACAGGATCAACATTCAATGTTTCACCCAATTGTGTTGCAAATGTACGCCTTAAATCGTGTGCTGTCCACTCGGGTATCCCGACTTTATCTTGAATACGTTTGATGGCTCTTGGCAAAGCACCTTCATCAAGAGGTTTGCTTTCGATCAAGCCAGGTAGAACAAGTGCGGAATCACCAATGCTTTTTAATTCTTGAAATACAGATTGGGTTAGATTAGAAAGATGAATTTTATGGGTGATACCGCCCTTGGTATGCTCAGGAGGAATAATCCACAAGGATTTTTCAAAATCAATGGATCGCCACTGAGCTAGTCTGATTTCTCCAGTACGAATGCCAGTAAGAATCATTATTTTAATAGCACATTTGGTTTGTAATGACATCCTGCAAATGCCGCTATCAAGAAAAAGCCAAATTGTTTTGATTTCCTCTAAAGTTAAATAGCGATCGCATGGTTTTTCTGTACCCCCGATATGACGAGCGCGGATATTAGCAGCTGGGTTGTGTTGCATACTACCTCGATTAACTGCATACCCAAAAGCTTGTTTTAAAGTACTGAGGATACGGTTTGCATGTATGGGAGCGCCTCGTTTAACGATGGTGTCAAGAGCGTACGTAACATCCATCGTTTGAATCGTATCAAGCTCCATGTTACCAAGTAGGGGGATAATATTCATTTCAATGTGCTGTTTGATTTTTAGTGGTTGTTTATACTGTTTTTCAACATAATTTTCATACCAGGTCGTCATTAAAGTTTTAACTGTGTGTTTCTCGCGACCTCGTTCTTGAGCAATCAGTTGTCTGGGGTTAGAACCGGAACGCCGGATATCTCGAAGCTCATTAAAACGCTTGCGTGCTTCTGAAAGAGTCATTGTTGGGTAATGACCGAAAATGATATAGTCTTTCTTATCATTGATTTTATATCGATAAATCCAGCTTTTGGTTCCAGTAGGGTAAACCAAAATGCCAAAACCACCGCCTTCAAATTTTTCTAGACGTTTGGCCTGGTGTTTTAAATGTTTTATATAAGTATCGGTGAAATTCATTTTACATCCTTACGAACAATTCAATGGGTACTTTAGAGGGTACTTTTTGCCGTTCTTAAATGAATTTAATCGTTATTGTTTGAATAATAGATTAGCCTTAAACCCCATTTATTACAAGGGATTTAAGGCGTTTTTGAGCTTGATAGATATTGAATGAAATCATGAAAAATAAGACTCTTAATCTCTTGGTCGTAAGTTCGATCCTTACACGGCCCACCATATTCTATATGGTGCTACTGTTATGATGACATCACTCTGGACTCAGGTGACTTAATTGCTCAGTAACCTATTCAGGTTCCGAACAATAGGAATCGCAATCGCTATATCTGATAAGACTAGAATACTTATAATTTTCTAAACAAAGTGACATACAGGTTGTTTTGGCTTCGAAAAAACATTCTTTTTTACTATTTTTTTTAAAGTCTTTGGTGATAGGACGAATACAGTCTTGGGAAAAGGTTCTCAATGAACTGTGCGTATAATAATCCTTACAAGTGTTTAAGCTTGTCTTATAAGATTCTATTGCGTTTTTACAAGATGGTGCCTCATAACTAGTCGTTGTACCGTTCGTATTCGTAGTACATTGATAATATTGTCCATCAATGTAAACCCAAAGATCATTGGGTTGTGTGTTAACGGACGCAGCATTGGCAGAAAAAATTCCGCATAGCAGTCCCAAACTCAGACAGCGCATACCTAGTTTCTTCATCGTCAAACTCCTCTTGGTTAAATAGAATCGGGATCGAATTAGAGCAGGACTTACGCAAAACGCCGAGCTCTTCGTTATTAAAGGCTACATCCGCCTCGGCCTCGGGGGTTTGTGTAAGTCCTGTAGAAATAATTGCTCATTTTGACATAGCACTGGCGATTTGATTTGGTTTTAAAATTGGCATTTTACGTTATTTGTAATCAGAAATCAAAGAACTATGGTATCCGAATTGCTATATTTATAGAGCGACATGAAAGCGGGGATTTAGGAAGGAAGCTGTTAAACACGGGAATCATCTGAAATAGGAGGGGTAAGACCCATACCCATGGATTCTTGTTAAACTGCAACCGGGGCTAATTTCAATGCCTGTTTTAAGTCTTGTTCCATTTTATTTTTTTCTTGTTGTAATAATTTTGTTTTAGTGACATCCGTGAACGTGATGACAACCCCAGTGACGTTCTGGCTTTGTATGGAATGGTAGGGCGCTATTTTTAGTAGATACCAATGATGATCATGGTTGATTATCTCGTTTTCGTAGGCCTCATTACTTTGTAGTACTTCCGCGGATTTTGCTAAGAGTTGATCAAATTTTAAATTATGATGAAAGTCTTTTAAGGGGCGACCAATATCATGCCTCATGAGGTTAAATATCTTTTTTATAGCTGGGGTAAATACACGAATTTCCAGCTGAGCATTGAGAATAATCGTGCATATTTCTGCACTGCGAATTAAATTATCAATATCGTCTTTGGCTTGGCTCACTTCATCAATTTTTTTTGAACGCTCAATATTTACAAGATTCAACTCTTCATTGACGGATTGGCGTTCCTCATTAATTGATTGCAGTTCTTCATTCGAGGCCATCAATTCTTCATTAGTAGACTGCATTTCTTCATTGACGGTTTCCATATTTTCCAGTGCCGATTGGAGCATGGTCTTCGTTTCCACAAGTTCTCCCTCTAGGGCGATGATAAGTTCCTCATGCAGGGTGTTTTTTTGTGAATCCGAGATGATAGTTTTGGCTTGTTTTTTTGTTTTTACCGGATCTAAGCGAATCCAATAATAGGCAAGCGTATTGTTTTGGTCGCAAATAGGGTAGACGCTCATTTTGACGCTTTGTTCTTTACCATAATGTGAAGAGAGCTTGATATGGTTATATACCACAGGAACTAACTTTAGTTTGACCTGATATAATGCTGCGATTAATACCGCTTTTAACTCATCAATAATGATTTTGGGTAAAACTAAGGTAGGGATTCCTTCGGGCAGCATGATGAGATCGCGTGCTTTACCAATACTATGGTGGACGATATACGCTGTATCAATGACAAATCCGGTGAGCGGAGATGGCAGGTTTGTTGAACGCCTCGAAAAAACATTAATGTATACCCTTTGCTAATGCATTTCCTTTAATCACTCAGGAAACTATCAATATAGTAAGCCTAGAATAATTAATACACTTATATCGGTAAGTTCATGATGAGCTTACCGGTAAAATAGTAAACTATATTTTATCGTTTGTTTCAAATAACCTTTTTGAAATGGAGATATTCTATGAAAAACTTTATGAGTAAATTATTGTCTGCTGCGATCATTACCAGCTGCAGTGCTTCAATCGCTTTTGCCCAAGACCATATTGTGAAAATTACTATGGACTGTCCTGATATAGGCAACAAGGGAACAGAAATTGTCACAAACTATGGGAGCTATTTAGCTGGTCCCGGTATTGAAAAAGTAAACAGTGATGCGGCTACTTTCCCACTGTTTCAGAGTCCGATGATCATGGGATTAAATATCCCTACCAACTTATCGTCTAACGGTTATTTCAACGATGGGGTTTCTTATAATGCACTCAATGGTGCGGTGGTATGTAAGTACTCAAGTAGTATGGGCTTTGATGGATTTTATCTCAGCACCATGACACAAAATGCTAGACATGGGCAAGTAGCCAGCTCTAGTTCTGAAGAAATTCATCTTAGAATACCGGTAGGATCGCCCTAGTCGTTAAAACTTAGGGTTTTTTAGCTTTTTCTGGCATATTGTTAAAAAACCCTAACTCAAGGATTCGTTGTGTCAAAAAAAAATGATACTAGGAATGTAACAATACACTATGAACTTAATTCGTTAGATGATGCGCTAGAAGATAATACGCAAGATCAGACACTCTTATCACCCAATAAAAGCAATGCATGGCTAGTTTTGACGAAACATCGTTTTTTTGTACCCAGCATTTACGTCGTCTTAGGCTGTATGTTTTTTCTTGCTGTTCTCATTATGTTTAACACCTACGTACTGCATTTAAAAGTAGAAACGGCTGTTATCAGCTCGCAAATTGAAACCATGGTTTCCCCACTTAATGGCTACATTACTAAGCTTTATGTTAATGCGGGGGAGCATATAAAAAAAGGCGCTCCTTTAATCAAAATTGAAAACATTGATCTTGAGCGGGCTTTGCAATTGGCTCGGGTCCAATCTGCCGAATCAAAATTAGACATAGACTATTATAAGCACCTGCTTGCTAACGAAGAGCAACGGCTAAAAATATATCAAAAAATAGGGGGGAACCGCGTTATTTCTGCAAAAACACAAGTGAATAGATCTTTGCAAACTGTTATGACCACCCAACATAATCTCGAACGATTTACGCAGTTAAACAAAAAACATTATATCAGTGAAGCATTGCTTGAGGCTGAGCAGGCCAAATATATAAGCGCTCAAGAAAAGTTGGCGGATGCGAAAGCTCAGCACAGCATCGAGCGTCATTCTTTGCGTGCGGTTAACAAAGGAATGTATTTCACCGGTACCAAAACAGAGGGCATCATGCAGGATTTGGATGCTGAGCTCATCATGGCGCAAAAAAGAGCGATTCTGAACGATCGTAGAGTAAAAGTGTATGAGAATTTAATTAAAAAGTTAACATTGGTGGCACCGTTTGATGGCAAGGTGGCACAAATTTTAAAATCAGAAGGAAATACCACGGATAATATCAAACCTATTATTCTCATTGAAAAAGCGAGCGAAAAAAAACAGATCATAGCGTATCTAACACAAGATGAAATTATCCATATAGGGCGTGACAATGTTAAAATATACCTACCTGCGTTGGGTAAAACTTTCGCGGGTAATATAGTGGAAATTAATCGTACGGATGGGTTCATTGATGAAATCAATGCGCAATATCGGTGGCGAGATTTTCAAATCGATAGATCGGCCAAAGTGGTTGTCAATATACAAGAAAATGACCAAAATAATTTTTCTAAAATAGCTTTTTCTGGCATGCCCGTTATTGTGTATTTTCCCAAAAAACATCCTATTTTTTAATGAAAGTCATCCCGAGCGAAGCGAGGGATGACTTATGGGGTGAGCATTTGTTACGGGAAAGCCAGTTCGTTCTGAGCTTTGATATATAGCTTTACAAGCTGAGCTATATTCTTAGCCTGCATTTTCCGCATTATATTTGCTCGGTGAGCCTCGATGGTTGACATAGAGACATTTAACTCGTAAGCAATTTCTTTATTTAACTTTCCTTCTGATATGAGATGAATGACTTGACGCTCACGTTCTGTTAAGAGTTTGAAGCGTTCAACAATATATTCAGATTTTTTCTGGCTAACCGATATATCGATACATTGTTGAATAGTTTCAATCAAATGCTGATCGTTAAATGGTTTTAAAATAAAATCATGAGCCCCTGATTTCATCGCTCGAATAGCCATCGACATATCACCATATCCTGTGATAATGATGACAGGTAACCGATCTTTTTGCGCCATGAGGTGCTCGAGTAACTCGAGACCGCTCATCCCTGGCATGCGAACGTCAAGAATGAGACATCCCTTTTTATTGGAATTATAGTTTTTCAGAAATGATTGAGCGTCTAAATAGGTTTCTACTTTTAAATTAATTGATTCAAAAAGATGACGCAATGCATCGCATAAATGGGGATCATCATCAATAATAAACACAGTGTGATCATTAGATTCCTTTGATTTTATATTCATTTTCGATCCATCGATAAATTTGTCAACAATCTAACATGATACTTTGGTATTGTAACTATTGTGGTTTTCCTTGATTTTCGTTTTATTTTTGCAGATACTGGATATTGACAAGCGCTAGTATAGCGATCGGGGCTGACCTTGGATAACCACGGAAATCCTTAATCGCTTTATGAATGAAAAATTTTTATAGTCAGTCATATTTCTTTACGCGTCTGAATCTATTTAGTGTCATTTGTATCAATCCATTACCCGCGGAGAATAATAACAAAATCAAATCAATTAAGGATTAATTGAATTTATTTGGATTAACAGGAGTAACCAGCATGAATATTAGCATTTTTGGCTTAGGATATGTGGGGTCAGTGTCAGCAGCGTGCTTGGCCCATCAAGGCTATAACGTTATTGGCATTGATTCAAACCCAATGAAAGTCGATATGATTAATGCTGGAAAGGCAGTGATTGTTGAACCTGAGTTATCAGAATTAACGGCACAAGTGGTTGCCAAAGGTAATTTGAGAGCAACTCATGATATCTTTGATGCAGTATTAAATAGCGAGCTATCGTTTGTATGTGTTGGGACACCAAGTAAAAAAGATAATGGTTTGGATTTGCAATATATAGAGCGTTTCTGCGAGGACATTGGATGCGTTTTAAGAGACAAAAATGATTATCATATTCTTGCTTTTCGCAGCACGATGCTCCCGGGTTCGATCCGAAATGTCGTCATCCCTATCATAGAAAAGTGTTCTGGAAAAAAAGAAGGAGAAGCGTTTAGCGTTTGTATTAATCCTGAATTTATGAAGGAAGGCACCGCAATCCACGATTTTCATTTTCCTCCTCTTAGTGTTGTGGGAACCTCGGATCAAAGGGTGCGCGATGCGTTAAGTCAAATTAATACTGTATGCACCAATATGCCGACCATATTTTTGGATATTGATGAGGCTGAATTACTGAAATATATCAATAACATTTGGCATGCATTGAAAGTAGGATTTGGGAATGAAATAGGCAATGTATGCAAATCATTAAATATTGACAGTCATTTGGTGATGGATGTGTTCTGTCAGGATACCAAGCTGAATATCTCCTCACATTATTTAAAACCAGGATTTGCATTTGGTGGCTCTTGTTTACCGAAGGATCTCCGTGCTTTTCTGCATAAAAGTCAAAAACTCAATCTTAATTTACCCATTATTGGTTCTGTATTGCCTAGTAATCGATCCCATATCGATACGACATTGAATTTGATCATTGAACAAGGCAACAAACGGATTGGGGTGCTTGGATTTTGTTTTAAGGCCAATACGGATGACTTAAGAGAAAGTCCTATAGTGGAGCTGATTGAACGCTTGATTGGTAAAGGATATGAGCTGACTTTATTTGATAAAAATGTGTCTGAGTCCAAATTATATGGTGCAAATCGTGACTATTTATTAAATCACATTCCACATATCTCGGATTTAATGGTCGATAGTATTGAAGAGTTGTTAGCTCGTTCGCAAACAATTATTATTGGTAATAAGGCGCCGGAGTTCGAGTCTGTTCTGGATAATGTAACCCATGATCAAGTGATTATTGATTTGGTGCGCATACGTGAAAATGTTCCAAAATCAGAGCAATATTTAGGAATTTGCTGGTAAGAAAAATGTTGGCGATTAAGGAAACAAAGCAAAATATACCTAGTTTGGCTATCCTGGTTGCTCTGTGCAGTATGTTATTAGTCTCTCAGCCTGTATGGGCTGAGTCACAGGCCTGCCATCCGCTATTATGGCCGGTGAGCAGTGCCGTGGCTAACCCCGCGTCTCCAGTTCCTCAAGATACGCTTTTGGCACTGCAACACTGGTCGAAAAAAGTCATGCATACGCCGGCGCATCCCATTCAAACCTTAGGTAGTGCGGGCAAAACCGATCTCAAAGATCCTGTGTTGATTGCGTCAAGACTTGCATTGCAAGATGCGGGCAACATGGCAGTGTTAGCACTTACTTACCGTCTCAACAAGAATAAAGCCTATTTTAATAAAATTAAAGAGGTGCTCTTGCTCTGGGCTACTGTCAATCATCCCACGGGCCATCCCATAGATGAAACCAAACTTGATGGGATGATTTGGGCTTATGATTTGATTGCATGCGATTTATCTCCCCATGACAAGGAACGAATCCTTAACTGGTTTGAACGCATGCGGCTACAAAAAATAGCTTGGAAATTTGAAAAACAGAGCAGTGCGAATAATCATCGTATTCATCAAATAAAAATGTTGTTATTACTCGACAAAATATTGCAGCGTCAAGAGGATTGGTTGCGAGACCTGAAAAGTGCAGAAACCTATTCTCATATCAACCTAGATCCTCAATCAGGTATATCAGTCGATTATATTCAACGCTCTGCATTGTTTTATCATAATTATGCACTGCAACCTTGGTTAGAAATTTCTTTGCTGACGGATTGTTGTCATAAATCGACGAATCAAGCATTTGTTTTCTTAGCTAATAAAATAGTCACCCATCATATTAAGCATGAATTCGGACATTCAAAGGTCAAAATAGATTCTATACGTGCAAAAAACGGGTTTTCCTATGCTAAGCGCGATGGAGAATTTGATACAACCAAAGCAGCTGCAACGATAGTGACGTATTATACGCTTAACCGGGGGACCCCTGATGCAAGACTATGGCGCATTGTAGGTCGAACCAAGCCTTCTGCTTGGATGGCGTTTATCAAGGCACGTAGAGAATTATGGCAACCCTAAAATCTGCAAACCTAAACCAGGCACGTCGGGAAAAGAGCTTTCAGCGGTCATTCAGCGATATGTTTTGGTTCGCACTTTATTTACTTGTTTTGTTAGTGGCTGCCATTCATTTACCTAAGAGTGTGACCAAATATTATGACACGCAACTGGCGTTGATCGGGTTTGGCGTCATTGGTACTTGGCGATATTGTTGGTGGCTCAATCATATTGTTCGCGCATTTATTTATGGGTATATTGTCTTTCCTAGACGCAGACTAAATGCTAATCATTTGTGGGCTTCTGGATGGCGACCCAAACGCTTGCTGTTTATGATGACTACTTTTCAAGAATTACAAACTACCACTGAGACGGTCTTGCAATCTATTTTGGATGAATGTACGGGGTTGGCTATTCCGATCACATTATTTATTGGAACAGGTGCTGACTCAGATGAAGCGAATATTGAGAGTTTTTTTGCCACACAAAAAGTCAATTTTTCATTTGAAGTCGTTATTGTCAGACAAAAAAAACCTGGAAAACGTTATGCTATAGGAGAGACTCTGAGATCCATGGTGCGGCATGGTTTGGATGCGGAAGATTTGGTGGTTTTTATGGATGGAGATACCTTTTTTGAGCCGGGTTGCTTACGCTTATGTTTGCCGTTTTTCCAGCTGTATCCTAAAATGCAAGCACTGACTACACATGAGAAAGCCATTGTGAACGGGCCGCTATGGGTGAAAAAATGGCTCGATATGCGCTTTTCACAACGTGATTTCACCATGCAATCTTATGCGCTTTCGAATAAAATCCTGACTTTAACCGGAAGAATGTCTATGTTCCGAGGTAAGCACCTGTGCGAACCCGCCTTTATCCAAATCATAGAAAATGATCATCTCACCCATTGGTTGTGGGGCGAGTATCGCTTTCTTTCTGGGGATGACAAAAGTACTTGGTATTATTTGCTGAAGGAACGCGCGGATATGTTTTATATTCCGGATGCAGTCACGGTAACCATTGAGTATATTCGAGGGAATGCAGTGGATCGCATGATAGAGAATTTACGTCGTTGGAACGGTAATACCCTACGTAATGGTGCTCGGGCCATGCAATTAGGCCCTAGAACAACTGGCTTTTTTATCTGGTGGTGTTTGGTTGATCAACGATGCACCATATGGACTATGCTAGTTGGTCATATGATGATTATTATTTTGGCGCTGAGCAGTGGTGCTGAGTTTCTTTTGGTTGCGTTTTTGTGGATAGCTTTCTCACGTTTGTGTATGTCATGCATGTTATTTATCCATGCGCGGCGCATTGATATGAGCTTTCCCTTTTTACTCTATATCAATCAACTTATGAGTACGATTATTAAACTTTACATCGTATTTCGCTTGCCGCAACAACGCTGGAAAAATAGAGGCGATCAACATGCCGGGTTTGCCGTGGCGCAAGGAAACAAACTCAAGTCATGGGTAGCTACTTATTTGACTATTTTTTATTGTACTTGCTGTCTGGTTCTCATTTTAATCCGTCTTAAATTGATTGGATTACCGTCGATGGGAGATATTCGAGCGTTGTTTTAGGCTTTTTTTTGAGACGGCCAATCAGTCTGGCTGGCCGTTTTTTAAGCAATGCCTGATGTGGAATGGGTGTCAAATGGATCAATCACATTTAATTCGCAATCAAAAAAATCACGTGTATTTCGTGTAGCCAAACTCATCTGATTCGTTTTAGCAATTGCAGCAATTTGACCATCGAGGACGCTCAATGGACGGCCGGTTATTTTTCTGCGTCCCATCAATTTCCCGTAAACGTGTGCAGCATGCTCATCAAACATCAGAATACGATGCTTGAATGCGTCAATGAGAACTTGGTTAAACGCAACCTCTAGATAGTCTCGGCGTTTTCCTGCGGGCAACACATCAAGACCATAAATTATTTCTGCAATCGAGATCGAAGTCGTAAACAATGTCATGGGATCTTGTTGGTCAAGCCAGGCGATAACATGCTGATTAGGTGAGGTTTTCATCAATTCAGATATGATGTTTGTATCCAGAATGATCATGAATTAAAATCCATTGGATTATGTGGAGCAGCTTGATGGTTGGCTATATCTAAATCAACACCATGCGCATGGCCAAAGTGCTTTCTAAATACATCGCTCATACGCTCAGGAATGGAGACAACTTTAGAAATAATTTGTCGGGCTTCCTCTTCCATCGAAACACCATGCTCAGCCGCTCTGATCCGAAGTTGATTATAAACTTGATTATCTAATTTTCTGACGCTAATGTTTGCCATGAGTTTACTCATAATTTATGCTCCATGTCAAAATGATAGCGAATGATAGCAATGAAATCAAGTGCTTGCATGGCGGGGCCATAGCAAAGCGGATACTCTCCTGCTCGAGCCCTGGCTTTAGCTTCCTGGATTGCAATCTATTTTAAAAAAGCATAAAATGCATAAATTAAATACAAATGAGCGAAATATGTTTGCAAGAACTGAACAAAATGATATGGAACGAGTTGTCATAGCCAAACTATTGGCTTTCAAGCAAACTCTTACAACAGGACGCCGACTTTCAAGCGATCTTTACCATCGTTTTCTTTTGGATGTCTTAAAAGATGTTCTTGACGAGGCCATCAATGCGATCCCTGTTGTTTTTCCATTATATGAAGATCAAAGAACTGTTTATGATTATCATCTATATCAACAGTATGTTTTGTTTTATTTGAAAAATAGCGATGAAGTAGTGCCGGAAACGATTCAGAAATTATTTGCAGAGAATGACAGGACATTGCCTAATTCTAACGGTATTGTTTTGCAGCAAAATCAGTTGTATAGGATTCAATTTGATGAGCAGAGAAAAGTAACTGATATTCTGTTGATTGATAATAGTTCTGATTCTCAAGCATATGCTGAGTTGATTGTTTCCATTAAAAGCGTGACCCGCTCAAGAGGCAACTTCAGCGAAATTAATATAACTGCAGATGCAACGCAACAAGCTTTGATTGCCAGCATCCTTTCTATTCCTAATGTAAAGCATCCAAGATCAGATGAACTTCTGGTTGTGATCAATTTAATCCAAACAATCGAAAAAAGCATAAAAAGTAATTTAAAAGACTATAGAGACTGTAAACGTATGGCTTTGGAGCAAGGATTGATTTTTACTATCCTGGGGGGCGGTGGATTGCTGTTACAAAACGGAGTCCATTTACTCTTATTATATGCGGCTGGTAAAGCGGTCACGATTGCAAAAATTACTATGCTTGCTTATATTTGTGGCGGTTTTTTGGGTTGTATACTAGCTATCACAGTAGGTATGGCGCTGTATTTTTATATCAATGAACGGCAATACGACATGCAACTGACAAAATTGCGCGGACTCGTTAACCAATCTAAGACTTATAAATGGGAAAAAGAGATTACGTCTGCAATGTTTGATCAATTTGATAGGTTAAAAGAAACGTCTTCCGGGCAAGTGGGAACCAAATTGATTGGCGATGCGAGAAGTCGTAAAGTCGGACATATAGAAATGAAGTATCCTTCTATGTCGGTATTCTTTTCTCATCATGCACAAGAGTTCCATGATTTAGCGCCTGTATTACGAAATGCTTTGTTATGACCCGCTTTCATGCAGATACGCAGCTCATCAGAAAGCAGTCATATTTATTACCAAAGTCGCTCAATACCATAGGCATCCAATGCAGCATCACAACTGAGCAGAGGTATTTTTTCTTCTATTGCCTGTGAAATCAATAAGCGATCAAAAGGATCACGATGATGAAATGGCAAGCTAGACACCCGCATAACATGACGAAAATCAATATTCAATAATTGAATGGTATTCTCTTGCAATACGTCCAAAATATAAGCCTCAATAGGCTTATGACAGACTAATTTACTCAGACTGCATTTAATGGCTATTTCCCACACAGACGCAACACTTAGATACAATTCGTTCTGTGTCTCCAAAAACAGATTTGTTGCATTCACGCTTAATTGGGGAGAGCCGACCGCTGTCCATAAAAATGTATGAGTATCTAATAAAATACGCATTATTGATAATCATCAAAATCGTCTAATGGGGCATCAAAATCATCCGAAATTTTGATAATTTCTTTGGCAATTCCAATTTTACGTTGTCGTTTGAGCGGTTGAATGGTTACCAATTTGACCATGGGCTTATTATCTCGCGCAATAATGACTTCCTCGCCCAGCAGTGCTTTTTGAATTAATTCAGATAAATGTGCTTTTGCCGTGTGAATATTAAATTGAGCCATATTATTCCTTTGGTTAATGTATACTGCGCACAGTATAGTCATTTTAGATGACCAACATAAGTTTTCAAGCCTACACGGATAATTTTGGAATAAAAGCCTCTAATTCTGTTTGATTGCCTTGTGACTATGGCTTCAGTAGAATAAATCAAAATGTGATGCCGGTATTTGTAAGGAATGGAATATGACCTCTTTTCTAAACGCTCAGCAACATTGGCTGGTTTTTCAAAACGAAGGTTTACTCTTATTAGATCAGAATAATGCGATGTTGCAGCACGATGCAGTGCGCCCGATGGTCTCGTCGTTTGCTCGATATTTTTCGCTGGGGGTCTATGACAATACTGAGTATTATTGCGCTGAGCTCGATCCAAAGCAGGTGATACCGCATAGTTGGCAAGCGGTGCCATTGCGGCATGCGCTGGCACTGATGCAGGGTGAGCAATTTGGTCTGGCTGTAAAATCTTCCTCTATCTTGAATTGGGACAAACACCATCAATATTGCGGCAGTTGTGGTGCGAAAACCCTCCATCCAAAGCAGGAGTTTGAAAGGGTTTGTCCAGAATGCCAACTGAGCTTTTTCCCACGTATTTCTCCGTCTGTTATTGTGCGAATTCGCAAAGATGATCAGATCCTGATGGCCAGAAGTCCGCATTTTCCAGCAGGTGTTTTTGGCTTGATTGCAGGGTTTGTGGATTCGGGTGAAAGTCTTGAACAAACAGTGCATCGAGAGGTGAAAGAAGAAGTCGGTATCAACGTCAAAAACGTTACTTATTTCAATTCGCAACCTTGGCCATTTCCCGATTCTTTAATGGTGGCCTTTACCGCAGATTATGACTCGGGTGAGATTGTGATCGATAATAATGAGATCTCAGAGGCTGCTTGGTATCGATATGATCAATTACCAGGTCTGCCGTCTATGCAATATAGTATTGCGTTTACTTTGATTCATGATTTTATAACTAAGTGCGCACAATGAGTCTATACGCAGTATAGCTACTACCTTCGGACAAAAAACCATTGTATACTCTTTTAAATGAGTGTTTTGATATCCAAAAAATGTAGGATGAAGGACGAACTACACATTATGAATAGACAGGGAGTGAATGTAGAACAATCGTATCAATTGTGTCGAAAAATTGCCAAGGAGAGTGGCAGTAATTTTTATCAAGGCATGTGGTTTACCTTAGATAGAAATAAACGCGATGCTTTGTTTTCGGTTTATGCTTGGATGCGAGCGATTGATGATATCGCTGACGGCGATCTTGAGATGGAAGAAAAAATCAAACAACTTCATGCGTTTTATCAGCAAACAGAACAATTGTACGCAGAATCAAATCCGCTTAACGACACTTCATTTTGGTTAGCATTGCATCACACTATCCAACATTATCCTATTCCGCTGGCGTATTTTCGTGACATGCTTTTGGGGCAATTACAGTCTATTCAACAGAATAGTTATGCAACGTTTGATGATTTATATGAATACTGTTATCGAGTCGCATCCACTGTAGGGCTCATTTGCATCTCTATTTGGGGCTATGAAGGCGGGAATGCCGCTCAGAAAATGGCTGAATATCGTGGGATTGCACTTCAGTTAACCAATATTGTGCGCGATGTCCATTTGGATGCGCAGGAAGGAAAATGGTTTATTCCGGCTGAGTGGATGGGGGAAACAACAGAACTTGAACAAGCGTTAAATAAAATGATTGCTCAGGCTGAGTATTATTATTCTGCATCGAAAAAGCTTGAGAAAATGGTGTCAAAACGCGGATCACTCAGTTTATTATTGATGACTTATTCGTATGCGTCATTATTGGATAAAATCAAAAAACAACCTCAGGAAGTGTTGCAGGGTCACAGGATTCGATTGACCCGAACTGAGAAGCTGACATTATGTATCACGGGGATCTTTAGATGGTGTTTTGCAACGTAAATCAGTCTAGCTCAGATTCTGATGATCACTTGGTTAAAATAGACCCTTTGTTGAAGTCGGTAGCAAGAACGTTTTATTTAAGTCTGACTTATTTACCTGAGGCGATTCGAGAGCCGATGTCTTTGGCTTATCTATTAGCTCGCTTGTCAGATACGGTGGTTGATGAGCAGTTTGTTCCGGTCTCAGCTCGCAGTGATCTGTTATCTAGTTTAAAGCGCTGTGTGCAGCATCCCAACAATCCAGAATATCTAACGCATTTGTATCAGCAAATAAGTGTTTGTTTGCCTTATTTTTCAAATCAAGATTTGAGTTTACTCGAGAGCTGCGGTTTTTTACTCTCTCGATTACAACACCAATCTGTCCCTATACAAACCTTAATCCAAGAAGTTCTTGTGCTGATTTTTGAAGGGCAGGCCATCGATCTGGATTATTTTGATAGCAGTCCAGAAATCAATTATTTTACAACCGAGCATGAGTTGGACCGGTATTTGTATTTGGTGGCTGGTTCAGTTGGCGAGTTTTGGACAAAATTGTGTTGCCTGTGTATTCCAAATTTTACTAGAGAAAATGTGGAACAGCTGTTACCCAAAGCTGTTGCGTTTGGTAAAGCATTGCAATTGACTAATATCCTACTGGATGTCCATCACGATTTGACGCAAGGACGCTGTTATTTGCCGATTCAAACCGATTTGTTTTCTGGAGACTGTCTGACTAAGGAAAGTCTAGGCAAACTATTAGGGCAGCACCCTTCAATTATTCAAGATTGGCGTGCAAAGGCTTTGTTGTATTTAGAGGATGCCAAAGCCTATACCAATGCTATCACGCATCGACGTATTCGTTTTTCGGTCATGGTACCTATGCACCTGGCGCGTAAAACATTGTTTGCTTTGCCGGTGAAACTGTCAAAAACCGAGGTTTATCTTACTTTGGCACAGGCTTGGTTGCAAACTTATGGATTTCCCTTACGTACGGTCACAACATGAATAATTTACTAGCTCTTTCGGCAGAAAAATTAAGACGTGCCATTCACTATGCGCTCAATATTCAGCATTCAGAAGGCTATTGGGTAGCGCCATTGGACTCAAATAGTACGATGGAAGCAGAGTATTTATTGTTAATGCACTATTTAGGATTAGACGATCCCCACAAGCGCCAGCAACTGGTCAATCATATTTTAGCGCAACAACAAGATGAGGGTTCTTGGACTTTGTACTATCAAGGTCCAGGGGATTTGAGTACGACAGTGGAGTGCTATTTTGCTTTGCTAATCAGTGGGATGTCGAAAACTGATCCACGGCTAGAAAGAGCTAAAATGTTTATTTTGCAATCGGGTGGACTGTTAAACGTGCGTATGTTTACTCGAATCTGGTTAGCTTTGTTTGGTCAGTGGTCTTGGAAAAATATTCCCATCATTCCTCCGGAATTGATCCTGCTACCTACCTGGTTACCTATTAATATTTACGCCTTTGCAAGTTGGGCACGAGCTACTATTTTACCGCTCAGTTTGGTGATGATGAAGCGACCAGTCAAAGAAATTCCTGCAGACTGTCATTTGGATGACTTGATATTAAAAGGACGTAACAAAGAAAGCAGTTTTTTATTAGGTATTTCGAAAATAGTGAATTTGTATCATCATTTCCCCTGGAAACCAGGCCGCCAAAAGGCCGTGAATAAAACCATAGATTGGATAATATCTCATCAGGAAGCCGATGGCTCTTGGGGCGGTATTCAACCACCTTGGGTGTATTCATTGATCGCGCTGTATACCTTGGGGTATTCCGTCACCCATCCCGTACTCCAGAAAGGGTTGCAAGGGTTTGACACATTTTCAATTTATTCTGAGGGTACATTACAAATCCAAGCCTGTATTTCACCCGTGTGGGATACTGGACTGATGATTAATTCGTTGCACGCAGCAGGTCTCGAGCCTTCGCATCCACAATTGCGCTTGGCATATTCGTGGTTATTGCAAAAACAAATTTTTGTAGGGGGCGATTGGCAAATCACTCAACCTAAACTTGAGCCAGGTGGTTTTGCTTTTGAATTTGAGAATAATCATTATCCGGATGTGGATGATACAGCTGAGGTGTTGATTGCATTGTGGCATGCCAAACAAAATTCTTCGGGAAATTCTTTTGATGTGCCCATCGATAAAGCAACCCAATGGATCTTGGGCATGCAATGCAAGCAAGGGGGGTGGGCCGCGTTTGATAAAGACAACAATTCTTCTTTTTTAGCCAAATTCCCTTTTTTTGATTTTGGCGAGGTCTTGGACCCCCCGAGTGTGGATGTCACAGCACATGTGTTGGAAGCATTAGGATTAATTGGGTATACGACCCAGCATCCGGTGATTAAAAAAGCGCTCAAATATATTTATCAGGAGCAGGAGCAGGATGGGAGTTGGTTTGGCCGCTGGGGAGTCAACTATCTCTACGGAACGGCTGGTGTTTTGTGTGCCTTACCCAAAGTGGGTGAAGACATGATGAAACCCCGCATCCAAAAAGCAGCCCAATTTTTGTTGCAACACCAGCAGGCAGATGGGAGCTGGGGGGAGTCCTGTGCTTCTTATGTCGATCTTGAGCAGCGTGGACAAGGGCCTAGTACGCCATCACAAACGGCGTGGGCTTTACTTGGTTTGATGGCAGCTGGGTATTACCAACATCCTGCGGTGGAAGCAGGGGTCAAATATTTATGTGACACGATGAATACTTTAGGCACTTGGGATGAACCTCATTATACGGGCTGTGGTTTTCCTGGATACGGAGATGGTAGACGCAAAGTGGGCGCAATAAAAAATGCGGATTCGTTGACATCAGCTGGATTCATGATCAATTATCATTTGTATCGACATTGTTGGCCATTGATGGCGGTGGGTTGTTACCATCAATATTGGACTGAACAATTGCAGAGCAATACCAAAAATACGCGGGAGAGAACGCGGGAAGCTAGTGCTCAGGATTGTGTAAACGCATAGGGTCTGAAGATGAATTGTCAACAGACCCTAATGAAAGTGCAGAAAATTAGCATAATATTCGATAAATAAGGAGATAGTGTTGGGTATTCCTCTAAAGCAAAGTATCATGATTGGGAAGTATGTCTTAGGTCAACGCCTACGAAATATCAAACAATATCCGCTTGTTTTGATGCTTGAACCTTTGTATCAATGTAATCTTGCTTGTGCGGGATGTGGTAAAATCGATCGGCCAGATCACGAGCTTGCCAAAAGGATGCCGGTAGAGAAGGCATTGCAGGCTGTGGATGAATGTGGTGCACCGATTGTGTCTATTGCAGGGGGAGAGCCGCTGATTCATCAGGACGTCCCTAAAATTGTTCAAGGTATCATTGATCGCAAAAAATACGTGTATCTGTGTACCAATGCCTTGTTATTGAAAAAAAGAATTCATGAATTTACGCCCTCGCCTTATTTGACTTTTTCTGTCCATTTGGATGGGCTCAAGGAACGGCATGATGCGTCTGTCTGCCGTAAAGGGGTGTATGACAAAGCCGTTGAAGCGATCAAATTGGCAAAACAACACAACCACAGAGTGAGTGTTAATTGCACCATTTTTAATGATGTAGAACCTGAAGAGATGGCCGAATTTTTTGATACTGCGACAGCATTAGGTGTGGATCAGATTACGATGTCCCCTGGGTATTTTTATGAAGATGCGCCACGTCAGGATATTTTTCTATCTCGGCAAGAAACCAAAAATTTATTCCGCGGAATTTTAGCTAAATGGAAAACGTCGCAAAAGAAATGGCCTTTTTCGCATTCTTCCCTGTTTTTAGATTTTTTAGCGGGCAACCAATCATATCAATGTACGCCATGGAGTAATCCTTGCTACAACGTATTTGGGTGGCAAAAACCTTGTTATTTACTGAATCGTGGCGTGACCAGTCGTTTTGAGACGTTGATCAAAGAGACAAAGTGGGAAGAGTATGGCGTTGGTCGGAATGAGAAGTGCAATAATTGTATGGCGAGTTGTGGGTATGAAGGGACTGCTGTGAATGATATGTTTTTGCATCCTTTCAAAGCACTTGCGGTGTCATTAAGGGGGCCCAGAACCAAAGGTAAGATGGCGCCTGAGTTACCCAATCTTCTGAATAATACTGAAGTGTGACGATGTTTGGGATCCTGGTTGCATTGCCTATGGAAGTCCAACGCATCGTTCCACATCGTATGCACATTGGTGAAAGCTATCCGTTGAGTGACAACGCGATGCTGATTGTGACGGGCATGGGAGAGTCTGCGCTTCCGCTTATCAAACGTCATGCAGAGTCTGGGCAATTTGCAACCCTGATTAGCTTGGGTACGGCAGTTGGGCTAGCGCCGCAGCTTACAACGGGGACGCTGTGTATTCCGGACGAGGTGGTATGGGATACGCAAACGATTCGCTGCCACCAGAGTTTACAAACGGCGTTCATTGCTGGGTTAAAAAAAGATCACAATATTGTTCAAAAACGTCTAGCGCATACCGCCCATGTTTTAACTAGTCTTGAGGAAAAAGAACAGTTATATCATAAAACACGGGCTGGTGTTGCAGATATGGAAAGTTTTCTGATTGCCCAAGAAGCACTCCGTTGTCAAATTAATTTTTTGGCTATTCGTGTGATTTTGGACAGCATAGATTTGCATATGCCGCAATCATTATTGAACTGTTGCTTACCTACCGTCTCTTTACCTAAGCTGATAGGGACCCTTTTTAGGCAACCAACATTATTGTTTACTTTATTGGCATTTGCCAAACATTTTAGTCAGGCCCAAAGAACGATACATAGCGCTACGCAGCTGGGAATTTTGCAATCAAAGATGGAGAATAGCGAACATTATGTCATTTAGCATCAAAGATCTACGCGCTCAGTATCAAGGGTGCCAATACGATTTGAACGAACGTTATCTCAACCGCCAAATGGTGAAGGTATTACGGACGATTGGGTATGATAAAAATTATCAAAAAGCGGTTGGGCAGTATTTGTATGATCAAGATAACAATGAATATTTAGATTTATTAAGCGGATTTGGCGTATTTGCTATTGGGCGGAACCATCCTACGGTGATTCAAGCTTTGCATGAGACGATGACGCTCGATTTACCTAATTTGGTCCAAATGGATGTGTCATGGTTGAGTGGGTTATTAGCCAAAGAAATTTTAGCCACGCTGCCGGAGCATTTAACGCGGATGTTTTTTTGTAATTCGGGGACAGAAGCGGTTGAGGCGGCCATCAAATTTGCGCGTTACACCACAAAACGTTCGCGTATTCTTTATTGTGACAATGGTTATCATGGCTTAACTTTAGGTGCTTTGTCGCTTTGCGGAGAGGGCATATTTCGCAGCGGGTTTGGTCCGTTTTTGCCAGATTGTGTCTCCATTCCATTTAATTCTTTGGAGGCTTTGGAGCAGGCACTGTGCAAGCGAGATGTGGCTGCATTCATTGTTGAGCCTATTCAAGGCAAAGGGGTGATAGTGCCGGATGAGGGCTATTTGCCGGAAGTAGAACGCTTATGTAAGCAATACGGTACTTTGTTGGTGGTCGATGAGGTGCAAACGGGTCTAGGGCGTACGGGTAAATTTTGGGCTATTGAGCATTGGAACATTCAACCGGATATGATTTTGATGGCCAAAGCGTTATCTGGAGGATTTGTACCGATAGGGGGAGTTGCTATGACTCAAACTATTATGGATAGCGTGTTTAGCCGTATGGATAGGGCAGTGGTGCATGGTTCTACCTTTGCGAAAAATAACCTTGCTATGGCAGCTGGTTTGGCAACGCTGTCTGTCCTCAAAACAGAAAAATTAGTGGCAAACAGCGCTGTGGTGGGAGAGGAGATCATTAGTGCGATCAACGCCAACCAAAGTCAGTTTGAGTTCTTAAAAGAAGCACGCGGCAAAGGCATGATGATTGCTGTAGAGTTCCACGCTCCTAAAAGCATGCGTCTGAAAGCAGCTTGGACTTTCATGGAAGCTGCTCAGAAGGGCTTGTTTAGCCAAATGATTGCTATCCCTTTGTTGCAAAATCATCGACTGTTATCTCAGGTGGCAGGTCACGGGATGAATGTTATCAAATTGTTGCCGCCATTGAATTTAACGGCGAAAGATCGAGATTGGACTATTTCTGCATTGCAACAGACAATGGGTGATTTACATCAAGTAGGGGCATCTATTTGGACTTTGGGTAAGACTTTGGCAAAAAATGCTCTGAGTGCGAAACAAAATTAGTGGAAGATAAATGCGGTTCTACCGTTCTTACAACGCCCTCATACCTCGCCTGCAATCAGGCGCCGGATTGAAGAATATTGGGGTACCAGCGCTATTACTGAATATTGGTGATTAAGTCCTATAAGTTTAGTTTTAGGTAGGACTTGACTCACCGTACTAACAGGGCAACCGCATGTGTGTTGAATAAATGCTCTATTAGAATTTAATTTGCAACCAATGACCAATTTACTACGTCCCGCGGCTCGTCCGCGGGATCTGGGAATTTAGCAAGATCTCTGGATCCCGCGCATAAAGCTCGGGAAGTCGGCTATTTGAGTCATTTATGGACACACATGATCTTGCCCTGACCGTACTAATTGTCAGCAGACATGTGATAGTTATACGGATCAGACATCTTGTTTGGCAGCTCCGAGTTGCAAAGATCTTAAATGTATGTGGAGTACGTCATCTACTCATGGCGGTGAACAGACTGTTTCTGAATCATGCATTGTAAATAAACTTTGTCCTTCTGCTTAAAATCATGACTTACGCAAAACTCTGATCTCTGGAGTGTTGCGTGAGTCCTTAAAATAATTACCGAAAATGTATCTTAAATGATACAGTTTTCCCGCGACCATAAATTATATTGCACATGAACGCTCAATTTGAATATACCAACGTACAGGCTCTTCTAAATGGAGTGTAATGGTTATCGACGTATGAGCATCAATAACCATTAGATAATTTTTTTATTTTTTAAGAGATACCTGAGCGGCATAGGTTGCTGCGTTATTCAAATAAAAGTCGCTCATATAATATTGTCCTTGATCACCTGAATCTCCCCATGAGTTGCGGATAATAAACATGGTGTTGCCGGCATTATCTGTACCATACGATACTACCCAAATTTGATGCTCACCCAACAAGCACTTAGTCGGGTTCACCCAAGCGTTAGTATCTTTGTCTGGCGTACTTTGAGTTAACGTTCCAGTAGAACTGTTGTAGGTGTATTTCGCTGTTCCTTGCGTGGATACGGCTCCTTTTGTGCAGGATTTGGAAGCATTTGAGTCGTATACATTGAAATCCATCAAAACCAAATTACCATTGTCTAATGCTTGTTTTACAATACTGGCATTCTTTGAGCTTCCAGTTGATAAATTAAGATTAGAAGCGATGACGTTGGTAAATAAAGTGGGAGACGTCTTAGCCGCTGTCGCATGATAGGTGGCTAACTGCTTATAGAATCGACTTTTTTTAAGTTGCTTCGCAGTTAAATTACCCTGCTCACCACTTAACTCATATTCTTTAGATAATAGATCGTAAGTATTCTTAGTCTGATCATAATTAGGATAATATCCCTGGTTTTGGCCTGGTACGTTTTCATAACTGGCTAATACTCTTTGAAGTAATACTCCTGCATTTGTCAAACCATCCCAGCCTGAATGTTTAAAGCCATCTTCATCAATATACCCTTGGTCTAAAACATATAATGGGGCGACATTTGTTGTGGTTCCGGTTGTTAAATAACTCAAGGCTGCAGAAGTAGAAAAGGTAACGCAGGTACCAAAATCCTGCTGATTTAGAACAGGTAGTTGGCCATTGCCATAGAAACTATTAATATTAGGTACCGTTGTGGTAACTGTATAAGTTTGAGAGGGTTTGACATTTTGTACATTAGAGCCAATTTTCATTGCGTTGACGGCTTCGGATTGTGTGAGTGCTTGTAATCTTATATTTTGCTCATTTCCATTAGAGAGGCGAAGACGGAACGGGGCATTATTATTGTCTTTCTTTATAATTGGAAGCGTATCGAAATGAGGGGTGGTTGCGTTACTTGTAGCAACAAAAAAAGTTCCGACAATAATTGACATTATTTTTGTGTATTTTATTTCCATTTTTTTTCCTTGTTGAGGGGCTAGTAAGGCGAGCAGGTTTCAAGACTAAAGTGTAGTTGAAGTGTAGGATTTTTCAAATGCTCAAAAACAAACCTAATTTTCCTCGCTTTTAAGGCCTTTCTTAGGATGTGATCACTAGCGTTGTCATTGACTTTTGATCAATTTTCGATTAGTTTTCAGGGGATTTGCTATAGACAATAAAAGGCTAAATTGTGCAAGACTATAAACAAACGCTTAATCTACCCGTAACCGATTTTCCAATGCGTGGCAATCTGGCTGAAAATGAGCCGAAACGTTTGCAACAATGGGCGCTGGATAAATTGTACGAACAAATGCTGGCGAGCAAACCGACTGATAAATTGTTTGTTTTGCATGACGGTCCTCCTTATGCCAATGGTAATATTCATTTAGGGCATGCCTTAAATAAAGTAATCAAAGATATTATCATCAAATCTAAAACCTTGTCTGGATTTCATACCCCTTATATTCCGGGTTGGGATTGTCACGGTTTACCGATTGAATTAAAAGTAGAAAAAAAACTAGGGATCGCGGCTGACAAAGCCAATCCTTACCAATTCCAACAAGCTTGTCGTGCCTACGCAACGGAACAAGTCGCACTCCAAAAAGCAGATTTTAAGCGTTTAGGAATTATGGGGGATTGGGAAAAGCCATATCTTACTATGGCGTATGACATTGAAGCCGAGAACATACGCATTTTGGCGCAGCTTTTAGAAAAGGGGTATTTGGTTCGTAATAACAAACCGGTTAATTGGTGTACGAGTTGCAGCTCATCCCTGGCTGAAGCAGAAGTAGAATATGAAAATGTGACGTCTACCTCAGTGTTCGTTAAATTTGCGCTGACTAATCCTGAATCTGTTTATAAAAAGTTTCATTTGCCTCAACTCCAAGGTCCTTTGGCAGTTTTAATTTGGACGACGACAATTTGGACGCTACCCGCTAATAAAGCGGTGGCTCTGCACCCCGATATAGAATATGCCATTGTTGAGTACGGTGCTAATGCGGAAAAGTTAATTATTGCCAGCAAATTGGTGGCTGAGCTAATGCAAAAAAAGAACATTGCGCAGTATCAAGTGCTTGGAATATGTAAAGGTCAACTTCTTGAATTAGAGCTTGTCAAACATCCTTTTTATGCGGTGGAAGTGCCTATTATTTTAGGCCAACATGTGACTGATGAGTCGGGCACAGGAGCGGTACATACCGCGCCTGCCCATGGCCAAGACGATTATTTGGTAGGTCAAAGTTACGAGCTTGAAATAACCAATTTGTTGTCTACAGATTGCAAGTTTATTCCCGGAACAGAATATGTGGAAAATCAAACTATTTCTGAAGCGAATGAAACCTTGTTGAACGTTTTGAACTCTAATCATGCCTTGTTTCTTAGCGAAGAGTATTTACATAGTTATCCTCATTGCTGGCGTCATAAAACCCCGATTATTTTTAAAGCAACGCCACAATGGTTTATTGATTTGAGTCGTCATCAATTACGTGATGCGATTTTAGAGCAAATTACTCAAGTGAATTGGATGCCTGCGCATGGAGGGAATCTTTTAAAAATAATGACTGAAAAGAGACCTGATTGGTGTATATCAAGACAAAGAACCTGGGGTATTCCCATGTGTCTGTTCATCCACAAGCATACCCACGCATTGCATCCCAATATGGTTGAAATTATGCAAACTGTAGCAGCCGAAATTCAAAAATCCGGCATTGAGGCTTGGTGGTCGCTTGATCCTAAGACTTTATTAGGAGCCGATGCTGAGCAATATGAGAAAGTATCTGATGTATTAGACGTATGGTTTGAATCAGGGTGTACGAATTTAACTGTGGTAAAAAAACGCCCAGAGTTTCATCAACAACGTGCTGATTTGTATGTCGAGGGGGTTGATCAATACCGAGGTTGGCTGATGTCTTCGATGGTATTGGCTACCGCTATTACGAACATTGCGCCCTACAAACAAGTACTCAGCCATGGCTTTACTGTGGACAGTACTGGTCGCAAAATGTCGAAGTCTTTGGGAAATGGTATTGAGCCAAATGACATCATTAATGAATATGGTGCCGATATTTTACGTTTATGGGTCGCTTCGACAGAATACACTAAGGAAATGACGCTATCGAAACAGATCTTACAATCTATTTCGGATATGTATCGCAGAATCCGCAATACAGGCCGTTATATGCTGTCGAGTTTGCATGATTTTGACCCTAAAACGGACATGGTTGCATCTCAAGATATGCTGGCTTTGGATAGATGGGCGGTGGATGCTGCTTATCAAATGCAACAAAGAATATTAGAAGATTATGAGCAGTTTCAGTTTCATAAAATCTTAAAAAATATCATGCATTTTTGCTCTATTCAGATGGGAGCATTTTATTTTGAAATTATCAAAGATCGCCAATACACTTTGCAAAGCGATTCGCGTGCACGACGTAGCAGTCAAACGGCGATTTATCATATTTTACAAGCGTTTGTGCGTTGGATTGCGCCAATCCTGTCTTTCACCGCAGATGAGATTTGGCAATATATGCCAGGCGAGCATGGGAAGTATGTATTTACAGATAGTTGGTATGAGCATTTGTTTCCAATAGATACTGATACAACGCTCAATGCTGATTTTTGGCAATACATCCAGCAAATGCGCAATGATGTGAATAAGGCCATCGAAAATGGTCGTAATCAGAAACTATTTGCTCAGTCTTTGGAAGTGGAAGTGACCATCTACGCCAAACCAGAAGCCGTGGCTTATCTGGAGCGTCTAAACGATGAATTACGGTTTGTATTTCTGACCTCAAAAGTAGCGGTCACTCAAACAGATAATTGGCCTACAGATGCGTTTTGTAGTGAAACAGGACAATACGCGATTACTGTGCATAAAACTGCTGCAAAAAAATGTACTCGATGTTGGCATCATGTAGAGGATGTCGGTGAAAACTCAGAACATCCTGAGATTTGTCCACGCTGCGTTGAAAATTTGCATGGAGCCGGTGAAAAACGGTTATACGTATAATAATGCTACTCTTGACCGATTGCCTGATGAAACGCTTATGAATTCAAAGTACGAAAAAGAGAGACGGCAACAGTTGTCTATATTTGCAGCGGAACAAAGAGCACGAGATGCTGGCCACGTGCGGCATAGCAAAGCTTTATTCGACAATAAAACCAATCTTGTCACCCAAATAGAGCGGGATATTTTTCCTGCTTTGGTTGGGATAGAGACTGCCTGCGGTAGAGTGGGCATGGGTTTTTTTCAGCATGAGCGCTGGTTGGTGTCTAATGCGCATGTGATCAAACATAGTTCTGAAATAGAACAGGGCATTGTATTAAAAAAATCTGATGGCACAGAATTTTTGCTCGATGCCGAGCAGGCTTATCACAGACCATGGGATAGCGTGGTCTCGCCAGATATTGTGGTAGTGAACACTTGCGGGATCCATGCGGTGATACCTTCTAACCCTTTGTCTTTAGATAGTGTTTATCCGTCTGTTTATTATTTTTATGTGGATCTCAATTTTCATATCCATTATCTAGCACCTGTTTCTGCAGCACACGAGCTTCCGATACGTTTTCAGAGTTTGGATGGCCATATACCGCAAGAAGGTTGCTCCGGTACACCGATTTTTTCGGCCCAAATGACGCTTGGTAAATCACCTGATTGGAGGTTTGCTACAATTGGCGCACTGTATGCGCGTTGCGCTAGTTCTTCGAGCTCTTTTGGCGTTACGTCTTTCTTAGTATGTGCGGTACCCATTGTTCAAGAATTTGAACAAATAAGATCTATATTACTGGCTTTGGAGTCTTCTGAGTCCTACCAACACCGTGCAAAATATAGTGCGCTGGTTGGTGACAAGCAACAAACCCTTAGAGCACATAAAATGTCTGAACACGAAGCTGCTTTGGCTCGTCAGGGTATCCAAGCCTTTGAAGCAGGACACTCTATATTAGAGATGGATCTGCCCGAAGGATTAGAAAAGCTTGCGAAAAATACTTTTGTAAGTTTAGAGCAATCCTATCTGCGTGAAACAGCAGACTTAACGCTCAACGAGATAAAAGAAACTTTTGCACATTTCGTAAGTTGTATTAGCCAAGAAATAAGTATTGGCATTAAGGTGACACGAGAGAGCACGCTCATAAATAGTGAGTATTGGCGGCTAGATGGAAAGCCTGGTTCGAATGGCCAGTATTGGGTTTTGCAGCTCCAAGATAATACTGGGAAAGGCGTAAAAGTAGCTGGAACGCAGAAATCAGCCTCTTCTGTATTTGCTGAAGTAAAGGTGCCTGTACATATTGAGCACATTAGTGGTCACGCTTTGGGAAAGGATTTATTAAGAAGCCAAGCGCTTGCTAAAAGGAAAGAGACATTATTGGCTCAAGAAAAAACCGCAAAAGGAGCGCAAAGAAAAGAATTACAACGGTTGGCAGAAGACGTAATTGTTTCAATTGTCGCAGGGGCTTCGGACAGTTGTGGTAGCCTTCAGGATTATACCACCTTGCTAAATACCGAAATTCGTAGAGCAACTACTCCTTTGACTTTAGAATTATTTGCCGCAATCTCAGAAGAGGTTCCTGATGAAGCAGCTTTTTCTACGATTAGTAAATTATTGCCAGACAGTCAACGCTTGAATACAGTGAATGACATGGGGGATACTCCTTTGATGGTGTTATTAAAAGATCATAATTTAAATTCTAAGCCAACCCAATCTGCCAAAGCACAATTATTAGCGGCATTTAGTATTTGGGATCAGCCTAATGTGGAAGGGAAAACAGCTGCTCAGATTTTGGATGTACATCCGGATGCTGAAAGTTTGCGGACGATGCTTTTAACCTAAAAGCAATCATGGGTTCTGTCTGTTTTTTCTTTATCATAGCCAAATTTTACTCTTGATGGTCGTCTCATTGATAGCAATGTCATGATTGTTGCTATCAACAATTTTTATGCCCATTGTTTTTTATGAATTTTTCATGACACTCTGATCATAATTTGAGGAATTGCGCATTTTTTTCGTGCCTTTGATCAAAAAAATGAATACTATGTTTTATGCCTTTATTTGGGGCATCAAAACAATTAGATGTATGACAGGAGTATCAAAATGCACGGAGCTAAAAAGGTCTTGAAGATTCATGATGTTTTCTCAAAAGTGGGTATTGTTGGTTGCGGCAATATGATGGAAGCATTTTTACGGGGTGTAGGGCCACTGTTAGATCCGAAAAAATTTGTGGTTGCCAGCCCCAGTTTATGTGCTGGGACCCGTTCAACAAGCTATCCTGTTGCAAAAAATAATCGCGATGCAGTGCGCGGTGCAAAGCTTGTGATCTATGGTGCCAAACCCAAAGATTTTAAAAGTATTTTTGAAGAAATAGCGCCAGTTCTAGATAAGGATGTTGTTGTGATATCAATGGCGGCTGGGAAGTCGATACTTGAAATGCAAGACTACTGTGGTATGGCGAAACGTTATATGCGCATTATGCCTAATACGCCAGTAAAAGAAAAATTAGGCGTTATTGCGCTGACGCATACACCGAATATTCCTGACAATATGCTCAAAATAATAACAGGTATGCTTGAAACGGTAGGTTATGTGGTGCCTCTTAGCAATGAAGAGGAAATGGATATCTTTACCGGGCTTTTTGGAAGTGGACCTGCTTATTTCTTTTTGATCTTAGAATATCTTGAAACCATTGCCGATAAACATGGATTGATGGCCAATGACAAACCATTGAGACGAAAATGCCTTATTCAACTGATGAAGGGCTCGTCGGTATTATTAGAAAATAGTGAATTGGCATTTGAGGCAGCCCGTCGTCAAGTCACTTCGCCTAATGGTACGACGCATGCGGCAGTGACAAGCTTTGAAAACTCAGGGTTACTCACTCTACTTATGACCGGCGTTGACGCTGCAGCCGCGCGCTCCAAAGAAATGGGACAACCGCCTGTTACGCCTACTAATGTGAGCCAAGTGAGTTTATTTAAGACGGGTGCACCCAAGGCAGATCAGGACTCGGTTGTTCTGGACGCATCCAAAAAATTTGGTACCTAGTACTAGTACACGTCCTAGGCGCTTAGCGAAGGATCTCCAGAAATCCAAGACCGATTTTATGAAGCAGAGATCCTTCGTTTGAACCAGGATCGTGTGGGTCTGTTCAGGATATACCCGTCAAGAATCTAACGTTTCTTGTGTCGTAAGTGTAATCCAGATATTCTTAGAGCTTATTTTTGTAATTTGGATAAAAGGATATGGATATTCGCTTCCCGGTTTTACTAGGTATCGTATTGAATGCGCAGACTTCTGTGTACGCTTTTGGACAGGATGTTTGCTTCGAGCCGATCTCGGGTACAACGGTCAATAAAATTGTCAATTGTATTGGGGTCGGCGAATTATGCAGAACCAGTCATTTGACACCAATCCTGCAAGGACTGTGTCGTTTGGCAGCAACAGGTGATAGCTTAAGTGGTTTGAATGGCAGTACGGTGGTGGGTGGCCGCAGTTTGGTCCATACAGATGCAACCTATGTGATGGCGCAGCTGATTGGTTATACGCCCTGGCAGGCGTACCAAATGGCCATTTATTCAGAGGCCACCGATCAATCTTATTATACCCCCTTTGATCAAAATGGTAATCCCTTGTTATCCAGCGATACCATTGCATCCTGCCAGGAGCAGTGGGGATCTGCTATGGACAATGCTTGTTTGTTAACCACACCCCAGGTGAATGGATTGAGTCGCTTTGATGCCGATTCAGGCGGCATGTGGTTGCATCTGCATGCTCGTTATTCTGTAGATGGTCAAATGCCACCAAGGCAGCCTTTTCCTGTCGATTATCTGTCTCCCGAATATGCCCAATCCGAAAAACTTTTGAATGATTTTCATGCTTGGGTCTTTGACGATAAATCTACCATGTGTGTGTATGGTCTTACTCAAGACCAAGAAGGGAATCCTGCGGACTGCGCCTCTTCGTCTGAGGTGATCAATAGTTCAATCAGTTTCACTGCGGTGGGACTTGAACAATTGAAGATACCCTTTGTGACCTCGTTGGGCACTTTTAGAATCAATGACACCGATCACAGCGGACAAAATCCCGTATTAGCGACAGATGACAGCCTGCAAGCATATCTGACCCCTCAAGATGCTGATTACGCCAAAATGGGTATGTTTGTGCATACTTTGGGAGATCGCTATTCGCACCATATGTGTATCGATCGCTCTTATTTTTTCCAAACAGACAATCACGATTATCAAACTTCATTTGATACAGTCTACTGCGCGCAAGGAAGTCATTTTTTATGGCATGTTTGGGAGCAAGGGACTACACAAAATCAGACAAATTTAGATAGCCAATTTCAAACGATGCGTCCTGCGCTCGAAGCGATGTACACGCAATTATTGATGTATGCACAACATAAAAATATAGAAGTGAATACCCAGGTTGATAGAGAAGAGATCATTGATAAATTGATCTCAGTTGTAGAAATTTATGATCCAGCAGAGCGGTTATCCCAAATGGTCCAATTGATGGAAGCATATCAAATCCTGCCAATGCCTGGTCATGGTTCCGTAGCGGATTTGAGCAATGAAGAATGGCTAAGTTTGGCAGGCGCACCCCTGAAACCGGTATAATTAGGAGCTATGATGGCGATCAAAGCGGTAGTAAAAATGGGCAACTCCAAATTAGCAGAACCCTCATTGCCGGTGCGTGATTTTGCTGATCCTCAGCTGCAAAGTATTATAAGTGATATGCTGGATACTATGAAGGAAGAGGACGGGGTGGGGATTGCTGCGCCGCAAATTGGTTATCAACTACGCATTATTATCTTCGGGTTCGAGGCAAATCCTCGCTACCCAGATGAAAACTCTATCCCTTTTACCGTGTTGATAAACCCAGAGATAGAAGTGCTGACAGATGAGATGGTTGATGGTTGGGAAGGCTGCCTAAGCGTCCCCGGGTTACGGGGCTTGGTACCGCGCTATACCAAAATCAACTATAGCGGCTACGATATCAATGGCCAGCGCATTGCACGTTTTGCCGAGGGATTTCATGCGCGAGTCCTGCAACACGAATACGATCATTTGGATGGGATTTTGTACCCAATGCGAATAAAAGATCTGCGGTATTTTGGTTTTGAAGAAGAGTTGTAAAACGACAGATCGCACGAACGAGTCATCTTAATGTCGTTCGTAGTATGCGTTCACCCTAACTAGTGATTTATGATTAATTGTTTTTTGTGTTTTTATTGCACAACAAGCGCTTTAATTAAATCCCAAAAGGGCTATAAATTTAGATAATTGGAAATTATATAAAAATCGGAGCGTGGCGTAATTGGTTTTTACATTCACGCCATTCTGGAAGAAATTTGCTCATTAGTGCATGAAATCTTCTGTTATGACTGGCTTCTAATAAATGCACCATTTCATGAACCAACACATATTCTAAACAACGAAGTGGTTCGTGAATCAATTGTAGGTTCATCCAAATTTTTTTGCTGGTAGGATTGCAAGAGCCCCAACGGGTTTTCATTCTTTTTACGCCCCATTCTCCCACTTGCACGCCAATCAATGGCTCCCATTTACGAATCAAATCCGGTAGTAACAGCTTCATTTGAGTGCGCTGCCAATTTTGGAATAAACTTTGTTTTACCTCTAACGTTGCTTGAGCTTTGACGTAGCAAGAAATATGCTGTTTTTCAATGGTTATACCCTGTTGTTGCGCGTTTTCATGGATAATTACAGGATAGTCTTGTCCTAAAAAAGGATACAAATCACCGGTATTGAACGCATGATTTTTGGGGATTGCTCGGGCTAAAATCCGATCCCGATGGGCTCGGATCCAACTTTGCTTCTGCTCGATAAATTGCTGAATGTTATGGATGGAAGCGCGTAACGGTGCACTGATATGTACGCTGCCATCTCTGCTAATTCGCAAATTAATATTTTTAATCCGTTTTCTTGTGAGGGTAACCTCAAAACCATTACATTGAAGGGTAGACATGCCAGGCCAAGTATTTTGATATATACTGAGCATTATATCCTTCATCCACTTCAGTGACATCTGTATGTCTCCTCTATTCCTATGAAAATATTCAAAAAAACATTAACAGGTTGTTGGTTTGGCTTCGGAGTTGCGCTAACGGTTGTTTTGGTGCTCTTCCACTTACATGTACCCTTGAATCGTTCGGATATACTGGGTATTGCTGTTTCTTTAAGCGTAGGAACGATTGTAGGGACTTATTGTGGCCGAGTATGGGGCGTAGTGATTATCAAGCTCGGTGCAAAGAAGACTCGTGACATCGTTAGAGCGATGGGATATGGGATGTTGATTGGCTTAATAACACTCTATGCAATTGTTTTCATTATGCTAATCATTTCTTACGCACAAACAGGATTTTTAAGCATGCTGCATACGGCAGATTATTTGAAAATTTTTATTTCTATCATAAAAATACCGGGTCTTGCTCTGTTTGGTACTGGCATGGGTTGTATTCTTGAGCCCCTGGTTTTGGTGATGAGTGGACTAGGTGGTGTGTTATTGTATTTGCTGCGGCGGCAGGTAGTGGCTATTGCGGAAAAGGATTTATGAAATGTCATCCAGAGGAGCTTGCGACGAAGGATCTCCCTGATGAGTGGGTGATTCTTCGCTTGACGACTATTTTTATGAATTAGGTTGTATAGTTCATGCGCTTCTTAGAGACTAAGTTGTCTTGACAGAGAAAACTCTACTAGCTCACCAGTACTTGGTGTAATAAAGTGTTCTCGTAAAATAGTATAAGGCGGCGGTGTTGATGCATCATTCAACTCTCCTAAACTATGAGGGCGTTGCATGCGAACACCTTTGTTACCACTTGGTCGCGTAAAAAACAGAGCGCTATCACTGTTAGAATAAAACCGAGATTCTTGATAACAAATCTGAGATGGGGTGAATGATATACTGTGATTATGAGGGTCTTTATGTCCTACACATCCCATATCCAGCAAGGCTAGGACTTCTTGAGTAGTGGCAGTTGGTGCGGAGTTACCATTGTATTGCGACGTATTTTGTTCATTATCAGCACGCGTTTCTAAGAGTAATTGCTCTAAAAATTTGACCGGATTATGCGATAATATGGCCGATGAAATATTATGAAAATGTTGCTCAACCAGTTGAAATCGATAGCCTAAATTCACTGCAGCTTGTAACCATATTCGATTTAACATCCAAGTAAGATGTCGTGGTGGTGGGTTAAAATACGCGCAGCGGGGTGTTGAATGAGCAATCATTGCATCGACTGCGCGTGCTGTACCCAACCAAAGGGTTTTGTTTTCTGGATGGCATTTCGCATGTAAGGCCAATTTTGTGATTTCTTGCATCAGCGCAGCCTCGTCATAATGTAAGAGGCTTTCGCGCGCGCCGGGCTCCATGCTTTCGCGTAATTTTCTGCCAGCAATTTTTCTTGTTCTTAGGTTGGCTTGTGGATGATAATAGAGATTCTGTAGACGATGAACCACTAAAAATCCAATTTCACCTTCAAGTATCAACTGATCTGATTCAATAGCTTCAAGAAACTCCTCATCATTAGTGAGCAATAAATTTGCTAATGAATTGTGCTTTCTCTTATTTAGATTCAGAGTAGATTGGAAATAAGCTAATTTATTTCGGGTCAACTGCCATACTCTGAAACCCGGACTCTGTATGTTTTCAAAAGAGGACGCTTTTTGAAGCCTTAATGATCTTTTGAAAATAGAGTGTTGTCTGTCTGGGTTAGCATGAAGATGGGCTAAATGTGTAGAGATGGTTGCACATTTTTCTGTGACACCGGTTGCTATCTGTTCGGATTCATCGATGTAGCGGTTTATGAGGGCAACTTCTTGATTTAACGCGCACAGGTCTTGTTTGAGAGAGGAGCGTCTATAATCAAAATATGAATAATGCCTGCCGGGAGCCGCAATTTTTTTTTCTATGACTCTTAATTGATTGGCTATATCCTGAAAATATTCGCGGGCTGTCCCGAATTGATTTGAGCACAGATCTTCTTTATAAATTTTTATTTTTAGTTTGATTGCTTCAATCCGCGCTATTTCTTGCGACCAAAGTCCTTTTTGTTTTTTTTGATGCATGATGATCCTTATTTGAGCTCGAAATTATAGCTAGGAGTGGGTTTGATTGAAACAGATATAATGGTTTTTTGTTGTGCTTGGATTTTTTGAGTGGTCGCAGTAAGCGTGTCATAGCTACTATAGTGTTCTATCTGTTCAGAGCCAAGATTGTGAAGGGCTCCCATCCATTTACTGCGCATCTTATTATTCTTTTTTTGCTTATGATGGGATTATTTTAGTCATTGATTCTTAATTGAAGCTTAAGAAGAGTTAAATAAAGAGCTCTAAATAATAAAAAAGAGCACTTTTGCGTAAGTCCTATGAATGCTTTCTCGGAAATGGTTGTGCCAAGATGAGAATTTTGTGATGAGCAATATGGCTTTGAAGAAACTTGCAGGATTAGTGTGGGTACTAAACAGACCCTATTTCTTTTTATAAATAATCACCATTAACCCAGCTGATATGATCAAACATATGGCAGCCATTACAAGCGGCATTTGCAAACTGAAATTGGATAAAACTCCTAATATTAATCCATTGACCCCAAAAGCCAACGCCATAATGGCGCCAGTGACGCCCATAACCCAGCCTTGCGAATCGTCGTCCACTTGATTGGAGAATAAGGTGAGGATGGTAGAGTAAGCAATCGCCATGGCTATAGCGACCAGAACAACTTCAAACCAAATATAAATTTCTTGAGGGGCTGTGGCGGTTAAAATCATAGCTATTGCTGCCAGGAGGCAACCTGCTACGGTGCATTGTTTTAAGGAAAAACGTTTGGTAAGTGGGTCAATCAAAAATCCGGTACCAATCCCAAAGCCTACGCCCATCAGACCCATATAAAATCCGTTTTGTAAGGAAGAGAAATGATAAATTTGATATAAGTACATGGAAATAAAAGAATAGAACCCAGACCAACCAAAGATCATAATTAAAAAAATAAAGGACAATTCTCGAATGTGCTCATTTTTAAAAGCAGATAAGAAAATGCCAATGGCGTGATGGAGTTTAAATCGAATCTTATGCGTATGCACAGTGGATTCATGGAACAGCCATTGCAACAACAAAGCATTCAAAAACGAAATCCCTGCTGCAAAATAAAAGGGCATAGCGTAGCTAAACCAGGATACCAAGGATGAAGTAGATAAAAGTCCTCCAATCACAGGGCCAAAAGCAAAACCTACCGAACAGAAAAACAAGATAAACCCTAGGTTTCTGGCCTTGTGCTCTGGTTGACTTAAATCCACGATAGCGGCTTGTGCAATCGATTGGCTACCTGCAGTAAATCCAGCGATGATACGGCCTGCGATGAGCAAAGAATAATTAGCAAATATAACTGCCATGGCGGTAAGAATATAACCCACTACAGCGCCTAGTAAACAAATCATTAAGCATTTTTTGCGACCGATTTGATCGGACAGATCCCCAAGAAAAGCCGCCCCAAAAAACCAACACAGCATATAAGTCCCAATGGTTACGCCATACAAAAGGTTGCGGGTATACGGGGTTAAAGCCATTGAAAAGAAATGTGCAGTGGGATCAAATATCAACGTATTTAAAATTGGAAAAACCAAACCCAATCCCATGCTATCAATGAATAGCACTAAAAACAGAGGCGCAGCGCTCAAAAAAAACTGCTTTGACAATTTGTCGGAACGTGTTTTTTGTTTGGTCATTGCGTAAATCCTTATTGGCACATAGATTTAAAGTAGCTTAATCAGTATACCCTATTCTGTGTAGGAACTCATTACCAGCATAGTGGACGCCCTGTTCAATATGACGGATAAAATAAATAAAAAAATTGTACTACACTAATTAGTATATTCCAGATGATAAGTTGATGTCGAAATAATGAAAGTATCTACTTTTAGTATCCATGGAGATGGCTCAACGCGACGTATGTGTGTGGTGAATGGTCAGGCATTTTATCAATCGTCAGGTACTTCATCTGATTTGCCTGGGGTTTGGTTGCCGTTTAGAGGTGTGATTGATGATAGCTTCTCTTCATTTGTTGGCATGATTCAAAAACCAACTGTGACCAATAATAGACGCGCTAAAATTGGCAATTATTTTCCTCCGGAAGTCTCAGAAGTCATTAAAAAGTATATGCCGCAATCAAAAGAATGGGGACGCTTGCATAATATAAATTGTCTGATTATTTCCTGTATGTTGTCTCCAGAAGGGGCGTTTCCGTCTGAAATAAAAGCGGCAGTGTTAAAGTATATCGAACCCAATACTTTGCCTACGGTTACTTTTCAGGAATCTGCTGAGCCACCTATGGAATTAGAAAATTATAATGTTGATAAAATAAATGATAAATTGCTCGCAATGGGCGCCAATGCTAAGCCGGAACCCGTTGAAGAGGACCCATTTTTGCCATACGTATTCTCACTTGAAGAAACTCAATATGATGCCAATCATTTTGATCCAACCAAATTTATCCAAGAACTTCAAACAGAAAGCATCACAGCGTCCTATAAAAAAGCGCTTGCAATAGATCGATATGATTCCACCGACTCAGCCACAACCGATCGGGAAATAGATAGTGAGGACGATTCTAATTCTCCCGGATGATGTGGCCCATGAAGATCCGAGTGCGCGTTGGATCGGGCTTGGGCATGTTGAGTATCAAATTATGGGTGAGTGAGAGCTGTAGCCCGAGTAAAACAGTGTTAAGGGAGGAATTTTAGAATGGCATGGATACTTCTTGTGTTGGCTGGATTGTTTGAAGTGGTTTGGGCGGTAGGTTTGAAGTATACCGAGGGATTCACTCGATTATATCCCACATTAGGCACACTGGTTGCAATGTTGATTAGTTTTTTACTATTGTCTCAATCTTTGAAAACACTCCCTATCGGTACTGCCTACACGGTTTGGACAGGCATTGGAGCAGTGGGTACGGTGCTGTATGGCCTCTATTTTTTGGGGGAGCCAGCGAATGCAATGCGGATCAGTTGTATGGTGCTGATTATTGCAGCCATAATTGGATTAAAGCTTAGCAGTCATTGATGCTGCTTAGGTCTGTTGTATCACTTGTTTTGCAATATAAATTGCCACAGCCCATATGGTGAGAGCTGAAAATTTATTCAACCATTTTAATGCGGAATGATTCGAGTTTTTTTGCTTGAATAGACGTCCTGCGAGCGATAACCCTACGAACCAGAAGAAAGAAACTAAGATACATGCAAATGTAAATAACCATTTATCCGTTCCGATAAAATGCAAGGAATTGGTGCCAATCACTGCGACGCTGTCTAATATGGCGTGCGGGTTCAGCAGCGAGACGGATGCAGCGAAATAGATTTGCTGGCGCGATGAAAGCGGTTGAACTGGGTCAGTAGGTTGGTTGTTACTGCGCCAGGTGACCCAGCCCATGTAGATCAAAAACACCAAACCGACATAATAAACGATAGTCTTAACGCACGGAATGGATAGCACGGCCAATGAAACGCCCATCACAGCACCAAAGATTAGCAGGGCATCGCAGATAAAAGCAGTCAAAACGCAAGGAATGGTTTGGATCCATTTAGATTGGGTGGCACCTTGATTGATGATAAAAATATTTTGTATGCCCAAAGGAATAATCAAACCGAAGGCTAAAATGACCCCATACCAAAAAGCATGCATAGTGACTCCAGTGAAACTGGGTTAAGGCACGAATAGATTAAAAAACACCCCTAATATTGTACATTATTTGGGCATTATTGTCAATATCCTTAAATAGCATTTTTTGCTAAGGTGACGTAAAGCGAAAATATAAGCTGTTAGTAGTTCGTCATAATCCACATCAAAAAATGAGAGCTCACATTTTTATGAAACTTCGCAAATGTGTTTCATGCATGGTTAACACGCGCTTGTTTCGAACAGGCTTGTGAATTTTGTAGGGTCAGCTGACTCTGAATATATCCCTCGTTTATGAGGTACTTAACCAGTACTTCAATTGCTACTTGTGGTTCCATAGAAGACGTATCTAAAGTCACCTCAGGATTGATGGGTACATCGTAAGGATCGCTAATGCCAGTGAATTGTGAGCTCATGTTTGCTTTTGCCTGTTCATACATCCCTTTACGGTCTCTTGTGACACAAACATTTAGCGGAGTTGATACATAAACCTCTATATATTCTCCTGTGCTCATGACTGTTTTGCGAAATTGAGATCTAGCATCGGCATGCGGTGCTACAAGTGCACAGATCACCAAGCCTTTATGTTTTGCAATTTCTTGAGCAACAAAAGCGACGCGTTGAATGTTTGTTTGGCGGTCCTCGCGAGTAAATCCCAAACCTTTCGATAGATGTGTCCGTACAACATCCCCATCTAATAGTGTCACTTGGCAATCTTTTAATTCACGAAGTCTCAGGGCCAAACCATTTGCAAGGGTCGACTTTCCTGAAGATGGCAATCCTGTAAAAAGCAGTGTGAGCCCTCGTTGATGTTTGGGTGGATAGGCTTGACGCAAGATCTGAAGTACTTCTGGATAAGAAAACCAATCAGGAATATCTAAATTATTCTGTAAGCTATAGCGCAATTGGGTCCCAGAAATGGTGCTGGGCTGATCGTCTTTTGGAAATTGATCCAAGGGGAAATAACGCGATTGTTTTTTACTGTACGCTATTTCTTGAAAAGGAAGAATTTCAAGACCAATTTCCTTTTGGTATTCCAATACTAATTCTTGGGCAGCATAAGGAGGGTAAAAGTCCTGGCCTCTACTGTCTTTTCCCGGCCCGGCATGGTCGCGACCTACAATAAAATGAGTGCAACCATAGTTTTTGCGAATCAAAGCATGCCAAAGTGCTTCCCGAGGTCCTGCCATACGCATTGCTAATGGGAGTAAACTCAAGAAAACAGCGTTTTCCGGGTAAGTTTTTAGTATCTGCTCATAACACCGTACGCGAGTATAATAGTCAATATCCCCTATCTTAGTCATACCTGTAACAGGATGAATTAGAATTTTAGCTCCGGTTAATTCAGCAGCACGTTGACTGAGTTCTTGGTGAGCGCGATGCATCGGATTACGTGTTTGAAACGCAACTATTTTATCCCAACCCAATTGCTTAAAAATTTGGCTCAATTGCGCTGGCGTATGGCGCAAATGAGTAAAGTCGTAATGTTGGGGTAATGAAATTTTTGTTATGGTACCACTTAAATAGAAATTGTTGGTATGGTGCTGAAGATAGAAAACCCCAGGATGAGTTAAGTCCTGGGTGCCAAAAATAGCGTTTGCTTCTTTGGCTTTAAGCTCGGTAGTCATCTCCCAAAGCTCCGTCACTTGCAGGACTGCCAACATCAGCCCTTCCTCATCACGCAACAATAATCGGTCACCAAATTGCAATCGTTTCGCTAATTGCTCTGATATATCCAAGGTGATAGGCATTGGCCATAAAGAGCCGTTTGACAAACGAGCATTCTCTAAGACATTGTCATAATCAGCTCGACCTAAGTATCCTGAAAGAGGTGCAAAACCTTGATTTAAAATTAACTCTAAATCACAACGTTGCCGCTGTGTCAGTGTAAGCGATGGTAGGGTAAGCGCGAATTTTTTATAGTTCTCAAACTCTTCTGATGCGCAATGAACGTTGTTTTTTTTATTAGCTATGTCACCATCGTCATTGGGATGTTGTATTGATTCGTCCTTCATAGACATTTGATATCCTATTCTTAGGTTTGTATCCAAAATGAGAAGTGATTTCTTACACGATCTTTACTTCGCTACAACCTAGAGTTTATCTTGAGTTGGTTAAATATAACAAGTGATCTTGCCTTGAACGCGCAAGCGTTTGCCTTGGCCATGACGCCTTATTCCTATTTAGTCATAAATTCCGTATGATAAAAGTAAGTCTGTGTCGTGATGACTATCTAAAACTACTGTTTGATCACGAAACGTAATTGTGGACCAAAATTAAGGATGAATTTTGAGACGTCAATGGTATATAGGGTTTGGGGTTGTTTTAGGTTTGTTAATCTTACGCGCGATTGTTTGGGGGCATGCGCAGTGGCTGCCGGTTATTTTGGTTCCGCTCGTGGTTATTTGGATCTATGATCTAGTCCAAACCAAACACACCATTCTTCGCAATTTTCCTGTTCTCGGACATATTCGGTATATTTTCGAATTTCTTCGACCCGAAGTGCAACAGTATTTTGTTGCAAGCGATGAGGCAGAGCGCCCTTATAATAGAGAAGTTAGATCCATTATTTATCAACGTGCAAAGGGTGTGCGTGATACCATTCCTTTTGGTACTTCCCAAGACATATTAAAAGACGGATACACTTGGGTCTTACATTCATTAGCCCCGAAAGTCGCCGCTAAAGTGGAAGAGCGAATTTCTGTTGGGGGGCCTGAGTGTACAAAGCCCTATTTGGCTTCGCGTCTGAATGTGTCAGCTCTGAGTTTTGGGGCATTATCTGCTAACGCTATTATGGCGATTAATTTAGGAGCCAAAATTGGAGGATTTGCGCAAAATACCGGCGAAGGTGGGCTGAGTCCTTACCATTTACAAGGCGGAGACTTGATTTTTCAATTGGGAACTGCCTATTTTGGGTGTCGAGATGATGCAGGTCATTTTGATGAAGGGTTGTTCATCACCGAGTCGACGCGTGATGAAGTGAAAATGATTGAGATTAAATTGTCGCAGGGCGCTAAGCCCTCACATGGGGGTATTCTGCCGGCTGCGAAAGTAACGCAAGAAATTGCAGATATTCGAAAAATAAAAATGGGGGAAGATGCTTATTCTCCCGCAGCGCACTCTACGTTTGATACACCCAAAGGTTTGTTGGAGTTTGTACAAAAACTCCGTTTGCTCTCGGGTGGAAAACCCGTGGGATTTAAATTATGTATTGGCCGCAAAGAGGATTTTTTAGGCATCTGTAAAGCAATGTTGGAAACCAATATTTTACCTGATTTTATTACGGTAGATGGTGCTGAAGGTGGCACAGGCGCTGCACCTTTAGAATTTGCAAATCATGTAGGTGAGCCTCTGACTGCTGGATTGCTTTTTGTGCACAATGCGTTGGTAGGGATTGGTGTGCGGGATAGTATCCGCGTGATTTGCAGTGGAAAAGTCGCTACGGGATTTGATATGGTTTTTAGAATCGCGATGGGTGCTGATCTATGCCAAAACGGCCGAGCTATGATGATGTCAGTAGGTTGCGTACAGTCCAAACAATGTAATGCCAATACCTGTCCTACTGGTGTGGCTACCCAAAACATTCGGCTCCAGCGTGGTTTGGTCGTGGATGAGAAAAAATTTCGTGCAGCTGAGTACCATAAAAATACGGTGCATGGGTTTTTAGAAATTGTTGGTGCAATGGGTTTGTCTAATCCTAGCCAATTGAAGCCAGATTATATTATGCAGCGGGTGACATACCATACTACAAAACCCCTTAGCGAAATCTATGAGTATCTTACTAATGGTCAATTATTAAACTCTGATATTCCAGAGAGCTATAAAAAATATTGGGATATAGCTGATGCACATCGATTTACTAGTTAATTTGTGAGAACAGATGTCCTGAGGGCAGTCACCAGCAAGGATGAGTATCATGTCTCAGATATTTCAAGAAATTATGACAGATAGGCTTATCATTCGGCCTTTAACAATCTTTGATGCTACCATTTACCATGAGGCAGAGCTTGCTTCAGCCAAAGATATGGCGCCTTATTGGAGTTGGGTGAATCCGAATAAACCTTTAACCGATATTGAGGCGTTTCTACGAGAAGCCGAGAGCTGTCATCAAAAGAACACGCCTCCAGCTATGTATTTTGCTGTGATTGCCCGAGAAGACCAAGCATTTTTGGGCTGTATTTGGTATGCAGCGACGAATTGGTTTGTCCCAAGATTTGAAATTGGATATTGGCAAGATAGCAGGAGAGGCGGCCAGGGATATATGACAGAGGCTGTTAATGCATTAACGCGAGGGTCATTTATTTTATATGATGCCAAACGCGTAGAGGTCAAAGTATTTGTGACAAATCAAAAAAGTAGGGCTATTCCGGAGCGGCTTGGGTTTAAATCAGAAGCCATTTTAGAAAATTATTTTATAGAGTTTGTTACCCATGAAATTTTGGATGGGGCAATATATGCTTGTACTCATATCAACGATTTGCCGCCTATGAAAATGGAAATCATAAAATAACGCTTGCTTAAGGTCTAGGTAAAGGCTGAGAGCTTAGCTCTTCGGCCCCAGACATTTTTTTAAACACATCATCAATGATGGTTACGAGCTTAGTCGCCGCTAACATTTCTGTATAATTAGCATAAATAAGACGTGGTGGTAGCATTTTTTTAGATTTATATACTTGGTAAATCTTTTCTTGCGTAGCGAGATCATCAAGCTCATAGTCAAAGTGATAGGTGGGTTTGGATTTGCTATCTAAATATTGCATTTGCCGCGCTTTCGACAGGTTGATACGCCCAGTTCGCATTTCCTCAAGGAGTTTGATGCCAGCTTCCAAATGAGGTTTGCTAGGTGGTTGATGCCCCCCGACTCCAACATGTTGTAATGTGTAATAGCCACCACCATAGTTTGGTCGAATATCCAAAGTAGATATTTCTCCATCTTCGCTCACCAACTCAAGAATATTGGCTTGCATGCTACGGCAGCATTCGACAAAAACATCTCCCTGTACACAATGTCGCATTAGCTTGCCATGTTGAATGACCGAGTCCACTGACGCTAAAGAGTGAATAGTGATGCCATTTATTTTAGTATTAGAAATAAGTGGGGACCAAAATCGTTCCTGATGTTGGGCAGGTTTTATGGCTGCGATCATATGTGAGTTGTGCTGCCAATAGGTTTGCAGTGATTCAATTTTGTTCATAGCCGTTTCTTGAAGAAAAAAAGATTCAAAGTGCTCTTTGATGACATGGAGCAAATCGTTGTCAACGAAGGTATTCGAGGTATGCGCTTGTAATATAACTTGGCGTTGAATCAAATCATGGAACAGTGCATCAAAATAATGCTTTCCAAGTTTGTCTCTATTGTCTTCTTTATTAGCGTGGGTACCCCATTGCGACTGAGAATTAAAAAATAATAATCCTGGCCTGGCACTCATTTTTTCGACTATTTTTGCTAATTTTAGCGCTGATGCAAAACGATGGGGCTCTGTATCGGAGGAGGGCAACATGTTGATGGCACTCAATTTTCGAGGGGTGTCGGGAAGCTCTAACGCCATCTTTGAATAATTGGAAATCATCATAGCCAGTAAATTCAAATCTAGGATATTAGTGCAATGCCGCAATTTATTGACTACTAGCACAGTCAAGCAATGATGGAGCTTTGCCATATTTTTTTTAGAAAATTCACCCCGATCCAGCTCATGTTTTATGGTTTTTAGGACTGGTAAATGAAAGTCTTTGTTCATATCCGGCTGGTGTTGCTCGATATCTTCAGAAGGGTATAAAGCAATAGACAATAAAAAATGAAATTGACCAATCAATTGGGCCCTGGCAGTGGCCAGCTGCGTAGTTGGCGCAGATAACGCGTAGTGGTATGCTGGCCACAAATGGCGATGTTTTTTTAGATTTAATAAATCCACCACTTTTTGTTGATCTAAGTGTGCAATAAATGATTCCCAAAGGGTTTGTGGCACGCCAAAAATATTTTCTGTAAAAACAATGTTTTCTGGGGAAGTGAAGCTTGTTTTGTCTTGTCCTGACGTCAGATCAAGATATGTTTCTTCATAAAAAATGCCCTGTTTTTTATTATCAATTTTCAGCAGAGTATGCCAGGTAGAACCCAAGAAATATTCCCGTAAGTTCATTTCACCGCGTAGTTTATGACCAAGCTTGTACGAAGTTAAGGCTTGCAAGTGAATCGTATCTTGTTTATGTCTAATCCGCGTAGGGATTTTATCGATCTTTGCATAAGTAGCAGCCACGTAAGTTCGTACGTGCAGATAAGTGATTTGTGAGTATTTGATTAGTCGATCGTTAAGATGGCGCATAAAGGGTGCAGTGAGTACAAGTATATCATTCTACCCTATTAATCATTATATAGGTACTGATGATTGACAAATTTCAAACAAACACCAACATTAATTGCATGTCTGTATAATTTGCATTCAACGCGCCGTCTAGGCAGCCATCAAAGCACGGGTATGGCGCAAATCCGTATAATTGCGCAACACTAAAGTTGTTGAATACTCTCCTCTAAAGTTGGGACTTAGGGCGTGTCACAGAATATGACATAAGCCTGCTCATGGGCTTGCATCAATCCTTTAGTTTTTAAATGAGCGGCAATGGATTGAATGGGTTTGTTATACAGCTGTTGAATAGTAAAATTGGGGGGGTATAAAGCATGTACTTCATGCTCTCCTACGGAAAAAGGCGGACCCTGAATTTGAGATTGATCAAAATGGGTGGTGATCAGAAAAATTTTGGTCTCCAAATCGATTAAATTAATCAGATGATTGACATATTTGAAACGGACTTCTTCCGGCAAAGCAATCAAAGCTGCTCGATCATAAATCAAGTCTATGTGACCCAAAATCTCTCTATTTAAACCAAAAAAATCGCCACAAAATAGGGTGATTTTTTTATCCTGATTTTTATAAACCATAAAATCTTGATCTTGGGTGACAGTGACTTGGATGTCATATTCTTTGAAAAACGCCTCACAGGCCAATGGACTGAGTTCAACCCCGATGACTTCATATCCTTGCTCAAGGAGCCAAAGCATATCAACCGTTTTTCCGCATAAAGGCACAAAGATTTTCATACCGGCAGTCAGATCAAATTGAGGTAGGAATTTTTGAAGTAACACATTGGGAGCGGTTTGGTTAAAGCCGATATCAAGTTGTTGCCATTTTGCATGCCAATATTGCTTATCCATATCGAACACCTTAGAAAGGGTAATATTTTTTATGTATTCTACAGGGCAATACCATGCTTTGTCGTTATGCGGTAGAATTTACGCCATTTCGATAACAGGGTTTGAGGATGGCTACGCAATTACAGTCTAGTTGGTTGGATACGCCTTTGGGTTCAATGGTTGCCATCGCTGATGAAAGCATGCTGTATTTGCTCGAGTTTGCCTCAAGAAAGGGGCTTGAAAAAGAACTTGAGCGTTTACGAGGGCGTGGTTTTGCAGTTATCCCAGGGGAAACGCCTCCCATCCAATCTATTGCAACCGAGCTACAGGCATATTTTTCTGGTACTTTATGCCAATTTAAAACACCCTATCGCTTGTTTGGAAGTCCATTTCAACAACAAGTTTGGCAGGTTCTGTGTGGCATTCCTTATGGAGAAACGCGATCTTATGCAGAACAGGCCGTATCTTTGGGAAAACCCAGCGCATATCGTGCGGTCGCGAATGCAAATGGTGCAAATCAATTAGCCATTATCATCCCATGCCATCGGGTTATTGCCAGTGATGGTACATTGGGAGGGTATGGCGGTGGCATTGCAGTGAAACAAGGGTTATTAGAACATGAAAAGCGTTATTGTTTGCGTGATTGAGGAGTAGTCATATCTTATTAAACCAAAGATCAACGCTATATTGCAAATTGCGACAAACTCTAAATCATGTGAAAATGCAATAAATTCTCATTGATATTTAGGATGAAAATGCCACAAAAAATCCATGGCTGGGCTGTGATTGGTGGTGGGCCAGCAGGCATTGCTGCTGTGGGTCGACTCATAGATCATGGGATACAAGCATCTAATATTCTTTGGATTGATCCTTATTTTACGGTAGGTGACTTCGGGAGATTGTGGAGTACTGTATCGAGTAATACCAAAGTACAATTATTTCTAGATTTTTTACACGCTTCTTTTGCCTTTAATTATTCAAATGCTCCAATTGATTTTAAGCTCAATCATCTTCCTCCAGACAAAACCTGTTTATTAAGTGCCATGGTTGAGCCATTGCAATGGGTTACTACAGAGCTTATTAGCAAAGTTCATGCTGAAAAAGGGCTCATTCATAACCTGCAACTTTCCGAGCATATTTGGACATTAGAAACTAATTCCAGCAAGTATTATGCAAAAAACGTTATTTTAGCAACTGGTGCAATCCCTATTACACTGGACTATCCTGAGGTGAAAACCATAATATTTGAAGACGCCATTGATAAATCGCGCCTTCAGACCCAAATCAAGCAAGATGACACGATTGCGGTGTTCGGCTCCTCCCACTCCGCTATGCTTATCATCAAATATTTGGTGGATCTAGGCGTCAAAAAAATCATTAACTTCTACCGCTCACCCAGTCGCTATGCTGTAGATATGGGTGATTGGATTTTGTTTGATAATACTGGTTTAAAAGGGGAAACAGCCGAATGGACGAGAATTCATATTGATGGAAAGTGGCCTAAACAATTGGTTCGATACATTAGTAGTGACCTGAATATTGCACGCTATTTACCTGAGTGCAACCAAGCCATCTACGCGGTTGGTTTTAAGCAACGTAATGCTATCATTGTGAATAACTATGAACACAATCACTATAATCCGCATGTGGGTATCATCGGACCAGCCCTGTTTGGGTTAGGCATTGCCTATCCTGAGAACAAACCAGATCCGTGTGGGCGTATCGAAATGCAAGTAGGGTTATGGAAATTTATGACCTATCTCAATAAAGTCTTGCCTATTTGGTTGAAAGATCCTATATCATGAGAAAGACTTGCTAAGATCTGGCCCGTTCGGGCTGAGGAACGGCGTTAGCCTTGTGTCGAATTTAAAGGAACTCTCGGAGCTAAAAATTTCCTTTAAAGCCAAGTTCTTTGTGGCTGAAATCGACCCCTTAAAAGCTTAATTATATGCCAAACACAATATTTATTAAAACAAATCAACAAGATACTGTCTTTTTTTGGGTGGTAATAAAAGATCACTAACGTATAAATTTGTTTTTTATTGTACAATGCACTTTTTATTGCTTGGGAATTGCAGGTATGTTTGTGTCGCTGCTGACATCGCTTTTCTGGTTTTTTGTATTTATGGCTGCGGTTGTCTTTACTGTTTTTTTCTTCAAAAGACCATCCTCTAGACGCCGTGAAAACCCTAAAGAACGTATTGTATTGTCAGATGGCAAAATATTAGAAGGGCCAGAAAAAACATTGGGACGTGGTGGATTTGGTGTCGTTGCAAAATATACTTTAACGAGTCCTTCAGGCAGTTCTGCTGTGGCGGTTAAAATACCTAATTTGAGTCAAGATAATGTCTCGCAGGAGCATGAAATTGCGATGCTACGCCAAGCGGGTTCGCACGCTAATATTATTAATTTTATGACATCCGTAACGGTGAAAAATAAAGTTTATTTAGTTCTGGAATTAATGCAAGGCACTGTGAAAGATTTATTGAAAGCTTATCCTAAATTATCCTGGCAGACAAAACTATCGGTTGTAATACAAATGTTGACGGGCGTTGTACATTTGCACGCTCTGACGAATGGTACATTTACACGCAAAGCCATGGTTCACCAAGATTTAAAGCCTGAAAATCTGTTAGTGGATAAAATTGAGGACAATGGCAAGATCAAAGTTAAGCTTAGTGATTTTGGTATAGCCAGAGTTGTGGATGAATACAAAATGCCGTTCGTAGGCAAAATCGCAACACTTTCTCATGCGGGACCCACTGGCGGTACGGGCCAGTATATGGCCCCTGAAATTGTGATGATGTTAGTTACGCAAGATTCGGGTGGTTGTATGCGCGAATCGGATGTATTTAGTGCCGGAATGATTATGTGGGAAGTTGCAACAGGGCATCCGCCTGCGCGCAGCGAACACGAGCGGTTGGATGGCACCTTTTTGGCATTTCAACGTGATCAAGCCCACTGCTCTACAAAAGAAGAAACGACTTTTTGGGGTTCAACAAAAATAGTAAAAGGCAAACCAGACTATCCCAAGTCACGCTTTTTCGGTGCTGTTATTGCAGATTGTATTCAACCCAATCCATCAGACCGACCCAGTGCATCAAAAGTATTGGATAAAGTGCAAAAGATTCAGCTCTCTTGATCCAATGTTGAGAGGTTTGGTGGTTCTTTTATACGTAAGCGCTCAATGACTTCATTGTTGATTAAGGCGCGTTGAATAATCTCATCGATATCAGCAAATGATGTATACGTATACCAAATCCCTTCTGGATAAATAATAATACAAGGCCCCAAGTCGCAACGCCCTAAGCATCCAGATTTGCTCACTCGAATTTTACCTGGCCCATGTAGTTGTTGGGTTTTGAGCTGAGTTTTGAGATAGGTGAAAAAAGATTCACTATCTACCTTAGCACAACATTGTTTGCCAGGTCCTTTTTGATTGGTACAAATAAAAAGATGTTTGGTGTAGTAATTCATAGCGGATCTTAAGGAAGTATAAAGTTTTAGGAGTGTACGACATCGCAGACACTATCGACAAGTTCCTTTTGCAAGGTCACACACTAATGTCCAGTTGAGAATGGTTGGTGGGTATCGGAGTGGGGCGCTCCAGTCCCACCAGAACGTTAGTTAGAGATTAATGGCATTATCATCGAGTGTTACTGCGCCATTCAACGCCCAAGCTCTTCCTTCTACTGATGCACTGCTGCCTACTGTGATGCTTTCAAGTGCATTAACTATGCCCTGAATGGTTGAGTTTGATCCAAGAGTGGCCGAGCTACCAACCGCCCAATTGACATCTGTAACCCCTCCGGTGAGTACCACTTTTGAACTCGCTGCCGTAGTAAGTGTGGAACCTATTAGGAAGGTATAAGAACTGCATTTTGGACCAGTGAGAATGAGTGTGCCAGTAAGCTGAGCGCTTGAATCGAAGCAATACACGCCTGGTGCAAGTGTTTTTCCTCCTAAATCTTGTCCAGTTAAATTGTTACCAGCTGGGCAAATTTTTGCTATAAGATGGTTGTAATAATTGATGGCCGCAGTATGGGCTTTAGATGCAAATAAATCGCCTCCATGAGCTATCCCAGCAGTGATAATTCCAGGAGGAAACCCTGTAATCGCAGTTCCTGGAAAAACAGCCACATTACCATTAACAACGGTTAACGCTGTGCTGGTTACGGTCGATGCTCCAAGAATAAAAACTTTATCTAGGGCAGGCGCAATAACTGGATTAGAGCAATGGGCGCATCCGATGTTATGTAGCGTTGGGGTAGGGGGGGGATTTGCCTGCTTGGGTTATGCACGGGGACAACAGGCATAAAATTAATAATCTGGCGCGTATTGATAACATAATCCTCTCCTGATCTTTATGATATGTAAAGGGCCCATATCCGGCAGTATGTATTATGGCACCGTCAATTTGCGTGAACCATAGTGGTTTGACGTAATGGTATGGATGAATATACCTACTGCACAAAATTACCCCCCAAATAGTCCTGAGGCTGGCGCATTGCCCCTCAAACGCATAGGATTTCCCCAAGAGGGGGCTTACTCGATTGGGTTTTTTCTGGATGAGCGCGCAAGCTTTATTACCGGTCAAACTTTGTTTGTCGATGGTGGTGGAAGCATTGGCCGGTTAATTTAAACTTTATGGTTTAGTAGATATGCTTCTAAATCGCGGAGTATTTCTCTAACTGGACTGAGTGGCAAGCCCATCACTGAATAAAAGCAACCCTCAATGCGGGAAATGAATTGCCCAATATAGCTCTGGATGCCATAGCTGCCGGATTTGTCCTTGTAATTACCACTGCTTAAATAGTGTTGTATCTCTTCGTCGGTCATCTGTGCAAAAGTGACGAAAGTTTTATGCATCTCAATTTTTTGATACTCATGAAATCGGAGCCCGAAACTGGTTACGACTTCATGGGTTTCCCCCGCATAACTTTTTATCATGCGAAATGCATCGTTTTCATCTTGGGGTTTGCCTAAAATCACGCCATCTGCAATGACTTCCGTATCTGCACATAATATCGGCATAGGTTGAAGATGATCCCGGATGATTTTATCCCAAGCAGCCTCGAGCTTTTCTTGGGTAATCCGACGCGAGTAGGCCTCTGGGGCTTCATCAGGGGCTACAATTTCAGGGATATCAATGGAAAGTACTTCAAAGGGCACTTCCATTTGTTCGAGTAATTCGCGACGTCTGGGGCTTTGAGATGCTAAATAAATTTTCATGAGCGGATTATATTGAAATAATTGTAATAAGCACAGCATATTCATGTGTATTGCTTGCAGTTTCAGCATAATGGCCATTTAAATCCATCATTGTGCTCATTACGTTACATAGCTTCTACTTGTAGCGGGCCATTTTCAAGCATCACGTATACGATTTGACTTGTACCCATGACTGGGGTGCAATTAAGTAAAAAAACTAGGGCAATGATATGGACTTATCCTCCCTTTTACCCGGCTACTAAAATGAGCCAAAATGGTAGGGTTAACCAAAACCTATCGGAAGGAGAGTCCATATCATTGCCCTAGAGTCTTTAAGAATACCCGCGAAATTGTCTCCCTGGATCCAGATGGACATTTTCTCGAAATAATAACTCGACCATATGGGCGTTTGGATTAAAAGACAGGTATGATTCTCGATTTAAATTGGATATCCTAAACATGGAACGTAACGATTTCATCTAATTCCGAATCTTCAGTATCAGAATAATTTGAATCTGGATCAGATTCATTACCAGAGCCATATCCTGATTTTAAATCAAAATACATACGAGATCTGCCTTCTATAACACACCCTTTTTTATTGCTTTGTTTAAACGTATCGCTAAAAACTTTCCATCCTGACAGATTAGATATGATTTGATTGTAAAGATTATTTATTGCAAGTAATTTTTCCATCATAACGTCGAAATAGTCGATGGTTTCTTTGCCTGTAACCGCGCCATAATAAGCTCGATGTTGAGTATTATCTAAACCATTTCTCATGCTTGCACCCCAAAAATCGGCAAAAGAGATTTGTCCTTCCAATAGCAAGGATAAACTACGAGACTGAGCAATAGCGACTGGAAAATCATCGCTACGCTGTGCGAGTGCTCGTTTACGTTCATTCAAATCGGGATATGTATAAATATGCCCATCTTCAGTTCTATATAGCCTAACTAATACTTCAACAGTTGTAATTAGAAAAAGAAGAGCGTTCAGTAAATGAAGATTATTTTTAGTGCGTTCGTCAGATGGTTCTGCTGTTTCTCTATCTGAATCGATTTTGATGTTTTGATATTTGTTTAGATCGGTATTAGTAAAGGGGATAAGTTGGGTCAAATTTCGGTTTATTAGACGCAGAAACTGCGTTTGTCTCTCATCATGAGTAGTAGCACTTCTATCCCATGTTGGCTTAGTAAAATTGTTAAGTCTTGTTTCTAACCCTGCTCCATACGCAATATCATATGCAAGCTGAGGAACGACTTGCATCGAAAAATTTCCCTGCTGTCTGTTGGCAAAAGAGTTTTCCCTAGTCAATTTTATTTTTGTGATACCGATTTTAAAGGTAAGTTCTGGCATATGCCCTTGCTCAGACATAATTTTTGCTAAAGCAATAATAAAGCTGCGTCTGGGTAATCCATCCACTGCGATTGGAGTTGTTTGGCGGCTATCTTGATGATTTTTTATTCTTGTATATATCTCAAAAGAACGTTTGTTATGATTCAAAGGCATCCCAATTCTAAAAAACCTTTGAGTCACTTGTCGTTGCCATTTATATTCAAATTCATTCACTCGCACCTTGTTAGGAAATCCATATAAGGATACTTGACGACTTTCTTTATCTTGCCTTGCCCTTACAATTTTATCTTTATAGGGATCAATTGCCGCTTTTTTGAAATTTTCAACTAATAAATCTTCAGTCGAGGACTGCAGTTTTTCTCGTATGAGACCTATTAATGAAGCCGGAGCACCCATGTTTTCAGCAAATATCAATATGGATTCTTTTTCTTCTGTCCACGCGCTCCACTCACTCCATTGGTTACAATCTGAGTCAGTGATAAGTGGACCATGGGCATCTTCTTTGAAAGTTCTTATTCTAAATCGCGTTTGCTTTATATATGGGATATCATTAAATGACGTGTTAATTAATACTACAACCGCATCAAAATTTTGAGCTGAGAGTGCATGGTGAATTAGGCTTTCTTCGCAATTGGTTTCATATTCTTTCTGAGTACGAGATACCCCATCTGCACCACGATAATTATGAGACCATTTCTGAGTAAAATCCAAACCAAAGCCAAAACGAGTGGTATCTGGCACTCGCCCTTCCGAAATAATACTTTGAGCCTGTTCAAAAGTTATTTGTTCGCTAATATTTTCCATGGGATTGTATTCATTCAAAAGGATAGAGGTTTGCATTATAAATCTCATAAATTTATACGTCCATGATATATTTCACATAGAAAAATCATCAGAAACGCACAATTCAGGTAACCTGTCATCAGGTGCAATGCCTCAGTGTTCCAATAAATTGGACGCTATCTAAAAAGTAAGGGATCGTTGTCTCACCGATGGGGTCCACTTCTCTGCGTCGTTGGCCATATCTTCACAACACCAGGCAGAAATAAAATCCAGCGTTAGAGAAGGAACGCATGTATCTAGGGGTGCTGTAGATGCGCAAGAAATGAAAGATGAATTTTCATCTTTGCGTGAAGAAGGCAAGAAAGCTGAGGAAGGCGATAAAAAAACCTCTTCTAGATCGTCTGTAAGCGTTAGCAAGGTGTCTGATTTTCTCGGGCAAGATCACAAAAAAGAATGCAAGTTTTCTGTAACGTCATCCTGAGAGCGGCACAATCTGAGATGACGTCTCATGGATGAATACACCCAGTTAAGATAATGGGATCTCAACTGGGCGTAAAAGATGCGTAGGTGGTTTTTTAATAAATTAACTTTGTGGACTAACCGCATTATCGTCAAGTGTAACCGCCCCATTCAATGCCCAAGCCCTACCATTTAATGTAGCGCCGGTATTTAATGTAATGCTCGCAATGGCATCAATAATACCAAAGAGCGTGCTGGTGGTTCCCAGCGTAGCTGAACTACCGATAGCCCAGCTTATGTTGTCATTAAGTATCCCACCAGACGTTGACATGACCGCTCCGGTTGAAACTGTGAGGGTTGACCCTATCAAAAAGGTGCAAGTGCTTCCTGCCGAGCCGTTCAGGATGACTGAACCCGTCATTAAAGCACTTGAGGTGAAGCAATTGACAGGGCTGGCTGCACAGTTGATGGGTGATAGCGTACTTATATCTGTAGCCGCACCATAGGTATTACTACAAGGTAATGCATTGAGCGCCATATAGTAATTCTGAGCTGCAGTTTTCACATTAGTGGCAGCGGTATTATTAATATTCTGTACTCCATTCACAATGGTACCAGGAGGAAAGCCTGTAACTGCCGATCCAGGCGTAAGATCTAGATCACCGCTAACCACAGTTAGTCCTGTATTCGTCACCGTTGAGGCACCTAGAATAGAGGACTGAAAAAGAAAGGAAGGCGTTCCAGCGATAGTGGACGTAAAACCAGGAGGAGGTGTTGGAGGTGGGGTTGTACAGGCTTCCACCGCTACAGTGATGGCTGGTGCATCTATTTCTACTTGGCGACTATCAATCCCAACCTGAAGCACTCGGTTAAAAGTCCCTAGTGTTGTGGTTGAACTCAGTTGCACACTAATTTCGCAGCTAGCGCCAGAAGCTAAAGAGCTACCACAGTTATTAAGTGGTGCTGTAACAATGGTCGCAGCGCTAGTGGGAAAGGAATCATTGTTTTGAATTCGAATATAATTTATTGCTTCAGTAACTGGGGTGTTATTTTGAATCGTATAGGTAGCTGTTACGGTTGAGCTTTCACAAAGTGATCCAAAAGTAGGGGGTTTAATAAAGGTCACGTCACAAGACGGTACGGCATTAACGGAACAAGGGAGTAAAAAACCTAAGGATAGCGCTCCATATTTCATATGATTGAACATCTTGTATCTCCTTAAAAATCCATAAGTTTTATAGCGTGACATGTAGCCCAGCCAATAGTGCTTGTGAATTCAGATTAAACTGAGCGGGGATGATATGTGGTGTGGTGATAGTACCTGTATTGCCACTTGCAGAAGTTTCTGCCTTACCTAGATCTGCATACAAGTATTCTAGTGAAAGTAAGACGCGCGAATTGTAAGTATAAGTTATACCACCACCAACTTCCCAGGCAAAACTTGAATGCATATTTTTGCCTAAATTCAAACCCTGATCGGGGCAGGGAGCCGCATTAGCGTTATCCGTATCACTGTAATTTAGGTAATTCCAGGCATTACCAATACCACCTATTGCGTACAGAGAAAACTTTTTCTTCGACATGATGGTTAATGCCCCATCAGCCATGAGACGTACACTTTGAATAGACATGGTGTAAGTCATTTCATTAAACGCCGAGCTGTTAAACCGCCAAACATCCCCTGAGAAAGTTTCTTGGCCTAAGTAATAAGCGTTCAATTCTGGCTCTATAGACGGGAACCACTGGAATTTTTCGGAATATTGCAAAGCATCAGGAAAATAATGAATATATCCAACACCAGCTTGAGCCCCGAATACATTCCAATTATTTCCATTGGGTTGAACCAAAAAATCAGTTTCACTGTTAGTTACACCTAATTGACCACTACCAGGCATGAAATCCCCAACTCCAAGCGCACCAATGATCTCAGGATGATCGTGAACTTTCTCAGGGATATTAGAGCCAAGATCAACAGATTTAGAGCCTGCCGCTAACGAGATTGAGCTGACAAGCATACCAATAGATAGAATAGTTATCCTTTGAAAAGCGCCATGCACAGGAAATCTCCCTATATAATTTTTGCACCACTTAACACTGTTCTTCCTGGTTTTAAGTATCAATTCCATCTAGAAAAATCAGTCCTTTTTATTAAATTAATATCTGGTTAAAACTTAAATTCCAAAGGTGTTTTATATCTGAAACTTGAGTAAGACATCTCTGTTGAAGAGTTTTATGCCCCTCAATTATCCATTGAAAATTCAGCATAGCTTATAAGAAACTTGACACCAATTTAGGATTACATTTGTTTTCTAAGGAAAACCACATGTGCGGCCCATGTATTAGGATCCTTTTGCACGCTTGTTTCCATATCTCGCGTACATTAGACTTCTTGCATAACCTGTGAGTTTTGATTTAGTGCAAGGCACAAACATTTCGAGGAGCGGAGTTTACCTGTGTAAATGAGCACCGCAGAAACGTTGGTAACGCCGCAATAAAACAAAAGGCGCAGGTTATGGTTATGCAAGAAGTCTATTTACTTTTTACGGATGAGTCTTAATGATTTTAGGCGATCTAATTTTGGGGCCTACGCTCATCAGGTGGGATTCAAAAGTGCAACACAAGTAGGAGATGCACATCTACACGCGGTTTGCCCATATTTTTTGCGTGACGTTGATATTGTGAACCAAATCGGTTACATACGAAGGTCAATCTGCGCTTCTGCAAGCACCTGATTACATAGAACTTTGCTTGCCTGATGTTCACCAAATTTAAAAAACATCCATGAATCACCGCTGGCATTTTTATTCGCTTCTAAGCAACCGCAGCAATAACTCAAAGGTAACCCAAATACGGTTGCAATCAAATTCATAACACTGTTAACAATAGATTTGAAGTTCCAACGTAATGTATCAAGATGTTGTTTTAAAAGAGGTGCCTGAGCCTCAAAATCATCCTGTTGGCTGCCTGTGTCTGCATTTATGACACCTTCCAAAATGTCGCAAATAGCTTGAATTTCTTTATTATTAGGATTGTCAGTTTTAAACTTATTAATTTTTTGGTGTAAAAGTTCTTTTTTAGTAGGAGGATTCGGTTTAAAGAGTAGAGCCGCAGGAGAGAGCTCAAGTAGAGCTGTTTGGAAATCTTTAACATCAAACCCATCTTTTGCAGAAATCTCATAATAGTGCAAAGCGTTTTCGCGAGCAAATTGTTCAGCTTCTTCTTTTGTCACGGTTCTGTTGGAGATGTCATCTATCTTATTAGCCAGTAAAACGATAGGTGTTTCAGATGGCGTATAGGCTTTTACAGCTTCAAGATGCTGTTTAAGATTGGTGAAAGATGTTTGATCTGTGACGCTAAATACCAATATGAGAACATCGGATTGATATCTTGAATATCCTACTGGAGATTTAAAACGTTCTTTCCCAGCTGTATCGTAGAGAGTAAAGCGGAAAGACTCTGTTATCTTTTGTACCTTATAGTCTATGCCAATGGTAGACTTATATTGATTAGAAAAACTATCATCTACCCATCTGGAAATCAGTTGGGTCTTACCTACTTTAGAATCACCATAAAACACAATTTTTTTATTTCCCAATTGAATAAACATAAAAAGGCATCCTTTTTGTGATCAAAAAAAGCACATTATACCACAATTTTGGGCATTAATATAGATTTTGGCGACAAATTTTTTCCGGAAATCTCTGAGGTTTACAGCGATCCCTCTCATCAGAAAAATGAGTGTTTTCTGACGGATTACGTGGATTGAAAATTATTCAGTTGGCCAGTTAATGCTTGACCAAATGCACACTTTTCTTATTTCGGGACATGTAATTGTTGTTATCAGCTATGACGACTATGCCACAGCCATCGATTCTGATGGAAAAGTTCATCGTGGTCTCTTGAAACTAAGAAATTCTTGGGGTAGTGAAATCGGTGATCATGGTGACTTTTATATGACATACGTTTATATGCGTGATTTTGGGCTTGCAGGCATACAATTTTTCTCGAATTAAGATGGGTAAGTTGAGCTATGCTATGACCGACGAGATTATGCGGTACAGCTTGATATAAATACTCGGATTGATATCATCGTCTGCAAGCGTTACCAAGGTGACGACGCCTCAGTGTCAGGTCCTATCCATATTTTTACGTGACGTTGATATTGTGAACCAAATTGGTTACATACGAAGGTCAATCTGCGCTTCTGCAAGCACCTCATTACAGAGAACCTTGCTTGCCTGATGTTCACCAAATTTAAAAAACATCCATGAATCACCGCTGGCATTTTTATTCGCTTCTAAGCAACCGCAGCAATAACTCAAAGGTAACCCAAATACGGTTGCAATCAAATTCATAACACTGTTAACAATAGATTTGAAGTTCCAACGTAATGTATCAAGATGTTGTTTTAAAAGAGGTGCTTGAGTCTCAAAATCATCCTGTCGGCTGCGTGTGTCTGCATTTATGACACCTTCCAAAATGTCGCAAATAGCTTGAATTTCTTTATTATCAGGATTATCAAGTTTAAACGTATCAATTTTTAGCTGTAAATCACTTTTTTTAGGAACAGGCTGCGGTTGAATGAGTGTAGTCGGAGGAGAGAGCTTAAGCAGCTCTGTCTCAAACCATTCTGCTTTAAAACCATTTTTCGCAGAAATCTCATAATAGTGCAATGCGTTTTCGCGAGCAAATTGCTCAGCTTCCTCCATTGTTACGGTTCTAGCTTTGGTTGCATCTATCTTATTAGCTAGTAAAACGATTGGTTGCCCAGTTGACAAATGTAATCTTGCCTCGACAAGATGCTTTTTCAGATTGATGAAAGATGTTTGATCAGTGACACTAAATACCAATATGAAAACACTGGCTTGGGCAAAAAAGACAGCGCTAACCGTTTTAAAACGTTCTTGCCCAGCTGTATCCCAGATCTGAAATTTTAAAGACGGGTTTATAATTTTTGTCTTATGATCTACTCCAATGGTGGCTATATATTGTTCAATAAAAACACTATCTAGCCATCTAGATAGCAGTTGAGTCTTACCTACCTGAGAATCGCCACCGAAAAGAATTTTTTTAACTTCGGACCGATGTGTTGACATAAACAGGCATCCTTTATTTTTTGATAAAAAAAAATGCATTGTATCATAAATTAAATCAGTAAAAAAGAATGAAAGTCTTCCGGAACGTCATTTTGAATGCGGCACAATCTGTGCCTTTCTTGTTTGAGCGATCTGAGTGAGGTATTATAAATGTGGGGATGCCTCGAGACAGCTCTTTTTTCTAAAACTCATCCGTGAAAGGTATATCAGTTGTAGCAGTCATATAAAAACTGTCATCAACAATCAATAGCTGGATTTTTTGTGAAGCTTCATAGCGGTGTTTCAACCAACCAAAGGAAATCTTTTGTTTGGAAAAAAATGGCACCAATTTACTGTAATAGCGAATTACCATCCAAATGGAGTGCTTTGGCACGATTTTGGATTTCGTATACGGCTTGTTGTTTGGCCAGGGTGAGTTCTAATGGTTCTTTCATAAGTTCTGTGTAAGAAGTAGCTCTTTGGTATTGGTCTTCCAATGAGTAAATCTTAGCCAAATCTTCAGGAGACCTATTTTTGATATCGTTAAAATTGTCCATACATCTTCTCAGATAATAATACTAATATGCACTCTATGGATTGCACAACGCGGAAATATATCGCCATTAAGAACAATGTACAAAAATAAATATGATGTAGTTAATTAAAATTTAATCCATATGAAGTTTCATGCCTTCATGGCTGGCTTCAAATCCCAAGCGCTCGTAGAATATTTTTGCTCTAGGTCGTTGTTTATTAGTAGTCAATTGTATCATTGAAACATGCTGTGTTTTTGCAAATTCAAAAGCTGCTTGCATCATCCAGTCCCCAATTTTTTGCCCCCGATGTTTCGCAGATATTCGTACAGCCTCGATTTGCATGCGCGTTGACCCTGTATAAGTTAATGATGGCATGATGGTTAAGTGGCATGTCCCAATAATTTCATCAAGCTGGCATACAACCATAAGATATTGATTGGGATCTTCATCAATGCGGTGGAAGGCATCAAGGTATCGTTGGTCGAGCGACTCGCTTAAGTGCTCACGTGTCTTGCCCAGTTCATCTTCTATAAGTAGATGAATAATGGCTTGCAGATCCTGGATAGTTGCTTTGCGGTGAGTGAGTTGATTTGTCATAGTTTAGGCCTCCAAATCAACTCGGTCATTGTGTGAAGTCGAAGATGAAAACACTAAAAATCGTACATTATTTGATGAGTTGTTTTTGACTTGGTGTGGAGCGCCTGCGGGAATATGTATACCCTCATGATCTTGGAGGACACATTCTTCGTGATGAAATTGAATCCAAAGTTCGCCTTGTAAACAATAGAAAAATTGGTCTGTGTGTTTATGATAATGGCGTAGCTCGGCAGTATTAGGTGGCATAAGCTCCGAAATAACCGTAAATTTTTCATCTTGATGTAACCACCAGCCTTCGCAGGCATTTCCCCAGATGAAATGAGGTGCGGTTTGGATGGATTGAGGTGAGATGGTTTTTAATCGCGTATGTTTTTTACTAAACCATAAGATCAAATCATCATCTAAGCATACTTTATTGCCTGGTGTAACAGTTTGATAATGATACGTTACACCTCGGCCATCTGGTTTGTACCCACGGTCAATATACATTTGAATGGCTTGTCCATAATCAGCATAGAGCCCTGTACCAAGCCCAACAGTATCATGTTCTTTGAAAGCCTCTTGTTCGGCTCGGGCAAGCAATAACGAACCGATTCCTTGCTTTTGAAATTTGGGTAGGACATTGAGATCCATGATTTCGGGAATGCTGTTTTTGAGGAATGGTTCATACTGTGATTCCCACTTCAAGGTGACGTAACCTGCGAATTGATTGTTTTGAAAGGCAAGCCAAATAGCACGTTTATTATCAGTTTGCTCGCGTAAGTAATGCTCAAATGTTTCTGTAGGTTTTGACCACTGCGCCAACTCAAATGCTTGAACGATAATAGGAATGTCTGTTTTTTCAATGGTACGTAACGTAATGGTTGGTGTCATTGCATAAACCGATTATGATTTTATATATCAATTGTAATGGATGATGATATCTCTTACGAGAGGGAAGAGTATATAGTGATGTAAATGATACAAAATGAAGATATCAATGGTATTTGTGAGGTGTTAGCCGCAGATTTAGAAAAAGTTCTGCATCAAAACTTATTTGGAATATATCTCATTGGTTCTCTAACCTACGGAGATTTTGATTATGGTAGTAACGATCTTGATTTTTTAATTGTTTTACATGTGAACCTTTCAAAAAATGAGATTACTGATGTTAAAAAAATACATATTAAGCTTGCTCAGAGATATCCGGAATGGGCAAAGCGTAGAGCAATTGCTATATATGAATATTACAAAATCTACATGCTTCATTGCTTTTTTAATGATGGCTGTATGTATTGGCTGCTACGAGAACAACAAGAAGCCTACACGAGAATCGTGTGATTGATACCGTTAAGTAAGCAGAGGTATATATCCAACGACATGGAAAAAATAAAGCCATCTCTGAATTTAAAAAGCATTCGAAGGTTGTTTTTGTAATTGATTTTGAAGGGACATTTCTGGCCTCTCCTATATACCCTGAGTTAATTGGCACCAATCAAATAGACTTCAAGGATCCAAAAGGCAGGCTATTGGTCCAGGAAGAGATCAAAAAAGCTATGTCGGGTGGGGGTTGGTTAAAAGGAAGATTGAGAAAAAATCCTGAAACAGGCAAATACCTACGCCGAAAACTCTATATTCATCCCATGCCTGGCGATTATTTAATGGGTTCTTGGTATTACTATACTCCTGCTCAAGAGGAAAAATGTTTAATATAATCCCATGTTCTATTTTTTAGGAGCTTACCACTTGGTTCTATGTTCCTGTAATGTGAACGTTTCAATATCAGTAGTAAACCGGGCTATAAATATCTATGTTAGCCGTCAGCGTATTAGTGCCTTTATCTTTCTAAAAAAGATCATATACTCTTAGAGAGTGCTGGATTTTTTAGGAAGAATATGAAAACTAAAAGTAGTTATCTTGTCAAAAATCGAAGTCCACATGAAATTCGTACAGGTGGCGCGATAGGAAATCTAAACGAAGGTATTGAAATCGAGATACATCGTATTCCAACTAGGCTTATTGCTTGGCCCGGAAATGGTTATCAAACAGAAAGCATTCATGTTCTCACTTTAAAACCTGGCTTAACAAGTGATAAATATACCTATGCTATTTCTGAAGAAGCTTTGTTATGTGTTCAGGGTAAAGGAGAGGTTTTTTTACGTGATCGCTGGGTTGAGCTTGAACCTGGTGATATCGCTTATTTTCCAGAGAATACGCCTCATTGCATTCGAAACCCAAAAGGCAATCAAGAAGAATTTATTGTAGTTAGCTCGATAACGCCTCCTTTAGTCAGCTTGTATGAGCAGTCAGGATTTTATATTCAATCACTTGGAAAATTTGATTTTGATGCAGCTGAAAAAGCTAAAAAGGAAATGACGCCTGGTCAAAATATTAAATCTGAGAATCAACTGCGGTATAATGAAAGTTATCCTGAGCTTCGTGCATGGAATTTGAATGCCTCAGAGGTTCGAAAAAATGGTGCATTATTTAATATGTTTCGAGGTGCTGAATTTAATGCCAATGGTAGTCCCATGCGTTTTATTCTCTGGCCAGGCCATGGCTCACGGCAGTGCGGTTTTCATTTAACTCGCTGCTCTCCTGGCGATGAATTTGCGGCACATACACATCCAATTTCCGATGAATGTGTCATCATATGGGCAGGAAGTGCGCGTGGATTTTTAGATGGGCATTGGTTTGAAATGGGTATTCATGAATGTTTGTTAGCACCTTGCGGTGTGTCTCATGGTGGCCCTCTCGCTATAGAAACACATACACTAGGAGCAACTTCTCATGCCTGTAATACACTCTGGGGTGGTTTTGCATCGCCACCACAAGGCGATTTATATCTACGAGGCGGTTATATAAATAATCAGTGTATTAAAGATCCTCCGTCAGTTCGTTTTAAAAACATTGAACCTATTTAATGAAACATGCTCTAGTTATCAGGAAAGATCAAAGCCAATTCTTGATGAGATTAAACTCTGGATGGAGCCGTCACTACGTCATGCAGTTCCTGAATCAAAATTAGAAAGCGTGCTCAATTACATGAATCAGCGATGGCAACAGCTCACAAACTTTTTACTCGATGGCTCTCTCGAAATTGACAACAATGGCCCTGAAAATCAAATTAGACCTTTCGTAGTTGGTAGAAAAAACCGGCTCTTCTCAGGAATCCCTCGCGGTGCTCAGGCTAGTGCTTTATTTTATAGCCTTATTGCCACAGCGGTGGTCAAGCCCTAAAAGTGCAGTAAATTAGGAGCAATTCATCCTATCAAGTTCCTTTGCATGTTTTGACGTTACAGTCAGCAGTTCCCGAGCAAACTCAAATGGTACGACAATTTAATAAATTTTGAGTATACTCAGTCAGCTTTTAATCAGCTGATATTCATGACTAATCCATATTCTTCAAAATGTTTTTTTAATTAAAAGGTGGTAGTAGCTATGTTAGTAACTGGGATAATTGTGTTTTTGGCGTTGACCCTTCTTTCCATGGGTGTTAAACAAGTTCCGCAGGGTTATGAATGTACTGTAGAGCGTTTTGGTCGATACACCAAAACATTGCAACCAGGCCTTGCCATCATTATACCCTTTGTAGACAGAGTGGGAGTAAAACTTAGCTTAATGGAGCAAACGCTTGATATTCCTGCACAAGAGATTATTAGCTCAGATAATGCAATGGTTAAAGTGGATGCTGTGATATTTTATCAGGTTGTAGATTGTGCAAAAGCTGCATACGAGGTTAAAGACTTGGAAACGGCTATTCGTAATTTGATTATGACTAACATTCGTACAGTGTTAGGTTCTTTAGACTTAGATAGTATGCTTTCACAGCGTGATCAAATTAATACAAGATTGTTAGTTGTTATAGATCAAGCAACAACGCCGTGGGGCATCAAGGTGACTCGAGTTGAGATTAAAGAAATTGCACCACCTAAAGATTTAGTGGAGTCTATGGGACGGCAAATGAAAGCCGAAAGAGACAAGCGAGCCACCATTTTAGAGGCTGAAGGGCAGCGACAATCTGCGATCCTTAGAGCAGAAGGAGAAAAACAAGCTTTAATTTTGCAAGCTGAAGGAAAAATGGAAGCTGCTTATCGAGATTCTGAGGCAAGAGAGCGCTCAGCAGCAGCCGAAGCAAAAGCCACTGATATGGTTTCTAAAGCTATTAGTGATGGTAACGTACAAGCGGTCAATTATTTCGTGGCGCTAAAATATATTGAAGCTTTAGGAAAAATAGCTTCTGCTGAAAATCAGAAAGTGATTCTCATGCCTTTAGAAGCAAGCAATGTATTGGGGGCAATTGCAGGCATTGCTGAACTCGCAAAGGCCGCTATGGGCAAGGGTCTGTAAATAATTTTGTGTAATTAGTCATAGTGTATAATCTGCCTATTTTCAGATAGGCATAGATGCAGAGAAAAACTATGACTCATGATATAGATGAATTGGCTCAAGAAATAGCCAAGACA
>JAGOTG010000008.1 GCA_018061965.1 Legionellaceae bacterium
TGCTCAGAAATGGACAATGCCGATTCAAAACTGGAAGCCAGCTATGAATCGGTTTATGATCGAATTCAGCGATAGAGTTACTGAATAAGGGAATGGCTAGTTACACAGAATATTTTACAGACTCTTTTTAAGTTTTAATCTCGAAAATTATTAAATTGCATAGGCAGCTCAATCTCTTCTGCTTTTTTTAATAGTGCAATACTGTCTTGTAAATCATCTCGATTTTTCCCAGTCACACGAACTTTATCGCCTTGGATAGAGGCTTGTACTTTCATTTTCTGGTCTTTGAGATATTTGACGATGATCTTGGCATTGGGTTGATCAATCCCCTGAATGAATGTCATGGTTAATGTAAACGTTTTACCACTGTGCACAGGCTTGTCTTCCATTTCAACCCCAGCAGCATTCACGCCTCTTTTACTGCAATGATTGAGAAACAACTCTTCTATTTGACGAACTTGAAAATCTGATTCTGATTTTAGCGTTACGACCAACTCTTTTAATTCAATCGACGCCAAAACACCCCGAAAATCAAAGCGCGTCGTTAATTCTCGACTGGCATTTTCTACCGCATGCCGCAATTCCACCTCATTCACTTCAGACACAATATCAAACGATGGCATAGCATCCCTCCTCTATAAACCGGTTACTTCGTAATAAAAAGCATATCATATCGCAACCCAATAAAATAAGCCAAGACAGACTTTTCCGGTAACTGAACTACGTATCCCCACGGGATGACGTATGCGGTAGACAGTTACTATTAACCCAACCACACTGTGTTGCGCAATTTTTCAATCAGTTTAATATTTTAATGACACACTGTTCTGTAGTTATATCTTAGTGGTTTTTGAGAAATATCTTGCATTGATGACATCAAATTGGGCAGTGACAAAAAAATTAGAACATATATAATGAGTAACTAGGATGGTACTTTTCGACAGGATGTCATTGCACAGGATGCGCAACATACCACCATGCTTCACGCTGCAGGGATGCAGCGCCTTTTTTTCATTCGCCACTACTCATATCTCATCATCATTTTATTTTTTTACTAGTTCTGGCTAGTCGCTTCACTCCACTAATTTTTTAGCGAGCCATCGAATCAAGGCTACTTATGTTACTATCTATTAAAATGAATCTATAGTTAAAGTATGATCAACTTCTAGAAGTACCTATGGAGAACCCTATGAGATGGATAATATTATTGCCTTTGAGCTGCTTGCTCACATCCTGTATTTTTGTGGAAGGACAAATCATCGAAGAACCCAAAGATGTTGTTGTCTCTCCACAAGCGTATCAATATTTACCTGACTCCTGCCAGTCAGTCTGCCGAGGTTAGCAAGGCAGAGCGGACTGTCCGCCACTGCGCTCGCTAATCTTGGCGAGAATATCCACAACCTGGATGGGGACACAATATTTGCCGACCTGAGCGTTTGGTTTCTTTAATGGTTAACAATGGCCAAGCGCATGAGGGACAAGGCTGATCAGTTGGCTCATTCCAAAGAGCATAATCGCATTTTGGATAGGCGCCACAGGAATAAAAAATCTTCCCCTTTCTGGATTTGCGTTTCACAATGGTAGAATCTTGGCATTTCGGACATTTGACTGCCGTATCAGCCGGTTTTTCCAAAGGCTCAATAAACTTACAGTTAGGATAGTTACTACAACCTATAAATCGACCATAACGTCCTGATTTTACATGAAGAGGATGACTGCACTCCGGGCATGGTCGATCTGCCACCACTTCAGGCTCCACCACGTCTCCAGCATTAGCCGCCATATCTTGAGTAAAATCACATTCAGGATACGCCGTACAACCAATAAATCGTCCACGTTTTCCTAAACGAATGGCTAAAGGCTGCTGACATTTAGGACATGAAGAATCTTCTAATATTTCAGTCGTCACATCTTTACGCCGCACTTGCTCATCAACTTCTTCTATCTGACGAACAAAAGGTTGCCAAAATTCATCCAGAACTGGAATCCACTCTTTCTCTCCACGTGCAATCGCATCCAAAGTATCTTCAAGTCCAGCTGTAAACTGATAATCCACATAACGCGTAAAATACTCCGTGAGAAAGCGACTCACTATTCGCCCCACATCGGTAGGCACGAATCTTTTTTTATCTACAACCACATATTCACGTTGTTGCAATGTATGAATAATCGAGGCATATGTTGAAGGTCGACCAATATCAAATTCTGTCAGCGCTTTTACCAATGACGCTTCCGAATAACGCGGCGGGGGTTCTGTAAAATGCTGATTGGCATCGAGCTCTAACAAATTCACCCGATCGCCTTTTTTCACGGGTGGCAATATCGTACTGTTTTCATCTTTCACATCATCTTGGCCTTCTTCATAGACAGCCAAAAATCCTGGGAAAACAACGGTAGAGCCATTCGCACGAAAGACACCATCTCCCGCTTGTAAATCAATTGCAACCGTATCCATCAGCGCTTCTGACATTTGGCACGCCAGCGTGCGCTTCCAAATCAACGTGTATAATTTTAATTGATCCGCATTCAAAGCCTTGCCCACCATCTCAGGTGTGCGCTTGATAGACGTAGGACGGATCGCCTCATGTGCTTCTTGCGCATTTTTAGATTTGGCTTTATAGACTCGTGGAGTTTTAGGACAATAAGCCGGGGCATATTGCGCTAGAATATACTCTCTTAGTTCCTCAATCGCTTCTGAAGCAATATTGACTGAATCGGTACGCATATAAGTAATCAAACCCATTGTACCAGAGCCAATATCAATCCCTTCATACAATTGTTGCGCAACCATCATGGTTTTTCTTGAGGTAAAGCCTAATTTGCGTGCAGCTTCCTGTTGCAAAGTCGAAGTGATAAACGGCGCAGAGGGATGGCGCTTGCGTTGCTTTTTCTCCACCTGCACTACTTCTAATATGCCCTGGGCTTGCTGTAAAAGTCGTGCTTTGATTTGCTCAGCTTGATCTGCTTGATGAATGGTAAATTGTTGTAACTTTTCTTGATCTAATTGAGTCAAACGCGCTGTAAATTTAGTTTCCGAATGATCGCACTGAGCGATGAGCTGCCAATACTCTTGCGGCACAAACCGCTCAATGTCATCTTCACGCTCTGCAATAAGGCGCAATGCAGGACTTTGTACTCGTCCAGCAGACAGACCACGGCGAATTTTCTTCCATAATAAGGGTGATAAATTAAATCCCACCAGATAATCCAAAGCACGACGAGCTTGTTGTGCATTCACCAAATTCATAGCGACGTCACGAGGATGATTGATTGCTTCTTGCAACGCTGTTTTGGTGAGCTCATTAAAAAATATGCGTTGCACCGATTTATTTTTTAATAAATTGCGCGCCGTCATCAATTCTTGCACGTGCCATGAAATGGCCTCACCCTCTCGATCTGGATCCGTTGCTAACAATAAGCCATCCGCTTGCTTGAGGGCTTTTGCAATGGCTTCCACATGCCGAGAATTCCGCTCTATGGGTTGATAAGTCATCGCAAATTGTTGATCTGGATTGACTGACCCTTTTTTAGGAGGCAAATCCCGAACATGACCATAGGATGCTAATACAGTGTAGTCTTTTCCGAGGTATTTCTGGATGGTTTTGCATTTCGCAGGCGACTCAACCACCACTACATATTTAGACATACATTGACCTTATGGAAATCTTAGGAACGGGCCCGAAATAACAGTCCATTCTGGTCCGTTCCTTAATGGCTAGACAAAATAGGCTACAGGATAATTTGGACTGACAATAAGTTCAAGCGTTTCACGCAATGTTTGACTGTTTCTTTTAACAGCCCACGTCTCAGCTTGTCCACAGAACGTAAGCGGTCTTGAAAAATGGATGGATTTCAACACTAATGTAGCGACAACCCGTCTTCTTTGAAATACAACACCAGCTCGAGAAATGCTAACTGAACAGGATCCAGTGTGTGTGCTAAAGTACTACGAATAGTCCACTTTGTTTCTTGTAAAGACACAAATCTCGAATCAGAGAAAAACAAACGATTCATAATTAATTCCATCGTATGCCTAGGAATAATACCAAGCGCACCAATTTTTACTATAAATTGATAACTTGCTTTGGTCAGCTTCATTTGCTCATCAAACGAAAAAATCCGCATTGCAGCTTGACTAGATTCTTTGATAATTTTAATTTCTAACCCAGCTTTCGCATCTGTAGCAAGCGTTTCATTTGATTTTGTATCCCGCAGCATCAATGATTCAGTTGTTTCCTGCTTTTCTTTAAGCTGAGTCAACGTTTTTTCAAATAAGCTTAAGAGTAGTTCAAATAAACTCGCTTTCATTATCGACACCTCATATACCCGCCGGGAACAACTTCAATCCAACCTTGCACGTCTAATTCGACTATTTTACATAGCACTTCGTCTACAGAAAAACCACTTCGGTCAATCATTTGATCAATCGTCGTTAATTCAAAGCCAATATGCTGCAACAAATGGGTATTTTCGCATATTTCCGGTAAAATTGATATATTTTTTATGCGATGAGTCCCCATTAAATTCATTTCATCATACACATCTTGCGCACTGGTTACCAAGCAGGCGCCCTGCTGTAGTAAACGATGACAGCCTTTGGCTTGCGTATGATAAATCGATCCAGGTATGGCAAACACATCGCGATTCTGTTCCATAGCATATCTTGCTGTGATCAGCGATCCTGAGCGCAATGCAGCTTCTATCACCAAAACAGCCGAAGATAAACCAGATATAATTCGATTTCTTTGCGGGAAATGCTGGGAAATTGGCGGACTGTTCAAAGGAAACTCACTCAGTAATAATCCCTGTTCAGCAATCTGTTCAGCTAAAATTTGATGACGACGTGGGTAGACAACATTCATCCCTGTTCCCATCACTGCCACTGTGTTACCTTCCGCGGCCAAACACCCTCGGTGAGCTTGCGCGTCAATCCCCAAAGCCAAACCACTCACAATCGTCAAACCCGCTTGGGCCAAATCGTGGGCAAAACGCCATGCAGTCTCTGCCCCAGAGGCACTTGGATTACGTGTGCCGACAATACCTAAGGTAGGCTGCGTCAAACATTCAAGTTGACCTTTTGCATATAAAATAGGAGGTGGATCGGAAATTTCAGCCAATAATGCGGGATATTGAGCTGTGCCAATCGCCAAAATATGCTGATTCGGAGCGCTCATCCAAGCCAATTCAGCGTCGATGGTCTTAAAATCAAAGCTGGTGATAGCAGTGATGACTGATTCGGATAACCCCAAAGCAGTCAGTTGAGCGGTGCTAGCATGAAATAAATCAGCCAAATCAGGCCAAATTTTCCGGCAACGAGCTATGCTACGAGGCCCAAAATTGGGAATGCGGTTGCAGGCAAGCAAAAAAGCGATATTATCCATAATTTAATTTTCCATTGTGCGAGTCATCACAGATTCTCTGTTTAAGAGATCATGTAATAAAAGGTTGGATCACGCGCTAAGGATAATGCATTTTTTAATTCACGCATAGCCGTCTGCATCGAACAAACCATACTGATACATCTCCTCGGCAGAACTCAATGATGCCATGAAAAAACTATATAAGAGCCGTTCATCGGAGCTGAATCCCTACAAAAAATTATATAAAATTTCTTTAATCTTAACTGAATGCGCGCTAGAAGCAAGAATTGGCAACTCCTGAAAAAATTGGGTATACTCATGCTCCAAACCTAGCGCAATAATGGAGAATCTTATGGCAAGAGGGATAAACAAAGTTATTTTAATCGGTCATATTGGTGGTGACCCAGAAGTTCGTTATATGCCGAATGGAAATGCGGTAGCGACCTTATCTGTGGCAACTACTGAAGCCTGGAAAGACAAGCAAACCGGAGACAAACAAGAACGCACTGAATGGCATCGTGTCGTCTGTTTTAACCGCTTGGGCGAAATCGCAGGCGAATATGTCAAAAAAGGCAGTAAATTATATGTCGAAGGGAGTTTACGCACACGTAAATGGCAAGATCCCCAAGGACAAGATCGTTATACCACTGAAATCGTGGCATCCGACATTCAAATGCTGGACGGTAAAGGCGCGCCCTCAGGCCAAGACACCTCCTCACAACAACCCGCCTATCAACAACAAACTCAAGCCAGTCGCCCTGCGCAAGCAGCTCGGCCAGCAATGAGTGCTCCTCAAGAAATGCTGGAAGAGCTGGATGACGATATTCCATTCTAAACCGCACTTTTTATTTTTGTAAGATATACCCAATAAAAGCCTATTTGAAATAGGCTTTTATTGGCATTTGATTACAATATGGTATTTGTGTGTTTTTTAGGAACTAAAAGTTGAATTTAAAATCACAAGATGATATAATTCGATACTTCAATCAGTCTTTTTTTCATTATTTGAGGTGTTTTTATGTCTCTCACCAATCTTATCGTACTAGGCAATACCCGTTCAGGAAAGTCGGAACTTATACAGCTCATGGCACCAGTTGCATCTCAAACAGATGAATATCTGCGGCAGATAAATAGTAGCTCACCATTTAGCATGCTCAAAAGCGGCCAAAAATATGACTTTATGTGCAAGGACGGTTCTGGGCAGGCAGCAGCTATGATAGAAGCCGAAACGATAACAGCAGACTATATTCTATATTGTGTGGATTTATCAACAGCCATTGATCTGGGCCAGCTGAATGAGACACTTAAGAATATAAGCCAAACTACTTCAGCCTCATGGTTTAAAGCAGCGTCGCAGTCCATCATTTTAGTCGGGACCAAATCGGACACGAGCGACCCAACTTTCCTTGAGGCGTTTAAAACCCATGAATTTTCTCCAGAATGCAACATTGTAACAGAGCGTTATATCACATCAGCAGTCAATCAGACCGGGGTTGAAGAACTTAAGGATGGATTATTCAAGCAAGTACAAAATAAACACTGGAACAAAGCTGTTACAGAATTGAGGTCTAGACTTCAAACGCGTGGACTATCTGATTTAGATGAAATTAATACACAGTTGGATGTATTGAAAGATGGATTGGATAACGGGACCGCGAATTTTAATGATTTTGTTGAAAATTGCCATCGTCACCTGAGCAACACCTTGCCAGCATACAAAACGCCACCCTTGAAGCAAATCATCACTAACTTCGCATATCATCTGCTATGGACGACATATGCAGCCACATTGGTGGGCTTTACAGTTGGTTTTATGCTTGGCGTTTGGTCTGGACCAGGCGCATTTGTCACCGGTGTATTGGGCGCAAGTGCTGCTGCACAAAACATGATGATAGCATCCGGATGCGTAGGTGCCATGAAAGGTGTTTACGAAACTCAAAGATTGTTTCGTCCACTTAACACTGCACAAGCAGACATTCGTAATTTTGCTTTTGATATAGAGCACCCAGATGCCACAGTATGGAAGACATACGGACTTTCATCATAATTCATCTTCATTAATGCTCGCAAAAACGACTTTTTGTGCACTCCCCAGGTACGTCATCTACAATCTGGGGAGTCACATTTTTTTGATTGGATTAAATTAACGCACTCATGCGCTCTGCTTATTTAGATAAATATACCAGAATAGACTATAGTTATATTAAATAAACACCCATTCGAGGATCGCAAAATGTGGTTCAGGTCCCTCATGTTAGCGACCACTGTGGCCATCATTTACCTTGGGTATCAATTTCTCTTTATACCTAGCTCTCAACCAGTATTAGCTATCAGCCCCAAGCCAACCACGCTCATTTCCCCTGCATCAAGCGCTATACCTGGTATAACGAGATCTCAAATACCCTTCCTTGCAGAAAGCGCGACCAAAAATTTTAAAGCTGGGTTCACCCAGCCAGGATTTGATCTCAATCCACAAGTATTAGATAGCATTGAATCTATTTTAAATTATGCGGATACCAATCAAATTGAACACAATCATATTCTGACACTCATTGATTATTCCATCCCCGCTAACCAAAAACGCCTCTGGGTTTTAGACTTAAATACCCACACCATACTATTTCATACCTATGTTTCACATGGGATAAAATCTGGTCGCTTAGAAACTAATTTCTTCTCTAATCGTTTTGACAGCAAAGCCAGCTCGATTGGCGTATATCGAACCAATAAAACGTACTATGGACGTCATGGCTTGTCCTTAAAGCTCGATGGATTAGATAGAGGATTTAATGATAATGCCGATCCAAGAGCCATCGTTATGCATGGTGGCTGGTATGTCGAAGAAACGTTTATTCAAAAATATGGTCGAGCTGGCCGTAGTTGGGGATGCCCTGCTGTGCCCGATCAATTGACAACCTCAATCATTAATACCATCAAAGACAAATCATTATTTGTCATCTACTACCCTAATCCAGAATGGCTTGTAAAATCTCGCTTTCTAAAACGCGAATCCGATGAAGCGCTGCTCAAGCCGACAGAACCACCCAAAAGTATTACAGCGATTGAAACAGAAAAACGCGAGGATGTGCTGTTAGCACAAATTCAAAAAAAACATAAATACCAAGAAACAGAGGCTATTTTAGCTATGCCAGCAGAGCGTTACATCAGTCTATTTCAAAGCAAAGTTCCGCTAGAGCGGATGATACGCCGCCAAATTGAAGACCAAGAATATATTGCACTCTCAAAAACTGAGTTCGACAAGTTGCTCAATACCTATCCGCGCAATAGCACGACCTTTCAAGAAATTTGCTTTATATTACCTGAAATCAAAATGATTCGCGGATACTATGTAACCGAAATGCATAAAATGAATTTCGGCTCAATTACTGATGTGGATCTCAATAATCCAACCCCTAGAAGAGAGGGTCGTGAATATACCGTACATTTTGCAAAACACCCTGCTCTCGCACTCAAATCCACACATCGATTCATTCGATGGTTGGGCTTATAGAAATTATTGGAAGGTAGCAAAGTAACGTTGGAAGATTCTATCATAAGTTCCATCATCCATCATGGCTACGATAGTAGCATTGATAGATGACATGAGTGACTGATTCTGCGTCGTAGACATAATGCCATATCCATTACCTAGATCTGCTGCATCACCAATAAATTTATAGAGACCTTTATTCGTGTTATACCAATAATTGCTTGCATAGCGGTTCACAAAAATCACATCCACTTCTTTGTCTTCCAACGCCTCCAAAAGCTCAGAAATAGTATAATACATTTTGATTTTAGGAGTCTGTTTAAACATATGTTTAATATACATATCGGAGTCAACATTCACCTGAAAAGCCCCCAAACGCACGCCAATTACTTTATTGGGAATATCATCCGTTGTTTTAATAGAAGAGCTACTTAAAGCCATAAATTGGCCATAGCTTGACAGGTAGGGCAAACTTAACACCAAGCCGTATAAACGAAATTTAGGAATAATAATGCTATCGATTGCAAAATCAATTTTCGTCAGTTCTAAATTTGCAATAATTTGACTGGCACGCACTGCCTTATAAGCACAATCCATTCGCAGACGGGCGCAAATTTCATTCATGATATCGATTTCGAATCCAATGAAATGATCAGCGCTATCCGTTCGAATCGACATGGGGGGATTAATTTGATCCACACCAATGACATAGGTTTTCGCATAGCAGAAGCAATGTACCGTAATACCGAGAAAAACCCCCATCATCCTGATCCATCTCATATTTGCTTCCTATGCAATAAATACCTTTTACCCCAATTTTAGAGGTAACAAGCGACGGAACCCATTAACAAAAACCCAATGATTACAAAACTAAAATATTTTAAATTACAGCACCGTTCTACCATGACACATTGCTCTAAGCCATGCAAGGTTCCCAGATATAAGAAAGTACCTGCTGAAATCGAAATTAAAATAGGATCCAAGATAGTTTGCGTATGCACACCATGTCCTAGATACCAGCCTAAATAAATCCCCAATGGTGTCATCAAAGCAAAAGCTAAAAATAAGCTTATGCTTTGTAACCTTGATAATGAGCTTTGGGATAATTGCATGGCTATCGCAAAGCTTTCCGCCCATTTGTGGGTAATAATGGCCAAAAACAACATAATAACCAATGAATATTCCTGACTAAACCCTAAAGCTGCACCTAATACTAAAGAGTGTATGGATAGCATCAACCAAGCCAATAGTGCGAACGCCGGATGATTTCCTTTACGATGGTGATACAACTCGCGACCCACATGTTCAAACCACAAAAACACTAAAAACACCAAGCCGGTGATCAAATATGCGAATGGATAAGTGTACCCGCGCTGCACAAACTCTGCGGCAGACTCTGGTAACATATGCAACAAACCCGCACCTAAAAACACTCCCGTTGCTAAAGTTTCTCCAATTGGTAAGTCTAGTGATTCCGCATTTTTTTTTCTTTTTTTAAAGGGATACCACCCCGCTAATAAAATGACTAAAAATACCGAAACTGCAAAAAATAGTTTAAGTGTTATTGTCGACATAATTATCCTTTTGGCTCAACACGTTGCATTAAAGTATGGTGATATAATAATTCAACCGCTGTGATCGCAGGATAATGATTAAAATCATCGCGAACCATTAACTCCAACTCTGACCATTTCTTAAATTTTTTATCTAATTTTATCTCTACTTTAATTTGACCATCCAAATAATGCAGCACAATGGATTGGATACCCGGAAATTGTTGTGTCCATTTATGAAATAATTTTTTTTCCAAACCCTGGCGACTAGGCAAATTAAGAGAAGGCAATATGAGTTCATCATCTTCAGGATCAATATGCACTGTCACATCTTTGATCTGAAAGTTTGCAGCCATCAGCTCAAAATGTACTCGTTGTGCAATCTGATGCCCTTCAGACACCGAGATCCATGGAGAAACCAACACATGGACATCCACGAAGATATCACCGCCCATTTTGCGATTACGTAATTGATGTACTTTACAAACACCATCAACTAGACTAATCACCTGTCGGATTTCTTCAATTTGAATCGGAGCCACGCCTGTATCCACCAACTCCTTCACACTATCCCAACCATAATTGAACCCCATTTTGATAATCAAGCCACCAACCAGAATGGCTGCAGCAGGATCCAAATAGGAGTATCCCAATAAACTACCAACAATCCCCAATACCACAACTCCTGACGAAGCTGAATCTGAGCGGTGATGCCATGCATTTGCAATAATCAACGGGGATTGAATTCGGTGTCCCACTCGTTTTGTTATGTAAAACAATATTTCATTGGCGACAACAGAAATGACAGCAAAGGGTAGCGCGAAATAACTAGGAGTCTGAATCGAATGAGTCAAAATATGTTGCAACGAATCCCAAGCAATGGCAATACCCGTCAAAATTAATAACAAAGACAGCATCAAGGTTGCTGCCGTCTCGATACGTTGATGACCATAGGGATGCGCCTCATCTGCATCTTGATTTCCATATTTAGAGGCAAACAAAACCATCACATCCGTAAACAAATCTGCAAATGAATGCAGTCCATCAGCAATCAACGCATGTGAATAAAAGAAAGTACCTGCCACCACTTTCATGATTCCCAAAAGTGTATTCACCCCAGCGCCAATCAAGGTAATATTTCGAGCCTGATGATAACGATGCTGCTGCGCCACAGTGGTCCTTAACTAATTAAATTTAAAAACTCGAGGCGACTACTGGGATTATCTCGCATATCGCCCAACATAACAGATGTCGTTAACACAGAGTTTTGTTTTTCCACTCCCCGCATCATCATACACAGGTGTTTCGCCTCCATCACTACTGCGACTCCTTTGGCGCCAGTAATGCTTTCAATACAATGAGCGATTTCACCCGTCAACCTTTCTTGAATTTGAAGTCGGCGCGCAAAATAATCCACAATTCTAGCTACTTTCGATAATCCTAACACTCGTCCATTTGGTATATATCCAACATGACAAGTACCTAAAAATGGCAATAAATGATGTTCGCAAAGTGAGTACATTTCAATTTTTTTCACAATCACCATTTCACTCATATCCGATTCGAATAAAGCCCCATTGATGATTTCATCTAAGCTTTCTTGATAGCCTTTAGTCAAATAACGCAACGCTTTGGATGCTCGTTCTGGCGTATCACGCAGCCCTTCACGATTCAAGTCTTCACCTAATTCGCGCAAAATATTTTCATAGGATTGTTGCATAAATACTATACCTTTAAAAAGTTAACCTGGAGGCCAAGTCATTTGTCGGCCACCCAAAAGATGTAAATGGATATGATAAACTGCTTGACCACCCTCTGGGTTCACATTAAACACCAAACGATAACCCGCGTCTTCACCAAACTGCCCAATGGCCAATTGCTGTGCTTTTAAAACCAGGCGGCCTAATAGCGCACTATGCTCTTCACGCACATCGTTAATGGTAGCAATATGAGTTTTAGGGATCAGCAAAACATGCGTGGGCGCTTGTGGCGCAATATCATGAAACGCCATCATTTCAGCATCGTCATATATCACTGTAGCCGGAATCTGATGCTGCGCAATTTTACAAAACAAGCAATCCATCATTCCCTCACATAAAACTGTGATTATATGCTATGGACTATTGCTAATACTAGGGTATTCTGCGTTTCAATGACCTTATTTTGACGCAAACAAACGTATTTTCAATAACGCTTAAAAATTATTGCTCAAATACAAAAAATAAAAGTCGACAGACCCCTGTAAATTTCGATACAATATTAGGCTATTTTGGGCCGTTAGCTCAGTCGGTAGAGCAGAAGACTTTTAATCTTTTGGTCGTAAGTTCGAATCTTACACGGCCCACCATAGTTTGCTGCTATTTGAGAGCATGTTTGTTGCTATTTAAATTTTTTCCGGTATGATCCAAAATCTCACTTTGGGCCGTTAGCTCAGTCGGTAGAGCAGAAGACTTTTAATCTTTTGGTCGTAAGTTCGAATCTTACACGGCCCACCATAGTTTCCCCAAGCATCATCTTGATGCCTGGAATCTTTTGCGCTCGTAGCTCAGCTGGATAGAGTACTTGGCTTCGAACCAAGGTGTCGGGGGTTCGAGTCCCTCCGAGCGCACCATTTAAATCCTTCGAAATCAATAAGTTAACGATTATGGCCGTACTTTTAGTGCTTGACTATTATGCAAACCGTGACGTAAACGCATCTTTAACCAGTGATTTATAGAAAAATATAAACTCATAAAGGACAATAAAAACACTACTTATCATGATTTCCAAGATAGAGAGCTTGGTTATTTACCAAGTACGACTCCTATAAAAAAATAGTACTCGGAATCGGAAAGATGGAAAACACTAATTCCGCAGAGTAGTATTGCTGAAGCAATGGAGTCGGCCCCCTTTGCTCTACAATAAATGGATTGAAATGATAATTAAAATAGCATATAATGCATTTTTATAACATAATGGTTATTTTATGGAAAAAGTTGGGCAGCGTTTTCTTACGATCAAATACAAACGATTTTGGTATCCAACACGTCCATTCTTCACTTTAGGTCTGGGATTTTTCTTGGCTAGTTTGGGTTGGATTGGCATATTGCCTCTTTCCTGGGCTTTATGGGCTGCCGCTGCTTTTGCTTTAGATGATCTCCCTATGACTCCGATCATAGCAGTAATGACGGCAAGCAATAATTTATTTCATGGGCGAAAAACGCTAAAAGCGCAAGTTATAATATCTACAATTACCATAGCACTAATCATTGGAGCGTCATTAGGCTTCTTTGTTTTTGCGCAAATGCCTGCCATTGTAGCAGGTGTTACTCAATATATTGCGTTAACGAGCTGTTCCCCAATTTTGATTTCTATTGGCGCAATTTTAGGCGGCTATATGGCGCATATCACTCACAAAATAAATCCTATTTTAGGCATGGTTCTGGGTATTACACTTATGTCTTTTGCACCCATCACCATTCCGCTGATTGTTGAAATTGTTTTTATCTCTTCTGCAAGTTTTGCATTTATTACCAGTATCGCGTCCAAGCAAGCTTTACGTTTCTATTTCAAATATCAATATGGTCATTCAAATGCTGATGGTTATAACCAAGCTCGTTCCCTAGAAGAACAACAAATATTTATTGAAAGTCAGGCAAATAAGTTTGCCGTAGAAAAACAAGCGTTTGAAAACTTAACGCAGTTCTGCCAGAACAGAGTCTCGACTATCAAAGATATGAGCTCTATTTTGACAGAACTCATGAATGGTAGAACAGGCATAAGCAATTCCTATAAGGATATCTATCATGGATTAATGAAACCTGAATTAACACCTGAGGATATTGTTTCTGTAAAAGCACTTATTGTTGATAGTGCTGTTGCGCCAATAATACCGCCAGGCGTAGACGTGTCCAACAGCCTTTTGCTCAAATTCATACTTGCAGCCGCACGTGTGCTTAGCGTCACAATCGTTTCCACCACAAACCCAGACAACCATACGTTAGAATCAAAGACGACAATGAACAAAATGATGCTCTCAATGGGTGGGGGTTTGGATGAGTCTTTAACAAGGCCATTTTCATGTCCATAATAAGCAGAAACCATTATTAGGCAAGTAATTTAAGATGCGTTTGCCCTGTAACACTTATACTCAGGACTACAATTAATGAAAAAAGATCCTATACTGACAAAGGGATCTTTCAAATCTAATGATAGGAGATAAGAATGAAAAAAATGATATTGCTCGCGACGTCAATGGTTTTATTCAGCGCTACGGCTTTTGCTGCTGCTGAAGCGATGACGACTGATCAGATAAACGAAAAATTACAACAGTTGAGTCTCATACTCGATGCTCAAGGTGAAGGTGAAGCCGTCGCCTGTTATGGTTTAGATTTTAAGGATCAGACACTAACCTGGGAAACGTCAGGGTCAAAAACCTATAAACTTAATACCTCAGCATGTGAAAAGGACCCAACTACCGGCCTTACCCCTATTACTTTCAGGGAAGGTGAGTTGGCTTGTTCCTCCCCCGCTCCAGCGGATGTAAAATAGATTTTAAGTAAAGACCAGTAGGCCCATACGACCAAATCCCGGGCCTCACTGGTCCTTGTCGCATTTACCCTAGATCTGTAACAACACCCAATATGCTCGCCTTCAGGAAAGATTAATTCTTTACAGGACTTACGCAAGTACTGATTGACTCGGTTACACCTCCCATTTCCCGATCTTTTTGTGAATAAAGTAGACGCACCACGTTCATATGACGTACAATTATCACTAAGAAATGAGGCTTTTGCCCAAATGATCTTATGCTTATTGAGGTGTGAACTTATAATGCAGAACAGACAAATGCGATCAGAAGACCCGCTAGTTGGGTATATGCGAAGTAAAGCAGAAATACGCAGTTGCGAAAATGAAATACGAAGAATAGTGCTGGGTGCGTCATCTGCTTCGAGCAATATGTGGCTTGATTCCTCATTGGGTCTGATAAAGTCGTATATGAACCAATCAGAGTTCACCAGTGTGGATCTTTGTTTTGCTTTAATCGCAACTCAATATGAAGAACTCTTGAATCACGACCCAGTTCAAGCAGAGCTGTTTTTTAAATGCTTCGTTAAATTGGTTGATGATCATGGATCACCTGAACTTGCCGAATGCTTACACCGATATACCATTCAGCGGGAAATTTTTGATCAAGATTTTGAACAAATTCAAACTAAGTTCAATCAAGAAATCAGAAAATCACAGCCTAATTGGATAAAGATCGAAACCTATTTTGAACAAGCTCCCTCACTTGATGTCAATATTAACGTTCATAATAAACCCGTGTTTGAGCAATTGGTTTACAAATACGTTGAAAATGGTAACCGTGCTGATTTAAAAATCATTTTAGCGTTAATGCGGGCATCTTCATTGCAAATTGATAAATCTAAAATTTCTACTCTATTGCAGAAAAAACTGGGCGTGATTTCTATTCAACAAAAACTAACACTTTCTTGTTTTTTTCGTGATCAATGCGTCCTAAAAAACCGACGAATTCACCTCATATTACACTCAATAAAGGATCCAGCTCGTTTTAACCAAGGAAGCTTATTGAGTTCAGAGTGTGATACTAAGTCTATTTTAAAGCAATTTCTGATAGAACGCAGTTGTCTAAATAATTTTCAACAGGCCTTATAATTTATTTAATTTATTCTCATATTTAGCCCAAGTTTTTTTCGAAGTGAAAATGTGATCCCAGAACGGTTGGCTTACGCGATAATGAAGTGCTTGGTATTGATGATGAAGATGATGATGTGCAACAAAGTAAGTGATAAATTTAGACTTGGAATCTGAATAATGGATTAAATGATGAATAATAGAATACCATAAATAGCCAAAGCATATTCCTCCTACACTAGCACACCCTAATTTAGGGCCTAATAAACTAATAAAAATTATAAAAAGACAACATATAAGCACAAACATCACCCAACTAGGTGTGGCTAGATAAGCTTTAGGTTCTTCATGATGAATTAAATGCATTTGTGCTATGTTTTTAGCTTTGCCATGAAAAAGAAATTTATGAAAGCAATACTCAATAACTGCACCATAAAACAAAAAGCTTGCAAAAAAAGCAACAATGATAGGGATATCAATAGTGTAATGAGTGTTTATGTAAACAAACACTCCGACCAACACGAATACAAGGAGAAAGAACCCGAAGTAGTAATTAAATTTGGTATTTATCCTATTCCAATCTTTGATTCCCATAATTTTTCCTGAAAATGTATGTTTTATGTGGATAATTTGAGTATAGACTAAATACTGTATATGCTTACGAAGCAACCCTGACATAATACCTCTAGAGGACCCCAGATACGGATATCTGCCTATGTTAACAATAAGAACAAATGCATCTTCTACCGTACTCTGCGTCCTCAGCCTTTGGGGCACAGCCACTTGGGCCGACACACAATCAGCCCACATCGACCATGCTGGATTTCAAATCAGCGGGTATGCCGGGGTGGCAGGCACTACTATTCACCCAGGAACTCTGCAGGGGTTTAACGAAACGGACTCCCTTCATCCCAATAAGAATCATCAACAAGAAGACTTTACCTGGGGCTTCGGCGCTGCTTACCGTTTTATGCCACCTGCTGTCACTAGAAATTTATTGCATGATATCTCTCTCGGCCTCGACTTCATGTATTTTCAAACCAATCAGAAAGGCTATACTTGGTTGTATGAGCAACCAGCTTACAACAATTATACTTATCAACTACCTATTGATAGTCTGTGCTTACTGGTTGATAGTGAATGGTCCTTTCATTCGTTGTTACGCCCCTATTTATTTCCGTTCATCGAAGGTGGCATCGGCTTTGCTCGGAATACCGCTAGTTATAATGACAGCCCACTCATTGCAAACACTGAGGGCCTATCCATTAACAGCAATGCCCAATATCAATTTTCCTATACAGTAGGCGGCGGCGTTAAGATTTTATTGCCATTCAATACTGAATTATCAGTTCGCTACTTATATGCTGATCTTGGCAACGCCACGACTTCTTCCAACGCAAGCGTACCATTAGCCGCCCCCATTACGATTCCTCTCTCAACTCAAACATGGCTAGCTGGATTGACTTATTTATTCTAATTGACTTATACAACAAGGAAATAATTCATGAAAAAAAACTTCTTCCTCGCTGTCGTATCGTTCCTAATCATGGGATATGCTACGCTATCGCTGGGCAGTCAACCCATATTTAATATAACGAGCAATACACCCGTTACCCAAAACATGGTTCCGAGTAGCACTCAGGGACTCAGTTACACAATCAATGTGCCCTTCCCACCCCAAACAAGCGGAAATGAAATAGTCATAAAATGCGCGCTCTCAATTGATGATACCAGTATTGTCAGCGCTCCAAACTTTAATACAACAACCAATGGTTGCATCAATGGTTCTGGTTTTTCTGGCATCGTCACTTCGGCACTCGTCAACATTCCTTTGGTTGCCAATGCGCCAGGCACCACTAACATGACGCTTACTTTTACCATGACTAATGCGGGTGGAACGCACAAAGTACCGGCACCACCTGTGACTATCTCCTCTCCCATCACGGTCACCGCCAATGCCAATCGTACGATGACATTCAAGAATTACTGCCCCTTCCCTGTTTTTTTTGGGCTTTCTTCTGGTTCAGCACCTGCTAAAAATGCCCAAACCACTAATACCGCTTGCACAACAGATTCAGATTGCACTGCATTATCTGCTTTTGCACAGTGCCAAAATAATGGCTACTGTGGAGGTGGGTTTTGTGTCAATAACAACGATGCTGGTTATAATAGCACCAGCACTGACTGCCAGGTTACGACCGACCCCAATTCCAGTCCTTCCGCTAGCGATCTGTCTCCTTGCGCGGCTAACACTTGTACCTACTGTAACTCGAATACAGATTGTATCGCAGGTTCTTCATGTAGCTCGTCTAACCACCAATGCTATTGGAACCCACCTGCTCCAAGCGACTCATCTACCAACCACTATCAACTGACCGCTTATTCTGGTAGTGGCGCACCCGCGCAAGACTCTGTCACATTCACCAGCTATTCCAGTACGAATGGGTATTCTCTACTATGGAGCGGTGGGGTTGCAGGCCGAACTGGGTGCGGTAATGGCACCGCTGCCATACCTTATACTGGTATCAACAGCTGTTTAACTGGAGGCTGTAATTTGGGTTCAGATCCGGGGACAGATGATAGTGCGAATGGTGGCTGCTATCTGGGGCAAGGCTTTGGCTCTAGCTCCACGTCTTCAGGCGGTGCTAACCCTGTAACCCAAGCTGAATTTACATTGGTTACCCTTACTCCGGACACCTATGATGTCACGGTCATCAATGGTACGAATATACCGGTCAATATGTACCCCATCACTGACGGAACAGGTGCAGCAATCGCATCCCCTGCGACCTATGGCAACCCATTTCAATGCGGCAGTACTGGTAGCAACCTTGCCACATCCATGAGCCCTGCTAGTCCTACCACCACTTTAGGGGCCTGTTCTTGGAATTTTGAAAACTCATTCCTTACCAGTAACTACCCTCTCAATCTTGCTTATCGATGGGTGGGTAACGAAAATACTACGGCCTGCATTGCGGATTCTACTTGCACCGCACTTAATACAAACTATCGCTGCGGACTCACATCCTCTGCAGTCGGAAATACGGGTAGTGGCTCTGCTCAAACCACCTGTGGAAATCTGCTCGGATACTGGACTCAAGATGAAATTTGTGCAGCAAACGCAACCTATAACCCAACCGGAAATCCTAGCACAGAAATTGTCAACTGCACGGCTGGTACCGGTGGTACGCTCGGCGGGAATACATTGATTAATTTGCTCTCCTGCACCGGCCCTGCCAACCAAAGTTGTTACACCGCTGGCGCTAATTCAAGCATATGCGGAGGCTGTACCGACTGGACGCAAGTTACCGGAGTACCCTCAAGCCCATCTGTTATAACGGCTTGTACCACACCCAATACTCAGTACTGGGTCGCTAATGTGCTACCCGGTTTGAATTTTCTAAAAGAGGCTTGCCCGTCCGCTTATGTTTACCCTTATGATGACAAAGCATCTACGCTTACTTGCCCACAAAACAGTGGCCAAAATGGTGTGGATTACGTCGTAGAATTTTGCCCAGGTGGAGAAACCGGGGGCTATACCGGCGGATAAATAACCCGTAAGCCCACTGCGCCATATTGAATATGAATACCAGGAAAAGGACTCATCCAATTGGTTTGCCCATGCTTGCTCACTTGTCGATTACAGCCATAAACCATCACGGGTTCAATGGCACCATCCCCCAGGGTTTGACGTACTGACGTGATTAATCCAACCGCGATGGATCCATCATAATCCGCTGAATTTTATGAAGAACAATTTGGTGTAAGACATGCGCCTGCCGTCATTCTTGGTAAATATTGGTCACATGATTTGTTCCCCCACATACTATAACAGGGGGCAATTGATAACCTTGGGGAACTCACGCATAAGCTAGAACGGATACACCACGAGATAGTTTAAAAAAAACACAACATGTAGTTTATATAATGTAAACCCAACATGCAAATTCAGGGAAACTGTATCCTAAATAAACCTTAATAAGGGGTTTTATTTTGAGTGCCACGCATCAATTTTTACAAAATTCCAAATCTAGTCTATACCTAATAGAAGAAGAATAACTTAAGGGCCTGCCATGACATCAACTAAAAAAAACAGTATTATCAAAACCCCTCCACAGCAAAAAAGGCAATTTGACCATCGGATTCTTTTATTAGGATTTGGTAGTATTGGACGCGGAATACTCCCCCTGCTTTTAGAAAATCTCCAAATACAAACCAATCAAATCACCATTATTGCCCATAACAATGATGGTGCAAACATTGCTAAAGAGTATGGGATAGATTTTCAGCTGCATGAGATCAAACCCAGAAACTTCGTGAAAATCATTGGCAGTCAATTAAATGAAAATGATTTTCTTGTGAATTTGTCTTGTAATCTTTCCAGTGCTGCTCTCATTAAATTATGTGATAAAAAAGGCGCTTTATACATTGATACCGACAATGACATTTGGGCCTCTAAAAGTAACGAGAATCTTACCTGGGAAGAATCTACTAACTATATGATGAGAGAAACAACTTTAAAATTAAAATCCAAGATTAAAAAAACGGCCATTATCACGCATGGTGCTAATCCAGGATTAGCCTCTCACTTTGTCAAACAAGCTTTGCTAAACATAGCCGCTGATAATAAGCTCGAGGTTAGCCAACCCAACAGTCCAAAAGAGTGGGCTACTTTAGCTAAAAATTTAGGGATCAAAGTGATCCACGTTGCAGAAAATGATACTCAAATCAGCAATAGTCCCAAAGTGCCTAATGAATTCGTCAATACTTGGTCAGTAGATGGGTTTATTCAAGAAGGATCACAGCCGGCTGAATTAGGTTGGGGTACGCATGAAAAACACTGGCCAGTGGATGCGCACAAACAATCAGTAGGGTCAAAGTGCGCAATTTACTTAGATCGACCAGGCGCAAGAACCAAAGTGCGTTCTTGGACACCTACTTATGGACCCATCCATGGGTTATTGGTTACACATGCTGAAACGATTTCTTTAACCAATTTTCTAACTTTAAAAGAAGGAAGAAAAGTCGTTTATCGTCCTACGGTACATTACGCGTACAATGCATGTCCAGATGCATTAGTGTCTTGGATTGAACTGAGCAATGCGGAAGGAGTACAACAAGAAAATCAGCGTATTCTTTCTAATGAAATCGTGCAAGGTATCGATGAATTGGGCGTTCTGTTAATGGGTAATCATAAAGGGGCTTATTGGTTTGGATCTACTTTATCCGTGGAGGAAGCACGTAAATTAGCACCTTATAATAGTGCAACCAGCTTACAAGTCGTTGCGGGCGTATTGTCCGGGATATTATGGGCATTAGACAACCCCAATGCTGGTTTAGTAGAGCCAGAAGATATCGATCATGAATTTGTTCTTAACGTTGCCAAACCATATTTGGGTAAGCTTGAAGGGTATTATTCAGATTGGACACCGTTAAAAAATCGTGGATCACTATTTCCAGAACGCACGGAACAATTAGATCACTCAGATCCTTGGCAATTTGTTAATATACGAGTGAGTTAAAAACTTTTGCCCTGATGAGCATTGTAAAACTGCTAAAGTTCAGTAAAATTCAAATACAGTTGGGTTGCTCTGGAAATATGTAACCGTGTTGACAATACCTATATTAAAAGCGGGCGATAAAGTTGAAATTATCGCCCCTGCCTCTCGCTGCTCCGATGAAGATCTAACAGCTCTAAAAGAATTATTAACTTCGTGGCAACTACATTGTGTCGTGAAGGAGCATATCTTTGGTCAAGATTTGTTATGCGCTAACTCTGATAAATTGCGTTTTGAATCTTTAAAAAATGCGTTACTCAATCCAGAAACAAAAGCCGTTATTTGTGCGCGTGGCGGCTATGGTAGTCAGCGTTTGATTCCTGAACTGGCTAAAATTTCTTCCCCTAGCACCCCCAAGCTATTCATAGGGATGAGCGATATCACTGCCTTGCATTTATTTTTACAACAGACATGGCAATGGCCAGTAGTCCATGGCGCCCTGGCCCCAAAAAAATTGTCACTCGACTCTATTGCCGCAGTAAAATCGCTAATATTCGGTGAAACTGATCGCATAGAATTTCATGGAGAAGCATTAAACCTTGCAGCCAAAAAGAGTACCACACTTGAGAGCACGCTAACCGGCGGCAATTTGTCGCTAGTCCAGACCAGCATTGGCACTATTTGGCAAATGGACGGACGAGAAAAAATTATTTTTTTAGAAGATGTAGGGGAACGCGGCTATCGAATTGATCGTATGTTAGAACATTTACGCCAATCCGGTATATTTAAAGACTGCGTTGCCATAATATTAGGTGATTTTACTGAAGGGACTGAGCCTAATGGCACCTCTTTAATCAATCCCGTATTAGAGCGCTTTGCCTCTGCGTGTGAAATACCCGTTATTAAAGTGCCGGGCATTGGTCATGACCCTATTAATCACCCATTGCCTTTCGGGACAAAAGTCCGATTAGCATTAGGAGATAACATCAAACTGACATGCATGAGATAATCGGTAAATAATAACAAACCTGGATGCAGCCAGTCCTGAGACTGGCATCCAGAATATCCAATATCAACACCAGGTTAAAAAAGCCTCGTTCCAAAACCTAGTGTATTGTCTGCAATGTGGCGGAACAATCTATCATCGACTAGGCGGCCTATTTGCAACGGTACTTGTTGGGGGTTGGGATCGACTAACGCCTGGTCAGCAAACAACCTAAACATTTGTTGCTTCGCTCGAGCTTGATTGTCTTTATTTATTGAGGAAATGACAGAGTACAATACTAAGGCACCTACTATAACGCTAACAAATATCATATTATCATTTTTTTGATTTTGTTTTGCTAAATCAAAGACAAAGGTCGCTGCAAGATTATTGTATAACATCCCAGCTGCCGTGCTTATTATCAAAGCTATAGCAACCTCCTCTGTGCTTGTCAAGGACAGGGTATCGACATTCAACATGGAACTAGAAATTGCTTGCAAAGCTACAAAACGTAAACTTTCTATGGGTAATTGCAATGCGTCTGGGCTAATTAGTAACACTTGCGATTTTGCATTAGTGCAATAAAAGGAAATTGCTTTATCTATAGATGGACTGATTAGGATAGATTGAATACGCAGTTTTTCAGGCACTTCAGGTAACACATTAATGGTTTGGATCAGCGTTGTTGCTTGCAAAATATCTTCGATTGTAAACCCGTCAAATTGATTGGGGACAATTTTTCTACAGCGTTTGTTGACGAAAACAGAAATAGGACTATCGAGTGGAATCGCATTTTTGGGATCAACCAAGCCGTTGGCATTATTTTCTAAATGAGAAAATATATTTTTGACTAGAAAAACAACCAAATGTGAACCGGCAGGTTGATAAAATAGAGCATCCATTCTACTCATTGCAGTCAAATTGGTATTAAAATTATTTTTTAGAAGCTCGAACCAAGACATCATAAATTACCGATTAAGAAAAAGAGTGACCTAATATATCAAAAAAAGCTCTTTTTATCAATGTGGTTAGTGTATAATATGCTATTCAATAGCCCTATGTGTGCAACATGCGCTCCCTTTGGCTTGATTGAAAACTCTCCATCCTCAGCGCGTCTTTTGGCGCGACGGCTCTCCGAATTAAGCACCGTGCCGACTTCATGAGATCCTTCACTGCGCTCAGGCTAGCGTACCTGGGAAGTTTTTTGATTGGACACCTGACTTTAGGAATTTATGATTAATCCTGCAGAAATAAACCGCTCCATAACAAGCCGCTATCTATTCGATATTTCGAGACATTATAAAATTTGGTTTAGTGTCGATCCCGATACCTGCTTAGGGTTAGAAAATGAGCTGAACTTGATCCGATTTCGCCATAACAATCCTGAGTTCCCTTTATCGCTGATATATAGCGTTGATTGCTTGTCGCCCAGCGCCATTGTGACATTAGAACAATTCTGCCTAGATCATCAAATTGCACTCATTCAATTTGAAGATCTCGAAGCACGTCTGCAAGAACCTAGTGATAAAGAGTTGTTTGCGATTGCACAAGCAGAAATTGCGCATGCCAAACATTTCTCAGATCAGGGCGGCAATATGGCTTCCGCCGCTGATGCGACACGCCTCATACGTTACGTGATAGAAGCCTATGGGAATTATAGTGAGTTTGATGGCGAAATTCATTTATCTCAATTAAACACAAAGTATGTTGAGCTGAAAGGACCCGTTTTATTTCCGACCGAAATAATTGACCTCGGTACGCACTATCAAGTCATGTCCAATTCAGATTTTCTGGCATTCTCACTAGACAAAAGTCTGCGGCGCTTATCGGCTGAAGCATGGCAAGGACTGAAACACTGTCAATTAGAGATCATTGAGCATTATAAAGGGAACTTTGTTTTTGAAAAATTCTCTCATGGCCAAGTACCGCATGATTTCTCAGAAAAATACCCAGAATTACTCGAGATCCTTGCCGATTTTTATACGACATACCCTAGCCCGCGTACCGTGTTTGATTTTAGAAAGTATTTGAGCACGCTCCCCGCTTCTACCCTAGATGCACAGCGTTCAGAGCGCTTTGCCAGCTATTTTATGCGTCTTTCTGTCGTCGCGATGTCAGGCCCGACAAACACATTACTGTTCTTTAAGCATCTATTCCCTACCGGGCAAACGCATATACCCATATTTATTTCCAAAAAAGACTTAAAAAAATGGCAACCGTTTATCTCTGCATTTATGGCCAGTGGTATTGGCTTTTACAATCCCATTTATGCAGCTATCAAAAGTAACAATTCAGTACAAGCTTCGCTGCAGGCAGCACTCACTGCGGAGCCCACTCTATTATGTCATCAAGCGTGGACCAAGACCGGTAGAGACGCAAAGCTCGCTCGCGAACAGACCCTTTATAACCATGCAGAAATGGTTCTGGGATTTTGGCAACGTCATTCAGTAGGCAAAGAAAATGTGATTCATAAGCATTTGTTTACCCACATTAAAAGAATAGGTACTGCGAAAACGATTCTTACTGCTGTTGCAGAAAGAAGCTATTCACTCGCCTTGCGTAAAGCATGTTTTGGATTGCAGTTACCGGTGGTGAAATTGTTATTGCAAACCAGCGGTATTAGCCTTGAGATCAATGAGTTAACCAGCAAAAATCAAACTGCATTAGACTTGGCGCGATCCGCCAAAGGTAATCAAGAGGATAAAGCTCAAATTGTTGCTTTAATTCGAACAGCAGGCGGAAAAACCGCACAAGAACTAGAAAGCTGTACGCATTCCATATAAAGAAAAATAGCGAAGGATTTCAGATTGAGCCAAAATCAGGAGATCCTTCGCTGCGCGCGGTATATAATCATAAAATCTAAAAAACAGGGTTTGCAATGAAAAAAAACACGCCGTTATCAGTCACCCAATTTATATTCAATATCGTCAAACCCTATAAAGGATATCTTGCTATTTTTGCATTGGTAGCCTTATTTTGGGCAATCACCAATACATTACTTCCGTATATCATTAAAATCATTATTGATAAAGCGGTCGCATTCCAAGGCCATCAAGCAGCTGTTCTTCCTGCTATCCGGCCCTATATTTTTTTGTACGTTGCCTTATGGATAGGCCTGTGTCTGGATATGCGGTTATTAGATTGGGTCAAGCTTAAATTGTTTCCCAGCCTAAGACAGGACACGATCTCAAAGATGTTTGCTTATTTAAATCAACATTCACATCAGTATTTTCAAAATAATTTTGCAGGCAGTTTGACGAATAAAATTGCAGATATGCAAGGTGGCGTGGTTGATATTTTAACTATTCTTGATGATATTTATGCTCAAACTCTGGGACTAATCATTGCCGTTATAACTCTATTATTCATCCATCCGATCTTTGCCTTTATTTTGGTAGCCTGGGTAGTCACTTTTCTCCTCATCACTTTTTTCTTTTTGCAACCCATTCAGAATTTATCCCATGTTTTTGCAGAAGCTCGGAGTTCCTTAATTGGACACATGGTGGATAGCATCAGTAATATTGTCAATATTCGCTTATTTGCCAAACACCGTTATGAAAATAGCTATATCAATGCCTCGATTGCTGACACCATCCAAAAAGACAGAACCATGTTAGGTAAAATCATCCATATGCGCGTCTGGTGGGATGTCAGTATCGTGGCCTTATTAGGAATTAATCTTTGGATCTTGGGCAGCATGTATAGCCAAAATTTGGTCACTGTCGGAGATTTTAGTTTTATTATTACCTTATCCATTAGCATATTATGGAATCTTTGGTTTGTAGCGGGTCAATTCGTAGCGTTTTCGGAGCAAATTGGGAAATGTAGACAAGCTCTTACTATTCTGAATGCTGCGCATGATATTAAGGATGCAGAGAATGCACCACCTTTGGTAGTGAGCAAAGGCGAAATTCAATTTAACAATGTGAGTTTTCATTATAGTGAAGGCGCACAATTATTTAATAATCAAAACATCCAGCTTCATTCTGGAGAAAAAATAGGACTCGTGGGTTTTTCGGGAAGTGGCAAAAGTACTTTTGTAAATCTTATTCTCAGGCTATTTGAAGTGGAGGTGGGAGCGATCACCATTGACGGTCAAAATATTAATGCGGTCACCCAAGAATCCTTACGCGAAAGCGTCGCCTTCATTCCGCAAGACATTTCATTATTTCATCGCACGCTCATCGAAAATATTCGCTATGGACGTTCAGATGCAAGCGATGCAGAAGTTATCGAAGCTGCAAAAAAAGCTCATTGCCACGAATTTATTAGTCAATTGAATGATGGCTATGAATCCATGGTAGGCGAACGTGGCATCAAATTATCGGGTGGCCAACGCCAGCGGATTGCTATCGCAAGAGCACTCTTAAAAAATGCACCGATTCTCATTTTAGATGAAGCAACTTCTGCCTTGGACTCCGTGACAGAAAAATATATTCAAGATGCGTTACATCATTTGATGCAAGGAAAAACGACGCTCGTGATTGCACACCGGTTATCTACCCTCTCTGCAATGGATAGAATTTTAGTATTAGACAATGGCCAGATTATTGAAAGCGGAACCCATGCTGAATTGCTCCAACAGCAAGGACATTATGCCACCATGTGGCATATGCAAGCGGGTGGATTTCTTCCTGAACATGGACAAAATAATGTTTGAAGTCTGAATTTGTCAAAAGCCCCTAAGATCCATAGGATAGCCATGAAATTATTCACTGCTGAATTGGACTATTCAATCATCCTGCAAGCGCAACAAGAACATGCTTCGGATCATTTTTTATCGCTCTCAACAATGCTTTAGCCGGACCGGTAGGCTCACGTCTACCCTGCTCCCAATTTCTCAATGTACCCAGTTTAACATCAATTAATTTGCAGAATTTATCTTGGGTTAATCCAGTTGCCATTCGAATGCTTTTCACCTGAATGGGATCAACAACAAATTCACTGGATGGCGCCCGTTCACCATCGATAATTTCATTCATTTGAGTCATGCTTTCAACTAATTTATCAAACAAATTGCTGTCCATGATCACCACCCCTAATTTAATTTACGTAATATTTTCTTTTGTTTTTCAGTCAAATTATCTTGTATGCCCTTTTTATAAACTAAGGACTTACAAGCATATCAAAAGTATACTCTAGATACGCAAGTAAGTCAATGGCGCATAAAATGAACTGCCTTCGAGTTATTAAAAAATTAAACCTCATTCAAAGCCTGTATTCATCATAAACAATGCAAGGTTTCTACCAACATTGATTACTTAAATAATTTGTAATATTTGCGTCAGCATAGCATAATTTATACCAGGAAGTTTGCCTCTCTAGTTTGGAAATACCACATGCCGAAATCTAAAATCCTGATTGTTTGGTCAAATTATTACGGCGAACTTGCTGAACAACAATTGGAAAGCTGTGTACAACTCTTACAACAGTCTGAATATGCCTATACCATAGAAACCGTAGCCGCCGGCACTTATGAAATACCGGTTGTGATGCAATATTATCATCGCAATGAGCCTTTTGATGGCTATATTCCACTGAGCTTATTGCTCCAAGGCAGCACGGACCATTACGAATTTATTTGGGAGCACGTGAAAGAATGTTTTATTCGCTTTGCTTTGGATGGCTTATTACTTGGCAATGGCATCATCTCTGCGCCTAGTCCGGAAATCATGCGAGAACGAGTTGCGAATGGTGAGCGGGTCAAAGAAGCTTTTCTTGCCATCGATTATTTAATTAAATTTAAAAACAGACATCGAAAATGAGGTAACTCCCCGGTACGCCATCCTGAGCGTAGCGAAGGATCTGGAGTTAGAAAATGAGTAAAATTTTAATTGTTTCTTCGAATATCCACCAAGAGCTGGCTGCAAAACAACTTGCTAACTGTCTAGACATCGTTAAAGCATCCGCATACGATTTTCAAATTGAAACCGTTGAAGCGGGTACTTATGAAATTCCTTTTGTCATACAGGCTTATCATAAAAATCATAGCTTTGATGGGTATATCGCGTTGGGACTGGTATTAAAAAAAAATCCAGATCATTATGATTACATCATGTCGCATATCAAAACCTGCTTTACAAAATTCGCCCTGAAAAATATAGCCGTTGGCAATGGCATCATTACAGGCTCAGATATGCAGGAATTAGCAACCCATATTGATAGCAGCGATCCCTGTCTGTCTGCATACCCGTCTGCGTTGCATGCGGTTGACTATCTGATCAAATTGAAGAATCGTTTACAAGAATAAGATGCCGCAGACTAGCCGCGGCATCTAGGCACTACGAGGAGAAGATCGAGCGTGACGTTAAAAGCTACTATCAACACCACCATCCATGCGAAAATCTCCTTTCCTGCCAAGCTCCTCCCCATGATCAGAGCGAGAATCATCATCACCGTGCGCGAACATACTTAGCCTGCGGGTAGAATGCATCATCGCAGGACTTTCCGTGAAATAAGTCGCTAATCTAGACGCTTCCTTTGAATGTAATGTTTCTGCAAATTCTTTAATACCCGCCATTATTGGCTCAAACTTTCCAGCGAAGATCGCATCCTTTTTAGGCGTGACCTTTTTATATTCTCGAGGCTTAGGGTCCTCACTTACCTCAGCTGTTGCACTTTGTTGATGTAGTAACACATCCTGTAACTCATCTACTAACTCAGTTCCAGATTCAGTCAAGGTAGTAACTGCTGCACACACCTTACGCTGCCAGTCATTCTCAGGAGCCAGCACATTAAACTCAACATCTTGGCAGTCTGTAAGCTCGTCCAACAACGCTTGAAGCGCTAGTTGTTTTTTATCAAGCGCCGCACCCTTAGCTACAAACTTTTGTATGTCGTTAAAAAATGTACCCTGATCAATCGACCTAAGTTGCTGTTGAAACCCGGTTAACTGTTCTCGAATGTTATTATGAAACGCAATTAATCGATGAATTTCTTCTCTAACCGGCTTAACCGAACTCATAATTTCTAAATCTTTTTTAGGTTGTTTTTGGGTAGCATTTAAAATATCGGTTAATTCTGACCCAACATCATTGTAAACACCGCGCTGCTCTTCCGTTACCATGAAAGTACTTTCCCCCACAAATTGATAGGCAAGGATTTTATTAATCGAATTTTGCAAAGAGGCACAATCCGTTTGATAAAAAGTCTTTTTACTCTTGGATTTGTCGGCCTCTACTTTTTCTTGAAGGCGTGTAATACTATCCCTTATGTGATCAATGATTGTTTTATCTTCCTGATCAGCACCTTCTAAAAGAAGATCTTGCGAAAGAGGAATGTTGGGCAGCTCCACTTCATCATTAGCCTCCAGCAACTCTTGAAGCTTCTCTGCCATAGCAGTCAATGACGCTTTAAATGCTTCTTTTGTCACTCTACAATTGTCCCACATTTCGTTTACTTCTTCTTCGGAGCTTTCAAAATCCAGAATATGTGATTCGAATACGTAACCACTAGCGGCTGTTTTAGATTTGTCTTCTGATGGATCATGAGCTTCTTCTCGAGCTCCCGTGACTTCATTTGCTATTTGCTCCAAAAGACCTGTAGTCAGTTTTTGCAATATACTTTGCTGTACGCTTTCCAATATCTCTTCTTGCGCCTTAGCCAAAACCTGGGCCGCCTGGCTTCCGAGCGCTGAGGAATTTTCTACCCCACGTTCTCTCCTCACCGCCATTTCTACCGCTTGCTCTAAATTTTTAATTCCATGTTCCATCAATAGCCGAAGCTGAGGTTCTTCATCCATATCTTTTATATGAGTAATTGCAAGCTCTTCTATTTTACTTTGCAATATCTTATCGAGCGTTTGACCTTCTCCATAATGTTTTGCCAGGATGGCTTGAAGCTTGTCCTCATCACCATCCTGTTCATGTTTTCGACCCAAAATCTTTTGACGCCACTCGTCCATGACGACTAAATGTCTATCTGCCCCGTAGTGTTTGTCTACCATCGCTTTAAGTGCTTGGTCAAGGAATGCGCTTTTTCGCATTTCTTTAATAATATTTAAGGTGTTATCTACTTCATTTGAAAATAACCAATTCGAAGCCTTAACCAACCACGCGCTATCATATTTCTGCATTGCATCTGCCAAATGCGTATAATTTCCCGAGTCAAGATATTGTATAATGTTTATCATGACATCACGCATAGCTGGATTGATATCCTCCCTACTCAAATAAGTAGAAATTTTTCCATACATACCCTTAACGATATCCGCCACCAGCTGCTCTTGGGTACGAGGATCATCGTGTTTTGCAAGTTGCGTACGAATCCCTGCGTGCTGTCTTAAGTTCGCGAACAAGGGAATAAACTCGGGTTCGATGAATCTATCAAATTCTGCTAATGGATTAAGAGTTAAGACATGGTGGATTAACTGAATATATTTCTCTGGTTGCAATGTTGTGTAATTTGAAACCAAACCTAATCCAACAGCATATGAAGGGCTAAACAAGGTTGGAAACAAAGTCTGGATAAATACCCAATCTTGAGCAGCATTAAAATCACAAAGAACTTTAGGTTCTCCTGTTCCATCAAAATAGGATAATTGTCTGGTACGCGTATTTAAAATATATCCTCTTGAAGTAAGTGAAGACACAGGATCTGCATATATGGGCAGCCCAGAAGTAAAATAAGTTAAAACTTCTTTATTTATTTTATCCCAAGCACCTAACCCACTAACGCTTGGATTGTCAGCATAGCGGTTTAATTTTTTTGCTAAATTGTTGTAAGTCTCATTACGCGGAATAGACTCATGTGGTTTAGGCTGTCCCTTTATGTCTGACTCAAGTCTGACGCTCTCAGTAACCAAACCTGCATGCTGAATATCGCGTTGCAATGTATGGCTAGTCGAAAAAACTCGATATTCATACTCACGCAGACCTCGATCATCAAAACTACTTGTCATCATATTCCCCTTAATGTGCATATAATATACAATATAGATTACGTTTTAGCATAAATCAAATTTTTAGAGCTTGATCACACCACGCGATTTTTTGCGTTTATATTTCTCAATCCGTTTAACCAAAAAATCCAGGACGACGCAGAGATGGATCTACAACCGTCACAGGGGAGTCATCTGTTGATTTATTTTGCCCCAATTTATTCATCTCAACCTGTAAGCCTTCAGGGGTTAAATCTTCAGAATAAGCGTCTGCTAAGCGTTTTAAGAAACTGATATCAGCGTGATTAAACTTGTTAACCGTAGTAAAAAATTGTTCGCGCTTTTCTAATGTAGGGAAGTTAAAGAAAATACCACACCAATTTTTATATTCGTCTTCATTGATAGGCGTAGTAAAAACATCTTTGCTTGCAATGAGACCATAAGCGAACAAGAAGTCGTTAAATGCGGTCGCTGCAACTTGAATTCGGTGGATACGTTGTTGCAGAGCCACCCCACCATTATCAAAGCTATGCCTGCCAGGAAGATCCATTAAATCTTTCAGCACCACTCTCGCAGGCATATAGGGAGGGATCCAAGCTAACAGCGTCAAGAATTTAGCTTGATCTTCCTCATTCACAATTCTATCTACTTTTGCTTGCATGTCTCGATAGTCCCTGCTTGTGTAGCCAGGCCTTTGATTGAAAAAACTCAATAATTCTGCTGTTTTTTTGCTGCAGTCTAAGGTACTAAGAGGCGTATTCTCCAAGTTTTTTTGGAATAGAGCCCCGATTAAAGGCCTAATCATATACGGCTCAGCCTTCAATACTTTATGATTCTTTACAAGATATTCTATGCATCGCGGTTCAAGCGCTTTTGATGTGTTTATTTTGTTTAAAAAAAACACTATATCTTCTTGCGTCATGCAAATCTTACATAAATCAACGATCGCTCTTGGCCATAGATTCACTTTTTCTAAAAGCTCTCCGTGGTCTCTCACAGGAAAGGTGTCGTGGACAATCTCTTGAATAAACCCAATATCAGGTGTCCCAGCAACGGCGGCAAGAAATAATTTGTTGAAAGCTCTTAACTCTGCAGCATCTTTTGGAACTCGTATGTTTTTGGTAAAAAATTCATCCAGACGCGCTGCGTACGTCTCAGCAATATCTGCATCATTCGCCAGAAAATCCATCGCTGCTACCCAGGATTCACCAGAAATGCTATGACAGTTAGGATATGTTTTTACTAAGTGAGTAAAGGTTGCCACTTGCTCGGCATTCAGCAATGAAAATGCTTGGTACATGTTGTCAAGCTGCTCGCCGTCTTCTCCATACAAAGCTGTAACGGAAGGACCAACACGCCGCTCATATTCGCTTCTAGTTGTTAACCATGCTTGGTGGAATGCGATCAGTGCTTCCATGCGAACATCTTCATTCCCTTGTAGATAATGAGCTTCAGAGGGATGCTTAAGCATCTGCTCAGGTTGCGGAGGTTGAATTCGCGTGATCGCATAAAATTCATCTAAAAGAGCACGCGATTGTGAGCCATCTAGATCTGTGGCCCAAATGGCTTCAATCGCTTGTTTGCATGCTTTCCATTCTTGCTTGAACGCACTCCTCACTGCAGCAGGTATCTCAGATAAATATTCAATCACTTGACCAGAGCCTTCTGCAATCAAATCATCGCGTTCATTCGTACGTTGCTTACTTTCTGCTTTAAGTTGATGCTGTAACCTAAGTAAAGTACGTGTGTGTAAATACTGTTTTTTGATGTCAGAGTCGCCTATGATCATCCGCCACTTCAAATTATTGTCGCCTTGGTGTTTTGCTAATTTTTCATCTAAATGCCCTGTTTCATATTCAAGTAATGCTGCAAAGCGCGCATCGCTCTCCAGCAAATATTTTTCCACTTCTAGTTTAATCGGCTCATAATTGATAATATCTTCGCAGACACCGCCCGCGGCGTTGCGGCCTTGTCGGCCTTTTTCTTGTTTCTCAACTTCTGGCGCAGCGGGATAAGTTCGGATAACTTTTAAGCCTAAGGCTAGATCATCAGGTTTGATATCCGTTCCGCGCCCCATCCGAGAGCTGATGGTAACCGCCCGGGCTTTCCCTGCATCTTTAACAATTTCCGCTTCACTCAAGCCTTGGGCATTGGTATCCAGCACAACACCACGTTCTCCTTGCAACGCAAGTTGAATTGCTTTACCCATACGCTCAACTGCCTTATCATCCTCACAAGTAATCAGGATAGGCTGTTCAGAATTAGCTCGAATAGAAGCGATGATTCGTGCGATTTGTTCTGCTTCATTCACTGCGTAAACAGGGGGTAAAAATATCGTTTTGACTTTTTCATGGGTTGGGAGCTTGATAACAGTATCAATACCAAATTCTCTTTTATAAAATGCTAAAGCTTCCTCATTACCGGGTGTGCCAGTACATCCTTCAAGATGTTTGTAATAATTCTTTAACACATACCGTGCATTTAAAGACAGAGCAATTTCAGATTCAGGTTCTATAAAGAAATTGGGCCGCTCACCTGCCGAGATGGCTTCTTGATTCAGCCTCACATGCAAGAATTGTTGGACCAAATCGCTGTAGGTAGAGCCATGGTAGACTTGGTTGTTGATCATGACCTTGGCAAAGCGTGTATCTAAGGTTACGGAGTCAGATATTTTCTTTTGATCATCCATCACACAAAATTCAACGCCTTCCTCCAGTCCTTTCGCCATATGGGCGGCAGACAATATTTTCAGTAATTTTTGATTACGTAATGTCACATCTCCAGAGGCCAGGTATTTTTGAAAAAAATTGGATTTATCAGGTGCTATGCTCAAAGAAGCCGCTTGTAATTTCTGATAAAGCGCTTCTAAATCTGGTTTTTCAGCAATCTCGAAATGATTGCCTGCTAAGGTGTCTTTATTTTCTAAATAAAAATCATACGTAACCTGATACACCCATGCGTCAAAATTATAAACCGATGTGGCGTCAGCTTGGTCAGAATAATTAAACAGCGTGTTTTCAAACCGCATAATGTGATCAGCTTCATCCATGAAGGCGACCCGATTTTCTGCATGCATATCAAATTGGGCTTTAGCATCCCAACTTAGTCCAGATAGAAATAAACTAAAATTACCGATGGTGACATAATGCACTGCACCAACACCGAGTCCATTAATCGTATTGCAATACTGATCAGGATTTGATTGATCCGTGATGTGACTATGAGGAATACCGAATGCATCGAATACCGGTGAAAACTCTTGATGATCCCTGGATGATAAACTTTCTTTTGAACTAAACACGTCAACAATTTGACCATTCAAAGCTCGATAAGCCACGCGCATCAGGGTGATGATACTTTTACCTTCCCCAGTACGAATTTGGTGTAATAAATTCTCATCGTTATGCATCACACCATAGATTAAATCGAGCATCTGCGTATGATTAGCCCATTTACCAGTTTTTCGTAAGACCATTTCACGCATACAAGCCAATACTTTAGCTTTGGCTTCTTCCGTACCAATGCTTTTATTGGTTTGGATCAAAGCTAGGAGTTCTTCAGGACTTCTTTCTGCAAGCTTCAGTACTTGGCTATATGTATTAATGTAATAGAGTGTATTCAACAGCCCCGCTTTTTCGACTGAAGTAAGATTGCGCTGGCCTTTTAATTTAAACCCATTCAGAACGCGTTGAATATCTTCTGCATCTTGTCCATCCCCTTTTTCATCGATGCTATAAATACGTTTATTGCCTGCTTGAATCACCCTTTCATAATAATTAATCAGCTCCATTAGAGATCTTTTTTGGGTTAGCAAGGTGTTCAGTTGGGTTAAAGTTGGTTTGGGATCAGTTTGGTAATATGCCGCTAATTTCTGCAAATCATTTGGTTTTAATTGGATGAGCTGCGCTTGGACCATCTTAATGAGCATCTCATCGTCATTTTCATCTAACGCCGCAGTCAAAATCGCCCGAACATATTCATGATCACTATTCACCAAAAGATTGACAGTATTAGCAGGCAGCGTTTCTTTGGTGAGGCCCTCAAGCAATTTGATTTGATTGCTTTCCCACAATGGTTGCAAATTTGCATCCTGGGTTCGGCAAGGCAATGCTAATTTTTCCAACATGGCCAAATTTTGCAATAATATCTGTGGATTGCGCTTTAATTGAATGGTTATAAAATCGCAAATCGCAGGGGCCACCAAAGCAGAGCTTTGATTAAATATCGTCTCAACCCGAGCAAATAACATTTCCAACTCATGCAAAGACTTAAATTCGATCGCAAATTTGGCTAAAGTTTGCTTGGCTCGATCTGACAAATGGGACAAATTAATATGCGCCATAATGGCTTGGAGTGGTTCAAGACTGGCATAGTGGGTCGTGAGTTGATGTAAATTTTGATTGATTAAGCTTGAATTAGGATCCTGCAATGCGTTCGTGAGTAATGCATTGATCAGAGAGATAGGGTAAGGTTTGGTCTTAAATGCGTTTTCATCAAATACTGTACTGATCCAAGTGGTGAGTTGCTCGACTGAATAATATTGATTATTGCGGGATTTCTCTACGAGCAAACCAAGCAATTGACCCAACTCATCGTAATAGCTTTTTCTATCTAAATGGGTGAACAAGCTCAACAATTTATTAATTTTTTCTTGCGTATCACCTTCTTCTTTAATGGCCAAATGCTCAAACAATTTTGCTAATAAGAGACGATTTTGCCCGCCAAATGTTTTGGATAAATAGACGCCATCCAACAAACGCTTTTCCGTGGGTTTTAGGAGACGAAACTCAGCATCTTGATCGGCGATATAACAGTCTAGATCTATCAAAGCACGGACCGCTTGATGTCTATCTTCTGTTGTCTCAATTTTGGCTATCATTGGAGCTAAAGTAGCTTGGCTTGGCAAGGTTGAGCTTGCAAAATGAATAGAGCTTAATTGTTGGTAAAATTTCATCTGCTCTGGGTTATTGGGATACGCTCTTGCATGCGCCTCTGTCACTAACCAAGGATAAGCAGTCACTAGAGGATGCTCAAAACCAAAGTCGCGTCCGAACTGAATTAAGCGCTGCAATTGCGTTTTTTTGTCGCCAGCAAACGATTGCAAAGCACGGCCCAATGCATTGATACTATTTAAATCTAATTCAGGTAAATTAGTTAGACCTACCTCAGCCAATACTTCTACTAATATCGGCAGATCACACATCTTCAGCTGATAAGATTGACTCATCAGCTCTTTCGAATCCAAGTGCAGTTCTTGATTAATACGGATTAGAATAGCTTGGTAGTCTGAATGACATAATTGTGCCCACACGTCTGGTTGCAACACAGCGAGCGTATCTACCGTATCCAGACCTAGGGCAAGCGATGTGGTCATGAGACGAAAGAGTGCAGCGTTCTCTATGGGATGTTGCTCAGTAATACCGGCCAAGATCGCATTGAATGTATCAAAATCTGTTTTGGGTAATTTCAAGCGTTGGGCAGCATAGCGCAAGGTGAAACCTAGCTCATCAGAAATCTCAAGATCAGCATTGTCCCAAGTAACAACATACGTAGGTGTTGCAAGATTATCCAGGCGACGCAGATCACTGAGATCTAATGAGCGATCCCAATAGGGGTAATTTTCGTGAACACAAGCATAATAAAAACCATTTTCGCGCCAATCAATCGCAGAAAGGTTGTCTAAAATATCTTGCTGAACCAGGTGACTATCTGGCCTACTACCCGTTTGTTGGAGTACTTCATATAAACGCCTTAAGAATTGGCTGGCATTAAACTCGCCCTGATATTTGAGGATGGCGTTAAGAAATTCTGTTTCATGTTTAGGTGTATTTGTTTTTAAATTGTTGGTATCGATATAATCAATCACCCGATTAAAAGCGCGCCAAACTTCGGCGGCGTGCATAGGGATCACATTGCCGTCTTGATTTTTAATCACGGTATTACCGTGCGTATCAATCAAGGTCCAAAATATATTTTGATACGCTGGGTGAGCATCCAATTTTTGCATACTCGACGTGAATGCTTCGACCTCCTCTTTTACTAAACATTCTGACCAATCAGCCACAGGATTTAAGAAATGCTTTTTATAGATAGCAAAATGAGCTGGGTTAGGGAATTTTTGATACATCTGATGCATCAAATACAACCAATTGTCACTGCCTTTTGCGTCATAATGATAAAATAATTGACCAAATGCCTGTAGATTTTCCGGGGTCAGATCATCAAATAACGCGGCTAAAAAAGCCTCATCATTCCGATCACCTGACTGCTCTACGAGTGCTAGCTTTGATCTTGACCAGTCTTTAATCATTGCAATCAAAGTTGCTTGATCGGATGACTTCTTCATCTTGGTAGTGACATCTCGGTATTGCATAGACTCTGAAGTACTTGGATCGCAACCTTGATCTACCAACCACTCTTGTATGGATTGAGATAAGGTTTCATTGGCTAAATGATGCCAAACTGTGAGTTCTGGATCGACGCCGGGGACTGTCACTGTGTGAAATTGTCGATAGTCGCCACAAAATGGCGTAGCGTGTTTTCTATAATTCAGCTGGATAGCAAATGGCTCTAATTTTTGATTCTCTATATCTTCTACTTCAAGCGTGGGATCATAAGTTAAAATAAGTTCTTTGGTTTCGGGATTTAAATAATTGAGCCTAAAACCTGGTGTGTTTTTCCAATCGACCCCGAATTGAAACAAAGAGGGAAATGCTTGTATTTTTCTAAATGCAGCGGGATCCATTCCTTGAATCACAAAGGAAGCATCAACCTTACTACCAACCCAGGCTGAAAAATCTTCACCAGTGGCTCCGGTGCCATAGCTGTCCACATTATGGCGCGTGATGATCTCATCACCCGCAAACAGGCCTATTTCTCGTTCCGCGGATTTGGCTGGTTTTTGTTGTTCCGCATCCTGTTGAACATCTTGGGCAACCTCTTGTTGTGCTTGTTGCTGGATGCCTACACCCCCCGAAGACAATTTGTAAAACTTATCACTACGCCATGACGCATCAGCGGTAACCGGGGATGTGCGTTTCAGATGACTCACCGGCAGAGGTCGATGAATAGACAGCGTATTGGCCTGAAGTTGGGATTCCCGTCCCCGGCGAATATTCGCCAATATCATATTTTGTAATTCACGATAATTGGCTTTTAAACTCCCACTTTGTGGGTTAGCGGCAACCGTCTCATCCCATTCTGGAATTTTTAATTGGAGCAGGAATGGATTAGGGTTGGGTGTTGCTAAATCTTTTAATCGAGTGATAAACTCCAAGCTTACGCCAGCTGGATTGTGCAGAGTCAATTCAGGCATTTCGCCACGCACATTTAATACGCTGATCAAAGCAATCAGCGCTGCTTGCGTAGACTCTGTGAGTGGCGATTGAGGTAAAATCAGGTCTAGCTTGGTGAATAAAGGTCTTTTTCTACAAGATTGGATTTTATTTGCCAAATATTGAATGTATTCGCTGCTCTCAATGGTTTGTCCACTATTTAAATCAAAAGTGCAGGTCAAAGCTGGTTTTGACACCGTATTTACAAAATTAAAAAAAACATCGAGACCTTCTTTGCCCATTTCTGCGATGCTGGCTAATTGCCCGCTATTTGGACGCGGATTATTCTTGAAAAGTTGATAGATATAAGACCCAGTTTTTTCCCAAGCAATTTTACTTGCTTCTATGTTATTGGGGATCCTCGTAAAAAAGTCTGTCTTAGCTAAAAACCGGTTACGGGCTGCACAAGCATGGGCGTAGGAATATTGTGGACTAAGGACAGATTCAACCCTGGTGATATCCAGATTGTATTCGAACCAGCGTTTCGAGGAATCTTCGAGCGGGATAAGAAGTTCTAATTTATTAACGCGCTGATAATAAGCTAATTTCATAGCTTCTAAGAATTGATCTGGGTTGGTAATGGACAATTTGTTTTCAGTAGGATCGAAAATAATGTCTCTTGTATCCAATGCATTGATGACGTTAGATGCAGGAGTCTCTGGGATAGCAGGAAAGAGATAAGTCGTTTCTGGTGGTACAGAGCGTAATTCTGCGGAATACAAATCGCTTGCATCCAATAAAGATAATGGCCTACGTTTGGCAAATGCTTTTTGAGAAGCAAGCCCATCCTTTTTCTGTGCTGGCAAACAGCTTGCTTCCAACGCATTCTGGAGTAGTAAGGGAACAGGTATCGTGGCTCTGAAATCCTCTAATGGAGATTTGTGGGCCTGAATTGAGCGGCACCAAGGCAATACCCGCGATAATAACACTGCATGCCAATCAATCACATCGGAGTAGATGGTATGACTGACATGGTTGACCTCCTGGAACTGAAACTCTGATAATCCGGGTATACCCTGACATCTGTTTTCCAAACCTGGTGGCGCATAAATCGTCCAATCACCCTTCTTTTTATCTAACAATACCCATTCCGGATCTTCTTCTGCACCTATATTAAGCAAAATTGTTTCGAAATTAATCCATTCTTCAGGAGTTAAATGCGGTAACTCTGTATGATGTAATGGCGCCATTGCAGTGCTTACCACACCATTAGACAATTTTTTTGCTTTGAAACTTCCTTCATAAGTCTTTTTTAACAACCGATAGAGATCGTAGCGCATTGGGGATTGAGAAAACGGTGATTCTAGATAGCTTGGTAAAGGACGATCATTATAAAAATTGGGATCAGACAGAGGATACCCTTCGATTTGGGTCGCTAACGATTGAGGGTTAATCGCTGCCCACGTGAACTGCATTTGGGGATTAATGAGAATATTTCCCCATTTTTTAGCTTTTGCAGGTTTGTCTTCTAACAAATCAAACAGAAGATGCTCTAACGTTCTACGTAAAAAAATGTTTTTTAGGGATTCTTGGGTTGATGGTTCCTCAAATCTGAGCCAAGGATGCCGTGCTAACACCGCATCTTCGGCTATTTGATGAAAAATACCATATTGCTGCGCCACAACACCTTTAACCACAGGAGACCAGCAAGCCTGAAAGTCTCTAGACGCTTCTTCAGTTAAGGCTTTTCTTTTACGGCTTCTTAAAGCTCCTGATGCGGCATCAGTTCCTAGAATTTCTTTTACTTCGGCATTGATGCTTGTCTTTTTTGCCTCCGTCCAACATTCTCTCAACTCTGCTTCGATAGCAAGCAGCAAAGAGTCTTTTAATTCATCCATAATTGACTTTTATTTGTCAGTATGATTATATTTTAGACCATATTTGCTTGATTTCAATTTTATAGAGAATTGATTTTTGAATATGCTGCTTTAACCAGATTTAAATTTCGTTTACCCTATATTACTGGCTCCAATCCGGAACCAGCTCTTAGCAACCGATTGGTCGAGCATCTGCTCAGACAAATGAATATACGCAGAGGCTTGCGCCAACGTTTTAATCCCACCCGATATTTTGATCCCACAAGCGCCTTGACTATCTTTGATAGCACTAAGCATGGCAAAAGCCGCTTGTAAACTTGCTCCGATGTTTATTTTTCCAGTAGACGTCTTCAACATATCACAGCCAGTTTCGATGACATCGCAGCTTAATTGATAAACCATATCGACTGAATGCAAAGCACCTGTTTCCAAAATAACTTTGAATAAGCGCCCCTTTTGCTGGCAAAGCTCATACGCTTCTCGACACCAAGCCAATGCATAGGATTTTTGACCGGCCAAATAGGCCGGATAAGCGAAGACATAATCAATTTCATCTGCCTGCTGTTGCTGAATCGCATGTTCAATATCACGCAATATTTGTTCATGAACACCCTTACCCGTCGGAAAATTCACGACAGTCGCGCGTTGAATAGGCTCAAGCGGTGGAATCCAAGACAAATGTTGTGGAAGAACACAAACGGCTGCAACGTGCTCTTTTTGGGCTTTGGCCACTAGGGCATCCATATCCTCTGCAAGTGCTGCTTCATCCAACCGCGTTAAATCCAACAACGGATACACGCGTGCCGCAGACAGTATATGCGTGTCTAATTGCTCGATGATCGTATCAAAACGCGTTTCTAACGATAAGCTCATTAAGTGCTCCTTGAAAAAACAGCAACTAGATCCCAGACATTTTGTCCCAAAAATAAACTTACTTTCTTATTAAAAAACTGTGTGATAAAGTCGCGAACTAAATTTTTTAATAAAATAGGATTTAATCATGTCACTACCGCTATTACAAGCCGCTGAAGCGCGCCTTCTTGATGACGTCATAGAGTTAGTCACCGAAGGCGCTAGCGTTAATTACCAGAATCCCGACCAATCAACCGAGGGACACACCGCATTAATAGAAGCGACCCTTAATCTGGATATTCCCATGATGAGATGGTTACTAGAAAATGGAGCACTGGTTAACGCGGAAGATTATCACGGACTGACGGCAATCAATCATTTATACACAGAGTATGTTGGTAATAATGAAACAGACCTCATGCCAGCGCTTGAATTATTGCATGAGTTTCATGCAGCTCTTGAACATCCGAATCATGCTGAAGACAGTTTTATTCAATGGGCTGCTTTTAATGGGCATATCGGCATTGTGACGTATTTATTGGGCACTGGCATAGATCCCAATACCGCGATAGATGATGCGCGTGAAGGTGAAAATCCTGCTATGATAACACTATTAGAAAACGCAATTGCGGATAGAGCATTGGATAATTTGATAGGATCCGAGCTCGACGATGAAGTTGGAAGAATAGGCTTTAATCATGCGAGGCAATAACAAAATATGAGCGCTAACGTCCCTCGACACCATAAATACCATGTGATTTTTGATTTTGACGGGACGTTGATCGACAGTTTTGCATGTGCCGTACGCGTTTTTAATGCATTAGCTGAGACCCATCATTTCCGCCAAATTTTGCCGGAAGAGATTACCACTCTGAAGCAGATGGATTCGAAAGCGTGGATGCGCTATTTCCAAGTTCCTCTGTATAAATTGCCAGTGATCATGTATCAAGCCGCGCAATATATCCAACACGATTTGCTATCTTTGCAACCTTTCCCAGGTATTGCAGAGATGTTGCAACATTTACATGCCGCAGGTTGTCAACTGAATGTGGTTTCCTCAAACTCCAAGAAAAACGTAAAAACGTGGCTAGCGCACCACGATTTGGCGCCACTGTTTCACCGCGTCGCTCACGCGCCGCATTTTTACGGTAAGGCCAAAACTCTCAAACAGCTCATCAAACAAGAACACTATACCCCTATCAACACTTGCTACATTGGGGATGAAACCCGGGATATTGAGGCTGCACAAAAAAGCGGGATTGATAGCATTGCCGTTACCTGGGGGTTTCATGCAGAAACCCTACTCATACAACATCGCCCTAATATTCTAGCACGCAGTCCACAGGACATTGTGGCTGCTATTTTAAATCCATAGGAAGACTTCATAGGGCGCCTTTTAGCCACCCATGCATAGTGCATCTTTTTATAGTATGCGGCTAAACATTGAGAGCCATTCAGAGAGCGTCCCTTATGAATCAATGGTCATTGCTCACTTCTCGCCAGTTTCTACCGCAATTTATCACTCAATTTCTGGGCGCTTGTAATGATAATATTTTCAAAAACGCACTGATCATTTTAATTTTTTTCATATTGTCTCCGCCTTAAGTCTTATGGGACTCACGAGTATAGGCTGTTCGCTATTGATTTTAGATATTGGATGCGTGCCGATTAGTGCTAAGCTCTATCGACAAAGGACTTGCATTCGGTGATTGGGGTTGCGTGGCATTAGGCCTGAACATACTAATATTGGGTATATAAGGCTGACGATGGACATATCTTTCGAATTTAATCAAATCTGCTTGCAAAGCATTATGCGATTCCCGATCTGGATGGAGTAATTCAGACATGCTTTGCACTCGCATGGTGTAATACAAAACAAGAGAAGCCACTACCATTCCAACCACTAAGGCAAAACCCAGAGGAGACGACATAAACGAGACATGCAAAGTCACCAAAGCAGTTTGGGCCATAAAATAACTATCCGCAACGCAAGACAAAGCGCCAAACAACACTACGCCTTTTTCTACTCCGATTAGCAAATTAGAACTGACATAATTTTGCATTTCGGTATTTTTATTCAATAAATGGCCATTAAAAACATCCCTGGCTGCGTGATAAGCTGCCTTGTCACTTTCATTCCAATGGTCGGTTTCTTTGCCGTTTAAAATGCAGTTAATCTCCATTACCGATTTTAGTTGTTGTGCATAGGTTTCATTCAATAAACTTTTAGAATTATCTGTAGCAACAATCCCCAATGCTTTTTTAAGAAATGACACTTCAAATGCATAGAACAGAACAGCATCCAATAAAGTATACACGCTGATCAACGAATATAACGCAAACTGACTAATTCCTGGAATAATTATAAACAAATTAGAACTAAATAAAAAACTACTCGCACCATTTTCAAGCCCCCCAAAGAGCAGACAAAATAGATAAGCAACTTTTAACACCGATTGGGAATAAGCTGAAGATTTGGGATCTTCTGCTGCGATAACATCTGCGGAACCTTTCAAATGCGCTAACAAACGATTTACAATCATTAATTTACGCGTTTCATATTCTTGCTTATTTAACTCGTTATCCAAGTTCTGAAACTCGATCACCAATTCAGCTAAAGATTGTCGGTTGTATATTTCTACAAACTGTGCTGGAAATGTAATTAGTTCAGCCATAAATAAGTTCTTATAGAATAAAAATGGTCATTATACACTAAAACTGAACAACAATATAGCATTAAATTATGCTTGTTTGACAAAAAAGAGCACTGTCATAAAATTGACAAATAGTCACCATATGCTATAGAAACTAGAGGAGTAATCAGTTTTGTGAGATCAACATATGTCAAATAGACTATTTTCTGAACGTTTGAACGCGGAATTAGATGAGATAGGCATGCCGCAACGCGTGGATGAGCGGATTGAGACGTTTGCCAAATTTATCGACCTACCCAAATTCAAAGCTCAGGCCGTCTTAAATGGAACAACCATTCCAGATGAACAAGTCCTGGCGCTTCTTGCGCGGCAGTTAGAGGTGAATGTATTGTGGTTACTAGGTAAAGCTGACAGCAAACATTAAGGCCTGTCGACAATTCTACTATCTTGGCCAAAAAAAACTGATTTTCTGTGCTCCGATGCTCACATACTAGGTGTATGCTGCGCTTCGGTGCTCGAAAATCAGCGTTTTTTGGCGCAAGCTAGCGAATTGTCGACAAGACTTATTATTTTTCAAACCGCGTTTCGCGCTTATGACAATGCGCGCCTGTTGGGTGCTTGGTGTAATAGTCTTGATGATAGTCTTCGGCTGGCCAGAAGGTCGTCACAGGTTGCAGCGTGGTGGCGATCTGATACCTATTGTTCTCTAAACGCTGTATAAGCTGTAACGCTTCTGTATTTTGCGTCTGGTCATAATAAAATACCGCGCTCTGGTATTGTGTTCCGCGATCGGGGCCTTGCCCATCTGCTTGGCAAGGATCGTGAATCTCAAAAAAATGCTTTAATATCGTACTGTAGTCCGTGATTGCCAAATCATATACCACTCGCACTGCTTCATAATGTCCAGTCGTCCCGGCACAAACTGCTGTATATTGCGGAGACAGCGTATGACCGCCGGTATACCCTGATTCAGCTTTTACCACCCCCGGAATTTGTTTCAAGGCATGCTCTATTCCCCAAAAACAACCACCGGCGACAATGGCCTCAGCCGTATCCAAAACGTCACCATACAACACAAAGTCCAAGGCCAGCGAATTCACACAATACCGCCGTGACTTGGCCGTCAATTGTTCTCCCAAAAAAATGTGCCCTAAATGGGCTGTACACCGTCCACAAACGATTTCTGTGCGCATGCCGTCCGGATCCGGCGAGCTCTGTACGCGCTGTAACAGATCATCGTCAAAACTAGGCCAACCACATCCCGCGGTAAATTGGCTTGAAGCTCTGAATAATGCCCAACCACAGCGTCGACACAAATAGGTGCCCTGGGTTTGCAATTGATTATAGGCACCACTCCCTGGTGGTTCCGTGGCTTGTTCGCATATAATCTTACGCGCATTCGGGGTCAAACTGGCTAATTTATCCAGCATTTTTATCCTTGAAAACGTTGGTTTCGTCCTTTTGGTTTCGCATTTTTTTCAATGTAGCGAATGATTTTGCGAGCAATATCAATCTGCGTGGCGCGCTCAATCCCTTCCAAACCTGGTGAAGAATTAATTTCAAGGACTAGTGGGCCTTGATGCGACCGCACCAAATCCACGCCGGCCACTTTCAATCCCATCGTTTTAGCCGCAGCGATGGCAATACGCCGCTCGTCCGTACTCAGTTTGACTTTCATAGCTTGTCCACCTTGATGGACATTCGCCCGAAACTCTCCTTCTTTGGCTTGGCGTTTGATAGCAGCCACAACGGTATCCCCCACAACCAAACAACGGATATCCATGCCACGCGATTCTTGAATAAATTCTTGGACCAAGATATTTGCATGCATTTCTTTGAATGCATTGATGATGCTCACTGCTGATTGATGGCTATCCGCCAAAATAACCCCTTTACCCTGTGTCCCTTCCAATAATTTGATCACCAAAGGCGCGCCGCCCACCATGCGAATCAAATCCTCAGTATTATCGGGTGATTGTGCAAACCCGGTTAACGGCATAGGGATTCCTTTCCTAGCTAGCAACTGTAAAGAACGAAATTTATCTCTGGAACGAGCAATAGCCAAGGATTCATTTACAGTATACATTCCCATGGTTTCCATGTGCCGCAAAACTGCAGTACCATAAAATGTATTGGAAGCTCCTATTCTAGGAATCACTGCATCAAAATTGCTTAATAAGACCCCTCCTCTATAACATACCGTTGGGTTCGAAGCTGCCACATTCATATAGCAATATAATGGATTGATGATACTCATCTCATGCCCACCATCTTCGCCTGCTTTCACCAAACGCTTATGGCTATATAAATTTGGATTCGTGGCCAAAATAGCAATTTTCATACCCCATACTTCCTTATTTTAGAGAGATTCACTTGTAACGGCTCACACGTCATCCCGAGCGTAGCGAGGGATCTCCAAAACATGGCGCAGCGCCAGAATCCAGGAGATCCCTCGCTACGCTCGGGATGACGTACGGGCTTCACTTTACCAAATGTTGATAATCGTTTACCAACTTATCTGCATGATGCGGAGGAGTAAAGAAGGCTACCAATTCTCCACGCGGATTTAACAACATAATTGCCCCAGAATGTTCAATACTATAATCATTGGCCTGTTTTTGCACCTGGGAGTTTACTTGAGTAAACGCAATCCCCAAAAAACGCGCCAAATTATGAGTTTCCTCTTCTGAACCGCGCGCCCCGAGGAACTGAGGGTCGAATGATTGCACATAATCTTTCATTCTCACCAAACTATCCCGTTTCGGATCCAACGTAATCATGACCACTGCCGGGCGGGATAAATTTGGCTGCTGAGCCATCAAATGGGCCATCTTCGCCAACTCTGCCATCGTCACGGGACAAATTGACGCGCAATGCGTAAACCCCATAAATAAAAACGTCCAATGACCTTGTAAATGTCGATTATCTATAGCATATCCTTCTGTCCCTTCCAACGTAAATGCCGGCAACGGACGCGGTTTATTTAAAACCGTGCCATAAAAAGCGTAGGGTTCCCGAGATACCTGTGCCCACCATTGCTGCGCCGCTATACCCAAACCAATGGCACAAACCAAAGATAGCACGCCCCAAAAAACCATTCTCTGCGGATAAGAATTTTTCATATAATCTACTCCTATTTATACCCAATAATGATCGAGCAACAACAAAACAAATAACACCAGTAAATAAATAATTGAAAAACGAAATGTTTGCATGGCAATCCTGGGTGTTTCACGATACAACAATTTAATTGCCCAATATAAGAAACGCATACCCAATAAGAATGCGCCCAAGCCATAAACCCAACCACTCATCCCAACCACACAGGGCAAAGCACTGACCAACAACAACAAAATGGTGTACATCAGCACATTGAGCTTGGTGTAGCGAATCCCGTGCGTCACAGGCAACATGGGCACATCGGCATGCTGGTAATCTTTAAATCGATAAATGGCCAAAGCCCAAAAATGGGGCGGCGTCCAAGTAAAAATAATGAGCACCAATAATAATGCATGGGGATCCAAATGATTGGTCACGGCCGTCCATCCCAAAAGTGGTGGCGCTGCCCCGGCTAACCCACCAATCACAATATTTTGCGGCGTAGCCCGTTTGAGATAACCGGTGTAGATGCCTGCGTAGCCGATCAACGTTAAAAACGTCAGCCACGCGGTCAGACTATTCACCCAAACAAATAGCAAACTCAAGCCCGTAGTTCCGAGCAATAGTGCGAAACCCATCGCGTGTCCAACCGTGACCCGACCTTGCGCAATCGGCCTTTGTTGCGTCCTGGCCATGAGCGCATCAATGCGGCGATCCACAATATGGTTGATTGCTGCTGCAGCGCTCGCAACCAGGCCAATACCGCACAAACTTGCCAACAACAAATCCATTGTCACGTGTCCTGGCGCTAAATACATACCAACCAACACCGTCACCAACATCAAAGCGACTACTTTTGGCTTACATAAAACCCAATAATCCCGCCACAAAAAGGGTTCTCTTTTAAGATGTGCGATCATGAGAAACTCCTAGTGTTCCAACCGTAAAATGTAAGCTTAATACCGCCGCAAACAGCAATGCTGCCACCGCATTATGTGCCACTGCTGCCCACAGAGGGAGCATATATATCACATTCACGATACCTAATGTGAATTGAATCATTACACAAGCAAACACCGCACCAGCCGCCCATCTGAGCAAACTAGACTGCAGATTGCGGAATAAATAAATCCCCAAACTCATAAGATAACCCAGCGTGATAGCAGCACCGAAACGGTGAACCATTTGAATAGTGGCTCGACTCGCACTATCCAATACACCGCCTTGATAATTAAGTCCAATCGACGACCAGAATTGAAAACTCGATTGCCAAGTCATAGCCGGTAACCATTGACCATTGCATTGTGGAAAACCAATACAGGCCAGACCCGCATAATTGGCACTAACCCAACCGCCCAAAGCGATCTGACCCAAAACAATGCCAATGGCACCCCACAGCCAAAACCGCCAACGCGTCTTAGGGACATAGGGTACTTTGAAATGTAAAGATAAATTTAGATACACCAAGCCACCAAAAATGAGTAGTCCGCCTAATAAATGGCCCATCACCACAATGGGCAACAGCTTCAAAGTCACTGTCCACATTCCCAAAGCGGCTTGAAACCCAATTAAAGCCAACAAAAATAAAGGGATACCTAACGTTGCCCCCTGCTTTCGATAACGCCAAGCAGCAAGATTGAGCCCCACAATCAGCAAAGCCAAAGTCCCAGCCACATAACGATGAATCATCTCAGTCCAGGCTTTACGTGCTTCCAAAGGTAGGGTCGGATACTGTTGTTGTATGGCCAGTTGTTCCTGAATTTGCGATGGAACCACCATCTGCCCATAACAACCGGGCCAATCAGGGCATCCCAAACCAGCATGGGTCAAACGCGTATAAGCGCCCAGCATCACAACTATAAATGCTAAACCCATGGCCAAAAAAGCAATTATGCGGAATGATTTCATTTGTCGTGCACCATTTTTTGCAAATCTTGAAAAATATCTTTCAGTGATTGATCACTAGAATAAGCTAAAATCACATAACCCTGAGGATTCACCAGATAAATGGCTGGTTGCGAGCCTAAAATCTCGGCTTCTTTTCCAGCGAGTTGTGCCCAATGACCATCGACCGTTTCTAATAGATTCTGGGTCGTTTGAGACGCAGCAGAGCGCGCCGTTTGGCTTGCTAAAACCAGATCGACATAATACAAACGCCGGCCCAACGCCAAACGTAATTTCGCCAAATCATCCATACGTTGCAGACAATCTTGCGTGCAGGCTTGCGGAGTCCAATACAATAACTGCCATTTCTCGCTCTGTGACATCTGCTGCAATATGGGGGGAGGCTGCAATAATTGGCCATGATTAGTACGCGAGCTGATCCATTCAGGATGCAGATAGACGATATAAGCGATAGTCCCCGGTGCAGCAAACAAAAAAAGCAACAACCCGATGATCCCAGCAGAACGCTTCATGTCAGTCTCTTTGTGTGGAAAACGATAAACATAACCCCTACTCCCAGCGCAAAAATAAACCATTGTACTGCATAACCTATATGCCGCACAGGACTACTTGCTACAATGGGCCAGTCCCGTACAAACCTTGTCTGCCGCTCAGCAGACTGGCGAATGATAAACGGATATACGGGTTTATGCAAAAATTGACTGATCATCGTCATATTTAAACTTTCAATGACAATTATATTAGGCGTTTTTACTTCCAATCCAACGCCTAAAACGAATGAGCGTGTTGCGGGATAATAGACTTGACCACTGTAATGTAAATCGCTCTTTAGACCAGTCATATCGGGTAAAGATACGCGACTAGGGTCGCCAGGCACCCATCCCTGATCAATCAACAGCACGTTACCATCATCCATGAGTAAAGGCGTCAATACATCATATCCAAATTGATGCGCATGGTGCTGATTATCCAACAATAGCGTGATCGGTAATTGAGCCAGGCCCTGTACTTGAACACGTTGATATTGTTGCGCCGACGTACCTGAAAGCGCCACGGGAGCACGCTGCATTTGAGTTTGATACATAGCCAGCAATCCCCGTTTTTCTGCTGCGCGATGCAACTGCCAAATACCGAGACTAATCAACAAGCAGATGCTGACCAATGCCAAACACAGCATTTTCCAAGAAGACGTGAAAGAAAAACGAAAACCAGTTACACTAAACATACAATCGTCTCGTTAGTAATCGGGGTTGACTTATGGTCACTAAACTCATCGTCATTGCGGTTATGATCATCATTGTGGGTGCATTGGCCTCTTCATTGATTTTTCTGGTTCGTGACAAAGGATCGAGCAAACGCACCGTCACGGCATTGACTTGGCGTATTAGTTTATCATTATTACTCTTTCTTTTTCTATTATTAGCTTTTAAACTGCATTGGATTGCTCCTCATGGGGTTGGCTAGCATGGTGGTATCAAAAAAACTATCTTACAGCACATGTCTGCTGCTATTCGTTCTAAATAGTATGCTTGCGCTTTATGCAGATACCATGGACCACTACATGGGGATCGTAAACAATATTCCCAAAATGGAAATCAAAGCAGATGGTCAAGCACAAATTTGGGCAAAATCAGCTAGGAATGTCCTTGTTCTCACCTGTGAGTCCGTCGCTGAAAGTTTGAAAATTGCTAACGATACGGCTAGTCGACAAAACATGCCCTTGTTTTGCATGCCTGCCACCACTATTTTAGATGGCCCTATGTTGCATGATTTGGTACAGCAAACTTATCGCGATATTTCAAGCCAAGAAAGCGATAAATCTAAAATGACGGTGTCCGAGGTAGCCTTAATCGGCTTGACCAAAGCCTATCCTTGCTCCAAACAACTACAACAATCAGATATTCGGATGCAAAGCGCAAAAAGACTAAGCACTTGAAAAATGAACCGTTTTGGCTGAGAAAGCGCTTTAGCGCTATCTCGAATCCTCAGTTGATGATGAATGGCTTCGAGACGTAGCTACGCTACGCCTCAGCACGAACGAATTGAAGAGCACACTTTGACTCTTAACTCGAACTTCTACCCAAATTTGCTCTCTTTTTAAGAGCTTCATGCGCATCATCATGCGCAACCTCACCTTGGTATTCCCGAAAAAATTCAAATCCACGTGCCTTGGGAGCATGGACGTCACGGTGAATATAAGGAAAATAATGATTAGCTTCAGTCAATAATTGAACTATTTTCGGGTTTTTTTGATAATCATCATGCTCTTGCATCGCCAACTTTAATTTGGTTAACAGCGAAGGCGTCGGGTAATTTAAAAATGCGCCCAATGCTGCAGTCACAGGGTGCATACGCCCCATACGTGTGACTTGTTTAGATTTCTCAATCAAAGACTGTAACAGCTCTGACGTAAACAATACGGGTTCTACCACACAACTTTCCTGCGCTTTTTCAACGGCTTCAATTTCTTGATTCAAAGTTGTAAGCGCTTTTTTCTGCGCAGCTAGGTGCGCAGCAACCGATTGGTAATCAGCTCTGATTGCCTCAAACTCCTGGAAAAGGCGACGATCTTTTTTGATCCGGTCTAATTCCGCTCTTGGCAGGTAAGTCTTTATATCTTGCCCTACCATGCCAGTATATTCTTTATCTAATTTGCGTAGAGACTCTTCCAAAGAATGCATCTCTACCGCCATCGCGACACGCTGATCCGTCAAACGATCATATTGCTCATTTAATATCGCTAACCGATCTGCCACGCTATTCATATGATGTTGTTGAATATCCTTAATAGAAGGTAACTCTACGTCTTTCACCCAACCTTCTATAATTCTTCCATCCAAGGATCCCGCCTCTTCGATGAGACGTACGAGATCCCTGGACTCCAGATAACTTTGGTCTTGTTCCATCACTGATTTCAGTGCCGCCAAACTTACATCAGTTCGGTAGGTTAAGAAATAAGCTAATGCTTTAGCCAATGGATGTTTACTGCGTTCACATCGCTGTTTTAAGTCTCTGACTTTGATCCCGTCGCTTTGTTGGCGTGCCAAAGCATGGACTCTATCAAGCAATTCACTGTGATTACCAGTCAAAACATCACGATGCAGCAATAGAAGATGGCTGATCTCAGAACTGATCTTATCCCTATCCATGAGCAACTGATTTAAAATGCTACGTCTTTCAGGACTGTCTTCGGCTTGCAATTTGACATCAGTCGATTCAATCACTTCTTGGAGTGTCACCAATTCTTGCTCTTGCAACGCCACATAATCAAATAAAAGCTGTTCTCTATTTTTTCCCAAGAAAATAGCCGGATAGAGGGTATTAGCTTCCCACACAATATCACCCACAGTCCGATCTTTGAATATCGTCTTGTCTTTGGATATTTCAGCTTGCAATGTTTGTAAACTCACATTAGTTTGGCGTGATAAAAATGCTAATAATTTGGGAATAATAGGATGCTCAACCTCTGCACAACGCTCTTTGAGGTCAGCAATTTTTTCTAAATTAGCCTCTCGCTGCCCAGATAAAAAATCTTTTGGCACATAATCTGGCGAAAAATTATCCAACAATCCAGCCAGCCCGTTCACTAATCCTTCGGTTTTATTACACAAATCGTTAATATAACCGTTTAAAATTTCACGATCTTCAATATGCTGAGCCAATTGCTGTTCTAGTTCTAATCTATCTTCGAGCTTACCTGATTCTAGTTTAAGCAATAGGGCATCCAGACCTTCAATCACTGCTTTTAAATCAGCCAATTCCTTGGTTCTGTTACTAACTTCATTGGAGTATAATTTTATTGTTTCGATCGATTCCTGCACAAGACTTAACTGAGTGTGATAAGCTTCATCTTGTTCCTGATAATGCTCCTTTAAATCCGCCTTTCTTTGCTTTAGTTTACTGATTTTGCTTTCTTTTCCTTTAATCAAAACTCGCCAAATTTCTTTGAATACACCCACAAAAATAAGTACCCAGTATCTACGCCTGGCCCATCGAATTTCGGTTCGCTCAGCTTCATAGGCTTGCGTAGCATTTGCGTATTCTTCTGCGATCTTCATTTGCGCTTTTAACAAATCATCTAAGCTTTGCTCTTGCAAACTCAGCAAATATGCCGCAATTTTTTCGTCACTATAAATATCAAAATCATCTTTATCTAATCTAATTGGGCCAGTCATGTCGATCACCTTTTGATGTATACAATAGTATAAATATAGACCATACACTCAAAAATACACAAATAAAGATCAAAATGACTTTTTTTAACATAAAAAGCAAGGAATTAATTGCATTGTCTATAGGGATATCGACACGGTGTGATGGCTGTATTAGATTTCACACAGAAGCACTTAGCAGTTGAATCGTAGCAAGAGTGTCTAATGTTTTAATTGATAATTTCCACGACAATAATCGTTAAAAAATTGTCCTTTAAATTCATGGGTTTTATTATCAAGTTGTCCGGATGTTAATGATGGCGATATTAAAGTTTTTTTGCCAGGTAGATGTATTATTACCTTGCTGCTTACATAACGCGTGGTTAATTCATCACTAATGTATTTGTATTGAATTTTTCGGTTGATCTGGTCATAAAACTTCAAGCGAACATCTTGTCCATGCAATGCTGTTACCAACTCAGCACTATCGGAAAAAACTTTATTACACTCAGCATCGGTAATAATGGCTGGTTGTAATGAAACAACACTAGAATGGACAATAAATAGGGGCTTTTTTTCTAATGTAAATTTTGAAGAATCTTCTGCTAAAGCTGCAAGATTAAAAATAGCGAGTGCTACAAAAGTAGTTATTTTATATTTCAATTTTATATCTCCTAATGAATATACTCTAAACACATAAATTTTCGGTTTGAGTATAGCTCTTTAAATATTTCCCTCTTATGAAAGACTATCTGAAAGATAGACTGAGTTCAAGGCGCTTTGATACAAGGCAGAATGGCGCCATATCGAGTCATCTTAGGTTTCCACTGCTTTTTCTAGGATTATACATTAGCATAGTAAATCACACTTCTGGCATAAACGTTTGTGTTTAGAGTATATATTGAGGTATTAGCGTGGAACTAAGCGGCGCACAAATCCTGGTTCAGACCCTTATAGATGAAGGCGTAGAATATGTTTTTGGCTATCCTGGAGGGGCGGTATTGCATTTATACGACGCCCTTTTTCAGCAAAAAAACCTGAAACACATCCTGGTTCGACATGAACAAGGCGCAGCCCATGCCGCGGATGGTTATGCCCGCGCCACCGGTAAGCCCGGCGTAGTAATAGTGACATCCGGCCCAGGTGCTACCAATACTGTCACGGGTATAGCCACGGCTTATTTGGACTCAATCCCTATGGTCATCATTTCCGGCCAAGTGTCATTGTCCGTAATAGGTAGCGATGCTTTCCAGGAAGTCGACATGATAGGCATTACCCGCCCCTGCGTGAAGCATAGTTTTTTGGTCAAGGATGTAACCCAATTAGCCCTAACCATTAAAAAGGCGTTTTATATCGCAACTACGGGGCGTCCGGGACCTGTCGTAATCGATGTGCCGAAAGATATAACGTCGCCATACATTAAAGTACCTTATAAATATCCTAAAAAAGTGTCTATACGCTCATACAACCCTATCGTTATGGAGCATAAAGGAAAAATAAAAAAGGTCGTTGACTTATTACTGAGCGCTAAAAAACCTATTATTTATTCTGGTGGCGGCGTAGTGTTAGGCGAAGCCAGCAAGGAACTAACCGAGCTTACCCGTACACTGGGCTATCCGATTACCAATACCTTAATGGGATTAGGTTCTTTCCCAGCATCAGATCGGCATTTTATCGGCATGCTGGGCATGCATGGCACTTATGAAGCCAATATGGCCATGCACGAAAGTGATGTAATTATCGCCATCGGTACGCGTTTTGATGATCGTGTCACCGGCAAACTGGATTTTTTTTGTCCTTACGCCCAGATCATTCATATAGACATAGATCCGGCGTCTATTTCTAAAACCGTCAGAGTCGATATTCCTATCGTCGGCGATGTGAAGCCGGTACTGCAATGCATGCTAAAGTTAATCAAGGATGGTTCAAAAAAGCTCGACAAAAAAGCATTGGCGCTGTGGTGGCATAAAATCGCACAATGGCAGGCGGTTAACTGCCTGGAATTTGATAGGGAAAGCCCGTTGATTAAACCACAATATGTCATTGAGCAATTATTTGAAGTGACCAAAGGTAATGCTTATGTAACATCAGATGTAGGCCAGCACCAAATGTGGGCAGCGCAATATTATCGTTTCGACAACCCGCGTCGCTGGATCAATTCAGGAGGACTCGGTACGATGGGCTTCGGCTTGCCTGCTGCCATTGGCGTTAAACTGGCATTCCCCAACGCGGATGTGGCCTGTATTACCAGCGAAGCCAGCATTCAGATGTGTATACAGGAATTATCGACGGCATTGCAATATAAAACGCCAGTTAAGATCATTAACTTGAACAACTCTTATATGGGCATGATTAGGCAATGGCAGGAATTTACTTACGAAAGCCGTTATTCGCATTCCTATATGGATACGATTCCCGACTTTGTAAAACTGGCAGAAGCTTATGGTCATATCGGCATGCGGATCGATAAGCCCGAGGAGGTCAGACCGGCTCTGAAAGCCGCCTTTGCCCTAAAAGACCGTACGGTATTTTTGGACATCATGACCGACCGGACTGAAAATGTTTATCCGATGATTGAGGCAGGTAAAGGCCATCATGATATGAAATTACGAATTGCTCCGGGTAGAAAGATAGACAGAGAATTGGCATAATGAGACACATAATTTCCATTTTAATCGAAAACGAATCAGGCGCCCTATCGCGTGTGGCAGGCGTGTTTTCTGCTCGGGGCTATAATATTGAGTCACTCACCGTCGCGGCAACTGAAGATCCCAGTCTATCGCGTATGACCTTAGTCACTCGAGGCAGTGAAGAAATAATCGCGCAAATTACCAAACACCTGAATAAGTTGATTGATGTCGTCAAACTGATCGATTTAGCCGAGGCCTTTCAAATTGAACGTGAACTGATGATGATTAAAATTAAAGCCATCGGTGAAATGCGCGATGAAATCAGACGTGTGGTGGATACATTTGGTAGCAAGATTATTGATGTGACGCCAGCCACCTATATTATTGAAATGACAGGCCCTTCGGAAAAAATCGACACGTTTATCGCCACATTAGACCCTACCAACATTATCGAAATGGTACGTTCAGGCCCGATCGACATATCCATGGGCGAAAAAGGCATTCTCTCTCAAAAAGGGCGATCATTGCCTTGAATGAGCTCATCATGAGCGAAGCTATATAAGATCTTTTCAATTAGGCAACGTATTTTGCTTGTTTATAAATATAATAATTTATTCTTAGCGTACGTTTCCGGTCATCTGGACTTCAAACCCCTACTGTAACGCTTTGATAAATTTGCTAAATAAATGTCCATATTTAGCACCCTCATAAAAATGTCCCCTTTTTAGTTCGGTAACATTAGTTATGATGCAACGCGGGAGCAATTTAGAATTGTGTGCTTAATATGGCTTATCTGATACAATTGTGCACGACCATATTTAATGGGCAGGGCTACCATGCTAAATTCAGATGAAATTAATCATCAAAATCAAAGTGCATTCATACATCGACAATTAGTCGTCACCGTTATGGTTACTCTCCCTAAACTATTTTCTGGGGAACACGATAAAGATGTTCTAGCGCAAAATTTACGCTCACTCATGAAACTTGATATCAAATCCTTAAAATGTTTAGTGAATAACCCACGCACAAATAATGGGCAACTACTTAAATTATCGTCCCTATCTAATTTTGATGAACTTATGCGTATTGTTGTTTTCGATGACAACAGAACAAATCCTGTGCTTTTCGAAGATGACGTTCTCGAAGAAACCCAGACATCTTCATCAAGCACTTTAGATCATACTTCTACACCAAGGGTGATGGAGTTAACGCATCAAAATTTCAGGGATGCAGAAACAATAGCCTTTATTATTTGGTTGCTTCCGAATGTATTGACGCTCAATCGTCATGAGGAATACTACCATCGTCAATATATAGCACACGATGAAGCCCGACAAGTAAAAAGCAATCTTGTCAAACTCTTGCAATTGACTTCGGAACAATTAAGGTGTTTTGAGTCCGCAATAATGAGTGCTATGTCTTTAAGCGAATTCAGGAACTTACTAGATCACGACCAGTTTGATCTTATAACGACATACCCTGATAAAATTACAGTACTTCTTTCTGTTGTTGATACTCTTTCAGTAATAATAGAGGATAAGGTTCTTCGCAAAAATATGTATTGTCTAGCGGCAAAAAGCCTAGATCCTAAAGCAATGGCCTTTGTTATATGTACGACTTTTCATAACCATCGAGAGCAGGAGTTTATGCCTTATCTCGAGCTTCTCGTTGATCACTCATCACCACAGTTAATCATTGATAATTTACTTAAATTTTGTCCCCAAGATACTGATACGGCAGAGATCTTAAAAATCATTCACAGTCTCAAAAAATTAAATATACACGCCCTATATTGGATATATAACGATAAGCTCTCTTTATTTGTGGGGGACTTTGCAAAAGATAATTTGGACGCGCTTATATCATTAGACATGTATAGCGATATGTTTGATTTAATTGACCTATTACCTGGATCTTTTGGGCAGGAAAATTACAACAAAATCATTCGTTACCTCAATTATAAACCGATACACCGTATTTCATCTATAGAAAAGCTATGTCAAGCAGAGGATGGTCAGGATAATTTTGATCTGATATTTGATAGCGTCTTGAATAACGTCGATCCGAAAATATTTGATCCGAAAGCGTTGACTGACACGCTTAAAAATCTTCAAAGATCTGGTCTGCTTGGGCAGTCTAATCGAAATAGTGTTTCTCAATGTGACAACATTGATGCTTTATGTTTGGCAGTAAAAGCTATGTCTGACACGACTTATTATTCTACCTCACGACTTACCCAAACTAATTTCACACAATTGATAAAGTTTTTTTCAATTCTCTTTGATCATTCTGGTGATAATTACAGATGGGTGAAAATGCGATACATTTTGTCTCTGTCTAAATTCGACGAAATCATTTATATTTGTGAACAAAATCAAAATGAACCTATCGAAGTTGCTCAGCAAGCTTTTATTCAATTCGTAGATCCTTTGCTCGAAGGCACTGAGAATGAAGTTTTTCTGCGCTTGCCGTCGGATGTTCAAGAGCACAGTCGACGAGCCATGGATAATAGTTTGCGCGCTTTTGCCACAGTAATAAATTCTCAGGCGGCGCCTAATCCAAACCGAACAACGCTAGGATGTTGGTGTGCCGTTATTAGTATAACCACCTTGGCTACTTTATCGGCAGCTCTATATGCAATTGCATTTCTCTCACTTCTCGGATTAATCATCAGTTTATTATGCTTAAGTCTGACTGTGTATCTTGGCTTAAAATACTTAGTACCCGCAATTCAAATTGAAGTCCTCGTAGAACAAATACGAGAGAGCAATCCTAATCCTGAGTTTGAAAGGCCTCGTAATAGCGCCTACACCTTTTTTAATAATTGTTGTAGGGCTTTTTTCCCTGAGGATTTAACACTTCAAATGGGGCTTAGATAGCACGAAATATTCCCAAGAAGAGTCTGATGTATGAAAAAGGTGATGGTGTAGCCCAAAGCGATAAAATAGCCTTAGATCTATATAAGATGGCTCAATCTTACGATAGCTCAAATGTAGTTTTAGCTGATAAAATAAATCTTTTAGAAAGGCGTTTGCGTGAAAATGCAGGAGTGAAAAAACCAGTCGGTGTAGATGCTGAAATTCATAGAGCGCCAGTATCAGAGGTTGATAATAATGCAATGTATCGCAACCACCTTCATCAAATAGTTGTTGGGTTAAATATAAACGCAGAATTTTCAGCTGAATTAAACAGAGGAACAGCAAGCACCCCAGGAGAGCATTTGCGTTTTTCTGCTTACCCAGAAGCTTACAATGAATTGGCTGCATTAAAATCAGCACTTGATGAAGCTGGTATATCCTACGAAGAAAGAGTAAAGGGCATGGGTGGTGTAGAGAAAATTCTAGTTATTCGAGAAGTTCCTCGTATAAGACCTGGCTTTGAAACAAAACTAAGGCAAAATTATGCTGCTGCATTAGATAAAATTACGGCTGAAGCAAGTGCCAAGCATGCTAGAACTGATGGTGAAGTTGATAGAAAGCAAGAACTAGATACTTTACGGGATAATTTAAAAGCACTATCAGTTTCATCAATGGGCGCTGACCCATACCAAGGCAAAAATTGGCACTAGTTGCCTAAGTCTCTACTTTTAGCTTCGGTTAAAAATGGGGGGATTACCCATGCTTCTGATAAATATATTTCTTTTTCCGAAGCCTGGGAAAATATTCATTCAGGTAAGTACATGCGCATCCAAACTGATGCTTGTGAGAGAGCTGTAGAACTAATTAAAAGTGAACCGAGATCTCCTGTATGGCCTAAGACTCTTTAAACTCTTAACTAATTTTAATGATGGTTGGCTTTTTCAGAAATATCTCTGGATTCCAAATCATCTAATGCCATATGAACGTGTTCGCACAAATTATCTAAAACCTTGTGAGCATCATGCTCACAGAATTTTTGATGTAATAAATTACCAAGTGAACACTCTACTCCGCGCAACAGCATTTCTGGTTTTCGCAATGATTGCGGTAATTCATGAATCGATTTAAATAAGGTTGTTGAAAGCGCCTGTCCGATATAGAAAGTCATCTGGAGCGATATCCGAAATAGAGTATTGATTTTTAGATGTCGTCTTATCTTGAATAAACAACGATCATAATTAGGACGTTTATACTTTCTCTTGCATCGCACGCGCAATATTCCAACCACCACCCAAAGCCTTGATCAAATTGACGCAAGCCATCTGTCCCTGAATTTGCAATTCAATAAGATTAATTTTATTTTGCAAAGCTTCGTCCTCTATAGAATAAACACCTAAATACGTATCCATCCCATTCACCATCCGTTGTTTGGCTTGATACAGTGCACGAAATGCCGCTTTGGTTGCGGCTTGTTGGCTCTCCATTTCCTGATGCAAACGATAAGTTGCTACCAGACCATCTTCCACTTCTTGATACGCAGTTAACACGGTTTGACGGTAATTGTTCACGGTTTCATAATAAATTGCTTTTGCCTTTTTCAAATTGGCTTGTAAATAATAACCATCAAACACAATTTGACTAATTTGCTGTGGCATCATCACGATCCCAGAAGGAGGGCCCAATCCCCAAATTAAACTAGGTTGCGAAAACAATTGGCCAATCGATCTGGTTTGAGCACCAATTAATGTATTGAGATTAAACGTTGGAAAAAATGCTGCACGCGCCACACCAATACTCGCATTCGCCGATTGGACGCGTTGCGCCGCAGCAGCCACATCCGGCCGCCTTTGTAATAAAACGGAGGGCACATCGGGCGAAACCGGCACAAAGCGCATAGGAACTTGCGCCGCTTTCAGATGAAAATTAGCCGGAATTGCACCTGTTAATACCGCCAAAGCGTGTTCTAATTTGGCTCGCGATAAACGCATATTGGTCGCCGCAGTTTTGGCCCGCTCAACGGTTTTAACTGCCTGGTCGTCTTCCAATGCAGATAGCGCCCCCCCGATATGGAGTTGATGAATCAAAAACAAAGCATGTTCATCTGCTGCTACAATTCTATCTAAAGCCTTTTGCTCTTCATCTTCACCACGCAATTGGAAATAAATATTAGCCAAACTGGCATGTAAGCTTAAATCCAATGCCGCTACGTCGAACTCTGTTGCACGCGCTGCGTGAGCACTGGCCGATACAGTGTTCCGGATTTCGCCCCACACGTCGACTTCATACGATAACAATGCCTGCAAGGTAAAAGTATTGTAGATAAATTGCGTACCATTATAAACATTCGCGATGCTTTGAGAATTATCTTGGCGCCCGCCTCCACCCACCCCCAAAATAGTCGGGTATAAAAATGAGCGTGCAGCCTGGACCAAAGCGCGCGACTCTTGGAAACGAGCATAAGCTTGATCTAAGCTTGGATTGGAGCAAGTCAATTGGTCTTCCAGCTCATTTAATACCGGATCATGAAACGCGGTCCACCAACGACGATGTTTGCTTTCCGTCGCCAATGCCGGTTTGGCCATCACCCAACGCATACCTTCTTTATACTTTTCCGGAATAGGCATGGGCGGCCGGTGAGATTTAGGCGCAAACGAACAATGAGTCGTCATCAGCATACTGAGACACAACCCCACCCCCAGGCGCCAACGACGCGTAGCGTTCATCATAATGCGGTTTGAATGTTGGCATCCACCCTGTCAACTCGTTGTCCTGCATACAACGAATCGGGTGGATTAATGATAATGTGCTCCCCGGGTTGAATACCATGTTCAACACGTACCTTTTTACCAAAATCAGTTGCAATATCAATATTTTTGAATACCACATGCCCCGTCTCATCTACCGTTGCAATTTGCAGACCTGCAGCTTGAAAAATCAACGTGTTCACTGGCAAAATCACCGATTCTTGCGGATGCTCGATAGGAATTTCTACCATCGTATACCCACCTGGAAATAACGCGCCATCTCGATTATCTACCCAAAATTCTGCTTGTAAAGTTTGTAAAACCGCATCAATATTTTCTGCAGTTTTGAGCAGCTTTCCAGTAAACACACGGCCAGGATGTTCTGCGAATCGCAAATACACGGTCATATTAGGAGTGATTTTGGTGGAATAGGTTTGCGGCACATTCACATACAAACGCAATTTATCCGATTGTACAATCTGAAAAAGCGGTTGGGCTTCAGCGGGATTAGAACCAATATTAATCAAATCACCAATATCCGTTTGTCGAGAACTAATTACGCCATCAAACGGAGCAACCACGGTTTCAAAATTTACGAAAGCTCGCAATTTGTTAAAATTTGCTCTGGCCTGAAACATGGTAGCGGCCAAAGAAGCAGCACCGTATGTTTTATCGTCGGTCGCTTGTTTTGAAACTGAATCCGTTTTTAATAAATTAACCCAACGTTTAGCTGTAATTTGAGCCAAATCATTCTGTGCAGTTGCATAGCTCAAATATGATTCTGCTTCATGTAATTGCGCATCCAATTCTGGGCGATCAATCACCGCCAAAACATCCCCTTTGCGCACATGATATCCAATATCCACATACCAAAACTTTAAATAACCTTTTGCTCGGGCATAGACTGTTGCACCATGCCAAGGCATAACAAATCCAGGAAGATAAATTTTTTCGGTGGCAGTACTATTTTGCGCAGTAATCGTTCGTACCAACGGCACTGAACTAGCCAACGTGTTTCCCTTGAGCCGCCAATAAGCAAATAGCCTTACTGTAAAAATCGCCACGACCAAAATGACGACTGCAACGCCAATCCATTGCCAACGATGTTTACGCCAATTTATACTTTCATACATCTCATCAAACATGGGATGGTTCCTGAGTTCTATGTAAAATTTTAAACACGGTCGGTACAAAAAATAAGGTCGCAAAGGTTGCAAAACTCAACCCGCCGATCACTGCGCGTCCGAGTGGCGCATTTTGCTCCCCACCATCTCCCAAACCCAATGCCATGGGTAACATGCCTATGATCATGGCCAACGCTGTCATCATAACGGGGCGTAAACGCGTCACCCCAGCTTCTAACGCCGCAGCCTGCGGGGTTTGTCCTGCCGCTAAATTGGCCCGCGCAAAACTTACTAATAAAATACTATTGGACGTTGCTACGCCCATACACATAATGGCACCAGTCAGAGCCGGGACACTTAAGGCGGTGTGTGTTAAAAACAACATCCAAGCAATCCCGGCTATCGCTGCTGGCAATGCGGTGATAATAATAAAAGGGTCTAACCACGACTGAAAATTAATTACCATAATCATATAAACTAAGATTACGGAAAAAAGCAATCCAAAATATAAGGTTTTAAACGTGGATTGTTGCGTTGCAATTTGCCCACGCACAAAAATTTGCGACCCCTCCGGTAAATCTTTTGCCGTTTCTTTGATAATACGATTCAGATCAGCGCTCACAGCACCCATATCACGTCCATCTACGCCCGCTAGAATATTTAACATCGGTTGTACATTATAATGGGACGCGACCAAAGGGACCCCAATGCGTTTAATACTCGCCACTGCTCCTAAAATTTGCATAGGCGTGCTGACCGACGTATTGGTAATTGGCATATTCAACAAATCTTGAACCGTATCAATTTCATATTGCGGCATTTGGGTTGTTATTTGGTAGTTCATTTTATTGTCCGGATCCACCCAAAAATTGGGTGTGGTCTGAAATGCACCGGCCAAAGCAATCATTAAATTATTACCAATATCTTGCTGCGTAAACCCTAACTCCTTCGCACGGGTTCTGTCCACATCTACAAACAAAGCAGGATATTGATCCGATTGCCGAATTCTCGAATCCACAATCCCAGGAATGGTCCGGATCTGTTGCAATAATCGGCGCGCATAATTATGGTTAGGGCCGTGGTGCAACCCAATAATCTGAATATCGATATCTGCAGGGTGACCAAAATTAAGAATTTTTCCTACCATGTCAGCCGGTAAAAAAGCAAAATCCACTGATTGGAATTTCTCACGTAATTTTTCGCGCAACAAACGCGTATACAGTTGTACCGGGTGATGATGCTCTTTTAAAGCAATAAACGTATCCGTATCATTAGCCCCATTGGTGCCCGTATCGTTATACGTTAAATTCACACCACTAATCGGAAGACCAATATTATCTACCGTAGAATCCAACTCATCGGCAGGAATGACTTGCTTAATTACCGTATTCACTTCAGCAGCAATTTTCGCAGTTTCTTCAATTCGGGTACCTGCTGGCGCAGAATAATGCAGCAATATTTGTCCTGCATCTACTTTCGGGAAAAAATTGGATCCCAATGCCGGCCACAATACCAATATAGACAAAAATGCCACGCCAAAAAACACGCTGGCAAACTGTTTTTCATTGCTCAAAACCCAATCCAGATTCTCTTGATAACGAGTTTGCAAACGTCTAAATTTCTCATCAAACCAATGATGAAAACGAGCCAAATGCGTGGGTGCTTGCGCCGTGTCTGAGTGAGGCGTGTCTAATAAGTACAATGCCATAGTCGGTAACAAAGTTCGGGATAAAAAATAGGAAGCGATCATGGCAAAAATCACGGCTTCGGCCATGGGAACAAATAAATATTTGGACACGCCTTCCAAATAAAACATGGGAATAAACACAATACAGATACACATGGTCGACACAATCGCAGGAATTGCAATTTGATTAGCACCTTCTAAAATAGCCTCTTTCAATGGCTTACCTTGTTCCAAATTCCAATTAATATTTTCAATCGCAACGGTGGCATCATCAACCAAAATACCGACCGCCAAAGCCAGCCCACCCAATGTCATAATGTTGATGGTATTCCCCAACGCTGACAGGATTGTCAACGAGGCCAATATAGACAAAGGAATGGAAATAGTAATAATCAAAGTGGAACGCATACTACCCAAAAACGCTAAAATCATTAACGCCGTCAAACAAGCTGCAATCACGCCTTCGGTCACCACCCCCTTAATTGCTGCCGTCACAAATATGGCCTGATTACCAGAAATAGACAAAGCTAGCTCTTTGGTCAAATTAGCCTTGATCAAGGGGATCAACCCAATCACTCGATTAATAATATTTAAAGTAGACGCACTACCGGTTTTCTCTATGCCCAACATCACGGCACGCATGCCATTGTGATTCACAATATTGGTTTGTGGGGGGAAACCATCGCGCACATGTCCCACATCGCGCGCATAAATGATTTTATTGTGCGCAGCCAGTACAGGCATATAATTCAAATCTTTGACTTTAAGCGGACTGTTATTAAATTTAATGATGTATTCAGTGAGGCCAATTTTTTCGGTCCCGCCGGGAATAATCAAACTTTGATTATTCATTGCCTGATTCACATTTTGCGCTGACAACCCGAATTCTTGCAGTCTTTTATTATTCACATCCACCATAATGACGCGCGATTTTCCTCCATATCCAGGAGGTACTGACGCACCCTGCACTGTCGCCAATTGCGGGCGCACAAAATTATTGGCCAAATCATTCAGTTTTTGCTCGGGCAATGTATCACTTGACAACAATAGATTCACGACAGGCACCGTAGCAGCGTTATAACTTAAAACAAAAGGTGGCGTGATCCCAGGTGGGAGGTATTTCAGCATGGTTTGCGCAATCGCGGTGACTTGAGCAAGGGCAATCCCTATGTCGACCCCCTTCTGGAAATATAATCTGGTCACCGAAACCCCAAGCAAAGATTGGGATTCCATATGCTCAATATCATTCACAGTGGTAGTCGCGGCTAATTCAAAAATAGTGGTAATGCGATTAGCCATATCGTCTGGTGGCATGCCAGAATATTGCCAAACAACAGAAACAACGGGAATATCAATAGACGGAAAAATATCCGTAGAAGTACGTAGGATTGATAGCACACCCATGAGCAATAATAAAATAGCCAACACAACAAATGTATACGGTCTAGACAATGCAAGTCTGACAAGCCACATAGCAATCCATGTCTACTGGTATCAACTCATTATGATGAAAATTTATTTTAAACACAATGGGAACGAAGATGACTTATAGGATGAGAAAGTATTAAAATTACCAACTGTATGAGATTATGAGATAAAGAAGAGCGAACTATGAAAAAACAAAAAAAAGACAAGTTTACTTGTTTTGTTTGCCAACAATCCTTTTTAAACCACGAGGTGATTGCGGGAGAATTAGTGCAGAAAGAACTTGCTCACGAGATTAAAAAAGTTGCTCCCGATTGGAACGCTACTCATTTTATATGTCATTCCGATCTAGCAGTCATGCGCTCTCATTATATCCATTCATTGCTCAATACTGAAAAAAATGAACTAACCTCGATGGAACGCTCGGTTTTGAAAAGCATACAAGAGCATGAACTTTTATCCACCGATATTGAAGAAGAGTTTGATAAAAACTGGACATTTGTTGACAAACTCACTGATAAAATTGCGAAATTTGGTGGGAGTTGGGGATTTTTGATTTGTTTTGGTATTTTTCTCACTGCATGGATGATAACCAATTCGCTCATCCTATTTTTAAGACCACTCGATCCTTATCCCTTCATTTTTCTTAATTTAATTTTATCCTGCCTTACAGCAATGCAAGCTCCCGTTATCATGATGAGTCAAAATCGCCATGCTGAGAAAGATCGATTTCGGTCGCAACATGATTATAAAGTCAATTTGAAAGCTGAACTGGAAATTCGCAGTTTACATGAAAAAATAGACCATCTACTGTCGCATCAATGGGAAAAAATGGTAAAAATACAAGAAATGCAACTTGAAATGCTAGCCGAGCTAAATAGCGCGAAAAAAGCCAAAGTGCCTGCTAAGCGCTTAAAACAAACTGATTGAAATTGGACTTTTGAGCACGCCCCTTAGTGAAGAGGTTTCTATAAGTGAATAAAGCATTGCAGAGTATCCATACGAACGTAACAACAATTATGTTGCTGTTTTTAAGCTTTGGAATTTCTATTTTTTCGCCAAAAATCTGCATAGCCGGTAATGACTGCGTGATATTACTCCATGGCTTAGCAAGAACCAACCACTCGATGGCAAAGTTAGAATCAACCTTAAAAAAACACCATTATATGGTCGTAAATGATAATTACCCGTCGACTAAAAAATCAATCGAACAGCTTGCCAACGAGTTCATCCCACCGATGCTCTATCAATGCCTCAAACACCATCCTAAATACATTCATTTTGTGGCCCATTCATTGGGAGGCATGATGGTAGAACACTATTTACAAACTCATACGATTACTAAACTGGGCACGGTTATCATGCTCAGTCCCCCGAATCATGGTAGTCCTTTAGCCGATCTCTTACATAACAATAAGATTGTACAGCTTATTTTAGGGCCCTCTATTCAAGCGTTAACCACTCAAATAAAGGAATCGTCTCTAAAACGTGGCCCCTACAAAATTGGCATTATTGCCGGAAGCCGCAGTTTAAATCCTTTTGGCGCATTTATTTTTGATGAACCAAATGACGGCATAGTCCCGGTATCCAGCACTAAAATGAAACCAATGAATGATTTTATTGTTTTGCCAGTAACCCATACCTTCATGATGCGAAATGAACAGGTAATCACGCAAATTTTATGTTTTTTAAAGCGTGGACATTTTTGTTTGAGGACCGACAGGTGTTGAAAACAGAAAGCATTTACGGAATAAACATACATGCTCAGTCGAAGGACAACCTGGTTTCGTTTCTTCAACCGATTGAGATGCTCTTTTTTCTGATTTACCGGATGGAGTCAGATAATAATTTTATAAATTGGTTTATTACCAATGTTCGCAACCCGATAAACAGCAGTTTCATATGCTTGAGTATAATTTAAGGTGCTGTTTTTGTGTCTTTAGTGATAAAACAATCAGCACACCCAGCAGTGTGAAACCGCACCTTAAATATATTTAATTTTGACTTCGAGGTATAAATAGCATGCTAGTATATGTCATTTCATCAACAAAAATTCGTATTTCACATCCACATGAAAATTCAAATTCAAGGCAAACATTTTTTCCTGTTGCACTTGTAAGCAAACAAGACATAAAGACGCTTTTGAGAGAAGCTACTTTAAGTGTTTATCAAGACCGAAGGATGGCCCTTAATAGGTCATTCAATGAATCAATAGCTCACACAGAACATTCATCAGGACAATTTTCTCACGCATTTCCAGTAATTTGTATATACATGACTGAAGAGGAATACGACACATTAGATAAAGACGAGAACCATGCGATGGCTAAAAAATTCTCTGGTTTGAACAAACATATAGAGCCAAAAGGATGGGCATATTACAAGTTAGTGCGTGAGAACAAAAAAGAACTGCATGAGTATGATTTCTACAAACAAGAGGATAACCAGCCTGAATGTTGCCGTATATCTTAATTTTTTTCGTCGCCTAATGGCTATGTCGGACACGCCCTGTCAGAGTCTTCTTTCACTGAATGCAATCAGTAAGGCGTACTTTGAGGTCGGTGGAAATTTTATATTGTCTTGATTAAAGGGGTGTACTGCGAAAAGTAGGTTGGGCCGTCATGACCCAACCTACGAGATAAACGCCCTAAATTCTAATACCGATAAGCATCCGGCTTATAAGGACCCTGTACTGGCACCCCAATATACTCGGCTTGTTCTTTGGTTAACTGAGTTAACCGCACACCGATACGCTCCAAATGAAGTCTCGCGACTTTTTCATCCAAATGTTTCGGTAATACGTACACTTGATTAGCATAGTCTTTTGCTTTGGTGAACAACTCAATTTGCGCCAAAACTTGATTGGTGAAAGATGCCGACATAACGAAACTAGGATGTCCCATCGCACACCCCAAATTCACCAAACGACCTTCCGCCAAAATAATCAAACGTTTCCCGTCTGGAAACACAACATGATCCACTTGGGGTTTGATATTGTCCCAAGTATAAGCACGCAATGATTGCACATCGATTTCAGAGTCGAAATGACCAATATTACATAAAATGGCTTGATCTTTCATTGCCAACATATGCGCATGAGTCACGACATGGAAATTACCAGTAGCAGATACCAATATATCTACTTCGTCTACCACATCCTCTAACGTCACTACGCGATACCCTTCCATCGCAGCTTGTAACGCACAAATGGGGTCGATTTCTGCAATCGATACAATCGCGCCTTGACCACGCAATGCTTGCGCACAACCTTTGCCCACATCACCGAAGCCAAGAATAATGGCTTTTTTACCGGCAATCATGACATCCGTTGCACGTTTAATCCCATCTAATAAAGATTCTCTACACCCATATAAATTATCAAATTTAGATTTGGTCACAGAGTCATTCACATTGATTGCAGGGATTTTTAATGTGCCTTGTTTGGCCATCTCATACAAACGCGCTACCCCTGTTGTGGTCTCTTCAGACACGCCCATCAAATTGGCGAGTAACTCAGGATATTGCTCATGCATCACGACGGTCAAATCGCCACCATCATCTAACAATAAATTCGGCGCCCAACCATCTGGTCCACGAATAGTTTGCGCGACACACCACCAATATTCTTCTTCAGTTTCGCCTTTCCAAGCAAAAACTGGAATCCCTTTGGCCGCAATCGCCGCAGCAGCATGATCTTGCGTAGAAAAAATATTACACGATGACCAGCGAACATCCGCTCCCAAAGCTAATAACGTTTCAATCAATACAGCTGTTTGAATCGTCATATGCAGACAACCAGCGATTCGTGCACCACGTAGAGGTTGCGATTGAGCAAACTCTTTTCTAATGGCCATCAAACCAGGCATTTCTGTTTCAGCAATCGCAATTTCTTTACGACCCCAAGCTGCCAGAGACATATCAGCGACTTTATAATCTTGTGTTTGCACTCGTTCACCCATTACGACAGACATATGTCATCCTTTAAATTAGAAAAATTAACGGCTTTACGCAATTCAGCCACTTTATCCGTCCGTTCCCATGGAAAATCAGGACGGCCGTAATGCCCATAAGACGCTGTTTGACGATAAATGGGTCGCAACAATTGATGATGATCGATGATACCTTGCGGCGTCAAATCAAAATGCCCATGAATCAAATCAATAATCTTCTTGTTCTCAAATTTTGACGTACCAAACGTTTCAACGTAAATAGAAGTTGGCTCAGCAACACCAATCGCATAAGAAACCTGAATTTCACATTTATCGGCAATCCCAGCCGCTACAATATTTTTAGCCACATGACGGGCAGCATAAGCGGCAGAACGATCAACTTTCGAAGGATCTTTCCCAGAAAAACAGCCACCACCATGTCTTGCCATCCCACCGTAGGTATCCACAATGATCTTACGTCCCGTCAAACCACAATCACCTAAGGGACCACCAATCACAAATCGACCAGTAGGATTAATAAAGTAGCGCGTAGCAGACGTTAACCAAGCAGCTGGCAACACCGGCTGAATAATATGTTCTCGCACAGCTTTTACCAATTCGGCATGTGAAATATCTTCTGAATGTTGTGTAGAAAATACAACCGTATCTACGGCTACGGGCACACCATTTTCATAGCGTAATGTTAATTGGCATTTACCATCTGGACGTAACCAAGGTAATTCTTGAGTTTTTCTCAGCAAAGCATGACGTTCCATCAAAAGATGGGAATAAGCGATCGGAGCAGGCATCAATACTTCGGTTTCACGCGAAGCATAACCAAACATCATGCCCTGATCTCCCGCACCTAATTGCCTGGTTTGTTGATTATCTACACCCTGCGCAATATCAACTGATTGTTTGCCAATAGCAGACAATACCGCACAAGATTCCCAGTCAAAACCCATTGCAGAACTATTGTAACCAATATCACGGATCACACCGCGTGCAATAGCTTCTACATCAACCCAAGCTTTGGTAGTGATTTCGCCACCAACTAGAACCATACCAGTTTTAACAAAGGTTTCACACGCCACGCGTGCATGCGGATCTTGCGCTAAAATCGCATCTAACACGGCATCAGAAATTTGATCGGCAATTTTATCTGGATGCCCTTCGGCAACCGATTCAGAGGTAAACACATTTGTTTGATTCACAGATTTTTACTCCTTTAAATATATTTAGCTAACGCGACCTAATTTGTATAGCACGATGCACGCTCATATTATGAATAAATTGTTCAAAAATACTTTGTATATCATGCGGTCCCGGGCTTGCTTCTGGATGTCCTTGAAAACCAAAAGCCAAACTATCACGATGTATAATACCTTGTAAACTTTTATCGAACAAGGAGCGATGGGTAGCAATCAATTCTGCAGGCAAACTAGCTTCATCAATGGCAAAGCCATGATTTTGACTGGTAATAAATACGCGCTGTTGCCCAGCAATTTCGGCCACAGGATGGTTCGCCCCATGATGACCACAATTCATTTTGACCGCACGCGCGCCGCAAGCAAGCGCCAAAATCTGAAACCCCAAACAAATACCAAAAATGGGTTTGTCTGCAGCAAGATAAGCTTGTGCCGCGCTAATCGCATAACCACAAGCAGCAGGATCGCCGGGGCCATTCGATAGAAATACCCCATCTGGTTGCATAGCAAGCACATCAGCAAATGGAAAATCAGCAGGCACCACCGTTAACGCACAACCCAAATCACGCAGAATTCTCAGAATACTATGCTTCACCCCAAAATCATGCACTACGACTTGATACAACAAGGGGTCTACGTGCTTAGCCCAAGCACCTTGTCCCAAACCCCATTGCCGAATTTCTTTTCCAGAAACCACTTTTGCTAGATCCATGCCATGCAATCCAGGAAACGACGCTGCACGTTGCTTAACACGTTCTAAATTTTGACCGTCGGTTGTCAAGCAAGCATTCATAGCACCTTCTTCTCGAAGGCGATGCGTAAGCGCCCGCGTATCGATCCCTGCGATGGCCACAACATGATGCTCACGAAGCCAATCAGATAAAGAATGCGTTGCACGATAATTACTTGGAGTAGTCGTTGCGTCGCGGATGATCAAACCTGAAGCCCAGACTCGATCCGATTCCATATCTTCAGGATTACATCCGGTATTTCCGATATGAGCGGCCGTCAATGTAATCAATTGCCCCGCGTAAGAAGGATCAGAGAGAATTTCTTGATACCCGGTCATGGCAGTATTAAAGACCAATTCCCCTACCTGCTCTCCTTCAGCTCCGATAGAGACCCCTTTGAATACGGTGCCGTCGGCCAGCACTAGCCATGCAGATTGATTTGACATTAAAATTTCATATCTTCAAAAAACTTTTTCACTCCTGCAAACCAAGAGCTGGATCGTGGGGAATGACTATGTTTACTTTCATCTATCAATTGTTGAAATTTCTCGAGCAATTCTTTTTGTTCTTTACCTAATTGCACCGGCGTTTCAACAATCACCTTACACAATAAATCGCCTTTACTCTGATTGCGTGCTGAGTGTATCCCTTTGCCGCGTAAACGAAACGATTTCCCTGTTTGGGTTTCAGAAGGAATTTTCAACGTAACTCGCCCTTCTAAAGTCGGGACCTCTATTTGTCCCCCTAACGCTGCAGTAACAAAATCGATCGGCACTTCACATAAGAGATCTCGATCTTGTCGTTCAAAGATATTGTGGGGTTTGATCGCGACCTGGACATATAAATCCCCTGACGGTCCACCATGCACACCAGCTTCACCCTCTCCGCTTAAGCGTATACGATCATTAGAATCAATTCCAGAAGGAATTTTAACCGTTAATTTTTTCTGCTCACGAACGCGACCATTGCCATGACAGTCCATACAGGGTTCTGTCACAACTTTGCCCACACCCTGACAAGACGGGCAGGTTTGTTGAATAGAAAAGAAACCTTGTTGCATCCGAACTTGTCCTACCCCATTACAGGTTTCGCAGGATTTTGGCTTACTTCCTTTTTTAGCGCCGCTTGCATCACAAGCTTTACATCCAACGTGACGTGGTACGTTAATTTCAATTTGCTTGCCCTGAGCGGCTTCTTCAAGCGTCAGCTGCACGGTCATCTGCAGATCAGCGCCCCGTTGCGCACGCGATTGACGTCCGCCACCTTGGCCTTGTGAGAAGATATTTTCAAATATGTCCCCAAATACATCGCCAAAACCGCCAGAAAATCCACCGAATCCACCAGCACCGCCCTCTACACCAGCATGACCATATTGATCATAAGCCGCCTTTTTTTGGCCGTCAGACAAAACAGCATACGCTTTTTGAATTTCCTTAAAGCGCTCTTCTGATTCATTATCTCCAGGATTGCGATCCGGATGATATTTCATCGCCATTTTTCGATAAGCTTTTTTTATCTCCGCATCCGACGCATCGCGGCTAACACCTAATAACTCATAATAATCATGCTGCATGCCAATACTCACGTGAAAAGGGGCTGTTGCCAGCCCCTATATTAACTATTCTTTGTCTTTGACTTCGTCTTTGACTTCCGCAAACTCTGCATCGACGACACCACCGTCATGATTTGTCGCATCACCCGGTTGCGTAGCTTGATCCGGAGTTTCTGCCGCTTGCGCTTTTTTTGCATAAACGCGCTCAGCCATTTTACCTGCAAAATTGTTTAAATTCGCGGTTTTTTCTTCAATTTGTACTTTTTCATTGGTCTTCATTGCTTCTTTTAACTCTGCAATAGCCGCTTCAATGGATTTTTTCTCATCTTCGTTCATTTCGTCTGCCAAATCTTTTAAAGATTTTTCAGAACTATGAATCAGACTATCAGCATGATTACGCACTTCAATCAATTCTTTGAATTTTTTATCATCCTCTGCATGCTCTGCCGCATCTTTAACCATGGCTTGCACTTCCTCGTCACTCAAGCCACTAGAGGCTTTGATCACGATAGATTGGGCTTTGCCAGTTGCTTTGTCTTTGGCTGATACGTTCAAAATACCATTTGCGTCGATATCAAACGTTACCTCGATTTGTGGCACACCACGTGGCGCAGTTGGAAGATCCGCCAAATCAAAACGACCCAATGATTTGTTAGCAGAAGCTTGCTCACGCTCTCCCTGCAGAACATGGACTGTCACTGCCGTTTGATTATCATCTGCTGTAGAAAACACTTGATTCGCTTTGGTTGGGATCGTCGTATTTTTTTCAATCAATTTCGTCATAACGCCACCCATCGTTTCAATTCCTAACGATAAAGGGGTTACGTCCAACAACAGAATGTCTTTCACCTCTCCTGACAATACCGCGCCTTGAATCGCAGCACCGACTGCCACCGCTTCATCTGGATTCACATCTTTACGCGGCTCTTTGCCAAAAAACTCTTCTACGACTTTTTGCACCATCGGCATCCGCGTTTGTCCGCCGACTAAAATCACGTCGTTAATCTGAGCGACCGTCAATCCCGCGTCTTTGAGTGCTGTTTTCAAAGGAGGCAGTGTACGTTCTACCAATTTTTCTACCAATGACTCTAATTTGGCACGTGTCAATTTGATATTTAAATGCTTTGGACCCGATGCATCGGCTGTAATATAAGGCAGATTCACATCAGTTTGCTGCGCGGAAGACAGTTCGATTTTGGCTTTTTCTGCTGCTTCCTTTAAGCGCTGCAATGCCAAGGGGTCACTATGTAAATCAATACCGGTATCTTTTTTGAATTGATCGACTAGATATTCAATCAAAGCCATATCAAAATCTTCTCCGCCAAGGAAAGTATCCCCGTTCGTAGCCAGTACTTCAAATTGATGCTCTCCATCTACTTCAGCAATTTCAATGATTGAAATATCAAAGGTACCGCCCCCCAGGTCATATACCGCAATCACTGAGTCACCACGTTTTTTGTCCATACCATAAGCTAATGCAGCAGCAGTAGGTTCGTTGATAATCCGTTTGACATCAAGACCTGCGATTCGGCCAGCATCTTTGGTCGCTTGCCGTTGAGAATCATTGAAATAAGCTGGGACCGTGATAACCGCCTCAGTAACTGGCGTGCCTAAATAATCTTCCGCAGTTTTCTTCATTTTTCGTAAGACTTCTGCAGAAATTTGGGGAGGCGCTTTATTTTCATCTCGCACACAAACCCAAGCATCGCCATTGTCAGCTTTGACAATCTTATACGGCACCATTTTAATATCTTTTTGGACGATGGGATCTGAAAAATTTCGACCAATCAAACGTTTGATAGCATATAAAGTGTTATTCGGATTAGTAACCGCCTGACGTTTTGCCGCAAGCCCCACTAATACTTCGTTATCGGCAGTATATGCGACAATAGAGGGGGTCGTACGCTGCCCTTCAGCATTTTCCATTACTTTCGGTTTGCCACCTTCCATAATCGCAACACATGAATTAGTAGTTCCTAAGTCAATACCAATGATAGCCATTTTTCACTCCAAATATTAATAACATAATATATCTTAATTCCTGATATGGGGAATAATCTGAGATTTTCAAGAGGTAAGGTGAAAATAATCTTGATTGGCATTTTTAAAAGGTATGCCCGCGAGCCTTTGCTGCAGAGGATACTTCGTTACTTTTTGCCTCACCAGGCTCATCTGTGTCTGAATTCTCTTCAGCTTCAGCTATCGGCATAGTCTTCAAAGAAGAGGCATGTATAACATCCTGCCAGTTTTTGAGTTTCTGAATAATCGCAGCTTGTTTAGCATTATTCCGGTTTATTATATCTGCCAGAGACTCTTCAAGAACAGGAGAAACCGTCTTTAATGATTCTAAATTCATCGCATTTTCGGTTAACGCTGGGCTCTGAACTGGCTTAAAGAAGTTTTCTGGATAAGAGTTACGGCGCTCACGATGCGTGCTTTTCTTCATAAGGCTCCATTTTTGAGTTTCGGACAAAGACAGTTTATCAAGTATTCATGGATAACAAACCCTGATTAAGCGATAATCTGTGCAAACCAATCTTATTATTTCACTCTAATTCACGGACAGTCATGAAAAAATTATTATTCTCTCTAATTATCCTCCTATCTTCATGTTTATTAACGGGATGTTGGTCTGTCCAAACAGGACAAAAGTCTGGCGTTATTGTCAAAGTTGCTAAAGAGGGCAAACTTTGGGGAACTTATGAAGGTGAAATTATCTTAGGCGGCCTAGAAAATGCCAGTGGCGCTAGCGGCCGAGCCTTCTACTTTACTTTAGGTCAATTTAAATCCGAACTGGTAAAGCAAGCCGAGTTCGCTATGCAAAATAATAAACACGTCATCATTAGCTATCATTGCGATGCTTATATGCTCCCTTGGAGTGGCGAAACCAAATGTTTTGTAAGTAAAATTAACGTATTACCCGAGAAGTAACCGTAAATAGGGCATGCTTCACCAAGCCATGTCAAAATTGTGCATTAAATTCATCGCCCTATTTTTCCGAAAAATCCTCTATCCAGATTTGAGACAGCCCCTCACGAAAAGAGGGGTATTGCAAAGAAATGTTCAGTTCCTGTTTGATTTTTAAATTAGATACGCGTCGGTTGTTTGAATAAAAATCCTTTTCCATGGGTGATAAAGGAGCTTTTTCAAACGGAAGCAACGGCAATGCGGCCCGTTTCAATAACAAAGAAGCGTAGGCATCAACCACATGTGAGGCGGCAGGCTCATCATCCGCGACATTATATATTGAGAAAGGGTGAGGGGCGTTTATTGAGGCAAGCAAAACAGACACAATGTCGTCAACATGTATCCTAGAAAAAAGTTGCCCTTCTTTGAATATACTATATTTCTTCCCCGCATAAATACGTTGCATAGAGTTTCTATCCGGCCCATAAATACCTGCCAATCTAAAAATATGTAAAGGAATTTGATTTAACTCAGCAAAAGCAAGCCAAGCTTGCTCTGCTTTGAAACGTAAAAGTCCTGATACACCATGTGGATTACACTCACTTTCCTCATCAACCCAATTCCCCTGGTGGTCACCGTAAACACTGGTTGATGAAAGATACCCTACCCATTTAATATGAGCAGCGTGTTTCTTAATCAACTCACCATATTGAAATAGAACAGGATCTCCTATGTCGGGATTGGGCGGAATACTAATTAATAGATATTGGGCTTTACTAAGATAATCATCTATTTCTGCAGCATTAAAATCAATCAGTTTCGTGACTGAAGAAGCGCCTCTTTCGCTTGTATGATTCTGACGGCTCGTTCCAATAGACTCGATGCCAAGTCGATACAGCTGTTGAGCCAAGGCTTTTGCTGTGTAACCGAAGCCATACATAAAGAAATTGTCACTCATGAGAAGCCCTTTTTTTTAATTGCTGATAATAATTCAGAGCTCTGATTCTTGCAGCTGAATGATCAATCATAGGTTTTGGATAAAGTGTATTCGCATACATCGATTCAGAATTGGCGTCCTCCCAAGGAGCATGTATCGATTGGCTTTTAATTGTAGCTAGCTCAGGAACCCACTGCCGAATATAGGTTCCATGTGGGTCAAATTTCCGACTCTGTAATACTGGATTGAAAATACGAAAATAAGGCGCCGCATCTACGCCACATCCCGCTACCCATTGCCAACTTGCGCTATTGTTTGCGAGATCTGCATCTACTAAGGTATCTAAAAACCAATCGGCTCCGAGACGCCAATCAATCAGCAAACCCTTGGTGAGAAATGAGGCCACAATCATACGCACACGGTTATGCATATAGCCCGTTGCCCATAGCTCTCGCATGCCAGCATCGACTAGAGGATACCCCGTCATACCTTGCTGCCAACGAATCAATGCTTTTTTTTCATTTTTCCAAGGAAACACATCAAATTCATGTCTAAAATTATCGGATGGAAATTTAGGAAAATGGTAGAGTAGATAGACTGAAAACTCTCGCCATCCAAGCTCAGATAAAAAATGCTCAATTGATGCTAAATCACATTTAAGCTCTAGTTTCGCCAAGTTAATCGCCCTTAAGATAGTATAAGGACTGATTTCACCAAAATGTAAATGAGGCGACAGCCGTGAGGTTGCATCCTTTTCTGGGAAGTCTCTATTTTTTTTGTATCCAACCAAATTATGATGAATAAAATCATCCAGTTTTTTCTGCGCCCCTTTTTCTCCCGGGGTCCAGAAATCAGGAAAGCGAGATGCCCAAGAGACACTTGGCAATAACCGCCATTCATTAATATCCTCACTTTTAACTTCGAGTCCCTGGGGCCGCTTAGTTAAATGAACCTCAGATTGGATACTCAGAGCTTGTCTGCAATGTTTCCAGTAAGGCGTAAAAACTTTATAGAAACCGCCACTTTTATTTTGAATGGTCCAAGGCTCATGCAACAAGCTACCATTCGAACTGCAGACTTCAATACCCTGTGCTAATAACAATGCTTTAATTTTTTTATCTCGTGAAATAGCTACCGGCTCATAACAACGATTCCAATAAACTGCCTGGATAGATAGTCTCTGGATTAAATCCACAATAATTTCTATTGGATTTCCTTGACGCAATACTAAGCATAAGCCCTTCTTATCCAAAGATTTCTTTAAAGAAATAAGGCTATGATGCAGCCACCACGCTTGTGCATCCCCTAATACACTCGTCTTCTTAGTATAAATATATAAAGGCACAACAATTTTGTGATGCATGCAAGCTTCGATAAAAGCAGGATTATCATGCAGTCTCAAATCCTGCTTAAACCATACTAGTGCGATAGTCATAGTGTCCTTTTAATTTTATTGTAAAGATTTAGGCTTCAGAAGATCTATCAAAAATTGCAAGCACATCTTGACGAATGGTGTTACAAATTTTATCCAAGGGTAAATGACTAAGATTTTTGTCAGAAAAAGGATTTTGTAGTTCAACGCCTATTTGGTCTAACGCAAATAATGCATAAGCAACCAATCCTGATATCACTGGGCTAATAGCTAAATTTGAAATCTTTATTAAACCGAGTGGTAGCATTAATAAAAAACATAATATGAATCGCCGCGATTTTACTGCCATAACAAAAGGCATAGGCGTTTTTAAAATTCGTTCACAACCGCCTAGTGCATCTACAAGCCGCGATCTTGTTTCTTCTGCACGAATAAATGCAAATGAATCTAATAAATTATGCATGCGGGCGTAATTCAATTCTTTTGCAATTAAATCGCCCAAAGCAATACAAGGTGCATCAGCTTGCGTAATAGTAAAGTAAGCTTTTTCATCGAGATATTGTTTCAACAGTAAGCTATCTTTTTTATTACGCAAATGATTTTTCATAAGATAGGGAAAAAAAATCGTATAATGACAAAGTTTAATTTTCCATTCTTTAGTTTGTTCTGTTGCAACATATTGATTGAGAATAATCGCTAAATTGCGGCAATCATTGACCACATTACCCCATAACTTCCTGCCTTCCCACCAACGGTCATATCCGGCATTGACTCTAAACACTAAAATTAATCCCATAATTAGCCCCCCATATTCAAAAGGGCCAATTGGCAATACCAAATCAGGAAACCGATGATTTAACAATGAAATTAAACTAGCATACAACATCACCAATATGACTTTGCTGATGACTTTGGGCGTTATGGAGCCTCTGATGGCTACAGCATTTTGCAAGAAACTATCATGTTCGCATACATTTTCTAGCATGATGTTATCTATATTGAAAACATATCAGGTATTTTAACCGATTAAACTGCGAACCGCTATCACCTGCGTGCATGAGAGGTAGGATGAACCGCTTAGATTTTCATCACTACAGAAAGAGATTTTACAAAGCATCTTTCATTAGATGAGCACTGAGTCCCCGAGCAACCGCCTGACCAGAAAGGTAAGCCGCTTCAACCCTTGCTCCTTGTGTCCAATCCCCACACATCGCAATGTAATTTTCTTTATCAAGTACTAACGAAGCTTGCAGTGGTTTAATACAATTTGCATAGCGCCAATGATGCACACTCATATGATCAATTTTATTACTTGATAAATCGAGGATCTGTGACGCAGCAGTCCATAGTTGGTTCTGCACTTGTTGTAAATCTGCATTAATATGGTCTTCAGCCCATTGGTTGCTGGATAATACCACTAGCGTTGGCTCTGGTGCTCTTTCTGGTTTGCTGCTGTTACATGAAATCCATTGAATACAGGCGCTTTGAATGCTGGCTCCGCGCCAACTTGGCAAAACAAATGTATCATTACATCCCAACATTAAAACATAACACCCTTGCGTCCCGACATAGGATACCCTCTCAGAAAATGGATTTCCTTCAGGCAACAGCGATTCTGCTTGTTCTGCGGGTATGGCGAACAGGACCCAATCGAATTTTTCAGAAATCGTAGCCTGATTAATCTCTAATTGCCAAAAATTATGACCACGAATAAGCTTAGTCACTCTTTGGTTTAATAAAACGGATAAGCCCCGCGCAAGATATTTACCCACAGCATTCATTCTAGGAACACCAACATACCGGGTACGCCGGTCATTCAATAGCACGGATGTTTTGTTGTTTGATATTTCAACAAAATCGCCTTGCCATGCATTGACAATACCTTCGGCCTGCATATGATTTACGAGTTCAACAAAAGAAGCGCTTTCTGCCGTAAAATATTGAACCCCATGGTCAAACTCAAATGGGCTGGCATACCGCGTTGATAAACGGCCACCCAGACCACGAGATTTTTCGAAAACAGTAACCTCGAAATTTGCCGCGAGTATTCGCGCAGCAGCAAGTCCCGCTATACCTGCACCAACGATAGCTATTTTAGGTCTCGGTAACATGGAAATCTAATCCTCACAGTCTTTAAACCTGTCTTGCTTTTGCAAGCCACCTCGATGCGCTGCCATAAACCATCGTTTACGCTAAACGGATCTACATTTGATACGACTTTATAAGCGCATCAGCGGCTTGATGAGCTTCTCCATCCATAAACTCCTTCATAGGATCTGGTAAAGGCCGCAGCATACTTTGGCAGGCACCCTTTTGCACAGCTAACCATTCCGGATTCACTTCAGAAAAAACTCGCTCGATAAAATAAATAAGTGATAATGCCTGAATCAGATCTTGCTGAATTTCGGTAGGCGCAAATCTCTGTGTTTCACTCATCAAACGCAATTTGCAGGGTATGTACAAATACAATCCTTCTAATGCATTTATAATGCTAATTTTTTTAGCAATAATGCTTTCTTGCAACAAATTTTGTCCATCCTTAGCGACTATTAATTCAGCGTTTAAACTTTCAATCGTATCAGTTGGACTCATGGTTCTAGCGGCATCACGAAAGAGTCTAGCAAAACATTTCATTCCTATCTCCTTAGAATTTTCCGGATCTTTGGGATTTGCTAGGCGCCGGCTCTTCATTACTTGTAGATATTTTTTTAGACTCATGCGCAGGATTTTTTTCGCCACGAATATATTGCATGGCCGATCTAAACATAGAGGTTTTAGGCGGATTGGCGATGACATCGAACCGCTGCATTAATTTTTCATTTTTAGACAGATCTGATGACTGTGACAAGTCATCTCTGATAGCACATAGACTGATTATTTGTTGATTATCAGGTTTTTTCTTTGCCATAACTTCATCAATTTTTGCATCCATTTGTGCAAGGGCTTGTTCGCGTTGTTGCTCAATATAAACTAATTCAACCGTATCAAAAACATGAGCATTGATAGAATTATTGCGTTGAATACCATTGCGATCGGTGGATAACCCTTGTTCTATATACGTATTAAAACTAATTTGATTGTGCATGGGCCTCTCGGCTTCCATTGGATAGTGCTTTACATACTCATCTCTGGTTCTTAACGACTGCATATTCCAAAGAAAATTGGGTGGCAAAACATCCCAAGGAAAACTGTTGATCTCATCAGATCGAGCTTTTACTGCGCTATGTATCGTGTCCGTTGTGTGAGAAAATTGCACTGCATGATCCAAGGCAAATAAAGGACAACTATAAACATCGGTTTGTAAGTTTCTATCTGAAAAAGAAAAACCACACGCAGTATGCGTTTCAAAGCCTGCCGCATTAAAACAGTCTTCTGCAGCCAGATATCTGGGATCATTAGCTGCATCCAATAATACGCAAGACTTTGTCCCATCCTGCACTAAAATATCCGCTGTCATGTAATGATTTCCTTTATAAATAATCAATTGCTTTCTGCCTTCTTCCTGATGAGTCGCCAAATAATTAGCTAAGTCATCCATCTCCAATAACTGAATATGAGCACTAGGATTGTCCCGATTCTCACTTTCCACGGAGGCTTGAATCATAGCATGGACCTCTTCCGGACTATATAGTCCCAGGCCCGCGACTTCTATATCTATATCCTCTATTCTTTCGTCCATATCCAACATTAAATTTGGTGGCGATATTTAAGTATAGTTGGGTTCTGTTAAAAAACGAGTTGCGGCGATCGAGGATTCGGTCCCGATCCTTTTAATAAGTTCTTCGCTATATGTCACCAAGTTATCTTATCTTGCTTTCATGCCAAACAGAAAATGGCTGCCCACTTATAATTTTTTTGTCATAAATAGAGACCATTTATTATAGGCGTGGTGCTATTTGCGCTTTCCAACTCATCGTTGTTGGCCATAACGGTATCAAATAACCGCAACTTTCTAATAGCATGCCCACGATAATGTGCCTGAATTTTGGTGGCATTAACCGTCAATTGCTCCCATCCTAAAAGGACCGATGTAACCAACTCTCGTTGCACTGCAGGAAACGTAAATAATGTTGAAACAGCGGCCTTCGTCTTATCTTTGTCTTCTATTACTGTTTCAATAACAATCTCTGGAATTCTTTTTTTGAGGTACGCGATTTGTCTTTCATTAACAGCATTGCCCCTAACGCGATCTAGCTTTAATGGTCCTCTGATAGATGCTAGAAGTAAGGAACTTGCCATAAAAAAATGCGTTATTTTAGAATGCGCTACAACCAGTTCACCTTTTTGATCTGCAATGATACGCATAAGCGCTTCTTGCTCTCGGTCATCGTATTCTGGCATAGGATATAAGATAGGAGCGAGTTCTTGAATACGCTGTATTGAGGATAGTTCTTTGAGATCTGTGAGGGACCGGGTGATATGGCGTCTAGTAAAAAAGGGATGCAAATGCTTGTCACTATTTTTTTCCCAAGTGACCGTTAGGTCGGCCATATTATGCTTCATGTTTTCAACCAACGCTTGACAAAACTCCACATCATTCAAATAAAAACGACAAAGAATCAGAATGGCAATTTTCGAGCTATGGCCTTTTATTTCACGACTATAGCGCTCGACTTTATCTTTAAACTCTATAAATGGTGGAAGATTGTCCCATTGTAAGAATGTTTTATAAAACTTACGCTCTAATGATTGAGACAGGTAGGGCAAGTTATCCGAATTTAAGAGTGCATCCACAAAAATAATCACGAAACTTGGACTTATCTGTTTAGAAGATGAAATGGCAAAAATTCTTCCCATTATGTCAGGAAAAATCTTGTCCTGATTTCTTTGGAACTTATCTTTTCCAATCAAAAACTCTCGATCAGTACAACGTCGTAACTCACTTGTCATCACTCTGCTGTCATTTAATGACGCTCTTAAAAGTGCGACGATATACAACAGGTGGGCGTGCGTGTCTCGACACAGCATCGCATCAAGAAAAAAATGATAATAGGCATCATGTACATACATACTAAGGGGCAATACAGTTGTTTGATGAGCTACCCTCGGATTTGTAATCCCGGGCGCATAAATACTACCTATTCGTTGATTTAAATTAGAAGAATCTTCAATTGCTTGCGGGGTAATTATGCCAAGTCGAGAGGTGTAAGTCACCCCTCTATCTGGATGAATCACTTGATGATACTGTTTTAACATCTCCATGGAAGGGAGAAGTAGAAATAATTTATCATTCTCTTGATAAACATTCGTAAAACTATTCTGATTCATCACAATCATATAAAATAGTTCTAACCCACTGTTTTTCAACTCATTTACAAGTCTAGGAGGCGCTTGAAAAACAATTTCACCTGCTTTGGAGCCTTTAAAATATCGTTTATCCAGTGTAATTTTCTGAATGCACTTTTCAGCATTCGGCACTTTATGAAATGCGAGCCTGAACGGCTCTATTCTTGTAGTGATGATATCGTTAACGACTTCTCGATTTGCCACGTCTTCAATAGAAAAAATTTTTTGAACCAGGGCCGACCCTATTCTACTGATACGCAAACTATCGCCCTCAAAAAAAGGAACATGCTCAATCTCTAATTGTGCGTCAAGACAGTAACTGACCTGTAACATTGCGCACATTTGCTCTATTGATAGACTAAATCCACACTCTAATCCATAATATAAACGCAACACCAATGGCCATAGCGTACCAGAGCCTACGGTGATAAATTGAGCGTAGTAAGTACCTTTTTTTATCTCTTGCATTAAATGTTTGAGGTGCGGATTTAAGTCTCCGTTTTCATCATTCTCAAGCACGATATAAATAGGCTCGCCTCTTTTCCATGGCGTATCAATCAGATCTTTAAATGCCTGAGTAGAACGAACATATTCATCTGGGGTCAGTGTATTATCACGCGCAATAGCACGGCAGCTTGCTAGTTCACGTTGCTCTATTTCTTCAATAGTACGCAACGCAATAGAGGATTCGGTTACAGCTCTCATAAAAAGTGTTGATTCTCACATAAACATATGAGCCGGATTGTATCAAATTATTCTTATGAATTTATTAAAGGGTTCATGGTGAGAGCGACTTTAGTGCTCACCGGGGTTGTTTTGAAAACGCCTGTTTTAGCATGAAGACTACGATGCGATGGGCCGAAGCCCACCAAAATTATTTTGCAACCACCACCCGTGCTGGACGAATGACGCGATCATTTAGTTTGTAGCCTTTTTGAAACACCATGATCACTGAAGAAGACGGGGCATCCGATTCTTGCATGGACACCGCTTCATGTTGATTGGGATCAAATGGCAGGCCTAATGGATCCAATTGTGTAACTTGGAATTTTTCCATGGTACTGAGAAAAAGTTTCATCGTTAATGTCAGACCTTCGAACATTGCTTGATCAGAATCCTGAGCTACCGATTGTAGGGCTTGCTCTAAACTGTCGATAACCGGCAGCAAGTCTTTTGAAAAACGCTCTAAACTATAAAGATGAGCTTGAGATACATCACGCTCTGCACGGCGTCGCACGTTCTCTAATTCCGCCATCGAACGCGTCGCCTGATCACGATATTGAAACGCTTTTTGCTCTGCTTCGGTCAATTTGTCTTCTAAAGCTTCATAAGACAGATGCTCCAATTCCTCGGGAGGATGCTGGGCATCACTTCCAGTCCTAGTGCCGCCACCCTCTTCATCTTCATCCAGCATATCGATATCCACTTGCTCAGTATCCGCATCAGCATGTTGTTCTGTAAAGCTTTTCCAATCTTTTTTTGTTGTGTCACTCATCAGACGACTCCAATAAATATACTTTGTTAAAACCTAATATGGGGATGATAAAAGAAATCTCAAGACTGGGGGCCTAGATGTTGCGCAAAAAATTCTGGGATCCGTTGATCCAACCAAAATACAGGCCGCCCTGGAATAGCCCCCGTCACGAAACCAACATGTCCACCCCGCTCACTTAACTCCAAAGTAGTACTAGAAGATAAATCAGCAAGCGTCGGAATTGCTGCTGGCGTCATAAATGGGTCATCTAACGCATGAATAATCAGTGTCGGAATCGTAATGTGAGCCAAATACGCTTTTGAACTCGCCTCGCGATAATAGCTATGAACACTATCAAACCCATTCAAAGGCGCAGTGACTTTGTCATCAAATGTCCAAAAACAATGACAAGCCTTCACTATTCGTAAAAATTCTTCGTTGGGATTGTGTTCCATTTTACGGATAAATTGGTTACGCAAATTATGCAGGAGATGATTACGATAGAGACGAGAAAAACCTCGATTCATTCGGTCCGCCACCAAGTTCAGTTGAAACGGCACCGATACCGCCACCGCTGCGCTAAACACTGTTTGCGTACTATTTTCTCCCAACCATTTTAATAAAACGTTTCCGCCTAAAGAAAATCCTACGCCCATTTTTTGAGTATGAGGTTCGCGTTGAGCTAGTACCTGCATAAAGTAATTTAAATCAGCCGTGTCTCCAGAATGATAAGCACGCATTTTGCGATTCGGCTCAGAACCAGCTCCCCGAAATTGCATGACCACAGAGCGCCAACCCATTTGTTGATAACGATTTATCTGAGCTTTGATATATTGTGAATCCCCTGTGCCGCACAATCCATGCAATAACACGACCAACGGTGCATCCTCAAATAAGCCGCCTTCTACCCAACTCAAATCAACAAAATCACCATCCGGCAACTCTAAGCGTTCACAGCGAAAATAAGGCGCATCCACATTGCGAAAAACATAGGGGTACAGTGTTTGCGCATGGGCATTGGGCAACCACCAAGCTGGCTTAAAGGTGCTTTTTAGAATCATAGCTCACCTTGAGCATACGCAGGACTCAACTCATGGACCGCATCTACCAAAACTTTAACATGCTCCACCGGAACATCCGGCGTAATGCCATGACCCAAATTAAAGACCAAACCCGGTCCTGAGCCAAATTCAGCCAAAATTCGTTTTACTTCGGCACGAATACAAGCGGGAGAACTTAATAGTACGGTCGGATCTAAATTACCTTGCAAGGCGACCTGTTGGCCCACTTGTTTGCGAGCCACAGCCAAATCACAAGTCCAATCTAAGCCAACGGCCTGGCAACCCGTATTGGCCAACGCTGGCAACCATTGCCCGCCCCCTTTGGTATACAAAATAACTGGCACCGCAGGATGTTTGATTTGTAAAGCTTCCACAATAGCGCGCATATAGGCCAAAGAATAGTGTTGGTAGTGGTGCGTACTCAGAATACCACCCCAAGTATCAAACACCATCAAAACCGACGCCCCCGCCATAACTTGTGCAGATAAATAATCGATCACGGCCAGCGTTAATTTTTGCAGTAATTGCTGCATAGCTTGTGGCTCAAGATACATCATGCCCAATGCTCGCTTAAACTCTCGACTACTTTCCCCTTCTATCATATAACAAGCCAAAGTCCATGGACTGCCAGCAAATCCAATCAAGGGGATGTGAGAGGGTAACTCTTGACGAATCAAACGCACCGCATCCATCACATACGCTAATTCTTCAGACGGCTTAGGAATGAGCAACGCATCAATTGCAGCGGGATCTCGAATCGGATGTTTGAAGCGCGGGCCTTCTCCTTCCAGCAAAGTCAAACCCAATCCCATTGCGTCCGGAATAGTCAAAATATCAGAAAATAAAATGGCCGCATCTAACGCAAAGCGTTGTAAAGGTTGTAAAGTGACTTCGCAGGCTAATTCTTTTGATTTGCATAAGTTTAAAAAGCTACCAGCGTGCGCACGCGTCGCACGATATTCCGGCAGATAACGACCTGCTTGCCGCATCAACCAAATGGGGGTTCTCGGAACGGGTTGACGGCGCAGGGCACGCAGCAATAAACTCTCAGATAAATCAGACATCAATGCTTTCATATTAGGTAGGAAGATCAATCTACATCATACCACAATTAGACAAGGAGAAACATCATCGATACATTACGCATCACTAGTCTCAAAGTGCCCACTCGCATTGGAATCTATCCTTGGGAACAACAAATCGACCAAACACTCTCATTCGATCTGAGCATCCCGATTGATACCAAGCGTTGTCAGGACGATTTGGCCAATACTTTAGATTATGCAGCAGTTTGTCAGTGCATAACGCAATTCGTGAGTCAGCAGTCGTTCTATTTAGTAGAAAACGCTGCGGAACAAGTGCTCAAATTGCTGCAAACCACTTTTTCCTTGACTCATTTAACCCTGACTGTCACCAAACTGTTTGCCGTTAAAAACGCAGGGGCCATTCAAATCACATTAGAACGTTAGCGTAAGTAAGCGGTAGCGTTGGTTGTACACTCAGGTTTCCACTTGCTAAGGACGGGTTCATGCCAAACATGCTGGATTGCACCAGCAAACTTTGAGTTGGCAAAGGTTGCTGTTTAAAATAGTACGAGCTAAGAATAATAAACCCAACTTGAATGACCATCAAAGCCGCACAAACACCCGGGTGTAAGACGAGACCCAAGGCTAATACTAAGCTATTGGTCAAGATCACAATCGCCAGATTGTAAATCAGACTTAAATAAAGATTGAAATTAATCCGCCACATGGCTTGGCTTGCAATGTCCAACGCATCCACCACCGTCAGCATATTGCCATTCAAAATTCTGGCTTTGGCTTGATATTGGGCACCTTCATCACTCAAAGCATGCTTCATGGCGATGCTCGCATAGGCCTCTTTCATCGCCGGCCCATCATTTGCACCATCACCTATCATTAATACGCGATGCTGGGTTTGTATACTACGCAGTTTTTCGACTTTGGCTTGCGCATCCGCAAGTCCCGAATAAACACCATCCAACCCAGGTAACGCTTGGGCATATTGATTGGCAGTTTGTTCGTCCGCACCGGTGAATAAAAAAACTTTTAACCCACGGTATTTCAATTGTTCAACTGTCAATGCAGCATCAGAACGCAACGGGTCATGGAGTTCCACTGTTGCTATACACTGATATCCTGCCCCTGCTTGTTCTAATAAATACGTCCTATTCGGTCCAGGGTTTTCAAGAGTTACCCCAAACTGTTGCGCTAAATTATAATTTCCCAAAATATAATGTTTGCCCTGTACCGATGCCCCAATCCCGCCAGGATACTTTTCAATGTCAGTCGGACGTAATCTCTCTGTATTCAGCAATAAATCATCGCCCTTCACCGCAGTATAGATAGCCTTGCCAACATGGTGATCAGAATGTTGTTCCATGCGCGCCAAATGCGTTTCAATTTCCTGCAGTCTATCAGGCTCATGCACCATCACCCGAGCCACAGGCTCGCCTTTGGTCGCAGTGCCGTGAATATCCAGCAATACCGTATCTACTTCAGTAAAACGTTGAATCGCATCAGATTGACTAAAAACAACGCCCGCTTGTTTGCCTTTCGCGCGCGCAAAATCCATCACCAAAGGGGTCACAAACCCCAAAGTACAAGGGCAGGCTGACACCAAAATTGAAATCATACAGCGTACAGCAATCATCGGAGAAAAAAAGCACATCACCACTGCACCAGAAATCAACGCCACTCCCAGTACCACGGGTACAAAGTACTCCAATATCTGATCCGCCTTGTCTTGGATAGGCGCGGCTCGACATCCCGCATCTTCGAGCTCTTTTTCTAAGCGCGCCAGAGAGGAGGTCGTTTGGAGCAGACCCATGGCATCTGCATGCTGTACCAACGCACGGGACAACAATTGTTGATGCGGTTTTGACAAATGAGTCAATACGGTACCTAATTTTAGCGCATTCAAAATCGTTGCAAAATAACAGTTTCCTGCTCTGTCCGTTAAATTTACCGAAGACAATACAAAATGCACAGCTTTATTATCTCGATCTGATCGCGAGACAACGTTGATCTCATTTCCTTCAGGATAAACCCATATTTGTCCTTTGGGACAAGTATTTTTTGGTTTTTGCTCAAAATAACTTAGCTTATGACCTAGTCCGACTTGCATGACACAATCTGTTTGAGCCACCATACCCGCCATGACTGCATCATCCACACGGAGGTGTTCCGGCAAATAAGCCCCTCTAATTCGTTGGACATTCATGGCATAAGTCTGGTCAATTAATGCATTTTGCTTAGGAAGCAACCAGCCATCGACAGGAAGCATTTGTCCTGCTTGAATAGTCAGCGCTTCACCTGGAACAAATGTGTCGTCTTGATCTTCGGTGCGCGAGAGGTTGTTCGTCTGGAGTCGTTGATAATGCACCGGCAAATTCGGCGTGGAGTAAATCGATTTTTTAAGCGCTATCCCAATATGCCGAAACCCCAAAATTAATAAACTGGCTTCAAACATCAACGGCATGCTTGGCATTACAAGTCCAAACAGAGACATCAAAGTCGCAGCACCCGTACTCATCAGAAAAAGGCTATCCATAGCCGGCTTTCTACGTTGCCACTCTATCTTTGCTTTGCGGAACGATTCAGCGCCTAATAATAAACTGAGCCCCACACTTACGGTGGCAGTCAGCAATTTAACTGGCCACAGCACCAATCCATTCGTCACAGCAAGGATGAGAATAATCGTACCGATTACTAAGCCCAAACTGCCCAATATCCAATAGTATCGAGCACCTTCTACAATGAGTTCGTAATCAGATCCGGCCAATGTGTGATTGATATAACGCCGCACTTCTTCTTCAGAGATGGGAATATCATTGTCTTCAACTTCAACCACTAATTTTTGTAAATTAGACGACACATCAATGTGTTTAAATTTAAAATATTCTGGCTTAGTGTCGACATCCAAGAGATATATCAGATTACCCTTACACCCCGAACAAGTCACACCTTTCAAGGGGAAAACAAATGTAGTCATGAATTATCCATCTATTTTACGGATCATCCCCGTAATATGCTCGCGACGAGAAAGTGACATTTGCACCTGTTGGGCTTGTGCCAAAGAAGAAAAGGGACCTAGCACAACGCGATACCAATAAGACGATTGTTGAGTGACTGATACGATAGTTGCCGGATATCCTTTCATACCCAATTTATCTCGCATCCGTTTTGCTTCGGTAGGAGAGCGAAAGGACCCTACCTGAATCCCATAACGTCCTCGGATTTTATCCGCAATAGGTACGGGTGCGGGTCTCGATTGTGTGTATATCGGCTTGGGAGCTAATGGCATAGGTTCAGAGTGTCTGGAAACAGGCGCTGGGCGTCTGAACACCGGTTGTGGAGGCACAGGCAGCGCCGCTGCAGGCGCAGTGACCGCCAACTCCATTGGCTGGGACGGCAGTGCTTGAGGCACCATATTAGGCGTTTTTTCTGGGACATTTTTATATTGCATATCTCCAGTCGCCGCTTCTGTCGCATTTACCTGAGCTGAAGACGTGGCATGTAAGCCTGAATCATTAGCCAATAACGTATAAAATTCTAATTTCGGATGTTGCTCAACCGCTGTGGCCACGTCCTCCGGTTTTTTTGCGATGCTTTTCTCGGCAGGAGGATGACCATTGAGGTGTGCGCCAACCCAGGTCACAAATTGATTGACATCGAACCAAGAAGCCGCTAGATAACCAACCACAAACATCAAAAAACATAGCCACAATGCACTTAGTTTTTGTCCTGGTTGTGATCGAGTAGATTTCTTTTCAATTTTTTTTGTCATGACCTGCAATATTAGCGTGGGCTTAAAACTATTGTAATAATTTTTTGATCATTTGGCGAGATATTCTCATTTGCTGAGATATCCTAGCTTCTGGTATGATTTAAACTCAATACTATCAGCATAATATAGAGTGCCGTGCTCAGCCAATCATGTATCGATTTACCTGGTGTTGGACCTACTATGGCTAAGAAATTAGCAATATGTGGCATCCATACCATCCAAGATTTATTATTTCATCTTCCTTATCGCTACCAAGATCGAACCCGCATCACTCCAATCCGAGATTTACGTCACCAAGAATGGGCAGTCGTTTCGGGACAAATTTGCAAAACTGAAATCAAATTTGCACGACGCCGAATTTTACATTGTTTTATCGAAGACAAAACGGGCATGCTACGCTTGCGATTTTTTCATTTTAATCAACAACAAGCCAAAGCATTACAACCGGGGATGTCCCTGCGCGTATTCGGAGAAGTCCGACATTTTGATGGCTCCTTCGATATGATCCATCCAGAATATCGCCTGTGCTCAGAAGACGAACCGCTTGTCATGGAAGAAACGTTAACGCCAATATACGCAACCACAGAAGGCTTGAGTCAAAATCGCATTCGCAATTTAGTAAAAATTGCTTTGACAAATTGCCAGGGTTATTTAGACAGCCTAGAGTGGATGGACGCAGCACAACTCAATACCTACGAATTTACGCCGCTTGCCAGCGCGGTTCACACTTTACACCAACCCCCACCGGACAGTCCGATTCATCATTTAGAAAATGGGCAACACCCCGCGCTGCGACGTTTGGCATTCGATGAGTTAATGGCACAAAGACTGAGCATGCTCTTTGCTCGGCAACAACGTAGCAATTTATCCGCACCACCGATGCCGCATAATTTGCAGCACTTCAACCAATTTCTCCAACAGTTGCCTTTTCAACTTACTGCAGCGCAAGCCAAAGTTCATCAAGAAATCAGTCAAGATTTGGCCCAATCCCAACCGATGTTACGGTTGGTTCAAGGCGATGTTGGTTCCGGAAAAACAGTCATTGCAGCCCTTGCCGCCCTCCAAGCCATTGCCAACGGCTATCAAGTAGCACTCATGGCCCCGACTGATATTTTAAGTGAACAACATGCACAAACCTTACAACGCTGGTGTACGCCACTGGGCATATCTGTTTATCGCTTATCTGGAAAAATGAAAACCCGTGAACGCCGCGAAGCACTCCAGGCTTTGGCCCAGCATCACTGTCATTTTATTGTGGGTACACACGCATTGTTTCAAGAAGAGGTCACCTTCGCACGCTTAGGTCTCATCATTATCGATGAACAACATCGTTTTGGTGTTGCACAACGCTTGCAGTTTCAGCAAAAAGGCCAGCAAGGGCATTTATCTCCACATCAACTGTTAATGACCGCCACCCCCATCCCTCGCACATTGGCCATGACCCAAATGGCGCATCTGGATATTTCCGTTATTGATCAATTACCGCCCGGACGCACCCCCGTCACCACATTGGTCCTAAATCAATCCAAACGCGATGCCATGATTCCGCGCTTACGTTCACATTTAAACGATGGACGCCAAGCCTATTGGGTTTGTACTTTGATCGAAGAATCAGAAAAACTTCAGTGCCAAACGGCAACCGACACCGCGCAGCAATTACAAACGCTTTTACCAGAACTCAACATTGGCTTGGTCCATGGGCGTCTCGCCTCGCAGATCAAAGAGCAGATTATGACCCAGTTCAAAAATGGGGACATTCAATTATTAGTGGCCACCACCGTCATTGAGGTGGGCGTTGATGTGCCGAATGCCAGTCTCATGATCATTGAAAATGCGGAACGCCTGGGACTGTCACAATTACATCAATTGCGTGGCCGCGTAGGTCGAGGCGCGGTCCAATCCCATTGCTTGCTCTTATACCAGCCTCCTTTGTCCACCATGGGTCGTGAGCGCTTACAATTCATCCGCGAGACCCATGATGGGTTTTTGTTGGCTGAAAAAGATCTGCAATTACGTGGCTCAGGAGAAATTTTGGGCACGCGCCAAACCGGGTATCGAATCTTTAAAATTGCCGACTTACAACGGGACCAAGCGCTATTACCCTGGCTAACGCCCTGCGCTAAACAATTACTTGAACATGCCCCTGAGACGGCGCATCGGATTGCTACTCGCTGGTTAGGTCACTTCGAGCCGTTGATAATGACGTAACAACGCCGTGTGAAATATCTGAGCGCGCAAAGGTAATCCAGTCCACTCATAATGATGTCGCTGTTGTTCTACTGCAAGGGCAAACTGCTCATATTCAGGGGTAACGCCATTCAGATTGTCAAAACTTAAGCGAAATGGATACCCACATGCGTTAGATAGTATCCACTCTAAAGCCTGCGGCTTCACCTCAACTTGTTGAAATAATGCCTGTTGTTCTTCCGTACGACCGTCCGGGGTATACCAATAGCCATAATCCACCAAAGTTCGCCGCTGTTCCCCTGCCAATAACCAATGCGCACATTCATGAAGTGCCGAGCTAAAAAACCCATGCGCGAAAAAAATAATATGGCAAGACTGAGCCTCATTGGCTGGGACATAAATGGGCTCATCCTCTCCATAAGCCAATTGTGTACAATGGCTTTGTTGAAAGCAATGGTTGAATACTGTGATTAAATCGTCAGGATGGTGGGTCTCAGTCATAAATACAAATGCAGCATTAAATAGAGGCTGATGATACCAAAAATTCAGAATTACCGCATCTTACGGTCACGGCTCGGACGCTTTCGTTGAAAATCATGGTTTTGTGCTGATGCACTTGGTGGTATAATCGACAAACTATTTCAAATTGTAGACCAAATGCCCGATCGTAACAGTAAGAAAATTATCATCGAAGGTGTCACCAAACAAGGCAAGGAGTTTCGTCCAAGCGATTGGGCGGAGCGCATGAGTGGCGCATTGGCTAGCTTTAAAAACAGTCGAATCCATTATTCCCCCCTCCTGCAACCCAGTATCAATAATGAAGGATACAAATGCATTGTGCTTGATCCAAAACTCAAAGAATCCAGCCCACAAATATACCAATCCCTACTGGATTTCGCCAATGCGAATGATTTGAAAATCTGTAACGACAAAGAAGATGACCCTAAAGACTCATCCGACTAGGATCCTTAGGATGGCGGCTGAATGACCGTCATATTTATTAAATAATTCATGATCGTATTCATCATATTCACTGTTGAATGAAAATTAATCCCAAACAACCCTGCAACAATAAAGAGCATGCCCTTTCCGCCATGTCCTTTTGAACCGGTACGCCCTTGTTCAGGATGACTAGAGTGGGATAATAAGACACAGCCTCGGATAAACCAAACTAAGCCGACTGTTTCAATCAGAATGGTCACTGACCCATAGATATCAAAGGGTTGGTAGCCATCATATTGCAGCACGCTCGTGTTACTCCCAAAGAGCGTGGTAGACAATGCACCGAACGTCGAAGGTAAATATAATAAAGCCGAGCCGATCAGCAAATAAGTGAAAGGGACAATCATTTGAGAGCCCGGATCACTACTCTGCCCTTTTTCTACATTATCTTTGAAACGAAACAGTGCCGTGATACAAAACCCAATCCCCATAATATAAGATAGCCCGCCCAGTAAATATTGCACTGCCGGCAATGATTTACTCAAATTACTGAGCATCCCGCTTAGGTCAATCATATGCTCACTCTTAAAAGTATCGTTGATTCGACAAGCTGTGTCATCCCCGCATAGGCGGGGATCCATCCTCAATAAGGACCTGCACCAAAATGAGCATGGATTCCGGCCTTCGCGGGAATGACATCACTCGTCAAACATACTCAAAGTATCGTTCCCTCTTGCAAAGTATTTTTTTTCCCTTACTATAGGAACCTTCTTCATTCTATCTTCAATCATATACCATGCCTATCAAGATGTTTCAATTTCAATTAGAAAATGCCCACATGATTTCTCCGAGAGTCAAACACTTTGTTATTTCCAACACAGACAGTGAGATTTTTGACTACTTACCAGGGCAATTCATTACCATTCTTTTTGAGCATCAAGGTAAAACATTGCGTCGCAGTTATAGTATTGCTACGCCCCCCCAAGGCAGTAATCGCCTAGAGTTTGCGGCTTCATATGTTGAGTCTGGACCAGGCTCCGAATATTTGTTTGACCTCAAGCCTGGAGACAAAATCCAAGTTTCCGGCCCATATGGTAGATTAATTCTCAAAGAACCCGCTCCGCGCCGCTATATTTTACTGGCAACCAGCACTGGGGTGACGCCATACCGCGCCATGATCCCCGCATTAGAGCAACATTTGGCCTCACATCCAGACGCTTCCGTGGTCGTATTTGAAGGCGTCCAAAATCAAGCTGAAGTTTTATATTCTGAAGACTTTTTAAATTGGGCGGCACAATCACCCCGCGTGTTATTTCGCGCCTATTTAAGCCGTGAAAAGCTGGAACAAAAACCCGACCATATCCATTACGGCCATGTCCAAGCAGGGTTTCCTGATTTGAATTTAAATCCAGAGCAAGATTTTGTATATTTGTGCGGCAACCCAGCTATGATTGACGAAGCGTTCGAATTATTAAAAGAGCAAGGGTTTTCAACACAACAAATTGTCAGAGAAAAATATATTTCATCGACCAAATAGAGGATAGCATCATGTACTACAACGAATTATCACAAATCATCGAGAAGCTAACGCAATCTGGAAAAGGTATTTTAGCTGCGGATGAAAGCAATAGCACAATTGGCAAACGCTTTGCTGCCATCAAGCTCGACAATACTGCGGACAATCGCCGTGATTATCGTTTATTACTCGCCAACACACCGGATCTTGAAGAGTACATCTCTGGCGTCATTTTGTTTGAAGAAACGTTTTCAAACCAAGACTCAAACGGACACAGCGTTCCGGACATTCTATTAGCCAAGGGCATTTTGCCTGGGATCAAAGTTGATAAAGGCCTCCAGGAATTACCCCATACGCAGAAAGAACAAGTCACTTTGGGCTTAGACGACTTACCTGAGCGCTTGGCCGCTTTCAAAGCCAAAGGTGCGAAATTTGCCAAATGGCGGAATGTATATAGCATTACAGAATGCACACCCAGTATGGCTGCCATCAAAACTGGGGCAGAAAATTTGGCGCGCTATGCCGCTGCTTGCCAAGCAATCGGCATTGTTCCCATTGTAGAACCCGAAGTTTTAATGGATGGCGACCATACCATTGATCATTGTGCAGAAGTGTGTGAATTGGTATTACATGAATTATTTCATGCTCTGTTTATTCATCAAATTGCACTCGAACATATCATTCTCAAACCCAGCATGGTCACCTGTGGCAAATCCGCCAAACCATTTAGCACACCTGAAGACATTGCCGATTATACGTTGAGTGTTTTCCATAATACGGTATTGTCAGCTGTGCCCAGTATTAATTTCTTATCCGGCGGACAAACGCCTGATCAAGCAACAGCAAACCTCAATGCCATCAATAGCAGCGGTTACCAACCGTGGAATCTCAGTTTTTCATACGGACGGGCTTTACAAGAAGAATGCATTCAAGTCTGGCAAGGAAAAGCAGCGAATGTAAGCAAAGCTCAAGCCAAGCTTCTACACCGCGCCCGCCTCAATAGCTTAGCCTGTTTGGGAGAGTATCAAGTCTCTGAAGAAGTTGCCGAAGTGGCAGGGTAACCCATTAAAAAAACCCGCGGTCATAGTATGCGCCGCGGGTATATTGCCTTTTATATTGTCAAACGCTCATTTAGCAGAAAGATCCGATTCCCAAAGTAGCCGTGGTCTCATCAAACCCAATGTGGCGCGCAACCGTAAATGATTCTTCAAAAGCTCTCGGTAAATTAAGTTGTTGGCGGTTGGGCTTATGTTTGACCACCTCCGCCACCACTTGCAAGGCATTCAATAACGTATAGAGCGTAACTGCCACTACCGCAGCAATAAAGAAAGGTTGCACTGCAAGACCCAACACCCAAGCCCCTACTGGCATAGTGAATGCTAGTAGGGCTAAATCAACCGCTGCTACCAAGTAACGAGATTGAGCATTAAAGTACCCAAAATGATGCATAGCTAGTCGCAGAGCGACCGCTGGAGCATACAATGCCAACCCACCCACAAAGCCCGCCGCTGCCGCAGTCCCTAACGCACTCACAGTCACCGCGGTACCCAGAGGCAATACACCCGCAGAAAAAAAGCCCATGGCACCAAACATAGCGCCTTTCACACCAGAGTTTATGAAATAATTACCACCAGATGACATATTAACCTCTATAAATGAACAAAGAACGCATATTATACACAGACTCATAGGTTACTCATAGAGAGTCACGTGAAACGAGGAACCTCCAGGAAAATCATGGCGATCCTTCGTCGCAAGCTCCTCAGGATCACGTGAGTGGTTTTATTTTTTTACTTTTTCTGATTGCTGGGAACGTTAGGTTTGGCATTATTTACTTTGTCACAAACATCCTTGGTGATTTTTGTTTTCGGTGCCACATCACAAATAGTTTTAATATCAGTAACTTCCGGATGTTCCTTCGGTTTATTATCTTGCTTCATAGAACCATCTCCTTGTCATAAACCAACTTTACCACATCACACTATACTGTTTCTGGTCCCAATGTAAACTTGCTATATTCCCTAGTATCACATCACTCACCCCCGCAGGGGTTCCCGTAAAAATAATATCCCCTTTTTGCAACGGGAAACAATGACTGATATAAACCAAGAGGTCTTCAGGAAGCATTATCATATCTCTGCCTTTTGCCGATTGACGTATTTGCTGCTCTACACAAAAGTCAAAGCTCACATCTAAATAATTCGGAAATAAGTCATAAGGAATCCAAGGGCCTAAAACCGCAGCATCTTTGAACACCTTGGCTACGGTCCAAGGATGTCCTTGCTTTTTTAATTGACTTTGCTTGCTGCGTAAGGTCATATCGAGGCCCAAGGTGACGGCAGAAATAGCTTTTTTTGCCTCATCTTGCGTCATTCGATATCCATCACATCCCATACATAGCACAATTTCACATTCGGGTTGCACCTGCGCTTCAGCAGCGGGATAGTCTAGCAACAACTGCTCGCCCCAATACGTGGCTTGCTTTAAAACGCTAGCCGGCTTTAAAAATAAGACCGGCTGTTCTGGGACACTATCACCCAACTCCAACGCATGATCCAGATAATTTTTTCCGACACAGACAATTTTATCAATCGTCATTTTGATATCCTTATTTTTAGAGAGCTGTGTCATTCACGCGAAGGCGGGCATCCATCTTTTCATTGGTAAAACACCTAATCAGAGATGGATCCCAGCCGAAGCGAGGATGATACTTTTATTAAGTATTGTTTTTTATTTAAGCCTATCCCTCACAATCACCATAATCAATCACCACTTCATCTAAAGCATCTTTCACATCGTCTTCTGAAAAACCCAAATCTCGACTAGCCGCCAAAATCCCACATGCCCCTTCTATAAAATTCGTAGTAGGCGTCCAATAATCCATATTAGCTTTCACCATCACATGAAAAGCCTTTTGGGGATCCCAACCCACATGATTAGCCAACAGATAATAGAGATAATTATAAACGCCACTACTGTAATGCACATCCATGCCAACTTGATAATCGATGGCTCGTTCAATCGATACCCCATCCCGACTAGGATGTTGAAACCAACGCAAAGCACCTTTGCTTTTCAGTACATCCGCCCCCACATGCCAAGTCGCCTTACCATAGACATAATACTCTGCCGCTTGCGATGCCATATCTGAGAACGCTTCATTGATTCCACCCGCTTGCCCACGATACAGCAACCCAGAGTGCTGCTGGGTAAAGCCATGCGACAGTTCATGCGCTGTAATGCTGAGAGCCACTAACGGATGCAGCATGCCATCCCCATCTCCAAAAGTCATTTGCCGACCATCCCAAAATGCATTCGCAAAATAATTGCTAAAATGGACCCGGAATATCATTTTCATGGGCTGACTCCCCTTCTGCAAAACCTCTACGCCATATTGTGTGCGATACATGGTTTTGACCAACGCTCCAAAATACATCGCGTCATTAGACACAGAATAACTGCCATTGGCTTGATCATATCCATCCCCATCATAGCCTGTCCAATACAGATGCTCTGGATTATCTTCTTCGCAAAGAAAACTCATGGGATGATTAGGCCGCAGGGTATGATGTTGCATGTCCACCACCATAATATGTTCATTTTCTAAAAAACAGAGGCCAGGCCGCTCATCTCGGAACAGCTCAAGGTACGGCAAGTCTTTACCATATTGATATTTTCCGGTACGCCGATTGCCACCAAATCCCAAGCCATGGACCGTTTGTTGCAACGTGGTCAAGGCATCCCATTGCAACAAAATTTTTCCCGTCTTTTCTGCGATAATCGCCGTTGGTTGGCTGGGCAATCCCTCTTTTGGTTGCAAATACACTTGGATTTGATAAGCCCAATACGCTTGATACTGTTCATCTATATACACAATCGCTTGAATAGACTGATCTACTATTTTATCTTGCACAAACGACTGACGATACATTTGCAATTGATTGCTCGCTTTGGCCACAAATTCTGGTGGCGGATTACCTAAATCGTCATGTAGTTTTTGGTAAATACTCCCCGTCATACGCACTGTCGCAGCAGAGCCCGGCAAATGCTTACGATGAAACACTGCATACCCGCCAAACACTGGGAATCCCATATACCGTTGCTGCATATGAATATGCTCCGTCTGCTGTGCATCATGATGGCGCCCCATCAATAAAAAATCTTGCGGCATAACCAAAGACGGATTAGTAGGCTGTTGGGATAAGCTAACGGGTATTTTACTTTGCAGACTGGCGAAAGACATCTGAGTGAGATCAAGGCGCTCTGCTGCGTACAGTGAAAAAGAAATTAATAAAACAAATAGCGCGATAATGCGCGACAAGACAGGTCGTGAATAATCCATTTCGAAGTACTCCATATACTTAGGCTACGCAAAAAGCGCAGAACTAAGCTTGCGGTTGGTTGGACAAAGGCAAGTTCCATTCTTGCCACTACTAGGACCACTACTGTGGACACCCAGCACGAAGAAATTCTAATCAATTTTTAAGCGTACTTCAATCCATTAACCGTCGTATTTTTATGATAAATATAATGCTGTACGATTTGATCCGCTTGCTCAGCACTTAATGGCTTGCTGATCACCCCGTCCATGAAATAATAATCGCAATCATATTTGACCAAATCAGCCTCAAATGATGTCAGCGCAATAATGGGAACATGAAATTGGGTGCCTTTTTCTAATTGACGAAATTGCTTGGAAAGCACATACCCCGAGGTATCTTCCAAACCAATATCCATAATCACCAAATCGTAAGTGCCAGGGTGGAACAAAGCCATGGCTTGTTGACCCGTATCCGCACAATCCACATCACAATTCAGGGCACGCATCAAGGACTCTTCTACTTGTTTCGCCACCAAATTATCTTCTACTATCAAAACCCGAGGCGCGCGATTCTCTGGACCTTTAGGCAGGGCCTCAACGTGGGGTTTTTCTTGTTTCGGGCGCGGCTCAGGCACTTCAACCAGCACCACGACTGCACCCAGTACCCGACCGGATTGATCTAACAATGGGTCGCGATTACAAATAAAATGATGGATCGTACCATCCTGAAACAAAATGGGTGGCAAATCACGGTCGTGCATAGCTTGTCCGGAAAAAACGACGGACATGTCATCCAAACGAAATGCATCAATCACCGTGGGAGACCACTGAGCAACCTGAGCGAGTTTCGGATATGGCGTTCCTGAAAAATCTCCGAGGGTTTTTAAGCCTAAAAATTGAGTAAACCGCATATTACACCCTTGCAGTATACAATCTTTATCAATCCAATATACCCAATTTGGCACGCAGTTTAAGATGGCCGAGTAATATTGGTGCACATCCTGGAGCTCAACTTGTTTGCTTTTTTTATTCTCATCAACCATTATGTTGACTCCCCTATCTATCCCTGACAAGAAAACACCGCACATATATCCTACAAATTATTATAAATAGACTTGACGCTGAGTTAAGATGGCACTAAAATCGTCAACCTAACATAATCAGTAATGATATTTTTATATCATACTATACCCCACAGGGTAAGTATGTAGCATAATGAGGAAAAATTGAATGCCCACAGTTCGCGTGAAAGAAGGCGAAAACCCTGAATACGCACTACGTCGTTTTAAACGTTCGTGTGAAAAAGCTGGTCTTTTAACTGAATTACGTCGTCGAGAGTTTTATGAAAAACCGACTGCTGAGCGTAAACGCAAGCAAGCCGCTGCAGTCAAACGTCATCTTAAAAAAATCTCTAGAGACGTCATTACTGGTCGCAGTGACCGTCGTAGAAGACGAAGTGAATGACCATCAAAGAGCGCATTAACGCTGAGATCAAAGATGCAATGCGTGCACAAGATAAGCAGCAATTAGGCACCTTACGCTTAATTACTGCCGCTATCAAACAAATTGAAGTCGATGAGCGTATCGAAGTTGATGATACCCGCCTTCTGGTCATTTTAGACAAAATGGTCAAGCAACGAAAAGAATCCATTCATCAATATCAAGCGGCTAGTCGTGATGATTTGGTAGCAATCGAAAATTATGAACTAGACATCATACGCCGCTATATGCCAACGCCTTTGTCCGAGGATGAAGTGAAAGCATTGGTGGCAGAGGCCATTCAAGCAACTCAAGCAGAAAAAATGGCTGACATGGGCAAAGTCATGGCACATCTCAAACCTCAGCTTCAAGGCCGCGCAGATATGAGTACCGTCAGTGTCTGGATCAAAGAACGTTTGGCGTAAATAATTTGTACGTTGGGCCTTGGTCCAACGTAGCTTTTTTGTTGGGCCAAGACCCACCCTACTAAATAATACACAAAAAGACTGCTCTCAAAATAACCAAGAAATCTTTCTGCAAATTTGGTAAAATACCTTTAACGCCATCCTAGTGACCATATTTTTATGCAAGGTCTTATACCACGTCAATTTATCGATGATCTATTAACCAAAATTGAATTAGTAGACCTCATTGATGCCTATGTCCCCTTGAAAAAGCGTGGTCTCAATTATTTGGCCTGCTGTCCTTTTCATAATGAAAAAAATCCCTCTTTCAATGTGATCCCCAAAAAGCAGTTTTACCATTGCTTTGGCTGTGGCGCGAGTGGAAATGCCATCAGTTTTATTATGAATTATTTGCATCAATCCTTTCCACAAACTATTGAAACATTAGCCGCCAAAGCAGGCATGGTCATACCCAGAGAAGCTTTACCAGATCATGTGAAACAAACCATTAGCTTGCACGCTATTTTACAGAAACTGAATGAATTCTATCAAAACACATTGCGCACTCCCGCAGGCGCCGTGGCAATTGCGTATTTAAAACAACGTGGGATTAATGGCAAAATTGCGCAGCAGTACCAAATCGGGTATGCACCCCAAGGCTGGCATACGATCGCACAACATTTGCCCCAGCACCAAGCCGAGCTAATCGCCACCGGCATGCTCATTCAAAAAGATAATCAGCAAACCTATGATCGTTATCGCCATCGCATCATGTTTCCCATTCATGACCGGCATGGTCGCATGACCGGGTTTGGCGGACGCGCGCTCGACAATGATCAGCAACCCAAATATTTAAACTCACCTGAAACGGTTTTGTTCCAAAAAAGCCACGAATTGTATGGTTTATATCAAATCCTCCAAACGCGCTCTGAATTTTCTACGATTGTGATCGTGGAGGGCTACATGGATGTGATTGCTTTAGCGCAACATGGGATCTCTTATGCAGTCGCAACTTTGGGTACAGCAACTACGGCCCACCATATCCAGTTATTAAGTAAATACACACAAGATTTACATTTTTGTTTTGATGGCGACCAAGCTGGTCGCCAAGCCGCTTGGCGTGCACTCGAAGTGGGATTGCCTTATTTAGACGCCGGATTGCAAGCACATTTTATTTTTTTACCCGATGGCCATGATCCGGATAGTTTCATTCGATCTGAAGGGAAAGATGCGTTTGAAATAAGGTTACAAAATGCGGTACCGTTGCACGAACTCTTGTTTACTACGCTGATGAAAGATATTGATACGACTGACCTCACCGGCAAAAATCGCCTGATTCATGCGGCCAAACCCTATTTGGCAAAAATTCCTGATTGCCCTTATAAAACTCTGTTAATGAGTGAACTGGCAAGATTGACACATATTGATCAACATAGAATTGAGCAACTATTAGAGGCCCCTCCTCCGCCTCAAGTCGAAAAACCAGACCATGCCGCACCTCATTGGCAACGCACTCCGTTGCGCATTGCTTTGGCACTCCTCATTCAAAACCCGAGTTTATTCGCTCACGACCTACCACAGCTTGATGGCTCAGCGTCCACAGACCCTGAACAAATTTTGATGACCATGCTCATGCAACATCTGGCGCAACAGCCGCATTTGAATACCGCGACATTACTTGAACATTTTCGTGACACGCCATGGTTTGACGCTCTCAGCGAATTGGCCGCCTGGGATCATCAAGTCCCCGACCAAGGACAAGCCAGTGAACTAACCGAAATGTTACGGTTTTTAGCCAAAAAAACTCGTGAATCCCTCATTCAAACCTTGATTGGAAAATCAAAACAACAAGAACTCAGCGCACAAGAACGCCAGGCTCTACAAAAAATGCTTCGTGAACGCCACATTTAGCCCTATACCCGATAAACTTCAAAATACAATGTTTTGATTGTGTATTGTTTTTCTTTGAAAAAGCAAAAGATCAAAAATAGCATTTTGGAGTCTATTGGGTATATAATAAAAGTTTACAAATAAACAACCTCTTATGATATCATCTTAGCCAATATTCATAGCATATGAGCGTTTTGAAATAAATCTAACAATATGCTGGCAAGTTTTTTTTCGTCAGTTTATAATCGAGGATGAATTAAGGTAGATGTATTAATATATGAGCATCATAAACGAACAAGAGCAACAACAACATCAAATCACAAATGTCATTCGCCTTGGTAAAGAACAAAACTACCTAACGCATGCGCAGCTTAATGATTTGCTTCCTAATTTGGTCGATACCGAGCATTTCGACGTGATCGTTCATATTTTAGAAAATATGAACATCAAAGTCTTTGAGCAGGCTCCAGGCGAAGACGAACTCATCGCATTATTTGGGAGCACTGAAGAAGTCCCCGAAGATACGGAAGAAGCCGCGACTATTCTTGCCTCGGTTGACAAGGAAACTGGCCGTGTTACCGATCCTGTTCGTGCTTATATGCGTGAAATGGGCACAGTGGAATTGCTCACTCGCGAAGGCGAAATTCGCATCGCAAAACGCATCGAAGAAGGTATTTATCAAGTCCTTCATTCTCTCGCTCATTACCCAGAAACGATTAAATTAGTACTCGATGACTATGACCGCTTTTTGAATGCAGAAATGCGTTTGAACGAAATTATTAGTGGGTTCTCAGATGATGAAAGCGGCGCCCCCCCTTCTAGTATCGGCTCCATGTTGGAAGAATCTCAGCAAACAGCAGAACCTGCTGACTTAGATTTATTAGATGTGGATGAAGAAGAAGGTGGTGATAGTGGAGAGGGTGGCCTTGAAGCGGAAGATAGTGGTCCGAACCCTGAACAAGCACAAATTTATTTTGATGAATTACGCGAGTCGTTTACAAAAGCCTTAAACAGCTTACAAGAGCACGGACGAACTTCACCGATTACTCAAGAGCTTTTAGGTATCATGGCAACATCATTCCTAAAACTTAAATTGACTTCACGACAAGTTGATCGACTCACACGCCATTTTAGACAGTTGCGCAATCATGTACGCGAATTTGAGCGTAACATCATGCGTATTTGTATTGAAAAGGCAAAAATACCGCGTAAATTGTTTATTGAAACCTTCCCTGGCAATGAAACAGATCAGGAATGGATAGAAACATTGGTGAAGCAGCACGGCAAAAAATTAGACGTGGCTAAGATTCAGGAATTAACGCCTGAACTCAAACAATTGCAGAAAAAACTTGCTTATTTCGAGCACGAATATGGTTTGATTATCAGTGAAATCAAAGACATCAATCGTGAAATGTCGTTGGGAGAAGCCAAGGCTCGACGAGCGAAAAAAGAAATGGTTGAAGCCAATTTACGGTTGGTAATTTCTATTGCCAAAAAGTATACGAATCGTGGTTTGCAATTTTTAGATCTGATTCAAGAAGGCAATATTGGCCTGATGAAAGCGGTAGATAAATTCGAATATCGTCGCGGCTATAAATTTTCAACCTATGCAACTTGGTGGATACGCCAAGCGATCACACGTTCGATTGCGGACCAAGCACGAACCATCCGAATTCCGGTTCACATGATCGAAACCATTAATAAATTAAATCGGATTTCGCGGCAAATTTTACAGGAAACTGGCCATGAAGCCAGTCCTGAAGAATTAGCTGAAAAGATGGAATTAAGTGAAGACAAGATTAGAAAAGTCTTAAAAATCGCCAAAGAGCCTATCTCGATGGATACGCCAGTGGGTGACGATGACGAATCTCGTTTAGGCGATTTCATTCAGGATGATAATATCGAGTCTCCGATTGAAGCTGCTACTGCTGAAGGGTTACGTGAAGCCACATTAGAAATCTTGGCAACGCTCACCCCACGCGAAGCAAAAGTCTTACGTATGCGTTTTGGTATTGAAATGAACACCGACCATACATTAGAAGAAGTAGGCAAACAATTTGACGTAACCCGAGAACGGATCCGACAAATTGAAGCGAAAGCACTGCGCAAACTTCGCCATCCATCACGTTCTGACAAACTCCGCAGTTTCTTAGAAGGTGATGAAAAATAGTTAATTCGGGCCTATAGCTCAGTTGGTTAGAGCAGCGGACTCATAATCCGTTGGTCCTAGGTTCAAGTCCTAGTGGGCCCACCAATTAAAACCAGCAAAATCAATAAGTTACCGTTTGACATCCTAATCCCGTAAAATCCACTTCGAGATTTCTTCGGGACCTAGCTTCAATTTATAACGATACAACCGTTGCATCTTGTTTAGTATTACGCTTTGATTTAAAATTTGGATTATGCAATAAACTCAGTACTACTCCATTTTTTTGCCTCTCACAAACGTGATCTTGGCTGGGAAAATTGGACACCTTGCTAAGCAACTTTTCTGACCTCGTAGAAATCTGGGGATTGATACCCTAATCTTGAATGAAGCCGTTTCCGATTATAGTAGATTTCAATATATTCGAATATATGATTTTTAGCGGTAGCGCGTGATAAAAATTTCTCCCCATGAATGGCTT
>JAGOTG010000009.1 GCA_018061965.1 Legionellaceae bacterium
CTTGGCTATTTCTTGAGCCAATTCATCTATATCATGAGTCATAGTTTTTCTCTGCATCTATGCCTATCTGAAAATAGGCAGATTATACACTATGACTAATTACACAAAATTATTTACAGACCCATAAGTTGGGCTACGGCCCAACTAAAAAATAAAGTCCTTTATAAATTGCCGGGTATGTTTAGCCCTGTTCTTCTTGGTGGGGATAATGCCTGTGTTTGGCTTTCTAATGACGACAAATAGTCATCTGTTAAATCGATGTCATCTATTTCTTGGAGTAGTTTTTGAGAATCACGTAGAGCGCTATTTGTTGCTTCCTGCTGTTTATGCTGATCTGCTGGTGAACTATTGTTACTTGATAGAACACTACCGGTCATATCTGGGAACCGGCCTACATAATGGCTCAGTGTTTGGGCGACCAATTGTAGCTGTCTACCATCTTCCTCGAGTGACGCTGTGGTGGCTTTAAATGCTTGACTCTCTTCCGCAAAGGAACTCGAACCATCCGCAATCATACTCTCATATTTCCGCAATTCCTCACTGAGAGTGACTAGTTGTAGAGTAAGATGCGCTTCGTTGGCCTGTAAGTTTTCAATAGTCTTATTGAGGCTAACATTGATTGCGCTGTATTCTTCTACCTGTTGGGTGATACTTTCGACATTATCGCGTAATTTTAAGTTTTCAAGGCCCATCTCTTGATTCATTCTGCATAATACCGCTAAACCATGCTCTAGATTCTCTCGAGTGCCATTTAATAAGCCCAACATTTCTTGTACCGAATTATTTTGAGCTACCAAATCATCAGTAATCAAACGATCGCGTATTGTCGCGACTGCATGATGGTCTATAAGTACAAAGGATATGGTGAAAGACAATGCAATACTGATTATGAAAGGGATATACAATAAGATTGCTATGCCTGCTGCAATGATGGAAACAATAATTTTGAGCCACCATATTTGCTCCCCATACCAATGTGCAGCATGTCCCAGAAGACTTTTTTGTGCATTATAAGCTTCAATCAACTTTTGTAGGTCAGTAGAGATGCCGTCGAGCTTAGCACGTTGCTGACTCAAAACGGCGATTTGTTCTCCTGCTGCTGCCTTCAATTCTTCAAGGGTAGGTAAATTTGTAATTAAAGGCAAAAGTTCCTGAACGTTATCCATAGTACTTTCCTTTGCGAGGAGGAGGCTCATTTCCAAAACCGTTGCTTAGTGCTGAAGTAGTCGTTGGAAATAGGTTGGGCGTGTGTTTACCATATTTATAATTGGGTGAAATAGTAGTGCGTCTATTCTGCTGTTGCAATGGGCGTGCATTTTCTGGGTCGTTGTTTAAGAGCTCAATGAGTCTTTTTTGACTCGCAATGATTTCGGCAAGTTTTTTCGTTTTTTGGGTTAATCCGGTTAAGCTTTCGGTTAGTGATGCGTTGGTTTTTTCTAAACTTTTAATGCGTTGTGTTTTTCGGTCCAAATTACTTTGGATGTTTCCGATTGCGGACAAACCGGATTTTAACTGTGGTTCGATCTTTTTGAGACTTTCTAAGATCTGAGAAAGTTCTTGTTCCCTTGCGGCTGCTGCAGCATTTGTGGTGCTTAAAGCCGAAGACAAGACTGATATTTGTTTAGATATTATTTGATACTGCTCTTGCATTTTTAGCAATAAACTCTGAAATGGGCCAATGATTCTATCGCGCAAACTCATATTGGTTTGGTCTAGATTTTCTCCAACAGCTTGAATGGATTGTAATTCGAGCTCAAAGTTTTGGATAAGGGCACCAAAATGAGCTTGTTGATGCTGTATACCTGTCAAAATCTCGTCAGTTTGTTCTTGGAATCGTAAAGTGTCCTCGGCTGTGAATCCTTCAACGTGCTCTGTACGCGCCTTTCGTCGTTGGTTGAGAGCAGCAAACTCACTTGCTTGATTTTGAGCACGTTGGTTTTTGAAATAAGCATAAAAAGCATACGCGGTCAAAGCCATTATAAAACCAACTCCTATATAGGTGAAGAGGCTTCCAAGTCCCGTCACCAGTAGGGTTTGTATACCAAACACGTGATTTCCTTATTTATTTTTATTATTGCGGCGAACCATAGCGAAGAATAGTAGGCTAGTCAAGGGGCGTAGGCTGCATTCTTGACTCATCGGGAAATTTCCTGCACAGTTTGAGACAAGTTATGAGGAGATAGCAATGGATAAAAAATATAGCGGTTATATAGGGATAGCTTTGGCGTGTGTGACTACCCTCTGTTGGGCTCATTCAAGTGCTACGACACATCGTATTCACCAATTTGAAAACTCAAAAGTCGCGGTTTGGGAAACGATTGTTTACCCGTCAAAACAACAAATTTTATCTATGCATCGTCATGAGCGAGATCGCGTTGTGGTGGCTTTAACCGACGGGACATTAAAAATTGAAAACGACAAAGGGAAAATTCACTATTTGCACCTTAAAAAGGATCACTCTTATTACCTTTCAAAAGATGTGCTGAATGAGTTGCATTCCGACCAAAATGTTTCCGGTCATACCATTAAAGTAATCGTGGTTGAATTGAAGTAACGGAGCTTAAAACTTCTTCACAGCTAGGCCAATGATTCAAATTCCCAATAAAATACCCTCCCCAAGGCTGGGTCCGTTGGGGATCTGATTGGCCAAAAATGCCCAGAACAGGCGCCTGGACTGCTGCAGCCAAATGCATCGGGCCACTGTCGTTGGCAATCACTTGCGTTGCCCGTTGCAGGATGGCTGCATACATGGGCAAATTCAGGTTCGGCAACATCAAGACGTGTTGCCCAAAAGCGTCCTCGAATGGTTGGGTTTCAAAAGGAGCAGGGCAGGCGACCAAACTAATCCCTTGCTGAGATAGTCTCATACATAGACTTTGCCAATGTGGCCAAATTTTAGATTGTTTTTTGACGCCATGTCCCATAGCGCCAGGACAAATCACAAAAAAATCTTTCTGAATACGATGTTTTTTTAATAATTTATCCGCCTGCTCCTGATAATTATTTGCAATCACTAATTTAGGATTTTCTGGAACGGGCAGGGGTTTATTGACCGCGAATTGAGTTAATTGCCAGAAATACTCAATTTCATGTAATCCTGTTGGCTTGAGTTTCGCTCTGCTCAATAAGATACGTCTAAGGTTGGAACGATAATAGCCTATGCTTTTAATGCCAGTTCCAACCAGCGGTAAAACACTGGATAATCCATTGGTAAACAAGAGTGCGTGACTGGCACCCATTGCTTGATACAGCTGTCTCGTATCCTTCAAATTATTGGGGATGGTGTGACAGCGATAGGAGTATGCGGAAAATAAATCTTTTATCCAGGGTTTACCTAATAGTTCAAAAGTAAAGCCGGCTCGGTTCAAGGCTTCTAAACTGGGTAAGGTCATCATGACATCTCCTAACCAATTAGGAAGACGTATCGCAAAATGAGGTTTTTTCATTCCAATCCATACTCTGAGCGGTTGAATGCAGGTTGAATAATTTCTGTCTGGGTAATTTGACGTAATGCAACCAGCTCGCCCAAACATAATCCGGTAAAGGTTACGAACAAATATCCAATTCCTGAAGTCAGGAGTACAGTATCAGAAAAGCACACAACACAAAATGGAATGATGACAGCTTGCAAAATGGGTTTCATTTCCTGCAAAGCAAAGCTTAATTTATAGAGTGCACCCAAGAGCAATAAGAGCAATAGGATCCCCACTAACCCTAATTCGCTAGCAGTATGCCAATATTGACTATGCGGATCCGGGTGAGTTAAATCCCATCCTGGGACCGGATTATCTTGCCTAAATCGAAAGCCGAAGCCGCCAGTTCCCTGTCCAACAATAGGTTTGGCTAAGAACAACGATTTGGCATAATTATGAAATTGCAGACGCAGACCCACACTGCTATATTTGTCGCCTGACTGATAAGCATGCAGGTTTTCGCTGACCAACTGGATTCCATGGGTCAAAGTATTTGAGTGCGTGAGTTGAATTAAGGCCGTGAAACTTAACGCGAAAAATAATACGGTATAACGTACTGATTTCAATGAAAAATGCTGTGCGAAAAACAATAGAAATAACAGAGCATAAATAACATACCCAGTACGGCTACCACTTTGTGTCAGCACATAGAGACTAAACAGAAAGACCAGAATGCTATATCCGATTTTACAGGGTGTTTTTGAGGTGCGCGCAGCCATCCAAGCTGCCAAATACGTGGCAAAAGCCATCATATAACCCGCAACAATGTGATTGTAAAATATATATCCAGAAGCAGGTATGTGGCCAGAATTGGGATCCGGGTTGTTAAACCAATAGATATAAAAATAGGTGCAACAAGTTATGAACATCCCGCATAAATAAGCCTGGATACTATAGTGTCGCGTTTTTTTATGCATAAAACCGGCCGCAAATAAAGGGATGTATAACAATTTAGAATATTTTTCGATTACAGCGAGTTTTTGATGTAAATTGGCATCACTCCAGAGACAACCTAGGATTGCGAAGCTCAAGAATGCTAGAATAATCCAGACAAAGGGCTCGGAAGCTAGTACCCGAAAATTTGCTCGAGCTTGATTTGAACATAGAATAAAAACTATCGCTAAAACAACAGCAATACTTTTTGCACTTGGCCCCAGAGGAATACACAACATAACCAATGGTAGCATGACCAACGAGATAGGGTATTGATGATCATTAAAATAGTCTTTCAAGCGTTTCATTCAGATTCCGTGGGTGTCCAAAGTTGAGTTGTTGTATTGCAGCCAATTATGTCCAATGTTCATTGAAAATACAAATAATTTCATAGGATGCAATGGTATTTGTTTCATTTAGGTTTATTTTTAATAGTTCAATAATTTGCTTCGATAGTTAAATCAATTGAATGGAGCCAGGGTACTGATCTAAACTTGTATCAGTGGTCAATAATATAAAACCTTCTACTAAAGCTTGAGCTATAAGAACTCTATCAAATGGATCTTTATGAAAATGACTGTACCTTACCTTAATCTCTTCCTAACTGTTTGGCAAAACGGTAAGCGATGGCATCGAAATATTGTTGGTTATTACTGCGCGTACATCTTGGCTCAAGGGCTTTTAAGTTTAAGTCCCTACGCTTTTGGACGAACCATTGATTTATTACAAGATTTTTCTCCAGATAAATTTCATCAAATTTTGTTTTGGTTGATATTTGGAGTGATTTTGCATCCGCTGTTTTGGTTGTTTCATGGTCCGGCGCGAGTAGTAGAGCGTAATGTGGCGCTAAAAATCCAACAAACGTTTATGCAAAATATCTACCAAAAATTGACGCAGCTGCCTTTGAAATGGCATCAGAATCATCATTCTGGCGATATCATTACTAGAATTAATCGAGCTTGTACTGCGCTGAAAAAATTTGCCGAATCTCAGTTTATTTATATCGAAACAATGATTCGACTTGTGATCTCTCTTGGTTTTTTATTTTGGATTTCAATCCCAATTGGTTGTTTAAGCTTGCTGACCTGTATCATCGCCACTGTCACAGTTGTTCTTTATGATAGAAAATTAGTGGCTCTCTATGAACAAGAGAATGAAGCGGAAAATCATATTGGCTCTGGGCTATTTGATTATATTAGTAATATGACCACCATATTAACCTTACGCCTTGGCAGACTTACTGAGTCGAATCTGGTTAAACGACTCACTGCTATTTGGCCTGCTTATAAACCTGAGGTTGTATTAAATGAAGTAAAATGGTTTGTGATGAACATCATAGTCACCGTGCTGCAGGCCATTATTTTGCTAGGGTATATTCTGATCCAATTAGAAGATGTGAATGCCATTTTGATTGGTACGGTGGTTATGATTTTCCGATATCAGTGGGATCTCAGTGATGTTTTTTATACGTTTAGCTCACATTACAGTGAGCTAGTCCAAATGAATACGAATGTCCAAAGTATTCAACCCATTGTCGAAGATATTCAGCAGTACGCTCACACTGTTCCTGGAGAGCAGATTGCAGAGCATTGGAAAAAATTGTCTATTGACGGTCTTAACTATCAGCATCCTGAGGCGCATGAAAAAAATGTCATCCGTGATATGACATTGAACATTATTCGCGGAGAAAAAATTGCTCTAATTGGTGCAAGTGGTGCTGGAAAAAGCACATTATTAAATCTATTATCCGGTTTGTATACGCCAGATACCGCTACACTCTCTATAGATGGCAACTGTTTTCAAAGTTTAGAGCCATTACATGCCATTACAACATTGATCCCTCAAGAACCAGAAATTTTTGAAAACACCATTGAGTTTAATATCACCATGGATTTAGAAGCAACGCCTGAGGACTTGCAAAAAGTGATGACCCTTTCAGGGTTTTCGCCTGTATTAGAGACACTTAAAAATGGCTTGGCTACCGATATTCGAGAAAAAGGCCTCAATTTATCTGTTGGTCAAAAGCAGCGATTAGCGCTTGCCCGTGGTTTATTTGCGGCACGGTTTAGTTCGTTTATTTTAATGGATGAGCCAACGTCTAGTGTCGATTTACCCACTGAAAAGGCGATTTTATCGGGCATTATTGATGAGTATCCTGATGCTACTTTAGTAGTTTCGCTTCATCGTCTCCATCTATTGCCAAAATTTTCGCGTATCATCATGCTTCAAGATGGACAGGTAGTCGCTGATGGCCCCACAGCAGAGTTATTAAAGTTGGATAATCCTGTGAAAACGCTTTGGGAGAAATATCAAAAACATTAGGGTCTGATTTAGATGGTGTCCCAGGCAAGATTCGAACTTGCGACCTGCCCCTTAGGAGGGGGCCGCGCTATCCAGCTGCGCCACTGGGACAAAGCGAAGTTAAAATTGTAGCATAGATCACAGTGACAGGATGTTAGAAGGGAAAAAAAAGAAAAAAAGTGGCATAATGATTGTTTCTGTTCTTGTGAGCCATCCTTGCATGCGAAGATTTGAATATAAATATATTGTGGCTGCTATTTATGCGGTTGTCTTATTTTTAGATAGATTAGATTTAACTATCGTCAATATCGCTTTACCAAAGATTGCGGAACATTTTCATGTGCTGGTGACAGATACAGAATGGATCAATAATGCTTTTTTACTGGCTTTGTCGTTGAGTATTCCTATCAGCTCTTGGTTAGGAGATCGGTTCGGCTGCAAACGTGTATTTATCTATGCGACTGTTGCGTTGGGGCTTACTTCATTATTGTGCGCGTTAGCGCCTGATATGCAATTTTTAATTTGTATGCGGTTTATTCAAGGATTATCTAGTGGTCTCATTGTACCCATAGGGATGACGATGGTTTTTCGAGCCTTTGATCCCTCTGAGTATGCCAGCATCTCTAGCTATATTTTTATTCCTTCCCTTATCGCACCAGGTCTAGCACCGATGATAGGTGGCATGATGACGGATTATTTTAATTGGCGCTGGGTATTTTTATTTGTGACGCCGGTATCGTTTATAATTGCTGGCTTTTCATGCTGGTTGGTTAAAGAGTATCGCCCTGCAAATAAACTGCCTTTAGATGTTAGCGGCTTTGTCTTATCTGCGAGTACTTTGCTATTAGTATTTCATGTGTTATCTGTAATTGGCAAACAGGGCTTCAACTGGAACATGTTGTGTGAGCTGTTGTTAGCGATGGCTTTGGGTTATTTGTTTGTGCTTCAAGAGCGCAAATGCTTGGCACCTTTGGTCGATTTGGAATTGTTTCGTAAAAAATTATTTGTGCAAGCCAATTTAATCCTGACTTTATTTCAAATTGGTCATTTTGGTTCAATATTTTTAATCGCGATTTATTTACAAATGAATGTTGGCTACACAGCCATGTTGGCTGGAATGATTATGGGAATGCAAGCTTTTGGCGCAATTTGTTCTAGTCGTCTTTCGGTGCAATTATACGAAAGTTATTCAGCCAAATTACCCATCAGTGTGGGGTTGATAGGGGTGGGTGTGATAACGCCCATTATTTTGTACTTAACCCCCTCGACACCTATATGGCTAGGATTTGTGGTCTTGTTTGTTAGAGGCTTGTTCAGTGGCTTATGCGGAGCGCCTATTCAAGCGATTGGAATAGGGGGCTTTTCCAACAAGCAAATGGGTCAAGCAGCAGCGGCTTTCAATATTGTGAGGCAATTGTCGATAAGCTTGGGTATTTCTTTGTCTGCGTTGTTATTGAGTATCGCCATTCATGATTATGATTTGAGTATTTTGGTTAACCAAGATAAATCTGTCTTTTATGCACCCTTTGCATTGATTTCATGTTCTGTATGGTGTGGCGCTTGGGTAACCCTGTATATGGATAAAAGCTCACTGCTTATGAATCACAAAAGCACATCCTAATCTACCAATTCTTCATTTTGCCACGCATCTTTAAAATAAGCTAATACATGATTAAAAGGAGGTACTCGCGCGCCGGCAATACTCGCGGTCAACGTATTAATCGTACCCGATCGCTTGCCCACTTTAACCCGGAATTTAGGAATATGAGATTGGCTCAGGAGTCCGCTGATCCATACATCATCTTGTTTCGCACTATCTGTAGGTAAGGTATTAATGGCTTTCAATTGCGCTAAATCAAAATAATTGGGTTGAAGTACATAGCCGCCACAACCCTGAATAATACCCACTCGAACTGGATCCTTGCCCATCTTCTCGGACAAGGGCGGCTGGTTGGAATCAAGATTACGCCAAATTTTATGCCCAGACGTGCAAAAAACGGCAGGTTTTTTATAGGTGCGATGCGCTTGAAGTAGATTAGATAAAAAATCCTGTGGGTAAATCATATCATCATCAACCACACATATTGCACAATCCTCGCCAGTATGGCGTTCTATGGTAGGAATAAATTTAGAAGCAGGGCCATAATCTTGATCTAACCAAAAAATGCGCACAGCGGATAATGCTGTCAACCATGCTGGAATTTCCCACGGCACATCTTGCTTAAGTGGGTTTTTGGCTAAATAGAGCTCGATCACATCAGGGCGTTGGCGTAATAGGCTGATCAGTGTTGGCTTCAACCAGCGAATGCGCGATGGAACAGTCGTTAACGAGATGATGACTTGGGTTTGACTAGGCTCAAAATCCCAGCGCTTTATATTCTGTATCTGGTAAAAATACGTACGTATATATTTGGAAAACTTCATTTAAAATCCAATGTTCAAAATTGATACCCCTGTTATCCGAGTGTAGGCCGGGATCCATTGACCAATTAATAAAAGAAGTAGGTTGGGCCTTGGCCAACAGCAGTGCTTCGTTGGGCCAAGGCCCAACCTACATTTATTAGTTAATTAAAAATCAATTCACCCTATTTTGTGACTATGAGGGTGGATTCCCTGCGGGGGAATGACAGTGTACTTTCAAATTGAATAGTATAAGCAGAATGCCATAAATGTCTATAAAAACGGTAGGTTGGACTAAGGCCCAACCACTTTATAGCTAACTAAAGGGATTGGCTTAGCACCATTTTAGGAGTTACTTTCCATACCTTCCGATTAAAATCGCTTGTCCAAGTATATGGGATTGCATAGCATTGATCAGATCATCGTACTGGGGTGTGTCTAAAAGTGGCAATACCGTGTCTAAAGCATAGAGTCTAAAAAAGTATCGATGTGTTCCGCTAAGAGGGCAGGGGCCACCATAGCCTGGTTTGTTCCAACTGTTTAATCCGTTCACGGCTTCAATCGGCAAAGAGGCATTTTGCTCCAGACTAGCGGTGTTCGAAGGCAGATTATACACCAGCCAATGGACCCTATTACCGGCTGGAGCGTCGGGATCATTCATAATTAATGCAAACGACATGGTGTTCTGCGGGGCATTTTTCCAACGTAAATTAGGTGAAATATTTTGACCTTGGCATGTATATTTTTGTGGAATCATTCTGTTTTTTTGAAAAGCTGTGCTGGTTAATTCAAATCCCATAGCAAAACTTGTGACTGGCAAACATCCTATTAAGACTAAATAAGTAATTATTTTTATGATTTTCATTGTTCTTTCTCATTGAAATAGTCCAGCAGAATTATCAAGCTAACGTGGGACATTTATATTGTCAATATTTGGTAGGATGCATCTTAGCCGTGACAGTAAGAGAGCTGAGGAGTATCCTTTGTGGCTTTACCAATTTATGCTAGGCTAATCGGATAGGTAATACTCAATAGAGCGACTTATGCCCACTCAACCCAAGCGGTTATTGTCCTTAGATGTTTTTCGTGGCATCACCATTGCTGGTATGATTTTAGTCAATACGATTGTGTTATCTCCGTTTCAGATTTTGGATCATGCAGAATGGAATGGATGTACTTTCGCAGATCTGGTATTCCCATTTTTTTTAGTGGTCATGGGAATTTCTCTGGTTTTGTCTATATCCAAACAACGCTCAGTAGGGATTAGCCAATCGCATATTTTTTATAAAATAATTCAGCGAACTTTCATTATTTTTCTATTAGGAATGCTGTTAAATATATTTCCGTATCATATGACGAGCGATACATTCATGACCGTAAGAGTATATGGGGTTTTGCAACGGATTGCGCTGTGCTATTTTTTTTCAGCATTGACTTATTTGTACCTCAATACGGTCTTGCAAATTGTTCTGACGGGCGCATTATTAATCGGTTATTGGATGCTCATGACTTATTATCCAGTCCCGCATTATGGCTTCGGAAATTTGAGCCCAGCGGGAAATCTGGGTGCTTACCTTGATCGGCTTATATTTAACCCTACCAATTTATATGGCAAAGTTTTTGACCCTGAGGGTTTGTTGAGCACGTTGCCAGCCATTGCCAGTACTTTATTTGGCAATATTGTAGGCATTGGATTGCTAACGAGCAAAACAGCTACCCAAAAATTCCTGGGAATGCTGGCAGCCGGAACTTTCTTAATGGCTTTGGGTTGGTTTTGGGGGCAGTGGTTTCCCATTAACAAAGCGCTTTGGACAAGTTCCTATGCATTATGGACTGCAGGATTGGCCTTACTAAGCTTTGCGATATGTTATGGCCTAATAGAAATCAAACATATTGTTCACTGGTCTAAACCCTTTGAAATATTTGGCTTGAATGCGATTGTGGCCTATTTTTTGCATGTCTTGTTTTTCAAAATCCAACTTAAAATTCATTTGAGCTGTGGATGGGGTAAGACTTGCAATTTACGTCAAATCATTCTCAAGGATTTATTCGGATGGATGACCTTACCCTATGCGTCGTTAACGTATGCGATTACGTCAGTGCTTTTTTGGTTGCTGGTGTTAACCATTTTATATAAAAGGAAAATTTTTATCCGTGTATAGCCACTGTTGTATCCAAAGACACATTGTTCTAAGCGCACTTGTATTTGCGTCGAGTAGAACTCTAGATTTCTGTAGGTTTTTTGGGTTTGGTGCGAAAAGGGGTTGGTGTTGTATTCGATTGATTGGTTTTTTCTGTCGGTATCGGTGGTGCTGATGATGCTGATAGATTAAAACCATGGGTTGTGGTTTCTCCCATAGAAGTTAGATTTATGGGTACCGCTACGGGTATATGCTTAGCTTGAGCTGCTTTTAATTTTTGTTGGGTTTTTTTAGCGGCTGCCTGTTTTTTTCTGAAAGAAGCATCTGCCTCGGCCATTGTTTTTTGCACTTTTTCAGCAGCTTTTTTGAGATTACCTTGAGTTTTAGATCCCCCCAAAATAGGGCGTAAAAACTCTCTTTTTTCGGATCGATGCGTATCCAGTGTTTTTTGCTCTTCCAGTGTGAACTTTGTCGCCGCCATTGAGCGTTGTAATCTATTTTCTAGTTGCGATTTAACTTTAAAATAATCTTGTTCAGTGAGTGTTTTTTGAGAAACATCGTGACGCAAGCTGTTCATTTCTGTCTGGACTGATTTGATTTTCTCCTGCACGGCTTTGAGTTTTTTATCATTTGCACCGTAACGGCTCTCTAATTGTTGTGCAGTGGCTTTTAAATCCGATTCAAAAGTCGTTAAAGCTTGTTCTGCTGCAGCTGCTTTATGTTGAAAAAAAGCAATGACATTCGCCCTACGTTCAGCCGATTGATTTAGATCACCGGGTTGAAACTGTCGTGCTTTATATAAAGCAAGCTTGTGTTTGTCAGGATTAAATGATTCATAACTATGCTGTATTCGTTTGGTAGCAGGATCTATTTCACGCCCACTGGTAAAGTTTTGTAGATTTTTTTGATAGTCTGATGCAAGGTATACTTTATTGGCCCACGGGTCGCAAAAAACGGCATTTTCCCCCCAGGTCTGTGGCTTTGATGGATTGCTGTTTTTATCGCGGCCTAACACTAAAAAAACATGATCACCTCCTTCAATATGAAAAACCTCCGCATGAGTAGTGGGGTGATGTTCTGCAATATATTCCAAAGCAAGATCACTATATTCACAACAATTGCCAGAACGTTGTTGCTTAGAAAAGTAAGTGCTGGCATAAAAATCATCAACGCTTTTATCAAGGCTTAAGGAGATTTGAGGAGAGGATTTTGAGGCGTCTGACACCTCTTTTCGCATGGCGGCAATCTGGTTTCGTATATCGAATTGGGTTGCTAGATTATACCGATTAAAAGAGACGGAAGTACTACAGGTGTCAATAATGGCACGGGCATATGCATTTGCTTGTAGTCCAATTTCTTCATTAGAATAAGTCATACTTAACTCTTCTGTGAAAAACAGGTTATCGTGTCATATTCTATGTATAGCCTATAGAATTCTATAGAACAAGCTTAGACATGAGTAGACGTATTATTAACGCGTACGAACACAGGCTCGCTTATGACAATGTGTCTGACGTTGTCGAACATACTGTTTGGTATATACGGTGCGTGTCCTTACGAAATAAGGCTCTTCATCATAAGTGTAATAATTGGAATACATGGGCTCTAGAACTCGGACATAACGCGGATAGCCCATCTGCGCTAATTGCATGCGCATCATGCGGTTTTGCATCCTTCTTGCTCTTAATTGATGCATTAACAGCCTATCTTCATACCCATAATCATCCATCATGCCAGGCATTCCCTGATTCACAGAAAAGCTAATCGAAGTGTGGGCAAAAACGCTGGAGCTCATTAAAAGTCCCAAGAGACAGACTAACATGATTTTTTTCATAATTTACACTTAATATGAACATTGTGCGAATACTATACCCTAAATATACAAAAAATACCATCCTGGTGCTTATGAAGGTATATCTACCCAGTTGTACAAGAATTACGAAAAACTACTATAACTTTTGACTTCGCATGCGATAAACTACACTATCTTCCTCAATATACGACTGCTGCGAGCTTCCATGAACGATCCCATCGAAACAAAGCGCCTAATCCTTCGACCTTTTCAAACGCAGGATTTAGATAGTTTTGCGTTGATATGCAACGACCCGTTAGTTATGCAGTATATTGGGGATGGGCGCATACTTGACCGTGAAGGCACTCAGCATCTTTTGACTTGGATCATGACCCGGCATGCAAAATGTGGGTTTGGTTTGTTGGCGATTACTCTAAAAGAAACGCATCAGCTCTTGGGCTTTTGTGGTTTGTTTGAACAAACCGTTGACGAAGCCAATCATATTGAGCTGGGATATCGTTTAGACCGAGCGTTTTGGGGTAGGGGAATCGCATCGGAAGCGGCCAAAGCTGTAAAAGATTACAGTCATATCACATTGCATATTCCCTATTTGATTTCTATTATTCACCAACAGAATGTAGCTTCAAAAAAAGTGGCGCAAAAAATTGGGATGCATTATTGGAAAAGCACGGTTTTTAAAGGGCAGACGGTGGATGTTTTTCATTCGGCTTAGAAACAAACATCTGAATAAAATAAAATCCATTTGAGTACTTCCAGCTGATGAGGGTAATGCATCTCCTAAGCTCGAAAGGAACCGGGTTAATCCTTGGCATCTGTAACGTCATTGGATTGATCATAACCATGGCATTAGTATTGTACAGAGGTGAAATAGGGATATCTTATGTTAAAAACTATAAAAATAGGGCATGGTATTGTGCTGGCTGGGTTTTCTTTATTGGTCTTTGCCGAACCCGAACAGGTTTTGGATGCAACCATCGACACTATTAAGATCACAGTAACGATTCAGGATGAGACAGCAGCTGGCTTGGGTTACCTTGTAGAAGGCAAAAAATATGGGGGTTCCGGAAAAATTTTTTCAGGAGAGGGTCCCAGAGGCAAAGAATACTCATTTGGCTATAGAAAGCAACACAGGACAAGCACGCATATTCAATGTGGAAAGATGATCTTGGATAACGACAGTAACATTTCTTTGATCACCGATGGTGAAACTTGCCACAGTAAACTTGAACAAATTGGCTAAATTTATTTATTGAGTGTGGCAAATTCTTCTATAGAATACATAATTTGCATGATTTCATAATTAAGTCCCCAATTTGCAAACTTTTTGTTATGCTAGGAGGACTTTATTTTTTAGAGGTCTATTATGAAAAGAGTGTTAGCTGTTATTGTTTTAGGCGGTCTTGTATTCTCTCATTATGTGTTCGCTAATACGCCTGGATGCGGAGAAACGGTTTTTAGTATTCAAAATGAAAGCTCTAATGATTGTGTTTTGAAAGAGTATAAAATTTTAAAAGGCACCTTGTTTGATGAGTTTCAGGTTCCTGATGTGGTATTGCGTGGTACAACAATGGCGTTTACGGTAACGCGAGGCCGTGATAAAAGAGAGTCGATGGGCGATTACCGATTCGCACCTAATACCTCGACTATGGTGTATTTAAGCTATCAATGTGGAAACGACCAGAGCATTTCTATGTTGTCGCATCTACGCCCGGAAGTGTATTGCTCTATTGGTGGGGAGCGATCTATTGCAGAAGGTTTTGTACTCAGCAAAAATAATCTTGATGCAAAATTCAGTAAACTAAATCCAGCCATTTGTAGCGCTTGGAACGAAACAAGACCAGCACAAATCAATTGGGTGCTCGCTGACAGTTAATGCAAGGATAAAGTCGCTAAAAGCGAGCGTCTCTTTTTTTTGCATGGCGCGATAAGCTCTGAAACAACTTTTCCAGTTCATGTTCGTGAGGTGCTGATTGATCCATAAGCGCGTTTTTGTATTCTTCACAATAGCGTTTTACTTCTGCATCGGGAAATATATAAAAAATTTTCTGTGCAACGCCGTGCATAATGATCGCCGCGACGTCTTCCGGGCTTTGGGCATCTTCTAAGCTGCGATTGAGTAAGGTATGAAATAACGAGGGTTCGCCAGCAAATGAGTTGGAAATAAGATTGGTATTGGTTAAGGTTGGGCAGACTACAGAAACTTCTATCGGTTTTTCTAGGCGCCGCAAATCAAAATACAACGACTCGGAGAGGGCAACAACAGCGTGTTTTGACATGGTATAGGCTGCTAATTGTGAGCCACTACACAGACCGTATACACTGGCCATATTGACGATATGCGCTGTTTGGTTACGCTCAAACCAATAGGGTAAAAAAGCTTTTATGCCATATATTATGCCATAAACATTCACTTCCATGACCTGGCGAATTTGATCGGTGGGTAATTCCCAAAGGGGAGCAATCGGGCCACTGATGCCCGCATTGTTAATCAATACATCCACTTGGCCAAATGTCGCAAATGCAGTCTTTGCGAGTTGAAGCATTTGATCTTCGGAACTGACATCACAAACTTCTGTGTGAACGGTTGCGCTGGCCACGGCACGCAATTGATTGGCCCGTTGCATTAAGACTGCTTCGTTTCTATCGACCATCATCACAGACAGGCCTTGAGAAACGCACTCTGCAGCCAAAGCTAAACCAATCCCACTTGCTGCACCGGTGATCACTGCTACTGGATTGCTCATAAGCTGCCTTCTTACCATGAGTATTTTATAGGGACGGGCTTGCTGATTTTTGAGCACCGAAGCTCAGAAAATCAGCGCTTTTTGGCCGAGATAGCAGAATTATCAACGAGCCCTAGTCTTGCGAGTAATTTTATAGATTGTTACAATCATACCACTTAAGGACAAGGGATAACCATGATATTTTTTTTACGTATTTTTCTCATTGCTAGTTTACTAAGCGGCTGTGTTGATTTTGCAGTGAATCACGATAAAACAAAACAACTACATCAGCGCGCTTCTGTTAATCGTCATCCTCCTGGCGAAATCTATACCATGCGGGGTGGTCTGGGTGGTATTTTTAGCAAAGGTATGAACCGTTTGGAAAGCTCATTAGAAAATGACAATGACATTCCAGCCTTGAGTACGGTATGGTTCAAAGGTGGTCCATTAGCTAAAGACATTATGCGGCATTACGAAGATAGTCGTAGTCACCGTCCCATTATATTGGCAGGCCATTCGTTGGGTGCGAATGAGCAAATCAATATTGCTCGGACTTTAAATAAAAGCCACATTCCTGTTGCGTTGCTGATAACGGTTGATCCCGTTATTCCAGCAACTATTCCGCCGAATGTGTGTCGCGCTATCAATTTTTACAAATCATCTTTTGTACCGTTACTGAGCGGATTGAAAGTTCGTGCAGACAATCCACAAAAAACGCATCTTGAAAACATTGATGTCACAAAGTTGTCTGGCGTCAACGTCAATCATTTCAATATTGATAGCAGTCCGGTGATTCAACAAAGAATGATTAAAGAAGTGATTCAAGCTTTGGATTATCCTCAAGCCGATTGCGTGTCACATGCTAAAATCAGAAAGTAGGGTTTGTGTAATTGGAGCAGGGCCTTGTGGTCTTGCTACGATTAAAAATTTGTTAGCCCAAGATATCAGAAACGTGGTTGTTTTTGAAAAAAACAACCAATTGGGTGGTAATTGGATCTATGATGAAAATAACCACCACTCCAGTGTCTATGAAACGACGCATCTTATCAGCTCTAAACATCTGTCCTCTTTTGAGGACTTTCCCATGCCGGACGATTATCCAGATTATCCTTCCCATCATCAAGTATTAAAGTATTTTCAGGCCTATGCTGCTCACTTTGATCTCGTATCCCATATTAAATTTAACACTGAAGTGCTCGAAGTAAACTATAAACCGGCGTTGTCTCACTGGGAACTCAGCTATGCTGATGGAAGTGGTCACCATACAGAAATTTTTGACTATGTGCTGGTAGCCAATGGCCACCATTGGAGTCCTTTTACTCCTCAGTACCCTGGGGAATTCCAAGGAGAAATATTGCATGCGCATAGCTATAAAAATGCGGCTCCTTTCAAAAATAAGAAGGTCCTCATAGTTGGCGCCGGAAATTCAGCCTGTGATATTGCTGTTGACATTGCGCGCGTGGCATCTAGTACGACTGTCAGCACGCGTCAGGGACAGCATATTTTTCCCAAATTTATCTTTGGTAAACCGACAGATGTTTTGTATAGAAAGATCGCATGGCTGCCGTTTCGGGTGCAACAACAGTTAGCCAAGTGGGTCTTAAGAATGGTACAGGGGCGTTATGCAAAATATCAATTGCCGAATCCCCTTAATAAGCCTCTGAGTACGCATCCTACGATTAACTCAGAGTTACTCTATTTTATCCGGCACGGCAAAATCGCCATTCGAGGTAAAATACAATGTTTTGATGAAGATACCGTGCATTTTTCAGACGGAACTTGTGAATCATTTGATACGGTTATTTTTGCTACCGGGTATATAATTGATTTCCCTTTTTTTGAAACGTCATTCTTGGATTATCGCCAAGTACAAGAAATACCATTATATCTAAAGATGATGCATCCTGAGTTGGAAAATCTGTATTTTATTGGTTTATTTCAACCCCAGGGCTGCATTTGGCCTTTAGCCGATCATCAAGCTCGACTTGCTGCGCAGATTATCGCAGGCAAATTGCAACGACCTGCTAATGTATTAGCTAAAATTCAAAAAGAATCCGCGCGCAGCAAGCATCGTTTTGATAGCAGCCTACGTCATGTGCCGGAAGTAGATTGCCGCCGATTTAGAAAGCAACTGTTGCAAGAGTTGGCTAAATAATTTTTTATCTCGGCGCTAGACAACCCAATATTGGCAATATGGTATAATGCCCAGCTAAGGTGAATTGCCAGGAGTGATGTCATGACAGATCATATAAAAAAACTCTATCGCTCAAAGCAGGATAGGATGATTGCGGGTGTATGCATGGGGTTGGCCGAATACTTTAATATTGACCCTACGATTATGCGTTTGGGATTTGTGGGTTTTGCTCTAGCAGGCGGCTCAGCGTTGATAATTTATGCTTTGATGTGGTTAATTGTGCCGTTGAAAAGGTAGACATAAAAGTACTAAAGAGAAAAATGATTACCAATACTACTGCAACCGCTATACCACTTGCCGAATTATTAAGACCTAGCGACTTATCTGAGGTCATTGGGCAGAAGCATTTATTAGGCCCAGGGAAACCTTTAAGAATTGCATTTGACTCAGGGATGCTTCATTCCATGATTTTGTGGGGTCCGCCAGGCGTGGGGAAAACCACGCTTGCACACCTCGCTGCAAAAGCATTTAACTATGAATGGATTGCATTATCAGCTGTATTTGCAGGGGTTAAAGATATTCGTGCCGCCATGGATTTGGCTAAAAAACATCAGGCGTCGCAACTCCAGACGATTTTATTTATTGATGAAATTCATCGTTTTAATAAAGCTCAGCAAGATGCGTTGTTACCCTATACTGAGTCGGGGTTGGTAACGCTGATTGGTGCAACGACTGAAAACCCATCTTTTGAAATCAATAATGCATTGTTATCGCGAACTCAAGTCCATGTTTTGCAATCACTCAATCATGATGACCTAAAGTGCTTGATACACCGGGCACAGCTGAAAAAACTTGGGCATTTAGAGTTTGAAGAGGGTACGATTGCATTACTGATTGATTATGCCGATGGTGATGCACGCCGTTTACTGAATGTGTTGGAACAAATTGATGTGTTTGCACTGCACCAAAAAGTTTATAAGATTTCTAGCCAAAGTATTGGCCAAATAATCAGTCAGCATACGCGACGCTTTGATAAATCGGGCGATTATTTTTACGATCAAATTTCTGCATTACATAAATCAGTCCGCGGTTCGAATCCAGATGCTGCCCTGTATTGGCTGTGTCGTATGTTCGACGGTGGGGCAGACCCCAAATATCTTGCTCGGCGCATCGTGAGAATGGCATGGGAAGATATCGGCTTGGCTGATCCACGAGCGCTGCAAATCGTAAATGATGCCGCGCAAACGTATGATAGATTAGGTTCTCCAGAAGGGGAGTTGGCTTTGGCTCAAGCCGTGATTTATTTGGCGGTAGCGCCCAAAAGTAATGCTGGGTATCAAGCCTACAATCAAGCCAAAGCTTTTGTGCGTCAAGATAAATCACGCGATGTGCCTATCCATTTACGCAATGCACCTACTGGGTTAATGGAACAATTAGGCCATGGCAAAGACTACCGTTATGCACATAATGAACCGGGAGGATTTGCCGCAGGGGTACAGTATTTGCCTAATGGGATGACAGATCCGCATTGGTATCAACCTGTTGAGCGTGGTTTGGAAATCAAAATAGGTGCAAAACTGAGTGAATTACGAAATAGGGATATCAATGCAAAAACTTCTCATGATAAAAAATGAGTTTAGGTTGCGACGGAGAGCGAACTAGGAGCGAATGTATATTACACGTTTGGGCATTGCAGGGGTACTCAGTCTAATTTCCCAGCTGGTTTTTAGTGAAAGCTATACAAAACTATGGGGGTTGGCCAGTTATTTTGGTCAGTATGAGCAATTGCTTTATGCGGTTGAACCGCAGATTCGATTGGTTGACAGTGCTGGTACTTATGAACAGTCTTTACTCAATGCAGGCATCGGTACGACTATTAAGCCTCAATTACAAATTTGGCTCGGGCAAACTTATACTAATTATTCAGATAACAATAATGTTGCTGAGGACGTTGAAAATGTAGTCAGCAATGAGTACCGTGTTTGGGAGCAAATCATGTGGCGTAGACCATTTTCGGATGAGTTTGCATCTAGATTACGAGTGGAGCAACGCCGTGCTTTTCAGACGTCGGAGTGGGCAGTGCGGCTTCGTGAGCGAGCTTATTGGACTATTCCAGTTAATGAAATGATTTCTTTTGCCTTAAACGATGAGATTTTTTTAAATTTGAAATCTGTACCATGGGTTGCAACCTCCACTTTCGACCAAAATCGTGTTTTTGTGGGTATATATTATAAATTTACGCCAAACATAGGTCTTAATGTCAGTTATATGAATCAGTATATTGCTAGAGATCCTGTAGAGGTTAATAATGGGCTTGTGCTGAACTTGATTGCATATATGTATTAGCAGATTGGGCCAAGGCCCAATCTCGTAGCGCGTTAAGCAAACGGATAATCCGTATACCCTTTTTCATTCCCACCATAAAATGTGCTAGGGTCGGGTTGATTCAAAGGCAGATGCTCAGCAAAGCGCTTCACCAAATCAGGATTGGCAATAAAAGGTTTACCAAACGCTACCAAATCAGCATAACCACTGGAAATGGCTTCTGTCGCCAGCTGGTAGTCATAGCCGTTGTTCACCATCCAGGTGCCACGAAATAATGCCCGAAGTTTATGAAAATCAAACTCATCTGACGTCTCACGTGAACCACCGGTGGTGCCTTCAATCACATGCACATAAGCAAGATGTAAACTATCTAATTCGCGAACCAATTGTGTGTATAGTTTGAAAGGGGCGCTGTCGGTTGCACCATTGGAAGAGCTGATTGGCGATAACCTTATTCCAGTCCGTTGAGCACCAATTTGATCGATAATGGCTGTCACCACTTCAAATGCAAAACGCAAGCGATTTGAGATAGAACCACCATAGAGATCAGTGCGTTGATTCGAAGCATCCCCCATAAATTGTTGAATCAAATACCCATTCGCAGCATGGATTTCTACACCGTCAAACCCGGCGTCTATTGCCAATTGTGCTGCGTGTTGATAATCACGAATAATCTGTTTGATTTCATCGACAGTTAGGGCACGTGGAGTGCCTAATTCTACAAATTCACCCGTTTCACTGATAGTTTTAGATCCTTTGGGTGCGCCAATCGCAGAGGGAGCAACCGGCCTTTCGCCATTAGGTTGTAAAGACGGATGTGAAAAACGGCCAACATGCCACAATTGCGCAAAAATACGCCCACCAGCGGCATGCACGGCATTGGTTACTAGTTTCCAACCCTCTTTTTGAGCTACAGAATAGATACCCGGTGTCCACGCATAGCCTTTGCCAGTCGGAGAAATCTGAGTGGCTTCTGAAATGATTAAACCAGCTGTTGCGCGTTGGCTATAATAATCCGCATTTAAAGCATGGGGTGTATCCGTACCATGTGTGGCACGACTCCTGGTTAACGGCGCCATAACTATACGGTTTGGGAGTTTTAAACCTTTTAAATCATACGCTGTAAATAGAATAGAGCTCATTATTATCCTTAAAAATCATGGGGCGTTTCTTGCTCCGAACGCCCTCAATCCGTTCATGCTGAGGAGGTGCCTACGCCGTCTCGAAGCCTATTGTTAGAGCTTCGCGCCGAAAGGTCCTTAACTTTATATAAACATAAGTGTAACATGACCTCCTATAAATGTTTAGCTGGGTTCAGCTGAGATATTTACAAGAATTTACAATTGCGACAAAATCCTTTTTTTGAGCAATTAGAACATTATTTGTTATTTTGGTGGATCATGGAAAATTGGACGCTGCGCGATATTTTATAGAGATGTTGGATGGTTAAGCATGGCTAGATTGTTGGATATCTCTATTTTCAAACGTAATCGTGCGTTTGGTCTATTATATAGCGGCCAATTTGTTTCGTTCGTTGGAACGATGATGAGTATGGTTGCCTTACCTTTTCAAATCTACACAGCAACGCATTCTACAGTCATGGTGGGTCTCTTAAGCTTAGTACAGCTATTGCCTCTCATTTTCACCGCACTTCTGGGTGGCGTGTTTGCTGATCGTTATTCCAGACGGCATATTTTGATGGTAAGTGATGGGGTTTTAGCCGCTTGTTGTATTGTTCTGGCACTCAATGCAACCTGGCACCCACCGAATATAGTCATGATATTTGTGCTGGCCAGCCTTATGTCCGCGATTACTGGATTACATCGGCCTTCTTTCGAAGGGTTGATTCAACAGATGGTTGGCAATGAAGATTACAAAACGGTGGGTGCATTGCATGCATTTCAATTTAGTTTTTGTATGATTGTAGGTCCTGCCATCGCAGGTATTATGATTGCAACCTTTGGCGTTGCGCTGACTTATTGGTTTGACTGTTTTACTTTTGGATATTCAGTCATCAATGTATGGCTACTAAAATCCGTTCCCAATCCGAGTAAGGGGGAGGTTATACCCATTTTTGCGGCACTGAAAGAAGGCCTACAATTTGCTTGGTCACGGCCCGTGTTGTGGGGAAGTTATTGTGTCGATTTTATTGCAATGGTATTTGCGATGCCTAATGCGTTGTTTCCAGCCATTGCACCCCAATACGGTGGTGTCAAAACATTGGGATTTTTATATGCGGCACCCGCTGTGGGTTCTTTAATTATCTCAGTTTGGAGTGGTTGGACTGCTGGGATAAAACATGAAGGCCAAGCAATAGCGATATCAGCCATGGCTTGGGGGATAGCCATGATGGGTTTTGGCTGGTCTCATTCAATTATATGGGCATTGGTATTTTTAGCTTGCGCCGGTGCCGCGGACGCCGCAAGTGGCATTTTTCGGGTGAGCCTGTGGAATAATATTATTCCACCAGAATTTAGAGGACGTTTAGCTGGTATTGAGATGCTCAGCTATCTGAGTGGACCCAAAGCAGGGGATATGCGCGCAGGTTTGATGGCAAAATATACTGGAATTGGTCCAGCGATTATCAGTGGTGGCTTGTTGTGTGTATTGGGCGTGGGTGCATGTTGCTACAGGTTGCGTAAGTTTTGGGATTATCGCAGCGATGATAATTCTGATGATAACTAAATTAAATTGCAAGTGTGCATGTCACTCCCCAGGTACGTTACCCTAACACAATAATATCCAAACACTCTGCAACTGAAATTGAATAATTATCCGCAGTGTGATATAAATTTGAACAATAATTACTTGTTAAGCGCTCTATTAGGTGAAATATTATGCTTAGTCCCAGGGAGTCAGTATCATTGCAAACCATGATTCAGCAGATCGATCCGAGTAAAACTGATATTATTCAGAATTTAAAAGATGAGAAATATGCTCTAGCACTTCGAAAAGCATGTGGGGTTAAATTATACCCGTTTATCATGATGATGTTAGATTATGTGGATCAGCTGTCTATTGATCTCAATGAAAAATCATCTAATGGTATGACCGCGCTTGATTGGTTAGATCAGGCTGGGAGCGTACCTTTTTTAACAGAGCATCAATTAACCAGAGAAAAACTTCGCACCAAAGGAGCTATTAGTGGGCTGATACACTCGACCGTAGATTTTGATAAGAGCGCTGCCTTATTTTTAGGTACGGATGAGCTGGCTGTAGCCTTTCATGATAGCGATTATCCAGTGATTGGATCAGTAGGGGCAGGCCAGTGTATTATACTTTGTGTGTATGATTCAAAGCTTAAAAAAGCGTTATTAACTCATATATCAGGTCTTGATGATCGTAGCCAGAAAATGATTAACACGGTCAATAACGCGTTGAGTTCATTTACACCAGTCCATTCAAGCGCCTATATTGTGGGTGGTGTGGACAACTCAAGATCTAGATTGACACATCAAAAAATAACTCAATTATTAAATTACCATAATATAAAAGTCAAATATCAAAAAGTCTTTCAAGGTTCCTATCAAAACGGCGCATGTCAAAGCGAGTCCTTTGCTATCAATGCCAGTAATGGTCATTGTTACTCAAATCTAGGGATAAGTCATTTTGAATATACAGAAGAAAGAGCCATGGCTTCCACAGAACCCCCTTTAGATGATATAGGCATTGTCGAGAATACAAGATCTGCTCAAATTAGTGAAGGTATGTCTTGCAGGATCAGCTAGCTTGTGCTTGATTTTGATTGACTACGGATAGGGGCACACTGTCCTCGTCAATGTAAAGGAGATATTCAATCTAGTACTAGGGTCTGAATTGTCAACAGACCCTAGTACTGCTGCAATAACTATAAGGGTTGGACCTTGGCACAACCTTTATAGTTATTGAATGATGCTTGCTGATCACGAAAAAGAGAAGGTTTAACGTGGTTCTGGGCCTGTTGCTCCGAGGATTGCTAGCATTGCGGGATCATTTCTTTGCGCTGCATAATCAGAAGCTTTTTTGCCATCATGATCACGCGAGTTTTTATCAAAGTAGGGTAACAAGGCTTCAACACACTGCTTATTGCCATACATAGCTGCATAGTGTAACGCATTACGCTCTTTCGAGTCCTTTTCTTGTAAAGCGGGCGTGTCATCCATCAAAACACTCGTGGCTTTTGTTGATTTATTGAGCAAGCTTACTAATAAAGGGGTCATTCCTTGCCTGTTTTTTGCACTCAAAACCCTCTCATTCATTGCTTTGATTGCAGTCAATATTTCAGGGAGATTAGATTCGGCTGCCAAATGGGCCACTGTATCACCCAAGCGATTGGGTTGACTGAGATTTATCGGATCAGTATTTAGTAATGTAAATAATGCCAATTTGGTCTCTTTATCATTCTTTGAGCTTATCAGTGCCAAATGAATCGGCAATTGTTGCAAACCAGTCAATTGATGAATAGAAGCCCCGTATTTTAGCAAAGCTTCCACACAATCCCTATGTCCAAAAAACGTCGCATAATGCAATGCGGTAAACCCACCATGTGCAGTTTGTTTTTCTAGAATTTCTGGCAATTGGCTGGGGTCAATGGAACTTAAGCGTTCTTCAATAAAACTGATAACGCCATATTTAGCCGCAAACTGGATTGGCGTTAAGTTCTCTAGGTCTGCTTGTGGGAGATCTAAAGAGGTTGTGTGTGGGATTAATCTATCTTGCATAGTGTTGGCTCTCAAATTGACGAAACTGAATATCTCTCCTATACCTAATATAGTACATATATTAATCAAAAGACACCTATTATGCTAAAAATTATTGATAATCCCAGACGTGATCCTCGTTTCGCTAGATTTAATTTAAAAATTGAAGCCTATAATCACGCCATAGAAACAGACAATCTGGCTGAAGCTCGTCAATTATTGCAAGAAATTCACTATTTTCAGCAAGAGTTAACTAATTTAGCTTTAGACAGCCTCTTTGACCCTCGTTCTGTACCAGGAAATCTTAAAGCTATTTTTGATTGGAATGGGGTTTCAGAAGAGTTGATGCATTTGAGTAAAACAGACAAGATGCCTGTATCGCCACTGTCTACAGAGGTATTGCTAAATACTTTAACGGGTATACCTGAGTCTCCAAAAGTTATTCAGCAATGGAGAGAAGACGTTGGTCCCACATTGATTGGTTCTGTCATCAATGCCGTGTCATTTTTGTGGGGTTCCACCAGAAACCCGCAAATTGATGACTATATTACAGAGTTGCTGACGTTACATGATACGCATGGATTTGCTTCTTTAAATTATTTTTATGGGTTGCAGCAAGTAAAGTTTGAATTACTACATGCTATTAATTTCACAACATTACTACCAGCTGAATTAGTACAATACCAATCTTTATTGAATCAGATAAACGGTCAAATTAATGAAGTGATACATGCTGTCCCCATATTGGTATCACGCTATGCTGAGCACGAATCTATTGCATCGTCTTTGCGTCAAGATTTTCAAACAGCCAGTCCTGATAATAAGGAAAAAATTTTTAAAATATTTATGGGCGCTGATTTCAACAAGCCGATTGATGCACATTCTGAACCAGAGATGTCTGAAGAAGAGATTGCAGAGCATAATGAGGCTATGGCTACCAACAAAGCATCTGTTCATGAGATTTTACCGAATTTAGAGGGTGTATATGTTCATAAAATTTCTAGCGCAAACAATAAAACTTGGCTATTACAACAAGATGAAACCAAAGAACAAACTGTTCTGCGTGTCGAACAACCTAATCCCGCAACTTTGATTCACCGCTTAAGGACCACACCAGTCAATGAGTTTTTATCTCAAACTTATGCGACATGCTTATCTGAATATAATGGTTATCCCATTGTTATTTCAGAATTTGCTGAGGGTGGTGATCTCCGTTCAAATAGAAAGGACCAACAAGAGACTCAAACAACTGAGGCAGCACGACAACAAGCTATATTGGATGTGGGGCACATGGCTCAATTTTGTCAGGCTATGATTGAGCAACAGGCCATGCACTCTGATCTCAAACTATCTAATTTCTTACTGTCCGAAGAAGGAAAACTGTTTGCAAATGATATGAAAGCATTCCAAACAATCAATGCCGATGGAAACATATTGGCGCAGAGCGCTATTGTTACACTACCTTTTGCACCACCTGAATATAAGAAAAGTCTTGCAACCAGGCATATGGCTGATGGAAAACCTATTGAGTTGAATGCAGATAAATTTATGAGCTATCAACTTGGTCTCGCATTGTATGATCATTTGGTATTACCCAGCTCACCGGATTGGTCTGAACAAGCGCTCAATTTTAATCATCCAGTTTTTGATGGCGCAACAGGGAAAAAGTTACGAGCATTAATCAAAGTATTAACTATAGAAAATCCGGACACTAGATTAGGTACTGGCTATGCATTGGAGCAATTAGAAAAACTGCAGATGCAATCGGTAAAACTACATATGGCACTGGAGGTTAATGACCAACTACCCACCACAAGTCAGTTAGCACTAACTGATTTTGATATTGAAGAGGACAAACATCGCACTACGGTTCCTGGACCCAAGGAAAAGACTCAGCATGTAAGCTCCGACTCTCACGCAGACGACTCGAGTCAAACCCCCAAAATATAATAAACTACCTTGTAACACATTCTACATTAAGAAAACGCAATATTAGAAGAAACTACCTAAATCAAAAGGGCAGGGCTGCCTATAATTGAACCCAGCAGTTGCAGTTTTTGAACCCTGGGATTCAGGTGGGAAGCGGCTGTGTCGGATCAGGCTTGCCAATAAAACTTGGCCTTGCACAACACTGACAACAAACTACAACCCTATATATGCTTATTGGTTCAAAAAACATACTGCTGGGCGCCGAAGATTATAACATTTTAAAATCTTTCAATGCCATTAATTTTGTTTCTCTACCAGTTCTTTCAAACCGGCTAATCCGCTATCAAGATCTTTCCTAAGCATGGGTTTAATTAGGATGCTCATCCAGCGTTTAATCCAGCTCTTGTCCGAATTACCTCGATCTGTCCAGGTAAGCCTGGTTTCATCACCTTCAGGTGAAAATGCAATATTACCATGGAGGGTTGATTGCATTCGGCCCATGTCGATGAACAAATCATAAGAAACACCGGATTGTTGGCTCGCTGCGGTAAATTTCATCCATCCATTGCCCATTTTTTCGCTAGTCCAGCTTTGTTTCGCTCCGACCACCGTCTCAGAGTCTTCATAACTATATTTTAACGTTGCATCTTTGGAAGCATTCCATGGGGACCAGTTTTCCCATTCCTTGAAATTGCTAACAAAAGGATAAATACGCTCGGCATTGGCATGAATAGTGTTGGAACGTGAAATTTCCCATTCGTCTGGTATCAGAAATCCGCCAATTACAAAAATAGCCAATAAAATAAGCAAAGTACCGAATAAATATTTTAGGATACACATGTAAGATCTCACTAGAAAGACGAATTCTGATACATTAGCATTAAATGCATCTAAAAACATCTCTGAAAAACTGTCGAACATGCTCTCTGGATGGGGGGGCTATAGTCAAACTTGACCTGCCAAAACTGGCGACGGTCAGATCAAGTCTGGTTTATTAATGTTTGCTTTTAAAGTCGTTTACAGCCTTTTCAGCTTGATCTTTAGTATACCCATAATGCTTTTGTAAGGTACCAAAAATCTCTTGGTGATTGCCTTCGATGACCTTAAAGTCATCATCAGTCAATTTGCCCCATAATTGTTTCATTTTTCCTTTGGTTTCTTCCCACTTACCCTCAAAAATATCTTTATTCATGATATAGGTACCCCGTTTATTTTACATTAATGGTCGAATTGACTGATTTTACACCATCTATCCCTGTGACTAATTTAACTATATTTTCACTTTGCTCTTTGGTATCCACTGTGCCGGATAAGTAGACCACACCGTCTTTGGTCTCAATGCTAACCGGCCAGTAGTCGACATCTTTTTTGCCAAATAAGCTTTCTTTCATGATGGTGCCTTTGGCTTTTGCTGTGATATAAGTGTCTGCCAAAGGTGCTTTACTCTCTGAAACCAATAGTTTGTCAGCATTGACAGTGGTTACGCCATCAACTGATTGAGCCAATGAAATGGCTTTTTCATATTGCATATCAGTCTCTACTGTCCCCATCAAAGCAACGTCATGATTGCTTGTGACTACCGATATGGATAGTGATTTGATTACTGGCGATAGAACATAGAGTGCTTTGATTTTTGTAGTGATCGCAGTGTCCGTAAGTCCGTGTTGAATCGCTGTTGTAGAAGTGGCTGCATTAACCAGCAAAGGGCTGATTGTTGTAAAAGCTAACACACCGTATAATACCGTTTTATTTAGCATTGTATGCTCCTTAGTAAGGATAAATTATAAATAATATTTATTGATTGATGTAACGAACGCTTGCTCTGAAAAGTTTGGCCAATTATCTTTATCAAATCCTGGAGAGTTTTTCAGACGTTCTTTATCAAGCTTAATGATATAATTTCCATCTTTTTGATCATAAGTGAACAAATTCCACGGCATAGCAAAGAACTTGTTTCCAAAGCCAAAAAGCCCACCAAAATCCAACACCAAATAACTTATTTTTCCTTGGGATTTATCAATAACCACATCATTAATCTCTCCAAGGTTTTCGCCAGCCATATTCTTGACTTTAGTCCCTGTAATCTCGCTGGCTTTAACTATATGTATATGATCCATCGGAATATCCTTGATTATTTTGAATATCTATTCCACACCATAATTAAACAATTATGGGTGGTGCTTGATAGGCCTACATCTGCGCCTTGTCTATTCAGGATAGACTATAAAAAAATAGATGCTCATTGGTGATTTCCTTTGTTCTTTACGGAAAACCTTAGGATGCTATGTGAAATGACACAAAATAGTGGCTATTAATCAATCAGAAGGGGAGGGGCATTGTTAGCTCATTTGATTAAAAACTCATTGCAGAATTTAATGAGAGGAGCTTACTAATGATGTTATATTTACGACTCAAGATTAAATACAATCTGTTGTGGGTGCGATAGCCCATAAGCTTGAAAAATATTTAAAACGGGCGGGTTAAGTCAGAACGCTCACTTTTGTGGGTTCTTGCACAGGACGACCCAATTCAGCCCTGAATAATCTTAACATGGGTCGCATAGGGGCCTCGATCACCCGTATTACATTCATAGCTGATTCGTTGTCCTATTTGTAATTCTTTATATCCTGCCATTTCAACTTCAGAAAAATGCACAAAAATTTCAGCTTCGTCGTTGTCTGCGGTAATGAATCCATAGCCCTTGATCTTATTAAAGCGATTCACGGTTCCAGTTGGCATCGGCGTATTCCTAATTTCAGATATGAGGGTCAGTTAATAAATCAACGCATGTTGCGCTGAATTCAAAGAGAGGATATTTGGTTTTACCCAATTTAGCCAGCGTAATCTGAAAATGGTTGAGAGACTGTTTAGTCTGGAGAGCTTGAAAAGCTGACCAGATGGCATCAACTCTGGTTCCGGTCTAGAACTCTCATGTTCTTTGAATGATTGTTGTTTATTCAAAAGAATACATCACACTAGCGTTTAGGGATGATATCATAGCTGTATTTTACATGCATGTCGTGAGAAACCCCAATGCAAACACTAACAGAAAAAATGCTTTTCGAAGCATGTGAAAATCATGATTTAAGTATTGTCCAAACAGCTATTGAATCAGGACGCTTTGATATCAATATTCGTGACTCCCTTGGCCGTTCTTTGTTATTAGTAGCATTATCCACAGATATATCAGATCACGATGCACAAGAAAATCTACCTATTTATTTGTTGGATCAAAGCATCAATTGTGATGGCGCATCGGATATAGATGACCGCTTATGTGAAGGAAGTGCGCTCCATTTGGCGTTGTTGAATAATTATCATCAAGTGTTTTTGCGATTACTGAGCCAACCTACGCTAGATAAAAATGCAATTGCGGAGGATACTATCTCTAGTGACGGGTGCTTTGTGGTCAGGATTCCGGTTAAAATTGCGAGGCATGGAGAGAAATATCACGTTCGAAGCTTTTCTCAAGGGTATTTCTTAGAGCGCGCTACGATTTTGCATTATGCGTGTTTATTAGGTTACGAGACGTTAGTGGAAGCTATCTTTGCTTCTGGCGCAAACAGAATGCCGCATGCCAATTTAGTACTAAATAAAAACTTAATTGGTGAAACCATGATTATTCAAGAGCGAGATAATCCAGAAATAGACTTAAATCCTGACAGCGCAGAAGGGTATGAGCATTTGGGCAGCGGATGGGCTACTAGAGACGCTTGGCCTGTAACACGGACGAGACGAGTAACGCCTCTTCATCTTGCGGCACGAATGGGACATCTTCATATTATTAAAATTTTCCAACGACACGGTATACCTTTAGATGTTTTAGAAGGTGAAAAATACAATATTTTAGAGTATGCGAAATTGGGTCTTGATGAGTTTAAGGATAATTATGAATTTCATTTAAGAGGGGAGTTTAGCTCCGAAGCCGTGAATGAACACTCTGAATTGTCAGAAATATTGGCACAAAAAAAGCTTAGTGATATTGACAGCAATATCTACTATTTAATGAGTAACCAGGGACATCCCGAGGTTAGACTTTCTCAATATCATGCGCTTATAAATTATCTCGCTCCATTATTCGAAATGGATCAAAGCCTAACTGCGGTTACTAGTGCGTTAGGTACGATGCATATGAGCCAATCTGCTTGTACACCTGATCAAAATGAATTAGATCACATGCTTGCGGTTGAAAATAGATATTTTGATTTTTCACGCTCTAAATCTACGCAGACATCGCAGCTTAAAACTACATTTGTCAATAATCGATATGGCACCTTTAAGCGAACAGTGCCAATCGAAAAAATTCCCACACGCCGTCTTATCACAGCCGATAGTGCGTCGGTTCGTGAATCAATACGTAAATCTGGTGGAGAGCAAAACCTGACCTCAGAGCAAGAAATATTAGCTCATTTAAAATGGCCGCATACTGTGAATTCATACGGAACTAACTATCCATGGCAAAATTTATCCTGTAATGGGGTTGCAATAAACTATATCCATAAACCCGTTCCTGGACACTTGGGGGGATTTTTTATGCCCATTAAACCCAAAGAAAGTGATTATGCTGCAATTATTCAAATCGTATCTATTTTAACCCAAAACAACCCTCATCTTGAGCATCTGTTGGCACGTTGTATGATAATATTCAGTAGTACTGGGCAGCCAATGCCAAGAAGCGCACTCAGAAGATTAGGTCTCCATTTAGACGATACCCACTATGAGTTATTGTTAAAAATTTGTTATTTGACCTCAGTTAAAGAGATCACACGACGAATGTACACGGGATTACGTAGTGATGGCTCAGAAGTGCAAAAGCTACCGTTTGCTACGATTCATGCAAGAGCATTGATACTCATTCGAGATGGGCATCTTCGAATGACTCAAGTTTTTTCTCAAGATGCTGATTATGGAATAGCCAGTGGATATAATATTACTAGCAGTAACCTTAGAAAAACTTTACAAAAAGCCCGTAATATTAATAGGCTGTATCATGAGAAAGTAGAAAAAATTTCAGAGCACTCCTGGCCGAAACAAAATCGAAGAGTATTACAAGAGGTTTACGGCGGGGAGTATGACTCAGATGGCGATGGCTATGAGGCATTAAACAGCATGCGTCGCTAGCCATAGGGTTCTTAATTAAGCGGCTTTTGGAGTATTAATGGATTAAATTGGGTACGAGAATTTTAATCGACTGACCGACCAGACTGTCCTGGAAAATGCCTATTACAGAGCATCTCAGCGGTCAAATTCATTTGACTGCTTGCATAACCTGCGCCTTTTCTTTTATTGAGGCGTTACTAACGTTTCTGCAGTGCTCATTTACACAGGTAAACTCCGCTCCTCGAAATGTTTGTGCCTTGCACTAAATCAAAATTCACAGGTTATGCAAGAAGTCTAATCCATTACCCTAAGAGGGTATCCGTGTGCTTCATACTGGACCAAAAAAACAACCTTCAGTTGTTTCATCTGGTTCATTACTTTCAGAAGACGGTTTTCTTGGGGTTAATCTAGATGTTTGTGTAGCTTCAGTGTAGGGAGGGGTGTTTACCCCTTTGAATAAAGTTATAGGTTCGTATGTATTATCCACCCCTAAAGCGGTATAGTAGCTTCTTCCAGTAAAATGCTCAATATCCTTTTTCTTTAGGTCTATGTCTAACGGTCTATCTTGAAGGAAGGTTGAATTAGATAGCGTTTTTTTTCTTAGGGCTTCAAGGGTCAATCCACGAACTTTTAGCATGAACTGCTCAACTGAGTGCTGTAATTGCTGCAGGGCACATAATTTATTCTGCAACAGGTCTAACAATTGTTGAGTATCTTCAATGATGTTATCCGTTATTGTTGCTATGTTGGGACTAAAATCAACCTCAGATACAGAAGATTGGAAGGCGTTCAGTTCGGCCAGTGTTTTGGCGGTTGCTTCAGTCATTTGTGCAGAAGCCTCCTGATATAAAACAAAATAATCTTGCTTTTCTTGTATGACTTTTCCTATCATTTCACTAATCTCATCGTAGTTGAACTTAACAAAAAACACTGCATCAGACACAACCCTAAAGCCTTCTGCTGCAAGTTGTGCCTTGATATCATCTCTGAGCAATGGGGGGATTAAAAATGAAAAAACCAAAGACATAATGGTGGATTTTTTTTCAGAGAGTGATTCGTTAGTCAATTCCATAAAATACACAGACTTTTGGTCGAGATTTAATTTCAACTCATTGATTTTTCCAAAATAGTCGGATCCTTGAGCGAATGGAGTAAGCCGTTCGATGTTGTCCTGAATTGCTGTTAAAGCGGAGTTAATGGGCAAGAAACCGTCCAAATCATCTTCATCATCTTCAGACGCATAGGTTTGAAATACTCTATGATACTTTAATAAGGCATCGATTAACCCCGAATCAATTCGATGGATTTCTGTATAAAAATCTTGATGACTTTTATTTAAAAAACTATCAACTATGAAGGGAAACGATACATTTCTCTGCACTTGCGCAAATACGGTTTTGGCGAAATCAAGGATTGTATCGTTAGCAGAAACCAGGATTCTCTTAATTATGACGCAATTCGGAAAACATCTTTTAATATATCGCGAAAACTCATTTTTATCGAGGAAGAGGGCGGGGAAAATATCTTTACCAGGATTAGTTAAGTTCACATCACCAAAATATACAAATTCCAATATAGTGCTAGGATCTTTGCAATATTGCGAGATGGCTTTTGTCAAATACTCATCGATAATCTCTTGTGGAGGGACATTGCACGGTTTGTTGTTTTCCAGGACCCGAATATCTGTGCTTGTAATGTCTTGTATAGACGCAGATAATATTTTAAGCTTGACTGCACTGGCTGGAGTATCATGACACACAGCAAAAACAAATCTATCGCTAGTTTCACAAGCACAAACCGAGAAATTTACCAATTTTTGAACTTTTTCATGCATGTAAAAACCAAGTAATGAACAAGTTGTCATATTATGGCACGATAATGGGTTGGTTGTAAATCACCCCGTCATCCTGAGCCTGCGAGATCGTCACAAAATTTCTCCGTAAAATTAGTTGGCTATTAATCAAGCTGAGGTTGTGAGAGACCAGCGATCTTTGCTGCTACAAAATATTCTGACGCAGTGTACCCTGTTAGTCAGCATTACAACCCCTATCAGCGGACCATTGTCGTTTTAGGACTCTGATCGTTATGCGCGGCAGAACAACGAGTACGGTCAGATCAAACAAGCAACGATCAAATTAATCTATGGAGAATTTTTGTGACGATCCCTACGGTTCAGGATGACGTGCTGGCGAAAAAACTCAAAGTTAATTCACTGCATATTTGCGAAGCTGGGAATATGATACTAAGCTAAATTTTATAGGGTATATAAATATCTGTGAGGGAAAGATGCGGAAATCGTTGGTTTTGAGCTTAATGATGGCGGCTACAGCTGTAAGTGCTACCGATAATGTCAGATTACAGCAAGAGTCGTTACATTTAGATTGGCTCGATACCAGTGTTTCTCCACAGCAGGATTTTTATCAATATGCGAATGGGGGCTGGAAAGCTAATAATCCCATTCCTAATGAGTATTCCAGCTGGGGATCTTTTTCTGTATTACAAGAAAAAAACCTGAAAGCTATTCACGCTATGCTGCGAGAGTTGGCACAGAATAACCAGCTTAAGGCTGGGAGTGTAGAACAGAAAATAGCTGATTTTTATTTTAGTGGTATGAATATAGCGAGTATTGATAAACAAGGTATTGCACCGTTGAAAGCTGAGTTTGACCGGATTGCATCCATCGATTCATTTTCCGCTTTGGAAGCAGAAATAGCCCATATGCATCAATATGGGATTGATGCCGTATTTGGATACGGCAGTATGCAAGATTTTAAAGACAGTACCAAAATGATAGGCGCTTTTACTCAGAGTGGTCTCAGTTTACCGGATCGTGATTATTATTTAAAAGCAGAGAAAAAATTTAAGAAAATTCGCAAAGCCTTTCTACATCACATGCGCGCGATGTTTCAATTAATGGGAGATACGCCTGCACAAGCCGCAGAAGAAGCGGATATCGTGATGCGGATAGAAACAGAGTTGGCCAGCGGATCGATGACCCAAATTGCACAAAGAGATCCCCATGCTGTGTATCATATGATGACGCTACAAGAATTGGAAAAAATGAGTCCTCATTTTGATTGGGCACAGTATCTCAAGGTAAATGGTCAAGATTCTCAAGCAAGCATTAATCTCGGGATGCCTGATTTTGTGGGTACCTTTGATCGCATGTTAACGACCGTGTCGCTTGCGGATTGGAAGGTGTATTTACGCTGGCATTGGGTAGATGCTATGGCGCCTTATCTTTCGCATCCATTCATGGAACAAAATTTTAAAATGGCAAAGGTCTTATCTGGCGTTCAATCTTTACCACCACGCTGGAAACAAGTGGTAGGCACTGAATCCAGTGTTTTAGGTTTTGCTGTGGGTGAAGTCTATGTGAAACAACATTTTTCTGCATCTGCACGACAACAAGTCATCGATATGATTGATCAAATCCGTAAGGTCTTACGCCGCGATTTGGCAAATTTACAATGGATGACGGAGAAAACGCGTCAGGCAGCGATTAAGAAATTAGATATGATTGAAGAACGGGTTGGCTATCCAGATAAGTGGTGGGATTATTCTTCCTTAGATATTGACCGTGGTCCTTATGTTTGGAACGTATTGCGTGGGTGTGCATTTTTAGTCAAACGTGATTTGGATAAAATCGGAAAACCTGTGGATCGCAGTGAATGGGCTATGACGCCACAAGTTGTGAATGCTTATTATGATTCTTCAATGAACAATATTAACATTCCCATGGGGATCCTTCAGGCACCGTATTTTGATCCGAATGCACCGTTGGCAGTCAATTATGGAGGGATAGGTGTTGTGATCGGGCATGAAATCACTCATGGATTTGATGATCAGGGCGCTAAATTTGACGGACAGGGTAATTTACACAATTGGTGGACACCTACGGATCTAGAAAAGTTTAAATCCGCTACCCAATGTATTATTAACCAGTATTCTCAGTATAAAATTGATGACGATATTGCAGTGCAAGGACCGCTAGTGGTAGGAGAAGCCACTGCAGATTTAGGCGGATTAATTTTAGCTTACCGGGCATTTCATGCTGCAGAAGGGTATCAGACTCAACCTACTATTCATGGGTTTACGCCAGATCAACAGTTCTTTTTAAGTTTTGCGCATATTTGGGCGAATAACATGCGTCCGGAAAGAGCGCATAGTCTCAATTTTGTCGATCCCCATCCTCCAGCTAAGTATCGGGTCAATGGGACATTGGCAAATAGTCCTGAATTCAAAAACGTTTTTAGCGTCCCAGAGCAAAGCATGATGACGAATACAACGCCTTGTGTCATTTGGTAGTATATTATACTATAAAATAATAAGGTATCTCCCCAGCACGTCATCAAGAAATCAGTAAAGGATGACGTGCTGGGGAGACATAATATGTTGAAAGACCAAATTATGATGGGTTTAAATTGTACATTTTTGTGATCTGGTTAGGAATTGCTTACGCAGTAAGTGGCTATGCTGGCACAACGTATATTCAGCATATTATTAAAAATGAAACTCCTTTCGAATTCTATTATATCGTCAGTCCGACGACTGAGGTTCCCACAGCTTTTTCATGTCATTGTGCTGGTATGATTGCTCCTGGAGAACAGCAGGTTTGTGATTGTTATAGTCAATTGGAAGTAGTAGAACGTCGTTATCGTATGGAGTATATGAAAAATACGTCCCCAAGCTATCGACTGAGCGCAACGCATAGTGCCCAATCAGATGTTGCTATTACCTGGACACTTTTGTTTGACTCTCATTGGGAATGGCTGAGTGTTAGGGCTACGAACAAAAAAATATTGGAATAATTTTTGCGGATGATATGGCTCTAGAGTCGCATTTATTGTTAGGTATGATTAGTATTGGATTGACCCTAATCAACTCTAAAAGCCTCCACCAATAAGGCATGAAGGTCTTTGGGGTCAGCTTGTCCGCGTGTAAGCTTCATGGCTTGGCCCATCAAAAAGGTAAGGATTTTTTGATCTCCTGCTTGGTATTGAGCGATTTGTTTGGGGAACTCTGCAAATAACTGGGTTTTGAGCGCATTAGAATCGATGGGTTGGGTTTGATAACCACTGTGAGCAATCAATGTCTCTACAGTTTGGTTTGTTGTGAACAATTGCAATAAAATATCTTTGCCCACTTTGTCGGAAATACTCCGATTTTCTATATGAGTCAGTAAACTTCCAAAGTGTTCTGGGGTAATTGTTAACGTAGCAAATGATTGGTTAGCATCTTTAAGTGCCGCGGTCAAAGGTCCCTTTAACCAATTGAGTAGTAATTTACTGGGAGCTTGCGTATATTTTTTACAGGCATCATAGTAGTGAATCAATGCAGGTGAGGATAACAAATAGTCTAAATCTTCGGAATGGGTGATGTCATCTTGGTTTTGTAATCGTTCCCGAATTTGACTGGGTAATTCAGGCATTTGGGCCTTTAAATGTTGTAAAACATGTTCTTCGATAAAAATCGGCAATAAATCTGGATCAGAAAAATAGCGATAATCGTTCACATTCTCTTTGTCACGCATAGCAGCGGTAGTATTGGTCGCCTCATGAAATAAGCGGGTTTCTTGAATTACCGGTTGCCTGGCCTCCAATAAGCTTGCTTGGCGCTTTTGCTCGAACCCAATGGCTTTTTCAATAAAGCGATAAGAATTTAGATTTTTTAATTCCACTCGTGTACCCAAAGTTTCTGAGTCCGGTCGTTTGAGCGACAAATTAACATCGCAGCGAAACGAACCTTCTTGCATATTTCCATCGCAAATATTTAAAAACCGTAATAATTGATTTAACGTTTTTAAATAGGTGACGACATCTGCTGCAGAACGTAAGCAAGGCGCTGTCACTATTTCTAGGAGTGGGATACCGGCCCGATTTAAATCGACACTGGTTTCGTACTGAGTGTGTAATAGTTTGCCCGCATCTTCTTCCAAATGTGCATGCGTGATTTCAACACGTAAGGGGTTGTTCTCTTGGTCCAAAATAGTGATATGACCATCATGAATCAGTGGGCGTCGAAATTGACTGATTTGATAGCCTTTGGGCAAATCAGGATAAACGTAGTTTTTACGTTCGAAATAAGACAATTGATTAATGTGCGCTTGGATTGCCATAGCAAATTGCAACGCCATATGCAACGCAGCTTCATTAAATACCGGTAGGGTGCCAGGAAACCCGGCATCAATGATATTGGCTTGTGAGTTGGGGCTTGCTCCAAATAGGGTAGGAGCATTGGAGAACAACTTGGTTTTGGTATTCAGCTGAGCATGCACTTCGAGTCCAATCACAGTATCCCAAATCATGATTTTGCTCCTGGTTGGGCACATGAATACCCTGCAGGAATCTTGGTGTGCCAATCCGTAAGGGTTTGATACGCGTGTGCAATTTGTAACAGGGTGGCTTCTCCCAAATGCGAGCCCATTAATTGCATCCCAATAGGTAATCCATTCTGAAAACCAATCGGGACTGAGATGGCAGGTAAGCCGGCTAAATTCGCGGCAACCGTAAAAATGTCAGATAATTGACAAATCAATGGGTTGGCAGCAGCTGCGCCAATTGGGAAAGCGAGTGAGGGGGTAGTGGGACCAAGTAATACATCTACATAAGATAAAATTTCTTGCAATTCTAAGCTAATCAAATGTCGGACTTTTTGCGCTTGGAGATAATGGGTCTCGAATCTTTCAGAAGAAAGAATATAAGTCCCGGTTAAGATTCGCCTTTTGACTTCCGGTCCAAAACCCTCGGTTCGAGAGTGGGTGATCCAGTCACGGAGGCTAGCGCCCTGTGTGGTGCTACAATGACCGTATCGGATGCCATCGTAACGAGTCAAATTGGAAGATGCCTCGGCACAAGCCAGTGCATAATAGCAAGAGATCCAGTGGGCATAATGCTCTAAATTGACTTTTACAAAGACTGCGCCTGCGTCTTTGAGCACGCTAATCGCATCCCATACTGCATTCTGAATAGGTTCATCCACTTCTGGATGGAAAAAGCACTCGGGCAAGCCAATTCTTAAAGAACGAATGGGATTATTTAAAGTCTCCATATAGTTGGGAATTTTGCAAGCAAGTGAGGTGGAGTCCAACTCATCAAATCCCGCAATGGCGGGCAAAATGAAGGCAAGATCTTCTGCACTAGGTGCTATTAAACCAATTTGATCAAAACTAGAAGCATATGCAACCAAACCATATCGAGATATCAACCCATAAGTGGGTTTCAGGCCAGTAACGCCACATAGTGCAGCAGGCTGGCGAATAGAGCCGCCGGTGTCTGAGCCGGTCGTGAAAGGTGCTAGGCGTGCTGCAACTGCGGCGGCAGAACCCCCAGAGGAGCCACCTGGCACTGAATCAAGCTGCCATGGATTGGAAACAGGACCGAAAAAACTGGTTTCATTGGAAGAACCCATTGCAAATTCGTCGAGATTGGTTTTACCCAACATTACACAACCTTCGGCAGCCAACCGTTGGACGACGGTCGCATCATAGGGGGCAGTAAAATTGGCCAACATTTTAGAACCACAGGTGGTTCGTGATACGCGCGTGCAAATATTGTCTTTATGCGCTAATGGGATACCTGTTAATGGCGTAGCCAAACCCCGTTGAATACGCTGATCAGCCTGTTTGGCTGAAAGCAGGGCTTGTTCTTCATCGATACTGATGAATGCATTAAGTGATGTTGCTGCGCGCACGCGTTCTAAATAGTGAGTGCACAATTCTACACTAGAAATTTTTTTATTATGAAGGGCTTTGCTTAATGCACTTAAACTAAGATGATGTGGCATATCACGAGCCTTTGATGATGAGTGGCACCGTATACATATTATCAACAAATGCTGACGCGCTGTGTGCAAGATCGTCGATATTAGGGAAAATAACGGTACTGTCAGGACGTAAATATTGCGTGACCGAAGTAGGGTGATGCATGGGGGAAACATGGGTAGTATCAATAAGTTGTAAATGCTCGATGTTTTCAATGGTTGCTCGGCATTTATCAATTTGATTAGCCACATCTTCTAAATCCAAATAGGCTAAACGTACGATGTGTTCGAATTGTTGAGTAGTAATAGTCATGGTGTAATTGTAAATACTCCCTAATTTATAGCATAATGATTTTCCATCCTCAGTTTATGATAATAACGTATGAAAAATAATAAAACAAACCTTAATGCGATCGATCGCAGAATTTATAAATACTGGCAAGCGCTATACCTCGCATTTTTTTCCAGTCGTTTATATATTGATGTGGGTAAACGATGGCGGGGATTTGGTTTGATCTACTTTTTGTTGGTGATTGCGCTTGCGGCGATACCGTTGAGTATCAAATCCATCCAGAAGTTCAATGCCTATTACAATGAGCAACTCATAGAGCCCATCAAAAAAATTCCAAGTTTTGCAATCCAAGACGGTAAATTAAATTTCGCAAACTTTATGCCTTATTTGATTAAAAACAATCAGGATAACGTAGTGGTTATTATCGATGAAAAACTCAATTTAACTGAAGTCAGTCATGCTTACCCGCAATGGATGATATTCATTACGATGGACCGCATGTATATTCGTTTGCCGCATTTATCGTTTATTTCAGATGAGGTGACTCCAATCCTTGCAAATAAAGATTCTAAAGGGGTTGAAATGGAGTCTTTTGCCGGTATTCAAAATGATTATTTCAGCGGGGATAAATGGGTTGAACATACGAATTTGGCTAGTATAAAACGGTATATGATGCTGTCTATTTACCCATGTATCACCATGTTGTTATTTACTTTTTTCGGGTCATTTTTGGGGTTGTTAGCGATATTTGGCAAAGCTCTTTCTTACATTTTTTTCAAATTTAGAATTGGCTTTAAACAAACTTACCGATTAATGCTCGTATCCTCTGGCTGTGGGATTAGTCTGTTTATTATTAGTTTAAGTTTTGGACGATTGCCCGGGCTGGGTTTTTATTTAATGGTGCTAATAATCCTATATTTTTTCTATGCTATCTTGAGTTTGAAGCGCGAAAGTAGGAGTATGGTTTTAGCTTGAGGATTTCACAATTTCTTAGAAGAAACTAATTTCCTTAGCATTGCTAGCAATCGTAGCAAATAGATTTTTTTGAGTTGTGCTAAACGATACGTGCGTTCCTACTTCCCCTAAATTATGCGCGTCACTTTCGGCAGTAATTAATTTCGCATTATGCATTTATTATGAATAAAAAGCCCAGTAATTGAGAAGTAGTGAGATAATATGGAATCTATAATTGTTGAAAATATTCTACTAATGGTGACATTTTTACTCCTTTATAAATAAAGGGTATTTGAGATCACATAATCAGTTTAATTTAAAGTTAATCGTGATCTTGCCAGGGAAAGCGCATGTGTGTTAAATAAATGCTCGATTAGAATTTAATTTGAAATCAATGACTAATTTACTACGTCCCGCGGCTCGTCCGCGGGATCTAGGAATTTAGCAAGATCTCTGGATCCCGCGCATAAAGCTCGTGACGTCGGCTACTTGAGTCATTTATAGACACACATGATCTTGCCCTTACTGGCATGCGATAAAGTTCAGTCAAATGGCCATATAGTGGTACTGCGCGCTATGGAAAGCTGAAATCTGAGCTCGTAGTCCCCTGATTTTAGCCATGGATGTCTAAAATCTTTCGCGAGGAGGCGAATCTATCTAGCGCACCATTCACGATGACAGAAATCATAGCTTCCCTTAAATTGGACGGTTTATCTGTTCAATCTGTCAGTTCTTTTTCATGTTCTGTTTGCTTATCTGACATTGAGAAATTCAATTCTAAAATGGCACTATCGCCCAAACGTTCCAAATTGACGCTGACTTTTTCGCGGTCTATGGGGATGTATTTGGCTATGACATTTAAGATTTCTTCTTGCATTTGAGGCAAATCGGTCAGTTTAGGCAAGCAATCAGGGGTATTGCGTTCAGAGCGTTCATGCGAAATTATGATTTGCAAACGTTCTTTGGCAACTGATGCGGTTGAGGGCTTTTTTTTGCGTAGGTACTTGAAAATACTCATGCTTTTGCGTCCTCCCTATGTTTTCCAAATAATCGTTGAAAAATATTTTTGCGCTCGACCTGGATAAACCGCATGGGGCGATCTTCTCCCAGAAAACGGGCAATGGCATCTTGATAAGCAACGCCTGCGTCACTTTCTTCATCCAAAATCACCGGTGTACCCGTGTTAGAAGCTTTGAGGACTGCTTTGGATTCAGGAATGATGCCAATTAAGGGAATGGCCAAAATGTCTTGTACGTCTTGCACCGACAGCATATCCCCGCGTTCTACGCGTTCAGGATTGTAACGGGTTAAGAGCAGATGTTCTTTAATGGGATCTTTGCCTTCTAAAGCTCGTTTGGTTTTGCTAGCTAAAATTCCGAGGATCCGATCTGAATCCCGCACTGAGGAGACTTCAGGATTGGTTACGATCACGGCGTGATCTGCAAAATGCATCGCTAATAAAGCACCAGACTCAATGCCGGCCGGGGAATCGCAAATAATGTATTCAAAGTCTTTAGAAAGTTCTTCCAATATTTTTCCAACACCTTCGATTGTTAAAGCATCTTTGTCACGTGTTTGAGATGCCGGTAAAATATATAGTTTCGGAATACGTTTGTCTTTGATCAGGGTCTGGCGGAGCGTAGCTTCTCCGTTGATAACATTGATGAAATCATATACAACTCGACGTTCGCATCCCATAATGAGGTCAAGGTTGCGTAGACCGATATCAAAATCAATAACAACTGTTTTATGACCTCGCATGGCTAAGCCAGTCGACAATGCCGCTGAAGAGGTCGTTTTGCCAACACCTCCCTTGCCTGAGGTAATTACGATGATCTTAGCCAAGCGAACTCCTATAATTCTTAAAGTAAAAATATAACTGCTCTCTCCCAGCACTCCGTCCCGCGGCTTGTCTGCGGTATCTATATCGGATTTAAGCTAGATCGCCGAATCCGCCGGCCAAGTTACTGGACGTCAAGATCCTAGAGATGGGAAGAGCAGTTTCGTAAAATTGTTTATTTAGTCTACACGTTATTTGACTGGTAATTCAATAGATATTTTTTAAGTTTTGAGATAAAATACGCCATCTTAATTTGATCAATAGGTTCATACATGTCATTGTCAATTTTGCAACAAGCACTGACTTTTGATGATGTTTTATTGATGCCAGCGCATTCCACCGTACTGCCACGCGAAGTGTCGCTGCAGACTTCTTTAACTCGGGATATTCGCTTAAATATGCCATTACTCTCTGCCGCAATGGATACGGTGACGGAAGCACGTTTGGCTATTGCTATGGCCCAAGAAGGCGGGATTGGGATTATTCACAAAAATATGACGATATCGGCGCAAGCTGAAGCGGTGAGACGCGTTAAAAAGTTTGAAAGTGGTATGGTAAAAGATCCCATATCGGTTAGCCCCGAGATCACCGTTGCCCAATTGTTGGAAATTATGGCTAAACACAGTATTTCAGGCGTTCCAGTGGTCGAAGGGGAGTGTCTTATTGGGATTGTGACCAGCCGTGATATTCGTTTCGAATCGAATTTAGATCAACCTGTGTCGGCGGTGATGACGCCTAAAGAACGTCTTGTGACAGTTCGTGAAGGCGAAAGTCGAGAGGAGACTCGCCGTTTGTTACATAAACACCGTCTGGAAAAACTATTGGTGGTCAACGACGACTTTTATCTGCGTGGTTTGATAACTGTTAAAGATATTCAAAAAGCTCAAGAAAATCCTTATGCATGTAAAGATCAATCGGGACAATTACGTGTCGGCGCTGCAGTAGGGGTGGGAGAAGGGACGGATGAACGCATTGCTGCCTTGGTGGAAGCGTGTGTGGATGTTCTGGTCGTGGACACAGCCCATGGTCATTCACAAGGCGTTTTAGATCGGGTTAAATGGATCAAACAGCATTATCCGCATATCCAAGTGATTGGTGGCAATATTGCGACAGGCCAAGCCGCTATAGATTTAATCAAGGCAGGTGTGGATGCTGTCAAGGTGGGGATTGGACCTGGCTCAATTTGTACTACGCGGGTCGTGACCGGAGTCGGTGTTCCACAAATTTCTGCCATTGCCAATGTTGCAGCTGCTGTGAAAGGCGCTGTGCCCATTATTGCTGATGGTGGGATTCGTTTTTCAGGAGATGTGTGTAAGGCTTTGGCTGCAGGGGCGGATACCGTGATGTTAGGCTCGATATTTGCTGGAACTGAAGAATCTCCAGGTGAAATAGAGTTATTTCAAGGACGCACCTACAAAGGATATCGCGGTATGGGTTCGATTGGGGCAATGTCTCAGGCTCAAGGTTCTAGCGACCGTTATTTCCAAGACTCAAAGCTCAGTGCAGAAAAATTAGTGCCCGAAGGTGTGGAAGGTCGGGTTCCGTATAAAGGCCCAATTCATCCTATAATTTACCAAATATTAGGGGGATTACGGTCGTGCATGGGATATCTAGGCGCCAGTACCGTAGAAAATTTACATCAACGAGCACAATTTGTTCAAGTTACCCATGCCGGGATTCGAGAGTCACATGTTCACGATGTACATGTCACCAAACAAGCGCCTAATTATCAAGTCAACGAGGATGGAGGGTTTTAGGAACGTACGTTCCTTACGATGAATTATGGTTAAAGAAAATCCCATCTTAATTTTAGATTTTGGCTCACAATACACGCAACTGATTGCCCGTAGGCTTCGTGAAATGGGTGTATATTGTGAAATCCATCCTTATCATGTGAGTGATAAAGTATTTCAGCAATTGATGCCGTGCGGGATTATTCTCTCTGGCGGTCCTGCGAGTGTGACGCTAAATAGCAATACATGCGCTCCAGATTGGGTATTTGACTCTGGGGTACCAATTCTAGGTATATGCTATGGTATGCAAACCATGGCGGCTCAATTGGGCGGTGAAGTGCAGTCGGCCACCACGCGTGAATTTGGTTATGCGGAGTTGTCTTTGCTTCAGACGTCTGGTTTGTTTGCCGATGTCGAAGTCCTGAAACCCAATGAGCCATCCCTGGATGTTTGGATGAGTCATGGTGACAAAGTGACTCAGGCTCCTCCCAATTTTACGGTGATAGCGACCACTACCAATACCCCCATTGCTGCGATGGCCGACGAACAAAAACATTGGTATGGGCTGCAATTTCATCCTGAAGTGACGCACACACCACAAGGCAATGCTATTTTACAGCGATTTGCCGTCACAATTTGCGGTGCGCAAACGCATTGGACAGCTGAGTATATTATTGATGAAATGATTAATACTGTCCGAGAGCAAGTCGGGCAAGACAAGGTCTTATTAGGATTATCAGGTGGCGTAGATTCTTCCGTGGTTGCAGCGTTATTGCATCGCGCTATTGGCGAACAGCTTATTTGTGTGTTTGTGGATACGGGATTGTTGCGCCACAATGAAATGCAGCAAGTCAAAACCATGTTTGCCGATCATATGGGCATCCATATTGTTTGGGTGGATGCGGCTCAAGAGTTTTACGCGGCATTGGCTCATCAAGATTGCCCAGAAACAAAGCGTAAGATTATCGGTAAATTGTTCATTGATATTTTTGAGCGGGAAGCCAAAAAACTCTCTTCTGTAGCTTGGCTTGCACAAGGGACGATTTATTCGGACGTGATTGAGTCTGCTTTGTCACAGCAAGCAGGTATTTCCGAAGTGATCAAATCGCATCATAATGTAGGTGGTTTACCTGAAACCATGCATTTAAAACTTGTTGAGCCACTCCGATTTTTATTTAAAGATGAAGTGCGTAAATTAGGATTAAAATTAGGATTACCGGCTGCTATGATTCAACGTCATCCTTTTCCCGGACCTGGCTTAGGTGTTAGGATATTGGGCGAAGTCAAGCAAGAATACGCAGACATTCTGAGGCAAGCGGATGCGATTTTTATTGATGAATTACGTGCAGCCCATTTATATGAGCGCGTGAGTCAAGCTTTTGCGGTATTTCTCCCAGTCAAAAGCGTGGGAGTTATGGGTGATGGTCGACAGTATGGCTATGTGATTGCTTTACGTGCAGTTGAAACGATTGATTTTATGACCGCACATTGGTCAGAATTACCCTGGGATTTTTTAGGGCGAGTATCGAATCGCATTATCAACGAAGTCCATGGTGTGTCGCGCGTCACGTATGATATTTCAGGGAAACCACCAGCCACCATCGAATGGGAATGAGCCAGTCTATCTCTGAAAAATTGGTACAGTATCTCGCTGATCGCAAAGATCAGGGGTTGTATCGGTCGCGCATTGTGTCGGATCCCACCGAAAAATATTTGGACTTTTCTTGCAATGATTACCTGTCTTTAGCCAACGATTCCCGGGTACGGGCAGCTTATTGTGAGGGATTTGCGCGTTATCCTGTAGGCAGTGGGGGTTCCATGGTGCTATGCGGCTACCATGCACCTCATCGCTCACTAGAGCAGGCATTTTCTCAAGCACTGGAAGTAGATGACTGTTTGTTATTTTCTTCGGGTTATGTGGCGAATTTAGCTGTTACAAGTCTTTTGGTTCAATTTGGACTGCATGTGGTAATGGATAAATCTGTACATGCTTCTATCTATGATGGCTTGGGATTGGCTCAGGCAAGTTACACACGCTTTTTACATAATGATCTGGTTGATTTAGAGCGAAAGCTAATCACAGCGCCGGTACCTACTGCCGTTTTGACTGAATCCACATTCAGCATGAGTGGTTTGCATGCCCCGTTGTCTGATATGGCTACTTTGCTGAAACATGACACTGCGCATTTGATTGTGGATGAAGCACATGGGTTTGGCGTGGTAGGCCCACAAGGGCTCGGTGGCGTCATGGCTGCAGGCTTGACGCAAGACGAGGTCCCGTTGCGCATTATTCCCTTTGGCAAGGCGTTGGCTGGTTCCGGATCGATTGTTGCTGGGAAAGCTGAGTGGATTGATGCCTTATTGCAAGCAACCCGACAACCGGTTTATTCTACAGCCATTAGTCCGGCATTTGCTTATGGTTTAACGGAGGTCCTTTCTATACTACGGGAATCTGATGAAAGACGTGTTCATTTACAAACTTTGATCGCTTATTTTCGTCAATTAACACGGACAACCGCTTTACGCTGGCGAGACTCTATTTCCCCGATTCAACAATTACAATTGGGATGTCCTTTTTTGGCGCAGGCTTATGCAGAAAAATTAGAGCGGAACCAAATTCAATGCTTTCCCATTCGACAACCCACGGTGAGCAAGCAAGAAACTGGCTTGCGGATTATTTTGAATTACCACCACACGACGGCTGATATCGATCGTTTATTCCAGGTTTTGCAAGCATGAGTCAAATTGCTATTCAAGTATACGGTCAAGGTACGCCAATGGTGTTACTCCATGGCTGGGGCTTTGATAGTCAAATTTGGCATAGCGTTTTGCCGGATTTATTGACGTTGCCTTATCAAATTTATTTAGTCGACTTGCCGGGGTTTGGGGGCAGCCCAAAGATGGAATGGGGTGATTTTAAACAACAATTATTGTCCGAGCTTCCTGCGCAATTTATTATGGGTGGATGGTCTTTGGGCGGCTTGTTTGCTACTCGATTGGCTAGTGAAGACCCTCAGCGCGTCCTGAAATTACTCCAAATCAATTCGTCCCCTTATTTTATCCAAACAGAGGATTGGGCTGGGATTGCGCCTGAGATTTTAGACGATTTTTATCATCAGTTTGTGACTGCTCCGCATCTCACGCGCCAAAAATTTGTACAAACCCAATTGCCTTCTGGTGAAAGTTGGGAAATACCGGAACAACCGGCTATCAATATATCAGGCTTAGAAGACGGCCTATCCGTTTTGAAGCATTGGGATTTGCGGGATAACTTGGGGCGATTGACGATGCCAGTTGCCTATTTGTTTGGTCGTTTGGATCGGATTGTGTCTCACAGAGTATTAGATTATTTGCAAGAGCGTTATCCGCAGTTTAGTTATACTTTATTGGCGCGTTCAGGTCATATGCCTTTTTTATCGCATCGCGCAGCATTTATAGAATGGATCCAGGAGGTTGCATGATAAAAACCTATTTTGTGCTAGGCACTGATACCGATTGCGGTAAAACGTATACAACCGTTGCATTGCTTGATTATTTGCGTCAAAAGCAAATAAATGCCAGAGCATTAAAACCTGTTGCTAGTGGATGCCGTGAAGAAGAGGGTGTTTGGGTCAATGACGATATCCAGCGTTTACAGCAAGCCAATGGCGGCCATTCAGCGCCCATTAATCAGTGGATGCTGCAGACGCCCATAGCGCCGCATTTGGCTGCTCAAGCAGCTGGGGTGTCTATTTCTGCAAGCAAGATCAAAGCATTTTACGAGTCTTATCCGAAAGAAAGTTTGGAGTATTTACTGATTGAAGGTGCTGGTGGGCTGTTTGTGCCTTTAAATGACCAAGAAACTTGGATTGATTTCTTAGTGCAAAGTCATATCTCTGTGATTTTAGTGGTAGGCATGCGTCTGGGGTGTATTAATCATGCATTACTCACGGCCTATGCTTTGATGAAGCAGCATATTCCCTGTCATGGGTGGATTGCTAATTTCATCGATCCGCATATGCTAGCGCAAGCTGATAATTTGAAAACACTCGAACAATGGCTGCATTATCCTCTTATCGGCACCATTCCGTATCAAGGCACCTTTGCGCCCATCATCGAATTTGCTTAAAACGAGATCATATACTATATTTATAGTACACAATTGTTTAAGGAACCATCATGAGAGGGCTCGCATTTTGTGTAATACTGGTTATATCCGGTCTATTATTGAGCGGTTGCTGTTCCAGTGGTGGCAGTTATATGGGTTCTACAACGGGGAAAGATACTTACCAATGCAGTAGCTGTAGTGTGTGTAGCACTTGTGGCTATAGCAAGAACTATAGAGATAGTGCTTGGTATTAGTAGTAGTGCTTGTCGACTAAGTCTGGGTCAAGTGGAGCGACCCGCCTCCGCGCTCAAGATAACGAACCAGATGAGTTATCATTTTTCTGAACATAAGTTAGTTGTTTTAGAGAAAAGCCACATTACTGTTATCTATTGGTGACATGCATGGTTTTTCCTTTTCTTATTGAATCTTCAAAAATCGGTCATATATGCATGTCACTTGTTTTATTCACTCACTGAGGTTTGACGTTTCTGGTTGCTTGGGTAATGGCTTACCTTCTGGACCAGTATCACCGCAGAAACCAGGTCTGTTCCTGCCATCCTGCCCGGTACAATCCGTGCCATCAGATTGTGGTTGATCAGCAGCAATCACTACATTAGTAGCAAAACTTAGTAAGGCTACAACCACGCAACAATTGAACCACTTTTTTAGACTTGTCAACCCCTGAATTTGCATAATTATTCTCCAGAATTCCTTCCCAGTATTGGTATGTGCCCTTTGGCCGGCCTTCAGTGATAGCGCTACTCCAAATCTACTCCTATTCTGAGGCGTCTCGTTCACAAATTTTAGCCTAGCATGATATGGCTATAAATTCAAACCGTTCACTGATACCCATCCACTTGGGACGTTGTGGCTCTTCTGCGCATCTGTAGAAATTAATCATGCGTATATTTCTACAGATGCGCAGAAGAGCCGGGTTTATTCTCTTAACGTAAGCACATCACACAGAGCCTCATCTACAACACCTCGGGCAGTATTCCCTAAAAACGCACTTTTACTATCAGAATGATGGCCTATGATGATCATTTGGCAGGCTAGATCCGTTGCTTTTTGCAAAATATGTACTTTGGCTGAGCCCAATTCAACCAGTAACTGGTTTTTTGGAATAGCCAAGGTTTCGCCTAAAACGCCCATGACCGATTTGGCATCCAGCACAAGGGGTTCAGGACGTTCTATTTCAACAAAACCAAGGCCTTGGGCCAATACCATGGAAGGGGGTGTTTCAATCACGTGTAACAAATATAGTTTGGCATTGAGCTGTTTGGCAATATCGACAGCTCGCTCGCACATTTTGAAATGATTTTCGGACAAATCTGTTGCGTGTAATATTGTGATACGCATCCCTGGCTCCTCATCAATGGCAACTATTACTAACAGTCTAGTGGAGTTTTTCTAAAACAGCTACCTTCTGTCAATTATCTTAAATTTAGAGCAGTAGCGCTCCTGAGCACAGTGAGGGTTCTGGATGAAACACTGGGTAGTTGAACAAGGGGAAAAGGGTTGCAATGATTGACATGGCTGTTTTTTTTGTGTAAAATGCGAGGACTATGTGTTTATTATTAAAACAATCGGAAATCGGATGCCTCTTTATAATTTAGAGCAATACCATTCAGAAGATACGAATACACTCGATTTATCCGATATAATTCCAGAGAAGCTTTTTCTCAACGGCCGCTTTGTTGAATTCACTGCAGAATTAAATGCTTATCTTTCACGTATGCCAGACATCACTCAATTAACAATAAGCTCGTCTTTGCTGAAAGAAATCATTGGCATAGATTTCAACTCCCCCAATGCGCCAATAACTTCTCAGCCGCAAGCTCAAGATTCGACCGGCTGTGTTATCAGTCCATTGTTGCTGAACAATGTCAGTAAATTAAAGATTAAGGGAAATGAGCGTAATTTAAATAGTGATATCTGGTATTGTATGGGGCGGTCGTTTTATTACTTTCTGACAAATAATCCTCAATTGAAAGTGATAGATTGCAGAAATGATATGCTTTCAGAAAGTTCCACCATTGGTTATCCAAAGAATAACCCTAACGAAGAGGAGCCTTTTTTAACGCTGATTCATTCTGGTAAACAATCTCAAGATTTTTCTTATGCCAATGATTTGCTTTTTCCTTGTGCTATCCATAATGGACTTTTAGAGTACTACTACAAAATGACTAAGCGAGATCTTGCCTTTTATTATGAGTGGACTCATCTGAAGGAAGGGAAGATTGTTCAGGGGTTGCCAGCTGTTAAAAACTCGACGAAAAATGAACGGTTGTGGAGAGGATTAAACCATGATCAAGCTTTTAGCCACAACGGGGTAGATATTCCAAAAATTGATCTGCCTAATTTAATTGCAACAGCACCAGAGCAATTGACATTCATAGAAACTTGGCGACGCGAAATGAATACGGTACTTCAAGCAAGCTTTTTTATGGGTGTTGCAAGTAGACTATTCGATCAAGCTAGAAATAAGGCTAATTTGTGTTTTACTGCTATAATTTTAGCAGGTTTGATTGCTGTAAACATGCCTACAAATGTCGTTATTGCAGCCAGTATTGGAATCGTATCCGCTATTGGTTTTTATGCTTTGGGGCGTAATTCTATACTTCCTACACGCGAAAATGCGATGCAACCTTACAATTCTCTTTTGGGATCTTATAGGATTGGTTGATTGAGAGGTACGCTACTAGTGCGCCCAAGCGTATTAGCACGACCGAATAATGGTTTTTTCTATTTCAGGACTTAAACTCACGTACTCGCCACTAGGCAAACAGTGCTGAGGTGACAACTCCAGCAAAGGAACAACCACAAAATCACGGCACATCAATTGGGGATGCGGGATAGTAAGCCTATGCTTTCGCATACTGATGTGACCATAAAGTAAAATATCGATATCAATGCTGCGTGATCCCCAGATTTTTTTATGGATTCTACGTTGTTTTTGCTCTATTTTTTTGCATTGCAAGAAGAGGGCATAGGGGGATAATTGTGTTTTGATGGTCACTACGACATTGAAGTAATTGGATTGTGCTTTGACGCCCATGGGTCTCGTCAAATAAATTTTGGAGCGTGTATGCAAGCAAGTACGCGGAAGAGTGCGTAAATTCTTAAACGCATTGCTTAATTGCCGGCGTGGCATATTAAGATTAGAGCCTAGGGCGAGATAGACAATTGGCATGTTACTTCTTCTTTTCTGGAGTCACATCCGCAATCATTTGCGTTTGTGTTTGCTCATCTACTTCTTGGAAAGTCGTCCACCACTTAGCCAGATCAAGAGATTCTTCATGGGCCAGTGCACGCAACACAAAAAAATCATAGGCGGCTCGAAACCGGGGATGCTGGAATAAGTGGTATACTTTTGAGCTGCTTCGCTTGGCAAATTGAGTTTGTAAATACCATATATCTCGAATGACTTGTGCGTGACGTTTGGGAATCATAATGATTTTATTCTGTTCGCTGATCACTTGAGAGTATGCTTGGTCCAAGGCAGGCATCGGATCAATCCCTGATTTTTGCAGTATTTTAGCTCGAACTTGCATAGGAAACCATAAAATGACGGCAAACAGGAAGGCTGGATTCACCGGTTTTCGAGCCTTCACTCGTGCATCAGTGCTTTCCAGCGCCAAGTCTAAAAAAACCTGCATTGGGTAATGTTTTGGTAATACGGCATTCATAGGAAAAAGTTGCTGGAACAAGCCATATTGATCGAGTAATTTTTGTACTTTATAAGCATGCCCGCTTTGATATAATTTTATCATTTCATCGAATAAGCGCGAACCAGAAACATGGGTTAACAAATGATTCAAATTGGTGATGGGCGCTGCCGTATCAGGCGCAATCGTGAAATTTAATTTCGCACAAAATCGCACTGCACGTAACATTCTGACAGGATCTTCATGGTAGCGTGTATTGGGTTCTCCAATAATACACATGCGTTTTTGCTGGATGTCTCGGAAACCTTGCGTAAAATCAATAATTGCACCGGTTTCAACCTGGTAATACAGGGAGTTAGCAGTAAAATCTCGTCGCCAAGCATCTTGTTCTAGGGTGCCATATACATTATCTTCAATCAACATACCCTGATCGTTGGTTTGGATATTAGTATTAATGGGCTCATGGGATCGAAACGTTGATACTTCAATAATATCTCGCTGAAAAGGAATATGAACTAGTTTAAAGCGCCGGCCAATGATCCGAGCTTGGCGAAATAGTTTTTTAATTTGTTGTGGCGTTGCATTGGTGGCAATATCAAAGTCTTTGGGCGTTTGCTTCATGAGTAGATCGCGAATCGCGCCGCCAACCAGATAGGCTTCATAACCAGCATGTGTTAAACGCTCGACTACGGCAATGGCATTGGAATCGATGTCTCGTTTCAAAATGCTGTGTTTATCTGGCGAAACAAGGTATTGTGGATCTATTCTTGTTTTGTTCGCTTTGGCTCGATTAATAAATTTCTTGATGATATTAATGTTTAGGTACTCAAAATGTCGCTTAATTATAGTACTATGAAATGAGGCTATTGGTCAATAAGGATGGATATGAGCTTAGTAGATGTTGCGGTGACCTTATCAACGCTGGTTATACTGGAAATAGTTCTAGGTGTGGATAACTTGATTTTCTTATCTATATTGACAGAAAAATTACCCAAACATAACCGGCAGCGAGCACGGTATTGGGGGTTGACGTTTGCGTGGGTAGCACGCTTGTTTTTATTGGCTTTTGCTGTAGTTTTGGTCAAACTTAATGATACACTCTTTGTCTGGGGAAACACGCAATTTTCAATTCACACGCTGTTTTTACTTCTTGGTGGATTTTTTTTAATTGCAAAAGCCATTCAGGAAATACATTTGGAGATGATACCGCGCTCTTTAAGGGTTTGTGAAAGCAAAATGCGCCAGTCATTTTGGCAGGTGGTGGTGCAAGTAGGGGTGATGGACGTGGTATTTTCTATCGATAGTGTGATGACGGCTATTGGTTTGACAACGGAATTTTGGATCATGGCGACAGCAATTAGCGTTGCGATCGTGGGTATGCTTTATTTAAGTACTGCAATTACGCGATTTATCCAGACTTATCCCACGATCAAAATGTTAGCATTGTGTTTTCTGCTATTGATAGGGACATTTTTAGTGGCAGACGGATTTTCTTTCCATATACCGAGGGAATATTTATACGTAGTATTGATTTTTTCCCTGAGTATTGAAACATTGAATATTGTTAAAAACAAACAGCAGAAGAGAGTTCGACGTAAATAACTCTTATAGGAGAGTGGTATGCTAATTATTAAAGCTTTTCATATTATTGCAATGGTAGCGTGGTTCGCAGGCTTGTTTTATCTCCCGCGACTATTTGTTTACCATACACAAGCAAAAGATAAAACCAGCATTGATCGCTTTCAAACGATGGAGTTCCGCTTGTTTTACGCCATCATGTGTCCGGCTGGTGTGATGACGACAGGTCTTGGGCTGTGGTTATTTAGCAATGACCCTTTCTACTATGGTCACGCAGGTTGGATGCAAGCCAAATTAGCCCTGGTGCTGCTATTATGGCTGTATCATGGGTATTGTGGCTATTGCGTGAAACGTTTCGCGGTCAGGCATAATCGACATTCTACGAAATTTTATCGCGTGTTCAATGAGCTGCCGACATTGGTGTTAATTTTGATAGTCATACTAGCTGTCGTGAAGCCTTAATTTAGGGTCTGGAGAGAATTCTAGCGAATACCCTACAGATCCTCGTCTTCTTCTTCAATTTCTATCATTTCAAAATCTTCTTTGCTAGCACCGCATTCAGGGCAAAACCAATTTTCAGCAACATCTTCCCAACGTGTGAAGGGAGCAATACCATCTTCAGGCCAACCTAGGCGCTCATCGTAAATATATCCACAAATCACACACAGGAACCTTCTATGCCTTTTAAGAACCTTTTTAATCGTATTGTCTTCCATTATGCAACCTATTCTGAAAAATAGACGGTAATTTACCTATTATTTGATTGATTGTAAAGGTTCAGTGGTTGAGAGCACTAGTAATTTCCGTATAAATTCGGCAAAATGTTGTGACGAACTGTAGCTTGGTTGTAATGGATTATAAATAGACAAGAGGAGTTGAATATGAAAATGAAACTGGTCGCTGGAAGCGTTTTAAGTCTGATGATGACAGCGCCGTTTGCGCAGGAAGTGATGAGCTTAAAAAATGATACAGATAAAATATCTTATGCTATTGGCTATGATCTCGGAAAGACTATTGAGAGTAAGAAGATCCCCATTCAAGTACCGGCTATGTGCAAAGGGATCTCCGATGGCATGAACGGAAACGGGAACCCGCTGTTAACTGCTGCAGAAATGAAAGATACTCTGGATCGTTTTCAAAAAAGTATGATGGTAAAAGCAACTGCAGACTTTGAAATACTTGCCCAAAAGAATCTAGCTGATGGTCAAGCCTTTTTACTAGAAAATAAAGGCAAATCAGGCGTGGTGACTTTACCCAGTGGATTACAATACAAAATTATTACCAAAGGGAAAGGTGAAAAACCTAAATTGACGGATACAGTTACCGTAGAATATGAAGGAAAGCTGCGTGATGGCACGGTTTTTGATAGTACTGAAAAATCAGGGCAACCAGCGACATTTTCATTAAACCAAGTGATTCCCGGTTGGACAGAAGCGTTGCAATTGATGTCAGTAGGCTCTAATTGGGAGCTATTCGTTCCTGCTAATTTGGCCTATGGCGCACGTAGTGTCGGCAATGCAATCGGACCCAATGAAACTTTGATTTTTAAAGTGAAATTATTGTCAATTGCTAAACCTGAGAAAAACAAAAAATAGTAATAATCATAATTTTAAAACCGTGCTCGACTTTCTCATCTTAGTGCCTAGGTTACACGCCTTGTCCGCGGATATTGAGTCTCGGGATCCTGCGGACAATCGTGAATAAGTCTTGGGAGCGGGGCGTAGGGTTATTAAAAGTTGAATATCACGTAATTTTAATATGATTTGAGCCGTTCGGGCTGAGGAAGCGCGGCAGCGCTGTCTCGAAGCTGGTCACAAGTGATGACTTAGAAACTTAGCTTCGCTACTCCGCAGTTCGAACGGGTCTATTTTGAAGACTCAGCCCATCATGACTAAAAAGCTTTTTATCGTATTACTTTTAGGATTTTCATCCGGCTTACCCATTTCTTTGGTGAGCTCAACTCTGCAAGCCTGGTTTGCCGATGCAGGATTGTCTATTTGGTTGACCAGTTCGTTGAGCTTGATTAGCCTTCCTTACCTGTTTCGGTTTTTATGGACGCCTCTTCTGGATCGGTATCGTATTTTATCCTTGGGAAAAAGACGGGGCTGGATTTGTGGTATGCAAATTTTATTAATCGCAGGTTTGCATGCCATTACTTGGTTTAAACCCATAGTATCTCCTGGCATCATGGCCATGTTAGCCTTTATTTTAGCAATTTTTTCTGCGACGCAAGATGCAGCAATAGATGCACACCGGATTGAGTATTTACCCAGTGAGTATTACGGCCTGGGTGCTTCATTGGCTAGCACAGGATACCGCATTGGGATGTTAATGAGTGGTGGGGTTGCGTTAGTGATAGCGCAAAACTATGGTTGGATAGTAGCTTATCGTGCGATGAGTGCGGCTTTGTTAGTCGGGGTTTTGGCCATACTTTGGAGTCCAGAGCCTAAAAAAACCACAGTTACAAATAGTACTGTGTTAGACAGTTTTATGGCGCCAGTTCGCGATTTATTAAGTCGTTCTGGGATTTTTTCTTTTTGTATATTCATACTGCTGTTTAAATTAGGAGAAGTATTTACGACAGCAATCAGTGGTATTGTGATGCCATTTTTGATTCAAGGCTTGGGGTTTTCTCTTGCCACAATTGGGTACGTAAATAAAATTTGGGGTACATTAGCGCTGATTTTGGGTGGCGTAGCAGGTGGCGTATTGATGTTACGACTGAATTTGTATCGAGCTTTGCTTTACTTTGGCTTGTTGCAGGCTGTGACTAATCTACTCTTTGTTTTTTTGGCTATGGCTGGAAAAAATATAGTATTATTTAGCCTTGCGGTTATCAGCGATAATTTTGCCGCTGGCATGGGTTCTACTGCATTGGTTGCACTGATAATGCGCTTCGTAAATCAGAAATTTACCGCAACTCAATTTTCTATTTTGGTATGTATTGCAGGCTTACCCCGAGTGTTTTCTGGTCCAATGGGCGCTTTTTTACAAATCCATTACGGGTGGATAGGGCTGTATATGATAGCTTTCCTCTTGTCTTTCATGTTCATTCCTTTTTTGCATAAAATCAAAACCAAATCATTGTAATTGACGAATCAACTAAAGAGACAATAGAGTACATTTCATTTTAGCACCAATTAAAAGGTAAATAGTGATTACAATTATTAATTTATCAGCTTTAGCTGAGCCATTAAAAGACGCAAGTATTCCTGCCAACATGCTAAGCTATCTAAATGAGAATTTAGCAAGACAATGGGCGAGTATTAAAGCATTTGCCAAACTTCAGAGCGACTATGCCTCTCCATCATTTGCCTCATCTGTGCTTTGTTGTGGTATGTTTGGCATGCCAATTTATAGCTATGCGTGGATATTAGGTCAAATCGATTGGGATCTTATTTCACAATATAAACTCGGAACCATCAAAACAAAAGAATTTTTAAACAAATTATTAAACGTTTTCTCATTTTTAAGAGATGCAAATTTTCCCGAGGAAATCACTGAGAGTCTATTCAGAAATAGAGAAGGCTTAATTTCCATACGTGATTTATCTAGCTTGGAAGAATTAACTTCGGAGTATGTAGCACTGGCCTTATTAGAACAGGCATGGCTTGCACGAATGAAGTTTTCGGAGGAAACGGACAGGAATACGCGGTACTTTTTTGACCAAAATAAGGATGAATCTGTTTATATTATATCAAACAGCAATGAAATGGATTGTGCCGCAACAATAAAATATCTTCAAACAACATACCCATCCTTACCGTGGTTGTCTGATCAAGAACTAGAGTCAGGCATTGAAGTTCCCAATCAGGAGTTGAGCACCGGAATACCATTAACCACAGATGGTCGTTTAAAATTATATGTATCTTATGCACATCGAGCTTTTAAGATAGGGAGCGTGCATGAAACGAGAGTGACAACAGCTAATTTGCTTAGAAAACTTGTTAAGGCAGAACAAATTGATTTAGAACAAACAAAATTAATTAGCCAGTGGCGAGGAGATCTCGAAATGGCAACAACTCTTAAAATCAGAGCTGTTATTGATTCAGCCACTTATTTTCCACCAACTGTGTCTAACGTAACTAAAGCAAAAGCCGATTAATTGTTGTTCGTCATGCCCTGAAGAGCGAAAACATGGTCACCGCTTGGTAAATTGCTCTCTACGACACTGATTTGGTTTTCAAATGAAAAAATACGCGCACAATTAAGCCAGTTCCTGATTCAGGGGAGTCCAAACTGATGTCCGCATGATGTAGCGAGACAATTTGCTGTACGATGGCTAAGCCTAAACCGCTTCCGGTGCTTTTATTCCCCAGTTCACGGAAGAACCGTTCGAAGACGCGGGCCCTAAATTGCTCGGGTATTCCTGGGCCGTTGTCTTGGACTTCTAAAACAACTCTGGTTTTCTGCTGATAGACTCGAACAATGATATGCCCGTTTGGTTCCGTATAGCGAATGGCATTGTCTACAAGATTTCTAACTAAAATACTGATCGCAGTGGGGGTCCCTGGAAAGGTTGGAACATCTTGCTCGGGTTCAAATTCTAATTCAATATGGTTTTCAATGGCGCTGGGCGCTAACATTGCCAAGATTTCGCGAGTAATTTTAATTAAATCAACCGAGTCCGAATCATGAGAAAAAACTTGATCCGGTACGAGCCTACTCATGGTTAATAATTGTTGCACGATATGCGTGTTACGATTCACACTAGCAATTACTTTTTGTAAAGCAATGTTCTTTTCATTAATGTCAGTGGTGTTCAAGGCAACTTGCGCTTGTGCTTTTAATGCTGCCAAAGGCGTGCGTAACTCATGTGCAGCATCTGCTGCAAAACGTGCCTCACGCTCAAATCCCTCTTTAAGACGAAAAAAGAGTTTATTTAATTCATCAATAACGGGTAGAATTTCCTCAGGTAAGGCTTCGATTTTGACTGGTTCCAAATAATTGGGCTCTCGATTGGCCAATTCATCCGCAACGGATTCCAAGCTATCTAAACCACGACCAATGACTATCCAAATGAGAAATCCCGCTAAGGGTAGAACCAGCAACATGATATACAAATCATCAAGTGCTATACGACGTCCCAGTTCATTTCGAGTGTCATAACGTTCAGCCAAAACGGTGCGTGTTTGGGCCTTGGGGTTGATTGTGGTAAATACGCGCCAATGCTTTTGCTCAAATAACTTATTATGAAACCCTTCCGTTTTGGACAATAATGGCAATTTGGGTGCGCCTGAAGAGTGCAATAAAAGCTGATTTGAATTTGATAATACTTGGAAGTTAAATTTCTCTAAATAATACTCTGGAGGCTGATTGGTCAACTCAGCTTTACGATAATAATTTTCAATTTTTCCCGGAATCGTATTGAGCGCCTCTTGAATGGATTGTAATTGTCGTTGATAGACATCATCACCCAGCAATGCCTGGTAAGACAACGCAGAGATTGCTAACAGGGTATCCAGATGCTCTTGGATATTTTTTTGGTCGAGATAATAATTTCCGACGGCGGTTAATGTTGTGGTGAGTGTTACAGCGAATAAAAGATTAATGAGCAGGAATTTACGTATCGACGCTTTCAATTGCTCGCATCCTTGGGAATCTTATCAACCAAATATCCGACACCTCGGATGGTACGGATAAAATTGGCATTCAATTTTTTACGCAGATTATGAATATGAACTTCTAATGCATTACTATCAACTTCCTCATCCCAGCTATACATACTTTGCATGAGCTGTTCTCTAGAGAGCACTTGACCTTTGGATTCAATGAGTTTTTGGAGTAAAGCAAACTCACGACGCGGGACATTGATGGGTTGTCCATCTAAAGAAACAGAGTGCGCAGCGGGATCGATCGTAATATTGGCATACTGCAATACGGTATCTGCGCGCCCTTGCGCGCGACGGGTTAATGCGCGTACTCGTGCACCTAACTCGTTCAGATCAAAAGGTTTGGTAATATAATCATCTGCGCCCGCATCTAGGCCTTTGATGCGATCATCGATGGATTCTCGGGCGGTTAAGATGATAACGGGCGTTCTATTCTGTGATTGGCGAATAGTTTGCAAGAGCACCATGCCAGAAATTTTGGGTAAGCTTAAATCGAGAATAATCAAGTCAAAGGATTCGGTTTTAAGGATATTACAGGCTATGTCACCGTTTTTTAGCCAATCTACAATATATCCAAATTGAGTTAAGCCGGTTTTGACAGCATCTCCCAATAATTCATCGTCTTCAACCAGTAGTAACCGCATATGAGCTCCGTTGACCTTATGAACGACTGGATGAAGCAACAACGGCATGTTTTGCTAAATACAAAGCTTGGATGAATACAAACACTAGCATACAGCCTACACCGCCAAATAATTTAAAATTAACCCAAAAATCGGTCGTGTAATAGTAGGCTACGTAGATATTCACGGCACCCATAACTGTGAAATACAAAGCCCACGCATAATTGAGTCTTTGCCATATTTTTCTGGGTAAGCTCACATTGCTTTCCATCATTCTTTGGATGATGGGTTTCGTGCCAATATAGTTGGAACCAATAAAGACCAGAGCAGATAACCAATAAATACCGGTGGGCTTCCATTTGATAAACCAAGGATTATGGAAAAATAAGGTTGCGCCGCCTAATACTAAAATTAAGCCTAAGCTTGCAAGATGTAGTTTTTCATAATGTTGATGCTTCAAACGGAAAAGCAAAACTTGAGCAAATGAGGCAGCCATGGCGATAGCAGTGGCACAATAAATATCAAAAAATTTATAAGCAATGAAAAATAAAACAATGGGGAAAAAGTCAAATAAAAGCTTCATAGTCACTGAGATTCGTGGATGTTGGTTAAAGTATATAATGTTAGCGCTAAAATCACCAGATAAATCAGGGTAAGATCATGCCTGACCTTTCACACAATCCCACATAGACTGCTTGGTCACAATTTGAGTTTCTTCCCTAGGGCTCTTGCTACAAATGTTAGCACTGCTGAGGTCACGAAGAGCTCTGGCCTTGCCATGAAGACCAAGCGGCGGGCTCTCAATAAACTCTGATGACTTGTCCTGGACGTAATTGTGTTTTGCGTAGGTTGGGGTTTAAGTATAGGAGTTTTTGTAAATCCGTGTGATAGGTGAGGGCGATACGGGTTAAACTGTCTCCATTTTTTACTATGTACGTGGCATTTTGAGCAGTTCTCCATATGATTAAACTTTGACCAAATTGCAACTCTGCTTGTTCTGCTAAATTATTCCAGGCTTTGATTTGTTCGACAGTTACGTTTAATTTTTTGGAAATTGAATCAAAATCATCTTTATTATCAACTATGTAAATGGTTTTATAAGCTTTGGGCTTAGAGAAATGGCTCTGCGGTGTTGCGGGAGGGATCGTTGCATATTGGTGATTAGGAATGAGGACAAATTGTCCAGTCGGGATAATGTTGGATTTTAATTGATTCAACTCTTTGATCATGTTGACAGTGGTATGATGGCGGGCAGCGATAGTGTCGAGACTGTCCCCAGCATTGACGCGATATCTAGTCCAAGAGACCCTTTGGTTTTTAGGTACATGAGCAAGATTACGGCTAAAACTTGCAGCATGAGAGGCAGGAATGAGTAGTTTATAAGGTTGATTAGGCGCTGTTGCCCAACGATTGTATCCGGGATTCAGTTTGAGCAAATCTTGATAGGATATCCCGGCTAATTGGGCTGCATGATTCAGATCAATTTGAGATCCAATTGCCACTTCTTCAAAATAAGGGACATGAGGAATAGGGGGAAGCTGAATGTGGTAATTTTGTGCATTCTGGATGATATCAGCCAGGGCCAATAAGCGGGGCACATAAGCCCTGGTTTCTTTCGGGACAGGAAGTGACCAGAAATTCGTATGATGGTTGTCTTTGATGATGCGAGCTATCGCGCCCTCTCCAGCATCATAGGCTGCAAAGGCTAAAATCCAGTTACCATGAAAAAGACGATGTAAGTATTCTAAATAATCTAAAGCGGCGCCCGTTGAAGAGGGAATGCTCCGCCTGGCATCGTACCACCAATCTTGCTTTAAGCCAAAATCTGACCCGGTGCCTGGCATCAGTTGCCAAAGACCCGCAGCACCCGCTCCGGAATACGCAAACGGATTATAAGCACTTTCTATCATGGGTAGTAGGGCAAGCTCTCCTGGCAAATGGCGCTTTTTGATTTCAGTCATAATATGGTACATATACGGTTCAGCGCGAGTCAGCTGTTGAAGATACCGGGGATGCTGAATCAACCAACGTATTTGTGCCTGTACTTCTGGACGGTTTGCCTCATGATCTAAAGAAAATTGTTGACTTAAGACTTCCCATACTGAGGGAGCAGGGTATGAATGCACTGCACTTGAAAACAGAATGATGAATAGAAAGCCGATGTGATAAAACAGGCTTAGTTTTTTGAAGAGAATCATGTCTCAGACCTCTGTTGCTTTTAGTACATAAGACGATCTGCCGGGATTTAAAATGCGCAACAAACAATCAAATACGACGCGTAATTCTTGTTCGAGGGTGAAGGGAGGATTAATAATATACAATCCACAGCCATCCATACCCAGAGGGGGTTGTGAGTTTAAGTAAAACTCAGCGCTTAATGAACGATGCGCTGAGATGCCAGCGAGATTTTTCAAAAATTGGCTGCGTAATTGACTATTGATAACGGGATACCATATACAATAGACACCGCTGGAAAACAAACGTAATGCTGCTTGAACCATTTGTGGAACAATCTTGTACTCGTCTTTTATTTCATAGCTGGGATCAATCATAATAAGCCCGCGATGCTCAGGAGGCGGTAATCGAGCGAGTAGCTGTTCATAACCATCCTCATTCGAGCAATGAACGCGCGGGTATCTTTTGGTAAATGTTTGTAAATGGGCAAATTCACCAGGATGCTTTTCACAAAGAAATAAACGATCTTGGCTACGCAATGCATGGATTGCCAAAGCGGCAGATCCTGGGTAATAGCGTAGGGGCTCCTCTGAATTCCAATGCTGCAAGACAGCTAAATAGTTGGAAAACTCTTGGGGTAGACGGCTTCTCTCTGACCATAATGCAGAAATACCTAGCAAAAACTCTTGATTCTTCATGGCTTCTTTGGCTTTGAGATCATATAAGCCACGCCCAGCATGAGTATCGAGATAAAAAAGAGGTTTTTCTTTTTTGGTTAAATAAGAAAGAATGCTGCATAGCACTAGATGCTTGACAACATCTGCAAAACATCCAGCATGATAACCGTGTTGATAACTGAGCATAAATTCAACTTTGATAAAAATTAATAGGGTTAGTTAGTCCCGTTCGAGCTGAGGAGAGGCGAAGCATCGTCTCGAAGCTTATTCCTGGCTTCGAGACCACGTAAACGCATCCTCAGCCCGAACGGCAGACAGCCTGAACGTGTCATGCCCAAGCAGTTGTAAAAAAAGAACTATACTATAAGTAGGATGCATTGCAAGGAGAAACAAAAATGAAACATCATAGTGATTACGATGCTAATCTCGCCTCTTCCTCTTCTGAACAAGGCGATGATTTGGAGTTTGATCCTGCTGATATTCACCGCAGGATGGAAATCAAGCGTAAATTAGATGAAAAAATGGAAAAACGGCGTCTCAAGGATGAATTAGAAGATTATGAAGGCGAGTTAGATGAAGGTTTTAACTGGGACGACTTTGATAAAGAGTAGACTTAGTGTTCTAACCAACATTTCACCGTATTTTCCAATAACATGGTCACTGTCATGGGTCCTACGCCGCCAGGTACTGGTGTGATCCATGCGACACGTGATTGTGCTTGCTCAAAATCAATGTCTCCTTGAATTTTATTATTGGCATCACGATGAATGCCTACATCAATGATAATTTGCTTCGAATGCAACCAATCCACTTGAACCAAATTAGGCACCCCTGTGGCACTCACAATCATGTCTGCTTGACGAATATGGTGTTCCAAATTCTTGGTTTTACGGTGCGCAATAGTCACAGTAGCCTTGGCTAAGAGTAGTTCTAAAGCCATAGGTCTACCTACGATGGTAGAGGAGCCAATGACCAAGGCCGATAATCCAGAGACATTCAGCTGATAATGTTGTAATAAACGCATGATGCCCCAAGGGGTGCAAGAACGAATTTCTGGATGCCCCTGAGCCAATCTTCCCATGTTCAGAGGATGAAATCCATCTACGTCTTTATTAGGATGGATGTGCTCGATAATAGTGCTGGTACGCACTTGGATAGGCAGGGGTAATTGTACTAAGATCCCATCAACACTGGGATCGTGATTCAATTCTTTCAATAATTCTAATACAGTATGCTCTGACGCATCGTCTGCAAGCTGATGAAAAATAGACAGAATACCCAGCTCGGCACAGGCTTTGCGCTTATGATGGACATAGACTTGGGAAGCCGGGTCTGATCCGACTAAAATAACAGCCAAACACGGGGGTCTACGTCCTGTACGAGTACTGTGGCTAATTTTTTGTTTAAGGGAATTTCTGATCAAAGAAGACACAAGCTTCCCATCAAGAACAGTACCTGACATAGGGTTCATCCCGCAAACCGAAAATTACAACATAAAACCTCCAGCGGGGCAACATTTCCTAGACAAAAAACGGTATTTAGGTTAGATTTGGCATTATTTTTCGAGATTTTATACATGCGTATTGCTCTAATTGTAGAGTACGATGGTAGTCAGTATCATGGATGGCAAGCGCAAAATGGGTTATATACTGTTCAGGGAACATTAGAAGCAGCGTTGAGCCAGATTGCCAATGAAGAGATTAAGGTTGTGTGTGCCGGCAGAACTGATACCGGTGTGCATGGGACGAACCAAGTCATTCATTTTGATTGTGACAAAGAACGTACTGTTCGTGCTTGGATTTACGGCGCTAACTCTTTACTACCCAAAGATATCTGTGTTCGTTGGGGCAAAGAAATGCCCGAGACTTTTCACGCGCGTTATTCGGCCTTATCACGGCGTTATCGTTATATCATTCATAATACACCGATTCGTTCGGCCTTATTGCGCTCTAATGTTACTTGGCAATACCGACAATTAGATCACCGATTGATGCATAAAGCCGCCCAGCTACTGATTGGCGAACACGACTTTACGTCTTTTCGCTCTATTGAGTGTCAATCGAAGACGCCCATGCGTTCAGTATTGCAAATATCTGTGCAGCGCAAGCTAGATTTTGTCATTATTGACATCTCTGCTAATGCTTTTTTGCATCACATGGTAAGAAATATAGCTGGGGTATTGATGGCTGTTGGCTGCGCACGGCACCCCGTGGAATGGGCGAAAGAGGTGCTAGACGCCAAAGATAGAAAACTCGGTGCTGAAACTGCGCCTCCTTACGGATTATATTTGGTTTCAGTTGCTTACCCAACAGAATTTGGCATGGTTGAGCAGTTTTCCGAGTCTTTATTTTTTGATTTAACTGGTTAGGCTCCTCATTGCTGTGTGTCCGCGGCGAGCCGCGGGGAATATATTTTAAGTTAAGGAACGTGATCTGAATGAGTACAGAAACTGAGAAACCTGCGCATTTTATTCAACAGCTAATGACGCAAGAGCTTGCGACGGGCGTGCATACTGCTATTGTTACTCGCTTTCCACCTGAGCCAAATGGGTATTTGCATATTGGGCATGCCAAATCTATTTGCCTGAATTTTGGTTTGGCTAAGCAATTTTCTGGAAAGTGTTTTTTGCGCTTTGATGATACCAATCCACTCAAAGAAGAGGAAGAATTTGTCAATGCAATTATTGATGATGTGAGTTGGCTGGGATTTGAATGGCAGGCTATTACTTATTCTTCGGATTATTACCAACAATTATATGATTTTGCTATTTTGTTGATAGAAAAGGACTTGGCTTATGTAGATAGTTTGACGATGGAGGAAATACGAGCCTATCGCGGAACATTACAGCAACCTGGTAAGGAAAGCCCATACCGAAATCGCTCCAAAGAAGAAAATTTAGCGCTATTTACCGCGATGAAAGAAGGTAAGTTCGCAGAAGGAACTCACGTATTACGTGCCAAAATCGATATGCAGTCGGGGAACATTAATATGCGTGATCCGGTTTTATATCGAATTCGTTTTGCGCACCACCAGCGGACGGGGGATGCATGGTGCATTTATCCTATGTATGACTATGCTCATCCCATTTCGGATGCATTAGAGTTGATTACCCACTCTTTGTGTACCCTGGAATTTCAGGACCACCGACCCCTGTATGATTGGTTTTTGCAGCATTTGCCCGTACCTGCTCAACCAGTACAAACCGAATTTGCACGTTTGAATTTGTCACATACTGTGACTTCTAAACGAAAATTAAGAGAACTCGTAGAAAAAAACATTGTTTCAGGTTGGGATGATCCGCGTTTACCTACGTTGTGCGGTATGCGCAACAGAGGTTACCCAGCAGAAGCCCTGCGTCAATTTTGTGAACTGATTGGTGTCACGCGCTCTGATTCAGTGATTGATATGAGCATTTTAGAGGATTGTGTTCGCACTGTTTTAAATAGCAATACTGTGCGCATGTTGTGTGTTCAAGAGCCTCTTAAAGTAGTGATTGAGAATTTTCCGGAAAACGAAGTGGCGTCATTGACAGGTCCTTTTAACCCCCATGATCCCGACTCTGCGACGCGAGTGCTGCCGTTTACCCGAGAAATTTATATTGAGCGCTCGGATTTTATGGAGGAGCCTTCTAAGCAATTTTTCCGTCTGAGTCCCGGTGCTGAAGTCCGGTTACGGTTTTCCTATGTGATTCGTTGTACAGATGTTGTACGCGACGCGCAAGGTGAGATTATTGAATTACGAGCTCAATTGGATCCTGAAACTTTGGGCAAAAATCCTGAGGGAAGGAAAGTGAAAGGGGTTATCCATTGGGTATCAGCGAGTCATGCGCATCCCATCACGATAAATCAGTATGATCGTTTGTTCTATGATGCTAATCCAGGACGAGAAGAGGATTTTCTACAGTTTATTAATCACCACTCTTTGGATACGTTTCAAGCCTATGCTGAGCCTGCGGTTGCCCATCTGGATATCCATACAGTCGTACAATTTGAGCGCCTAGGCTATTATTCTATGAATGAACTTTCTGAATCAGGTGATGTGATTCGTTGCCATCGCGTAGTGGGTTTGAAAGATACTTGGGGCAAACTTGAGGCTAAAAATACATGACCATCACAGTCTATAATAGCCTCAGTCGGCAAAAAGAACCGTTGATTCCTTTGCAACCCGGTAAAATTGGGATGTATGTATGCGGTATGACAGTTTACGACCGATGCCATTTAGGGCATGCGCGCTCCATGGTTTGCTTTGATGTGATCGTGCGTTTTTTGCGTTACAGTGGTTTGAATGTGACCTACGTGCGAAATATCACGGATATTGATGACAAAATCATTACCCGTTCCGCTGAGCGCGGCATTTCTTTTCAAGACCTCACTCAAGAGCAAATTGCTTTGATGCATGCGGACGCGCGAGTATTAGGGACGTTACCCCCTGATTTTGAGCCTTGTGCTAGTCAGCATATCCCTCAAATTATTGCTTTGATTCAACGTTTATATGATTCAGGCTACGCCTATGTTACCCAGCAAGGCGATGTGTGCTTTCAGGTAGAAAAATTCAAAGATTATGGCAAATTATCCCAACAGGATCTGAGTAAACTGATTGCGGGTAGTAGAGTTGAAATTGATCAGGATAAACTATCGCCGGTCGATTTCGTATTGTGGAAAAAAGCCAAACCCAACGAACCTGCATGGGCTTCACCATGGGGAGAAGGGCGTCCTGGTTGGCATATTGAGTGTTCTGCTATGTCCATGGCGCAATTGGGTGAAGAGTTTGATATTCATGGTGGTGGACTTGATCTTCAATTTCCTCATCATGAAAATGAAATAGCGCAGTCTGAAGCGGCAACTGAACATAGTTATGCACGCTATTGGTTGCATGTCGGGATGTTACAAGTTAATGATGAAAAAATGTCCAAATCCCTGGGTAATTTTTTTACCATCGCCGATGTGGTGCAAGCCTACCATCCTGAAATAATTCGTTATTTTCTATTGAGTAGTCATTATCGTTCCACATTAAATTATTCGCCTGAAACCATTCTCAATAGTATGAAGGCCTTGATGCGTTTATATCAGTCACTACGCTCAATATCTATTGACGACACCACTGAGATTGATTCAGATTGGACGCAACGTTTTTGCGCGACTATGCAGGATGACTTTAATACGCCAGAGGCTTTGGCCGTATTATTTCAATTAAGTCATGAGATGAATAAAACGCAATCTCAAACTTTAGCGGCTACTTTAAAACATTTGGGCAGTATATTGGGGATTTTGCAGAACCCGGTTGAAACGTTTCTACAAGCGATGGTGATGGTGCCAAGTGAAGGTGTCTCGAAAGAGGAGATTGAACAATTTATCGATGCACGCAATCAAGCGAGATTAGATAAAGATTGGCAACGTGCGGATGAAATTCGACACGCTCTTTTAGAGCAAGGCATTGAGTTAGAGGATACGAAATCAGGAACAATTTGGCGCCGGGTGGTGGGGTAAGATTATGCGAGGATGGTTAAAATTCATAATTTTGTTATGTCTAATCAGTTTAAACATTTGTTACGCCGTTCCTAATCCAGATACCAATCAGAATGACGAGCACCAGGCCTCTTTTTTAGTGATCTCAGATATTCATCTGAATCATCACTCTCAACATGCCATGGACTTTGCACCTAAGCAAACCACGATTAACAATGACTTGGATGTTGCAACCTATGAGCAATTGATCGACAAAATTCGGGACGATATTCAATCAGGTGAGATAGAAGACCCTCAATTTATTATTTTATTAGGCGATTTGGCAGGGCATATACGTCACTCTCAGCAAGATGTTGTGAACAATGAACGCATTGTGATGACAACTATGAAAGCTGCTTTTCCCAATACGCCTATTTTTTACAATTTTGGAAACAATGATTCTTTGACTGCAGACTATGGGCTTTTTCGCAGTCCGGATGTGAAATCAGAGTATCGCTCCCCACTCGATCTGATTAAATCAGTATGGCCTCAAGGTTTATTTTTATCGACAGGAAAGGTGTGCAAATATCACCATACTTATCCCTGTCTGATAAAAACCAATACGTCCAATGGGTATTATTCTGCCTATCTCAAGCCGCATTTTCGCTTAATCTCCCTGAATACTGTCATGTTTTCTGATAAGCAAAGGGGATATACTAACCTGAATATTCTTGACCAACTGCAGTGGCTCGAACACCAACTGAAAGAAGTTGAGGAATCTCACGAAACCGCCTTGCTGGTTATGCATGTTCCGCCAGGGGATAATATCTATAAAGCTCATTTTTGGTCGGAAACGGCATTTTGGTCATATGATGAAGTTCAAAAATTTAATCAACTTATCAGAGACTACCGTTTGTCTATTACTGGAATTTTGGCTGCGCATACTCATAAAGATGAAGTAAAATTAATGGGTATGGGTGGGGTTGCCATAGCAGGGGTCTACTTAAACCCTGCATTGTCTACCTCTCATGGGAATGCGCCTGCCGTACGTTCCTATGTTCTAAATCGCGCAGAGAATACATTGCGTTGGGATTTGAGTGATTATCGAACATATTTTTTTGCACGCAATGCCAATGGTGCTATTAGTTCGCGTTTATTATACCGTTTTCAGGAATATTATTGTACAAAGAATGAGACAAAACGCATGAGTGATTGCTGGGACAAGGTTACCATAGATAAAGTAAAACATTATTTGGGTGCTGGTAATCCTTCTTTTCAAGAAGAGATTTCCGAGCCACAGAACATCCATATTCTTAGTAAAAAAACTTCCCTACATGCCCAGTTTAGAACGTGGCTCGGGTAATACGAAATCATTTTTTGAAATGCTCGAGCGTTTCAATGTATCAGCTTTTTGAAATTCACTACCATCCACATGATAAAGAGTCCCATGTCCATTTGAGTAGGCCATGACTGTTTCGGTTTTCTCGTCAATCAGCATGAAACGTTGCCCTTTTTTTGCTTGATCCTCAGAAAAATCTTCGGCGTCGCCTTTTTCTGGGAACGATAAAGAAACAGAACCATCTTGGTTTACAGTGGGTATGATATAACCTGGTTTTCCGCCAAAAAAGTTATTATAAGCTAATACAATGTCGTTTTGCTCTTCCGGAGAGTTACATTGGACGAGGGTATCTAATCCAGCATTGGGAGAAACAACCGACCGCCGCTGTTTTGCCTCTTCTTCCTCTATAGCGAGAGCCTGGTTCCGTTTTGCTTCTTCTTCAAGAAGATTTCTAGACATGATATTATCCCTAATAAGCTGCTCATTTAATATTAGAATACAAAAAATAGTGTGTCAAATATAGCTAACATTAATATAAGCTAATGCTTTGCCCCAAACATTTTCCTTCAACGCATCAATATGTTGGATCTCTTAACAAGAAAAAAACTCTTCCGAAGCTTTCGTCGAACTCTCTCGCAAGTGAGCAGAAGTAGAGTCAAGTAACCAAGTTTTTAATCTAGAAGCTAACCAAGCTACTAATTAAAACTAGCAGTATGTGTATCTTCGTCGGGTTTTGCCAAACTAATTTTATTTACTTGGTCGAGCATGGTTGCTAGCGTTTCAAGATGAGATTGACATTCTTCTATGTCTGCAGGGTCTGTGAACCCACTGATTTTTTCCTGATCTTCTGAAATTTCGGCTTGAATCAATTCCGAAAGTTTTTCTAAAGTTTGTTTCGAATATTTATGCAAGGTGTCGTCTAGCGCTATATTTTTCGCGGCGACATCTTCCATTAATGCTTGCCTTAACGTTGATTTATGCTGAATATCAGTGGTTTCAATGTGGGTTTCGAGACTTCTTTCTGCTCGTAGGGAGGTAATTAACGCTTTAGAAATCGCATTTTCTTTGTCTATATCCATGTCACCTTTAGCAACGGTAGTCTCATAAGAGTCCAAGGCTTTTTGTAGCGCTAGATTGGCCGCTTTTACCTTGCCCATTGCTGTTTCGAGTTTCATGATAGATTGCATACTAGCTCGTGTGGCAGCCTCATTTAGTCCAGCTTTTGCTTTAGCAGTATCCGACGCAGTTTCCATTGCTTTGGTTAATTGAGTCATCGTATCGAGATGTGTTTGCAAATGAATAAAATGAGTTTTTTTATGAGTAGTTTTTTGCTGTTCCAATGTATCTCTAGTATCTTGATGCGCGAGTTCGACTTGCTGCATTTCCCCTGCTTTTACCACTTCTAGTTTGCCTTTTCCTTGTTCATGTATAACTTTAACATCCGATTTGGTTTGACTTTCAGTAACTCTTTTGTCACGCAAACTTGCCTCTTTTTGTTTAATAATATCGGCTTTATCTTTGGCCATCTGGGCTTTGTGCTCTGCTGTATCCTTTTCTATTTCTTCTAATTGCTTAATCCTTTCACGAGCTTGTTGTTTACGTATTGCAGATGCTCTGTCAACTTCTATGTCTAAGTCTAGAATAGATTTGTGAACCTCAGTTAGTGATGGAAACGCTGAAATCACAAAGGCGAATACCGTAAGAACAGAATGTTGAAAAACAACGATTGGATTATTTCGCTCAATCATGAATTCTTGTAATCTAGTAGTCCAAGACATGAGAAGTTCCTTCTGTCACAAAACGTATACTTATAGATTAGACCAAAATTGGTAAATATCTAGGATTTGTCAGAATGTCTGTGCGGATAAAACTAAAGTATTTAAGTCATTGCGAGCGCTATCCAAGCAATCCAGAGACTTAAAGTCATTGGATTACTTAGTCGTTTCACTCCTCGCAACGACGAGGGGATATTTTACATTTTATATTTGAAATCCAAGAACAACTGGTTGGTCGCAACATGTCCTGCCCAAGGATTGGTTAAGCTCAAGTTCTTGGCAGAATGGGTGCTATTGGTAAAGGCAGAATTAGTGGTATCAAAACCGCCGCCATCGTAATAGCGGTAACCGACATCTAAACTTAGATGGGTGATAGGATGGATGCTGAGTCCGGCGCTTGCTTGCCAAGCAAAACTATTGGTCGCGACTGACGAATTTGAGGTGAGCCCTGTTTTATTCACAGGGGCTGATCCTGTTGGGTAAAAATTATCAATTTGATTTAGGGCATATCCCACACCGCCTCCAATGAAGGGACTCAAGCTAACGGTTCTGATTTTATACCAATCGTGATCAGGATGTAAAAAACCACTGACCAGCACAGCTCGATTGTTGAGGTTCACGGTCGGATTGGATTGATTGTTAGTAACTTTTCCAGTATTCGCAATTCTTTGTTGGTACATTTGGTAATTAAATGTTTCATGGTTGAGATACATCAAACTGACATCTACATAGTGTTGAACTTGCTTGCCAATTTCAAAGGTATAGAATCCGCGATTAGCCAAATTACCACTATAACCGCCTTCTACAGGTGTGTCCCAATCGCTTGGGTGGACATTATTAAGGCCTGTTCCGATTGCCCCATACCAAGGATTTTCTAAATCAGTGATCTCCATGGACGCTGCATACAGTGAGCAGGTTGATACCAATAGTAAAAAACCACACGTTTTCCTCATTCAAAACCTTCTTCTTATAATTGTTATTGTCCACTCAAGGTTGGCACGATATTTTATGATTAATTACCCCCATTTTACCATAATCAAATAAATAAGGAACTGGGGAGGGTGGGCGAAAAGGACGATAGCATGGGTGAAGTGTAAACAGGCGATTAGAGAGTTTTCAGGATCAAGCTAATTTGCTAATTCAAACCCTGTAAGCTATATCTTAAAAATACGCTACCAAAAGGGGAAGTTACGTATGAGCCATCATTCACACCACAAACGCGGTGATCCTGCCTACAACAACCCTGCTGCTAATCGTTTCCCAAAACCTGCTAAACGGCCAGATGGCTTTTCTAGAGTTGCCTTTGTATTGCACGGAGGCGGTGCGTTAGGCGCTTATCAATTAGGAGTAATTAAAGGCTTGATTGAGGCAGGATATGTACCAGATTGGATTTGCGCGACCTCGATTGGAGCCATTCAAGCAGGTATTTTTGTTGGAAATTTACCAGAAAACAGAATTGCAAAGCTTGAAGAATTTTGGCGCAGAATAACCACCTACACGCCTTTTGATATTCTAGGGCATAATCATTTATCCCTGGATTTCTTTAATCAAATTGGTTCAGCCCTTGCGATTATGCTTGGGCAACGAGATTTTTTTAGACCGCGTTGGTACTCTCCCTATAGTCAAATTTCTGGAACACCGGATAAATTGAGTATTTATGATACCACGCCACTCCGTGAAACCTTATTGGACTTAATTGATTTTGATTTGTTGAATAATAGTCAGACTCGCCTGAGTTTGGGTGCGGTACAGATCAGTTCAGGCCTTTTACACTATTTCAACAATATGAATTATTTGATTGGACCAGAACACATTATGGCAAGTGGCGCTTTACCACCAGGATTTCCAGCCGTCAAAATTAATGATGAGTATTACTGGGATGGTGGTATTCATTCTAATAGCCCTCTTGAAGTTGTGTTTTCTGCTTTGCCACGAGCAGACACTTTATGCTTTGTGATTGATTGCTTCGGAGGATCTCCTTTCGTACCCAATAATATGGAAGGGGTTGCAGAAAGGATGAAGGATATTGGATACAGTACACATGCTCAAATGGTTTTGAAGAATCATATGGAACGATTTAGGCTTAAAACTGAACTGCATAAACTCACGAAAACAATGGATCCGAAACAAATAGCCACATTGGAAGAAGTTTTAGAAAATGTGGGGGGTATCGAGCCTTCGCACATTACTGTTGTCCATGTAACGTATAGCTCAAGACTCCATCGCGGTTCCAACAAAGATTATAATTTTAGCCAAGTGATCACCCAAAAAAGAATTGATGTGGGATATCAAGATATCAAAGCAGCGTTATCTGAATCGGAGAAATGGGATTCACCGACTGCCAATCTTGAACTAAGACTGTATGAGGCGCCCAATAATTTGTCGAGGTTCGCACAGCCTAAAAATTACTGGAGAAAGTGATATGAAAGTAAATGATATATTGCATACCAGTTTTTCTATGCCGCTGACGTCCCCAGCGTATCCCAAAGGACCCTATCATTTTATCAATCGTGAATACTTTATTATTTCTTATGAAACAGAACTAGCGGCGTTAGAAGCAGTTGTGCCGGAACCGTTAAAAATAATTGATCCCATTGTGAAATATGAATTCATTAGAATGCCAGATTCTACAGGGTTCGGATCCTATACAGAAAGTGGCCAGGTTATTCCAGTCGAGTATGAAGGAGAAATGGGGTCTTATGTGCATGCAATGTATTTGGATGTGCTATCTCCCATTGTTGCTGGGCGTGAATTATGGGGATTTCCTAAGAAATTGGCAACGGTAAGCCTAGGCGTGGCATCAGATTCCTTGATTGGGCGACTGAATTACGAAGGGATTGATGTGGCAATTGGTACTATGGGGTATAAATACACACCTTTGGATCATGGTTTTTGTAAAAAATCGTTAGAAGCCCCGGGCTTTTTATTAAAAATAATCCCTCATGTAGATGGCTCAGTCCGGGTATGTGAGCTGGTTCGCTATAGAGTACAAAATGTAGTCATAAAAAGCGCATGGTCTGGTCCTGCGGCTTTGCAATTTTTTTCTCATGCTTTGGCTCCGGTAGTGGAATTGCCGATTAAACGGATCATCTCAGCTAGCCATATATTGACTGATTTGACTTTGCCTTATGGTGAAGTGGTCTGGGATTATTTAAAGTAATTTAAAGGAGATTAATTATGAGCCTTAAAGGAAAAGTAGCGTTGATTACAGGAAGCGCTAGCGGTATTGGTTACCATATTGCCCAAGTATATATCGAAAATAGGGCAAAAGTGATCATTGCAGACCGGGATTTGCAAACGGCTTCAACAGCAGCCAACAACATTTGCGCCAAAGGCGGAGAGGCCATTGGTCTCGCAATGGACGTTACTCAGGAAGATCAAGTGAATGCTGGTTTTGCTGCCGCAGTTCAAAAGTTTGGTGGATTAGATATTTTAATTAGTAATGCCGGCATTCAACATATTGAAGCGGTGGATAAATTATCTTTAAAGGATTGGCGGAATATGCTGGCAATTCATTTGGATGGTGCTTTTTTGACCACAAAGGCCGCTTTGAAAGTCATGTATGAACAAAAGCGCGGTGGCAGCATTATTTATATGGGTTCGGTACATTCAAGATTGGCTTCCAAATTAAAAGCACCTTATGTGACCTGTAAACACGGTTTGTTGGGCTTATCTCGAGTAGTTGCACTAGAGGGCGCAGAGCATGGGGTGCGTTCGAATGTCATTTGTCCAGGATATGTACGCACACCTTTGGTTGAGAAGCAGATTCCAGAACAAGCCAAAACTCTTGGAATCAGTGAAGAAGACGTTGTTAAAAAAGTAATGCTTGGTCAAACAGCAGATGGCGAATTTACAACATTAGACGATGTTGCGGCTGTGGCAGTATTTTTAGGTGGGTTTAATTCTAATGCGCTCACAGGACAATCTATACTGGTTAGTCATGGATGGGGCATGGAGTAGGAGGATGCGACTATGTTAGATGCAGAGCAATGGTGGCAATATCAGCAAACCATGTTGCACTGGTGGATGGATGCATGCGCAGTACAGTCGCAAGAATGGCTTCGTTGGCTGCCAGGTACATTAATGGGTAAACAGGTTCATGGATTAAGTGAGGAGCAGAGAGGTGCTGTCAAAGAGATTGCCGAGAGGCATTCCGAAATTTTACAGCAAATGCTGACACTTAATTTGCAAAATTTTTCATTGAATTCCGAAGTATCTGAAAGCTGCATGGAGTTTATGAATCGACTTATGGGTATTAAAACATAAGGATCGTGCTCGAATTACCTTCCTATTCTTGCATCAAATCCTAACTTGTCAATCCAATATTCAGCTTAAGCGCAAGAATAGGAATTTAATTTGAGCACGATCCTAATTAACCATTGACGTTTGACTTAATAATGAATAAGAATGAAAGATAGAGGCCATCAGACAATGGTATTATGCTTCCAGTTATCAAGCTGTCCAAATCTGAAATAAATTTACCTGTGATAGTGCTTATCATTGGTCTAGCAATTGGTGTATATCATTGGTTTTCTTATTTTATTCCGTTTACAAATAATGCATTTGTTGCCACCAATATTATGCAGGTTGCGGCTGACGTCTCAGGCTTTGTTACGAAAGTGTATGTGAAAAATGGTCAGGCGGTTAAAGCTAATGATCCCCTCATAGAAGTTTACCCAGTTCCTTATCAGCTCGCCTACGATTATGCCAAAGCAAATTATGAAGAAGCGATAGAAAAAATTGGTGTGATTGAAAGAGAAACTAAAAAAACGCGAGATTTGCTGGATGCTGCTAATTATGAGCTTGAAACAGCAAAAATACGCTATCGACTCAAAGACAATCGCGCTGTCCGACAAGCGGTGCCTATGCTGGAAATTAAAGAGTTGGGATTTAGCTTGCACGCGGCAGAAAAAAAGCGTGATGCTTTGCGCAATCAAATTGGCATTGAAGATCAACAAATTGTTGAGCAAAACAAGAAAGTCCTGGCCTTAAAAGCAACCATGGACAATGCGGAGGTCAATTTAAATTTGACTATTGTACGGGCGCCATCGGATGGCTATGTTGATAATATGTTCCTATCCAATGGGACTCCCGTAAAAATCCATGAGCCGTTATTCTCATTTGTGGATACCACGAAATGGTGGATCCAAGCCAATTTTGATGAAACAGATCTGCGCCGGATTCGACCTGGGGACCACGCGATTGTTTTTCTTCGGATGTATTATTTTCATCGAATTTTCCATGGAAAAATAGTGAATAATATTTGGCCGGCTAATCGGCAAAAAACTGCTTTCCGCTCCCAGCAACAAATCGTTCAGAATGAAAACGAATGGTTATTACTTCCGCAAAGATTGCCTTTACAAATTCAAATATTAGATCCCGATCCCAACTTTCCGTTCCATCCAGGAGCGAGCGCTTATGTCTATCTCAAAGCTCATACGCATAGTTGATCAACATGATCCGCTCGGGATTTTTCGCGTCCATGGGATTAAAGTCGTCTATGTTTCTCTGGTTTTATTTGCCGTAAATGGGCTTATCGCTATCCCACACTCCTATTTTTATTTTTTTTATGTCCCGCTTACTGCCATGACAGCTGAAGTGCAAGGGACGACGCTCCCGCAAAAATACGTGTTTTTTAGCGGTGTTACCTTAGGGGCTTTGTTGGTTATATCTTTGTTTAATCTGGCCTTTCCGTTTCCTGTATTCTTTTTGTTTTTCTCATTTGTGATCACGTTTTTACTCTATATTTACGTATTGCAAGATGCAAGCAAACTATTTTGGGTCCCGATTATTCTTAGTCTTGCTTCTTATTCTTTGAATAATCGGGCATTTAATGGCAATCCCTTTGAAATCTTGAATAATGCGATTACTATTTTTGTCAGTATGTTGGTTATTTTGGGTGCATTGGTACTGTTCCCCTTATCATTTTATTATCGTATTTGGTTAAGAGCGTTTCATCGAGTAGTGGATTTAAGTTTAAAAAACTTCTTGGTGCTGCAATCAGGCGCATCGACTGTGACAGATATTCCTGTCTATATTGTTCATCTGCGTATGTATGCAGGTATGCTACCGCGCTGTTTTCCTACTTACTCTATCTTGAGTATGACGTTTCACATCCATAAGCTCTACCTAGCAAGTTGTGTCTATTGGGCACCTAAGCCATTATTTACACCGCAAGAAATTACAGAGATTGTGATTTTATTGCAGCAATTAGTGGCTGCAATAGAGCAGGAGCGGCCCTGTATAATCCTAAGTTCGGCAGTTGAATCTAAGATGATTGAAAAAAATCACAAAGATACTGTCCACAAAATTATTCACTCATGGAATTATAGTGTCAATCACATCTGAGTATCGTACTACCAGAGCTTTGCAAATTTGTATCGTCTTTGGGACAACGTTAGTCATTGAGCGCTTATTAAATTACAGTCGAGCTGGATGGGTAGGATTTATTGTCATGATGATCTACGTTGGTTTTGATTCGGGAGCCAGTATTCACCGCACTATGCATCGATTTCTGGGGTCGCTATTGGGGTTATTACTCTCTTATTTTTTATGGAAGCTGGGGTTGTTGGATTTTCGCTTGATGTTGGTTGTTATCCCAATAGTCATTTTTTTTGCTTTTTTTTCTTTGTGTAGGTTTTATGCGTACCCAACGATTTTTACCGTGACGCTTACGTTTCTAGGTACCGCTTATTTTAGTCCAACAGACTACGATGCGTATTCTTTTTTCTTTGATTATTTTAAGTCAACCGCGGTGGCATTTTTTATTTGCTTTGTGTTTGAAGGGTTGATCTTTAGATCCAGCCATTTAACAAAAAAGTTTTATAATGACCTACAGAATAGTATTATTGATGAATTAGAGCATTTATATCATTTAGGGATTAAGCATCCTCCGAATCAAAATCATTTTTTACGAGGCAGCGCTACTTGCCGAGTAAAAATTAATGAGTTGCACACCTTTGAACAAACGGCAAAGCATGATTTAGGATTAGAACAAGGTCTGGGCAATACCGAGAGTTTTCATGCATTGGTAAGCAGAGCGTTGCATGACATTCGTTTGTTATTCCTCCTTGCTTCGGATGCACCTGCTTCTTTGGATCATGCTATACAAGAGATGCTGCAAACTTTAAAAACCACTTTACGGCAAGAAGGCTTATGAAAAGACGCAAACTACGACTAGGATGTTTAGGTGCGCTGATTGGGTTGGCAGCTTGTACTATTGATAAGGACTATTCTTTACAGCATCCTGTCGAGATCTCAAAAAAATGGTCAACCAAGAACCCTTATATTAGTCGAACAGTGACCGATGCACGTCGGTTTGCTTGGTGGCATCAATATCATGATCCAACTTTAAATCAATTAATTGCGGAAGGTCTAAAAACCAATAATGATATTCATATTGCTATGGCAAATATTGAGGCAGCAGAAGGGGAGTTAAAACGGGTCGAATTAAATTGGCTACCCACATTGACAGCTAATTTGGGGTATTCATCTTTCCCCTATTTAGGATTTCCCGGTGTGTTAGCGGTCGTGGCGCTACCGTTATACACGGTGAATATTTTCAATCAAATCAAATCACAGCAACGTTCTTATTATGAGTTAAAAGTGACTAAGTCGATGCGTGATGGCGTAAAACTAACTATCATTGCAGACATTACTGCTGCTTATTTTAGCCATTTATCTCAATCAGAGCGGTTACAATTATTACGGCGTGTTGAGGATGATTTAGCAAAATCTTTGCGGATTCAACAAGACATGTATCGGCAGGGCATAGCATCTAATATCGAAGTCGATACTGCACGTGCGCGCCTGAGGATGATTCAAGGTGAAGAAACCGTGGTTGAAAAGAATTTGGTCCTCACTCAAAACGCTTTGCGGTATTTGATTAATCAAAATCCCCATCCTTTTCTATTCAAACGACAATTTAAACAAGTGAACACCCATCATATGGTAGTGGATTCATTGCCTCTCTCTGTTCTACAACATCGCCCAGACGTGGTAGCTGCTGTCGATGAGTTACGTGCTCTTCGCTCTGGAATTGGCGTCGCTTTGAGCCGGTTTCTGCCGGAAATTAATTTAGGGCTGGCGCGAGGAGATATTGCTACCATTCCAAACGGATCGACGTTGGGGAGTCCTATTCACTTTAACCAAGCCATCGCGTCGCAACCTTTGGTTACCTTGGCTTCTTTAGGCGAATTCGAGAATGCGCGGGGGATTTCCAAAGCAAGTTATTATCGTTATGTAAATACTCTGCGCAAAGCATTACGTGACGTCGATAACGATTTGGCTGCGCACCGCTATGCTACAGAACGATTGGATAAAACTATTGAGGCGCAAGGAGATATTCGAGGCGCCTATCATTTGAATCGCGATTTATACCAACAGGGCTTGAAGAGTTATCTTCAGTTATTAGAGGAAAAAATCAAGCTGGATGAAATCAATATTGTGGTCAATAAGCATAAAATTGATCAGGTTTTGGCGATGATTCATTTATATGAAGATATGGCTGTGGGTTATGACTATGATAACAAAGTACCGCAAAAAAAATCGTTTACTACGAAGCGCCAAGAGATGGTTTATGAAAAAATATTGCCCTCTATTTTGGGGCCAGCCTGATATTTAGAGATAAAATAAATAATGAAAGTATGGGGTTATTGTTTATGTGCTTTTCTCTATACACTAGAGGTTCAGGCACTGGGATCCAATGAAGATTGGACTGGCTTTTATCTGGGTACCAAAATGGGGGCCGCTCTAGAGCAGTTTGATTTGACTACGTCTGTTCAGCCCAGCATTTTTTTAAACTCCGCGAAAGCTCAGGTGATTAATAGTGCAGGCAATCAATACCTCAATAGCAGCGGTTTTCTTACAGGCGTTGAAGGCGGATATAATTGGACGTTTAAGCACGTTCTTTTTGGCTTAGAGGCAGATATCCAAGCATTAAGCAATAGTGGTCAAATCAATAGTAGTGCGCTCCCTTATCCGGATGGATCGGGGCATCAATTTTTGGTCACCGCTTATGCTAACAATAATTGGTTGCTGACTGCAAGACCTCGCCTAGGCTTGGTCACGCCTTATGGCTTAATATATACCTCTGGTGGGTTAGGTCTGACTTGGTTACAAAGCGATTTCATCCTTTCGAGTAGTACGCAAGGTTTTGAGTCTGAAAGAGTCAATACAGTTAAGGCGGGTTATGTTGTTGGCGGTGGAATTGAGACCAGTATTACGGAGGATCTCAGTTTGAAAGCCGAATATCTATTCGAAAATTACCCCGTTACGCAAGCCTACACCATGAATCAATTGGTTCCACTCGGTCAAACCATGTCTAATTCAGTGGACTTAGCAGGAAGTCTTATTACAGTTGGCCTGAACTACCATTTTAATCGACAGTTTCCCCTGTGGTTGCAAGCCCGAGAATTATGGAACCCCACACAATGGGAAACAGAGATCGGAGCTCGTATATTTGTTAGCTCTGGGAGTGATGGAGCGCCACAACCTTTATTAAATACTAGTAATCTAGGTGACCTCTTGGCATCGCGGCTAATTTTTTCCAATTTAACTGGCGTTTCTGAAGAAGTTTACGCCCGATTTGATCATGATAGCGGCCTATTTGTTAAGGGATTTTTAGGAGCAGGGACAACTAGCGATGGACAGCTCAATGATGAGGATTTCCCTGCAGCCTATGTTTATTCCAACACCTTAAGTGCGGTGCATGGCGGTTTGTCTTATGGGGTCATTGATTTAGGGTACTCTTTTTTAAAGAACTCAGCTGGAAAAACCGGGGTATTGGTTGGCTATGGTTACAATGCTCAAACATTAAAAGCTTATAATTGCCAACAACTGGCTGGTGATGCGGCTTGTGGTAATCCCAATGAACTGTCCCAATTTTTAGCCTTGTCTGAAGCAGATAGTTTTAATTCTTTGCGCATAGGATTGGCATCACAATATCAAATAACGAATCAATTAATTTTGACACCAGAAGTGGCCTATATTCCTCTTGTGAGTTTTAATGGCTTGGATAGCCATAATGCTCGTCAATTGCTTGGGCCTGAAAGTAGTAATCAGGGGAATGGCACCATGGTTGAGACGAGTTTGGATTATCAATTGAATGCAACATGGAGTGTAGGATTAGGCGGACGTTATTGGGCTTGGAACATGCGTAGTGGAGGAGTGCTATTTGATTTCTTAGGTAATTCCGAAGAAGACATTGCAGAGCCAGCTCGTTTTAATACCAAACGTTATGGCGGGTTTTTACAGGTCAATTATCGTCATCGAGATCTTGCTTCTCTAGATTTAAATCACAACGCAAAAGATTGGAGCGGTGTATTGATCGGTGGGAATCTTGGTGGGGCTTGGGGAAACAATTCTTGGTTGAATCCATTTGGAGCGACTGAGGGTGCTGACGGTTTTGTGAATGTAGCAGGTTTTGGTGATAGCATTTCTTCTTCAGGCCCGTTGGGTGGCGGTAATCTCAATATCAATTGGCAAACGGATGATTGGGTATATGGCGTGGGTGGCACGGTGAGTGCAAGCGACATTTTTGGTGAGAATACACTATTTTCAGGATTAGGTGGCATCAATGGTCAAAGTAAAATAAATTATCTAGGGACCGTTGTAGGCAGATTAGGTCATGTTTTAAATGATTCCCTTATTTATGTGAACGCAGGAACCGCGGTAGTGAATACCCAATATACGTTAAATGCCAACACGAGTGCAGTAATTTTAGGTGACGAAAGCCAGACCTTGAGTACCTGGGGATGGACCATAGGAGCAGGCTTGGAATATGCTTTCAACGATCGTTGGAGTTCCGGTGTGGAATATGACTATATGGTTATGCCTAACCAGACCATTGTATTCCCAACTATTCAGTTCATTAATGAGCAGAATATGATTGTAAATCAATCAGTAAATTTGGTTAAACTTAGTGTGAACTATAAACTGGGGATCTAGGAGGGAACCGCCCGAATTTCCGATTTGCCCCGTATTTGATTAAAAATATTTTTTTATAGAAGTATAAAGCCCTTTTATAAAGGGATGAAAATGAATAATAAATTATTATTAACCAGAATATTCGCCCTGTTTTTTCTAAATGTAATGGCAGATAAGCGCAAATGCTGGAGTTAAAAAAAGTGGCTTAACTGGGTTGTAACAAATTGCTTGATCATGTCATTTTTTGTATTTTGTGTTGCGATAAATATCTAATTGTGTTTATAATTGAAAAATTGTAACTTATTTGTTAATTAAAATTTAATTTGGATCATATTATAATTGGAGTTGTTATGAGAAAATTTTTAATTATGTTTTTTGTTGGTTATCTTTTTATTTCAGGAAATGTTTTTGCAGAAGAAGAATGTGAGGGTGGAGATGACTGCTTCAATACTTTTAAGATTACATTATATAACAATAACTCACACAATTGTTCTTTAATTAACCAATCAATCATATATGGGCGCCTACATTCTAGAACACGTATTCCTAATTACTTAGCTCCTGGTTCATTAAACGAATTTCAAATGGTAGAGGAAGGTAAGCATGGGGCAAGTATTCTGTTGACATATCAGTGTGATGAAGATCATGAAATCACATTCCTCTCACATAGCAATCTACGCCCTACAGGTTTGAATCCAATGAAAGGAACCGTTGAGAACACTAAAAACATGCGCGCCATTATGACAGATCAAGCATACGATTTTTGGAACGGTAGAAGCACAATGGACTGGTCTTTGGAAACAAGTCATTGATGTGGGTTTAATGTCGAATAAGAGGTTTGATATGTATCGGTATCGTCAAATTATACTCAGGCTGCGCCAGGGAGATAGTATCCGCAGCCAAAGTTAGTCGATCGCAAAAAAATTAGGCAGATCCGTGACATAGCGATTCATCAAAATTGGCTAAACATCCAGCGTGATTTGCCAACCTATGAGGGGTTATCAACGGTTTTTAAATTAAGAAAAAGCGTGGCTCAATCAGCGTTAACAACACGGCATAAAGATCAAGTAGAATCAGGGGTTAAGCAAAGCATTCAGGCAAGCACTATTCACGCTGCACTACAACGTCAGTGCGGTTTTAATGAAAGCGGGGTTTTTACACTTTTTTTAGAAAAACCATGACTCAAAGCTCTTTATTCTGCCTCAGGGCGCTCAGTTCTCTGCCGCAAATGGCGACATGGGCTAGATACTACTATTTGGGTAGATAAAAGGCTGTAAAGCATCCATCACATAAGAGTCAGGCCTTACTCGTAAAACATAATTATCCCAGGCGTGTCCGGTACTCCAGATGGTCCAACCTACAAAACCGAATGGCTCATCTCCGACTGCATTTTTCTGGATATACGTCAGAAATTGCGTTAAAGGTACTGTACAACTTTGTGCATTTTTACCCACGCCAAAGTCTGTAATGATTGCGCGAAGCTGATTGTCTTGGAGGTAGCGGACAAAGGCCTCTAAATTAAATCCATCTGGTCCGGTAGTGCCGAGATCTTGTAAGCATTTGTGGTGGGTACCTTGATAATCCACATCAAAGTATTGATGTACACCAATCAGAATTTTAGATAGATCGCTGATACCTGCTTGCAAAAAATTGTCGCGTGTAAACAATGTAGCATTACTGTATGTTTTGCCATCTTGACCAACCCATTGATGCGTAGTCCAAGTACGCAGCTCAGAGCCTGCGTTACCCTGTACCAAAATATATCCAGTAAAACCATGCAGGCGTAATTGTTTAATGAGCGTTGTTTGAATGGTAAACACATTATCTTCTGGCACATGAACAGGCGCATTGGCCAAATCAAATAATAGATAGTCTGGATCAATGCTTGCATCTAATTGAATTTGTTGCCACAACTGTTCCCATACGTAAATATAGGCCGATTCATCCAAAATCAATGTGCCGGCATGACAGTAACCATGTTTAGGGCAATTCAAATCACGTTGCCCATATATGGAATAATGCATATTGCAATGTAAATCAAGAATGGTATGGACTTTGGCTGAGGTTAAGGTCTCCAATAAGGGCTTAATATAGTTCGTGTAATAGTCATGATTGATAATCATGCGTCCTGGACCATTCCACTGCAAATAACTCCAATTGATTGGAATTCGGACTGTATTCATGCCCGACTTAAGAAATGCTTCTGTATCCGCTAGATCGGAATAGGGCGTATCCGCATCTTCTTGCGATAAATTGGGCAACGTACTGGGCAGGATAGTTTGTCCAAACTCTAAGCCTGATAAGTTAATCCCGGTAAACATAGAAGATTGCGAGGGTTTGGCGGACGTTAAATTAAAATTGGCTTGAATCGGTGTATAGACAATATTACCCATTATTTTGCCTTGCAAGTTTATTTTGGCATTAATATAAGCAATATGAACCCCATTAGGTGGTGTATAATTAGTCACATTTGGCGTGGTAATTTGCTGGCCAATCGACAATAGCACAGAACCTAGATCCTCATTTTTCGCATCACACCCATCAAATCGTAATCGTGCTTGCGCATGATCCGGATATCCTGAGGCAAGATTGGCATCACCGCTTTGATCAGGCGCCAGCGCCAAAGTGACGAGTCCTTCAGCATTGTAGATACATAAATAGGGTCGCGTCATCTCATTGGGTCCTACACCACTGATGGCGTTCGTAATGCTGCTGGCCTGGCTAGTAATAGCCCAAATCCAAATAAATAAAAGCACAATGATCTGCTTCAATAGGGTGCTCCAGCATGAGGTATGCATTCAGTATAAACATTGAAGTTTTAGGATTGCAAGCGCCAAGTCACAACCCATAGGTAACCATTTGTCAAATCAAGCGATTATCTTTATAATTAGTGTACATTAATCAAATGGCGATCTGAAATGCATGGTGGAAAAAGAGAACGAGCAGGGCGTCCCAAAGGACGGAATGCTTACGGTGAAGCCACCAAACCGATACGGATTCCCCAATCGAAAGTAGACAAGGTGCTAGCCTATTTACATGAATCCAGTATATTTAACTTACCATTGTACAGCAATAAAGTCAGTGCTGGTTTTCCCTCTCCTGCGGATAGTGATGTAGAATGCAAATTAGATTTAAATACATATCTCATCAAACATCCCGCCGCTACCTTTTTCTTAAGAGTCTCAGGCGATTCCATGCAAAATGCGGGGATTCAATCTGGGGATATGTTAATTGTGGATAAAAGCTTGGAGCCCAGCGACGGTAAAATTGTGATTGCTGCTATTGACGGTGAATTAACCGTTAAACGGCTGGTAAAAAAAGCAGGGCGTGTGCAATTAGTGCCAGAAAATAAGGGATATCCTATCATTGAGGTGCAAGACACCCAGGATTTGGTCATCTGGGGTGTTGTCACACATGTTATTCATCAAGCAACTTAAGGGAGGGTCTGTATATGTCAACATGCCCTAACATGTTCGCACTCATTGACTGTAATAATTTTTATGCAAGCTGTGAAAGGTTGTTTCGTCCAGATTTGCATAACCAACCTATCGTCGTGCTGTCAAATAACGATGGTTGTGTGATAGCTCGCTCTAATGAGGCCAAAGCCTTAGGCATCGGCATGGGAGAACCTTTTTTTAAAATAAAGTCATTATGCCAGTATCAACGGGTTCAAGTTTTTTCCTCCAATTATGCTTTGTATCGTGATTTATCGGAACGCGTGATGTCTGTGATTCAAGATGCATGGGAAGAGACGGAAATTTATTCTGTAGACGAGGCTTTTTTGAGCTTGCATACGCTGCCTAGGCATTTGACTGAGACGTTTTGCCGGGATTTACAAAAAAAAATTTTGCAAGATACCGGGATTCCGACTTCCATTGGCATCGGATCGACCAAAACCTTAGCGAAAGCTGCCAATTTTATCGCCAAAAAAAAGCTTAACATTCCTGTGTTTTCTATTGAACAGCAGTCTTATTGGCTCAAAAAGATTGAAGTAGGAGATGTGTGGGGCATTGGACGGAATTGGGAAAAAAAGCTGACAAGCCTTGGAATGAAGACAGCTTTTGATTTATGTCATTGGAATATACAATTGGCTAAAAAAAATTTGAATGCATGTTTGGTTCGAACTATTTTAGAACTGCAAGGAAAAGCGTGTCTGGATTTGGCTGTGGCTGAAAAAAATCAGTCGATTTTATCCTCCCGCTCTTTTGGTTCCATACAGACAGAGTATCATGTGTTGCGTGAAGCTGTCAGTCATCATTGTGGTATTGCTTGGGAAAAACTTCGGCATCAAAAGCTCAAAGCCAAGCGCTTATCTGTGTTTGCCTATACACGTCCTTTCAGCCAAGAGCCTACGCATTACTCTTACTCCTCGAGTATTGAATTTTTACATCCAACGGATGACATTAGGATTATTACACGCCATGCGGAGAGCTGTTTAAAACAATTTTATCAACCAGACGTACCCTATAAAAAGTGCGGTATTTATCTGACGGATTTATCAGAGAGTTCTATGCAGCAATATGATTTTTTTTCAGCTGTTTCTGAAACAGAACGTGTGCAAACAGAGAAAACCATGCAAATCATAGAAACCATCAATCATAAGTACCAAAGTAACGCCGTGTACCTAGCTGCGGCAGGGGGCATGCAACAATGGCGTATGAAAAAAGAGCGCTGCACACCTTCTTACACAACAAAATGGACAGAGTTGCCGCTTGTGTATGCGCAATGAAACGCACTGCTTCCCGATCGCGTAGGTCAGTCCGAACGGGTCAGTGTTATTCCCTTAACTTAGTGCCATTCCAGCATGACATCCCCTGTCAAAATAGTTCAAACATTTGATGCATAGCAATATATTTGAACTATAATTAATTAAGATATGGTTTAAATAGGATCTAGTATGCGTCGAATGTTGCAAGACTCTCAAGGAAAAATTGGCAATGTAAGGAAGCGCATTGAAGATTTGAGGTTGGAAGTGGCACTATCAGGATTGCCTACCGAACATAAAAAACAATTATTTAAGATTAATCGAGTAAAAAGCGGCGAAAGAACTTGTTACTAAATTACTCGATATCAATGATGACGTAATGAAAATAAAGGATTTGTTTGAGGTGGGTAAAATACAGCAAAAAACGGTCAAAGAAATATCAGATAGGAGTAGAATAATCGAGAGTAGAATTACCAAGGAAAAGAATAGCACTTTCCAGAAACAGGTAGATGCAATGCCTTGTGCACCTATTACACTGCTAAATAAGGGTCCGCGTCCAAGGTGAATAAGGGGGTCTCATGTTAATAAAACAACTATTTGGAATTATGCTTGCTCTGGTTTCGCTATCTACTTTTTCGGCAACGGGAACTATAGCAGCGGCGACTGATAAAACAGCGGATACCACCGCATCAGCCACTGATAAGAAAACAGATACCACTCAGGGCTCTGAAAAAGCACCGGCCACTGATAAGAAAACAGATACGACAACCGCCACTGAAAAAAAATCTGACACCCAAGAAACCGCTGGGGACATCAAAGTAACCGTCACCACCGACGCTAAAGACGTAGCGGGCATTGGTTATTCTATTAACGGCAACAGCTCTGGGCAGGCAGGGAGCAATTATAGCGGTGTAGGTAAGAAAGGCGAAGACCATTCATTTGGGTATAGAAAAAGTTCTAATATCAATGAAAATATAAAATGTGGCACTGTGCGTTTAGACAAGGACAGTAACGTTACATTGGTTGTCGATGGCGATTCTTGTCATGCGAATGTAGAATAACTCGTTGTGCGAGCGATTTACCAATGCTCAAAGCAATCTAGTGACCTCAGCTGTGTTTTCCCCTCATAACGGTCGACAATCGCTATAAAAGTCAGTGATGTGCAGCCAAATACATATAGAGCGGGAGCTGCTGGTGTTGCGAAAAAGTGGCTAAGCCCAGTAATGCCATTGTTGCACCTTGCGTATGCGCGATGAAGTGCCATGTCATATCTACGAGACGACGAGCTGTTTTTCCAAAACAGCTTAATTATTTTGTTCATAGAAATTAATTTGAACTATAATGACAATATGTTGGTTAAATTGGATTAATTATGGGCGTTCGAGAAATGCTGAAGCAAGCGCAAGAAAAACTTGGTAATATAAATAATCGTATTGAAAGTTTACGGTTGGAAATATCCTTATCACAGGACCTGCCTCAAGCTCAAAAAGAAGGTTATTTACGACTAATCAATGAAAGAGCGTCTTTGTTTTTAGAAGTTAGTGATCAAATAAAAAGAGCCAATTCTGGCTATACATCTGAAAAAAGCGCGAAAGAACTCATTAAAAAACTGCTTAATATTAATGATGACGTGAAAAAAATAAAGGATTCTTTTGATCAAATGCGGGAAAGGAAAGCACAAAGTTCAAACACAGAAAATATACCGTCCAGCGCTGCACCAAAAGAACATAAAACCCGAGTTATAGAGGCAAATACCTCTAAAACTGCCACGCCAACTCAAAGTACACCCATAAACCCCAAACTCGAAGCAGCAAAAAGTGAGTTAACTGTCTCCTATGTTGAAGCATGTAGTAAATTTAAACGTATGCAAGCATCTTGGAATACACTTCTTCAGTCGATAGATATTAAAAGCATGCCAACAGATCAAAAAGTTCAAAAAATTGGTATTTTAAATTCTATGAAACAGCAATATCAAGAGTTGGAATCAAAAGTAAACAATATTGGTCGAATTCTTGGATCAATGTCTACTTCTGCCACTCCATCACAAATCGTTAAGATGAAAAAAACAGTCACCGAAATAGCGGAAGGGAGCAGAATAATGGAGTCGAGAATTGCAAACGAATATGTGAAAGCAATGCCGGTTGCTCCAACGGGATTTAAACGAAATCCGCCTCCAGATCCAGATCAACATTCAACCAATAGCAATCGATTTGGTCGACGCTGAAGTAAGTTGTATAAAAATAATTCTTGCACTTTTTTGTGTCTCCGCCTTTGCTGAAGACGGGTATAAAACGCCGGCTACAGATAACCCACCGCCACAAAAGAAGATGGGGATGCCCGTCATGCAAGCGATTTACTAATGCCAAAAGCACCTAATCAAAAACTGGAGCTGGATTGTTTCTAACAAACCAGCTCCATGTTCTTCTAAAAATTCCGTCAGCCCCGCAATGTTATGACGGAAATATGGTTTTATTTTAACCAATATTTGGGGTATAATACTCTCACCTTCATAAGGAGATTATCCCATGCTAGCATTGAGAGCGCTATTGTTTATCTGTTTCATTTCAGCCCAAACCTCCTATGCTCTACAAATTCAAAACCATTGTGATTTTATCTATCTCAATAATAATAGTGAACAGACGCTTGAAGTGAGCGGCATTTATCCTGATAGTAAAGATAGATTGAAAACAATTGTCCTAAAGCCCTATGAGACACAACAAAGTATTGCATTAAAAACCCTAGGAACTTGTAGTGGTAACACGAGCAAAATACACTGTAACGCCATGTGGTTTGTTTGTCATAAAAATATTAACCTGGTAGTAAAAACCGCAGATAATGGGAAAACCCTATTATCTGGACTTATCCACGCAAATGACACGTTATCTATTAATAAATGCCTTACATGTGATCAGCCATCGATTGTCTTGATTAATGATATACCTCAGTACTAGTCGTCATCTGTCGTCGTTTTGTGAGTCAGATTTCCAAGCCTAATACAACCCCAAACTGCAAAACCCTATATTGATTTAGTCTGATTAAAAATGTCACAGCTCTTTTTGTTGCTTTGTTTTTAGGCATCACTTACTATCGCACAGTCAATAAGTGCGTTTATATAATAAATGCTGCTTAAAAAATAACAACAAAAAAGATGGCATGGAGAAAAAATGAGCGAAGATTACGTAGAGTATCGATGTATCGATAATCAAAAAAAACAATGGCATACAATAGATGGTATAAAATTTGCACAAAGAGGCAGAGCAAGTAATTATGTTACTGAAATATCTTATGCAAAATCCCGAATAACACAAAATGGATTTGATATTTTTAAAGGACAAGAACCAGCTATTTCAATTTATAAGTTTATTGGAAATGCGACTTTTCAACAGATGAAATTAGAGAAACGTAAGGTAGATCGTGAGGAAAAATACTTTTTAATCGAAGATCAACCCATATTGTATATCAGCGATTTTTATAGTTTGAATGGAGATGCTGAAGATGTAGAAATCCCTAGTCATCATAGCGCTAATCTTGACCTTGTTCCGTTTAGTAGCCCGCTAAGGCCCCCTGAATCAGTAAACCCAGCTCCTGGTTTCACTGAGGTTAAACAAGAGAGTGATACTAACGGCATTGTAAACTTAAATCCTGAATTCACTCTGACTTCTTTCATAACCTCGCCAACATTGATAATTTATTCCGATAATGAAGCAAAAGAATCTTCTGGAGAAGATACACAAAAATTTAGCGAACATTTAATGCCTGATATAAAAAAGCGCTTATTTTCATCGAGCAAATTACATCCAGCCAAACCATTCGCTACCGTGGGTAGCAACCAAGGTCAACATACATCTGGAAACTCATCATTTTTGTTCATGTGCGCAGGATTAAAAACCTCTCTCGGAAAATTCGCTATCTTGGCGTCATTTTTGGGTTGGTTAGGGTTGGTTGCGTCAACTTATGGTACAGCTTTATTTTATACAGCAGGTGCCCTGGCTGTATCGGGATCTTTGGCGCTTGGAATCAGTTTGTTTTGTACAAGTCGTACTGATGCTGGAGAGCCTAAGCAGAGCGTTCGCACGTACGGGCCTAAGTACTAGTAGAGAATGTTCAACAAACAGTGTCATCCCCGCCTATGCGGGGATCCATCCCAGATTGATACATTACCACTAAGAATGAATTCCCACCGACGGGGAAATGACACAAAACTTTGAATAATCTGGAATATGAGCGTGCAAAATCGCCAAAATATCATCCAATTGGGATAATATATGGATCATAATCTGTTTGCCTATTATCTTGTGCCCATGATTTGGATTATTTGGGTCCAATAAGCTCTTTACGGGTTAATTTTTACTATGCAGTCATTCGTTGATGATCTTCAAACGTAGTGATCTATGCAATTATTTTGCTTGCTACAATCATCCTTGCCTCCCAACTCCCTATTATGGATGATGAAGCTTATTACATTATTTTTAATCGCAATCGTTTACAACCATTGCGTCCATGACAAAGATGTCACAAAAAAGCTATTGCTTACTTTTTTGCTGGCCTATGTGATACCAGTTTTTAGTTTTTTTATTATGCCAGATACCGGTCTTATTTTATCTTTAAACATTTTGCTTTGGGTAGCAGATAAAGTCGTATGCGCAGGTCATTTGACTTGGAAAAACGTCGGTGAATTAGGACTTGGCTTAGGGATAGAGCTGCTTTCAAAATATCATATTCTACTGTTGGGTTGATCTACATAAACGGGGCAAATGCGAATTATACCACCTATTTTTGCAAATAATTTAACCATTAAGGCCCAAATAAAAAAATTATTTATCGATTAATTTTTTTAAATAACAGCTAAGAATAGCAAAAAATCTCATATTTTATAAGGAATTAATTACTTGGAGCGAGATCTAAATCTAATCGTATAATTAGATGTCTTGCGCATCATTATACAGCTTTGAAAATTCAATAAATAATCAGGATAGTTCTCGTCTAATTGGGCTCGCGGTTCTCCTAGACCCACTACATAAAACACATCGGTGGCGTAAATTGCAGAAACGAGACAAATGCAAACTGGGTTTTTATATCGGACCTGGCATGGTAGTGCATGATGGATTTGATTGAGTCGGTTCTGTTTGTTTAAATAATCCATATCCACCAAGAACAATGCTTACAATCCCAATACCTGCCATAAAAATTCCAGCTGTGAAAGAGAGGACTGTCAAAGCTATAGCAACAGCAAAAATGCCTAATGCTACTAAAAATCCATTTAAAATATGCATGGTTAGTGAATTTGCTAGCCTTTGAGAATGAATATTAGGTTCAGGTAAAGATTCTGCTAAATTATCCATAGGCCTTATGGATAATAAAGGGTTGCTCCATTGAATCGAAAAATGCAAACCAGTCGTCAAAGTTATTAAAGATAGTGCTGGTTGTTTTGATTTGAAATAAATATCATTATTGGCTATCTGGCCTTTAGAGTCTCTATCTAGTAATAAATAACCGATTCCATATTTTGCTAAATAGCATGCTGTAAAAGCCGCATCTGTATTTCTTTCTAAGGTATTATTGGATACTATAACTTCATCGATAGGAGGCCTATATCCTAAGCGACCCATTTCTGTTAAATCCGGCAGAATTTCTCCATAGAATGTTTGTATAGTTAAATCAAGATTTTCTTCACACATTTCTACACATATATCAAAACGCAAATACGCTGCTAGAAGATAAATAAGGTGATCATGAGTAGGCGGGACACCTCGAATTTGCGGTATAAATTTCTCTATAAGTAAATTCAAATTTTTTTCGGTTGGCTCCATCTTTTCATAGGTATTGATAAAAGTCAGAATCTGTTTTTCTAAACTATTTTTTTGATTTGAAGGAAGTCGATATAATGTGTCTACAGACATGTTTGGTTTAGGGCGCGGATCGTATTCTCCAAATATATAATCTAGCGCCAGACTGGATAAATGTCGTAAATCTTCCGTATATGGCTCTGTGCGACCTTTATTTCTTTGATATATGCCTCTTAAGAAATTACATACAAATTGTTTATGTTGTGGATATGCTAAACCTTCTAATAATAAGCTCTGAATAATAGCGCGAGGTCCACAATTTCCATCTCCAATAACGTAATATTCTTTTTTCATTAACATTTTACGTACCACGTTCTCAACAAGCTAAAATTATATCACAATGTCATTAATTTCCACAATAGAAGCGACAAGAACAAGCCAGGATCAGAAATAAAGTTTGCTTTAACACTAATCGCATAATTAGTAATGACCAAAAACACCTATATTGAAAATTTCATTATCTATCAAAAATCCACCGATAAATCCTTAAAGACATTGGCAATTTATCGCAGTGATTTGGTTCAATTTGCTGTCTGGTTTGAGAGTATTAAAAATGAAACAATGCGATTGATCAACATTACACCAACTGATGATCGTCGATACAAACAACATTTAATTGATTCTGGTTTGCGAGAACCGACGCTTACTATCGTTGAAATACTTTTTAGAATGGGGATGGCACACCAAGAAAATCAAATATCGATTCCCTCTGCCAAAAACTGTTAAACAATCACAGCCAATACCAAAATGGCTTAATCGCACGCAGCAAAATCAGCTATTGCGTCATGTAGAGCAATTTGGGAGTACGCGCGACATCTGTATAGTAAAGATACTCTTAAATACTGGTCTGCGTGTCGGTGAGCTTTGTGATCTCAAGTGGTCAAATATCATCATGAGTGAACGCAAGGGAAAATTACTTGTTAATGCTGGAAAAGGCTGCAAGTATCGTGATGTACCCTTAAACAAAGACGCACGACTTGCTTTCTTTAATTTGGATTATAAAATACATGCTAGTAGTGATGCTTATGTCTTTTCAGGACAACGAGGAGTTCTTGGTTCGCGTGGCGTGCAATTAATGTTAAAACGATTGCGCTTTCCAGAAGAACTGGGAATAATTTCACCTTACCAATTTAGACATACTTTTTGCAAAAACTTAGTGGATGCTGGTATCAGCTTAGAAAAGGTAGCATCTCTTGCAGGACATGAGCGATTAGATACCACAAAATTATATTGCCAACCCTCTTTTTCGGATTTAAGTGAAGCGGTAGAGCGGATAGGAGAGCATGATTAATGAGCTTGATTGAAGTATTACCAGATTATGAAGCAAAACTCTTTAGTCGTTCACCTACGTTAACGAATGGCGATCGAAAAAAATATTTCAAAATCGATGACTCTATTCGTTGTGTCATCGAAAAAACCAAACAGCCAGACAACCAAATTGGTTTATTGGTACAATATGGTTATTTTAAAATTAGTGGCAAATTTTTTACAACAAAATCTTTCAAACTAGCCGATATCAAAGCAGCAGGAAAAAATCTTGGTGTAACACCATCAGATAATTTTATTGAAAAATATACTGATAGAACTCGGCAAAGGCATCGATTATTAATTTTAGATACTTGTAGTGCCACTGCCGCTTTTGAAGAAGCGGTGAGCATATTAAAGCATCTACAAAACTCACTATTGGGGTTACCCCGATTTTTTATTCGAGCGAGCTTCGGTTCTCAGGAGCGGTTCTAACCACATCTGAACGGTGTTTTCTTTTACTGCTGGAGATTCTTGTGAGCTCAGAACGCGTCGGCATTTACTTTCAAGTTTAGTGAGATTTTGAGAATCATATGCTGATAATATACTTATTTTATTTTGCCACTGATCATCATCTTTGAGCATATTAGCTTGTGCAAGCAGCCTGAGACCACGCCCCAGAGATTCTTGATTAGGTTGCTGTACAAGCCATTTTACATTAGGTTCAGATAACAGATCTTGGGAAAGCAATGCATTAAGATCTTGATTCAAATGTTGCAAATGCGTCTGATAAAACGACCCATTAAAATGAGAGCTTTGGCTTGCTACCGCACTATAGAATGACAATAATTCAGGAATAGTGGGTTTCGATGATAGGGCAGTTTTAGATGAAAATAATTTTATTTTATCAAATACTTTTTGACCCACATCCGTAGCGGCTGCGGCTAGCACTCCAGCGGTTCGTTTTAGTTGGCCTTGCACAACTACTGCCTTTTCTCCAGCCACATCTGCTACGTCGGAAGCCATATAAGCAAGTTTCGCCGCAGCGCTTGGATTGCGCATTGAAAGATTAATGTACTCCAAAATTTTCTGCTTTGTTTGCAAGCTGGTTTCATCGCTTAGCAGTTGGTCAAAGTTTTTTTGTTTTAAAGCGGTATTCATCTTGAATTCGGGTTTTGCTTTTAATTCCGTCACTATGGTTTTCAGAAAATCGACATCCCCGGCCAAATCCTGACGATGTCTTATAATTTGTTTGGCATTGTTATAATCTAATAAACCTGCGTTGTCTAAAATAAACAACCAAGCATAAACTTTTTGGAGTTGCTCTTCATTAGTTTGTAGCAAATCATCAAGAATACTTTGAATACTAAGCTTACTTTTATCCAGAAGTTTAATTGCTTGCTGTACTAACGGAGGGCGCTCATGGCTGGCGATTCTATGTTTTATGTCCTCTAAAGCCAAATAAGCACTATTTTCTTCATTTTCAATTAAAAACCTTTGTATCAATGTCTCTTCTGCATTCAAACTCAGATCAGTTTCTTGGGTACCTGCGCTAATAGTTTGTTGAAGCCATTTAGAGCTTGACTCTGTTTGGACCCAAGCTTCAGCATAAATCTCGCGAAACAGCGCAGGATTTTCCTGATTCAAAAACTCTAGTTTTCCGATGTTAGTGGTTAATTTATCGATTATTAATAATCCACATTGTGACATTATGATCATGCAACGACAACGAATTTGAGGATCCGGCGCAGCAGAGAACAGACGTAACATAGATTTTAGGTTGGTTTGTGTTAATAAATTATCTTCGTTTAATAAGGGCAACACTGCGTAAAATGCGTGTAAAACCGCTGGACTGTATGCCTCAAGTTCATCTTCTGTAATAGCAATGCCGATGGTCTTTAGTTTTTTTGAAACATGTCGCGCTATTTGTTCATCCGGCAAAGTACTCAAAATAGTCGCAGGAGCTGTAGCGGTGGGTTGAGAAGGTGAAGAGGGGGTCCTAGTAGATCTAGATGCCGACCGATCTCTAGATTGCATAACACGCTCGAACTTTTTCTGATCTCTACTAACATAGGATTTTTCTAGGTTTAAAATTGATTGTAACAACGTACTATCTTCAATCAACCGTGCTTGATTGTCAAAAATAGATTTGATATTTTCTGGCGTGAATAAACCAATTTCTTCTAAATGTTGCAGCAGGGTAGTTATCTTCTCGTGATTCACATTCGTTAACAAGTCTTGTTGATAATCTTCACTTAATCGGTCAAATATTTGTATAAAATTATGATCATACAGAGATTTAAGTTTCCCAAATATTTGTTCATTTAACTCTAATGATCCGAGAGTTTTGAGACTATTGTCACTCAGTTTGGAAACAATCAACCAACTGGGTTTGTGGATCATCCAGGTTGTCCCATCGATACCTATTTTCCCTAATCTAATGAGTAGCTTCAAAGTTGGGGTGGTAATCAGTTGTTTTTTATTTGCTTCACAGATGTTTTGCAGAGTAAGCTCTGATAGGTCTTTGATGTTTTGCAAATACTCTGTATTTAGTACGCCTTTAGAGTTCAGTAATTCACAATATAATAATGCGGTTTGTGGCATATCTGCGATGACGTTAAAATTGCTCATATTCAACTCACCGACCGACTGTAATAATCTACATACTTTGGTGAGTGGTTCTTCATTAAAGGTTTGAAAGATGGGCTTACTATAAAAGTAGCTTAAAAAACTATAAATTATCGGAAAGTTAATATAACGATCGAGCCATATTTGCTGCTCTGCATATACTTTATATAATTCAAACGATGCTTCTATACTAGGGTCTTCCCAAGCGATCCGCATTGCTTGCTTCCAGGGTTTTGGGAAAAAACGCGTTCTTTTACATACGTATTCATTAATTAACGTAAAACCTTTGATTTGTGTGTCTTCTGAGAGCGCATCTTTCGACAGTAAGTCCTTATCTTTGTATGCCTTATGTAGGAGCAAACTTGTTTGTAGGGCGTCCAGATCATTGTGCGCTTTCACGCGCGCAAAAAAGCCTGGATCAGCGATGCTCATAGTATCAATATGGGAAAATACGTGAGCGTATTGGTCTAGTTTTTCCGGATCAAGCGCATTTAAAAATCTGATCCAATCCTGATCTTTAATTTTTCCAGCATGATTTTCTATGATGCCATTTTTGTGTAAGACGGATAAAATAAAAACAATGTTTTCAACGACTGACTCAGGAGCTCTATAATTACCGAACACTGCTTTAAGCACTGCAGGCCGGAAGGCAACTACAATCTCTTCAGCAAATTTTGGATGCTGTTTCAATAATTCATAATTACTTTCAGAAAAAAGCTTGGGTCCAGTATTATAAAGTTTGCTACAAGCTTGAAGGAATAACGTATTTTCCAAGGGCAGATTTTTGCCTTTGGGTTTAACTAAGTAAATTTTCCGTTTAGCAGAAAAGTAGGCTAGTAAGTCTTCATAACTCGCCTCATTGCTTTGGGATAAATCAATAAGGGACTCATTACTTAGGTTTTTTTCATCCATGATATCAATCTTTTCAGAAAGTGCTTATATTGTGATTATAGTACAAAATAATTACAATCTCATGTGCTATACCATTCTTGCACCAAGCACGCTTCTTGCACAACCTGCGCTTTTTGTTTTATTCTGGCGTTAGAAAGCTTTCTTAACTAATGTCAGACCCAGTCATAGACAGAGAATGCAGTCCCAATCGCTCATCTGAGTGCCCTAGGACAGTTGGTTTATATTTCCTATGAATACTATGAGAGAACAACCCATGACTTACTTCCCGCTCGCTAGACAGTACCTTTTGGAAAGCAGGAGATACGAGTTGAAGCGTGGTAGCTTGTTGAGAAACGGCTAAATCAATTGGATTTGTTTCATTGGTACCCAATAGATCAGAGAAACTGCTTGAAGAAGAACCTATTTGCTCATAACGAGTCGATTCAAAAACAAGAGTAGGCTTAATTTTTAGTCGATATAATTCAAACCTTGAATCAGACGTACTCATTTCAGCAATATCATCGCCTGTCCAATTTGGGCTTTTCTCTAATTCTTTTTTAATCCAATTAACAGCCATGCGAGGTAAGTCGGGAGAAATGTTGTCTTTACTAACATCGTCGATAATCGAAGGAATATCTTCGGGTCGAAAGGAGGTTGTGGAAACTTGGATCTCAGGTTCAATATCTGTAAAGGTATTTTGCATAACACTTATCTGTCTTTCAGTTGCAGAAGTCACAATATCGCAGGTTATTGCAGTCTGGGCTACAATACTTTTAAACTGAATTTGCAGCTTAAACTCAGAAACTTTATATCCTTGCCTTTCTAGATCACGAGCATTATCCCAAAAAACACGAATTGCATTGGTTACGTCGGTAACGATAGTTTGCCTTTCCTTCGAGCTGGGCACCGCAATGAAACCATTTTCAGCTGCAGCAATTTCATGCGTTTGCCAAATAGTGTTCGGAATAATTTCTTCAACAACTTCTTGAATGAAGCTACTGTTTGTCCGAGCTAGTATGATTTCGCTAGAAGTAGGAGATGAAACTACGTCTAAAGAGGTTTCTGTAGGATTATTCAAAAAATTACTCCGAAACGATTCTGATTTTATGTGGTTTATTACTAAATTTCTAAATGTTGGCACATTATATCATGAATGGACTCAATTTACCCACATTGTTACCTTCCCGCGTTTCTGGTGTTCGTTTTTAAAGATACATTCGAGTGAATCGGCAAAACAAATCATTAAGAGACTGACGAAAAATGGTTTAAATTGATGGCGGCATGACAATCCAGTGATTCTTAAACGACCAATGTATCCATGAACTGCTTGTCCCTAACGAGTTTTCGGTTTTTATGCTAGGGTAGTGTAAGATTGCGGTTCAAGGCTCGAGTGCTCTATAAATCAGCTCGATGGTAGTGCGAACATGTAACTTCAAGATAAAATACTTGTTTAGTACATACTTCAAAGTTAATACATTGGTGTTTTCGGTTCTGTTGCAAAAACATGAGTATGTTAACATATGACCTTGAGTCAAGAGAGGGGAGATGTACTCTTATGAAGAAGCTCGAGTGAAGCATATCCTATGCTAACACTGAAGCGGTATCCAGTCTCTATTAGTGGATTAGCGTTGGCCTTAGCCAGTATTGGAAGTTCATGGGAATTAATGCTCCGGGGTATTGGTTCTTTTATCCATGTCATTTTATTGGTTATTTCTTTAGCCCTAAGCCTACCTGTTTGGGCAAAGATACTCATGTATCCCAAACAGCTCCAGGATGCGATCAAAGATCCTGTGATGGTGACTGCGTTACCTACATTGACCATGCTGGGAATGCTTTATAGTGATATTGTTGCCTATAGCAATATAACACTGGCAACACTAGTGTTGTCTATCATGTTGATCTTGCACCTAATTCTGTTAATTAATTTTATTTATTATCACATCATTAAATCCAATCTAGAAGACTATACTCCTGCTTGGTTTATCCCCACAGTAGGTGGAGGACTAGCCTGCTCTGCAATGGCACCAATGGGGTATGCCGAAGTGAGTTACACTATTTTATGTGTGGCATCTATTTTATTTTTTGTCGTTTTATTGGCTATCTTATTAAGATTCTTTATTTACGGTAAGGTGGGACATTATAAATCTCCTACACTTGTTGTATTCGCAGCGCCTGCCAGCATTTGCTTAAGTGGTTATTTAAGCATCTCTAATCACCCCAGTACCATCATCACATTATTTCTTGCTAGTCTAGTCTTGCTTTTGGTTCTTTTTTCATACATGCTGGCTTTTTTTATTATCTTGAAAAATAAATTTTCACCGTTGTTTTCCTGTTTAACTTTCCCCTTAGCGATGAGCACATTCGCGATACATAAATTTAGCCAATGGGCAAACCAACAAATTAGTGCGGCATGGGGAGATGTGTTTTCTATAATGTCTGGTGTTCAGCTGGTCGCTAGTTCAGCGGTCATTGCCTACGTACTTTGGGGATATTGTTATTACTTATTATCTGATGCCCCTCAAAAAAGCGAATTGTAATCCAGTATGAATCACCTATTTTCTGCGGAACATTATCGACACACAATATAAAGTTTTATTGGCGCAAACCTTTGCTTCAAGGAGTGCTTTTGAAAAAGAGAGGCTACCTTATTCTCTGAATCAGAAGGAGAGACAGTGGACCGGTTTGATAGGGGCAATTCCAACACAAATAAATTCATTATTTACCCATAATGAGCTGGCAACAGACTAAAGGAATATTATTTATCCATAAGTGATTCAGTATTTAGATTGAACGGTATTTACTAATTATGCGATGAGTTTCTCAAAAAAAGCCAATAATATTGCAATAATGATTTATTTGTCTATTGAAAGTGTTATTTTAAAACACATAATGCTTCGAGCTATCTGCATTAATCCAGTCTTAAGTCGCATTTGCCCCGTTTATGTAGATCAACCCCATAATTGGTTACAAAGTCAGTAATAAGGTTACTTGATGCTGGCAAGAAGGTCTCTATTGTCATGCCCGATAAGATTGGTGCTGATTTTAATGATGTCTTGAGAGAAGAGGGCGCACAGAGTGTTGCTAAAAAGCTAGCCAATCCTGTCGACGCTAAGGCGTTGTTGAAATCAGAAATTCAGGCTATCAAGTCCAAAGATAATGAACACTTAGCAATAGACAACACAAAGAAATTGCACAGAATAAACCAGGATACAATTATTGGTGTTGACGTGAATGCAAAGCAAACGGCGCAATTAAAAGCACTTGATACAAATGTTAGAAAACAACTGAATCGAATTGCTGAATCTTATAAAAACGACGTTATAACTCATAATCAAACTTTAAATAAGACTACGGCAGCATATGTTCAAAAAGAGCTAGAAAGATGAGGATTTCATCTCCAAACAAAATGTATGTCGTTATGCTCTATACTCTTAGATAAGACACGATATATACAATTAAAACATGACGCATATAAATTATTTCAAGGTACGAGATATACGTGGTGATGGAACCAAGCTCACAAGAAGTATTTGCGTTGCTAATGGGCAGCCATTTTATACATCATCCGGAGAGCGGTCTGGCATGGAAGATGTCTGGTTGCCTTTTGAAGGCTTTGCGCCACCTATTCCAGGATATAGTGGGATGATCCAAAAGCCAGAAATTGCCCACGCAGGGGAAGGGGAAAGACGTGCTCGTATAAGAAATGTTTTCCCGGCCGTTATTGCTGATGTATTTAACAGAAAAGAACGAGATACCTGGGGTCGCTTTAAAGATATGCGCTCTTTATATGTTTCGTACTTGCTTTCTGGCGATGCAATGGATAGAGAACTGCGGCTGGCTATAGAAACATATATTCCTCAAGAGGTTAGAGAGCAACATGTTTTAGAACTTAACCTTGACTTAAGTTCTTGGAGTTGTTGTTGTGGGCTGCTTCAAACCAATGTGGAGCCAGAAAACCAAGAGCTATTAAACCGACAATTGAATGAGCACGGCGCATCATTCAAAGATTATCGACAGGTCGAGCCTTTTCAGGCATCCGGTCTTCGAGACGCTGGGTCGCAGCAGATCAGCGATTTTACCTCTAATCCTATCGCAGACATGACAACCATTGGAGATAATGATAGAAAAAGCAGTAGTTCCGAAGAAGAGAAGATAGAGGAATATCCAGATTATGAACAAAATGACGACTTAAAACAATTTATTGCTCAGTTACATAATAAGAGTAATATTACGAGAGAGCACAAGCGATCCTTTTCTGATTTAAGAAGCGCAGGGGAAAGCAAAAAAAATGATGACTTCCCTGAAGATAGAAATGGTCCAAGCAATCATTAATTAATGATATCCAATATAATCATAGTGTAAATCTAGTTTCATCATCAGGGATAACATTATTTCTTATAGTCATCAACGAAGTAGTATGGTGCTCGAATAGTTGGAATGGATCAAACCACTGCGGGTTGTTTTTTTCTGTACTTGCTACTTCTGTTATTAGAGAGCGCTCAGTTATAGCATTCCCAGTTAAATTCAAAAAATCCAATTTTCTAACGCAAGCCAATAGCGTTTGCGCACCCAGGTTTGTAATTTTATTCACCCGAAGATTTAGATATCGTATGGATGGACTCTGAATAAGTAATTGTGCACCAGAATCTCCGATATAATTTTCTCCTAAATCAAGATATTGGAGTTTAGAATTATTTTTAAAAGCACTTGCCCCGTTACTTTTTATTCGATTTCCCACTAAGCCAAGATAAGCAAGGGTATCATTTGAGGCTAACATTTGTGCGCCCGCGTCACTGATATTGTTATAGTCTAAGCCAAGATAAGTTAAGGTATGATTGCCAGGCACGTTTGACATCCCGGCATTGCTTAACCCATTTGCGTTTAACCGCAATGAAAGTAAGTTGTGATTAGAAAAAAGCACTCTAGCGGCATCATCACCTATTCCGCATCCTGTTAAATCCAAGTGTCTCAATGCATGACTGGCAGCTAACCGCTCAGTACCAGCAAGCCCTATCTTAATATATCGCAAAGAAAGTCTGGTAATACTGCTACTAGATGATAGAGTATCAATGCCTAAAATACTTATATTATTCGAGCTTGCATCTAAAGTTAATAGGCCGGGAATGGATGCGACTGCAGCAATTCCTATGTCTGTTAATTGATTGTGACTCACATCTAAAGAGCGTAACGACGTGTTGCCAGCTTGGCGTAAAGCACTACACAATTTAGTGATATCGTCATCGGTTAAATGCATGTCACTTAGATTAAGGTGTACTAATGTGCGGTCATTTTTTTGGATACGATATAAGGCGTCTTTAAATGCTTTTGGTTTAGAAGACGTGCGTCCAAAAAAAGTTTTATAAAAACTAAAATGGGGTCCCTCATAAAAGAGTTTCATTATCCATGGTCTCTGAATTAGTAATCAGCCTATTGTATAATATTTTGCCTTAAATTTAAACATAAATTTCCGGTTCCCCTCATCGCTTGGTGGGTTAAATTGCAGAAACAGGCAAATGCGACTTAGCCACTTGATTTTTGACTATAAACCAAGCATCCATGTTTAAATCAAAAAAAATATCTATCGATTAATCCTATAAGCTGAACCCACTTTTACCCTAAATTCATAAGGCTTCCATTCAAAATATCAGAATCAAATCTAATCGCATAAAAAGGAAAGCATTACCAGATTAGAAACAAACACAAATAAATTCATTATTTACCCATAATCAGCTGGCAACAGCCTAAAAGAATATTATTTATCTATAAGTGATTCAGTATTTAGATTGAACGGTATTTACTAGTTATGCGATGAGTTTCTCAAAAAAAGCCAATAATATTGCAATAATGATTTATTTGTCTATTGAAAGTGTTATTTTAAAACACATAATGCTTCGAGCTATCTGCATTAATCCAGTCTTAAGTCGCATTTGCCCCGTTTATGTAGATCAACCCAAAATTTAAAAAGGAAATACTTCCTATTTGATTAAAAACTTATATTTCGGAATGAAATCTTGTGCTTTTGATTCCGATACTAATCAATTATTTTTCTTCAAAATTGCCATTTATAACCTAAATTAAGGAAATAACATGGCAGTATTTAAATCCTTAGATCAATCTTTTACAAGCCGCTGTATGCAGTATGGATGGGGGGCTAAGCATTATTTCCCTTGCTGTCCTAAGGAAATCACAGCAACTGCGATCGACGATTATTTTAAGAGTTTAAAAATTGGAGCCACTCATGCTTATCATGATAATGCTCCAAAATTAATCACAAATAAATTTGTAAAAATTAAGAATAATTCATCTATTTTGATCTTGTGCGAAAGAGATGGAGATTGGTGTGAAAGATTAGGCTTATTTCCATGGGTAATTTGCGAGATCACGCTTGAAAATGGATTTTTTACTCACTATAAAGTAGAGGAATTTTTTGAGAAAGCTGAGGCTGATCAAGAGTTCTGTACTAGGGGTTCTAGCCCAGAACCGTCGGATTTTCCGATCAGGGTATTATTGGCTCGTTTTTAACGCAATTAGGTTTATTGAAAACCTTCTTGGCTTGCTTGTTCGGTCTTTTTTGAGAGGTGTTTTGAGTTTATATGCACCACATTGTTATTATAATTCACGAATCAGAAATTTCGCCGGTTCCGGGCAGAACCCCCCAAGAGAAAATCCGTTAATACCCGAGCACTAAGTCTGGTTATTTCGATAACCAGACTTAGTTAAAATTTAAATGGGGCGGATTCAACTAGTTAATGCAACGCCAAAAAATTAGGATAACACACGCGAGATCATAATTACCTCATCATGCGAGTATAAATTTTTAATTACGGCAACTTCTTCTGCGTGCAATGCTTTTTTATA
>JAGOTG010000010.1:0-46457 GCA_018061965.1 Legionellaceae bacterium
GCTTTAGATAATTAAGATGACTGTGACTCACTATGCAACTCCTTGTAAAACTTAGCGAACAAAAAATAGATTATATATCTTGTTCACTAATTGTACGAATGTTGCATTTGAAAATTGAATCTAGATAATGTTGCTTTTAAATCGTCACATAACCGACCGTTTTTGTGACTACTTATAACCAGTTTATTGAGGACAAAAAATGCTCATTGGATATGCCCGAGTTTCAAAAGCCGATGGTTCGCAAACAACCGATTTACAAAGAGATGCCCTATTAGCTGAAGGTGTTCAAGAAGAGCACATCTATGAAGATCACGCCTCTGGCAAAAAAGATGACCGACCTGGCCTTATCAATTGTTTAAAAGCATTGAGAGAAGGCGATACTTTAATTGTGTGGAAATTAGATCGATTAGGACGTGACCTTCATCACTTGGTTAATACAGTTCACGATTTAACCGCAAAAAATATTGGATTAAAAGTTCTCACTGGTCATGGTGCAGCTATTGATACAACCACAGCTGCTGGTAAATTGGTATTTGGTATTTTTGCAGCTCTTTCAGAGTTTGAGCGTGAAATGATTAAAGAACGTACTCTTGCGGCATGGCCTCAGCTAGAGCTCGGGGAAGAAACGGCGGGAGACCATATAAAATGACACAGGCAAAACTCCGACTTGCAATGGCGTCACTTGGTCAGCTTGAAACTAAAATCGGCTCTTTATGTAAGGAGCTTGGGATTAGCAAACAAACTTTATATAGACATGTGGCACCAACCGGTGAATTACGAGAAGATGGGAAAAAACTGTTCGGAATGGTTTAGGTGGTGACCGAAAACAATTCAAATGTGATGAATGATTCCGTTACCAAAAGTGTTGCCAAAAGTAGACAACCATTGCTGAATTGGGTATAATTAGAACAAAAACAGGATGACATCGAGATCCCATGCAAAATAAGCACAACCGAAAAAGAAAATCAGACACCTTTTTTTCAACACAGGAAGATACGTCTATAAACTTGACTGTGAAAAAATTTATAAAATTGTGTTTATATGTTTTTAATGATTTGGAAAAGATAACAACCAAAGCTGCTTACGCAGAAGGTTTTAGTTCAATTGAACGTCTAGGTAATTCCAAAAACCAAACTAAAAAATTGCTCTTTATAAACAAGTTACCAGTTATATTGCAAAAACTTCATATCAGAGATGAAGCAATAAAAAGTTTACTAGAACAGTCTGTTCCAGACATATATTTCGATGTGCTTGAAAACCATAGATCCGACATCAGAAATGGTAGCGCAGAATTCGAAGAGGAATTAACAAAGTTTTCTCAGGAAATACTTGATACTTATCGTACATCTAGAGCGTTTGTACGTTAAGACTTAACTGATGTATACATTGAGCTCCCAACAATTATTTACATAAAAACATCAAGGCATACATCCAAAAGGAAATTTATACATGGATGATTCAAGCGAAATTCAATCTGACATAATTGATCGTTATGTAAATGAAATTTTACATGTGTTCACTCAACTAAAAAATATTACTATATCTGTTCAACAACGTTTGGGAGCTAAAAAACCTGCTTGGATACCTTTACAACCTAATGGAGATGAGACAGTTAGAGATCATATTCTATGCAAATATGCTGAATATGATACGGTGGTTTGTCCATTAAGCCAAGACCTGAGTAGTAACAGAAATACGTTTGATGTTGATCATTTTTATCCAGATGCCAGCCTGATGGATGCGTTAGACAATTTAATTCAAGCGGAAAATCAACCTTTATTGCAAGCAATCAAGAGTTCACTTATAAAAAAAATAGGACAAAAGGACGCAAACATTTTAATCCCCAACAAGAGTGGCCAATTAGATGTCACCGGGCTAAAGCAAATCTATTACAATTATATCGGCAATCTATGGCCTATTTCCGGCCCTACAAATAGTGCGAAAGGAAAAAAAGCCTCTTTTTCATTTTCTATTTTCACTGTATTAAATAAGCTTGAATTACTTTTGCCAACTCCTATTCTACTTAATACAAAGCAACAGTTTTTCTCAGAATTTGGACTGAATTTTAGTGATTATGCAGCTTTAGATCTATCAGAGCAGGCCAAAGTATTAAGTGAGAATTTAGTAGAAAAGTTTGATAGGCAATGTCTTCATCAGAATTATATTTTACCATATTACATCGGAGAAGAAGGTGAGTTTGTTTCTATGCTCGATTTTTTTAAGAATTCTTCTATTGGAAAAATAGCTTTTTCTTTCGCTCAGGAAACTGCACGATGGAGTCTTTCTGCTATTTCAATTGGACGTTCTATAGCTGCTAATTATATGTCCGAAGACAGTAAAAAGCGTTCATATGCTAAATCTATAGGAAAAGCATTAACTAGTATGCATTACTCGAGGGGAAAATTACTAGATTCTCAAGATCCAGATAGCCAAAGCACTGGAAGTGCCAGCACAGATACTTTGGAAGGGTTAGAAACTGTGAGCGCGGATCTTAACCATGTTTATAAAAAAGTTAAAGATCGACATGATACTAAAAGGTTAACTCAAGAAAGAGCAGATTCTGATGAAGGATCTTCATCATTGATAAAAAAAAAATTAGCTAAGCTAAAAGAAAGCTCAGGAATATCGCAAGAGCACCACCCTGTAGAAAGTGTTGGGAAGGTTCATAAAGTTAAAGGAGATGGAAACTGTTTTTTTAGAGCCGTAGCAAAAGAATTGGCAAGACAGGAATTAAGTGCTGCTACTCACCAAGAATTAAGGATCCAAGCTGTTCTGTATTTATTGGAGCACCGGGAAGAAATATTCCCTACGTTCCCACTTGAAGAAGATGAAGATGTAAATGACTACCTTGAAAGAATGGCTCAGAATGGAGTATATGTTGAGCAACATATTATTGAAGCATTAGCAATGGTACTAGATGTTCAGTTAACAATTATTAGAGTTCAAGAGAATGGCGAACAAAATCAAATGTCTATTAATGCCTCAGTAGATCGAAGAGTAATAGGGTTGATACATAGAGGTGACGGTGAATTAGCCCACTATGATGCATTAGAATTTGTAGATGATGAAGACGAAGAGACCGCTTCACTGTCATTTTCAAGTAAATAAAGTACCGACGGTGAGTGAGGTTTATTTTTGCGGTAGTAGAAACTGACGTCTCTGGCGGTTTCTACACAAATTCCAGCAAGCAGCGTTAATAATGCAATGATGATGTTAATCCATAGATTTTTTGAGCATGGTGATTTTGTATTAAAAACAGACGTTCATTTGTTGTGAACATGACTTCTGAAATCCGTGCAATCCACTTCTGAAAATGACAACCACGATCGTTGATTTATAAGGCTTAAGAATTATCAATTTGACGTATCATTATCAAAACGTTGAAAACTCATCATATTTGAGAGCTTTCAAGTATGCGTTTATGAAGGAAATTTAACTTTTCTAGTTGTTAATTGAGATGACTCTTCTCCATCCGCTGCAATATGTTCATGAGCGCTTGAGCCATAAACCCCGTCTAAACTCCGACGATATATTGCGCTTTCTCCAGGAAATATGTTTTGGATTTGCTCAGACACCATATCCACAGCAGCCCCTGTAAGAGCCTTGGTTATTTCTTCCACATAATTTAAATATTGTTCAGTATGCTCTGGAGGTCGATTTTCTTTATGAACACTTCGGAGCTCTCGCCAAAACTCTTCACTTATTTCCCCTGTTTTTTGAAATTGCTCTTTTTCGTGCAGTAATAGAGAAATCTTGCTATAACAAGACCAATAATTAGTCTTTTCGAAGAATCGCTGTGGTGCATCTATCCCTCGAAGTAAATTCATATAATCGTGAATTGCACACATCTGTTGCCGGAAAGAAGGCGCAGTTCGTTTAAAATCTGAACTTGTTAAATAAAGTGAGATATACAAACTCGCCCACACAGAAGATGTAGCTGCATGCAGCAAAGAGCGTGAAAAATATCGCCTGTACTTTTCACCAATTTTTTCCTCTAAAGCGGGTATGATTTCTCTTTCAAATGCTTTGAATTCTTCTTTTACTAATTTCTCTGAAACATACTCTATTTTTTTTCGCATATTACTTAATTCCGATTATTAAGGGTTACCAAAAGAGTTACAACTACTCTTGCCATCTACTCTTTCTTCCTGTGAGACTACCTTTGTCGCACTCACTTTAGGATGCTTCGGTTGAAAATCACGAGCATCCTCCATAACTCCAGGCATCTGATCCCAATGGAAGCGTTCTTCAACCATAGTATTGAATTCTACACAAGCATGATCCCACTCTCTTTCTGAAAGATTTTGTAACCCAGGAAAAGCGTGATTTATCACAATATCTAAGTGTTGAGCAATAATTCCTGGTGCTTTATCACGAATACTTTCAAGTACTTTGTCTACTTGTGTCCCCATATCATTCATATCAAGTGTCTGTAATAACTCATTTAATACCTCATCATCTTGAATACGGATTAATTCTTCATATCGCTCTTTCGGATTTTCCATATCTTCTATTTCACCTAAAACCTGTAAAATATCTTTGCAGCATTGTATTTTTTCTGTAATTTGGGAGCGCTCTGCAATTTGATCCGCAGTTAAACGTTTACCTTTTTTGGATCTTGGTAAAAGTTTTTCTAACTCCTTCATCTCCTCTAAAACAGATGACTCAATTTTACCCAAAATGGCCGAAGATGTATACTCATAATAATCAAAATCAAATAAATCAAAAATATGACTGGCTATGGCGCCTGACAAGTCTACGCTACTTGAGCTGGAATTTGGCGCCCTACTTCGCATATTAGAACTAAGCGTCAGCATCTTATCTTCACCCACATTTTCTGTCGTCTTATCTGAATCAGCCACTGAAGATTGTTCAATTAAAGATGCTGCTGGCTCGGGGCTTATATCGGAAACAATTTTGCGTAAATCCTTCATTGCATTTCGAATTCTTGCCCCTTCTTGCCCTAATTCTTGCCTGGTTTTTGCTCTCCCAGCTCGAGCATATAATGTGCTTTCGCTCTGGTTAATAGCCATCAAAATCTGATTAGATAAGTCATCGATAAAATGTGCAAGAACTGCTGCGTAATGGATTTTTACGGATTTTTTTATGAATTGCACAGTTGCTTCCTGTTCTGTCTCTCGCAAACCGGCGGTTAATTGCTTGCGTTTACTTTTCTCAAAAAATGGGTTTTTTTCTATCAACTCTCGTAATGCTTCATTAAAATGGTCCCATTGCGAAAACGGGGCGAACTGCATCGCTGCTGCCACAAGCAACCCAGGAATATCTGCAATATTTTGCTCATCCACTGTTTCTAAAATCGCTGTCACAAATACTATGTAAGCTGTAATGTGAGCACCTTGTTGCCTCCCCAAATAAGTATCAGGCCTTAATGCGGAGACCGCGAAAAACAATCCTGCTGTCTCTGGATTTACCATCGTCTTTACAAAAAAATTTGCATCAACAACACTTCCTTTTTGTGGCTCAGAATCCGTAGAACCTGACTCAGAACGTTTTTCTACTTCTAAAATACTTTCTGTTGCCAGAAGCGAAGATGTCTCTAGTTCGGAGGGCAATGATTTTCCAGGTGGCAGCAGATAATTTTCCTGCCTAGGGTCCAAAAGAACATCACTAGCAACAACTTCGGCTGATACAGTTTCATGAATATCACCCGCCGTATACGAATCAAACGCGATGTCTCTGCCACCTATACTCAATCTAGCACTTATTCCAGATTGAAAAATCATGTCATCATCAAAATCAGCCTTAACAGCCCCTCTTCTAGTGCTAACATCACCTTTTTGAATAGCTTTTTCAATTCCTGAAAATTTTCCCGGCGATTCCTCTTCATTCTCCATAACTATGAATCCTTTTTTTTATCTTAATTATCAGTATAGACAAAATATTAATTGCAAAGATGCAACTAACTTTCAAATAACTCTTCTATCGTAGACTGCATTTCCTCTTGGCTAGGCTTTGCATATCGAAATATTTCTTTAATTGACACATTCCCACTCATTTCCTGAGCAAAATGTACTCCGTGCTTGTCTGTCACCTTCTTTAAAAAAGTATGCCGAAGTTTATGCGGCGTGAAATCAAATTTTTCATTATCCTGTAAAAATGCCAAAGCCTGCTTTAATACTCGCTGACTTATTCTATATATATCTAGCGTTTTTAACCTTTCGCCATAACGACCTATAAATAAAGGCTCTTCTGATTCGGGATCTCTCTCGGCAAGGTATTTGTCTAAAAAATCTCTTGCTTCTTGTGGAACTGGAACTTTACCCGTCACACGCTTAATTTTATGACGTACAACATCGTGTAGTCCTTTATTGTAGTATTGATACACATTGAGACTGACTAATTCTGATTCGCGAAGCCCCGTTCCCAACAACACATACAATACAGTCGTTTCTAATAATGGATTTTGATTTTTCCTAGTGCAGCTTTTGATTCGTTGCTCGCATGCCGACTTCAACCGCATCAACTGCTTAGATGTCAGTCCATTCCAATCCGGCGCATCGGTTTGCAAATCTTTAACTTGCATCATCGGATCGCCAGCTAGTAATGGACGTTGTTGATGCAGCCATCGGCCAACATGACGAATAGTCGCCATAACTCGATTAAAGTGTTGTTTTGGAGATATTTAATTGCTCAGCAATTTTCTTTACTGGGACACTACCATTTTTATCGGAGTCCTGGTGAGTAGAATGCTACCTAACATTTTTTAATTTTTGTGACGATACATCAGGTTCAGGATGATGCGCTTTTGATCTAATTTTAATAAGATAGCTTGATTTTTTTACACAAAAGAGTATAATAGTACTATAAATTTTACAACATAAGGGAGTCCAATGTTATCACACCTAAATGCTATGTTTTTAGCGGCGGCTCTCTTTTGTGCAAATCAGGCTGTGCAGGCTATGAATTTAGACTTAAAACCTAAGCAAGACAAAGTGCTTAACAACTCAACCCTATGGACAATTCATGCCACCTGTCAAATTCACGCTGGATCTAGCAAAAAAACCATAAAAATTAAAGGAAACAAGAGTGGCGGTCAGGTCAATGGGAAACATCTCGCCGTAGGTCAAGCCACTTCTGTCACAGTATACACGGACAAAACTGTCAAAGTAACTGCCGAACCTGGCGCTCAAGTTACCATTAGTAATATGAGCGATGAGCCGCTTACAGCAGTGTGTTCAACCTAATAGTTAGGCAAATTCTAGCACGCAACACCCCGAGATCGGGGTTTTGCGTAAGTCCTGATTGAAAAATCAACGGGCGCCCTCTCTACAAAGGCAATGTAAATCGAAAAGCAACCCCTCCTTTTCCATACAAATTTTCTGCCCAAATTTGGCCTCCGTGCGCTTCAATATTGATTTGACAGTAGGTCAAGCCCAACCCTAAACTATCGTGATGATCAGACACAGGGCTGCGATAAAATGGATTGAATATTTTAGATAGGTCCTCATTTTTGATGGCTGCCCCCGTATTCTCTACGCTCACCAAAATATGGGTTTGTTGCATCTGCATGTAAATATCAATCACGGAACTAGGAGGAGAGTATTTCATGGAGTTGTCTAATAAATTTAATAGTACTTCTTGGATACGCATCGGATCCAGATTGAGCTTGGGTAAAGAAGATGGGCTATGAACCTGAATAGATCGCTTATGTTTGGCTTTACGCAATTGCTTTAAAGTCTGCTGCAGCAGTGCGCTCAAATCCACCTCTTTCTTTTCTAACTTGATGCGATGTGCTTCAAATTCAATAATCTGTAAGATATTATTATTAATCAAACTAATTTTATTCAGTTCTTCATTTACATCGTGAGTAGGATTGGCCACAGATTTTTGCGCAACACCGGACCCTAGGACGTCTAAAACAAATTTCAGGGGATAATTCAATTGCGTTGAAATAGTCTTCAATAATGCATTTTTGGCGAAATCAATTTCTTGTTTTAATTGTTTCTTCCTGAGTTTTTCCTGGAGGTGATCGACCTCTAGCGCCAGAGCTAATTGATTGACAAATGCTTCCAGCGTGCGTAATTGATCGGGGCTAAACAATCCCTTTTCTTGGGGCTGTATTTTTAAAACACCGATAGCCGGTTGCGACGAGGTGTGCAAAGGGATATATAAGGCATCAGATGAGCTTAAAGTATCCGTACCTAAGCCTGCTGGCTGGGCCATATCATAAACCCACTGAGCAACACCTTGGTCCTTTTCATTATGCTGCAAAGAAGTCGGGCAAGCGGCTTGGACATCCAAATGACCTTCTTGGGGGATAAGAATCAAAACCGTCGCATACAAAGACTGAGCAATATACTCCGCTCCCAATGATAATATTTCCTGCATCCCGCGTGTTTGGAGTAATTTTTGACTGAAATCATACGATGCTCGAGTTTGCTGCTGAATTTCACGTGCAATCTTAGCTTCTCGGTATTTTAATACCATCCAAAAAATCATGATCAAGGAAACAAAAAACATCACGCTCATAGTCACAAGAGAATGAAAAGAGACTACTTTCAAATGATAAAGGGGGGTTACAAAAAAATAATCGAAAGCCAATACACTAAAAAAAGAAGTTACAATCGCGGGACCCGCTCGTCCTAACACCGCGATCAACATCACTACCAAAAGATAACACAACCCAATCACATTCGGAGCAAGAAAAGAGGTCAATAAAAAACAGCAGCCCGTTACCAATCCGACCGCCATAATACTGAGTCCATAATAATGCCAAGCAATATTAGGATACTCCTCAAATAATTTATTCGGTTTAAGGTCTTTTTTATTGCCTACAATATAAACATTAATTTCACCACTCTGAGCAATCAACTCATCCGCTAATCGCCGCCGAAATAAATAACGCCAAGACTGCGTACGATCCTTCGACAGCATAATTTGGGTCACATTAGCGCTTCTGGCGAACTGCAAAAGCTCTTTCACAACGTCACGACCCAGTAAGACATGGGTGACTGCCCCCAATTGCTCAGCCAAACGCAGATTTTCTATAGCCCGATTCCGTTTATTTTTAGACAGAAAAACATTTGGCGTATCAATATACACCGCCATCCACTCCGCTTGTAAGCTGCTTGCTAATTGCTTAGCAATCCGAATTAATTTTAACGATTGACTACTCGATCCCACACAAACCAAAATTTTGTCTGCAGTTGGCCAAATAGCATGGATCCCGGATGCCTTACGGTAAGACAGCACATCTGTGTCAACGCAATTTGCCGTGACACGTAAAGCTAATTCGCGCAAAGCAATCAAGTTCCCCTTCCGAAAAAAATGAGTGGCCGCCAAACTTGCTTGTTCTGGGATGTAAATTTTTCCTTCTTGCAAACGCTTTAACAAATCATCTGCAGGCAGATCGACCAATTCAATAGCATGCGCACATTCCAACATGAAATCAGGCACGGTTTCCTTGACAGGTGCTTGAATAATCTGAGCCACATCATCTTTTAAGCTTTCAATATGTTGGACATTCAATGTGGTATAGACATCAATACCCCGATCTAATAATTCTTTAATATCTTGCCAACGTTTCTCATGCCGTAAACCAGCTACATTGGTATGCGCCATTTCATCAACCAAAATCAAACCTGGTGCTCGCTTTAACGCCGCATCCAAATCAAATTCCGTATAATTTTTATCGCGATGCATCATTCTTTGTGGCGGTAATATCTCAAAGTTGCTTAGCATTTTATCAATTTCTTGGCGATTATGAGATTCAGCAATGCCAACCACCACATCTAAATTTTTCATCCGACTTTGGTAGGCATCATGGAGCATTTTATAGGTTTTACCCACACCCGGGGCGGCGCCCAGATAAATTTTTAATTTACCTTTTTTACCATCCTCTTCCTCTTGCTGAATTTGTTTTAATAAACGCTCTGGATCAGATCGAGTTTGTGGCATTTGCCCCCCCTCTTAATGCATCCAATGCTAGATTTAACTGCAAAACATTCACTCTCGACTCACCAAAAAGGTGTAAAGTACGGCCGCTGGTATGCGCTAGAATCAGAGCATGGACTTGCGCTATCGGTAACTGTCTTGCTGTGGCAACCCGTTCCATTTGATAATACGCTGCCTCAGGACTGATTTCTGGATCTAAACCACTGCCTGATGCGGTGACCAAATCAACCGGAATCGGCTTCTGAACCCAATGATGTTCAGAGATCCTTGCATTCATAGCATCCAGCAATGCTGGATTGGAAGGACCGAGATTTGATCCCCCTGAGGCCAACCCATTGTAGACACCATTGCTTGTAACAGAAGGACGCCCCCAAAAATAGTCATCACTTGTAAAATTTTGACCAATCCATTTTGAGCCCACCGCTTGTCCCTGCTCCATAAGGATACTGCCATTGGCTTGCCAAGGAAAACACCCTTGAGCAAGCCCCGTAATCACAAGGGGATACACATAACCCGTCATAATAGTCAGCAACAAAAACAAGCGCCAAGTGGTCGTCAACATGTTATAAGCACCCCATGAGCCAATCTATCCCTTTAATACCAATAAAAGGGACGATCACGCCCCCCAATCCATATATCAACATATGCCTACTCAACAGAGCCTGTGCACTCGTAGCATGATAAGAAATACCGCGCAAAGCCAAGGGAATCAACAACACAATGGTCAACGCATTAAATATCACTGCAGATAAAATTGCTGACTGAGGCGAACGCAAATGCATAATATTCAAACCATTTAAAATAGGATAAGTACTTGCAAACGCGGCAGGAAGAATCGCAAAGTATTTTGCAATATCGTTGGCTATGCTAAATGTGGTCAACGCGCCGCGCGTCATCAACAATTGTTTGCCAATATTCACAACTTCAATCAATTTCGTTGGATTGGAATCTAAATCGATCAAATTGCCCGCCTCTTTCGCTGCTTGAGTTCCAGAGTTCATAGCGACAGCGACATCAGCTTGCGCCAAAGCCGGCGCATCATTCGTGCCATCTCCCGCCATAGCCACCATCAAACCTTGTGCTTGCAGAGATCGAATCAGTTTTAATTTATCTTCAGGATGCGCTTCCGCGTAAAAATCATCAACACCTGCTTCTGCTGCAATGGCAGCTGCTGTCAAAGGATTGTCTCCTGTCACCATAATGGTTTTAATCCCCATTCGGCGTAATTCAGCGAACCGCTCACGAATACCGCCTTTGACAATATCTTTTAAATGCACAACGCCCAAAACCGATTGCCCTTCCGTAACCACCAATGCGGTACCACCTTGTTTGGATATAGCCGTCACGGACTCTTTGACCTCGTTTGGAAAAACTGCGCCTTGGCCTTCAATATAACGTTCAATCGCCGAAGCTGCTCCCTTACGAATTTGTCTACCCTCAATATTCGCACCACTCATACGCGTTTCTGCGGTAAAAGGGATAAAGGTTGCCTTAATATTGTTTAAACTATGGCCGCTAATGTGATATTTTTTTTTGGCTAAAACCACAATGCTACGTCCTTCAGGCGTTTCATCCGCCAAGGAAGCCAATTGTGCGGCGGCAACCAATTCTTTTACGTCTACACCCTCGGCAGGTATGAATTCAATGGCTTCTCGGTCACCTAAAGTAATAGTGCCTGTTTTATCCAAAAGCAACACATCCACATCCCCTGCCGCTTCCACAGCATGCCCCGACATGGCAATCACGTTGGCTTGAATCATCCTGTCCATACCTGCAATCCCAATGGCAGATAATAAACCACCAATCGTCGTAGGCGCTAAGCAGACAAACAAAGCAATCACCGCAGTAAGTGTAATCACGGATCCCGTGTGGGATGTCAGAATGGAATACTCAGAAAATACCGGCAATGTGGCACAAACCACTAGAAAAACAATCGTAAGTGTCGCTAATAATATGGTTAAAACCAATTCATTAGGCGTTTTTTGACGTTTTGCGCCTTCTACCAAAGCGATCATTTTATCCAAAAAGGTTTCGCCAGAATTCGCCGTAATCCGAATAATAAGCCAATCAGAAATAATTTGTGTGCCACCCGAGACCGAACTTTTGTCCCCACCACTTTCCCGAATAACGGGCGCACTCTCACCGGTTATGGCGGCTTCGTTCACTGTCGCAATCCCTTCAATGACTTCACCGTCACCAGGAATAAAATCGCCCGCCTCCACCAAAACAATATCGCCCACTTTCAGCTGCGTAGCAGGGATAAGGCTCGATTGACTCTGTAAGGCAGCAGACTGTAGTTTTTTAGCTAGTAAATCACGGCGCGCATTCCGCAACGATTGTGCTTGAGCTTTGCCGCGCCCTTCCGCCATGCATTCCGCAAAATTAGCAAAATATACGGTGAACCACAACGCCAAATCGATGCAAAAAATATAAGAAGGATCTGCTTCACCTTTGCTGGCCACTGCTTGAAAAAATAAAAACAAATTAAGCAAAGCGCCTATATAGACCGTAAACATAACAGGATTGCGTAATTGATAACGGGGGTTTAGTTTGATCCCAGCGTCCCACATGGCCGAAAAAACAATGGCGCCACTCCAAACCCAGGTTTTTTTTTTTCTAAGAGCCATACATCCCCCATTGCATCAAATGTTCGACGATAGGCCCTAAAGCCAGTACCGGCAAAAAAGCCAGCGCACCTAAAAGCAGCATGACGGCAAGAAGTAAAATCATAAATAACGGGGTATGCGTCGCTAACGTGCCGATGCCAGCAGGAAGTTTTTGCTTGGCAAGCAACGATCCACTTAATGCCAAAATAGGGATAGCTACACCATAACGCCCTATTAGCATCAAAAATCCCCCTACAATCAAATAAAAGGGGTGACCGGCTTGTAAGCCTGCCAATGCACTACCATTATTGTTCATCATCGAAGACATGGCATATAACATTTCCGTTAATCCATGAGCACCGGGATTACCCAATGCTTGTTGCGGTCCTGGTAATAATGCAGCAGCAGCCGTACTCAATAATACCCCTACCGGCATGAGCAATAGAGCAAGCGCCGCCATTTTCATTTCAAAAGGAGCAATTTTTTTACCCAAATATTCAGGAGTACGTCCAATCATCAGGCCGCCAATAAATACGGTAATCACCACCAGCAACAACATACCGTATAGCCCTGTTCCCACTCCGCCAAACACCGTTTCACCTAGATTCATCATCCATAAAGGGATCAAGCTTCCTAATGGTGTATAAGAATCTAACATTGAATTGACAGAGCCGTTTGAAGTCGCAGTGGTCGCCACTGTCCAAAGTGCTGAGTTTACAACGCCAAAACGCGTTTCCTTGCCTTCTAAATTACCGCCACTGACTCCTAATGACTGATAAGCAGGATGTCCCTGTTGCTCAAACCATATCTCACCCACTACTGCAGGTATAAATACAATAACCATAACCATTAATAATGCACGTCCCTGCCTACGATCTGCGACCATGCAGCCAAACGTAAACGTTAAAGCAGCCGGAATCAACAAAATGGCTAACATCTCTAAAAAATTACTCAAAGGGGTGGGATTTTCAAAAGGATGTGCGCTATTCGCATTAAAAAAACCACCGCCATTTGACCCCAATTGTTTGATAGCAACTTGCGAGGCCACTGGCCCCATGGGGATGACCTGCTGGGTCATGTTTTGCAAACCATTGACAGTTTGATTGGGTTTTAAATTTTGAATCACGCCTTGGGAGACTAGTGCTAGGGCCAGAACACAAGCCAGCGGTAATAAAATATAGAGCACACTTCGCACCATATCTACCCAATAATTTCCTAAATATTGCCCTTTGTGACCGTTAATCCCACGAATCAATGCCAATAAAATTGCGATGCCTGTGGCTGCTGAAAGAAAATTTTGACTGGTCATAGCACCCATTTGCGTTCCGTAACTGAGTGTGCTCTCTCCAGCATAAGCTTGCCAATTGGTATTGGTCACATAACTGATTGCGGTGTTGAATGCCAGCCCAATATTCGGAGCCAATAAATGCTGAGGATTCCCAGGCAGATAATATTGTAAGCGCTGCACGGCGTACACAGCTATCAGACCACATCCATTCAGCAATAGCATGGCAAACGCATATTGCTGCCAAGTCATCTCTTGTTGCGGATCAATTCGGCACAAACGATAAATGAGGGATTCAACGCCACTTAAAAAACGCACGTAGCGTGGATATTGACCTTGATAAATTTGAGCAATATACCAACCCAAAGGTTTGGCACAGCATAGAATCATAGCCATATAACACCCAATTTGGAGCCATGCATTGAGTGATAGCATTAAAAGTATTCCGGTTTTAGTAATACAAAAAATAAATAGACAATTAATCCCACAGTCGTTCCACCACACAGCCAATACATCATGATTTAATTCTCCAACCGGGATAATCACTAAACACGCCATCTACCCCCAAGGCAAAAAACCTGGAAATCAGAAATTGGAAATTGACCGTATAAATATATACACCAAAACCTTGTTGCTTCAAAGCTTCGATGCGTGCAGCCTTTGCAATGAGATAATGCAGATTCACAGACATACAATTCAGCGACTGAGCGAAATCGAGTTCATCAGGGTGCCAACTATGCAGCAAATACCCTATGGGTAAGTCCGGCTGTAATTTGCGACACAAACGCAGCGCATCCGGTTCAAAGCTAGAAATCAGAGGCAATGCTCTGCTACTGGGCCACAATTCATCTAATTCTCGTAACACCACGGTCACTGTCTCGTAAGTAAACCCCGGAAAAGGTTTGATTTCTATGTTGGCTGACATTTTATGCTTGCGTAACCAAATCAATGCTTCACGTAAAGTAGGAATGCGGGCGTCTTTATATTGTTTGGAAAACCAAGATCCCGCATCCAGACTTTTCAAATACGCAGAATCAACCAAACCAATTTTACCATGGCCATTGGTGGTTCTTTCCAGCGTTTCATCATGAAAAACAAATGCTTCCCCGTCTGCGCTTAGAATCACATCAAACTCTACCGATTGCAAACCATGATGATGGGCTAACGCAAAACTTTCTAACGTATTTTCGGGCCCCAAAGCAGCCACCCCGCGGTGACCAATGATAGGGCCCAAGTTTTTTAAAGTTCTTTTTTTCATTTACGAACCGATCCCGCCTCGACCAGTGCAGTCATCACCAATTCATTGCTTACAGCGAGCGACGGCGCAGTACGACCCATTCTTGGCGTAACACCAGTAGCCATCATCATAGGTTGATCTTGTGAAGAGAACTGCTCTTCTTGATAGTTCACTGCGCTAATCGTAAAATGTTGCTCCGAATAGGTCTTATTTAATTGCGCCAATTCTTGTTGAATTTGCTTGTTGAGAACTTGGCGTAACAGTGCTTTGGCTGTCTGAATTTCCTCAAGATCTGGCTTAAATTCAATACCCGCGATTTGATAGATTTCACCCGGTTTTGAGACGTCTTTTGCTTTGTCATAGAGATGCGCCAGCTGACTTTGGTTGACTCTTATTTGCGCTTTAACCGAAAGTTTGTCCAGTCCTGAACTATCTTGAAACCGGTCAAATTGTACAATATGCCAATCTCCAGACGCTATTTTGCTTAGTTTATCCAACATATCAGTACGTGCTTTCACCACATCAGAAGAATCCAAGCTCGCATTCACGGTCACCGTGAGCAATGCTGTTTGCGTATTGACCCAGGCTTTTGAAGACAATTGAAAATTGATTTTATCTAAAGTAAGTGGCTCTGGCATATCTGCGGCATACCCCAGCTGCCAACAGAACAGACCAACCATCATCCCTGTTATGCGTTTCAATATCGTCTCCTTAATGATATCACTATAAAATAGTGCCAGAGTTTCGTAGAAAAAGCATTAGTTTCGTTCACCCTCGTCATCCCGGATAAAGTGAGGGACTTCCTCAAAATCGGGAGATGTCTCGCGACGCTCGACATGACGCACCAAAATCTTAGCCTGATCCCAGTACTGCATTAACTCCGCAAAAGAATGGCCTGCTAGAGTTGCCTTGCCATCAGCATTAGCCAATTGTTTCACCGCTAGTAATCGTCGCTCAAATTTAGCCAAAGTAGCGCGCAATGTTTCTTGAGGTTCGAATTTACAAAAAACACATAAAGAAAAAACAGCATGCAATAAATCGCCGATCTCTTCTTGCAAGGCAGCTTGATTAGCAAGATTAACGCCCAAATGTTCTTCAATTTCCACGCATTCACTTTGAATTTGCTGCATGATTTGCCTAGTATTTTCCCAACGAAAACCAAATTCATCTGCATCAAGCTCAAGTTTCTTCACTTTTTCTAATAGATTCAAAATAGTACCCCATAAATTAAAGAACTCATTAGACTTCTTGCATAACCTGCGCCTTTGGTTTTATTGCGGCGTTACAAACGTTTCTGCGGTGCTCATTGACACAGGTAAACTCCGCTCCTCGAAATGTTTGTGCCTTGCACTAAATCAAAACTCACAGGTTATGCAAGAAGTCTAGTCATTCCCGCGCCGGCGGGAATCTATTTTCACCTTGGAACAGAACATAGCAAGAATTGATCCTCACCTACTAGGGGATGACAGAGTTAATTGAACATTGCTATGATTATGACAACTACCTACAAATACTTCCAGAATTCATTAAAACCCTGTTACATCATGATGAGTCCTGGCATAATAATATTAAAAGTGACACTGGCTGTTTTAAACAAGGGGCTAACATGCAAAATCAAAGTGATTTTTTGGACTATGCTCTCAAACATCAATTTGGCGACCTGCACTGCCGCGTTGATCCAAAATCTGGCATGCGCGCCATCATTGCCATTCATAACACCAAACTTGGACCTGCTTTAGGGGGCTGCCGTTTTATTGAATATGATAATTCAGCCTCCGCGACTTTAGACGCCATGCGCTTAGCCCGAGGCATGAGTTTCAAATCAGCAGTAGCTGGTTTGCCATTAGGGGGCGGAAAAGCGGTCATCATCAAACCCAAAACACCGTTTGACCGCGAAGCTTACTTTCATGCATTCGGAGCATTTGTGCATGACATCCAAGGACAATATATTACCGCTATGGATAGCGGCACTGAATTAACCGATATGGCAATCATTGCGCAACACACACCCTACGTTGCTTCCTTGGCCAAAGATGATGGTGATCCAGCGCGCGCCACTGCTTACGGTATTTTACGCGGCATACAAGCATCCGTTGCATTCCAGAAGCATCAAGACCATCTGGAAGATCTGGTTATTGCCATTCAGGGACTAGGGCATGTCGGCTATCTTTTGGCTCAGCATTTGCATAGTTTGGGCGCAAAACTGATTGTAGCCGATATTAACCCACTGCGCGTCCAACAAGTCGTGACTGAATTTGGGGCACAAGCAGTCTCCACTAACGATATTCATAAAGTGACTTGCGATGTGTTTTCTCCCTGCGCACTAGGTGCTATTTTCAATGAAAAAACGATCCCTCAATTACAAACCAGAATCATTGCTGGCGCCGCTAATAATCAATTGGCGCATCATGAGCATGGCCAAACTTTGCATGACAAAGGCATATTATACGCGCCAGATTATGTCATCAATGCTGGGGGCGTTATCTTTGCTTGTGGCAAATATTTTCATAGCGACCCGACTGAAACAGAACAGACCTTGAACCGGATTGGAAAATCTTTGACTGAAATATTTACCCGTTCCCAACAAGAAAATAAACCCACCAGTCAAATTGCCGATACCATAGCCGAGGAAATCTTACAGAGCCCACATGAGACATCTCAATCTTTCGCCACAGCTGTATGAATACATGCTACAAATTTCTTTGCGCGAAGATCCCATCTTACGCGCCCTGCGGGATGACCATGTTGCACACCCGCTATTTAGTATGCAAACTGCACCGGAGCAAGCTCAATTTTTACAAATGATTTTACGTTTGTTACGGGCAAAACGCGTATTAGAACTGGGTACTTTCATGGGCTACGCCACGCTCGCTATGGCGCTTGCTCTCCCAGAAGAGGGTCGCATCATTACTTGCGACCGCAACCCAACCTGGACAAATATCGCACAACCTTATTGGCAACAAGCCAAACAAGATCATAAAATTGATTTACGTCTTGGCGCAGCCATACCTACCTTGAAAACGCTGTTATCTGAAGGGTTGGCACAGTCTTTTGACTTCATTTACATAGACGCTGACAAAACCAATTATGTCGCTTATTATGAATATGCTTTGCAATTGGTCCAGCCCCATGGACTGATCGCCGTAGATAATGTATTTTGGGATGGAGATGTGATTGATCCTATGATCAAAAACGCTCAAACCCGGGAAATCCGTCGATTGAACACCCTCATCCAAAACGATGATCGGGTTGAAGTTAGTTTACTCCCAATCGCGGATGGTTTATTTTTAATTCAACCAAAATCGTAATAACTAAAGGTGTCATGTAATGGATCAATATGATAATCCCTGTGGCCTAAATGGCTTTGCATTTCTTGAGTTTTCTGCCCCCGACGCATCAATGCTGCATGCGCAATTTACAAAAATGGGCTTTATCCACAAAGCAACCCACGTATCAGCGCCCATAGACCTGTATCAACAGGGAAATATTGTATTTATTATCAATGCCACACCGGACTCCCGAGCCGCTGAGCATGCGCGCATCCATGGTGCGGGTGCTTGCGCTATGGGATTTCGAGTCAAAGATCCTGAGGCAGCATTCCAACATGCCCTCAAGCACGGCGCCACTGCTTTTGTGGACGAATGCAAACCATGTCATCAATTATTAGCGATTGAAGCCATCGGACAGTCAGTTATTTATTTTGTGGGAGACGATGAGCTGCCTTTTGGCAAAGAATGGCATTACCACAACCAGACTGCTGCAGCCGAAGTGAAACTTTTAAACATTGATCATCTCACCCATAACGTCTTTCGTGGCAATATGGATAAATGGGCTGATTTTTATCGTAACATTTTTAATTTCAGAGAAATTCGCTATTTTGATATCAAAGGGCAATTAACGGGTTTACGCAGCCGTGCCTTGAGCAGTCCCTGCAATCTTATCAAAATTCCTCTGAATGAATCAAAGGATGATCAATCACAAATTGAAGAGTTTTTGCATGATTATCATGGAGAAGGTATTCAACATATTGCTTTGTCCACGCCCGACATTTACCACTCAGTCCACACGCTGAGACAACAAGACGTGTCATTTCTCACGGTACCAGATACCTACTATGACATGATTGACGACCGGGTTCCTTGGCATCGAGAGCCTCTTCAAAGTTTACAGCAAGAACGAATCCTCATCGATGGCGACCGCGAGCCCAAAGGCGGATTATTATTACAAATTTTTACCGAAAATGTCTTTGGTCCCGTCTTTTTTGAAATTATTCAACGTCAAGGGAATCAAGGCTTTGGGGAAGGTAATTTTCAAGCATTATTCGAAGCCATTGAACGGGATCAAATCCGACGCGGTACCTTGTCGGAGAATCCATCATGAAATTAGCCAGTCTAAAGGGCGCGCGCGATGGCAGACTCTGTGTGGTCAGCCAAAATTTATCCCAAGCTACATTGGTGCCAGATATCGCCCCAACTTTACAATATGCGCTAGATAATTGGCAAACGAAAGCACCTGAGCTGCAAGCGATCTATCAAAAACTCAATGCCCAGCAAATACCGCATGTCTTTCCATTTGATCCGCAGCAATGTACTGCTCCGTTGCCTAGAGCGTTTCAGTGGGCTGATGGTAGCGCGTATGTCAATCATGTTGAATTAGTCCGCAAAGCCCGGAATGCTGAGATGCCAAAAGAATTTTGGACTGACCCGCTGATGTATCAGGGTGGCTCCGACTGTTTTTTGGGTCCCACTGATCCCATTACAGTCTCCGACGAGCAATACGGCATTGATTTTGAATCAGAAATCGCCATCATTACCAACGATGTTCCCATGGCGACTTCCACACAAAATGCCGGACAACATATTGTGCTCCTCATGTTAGTCAATGATGTCTCGCTCAGGAATTTAATTCCCAATGAATTGAGCAAGGGATTCGGATTTTTTCAATCAAAACCTGCCAGTAGTTTTTCACCAGTTGCCGTCACGCCGGATGAATTAGGCGCTGCCTGGGATGGCCAACGAGTACATTTGCCGTTATTGTCTTATTTGAATGAAACGTTATTTGGCCAGCCGAATGCGGGCATAGATATGACCTTTTCTTTTCCACAATTGCTCGCGCATGCTGCCAAAACTCGGCCCTTATGCGCGGGAACTATTATAGGCTCAGGTACCGTCTCCAATGTCGACCGCAGCGCAGGCTCTTCGTGCATTGCAGAAAAACGCATGTTAGAAATCATTGCCAATGGCAGCGCAACCACCCCTTTTATGCATTTTGGAGATACCATCCGTATCGAAATGCTGTTTGAGCAACACAATGTGTTTGGTTCCATTCAACAACAGGTCGTGCCCTTTGAAGCTTTATGATTATTATCGCTCTTCCTGTGCCTATCGGGTGCGCATTGCCTTGGCTGTCAAACAATTGGATTACACCGCCATCAAAGTAGATCTGACCCAAGATGAGCAGCATGCAGCGACCTATTTAGAGATGAATCCGCAAGCTTTGGTCCCCGCATTATTGGATGGCGACCATATCATCACGCAATCTCTGGCTATTATCGAATACCTCAACGAACAATACCCCACCCCGCCTCTTCTACCCTCCTCTCCTTTAGAACGAGCGCAGGTGAGATCATTGGCCTTGATGATTGCTTGTGACATCCATCCTTTGAATAATTTGCGAGTACTTAATACGTTACGCAAAGATTGGCAGGCCAACCCTGATCAAATTACCCAATGGTACCATCACTGGTTAAAAGAAGGACTTGGCGCAATTGAGCTGAAATTGGCTAAAAATACTCGGAAGAAATTATTTTGCTATACCGATAATATTACGCTGGCTGATCTTTGTTTGATTCCCCAAGTGTACAATGCCAAACGCTTTGAATGTTCACTAGAGCCCTACCCTATCATTCAAAGCATTTATGAGCATTGTACACAGTTGTCAGCATTTATTACTGCGGCACCACAACAGAACGATGCAAAATAAACAATTCCATGCCTTTACCTAAAAAGATAACGCCGGTTACGAGCAATCCAACAATACACCAATAATACCCAGATCCGGAGCTCACTTTTTTCATCATGGCCAGCATTTGTTCGGGTAATGCTAGCCACAACAAACCTTTGATAAGAATTAACCAGCACAAAACAGTCACGACCGTAGCGCGATTCAATTCCCATACATTGTGCGTCACCACCAATACAATACCCAGAAACAAAGTCAGACTGGCAACCACAGGGATAATCGGGTCTTGCGCCTGCAATTGCAAAAGAATCTTTCGATAATAAAACATGCGCCCCATGATGATGATGGCAACAATGAATAAAAAGGACCCCAAAATTTGGGATAACAAAAAACTATAATAATGTTGATTGAGCATATGCCCTCCCTGACTATAATTTATAAATGGCCAATTAATAAAAGAAGTAGGTTGGGCCAAGGCCCAACCTACATTTATCAATCAATTAAAAATCAATTCACTATAGTTTAATTAATAGCCTGATTTAAGCTAAATAGCAATTGCTCAGGCACAATCCCCTAGTGTATGATTCTTTTCATTTCGGATAAAATTATGAATTCAATACCTTCTATTGCACACTGTTTATCAGGGAAAATCACTGCCGACCATTCGGTCACAGTACAAGGCTGGGTAAAAACACGCCGCGACTCTAAAGCGGGGATTTCATTCATTACATTACATGATGGCTCTTGCCACGCGGGCATCCAAATCGTGATCCCCGCTTCTGTAGAAAATTATGAATCAGAAATTGTGCGCCTTACCAGTGGCTGTGCTATTCGTGCATCTGGACGCTTAGTCGCCTCCACAGGGCAAGGCCAACAATATGAAATTCAAGGCGAGCACATCGAAGTTATTGGATGGGTGGAAAATCCAGATACTTACCCTATTTCTGCTAAACGCCACACATTAGAGTATTTACGCGACGTCGCTCATTTACGACCGCGAACCAATACTATTGGCGCGGTAGCTCGCGTTCGGCATTGCTTATCCCAAGCCATTCATCGTTTTTTCCATGAGCGTGGCTATCTTTGGGTCCACACGCCCATTATTACTGCCAGCGATTGCGAAGGAGCGGGTGAGCTATTTCGCGTCAGTACATTAGATATTTTGCATGCACCCAAAACGCCTGCTGGAGAAATTGATTTTACCCAAGACTTTTTTGGCCGCGAAACCTTTTTAACTGTTTCAGGACAATTAAACGTAGAAGCCTATTGCTTAGCGTTATCCAAAGTATATACATTTGGGCCTACTTTCCGTGCCGAAAACTCTAATACCTCTCGGCATTTGGCTGAATTTTGGATGGTAGAACCAGAGCTCGCTTTTGCAGACTTAAATGATATCTGCCAATTAAGCAAAGACTTTTTGCAATTTTTGTGTCAAACTGCATTAAATGAACGCATGGATGATTTGACGTTTTTTAACCAATTCATTGCCCCAGGCTTGCTGGAGCGCTTAGAGATTTTGGCGCATGCCGATTTTGAGATCATGACTTATTCTGAAGCGGTGCATCAATTACAAAAATCCAAAGCCAGTTTTGAATACCCAATAGAATGGGGTTTGGACTTGCAATCAGAACATGAACGTTATTTGGCAGAAACACTGTGTAAAAAACCAGTTATATTGACCAATTATCCGGCTAATATCAAAAGTTTTTATATGCGACTCAATGAAGATGAGAAAACGGTCGCCGCTATGGACGTATTGGTACCAGGCATTGGAGAGATTATTGGAGGCAGCCAACGTGAAGAGCGTTTGGCAGTTCTAGACAAGAGAATGGATGAATGCAATTTAAATAAAGAAACATATAGTTGGTACCGTGATTTGCGACGCTACGGTACTGTCCCACATGCTGGCTTCGGTTTGGGCTTGGAGCGCCTAGTTTCTTATATTACAGGAGTGGGAAATGTAAGAGATGTAATACCATACCCAAGAACACCTGGGCATGCAGAGTTTTAAGGAACCCTCATGCAACTGCAAAGAGATATTAAAACCCATCCGTTGTACGCTTATGCACAATACGCTGTAAATGTTACTCAGCGACGGTTTCCTCAAGGAGCAGGCAATCGCATTGACGGCCCACCTCAGGCCACTGTGCCTGAGATTTTGGAAAATTTGCATAAATTCATTAAGTTCTCGGCTTCATCGGAACTTAATGTTCAGGAACTAACCACACTCATTGCTGATTTAAAAAGTGGTAGTGCAGATATATTGGCGTCCTATGCATTGGGGAGGTTGCGCTTGAAGTACCCTGCACTGAAAGCATTATTTTCTTGCCTCTACATCACTCAAGATATTCCTAATACAGGGGTTGCAGAGGGTGCATTCCAACAAACACATGCTTTATTAGTCATTGGCGCCTCCACAAACGTTACGGCTGAGACGTTATTCACGAACAGTCCCAACGCGCTTATCTGTGATCTTTGGTCACACCAAATATATTTAGCCCGTGATTTTCAAACGCGTGTAGCGTCAGAACCCTTTATCCAGATGTGCTTCATTTTGTATAACCTCACATTGCAATGCCCAATGGGGCTATGTATCAGCGCACTTCAGCCATTGCATGGTAAAATAAATATACTCTCTTGTGACAATGCAAATTTATTTTTCCAAACTTTAGAAGCTATGGTAGTACAAGATATCACGCTATCTTCTACGCAAAATCTTCGTGCTCAAAGTCTTTTTGCCGTATCTCAGCCTCAGCAGCGAGATGTGTGGGAAAGAGACAACGCAAAAATTGTGGGTTACGTCACAGATATACAAGGCATTTGTCATACTATTCACAGAATAGGTAATCTGAAAAAATTTGGCTATTGGAATCCAGAAACTCGCACGCTGACTTTGATTAAATTTAAAAAGAATGTCGAAACAGGTGAATATGTCTCTGATTTAGGGACACTCAGCCCTATAAGGCCGACTCAACAGGCTGAATCTAGGCCCAACGAAATCTCTCTTCTGGGCCAAGACTCGGCTTACCTTCGTTAGTTTCTAACTTAAACCGGCAGAAAACGCCCCCCTGCCAAGTAAGATTAGGGGAACCCCCCTTCCACAGTTTGACTAACTTGGTAATTAATCTACTAATTGCCCCTCATTGAGGGTTAACACCTTATCCATTCGAGCTGCCAAATTCAAATCATGCGTCACTACGACCAGAGCCGTTTGATAACGTTGATTCAAATCCAGCATGACATCAAAGATATGGGCTGCAGTTTTTTGATCCAAATTACCCGTGGGCTCATCCGCAAACACACAAGCAGGCTGTTGCACCAAAGCACGCGCAATGGCGACTCTTTGGCGCTCCCCGCCGGATAATTGGCTCGGTTTGTGCTCTAAACGCGCGCCCAATCCGACCTCGGTTAAAATCGTTTGGGCACGTTGCAATGCCTCTTCAGAACTTCGCTTTGCCAGCAACCCAGGCAAAGCCACATTTTCTAACGCGGTAAACTCCGGCAACAAATGGTGAAACTGATACACAAAACCCAACTGTTGATTACGTAATAGGCACCGGCGATGTTCAGACATGCTTTGCCAATCCGTACCTTGAATCAATACCTGTCCAGAACTTGGTACATCTAAGCCACCCAATAATTGCAATAAAGAACTTTTACCAGAACCAGACGGCCCGACGATAGCAACACGCATCCCGCGCGTAATCGTTAAATCAATACCACGTAACACGTGTAACACATTGTGGCCATCATGAAATGCTTTTTTAAGATCACGACATGAGATAATAGGTTTATTCATAATGCAGTGCCTCAGCAATCACAGTTTTCGATGCACGCCAGGCAGGATAAATCGTCGCTAGAAAACTCAACCCTAATGCCGTTAAAGCAACTACCCACACATCCGACCACAATATTTTCGACGGGAGATAATCGACAAAGTAAATACTAGAAGACAGCACATGCCAATGGAAAAGCGTTTGTAAATAATCGACCAATTGCGTGGCGAAGCTGGCCAATAAGACCCCTGCCCCCACACCTATTGCAGTCCCCATACAGCCGATCAACATGCCTTGTACAATAAAAATAGATAAAATGACTCTGGGTGTGGCACCAATCGTGCGTAAAATAGCAATTTCAGCTTGTTTATCATTAACGACCATTACCAAAGAAGAGACTAAATTAAATGCAGCGACACCAATGATCAGCACTAAAATCAAAAACATCATGGTTTTTTCTAATTTAATTGCATCAAAAAAGGCACCAAAGGATTCCGTCCAATCGCCGACTTGATACGCTTCGCCCAAGGTATAACTCAAATTTTGCGCCATAGCCGGAGCTTGATAAATATTATCAATTTTTAAACGCAAACCGGAAGCATCTTCAGTCGACATTTGCAGTAGTTTCTGCGCATCCTGCATATGAATAAAGGCTAATTTGGTATCAAAATTAAACCCCGTACCCGCAGAAAATACCCCCCGAACAGTAAACCGTTTAAACCTAGGTACCACCCCAGCTGGCGATACTGACGCTTGGGGAATCATTACCGTCACGGTGTCCCCCAGCATCACACCCAAATTTTCCGCCAAACTCCGTCCCAATAATATGCCAAAATGATCGATATCCATGCTACCTAGGATCAATTTATCTTTGAGATGAGTGATGGCTTCTTCTTGATCTGGTAAAATCCCTGTTAGCAACACAGGCACAACTTGACCACTACTAGTCAAAATACCTTGAGAACTCACATACGGCCCTACTGCTTTGATATCAGTGTGTTTACTCAAGTCCTGAGCTAAAGTTTTCCAATCGTGAATCACCCCATCTTGGCCAGTAATGGTGACTTCGGGTGCCATGCCAAAAAATCGTTTATGAATTTCCGCATCAAACCCATTCATTACGGATAATACAGTAATCAATACCATCACGCCCAGGCCAATACCCAACATGGAGCTCAATGAAATAAAAGATACAAAATGACTTTTTTTGCGTGCACGGGTATATCGCAATCCAATAAATAACGCTAGAGGTTTTAACATGAATCAAGGGAGTAATGAACCAATGTTCATTGTAGTGAAAATCAGACTGACAAGATAGAGGAAACGAAAAAATACCCCTTATTTTCCCTTCTCCCGATGGGGGAGAAGGTGTCGCAAAGCGACGGATGGGGGCATCTTACAATCAAGCAACCATTTCAAGTAATTGATAGCCAACAATCGCTGACAATACCAATACACCAGAAATTTCTAAAAACTTCACAATGAACTGTTCCAAATGCTCATAATAAATATGGTCATTGGCAGAATCATCAGAAGAAGTAAGCTGCAGTTTTTCCTCGACTAAAGGATGAGAGAATGCAGGTGCTTCGCCATAAAATCCTGCCCACCATCCTTCGATCCAGTGGTCGCTTTCTACAGATCCTAAATTAAAAGGATTAGCTTCTTCAGCCAATTCGGCACTGGCACATTCATAACCATACCAATAAGACTCTTCAATACTGGGATGATTAATATTGAATCGCAATTGAATATCAGGTAACACTCTCATTATATCGTCCATTTTATAACCCCTATCCGGTTTGGTTTTATTGTTCGTCCATGAGTACACATTGTCGTCCTAAGAACACAACGACAAGGGAAAGTCATACTATAAAAAAATTACTATTTTTGGTAAATTTTTAACTGTATATATTGGGTATAGAATACAAATGATCTTTTGTCCAATTTTATGAAATATCCGAATAGGACATTTATAAATTGCCGTTACAATGACAGGACTCTTTTTGTTCTTATTTTTAGTCATTTGATATAACCATAGAATATTGGACTTAATTTAAATCAAAGTGAGTTATTGTGGATAGCAAACAGGAAGTGCACAAAATGATAAATTCGTATGAAGGCGAACTGATTCATGCACTGGATTTGGGCGCTAGGGAACCAGAGTTTGTGAGATGTATTTAAACAAGAAACCGGTCACGTTGATAAAGCCACGATAAAATAACTTCCTATTCTGGTGCAAAACCGAATATTGGATTGGCACGTTCGGATCTGTATAAAAATCGAGGTGTAGATGCAGCAGTACATGATCGAGTAAATTGCCCTTCAGTTTATTACAGATCCGTACGTGAATGATTCATTCGTGAAAGGTATACCGTGCAATAAGCAGGAAACTCACATAGTTATCCACAGAATCTGTGGACTAATTGTCGGTGTCGCGAAATAGCATTATCGATAAGCTACCAACCATGATTTGCTGCATTAGCGCTCCATTCTCGTTTGAATTATTGATGAGGCACTCAATACAAGCTCATTTTGATTAACTGGATTGTATCGAGGTGCAACAGTGGATGACCCAAAAAATCCACAACAACTCAATAATTTAACGGCCATCATGCAAGGACAACAACCACTCCTAGAGCAACAAGAAGTGCATCGGTCTCCAGCATCCGTATCAGGTAAATCTTCATTGTCTTCTTCGGTAAGGTGAGGAGCCATCTCAAGAGTTTGGCTATCTGCACCGCGTACAAGCTCTTCATTTATACGGTTTATTGATGGGCGCATACTTGGCATGCTGTGGCGCATTTCTTTCGCTAGAGTATATAATGGAGAACTGGTTTCTAATTGCAAGTCATATAGTAAAACTATGCCCAACGCATAGATATCGCTTGATTCAGAAAATAAATTTTTGTAATTAGATTTAAGCGTATTACAATAAGTAGGCAAATCAACCTCTATGTTTTCTAATTGCCGCTCCCAATCTTGTGGCGTCTTAAAAAACTCAGGAGCCATATATCCTGGCGTCCCGTTCCCCATTGTGCACGGAGTTCCTGAGTCAAAGGCCTCATCCCAATCTATAAATACAACATCAAAATTCAATCCTTCTGCGCGATTTATTTTCACACAAATATTTGCTGCTTTAATATCAGTATGCACGATCCCTTTTTCATTAACCTGAACTAAATATTGCTTTAAAATTTCTCTGGCAAGTAATTCTATTTCGATTGATGTCAGCTCATCTATATGGGTTACCATAAATTCGTCGAGATTTTCACCAGAATCTCGCGTGATATCAATTCTCTTTGTTTGACAACTCCGATAGAGAAATGTTCGTCTAAAAACAGGAGGTCCCATATAAAGTTGCGGGGCGTATTGCTCCGCATTGTTAGACAAAGATACCCCTCCTTCTACTAATGCGTAGTGACTTTTTAAGTAAAAGACATGGTTTTCAATATCTACTGCGTATTTAACGGTTTTTTTGAACAAGCTCATATTCGAAACATTAAGAACATAATCAGGCTTCCCTAGCGCCCGCACCCAACCTGCTCTGTATGCTACAATAAATTCATCCTCAAGGTCATCGTCTTCATCTAGGTCACAATAGCGTTCGAAATTAGCAGGCAATTTTTTAGGTAAATCATCTTTGTTTTGATGAAAATAGATTTTGCCATGAATCATGGTTGCAGAATGTGTCGCGGGATCATCTAAAAAAATGGTTGTTATTGCTATATAGCGTGTTTCACCATGCACTCCAGAAGGAATGATATAACGTCTGGGTATTAGGTGACCATCTTCATCAGAGCGTTTTGCACGCGATACTTTCGAACCATCAGGTAGAAACCCGCCAAGGGATGCTAGAACTTCGTCGCTTATATAGCGCTCTGGATGATTAAAAAAATCCTGTATAGCTGTTTTTTCCTCTTCAGATATAACGATAGGCATAATACACTACAATCCAATGACTCAAAAAAAACACAGTGTATCAATAATAAACCCAACTATAAAGATAGCACTGTCGCGAAATGATTTTTGATTTAACTATTCTGGATAAAATACTTAAACTTTACGGTGCCAATCGATGCATAGTCCATTGTTCTTTCTGTCGAATATACTGAATACGATCATGTAAGCGATTGTCGCGTCCTTGCCAAAACTCTATTTGACTAGGAACTACCGCGTAGCCACCCCAAGATTCAGGACGAATGATGTCTGTGTTTTGATACTCAGTACTTACACGATGATAGGCAGCTATTAGTGCTTCTTGGTTAGGAATTACCTGGCTTTGATGGGAAGCAATGCTACTAAATTGGCTTTCCAGCGGGCGGGAATGAAAATACTCGTCCGATTGCTCAGCATTGACTCGATGTGCTTTACCTCGTACGCGCACTTGTCGGGACAACTGTGGCCAATAAAAACTCAAAGCCACCCAAGGATTCGCCTCGATTTGCAGACCTTTTGTACTACTATAATGGGTGTAAAATACAAACGCACCCTCTGCTAATTCTTTTAATAACACCACTCTAGAATCAGGTTGGTTATTCTGATCGACCGTGGAAAGCACCATGGCATTATAGGTTGTTGGTTCTGTCTGCGCATACCCATCAAACCAACATTTGAATTGCTCAATCGGATTCGGGTCCATATCTGATTCGAGCAGCGATACGTCACCATACTCTTCTCGAGTTTGCGGGAGCGTATCAATTGATTTGTAAGCACACATTTTATCTCACCCTCTAAAGGCATTAAGACACTGGATTGCTTCGCTACGCTCGCAACGACGGTACAGAAAAAAGCAAACCAGCGACTTAAAAGACACTGGATTGCTTCTGTACGCTCGCAATGACAAGGATCTTACCAGTTCATCCGTTTTGCAACAGCATCGCCTAGTTCAGCAGGAGAATTAACCGTCATGACACCAGCAGCTTGAAGTGCAGCAAATTTATCCGCCGCAGTTCCTTTTCCGCCAGAAATGATGGCGCCCGCATGTCCCATACGTTTTCCAGCCGGCGCAGTCACGCCTGCGATATAAGCCACTACTGGCTTTGTAACATTCGAACGAATGAATTCGGCCGCTTCTTCCTCTGCAGTCCCACCAATTTCGCCCACCAAAATAATGACTTCGGTTTGTGAATCTTTTTCAAACAGCCCCAAAATATCGATAAAAGTACTACCAGGAATAGGATCTCCCCCAATTCCCACACAAGTACTTTGTCCAAAACCTTTATCAGTCGTTTGCTTGACTGCTTCATAAGTCAACGTACCTGAACGCGATACAATCCCAACCTTACCAGGCAAATGAATTGAACCAGGCATAATCCCAATTTTACACTGTCCAGGAGTAATAACACCCGGGCAATTCGGTCCTATCAAACGACTTTGTGTATTTTGTTCCAAATACAATTTGACCTGCAACATATCCAAAACTGGAATGCCTTCGGTGATACAAACAATCAATTCAATCCCAGCTTCTGCAGCTTCGATAATTGAATCTTTGCAAAACGGTGCAGGCACATAAATCACTGAAGCCGTAGCTTGCGTCTCTTTCACCGCATCCCGCATGGTATCAAATACTGGCAAAGACAAATGTGTCTGCCCGCCTTTACCAGGCGTCACACCGCCAACCATTTTAGTACCATATGCAATGGCTTGCTCAGTGTGGAACGTACCTTGATTTCCAGTAAATCCTTGACAGATCACTCGGGTATTTTTATCGATTAATATACTCATTAAAACCTCTTAATTAAAATAACTCTGTCATTCCCGCGTAGGCGGGAATCCATTCTCATATTGGCCAACATGTCGACCAAGTATAGATCCCCGCGTTCGCAGGGATGACATGGTGTATTGAACACGATCAGAACTTAAGCTACTGCCGCCACAATTTTTTGCGCCGCATCAGTTAAACCATTCGCAGCAATCACATTCAGACCACTATTATTTAAAATATCAGCCCCTAATTTAGCATTATTACCTTCTAAGCGAACGACCACTGGGATTTTTAATTGCACTTCTTTGACCGCAGCCAAAATACCTTCCGCAATCAAATCACAACGTACAATTCCACCAAAAATATTTACTAAAATACCTTTGACTTTCTCATCAGATAAAATAATCTTGAATGCTTCGGTCACACGTTCTTTGGTTGCACCACCGCCCACATCTAGGAAGTTTGCTGGCTCACCACCACATAATTTGATCACATCCATGGTGGCCATCGCAAGACCGGCACCATTCACCATACAACCGATTTCACCATCCAAAGGAATGTAATTTAATTCGAAATCATGCGCTTTATTCTCACGCTCGTCTTCTTGAGACGCATCGCGCATTTCTTTTAAAGCTGGCTGTCTATATATCGCATTGTCATCAATGCTAATTTTGGCATCTAGGCAAACTAAAGTACCTGCTTTGGTCACGACTAATGGATTGATTTCTAAGAGAGCCAAATCATTTTCCACAAACATCCGTCCCAAACCCGTCATCAATTGCACCAATTGCGTGATTTGAGGGCCGACTAAACCCAATTGGAAACCAATTTCTCGACATTGGTATGGCATAATCCCTACCAAGGGATCCATGGTAACCGTCAGAATTTTTTCTGGTGTTTCAGCTGCTACAGTTTCGATCTCCATACCGCCTTCGGTCGATGCCATAAACACCACACGTCGTTGCGCACGATCAACCACTGCACCAAGATATAATTCGCGAGCAATCTCACTGGTTTCTTCAATCAACACCACATTGATAGGTTGCCCATTCGCATCAGTCTGATGCGTTACTAATCTTGTTCCAAGGAGCTTTTTGACGTAGTCAGTTAATTCTGTCTGAGTTTTCACTAATTTAACGCCACCCGCTTTGCCGCGGCCTCCAGCATGTACTTGCGCTTTCACTACCCAAGATGCTGTGGATAATTTTTGACTTACTTTGACCGCTTCTTCAGCACTGTTAGCGATATAACCGGTAGGAACCGGTAAATTATATTTGGCCAATAAGGATTTAGCTTGATATTCATGTAAATTCATTCGGTGTCCTAACTAAACATTAAGTAACAAACGCGCGGGATCTTCTAGTAACTCTTTTACGCTTACTAAAAACTGCACTGAATCTTTGCCATCGATCAAGCGATGATCGTACGACAAAGCCACATACATCATCGGCCGAATAACAATTTGGCCTTTTTCTACAACCGGGCGCTCTTGAATCTTATGCATGCCTAAGATACCAGTCTGCGGCGGGTTAATAATCGGTGTAGACAGCAACGAACCAAATACCCCACCATTTGTGATGGTAAATGTTCCGCCTTGCAATTCTTCCAAAGTCAATTTACCGCTGCGAGCACGCGTCGCACAATCAGAAATAGTATGTTCAATATCCGACAAACTAAGTTGGTCAGCATTGCGCACCACTGGCACCACCAAACCACGCTCGGTCGTCACAGCAATACCGATATCGTAATAGTTGTGATAGATGATATCTTGACCATCTACTGACGCATTCACAACGGGGAAACGCTTTAAGGATTCCACGACTGCCTTGGTGAAAAACGACATAAAACCAAGTTTCACGCCAAATTTCTTTTCAAAGCTGTCTTTGTATTGCGCACGCAAATCCATGACTGCTTGCAAATTGACTTCATTAAACGTAGTCAACATAGCAGCAGAATGTTGCGCATCTAGCAAACGCTCAGCCACTTTTGCTCGTAAGCGACTCATCGGCACTCGGCGCTCTTCGCGACTACCTGCAGAGACTTGCATAGGCGCTGTTTTCGCGTCCGCATTGGGAGATTTATCGCGCTGTGATGTGATATAACCCGTCACATCGTCTTTGGTTACGCGGCCATCTTTCCCTGATCCCTGAATCGCAGTAGGATTGAGATCGTTTGCAGCCATTAAGCGGCGTACGCCAGGACTGGTTGCAGCATCAGAAGTTGACGCTGATTTTTCAGGCGTTGAATCTGATTTTTTAGACGTTGCAGGTGCTGCTTCTACAGCTGCCGTCGTCGGCGCAGATTTTGCAGCTTGCGCAGACGTGTCAATTTTAGCTAACAATTGGTCAGAGCTAACCGTTGCACCGGCTTGAAAGAAGATTTCAGTCAACACACCATCTGCTGGCGCAGGCACTTCCAATACGACTTTGTCTGTTTCCAAATCAACAATATTTTCATCCCGCTTCACAACATCGCCTACTTTTTTATGCCAGGTTGCAATCGTGGCATCTGCCACGGACTCTGGTAAGGCGGGTACTTTTATTTCAGTTGCCATAATGATTCCTATTAGGTTAACGCCTGTTTCACCAACACTTCTTGCTGTTCACTGTGTGTCTTCGCACTACCACCAGCAGGCGCAGCAGCAAATCCACGACCCGCATAAGTCAGTGTTTGATCCGGACGCAGACATTCTTTAAAGTGATGCTGCGATGAAAACCAAACACCTTGGTTTTTCGGTTCTTCCTGACACCAAACAATGGTTTTTGCATTAGGATAAGTCTTAAGCACATCCATCAAAGCTTGCGTAGGAAAAGGATACAATTGCTCAATGCGAATGATGGCATGCTGTTGCAAATTTTCTGCGCGTCTATGCTGGAGGAGGTCATAATAAACTTTTCCACAACACAATACCACTGTCGTGACTTTTGCAGCATCTAATTGATCTTGCTCAGCAATCACCACTTGGAATTTACCTTGCGCCAAGTCTTCTAATGTTGAGACAGCTAATTTGTGGCGTAAAATACTTTTAGGTGTCATCACGATGAGCGGCTTACGGAATTTTCGCAACACCTGACGACGTAATAAATGGAAAATTTGTGCAGGCGTCGTGGGTGTACAGACTTGAATATTTTGTTGCGCACACAATTGCATGAAACGTTCGAGACGCGCAGAAGAGTGTTCCGGCCCCTGCCCTTCATAACCATGTGGTAATAACATCACTAAACCACAGAGTCTTCCCCATTTTTGCTCTCCAGAACTGATAAACTGGTCAATCACAACTTGGGCCCCGTTCGCAAAATCACCAAATTGTGCTTCCCATATTACCAAAGAACTGGGATCGTAAGTGGCATAACCATATTCAAAAGCCAGTACGGCTTCTTCAGATAGAACTGAATCAATGACTGAAAAACTATTGACCGAATTGGTAGCAAACTTCTGTAAAGGCGTACATCCTTGACCCGTCTTTTGATCATACAAAACGGCATGGCGATGAGCGAACGTACCACGTCCGCAATCCTGACCTGACAAACGCACTTCATGACCATCTTGCAAAATAGTCGCGTAAGCCATGGTTTCAGCAAATCCCCAATTCATGGCCAATTCTCCTGCGCCCATTTTTTGCCGCTCTTCTAATAGGCGCTTGACAACAGGATGCACGACAAAATCTTCAGGTAAGACTAATAATTTCTCAGCAACACTTTGTAGAGTTTTCTTATCCACAGCAGTTTTGACTTCGTCTGTCCATTGGGCACCGAAATAAGGGCTCCAATCAGGTGCATGAGGACGTTGATAATTAGTTTGTAAACTCGCTACGACTGACTCACCGCTATCTAATGCATCGCGATAGGCATCATTCCAAATTTGCACCTCTTCTGCAGTCACTATTTTTTCTTGCACGAGTTGTGCGGCATACAATTCGCGTAATGGCTGAATTTGCTTGATTCGTTGGTACATCATAGGTTGTGTAATAGCCGGTTCATCGGCTTCGTTGTGACCATGACGACGATAGCAGATCAAATCCACCACCACATCGCGTTTAAAGGCCATCCGAAATGCAAAAGCCAATTGAATGATAAAGACCACTGCTTCCGGATCATCGCCATTCACATGCAAAATGGGCGCTTCCACCATTTTGGCAATATCCGTGCAATAATCAGTTGAACGCGCGTCTTGTGGATTACTCGTTGTAAAACCAATTTGGTTATTGATCACGATATGCACGGTTCCGCCCGTACAATAGCCAGGTGATTGGGAGAAATTAAAGGTCTCCATCACGACACCTTGACCGGTGAATGCAGCATCGCCGTGCAGCACGATAGGCAATACTTTGTTCTTGCTCTCTAAATCATGTAAGCGGCGCATCCGCGAGCGGGAGGAGCCTTCCACCACCGGACTAATGATTTCCAAATGCGAGGGATTAAATGCTAATACCACATGCGCCACCGCATCTTCTTGGGTCGACAAATCAGAAGAATAGCCCAGATGATATTTCACATCACCCGTACGTGTCGCATCATATTTGCCTTCAAATTCTTGGAATAACGAATCAGGTGTTTTACCTAGAACATTGATTAGTACGTTCAAGCGTCCGCGATGTGCCATGCCAATCACAATTTCATCAATATGCGCAGCACAGCTGTTCTGAATCAATTCATTCATCAAAGGAATCAGTGCATCACCCCCTTCTAATGAAAAGCGCTTCTGACCCACGTAACGCGTTCCCAGATATCGTTCCAAACCATCTGCTGCGATCAAATCTTTCAAAATCTTGATTTTTTGTTCTGTTTGAAATTGAGGCCGTCCATGATTTGATTCAAAATATTGCTGTATCCAAGCAATTTCATCTTGATTACTCAAATGCATGTACTGAATACCAATCGAACCACAATAAGTCGCTTGCAAACTACGCTCGATCTCTGCCAAAGTTAAAGGTTGTTGAGCCAAATAAGGGCCAGCAGAAAAAACTTGCGAACGATCTGCATCACCCAAATGATAATAATGGGGGTCAAGGCTAGGATGTGTACGGCGCGCGGCCATACCCAAAGGATCCAAATTCGCTTGTAGATGACCGTAACTGCGGTACGCTTGAATCAAATCGGTCACCGCTTGTTGTTTAGGGGCCGATTCTACGCTCATAGTTTTCGGCATGGAGGCTAATTGCAAAAACTGATCTTGAATGTCACGATGAGACAATTCGGGCTGCCCGGATATCTTAGGTAGCGCATCAAATATGGCACGCCATTCTTCAAGGACGGTACTAGGATCGGACAAATAGTCTTCATACAACGCTTCGACATAAGTGTTACCGCCGGATAAATAAGAACTAGCCATTTGCTGCTGTAAGGTACTTAAACTCATCTATGCTTTTCTCCAAGCGAATTGTCAACACATTCAAAAGATATACTGCGCACAGTATAAAAAACCCTTGGCAATCCATTGGCCGATAACGAATGATACTTTAATAACCCTACGTCCCGGGGCTTGTCCGCGGGATCCAGAGATCTTGCCACTGCGTTGGATGCCGCGGACAAGCCGCGGCACGTCGGCGCCAAACCATGTGAATGATACAAATTATGTTTCTTGTGTCAACATTTGATTACGAATTTCACTGATTGCTTTGGTAGGATTTAATCCTTTCGGACAAACAGTTGTACAGTTCATGATGGTTCTGCAACGAAAGACACTAAACGGATCTTGTAAAGTTGCCAAACGATGCTCTTTCGCCGTATCACGACTATCTGCTAAGAAGCGCCGGGCTTGCAATAAACCCGCTGGCCCCACAAATTTTTCAGGATTCCACCAAAAGGAAGGACAAGAACTGGTGCAACAAGCGCATAGAATACATTCATACAGCCCATCCAATTGCGCACGTTCTTCGGGAGACTGCAAGCGCTCGGCAGCAGGCGGTGTCGTATCGTTCTGTAAATACGGCTCAATACGCTCATATTGGTGATAAAATTGACTCATATCCACCACCAAATCTCGAATCACGGGAAATCCTGGTAACGGACGAATCACGATCTTTTTGCCTAACGCTGCAATATGAGTGATACAAGCTAAGCCATTCGTCCCATTGATGTTCATCCCATCCGAGCCACATACGCCTTCGCGACAAGAGCGTCGAAAAGACAACGTAGGGTCTTGCTCCGCTTTGATACGTTCCAGCATGGTCAGTAACATAGGATTACTGCCCTCAGGCATAGCAAACTCATAGTCTCGCATATAAGGTTTGCTATCCACTTCTGGATTATAGCGATAAATAGATAACGTTAAGGTAGTCTCTGCCATGTTTATCCTTAATAAACTCGATCTTTGGGTTCAAATGTCGGCATTTCTAGTGGTGTCACATTCACAGGGCGGGTTCCCATTTTGTCGCCCTTCATCACATAGGTGGTATGCACCATCCATTCTTTGTCATCACGCTTCGGAAAATCTTCGCGCGAATGGGCGCCACGGCTTTCAGTGCGTGCCATCGCGGATACTGCAGTGGCATACGCCGTCGCCATTAAATTATCCAACTCTAATGCTGTCACCAACTCTGTATTAAAGACCCGGCTTTTATCGGTCAAATGCGCGTGATCTAAGCGCTTGCGAATATCATCCAACCGCGTCAAACCTTGTTGCATAATGTCCCCAGTACGGAACACCCCAAAATCTTCTTGCATGACTTTTTGCATTTCAGCACGTAATACCGCAGGATTTTCCCCTTCAGTAGAATCGTACCAACGGTTATAACGGGTCAACGACGCTTCCACATCATCTTCTGTCACAGTTGGCATGTCACGTAATTCATTTGATTGCCAGAGATGCTCGACATGCAAGCCTGCCGCACGACCGAATACCACCAAATCCAATAAGGAGTTCCCACCTAAGCGGTTGGCGCCATGCACCGACACACAAGCACATTCTCCTGCTGCGTATAATCCGTCAATGACCACATCTTTCCCTCTTTGCAGCCCTATGGCTTCTCCATGCATCGTAGTGGGAATACCACCCATAATATAATGGCAGGTTGGGACAACCGGAATTGGTTCTTGAATCGGATCCACAGCAGCAAATTGTATAGACAACTCACGAATACCAGGTAAGCGTTTATTAATCAAATCAGCGCCCAAATGATCGATCTTCAATTTCACACAATCGACACCGTCAATATTAAATCCTTTGCCAGCACGCAATTCGAGTGCTATAGCACGGGCTACGACGTCACGTGACGCCAAATCTTTCGCATGGGGTGCATAACGCTCCATAAAGCGTTCACCGTCTTTATTGATCAGATAACCGCCTTCGCCACGGCATCCTTCTGTCACCAACGATCCCGCACCCGCAATACCTGTAGGATGAAATTGCCACATTTCCATGTCTTGCAAAGGAAAGCCAGCGCGTAGGGTCATCCCAAAACCATCGCCAGTATTAATCAAGGCATTCGTAGTAGATTGGAAAATTCGTCCAGCGCCGCCCGTAGCAAGAATACAAACTCGTGACTGAAAAAATACAATTTCACCGGTTTCAATCGACATGGCTGTTACACCAGCAATTTTATTGTGACTGTCTTTTACAAAATCAAGGGCATACCATTCGCTAAAAATATGCGTTTTGGCTTTGACGTTTTGTTGATACAACGTATGCAATAAAGCATGTCCTGTTCTATCCGCTGCTGCCGCAGTCCGCGCTGCTTGTTCTCCACCAAAGTTTTTAGACTGACCACCAAAAGGCCGCTGGTAAATTTTACCATTGTCCATACGTGAAAACGGCAATCCCATATGCTCTAATTCGTAGACTGCTTCCGGGCCGGTTTTACATAAATATTCGATACAATTTTGATCCCCGATATAATCCGCGCCTTTCACGGTATCGTACATATGCCAACGCCAATCATCTTCATGCGTATTGCCCAAAGCAACGGTAATACCCCCTTGCGCAGATACGGTATGCGAACGCGTAGGAAACACTTTGGAAATCAAGGCTACTTTCATACCAGGCGTTTTAGCCAATTGATAAGCCGCTCTCATGCCTGCGCCACCAGCGCCAATAATCACTGCATCAAATTTATTTCGTGCTACAGCCATGCTATTGTCCCCAAACGATCGTCAAGCCCCAAATGAATTGAGCACTTAAAAATAAAGCAACCAAAATCTGAATTACCAATCTTAATCCCATTTGCTGCAGATAATCCGTGGTAACCGTCCATATACCGATCCAGGCATGCAATAAGAACATCAGCAACGCCAAAACTGTCGCAATTTTAACTATTTGACAATGAAACAACAGTGTCCATTGATCATAATCTAACGGCATATGCAGCGCCGTATATCCCAGTAAAAATAACACATACGCCAGCAAATAGACTGCAGAGACTCGCTGGATCAGCCAATCTTTTAAACCATTTCCCGTCAAACTGGTTACCGATGTTACCATAGTAGCATTCCTAAAAAGAGAATTAATATCAAACTCAATCCCATTGCACCATACGCAGTCCAACGCGCAGTTGGCAAGCTATCGCCCCAATCCATATCACTCAGCAAATGGCGTACGCCCGCAATACCATGATAAATTAACGCCGAACCAAATGCCCATAAAGCCATTCTAGTCCATGGACATGTTAAAATCATAGTCTGTAATTGTGAAAAGGTAGTACGCGACGCCAATGACAAATGCAACACATACAATACAAAGGGAAAAAGAAGAAAAAGTACAATGCCACTGATGCGATGCAAAATAGAAACAATCGCCATAGGAGGAAAGGCGAGTGTGCTCAATTTAAGGTTAACTGGTCTTTTTGATTTCACTATAAAGGTGTCCTTATGGTTTATTACCAAAATAAGTATAACATAGAGGAATTACCCTCTTAAAGACTACAAACCCAAATTATCCCGTTTAAAAATCCTATCCGCGCGATAAGATGAGCGAACCAAGGGCCCGGCGGCCACTTCAAAAAATCCTTTTTCTAAGCCTATCTCGCGCAATGCAGTGAATTCTTCAGGTGGTAAATAGCGTTGCACGGGTAGATGATGCTTGGTAGGTTGCATATATTGGCCAAACGTCAAAATATCGACTTGGCATTGGCGCAACTCATCCATTGTTTGCAACAACTCATCCCAAGTTTCCCCCAAACCCAGCATCAGACTGGTTTTGGTCAACACATTTGGACGATATTGTTTGGCATAGGCCAAAACTTGGAGGGTTTGGTGATACGAGGCGCGATTATCTCGGACTGGATGAGTCAACCGCTCAACGGTTTCCACGTTTTGCGCAAAAACATCCAAACCACTATCCAACAAGGTTTCAATGCTGGTAGTCACACCTTGAAAATCAGGGGTTAATGCCTCAATTTTGGTGTTGGGTGAGCGCTCACGAATTGCAGAAATCGCCGCTGCATAATGCGCCGCACCGCCATCAGGCAAATCATCGCGATTCACCGACGTCAAAACCACATAATCTAAATTCATCAAAGCGACGGTTTTCGCAGCGTTATTCGGCTCTTCCAAATCCAACCAACCTTGGGGATTGCCCGTATCAACGGCACAAAAGCGGCAAGCCCGGGTACAAACCTTGCCCATTAACATAATGGTGGCTGTCCCATGGGACCAGCATTCAGCCAAGTTAGGACATTTGGCTTCTTGGCAAACCGTGGCTAATTTATGAGCTTCAACTTGCTCCTTTACAGCCAAATAAGCAGGCGTCACTTGATTGGAAATTCGCAACCAAGCCGGTTTCGGTAAGCGTTCATGCGTCTCTGTTTCCGCTTTCACACCATCTTTGATGGCTGAAAATCCTTGCGCAGTTTTATATTTTTGCCCACTTTCTACAACAATAGGAATAGCTGCTAATTTACTCATTATTTAACACCCAATCTTTTCCAATATAAGGGGCATTGCTGCGCCACGATATATAAAAACAATCTATATTCGAAACAAACCAACAAAACCGTCGCCAATACATCACTCAAATAATGCTTGGTTAAAAGTACTCTGGTCGCAAGAATCAGCGTCCCTATACTTAAAAATAACCAACGCTGTTTCGGGTATAACAAACTTAAGCTCAAAACCGCTGTAGTAACCTGGGTCGTATGACCAGATGGAAAAGAATGATACAAGCTATTGGTCATATATCCAAAAAATCCAAAAATATGATCCGAAAACAATAGTTCCGGTCGCGCTCGACCTAGCAGTGTTTTCAATAAAAAACAACTGCCATTCGCTATCACCAAAGTGATCCATAAAAACCAAATACGCCACTCCATTTGCTTGATCCGATGCCCATGCCGAAAAAACAAAGCGATTAGTGGCAGAACCGCTAACCAATAGAGCGACTTGCCTAATTGTGTGACCCAAGTGATCACCGGGTAATGTTGAGTCAGGGCCAAATCATGCATTTTCAAAGCCAAAGACTGATCCCAGAGCAGATAGCTGGCCACAATCAATGCTAGAAAAATGGGCACAACCACAGGATGAGTTGCCCCATTTATCCATCGCTCTACCTGACGCACATCACACCCCCTGCTTACTAGTTAAGGCGTGTTGCAACGCCATTCTAATTAATTGTTCCGATGATTTTTGACCATCATCAATCTTACGAATCAATGTAATCGCTTCTTGGGGTTTATACCCTAATGTCTCCAACGCTGAAATGGCTTCTTCTTGCTGGGACATACTGGGAGAAAAGGATGATTTGGTCGACGAAACAGGAGAAAATTGTTGCACACTATCTTTCATTTCCACCACGAGACGTTCGGCAGTTTTTTTCCCGATTCCAGGTAATTTGGTCAGCATCGTTGTATTTTGCTGTAAGATGCATTGGATAAACTCATCTGGGCTGATGCTGGATAAAATAGCAATGGCTACTTTAGGACCCACCCCATTCACTTTGATCAAAGCGCGAAACAAAGAGCGCTCATCTTGCTGCGCAAACCCATATAATAGTAAGGCATCCTCACGCACCACGGTATGCACGTGTAAACTAATTTGACCTGGATGGGATTCAATTTGAAAAAAAGTAGACAGCGATGTTTCTAAATCGTACCCCACGCCATTCACATTTAAGACAATTTTTCCAGGTTGTTGCTTATCCACAATTGTGCCACTGAGCCAACCAATCATCGTATTTTACTCCGCATATGACTATGACAAATTGCAATGGCCAATGCATCCGCCGCATCAGCTTGTGGCGTGGCCGACAATCTCAACAAATTAACCACCATATGTTGCACCTGAATTTTATCCGCCGCACCATATCCCACCACAGTCTGTTTCACTTCGCGCGCAGAATACTCAGACACGGCAACCCGATGCGAAGCGCAGGCCACCATCGCCACGCCACGCGCATGTCCCAATTTTAAAGCTGAGCTCGGATTTTTATGCATAAAAACTTCTTCGATCGCGACTTCGTCAGGACTATATTTTTCCATCAACACGCAAATGCCATTGAAAATTTGCAACAAACGCTCTGGCAAAGTTCCCACGGCGCAACGTATACAGCCACTATCTATATAATAGAGCTTCCGTTGCTGCTCACGAATCACCCCATAACCAGTCACCCGCGACCCAGGATCAATCCCCAGAATGATTGTCATATAGCCCTTGCATCATAGTCATCCCAGGATTTTTTATCATCTACACACATCTTTCTGTCATCTCCGCGGGAATGACAGCATCAGATCAACAAATCCGCATTGGTATACACAGATTGTACGTCATCTAAATCTTCAAGCATATCAATTAATTTGGTTACTCGCTCCGCGGTATCAGTATCTAAAGCAATCAAAGTTTCAGCGTGTTGCGTGATATGCGCGTGTTCCACCTCAAATCCCGCCTTCTCTATCGCATTCAACACACGATGGTAAGCTTCCACTGCCGTCATAATCACCACATGCCCCTCTTCCAGCACCACATCTTCAGCGCCAGCCTCAATGGCGACATCCATCGCCTCATCCACTTTATCTGTCTGACTCAGTACGATTTCACCTTGCTTTGCAAACAAATAAGATACCGACCCATCTGTCCCCAAATTACCACCAAATTTGGTAAAGCCATGCCGCACTTCTGAAACAGTGCGATTTTTATTGTCCGACAAACACTCAACCAAAACAGCCACACCACCCGGCGCATAGCCTTCATAAGACATTTCGACCATGTTAGCGCCATCCAAACCACCCGCCCCACGTTTGATGGCGTTATCGATGGTGTCTCGTTTCATATTGGCTTTCAGTGCTTTGATAACCGCATCACGCAAACGAGGGTTATTGATTTCCTCAGCGCCACCCATACGAGCCGCCACTGAGATCTCACGAATTAATTTCGTAAATATTTTCCCACGTTTCTTATCTTGCAAACCCTTACGAAATTTAATATTGGCCCATTTACTATGTCCTGCCATATTCTCACCTTTTCTTCAATCTCTGTCTAAAATCAGCATTATATGCCAACCGTTAAAAATTGACAAAAACTTCCAATCGTTGCAATCTGAGAAGACGCCGTCATCCCGAACAAAGTGAGGGATCTCCTGAAGCCCGGGAGATGTCTCACGATGCTCGACATGACGAACGACATAACAAAGGAAGAAACCATGTACCTCTATGGATTTGGAAATCATCATCAAACAGAATGTCTCGCTGGTGCTTTACCCAAAGAGCAAAACTCCCCGCAAGCATGCGCGCATAAATTATATGCCGAGCAATTGAGTGGCAGTGCTTTCACTCGCCCGCGACATGTCAATTTACACACCTGGCTATACCGCGAGCATCCTTTCGTCGTTCATCCAGATTATCGACCTTTTCCCACTCAAATCCAGCAAGCATTTGCAGAGCAACAGCCACCCAACCCCATGCGCTGGTCGCCCTTTACCCGACCGCAACAAGCCCAAGATTTTATTACAGGATTAACGCATATTGCCAGTACTGCATTGAGCCACACTTATCTCTATCACTGCACACAATCCATGCAAAATCGCTATTTCATCAATCGGGATGGGGAGTTGTTGTTTATCCCCTATTCAGGGGGAATCGTATTACATACTGAAATGGGCAAACTGGAGATTGAGGTGGGGATGATTGCGGTCATTCCGCGCGGCATCGCATTCAAGATGACGTTGTCCGACACCTATGCAGCAGGTTATCTTTGTGAACACAGCGGGCTCCCGCTGACTTTGCCACAATTAGGCTGCATTGGCGCCAATGGCCTCGCTAATCCGCGCCATTTTTTCTACCCCACCGCTGTCGTGGAAACCAGTCAAGGTTCTCAGGAATATATTACCAAATACCTTGGTCAACTTTGGGTCACAGAATGCCAGCACTCTCCCTTAAACGTGGTCGCTTGGCAAGGTAATTATGCGCCTTATGGCTATGATTTATCTTTATTCAACACGATTCAGACGGTCAGCTTCGATCACCCCGACCCGTCTATTTTTACCGTACTTACTGCTGAAAGTCCGACTCCGGGGATTGCTCAATTGGATTTTGTGATTTTCCCACCACGTTGGATGGTGGCTGAACACACGTTTCGCCCGCCGTATTTTCATCGCAATGTCATGAGTGAGTTGATGGGATTGATCCGAGGAGAATACGATGCCAAACCGAGTGGATTTAGCGTAGGTGGCATCAGCGTCCACAATTGCATGACGCCACACGGCCCAGATTATGAAGCCTTTCAAAAAGCCACCACGCAAACCCTCCAACCTGAGTATTACGCCAATACCATGGCATTCATGCTAGAGACTTGTGATCCATGGCAATTCACAAGCCATGCGTTGAATCATAGTGCGCGGCAGAAAGATTATTCGGAATGTTGGCGGAAGTTGTAGATGTTGGTGGGCAAAAGCCTGCGTGCCCACCGACTATTCAAAGTACTACCCTTTCTATTAGTTTATCTGCTCCAATTAATGGAAGAATCCTAAATAACACTTCATCCATGACATTTGCCTCAGCTTCAATCAAAAATTTTACTTTGCGTTCCTTCCAGGATAAAGTTTGGATTAAACTAGCAGCAACAACCGACATTTTCTCCAAATTGTTAATAGAAACTTCGGTAGAGCCTCCCCGGATGCTGGTACTAATAGGACAGCAAATAACCAATCCAGTGTTTTTGCTGTACTCTTTTGAAGACAAGATCAATGCTGGCCGGTACTTCCCAATTTCCGTGCCTTTCGTGGGCTCAAAATCTAAGAACACAATGTGATTTCGGTCTGGTATGTAATGTTTAGTCATGGTAAATCAAGCTCATTTTTTGTTGGCTGCGTTAGTAAATCCGCATGAGCACTGTGGTTATTTAATCCCGATAAAAGTTGTGACTCGGTAAAAGGAAAAAGATATTTTTTGGGAGGCGATGTTTTCACTACTGAAAATCCGTGCTCAGTAACTTCAACATCAACCTCTGTTCCGTTCTGGAAATGAGGCATATCACGCATGACGCCTGATACCCGTAAAGCTAGACCGTTGCCCCATTTTTGAATTTTTGCATGCACCCTCATTTCAAGCCTCAAGTGTCAACAATGTTGATATGTAGTATATACATTGTTGCAATAAATTCAAGTGAAATTCTCTGTCACTCAAACAAATCATCATGCGTCAAACCCGCTTGCTCCAACAGCTTGCGCAAGGTTTTCAACGCTTCAACTTGAATTTGACGTACTCGCTCACGGGTGAGATCGATTTCTGCGCCCACTTCTTCCAGGGTCGCTTTTTCGAAACCACGCAGACCGAAACGGCGGGCAATCACTTGTTGTTGGTTGTCGGTCAGCGCATCCAAAAACTCTTCAATTTGCATGCGTAAATTTTCATCTGTCAACAAAACCGCAGGATTCGTGCTGTTTTCATCCGGGATGGTATCCAATAAAGATTTGTTGTCATCATGACCAATTGGCGTATCAAAAGAAGTCACTTTGTCATTCAAATACAATAATTTTTCCACATCCTCCAACGGCACATCCAACATTTCCGCAATTTCTTCCGCAGAAGGTTCATGATCCAATTTTTGGGTCAATTGCCGTGCAGCTCGTAAATAAACATTTAATTCTTTTAAAACGTGAATGGGCAAACGAATCGTGCGCGTTTGATTCATCAAAGCACGTTCAATGGTTTGACGTATCCACCAGGTGGCATAGGTTGAAAAGCGAAAGCCTCGGTCTGGGTCAAATTTTTCAACCGATTTCATCAAACCCAAATTGCCTTCCTCAATCAGATCCAACAAAGGAAGACCGCGATTCAAATAATGCCGTGCAATTTTAACTACAAGACGTAAATTAGATTCGATCATCTTTTTGCGCGCGGCTTCATCCCCTTTCAAGGCCAAGCGAGCATAGTAAACCTCGTCCTCCGCGTTTAATAAAGGAGAAAAACCAATTTCATTCAAATAAATTTGAGTAGCGTCCATGGCACGCGTCATGCGTTTACCACTACTTTGATAACTTGGGAACGCTTCTTTATCATTAAAATCAGGCGCATCATGAGATCCTGCGACCTCTCGGACTTCGGCGACCTCCGGATCTAAATCCTCTTCGACCTCAAGAAAATCAAACTCGACCACTTCCGATTTCTCGTCCACTTCCGTTTGGATAATCTCTTCCCCAGCGTCCATAACTCCCCTTGTCAAGCTTAACAAAAAAGCCCTATTTTTAAGTTATACGAAGACAAGAAAAAAAGCTAGTGTTAAAAGAGTTTGTCACGTTAAAATCTTGGCCTAATCACAGCTCCTAAAGCAACCATTGATTTTAATGTAGGTTGGGCCTTGGCCCAGCTTCATTAAACAAACAAGGTGCGCTACGCGCGTTGTTGGGCCAAGGCCCAACCTACACATTAAATAGATTAAGTTGAAATCACATTTATTAACGTTAAAATCTTGGCCTAATCACAGATCCTAAAGCAACCATTGATTTTAACGTAGGTTGGGCCTTGGCCCAACAGCAAAGCGCAGCGCTTCATTAAACAAACAAGGTGCGCTACGCGCGTTGTTGGGCCAAGGCCCAACCTACACATTAAATA
>JAGOTG010000010.1:46557-103335 GCA_018061965.1 Legionellaceae bacterium
AATAGATTAAGTTGAAATCACATTTATTAACGTTAGAATCTTGGCCTAATCACAGTTCCTAAAGCAACCATTGATTTTAACGTAGGTTGGGCCTTGGCCCAACAGCAAAGCGCAGCGCTTCATTAAATAAACAAGGTGCGCTACGCGCGTTGTTGGGCCAAGGCCCAACCTACATTAAATATATAAATTAATAAGTTAAGTTGGAGTCACATTTAGGAAGCACCATTAGAACTTGCCAAACACTACCTTCAAGTATAATCTCCACACAAAGGAATGTTTGAAGTCCAACCCCATGAATTATCGACGAGTGTTTGCGCCCGGCGCCAGCTATTTTTTTACTTTAACATTACAAAATAGACGAAGTGATTTGTTAATTTGCAAAACAAAAGAGTTGCGTGTGGCATTTCAACAAGTAATGAAAACCCACCCTTTCATAATTGATGGCATAGTCGTGCTTCCAGAACATATACACATGATTTTGACATTACCTCTTGATGATGCAAACTATTCACAACGTATCAGTTTCATCAAAGGTACCTTTTCTCGTCAACTTGAACCAACAGAGTTGATTCATTCATCAAAAAAAACCAAACGTGAGCGCGGTATATGGCAGCGCAGGTTTTGGGAACATCTTATTAGAGATGAGCAGGATTATAAGAGACATTTGGATTATATACACTACAATCCAGTTAAGCACGGTCATGTGAAATCGCCATCTCAGTGGGCGTACTCAAGTATTCATCGTTATATTAATACAGGTATGTTACCTGCTAATTGGGCCAGTGCCGATACAATAGAACGGGACTCTAAACTGCAATTTGGGGAATGAAAGCCTGAGCGCGCAATTCAACCAATTGACTCTAAAAAGATTTAACGTAGGTTGGGCCTTGGCCCAACAGCACAAAGCGCAGCGCTTCATTGGACAAATAATGGTGCGCTTCGCGCGTTGTTGGGCCAAGGCCCAACCTACATTAAAATCACACACAAATGCTGCATGTTGGGTATCGGCCCAGCATTGCAAGCATTTAACGAGATTTTATAGTCACTGTAATCTCTGGCTCATCTGGCCGCAGTTTAAGCTTATTAAATTCCGCACGAATTGCTCTGCCTAATCCGGATCTTTCATTTGAAATAGCAATGTCGGGAGGACAAGGTGGTATCCCCAAAGACGCTAGAACAATCTGAGCTCTTGTTTCATGAGAGATCGTTCTGTCTACTTGTCCCCAACCTCTATGCACTTTAACCGTATCAATGCCAGCATCTAAAATTGGGGTGACCATACGGTCTCTCTGCTGATACGTTATACTTGTTGTTTGCTCGTCCTCGTTTGTGGAGAACCTATAATTATTTCCGTCAAATGAAGTTTCCTGCTTTATCAGCCCAAGCGCTGCTGCTGTGTCATCAACTAATTTTTTGTAATTTCTACTATTTTCAGATTCATTGTCCACAACCAATTCAGGTTCTCTAGAAAAAGATTTATAGCGGTTTTGAACACTTCCAGCCGTGGCCCCAGCTGTGTGGACACTGCCTAGATTTCCAGCACTAGTAGTTCTATGCTGCGCAGGGGGAGGAGTAAATAAACTTGGTCGATTCGTAGCAGCACCAGCAGCAGCACCAGTACTCATAGGTCCTCTTGAGGCTGGTTGTGTCCTATTATGCGCGCCATCTTCGCTACGAATAGTTGTCCTGCTTGAATTTCTTGGAGTACTTGATTCAGATCTATTCGACCCAGGTGACTCCATCCACAGATCATCGTGCCAGCTGTTAGCTCTTCCTGTAGCACTTCTGCGATTCGGCGCACCATGGCTAGGCATGGACGCCTTACCTCTCTGGTTCACTGCCACCTTTAATTCTGCAATTTTTCGCGCACTCTGCCCAAGTTCAGAATCACAATTTAGCGTCTCAAACGTCTGTAATTTTGATGAAGCATGTTTAACAAAGCCTTCTATTGCCTTCGGGCCAAGCTTGCAACCATAAAAACACATTTTACTTAACTCTGGGAAAAGAGTCTTTCCGTTTTGCACTCGAAATGATGTAGCGTCTGAGACAGATGCATCGAAAATATTCATGCGCCGTAAACCGGTCAACTTTTCCCAATCGACTGTTGCCATAGCATTGTCCTCAGGTCCCGTACCATGATAGTTGATACCTCTAACACGTCCTACCTCCTCTGCGGTTAAATCGGAATAGAGTTTCTCATCAGAGTTATCAAAGTAACAGATAATTTCAGCAGTCTGTGACCTGGTTGATAGCTGAGGAGACCGTGGTAGTGAAAAACTATTCTCCATGTCTTCCTCCTCCTCTTCTTCTTGATGGTCTCCTCTAGGATTACTTGAGTCGGCACTATATGACTCAGCTAAATCCATTGCCTCAAAAAATTCAGGATCTTCATCTTCTGTCAGAGACGGGGGTGGAGGTGGGGGTGGGAACTGAACTTGAATAGCATTCACTTCCGCCACCATGCTCTCAAAATCTGCCTGCTCCCGTCCTGTAATAGGTACTCCATGCGAATTCAGTGGATCTCTCACAGTAAATTCTGTTAAAGATTCACCCGAAACAGAACCAAATGACACAACTGCACCGCTACTAACACAGCAACCATACATCACAATTTTTTCCATATTCGGAAACAATATGCCTTCATCTCCTCTTGATTCAATTTTAGTTACAGTTGAATTAGCTATTTCCAAATAGGTTAAATTTGGAAATTGGCTCCAACCCACAGCATTCGTTGCATCCGCATCAAGACGCTTTCCCGTAAGACGTATACCTGTAACAGTTTGTTTTTGTGCAGAGGATAGCCCTGTATAATCTACCCAGCCCCTACCTTCAATGAAACACTCAATGGTATGTCCACTGTCTCGCGAGGGTAAGGGAATGTCGTCATCCAGATCATCATCATCATCAAGATAAACGGCATTTAAACTCATAGGTCTTCTAGAGCTCACCTTTTGCTTAAGTTCTTGAATAAAGGGTATTTCTTCCTCATTAGCAAGACACTCAACCATGTTAAACTGACGTAACTGGGGTGAAGATTCATTAACAAACACTTTTATTGCAGACAAGCCAATACTACAGTTGGTAAAATTAATTTCCTGTAACTTTGAGAGTTTTACGTCACCCGATAAGTCCTCATCTTCTAAAACAGATGCATTGCTAATATTCACGCTCCGTAAACCAGTCAACTTTTCCCAAGCGACTGTCATAGCATTGTCATCAGGTCCCGTACCTAGATAGTAGATACTGCTAACCTGTCCGAACTCCTGTTCGCTTAATTCAAAATAGGACTTTCCCCTAGTCGAATTATTTAAGAAACAAATAATTTCAGAAGTTTGTGACCTAGTTGATACCTGAGGAGACAGCCTATCTTCTGCAGCACTTCTTTTTCGCTGATTTGCGTCAGTTGGTTTGCCCAGAGTAAATTCGAAATCATCAGGCTGAAAACTTCTGGGGCTTATGCTTGGATCAACATCAGAATTACGGCTATTGTCCGAATATAAAATTGCAATTGTCCTTTGAATAGAGCTTATTTCTGTCTGATTTAAAGGTCGCCATGCATAATCATTTAGGCCCAAACCATATACAGTATCAAGCTCCATTACTTTTAAATCCGTGCCAGATGACAAATAAAAAGAATAAAATGCATCAGGATCAACTCCGCATTTTTGAAACCGAATACTTTCCAAACTGTCAAAAAACGTCGCTTGGGCTAACGACTTCTCCACTGTTACGCCCGTTAAGCGCAACTCCCGTAGCCCGCTTAAATTTGACCAATCTAGGGAGCTCCCCACATCAGGACCACCTGGTCCCTGACCAGTAATTGTCATTGTTTCGATGCTATTTTGCTCATCTACTGTTAAGTCATTGAACTCCTCTATTGTTAATGAGTGAGAAATGGGTATGGACGTCCCCGAAGTACTAAGCTGAGGCTGAGACCGATAATATGTAACTTCTATGCTTACAACTTCAGCAGCAGATTGCAATTCATCATCACGCTCTAACAGGGAATCAGCACTCATATTCCTTAAGCCTGCGTCACTTAATGCATCTTCTCGCCCCCACGGCGTTACTTCAACCTGATGGGAGGGGATGGGAGGAGGAGACTGCCTCGGAAACTCACTACCAGAAAAGGTGCTTACACTCGCATTATCATCATGCTGCTGAGTTTTTCTTTCATCTACTCTGGAAACCTCGAAAGAAAATAAGGAAGATGCATCATCAACTTCTTCTGTAACTTTGCGACTACTCAACCATCGATTTAACCGACGGGCTTCTTCTTCATTTCTTAAGGTGGATGATGCTCCTATTGAAGAGCTCGGAACAGCTTGTCCTTCCATGCGCTCAGAATCAGAATCCGAGGTTCCAGTTTGCGATATGTAATCTCTATCAAAATCAAATATGCTATCTCCGTCACTATGCGATTGCACTGCGTCCTCGTCTTGAACGTATTGAGGAACGAATGTCTCACCTGAGTTCGGATCGCCATCTTTCATTGCCTGAACAGGAATGCTACGTCGTTGTGCCGCAATATCAAATAAACTCACAGCGGCGCTTTTTGCACGCGAGTTGATCTCTTGGATTTTCAGTTCTACTTCATCTCGAAGGTGTTCTGCCTCAGTCAATTTTGTAACAATAGGAAAACTAGTTGAGTGATCTCTAGAGAATTTTGTTATATTAGGAGCGGCAGTCAACAAGCTCTGTGTGGTTATTATATCAAGGAGAGACTCTGAAACTGCTATTTCTTCTAGGTTTTTAAGTACTCCTTGTCTTGGAAACTCATACTGAGGAACGGTACAATCGTGAATAACCATTTTTTTCAAAGCAGGCATTTTTGCCCATTGTGCTTTTTGTAAAGCAGCTAAACAATCTTGCGTTTCTAATTCCTCAAATTTAATATCCACCACATCTGCAAGCTTGCCGTTACTAACAACCATATCGTATGGAATATATTCTCCGCCCTCATATTTACATAACATAACAGTCTCCGAAATTGCTGGTCTTTGTAGCGCAACACAGCAAATTAATGGCATATAGTAGTAAATATAGACCATTTTTAAATTTTTTTTTCATTTGATTGAAATGAGGAGTTTTCTGGAACTATGGATGAACGGTGGTTGTATGCAATTTTGATGTAGGTTGGGCCTTGGCCCAACAGCAAAGCGTAGCGCTTCATTTAATAAGTAATGGTGCGCTGCGCGCGTTGTTGGGCCAAGGCCCAACCTACATTTATATTGAAAATCAGCGCCCCCCCCCCTTTAAACAATGGCGCCATTGATATCATTAATTGTTGTCTTAGAACGTTCGCTACTTTTTCTGATTGCCGAATACTAGGCCGTGGTTGTATGCAATTTTGATGTAGGTTGGGCCTTGGCCCAACAGCAAAGCGTAGCGCTTCATTTAACAAGTAATGGTGAGCTGCGCGCGTTGTTGGGCCAAGGCCCAACCTACATTTATAGTGAAAATCAGCGCCCCCCTTTAAACAATGGCGCCATTGATATCATTAATTGTTGTCCTAGAACGTTCGCTACTTTTTCTGATTGCCGAAGACTAGGCCGTGGTTGTATGCAATTTTGATGTAGGTTGGGCCCTGGCCCAACAGCAAAGCGTAGCGCTTCATTTAATAAGTAATGGTGCGCTGCGCGCGTTGTTGGGCCAAGGCCCAACCTACATTTATAATGAAAATCAGCGCCCCCCCCCCTTTAAACAATGGCGCCATTGATATCATTAATTGTTGTCTTAGAACGTTCGCTACTTTTTCTGATTGCCGAATACTAGGCCGTGGTTGTATGCAATTTTAATGTAGGTTGGGCCTTGGCCCAACCTACATTAAATTGTATATAAAAAAATCATTTGCATGGACTGCGTTTCGACTCATTCTTTTAAAAATGAAAGGATTCTATTTGTATTGGATTAAGTCAAAATGTTGCAATCACAAAAAATAATAGTTACAATAAGTTGTAATAACTTTGCAACAAGTTATAATTGGAAGCCTGATGAATACTAAAGCGGACAGGATTCGGCAGTATATTTTGCACAATCTTCCTCAACATCCGGAAGACATCGTTGCGGTGACGGCGCAGCACTTTTCTGTGACCAGAACTACGGTGCATCGTCATCTGACTCACCTTCTCAATCAAGGTGACATTTTCAAATCGGGTATCACGCGGAATATTCGCTATCGCTTACAATCATCCCTAGATCGGCAAATACGCTACAAAATTGGCGACAGCATATCTGAGTTCACCATTTTTCAAACCGATTTTTCGGATTTATTCCAGCAATTTCCTGAAAATGTATATGATTTATGTAGTTACGGGTTCACTGCGATTTTGAATAACGCCATCAAACACGCCCATGGCTCACAAATCATGGTCAAAACTGCGTTCCAACAGGATGATTTGATCATCAGCATCACTGACAATGGCCAAGGGGTTTTCCAAACCATTGCTGATTATTGTGAGTTTGATCATTTACGCGAAGCTGCCCTTCAGCTGAGCAAAGGAAAAGTCACCACCGATCCTGGCAATCATCAGGGAGAAGGTATTTTCTTTACCTCCCGCGCGTTTGATCGATTTGAGATTTATGCCAATCATTTGCATTATATCCGTGATAAACACAACAATGATTGGTCACTTGAAACTCTCGAGACCAACATGCTGGGCACTACGGTCCAGATGCAAATTTCTCGCAATACAACCGCATCGCTTATCGATCTGCTTAAACAATATCAATATCAAGACGACGCAGCCTTTAGCCGAACTGAAGTGTTGGTCAAAATGTCACAATGGGGCAACGAACCACTGATTTCACGCGAACAAGCAAAAAGAGTCACATTTGGACTAGAGCAATTTCGCCATATTGTTTTGGATTTTACTGACGTACGCTTAGTAGGCCAAGGTTTTGTCGATGAAGTATTTCGGGTGTATCCCCAGTCACATCCAGATATCGTGATTGATTATGTTCATGCCAATCCGGATGTTAGTTTTATGATCAAGCGGAGCTTGGGGTAAGCGTCTTTAAAAATAGTAATTTGCATTATATATCAAAACCGATATAATTATATCAAAATATCAAGTACAAAAATACGATGAAAACTTTGCGCTTTCTTGGCGATTCGCGTAATCGCTTATGCGAATTTAGCCCAAGTGCAAAACAAAATGCTGGCTTTCAACTAGACAAAGTACAACGAGGAGAAATGCCGAATGATTATAAACCTATGCCCTCTATTGGCAAAGGCGTAGAAGAAATAAGAGTATGGGATGAATCAGGAACCTATCGCATTATTTATACTGCAAAACGCGACATTGATCTTGCAAAAAAGCGTTTTGATGAATTGATAAGGACAATAAAATGAAAGATATCGAAACTTATGATAGTGTTTGGGATGCTATCGCAGATACTCCTGGAGAAACAGCTAATTTAAAAGCAAAATCAGAATTAATGCATAAACTTATCAAGCTAGTTAAACAGCATAGTTGGACGCAGACTACTGCCGCAAAACATTGCGGAATTACTCAGCCTAGACTGAATGACTTACTGAAAGGTCGTATATCCCGCTTTTCTCTTGATGCATTAGTTAACATTGCAGCAGCATTAGGACAACAAGTTCATATAGAATTAAAAGCAGCTTAATAGATCCAAAGTTATCATAATGTTTATAGTGCTTTTTATTCCCCTCATCCGGCGCTTTGCGCCACCTTCTCCCCTGCGGGGAGAAGGAAAATATCTTTACTTACCGTAAAAAATACTTCGGATTAACCGGTTTTCCCGCTTTTCTTAATTCAAAATGCATCGCATAACGACGTTGCGGGCTGGTGCCCATGATAGCGATGGGTTGCCCTGCTTTGACGGTTTGACCAGCATGGACCAAATTGCGCGCATTATATCCGTAGGCACTGAGTAATTGATGGGAATGTTGAATCAAAATCATATTGCCATAACCCGGTAATCCATCGCCTGAGTACGCAACCATCCCATTTGCAGTAGCCCGGATCGTTTGCCCCTGTGAACCCGCAATATCAATACCTTTTTTTCCAAATTCTGGGGCGAAACTAGAAATAATCCGTCCACGGGTTGGCCATAACCAATGCGTATTTCGTGGCGGGACTACTACTCGAGCTGGAGCTGCCATTTGTGTAGGTGTGTGCCACCTTGCACCAGCATCACGCGGCGCGGCGCGGACCACATGACGTATCGAGGGAATTTGAGAGGTATAGCGAGGATTCAAAAAAAGGGACTGCCCTACTTTCACCACATAAGGACTGCGCAGATGATTCATCGCGGCCAAGCGCCTGTAATCTTGATCATAGCGAAAAGCAATCGAATACAAAGTATCACCAGCGCGTACCGTATACCGATTAGGCGTTGCATGATGAGCATGCCAGGGCCCTTCCACTACTGGCGCCAGCCCCGAGCGATCTTCTTCGCAAGCGACCAAACCGATCGCCATTAAGATAAAGAACCATTTTTTCAATTAAGGATCTCCCTTAGCGCAACCACTTCATCCAAATCATCACCCCAAGTGCTAACACCAAGGAACTCCATCCGATGATATCAATATACCGTTTGAAATGCTTTTCAAACCGCTCAGCAGTAAAATGCAAAACCCCGCATACTAGGAAAAAGCGTAATCCACGACCAATGATCGAGCCAAAGAAAAACAACGGGAAAGACAAATGCATCGCGCCGGCAGAAATCGTAAATATTTTATAAGGAAATGGCGTAAATCCAGCAAGAACCACCATCCACACCCCAAATCGGTCAAACCAAGTCATAACTTGCTGAATATTAGACCAAAATGCCGAAGCCATCAAATATGGCTTCATCAACAACATGGCATAATAGCCAATGGCATACCCTAAAACGCCACCCGCTACGGAACACAAGGTTGCGATCAAAGCGTAAAACCAAACTTTGTGCGGTTTGGCCAACCCCATAGTCACCAACATCACATCCGGCGGAATCGGAAAAAAAGAGGATTCTATAAAGGAAATCCCCCCCAAATAATAATGCGCGTTGGGACGACCGGACCAACTAATGCTTTTATCATAGAGATAAGAAAATATTTTAAACATGGGTAATAGTTCCACCTTTTCTAATTAGAGCTCTTGCATAACTTGCGCCTTTTGTTTGATTGCGGCGTTATAAATTTTTCTGCCTTGCACTCAAGCAAAATTCACAGCTTATGCCAGAGGTCTTTTACAAACTGATCCCAGTTACCCATGAAGCTAATTGATTAAACACCTTATAATGCGTCGAATCTAATTGCAATGGTGTAATCGAAACATAACCACGCTCAACTGCATAAAAGTCTGTACCTGGACCGGATTCATTGGTAGGTCCGGATGCACCTATCCAATAAACCACTTGGTTCCTGGGATCTTGAGACTGATGCAATTCCTTGCTTCGATGGCGAGTACCTAAGCGCGTAATTTCTATCCCTTTGATTTGCTCCAAAGGTAAGTCAGGCACATTGACGTTTAAAATTGTTTGACTGGGTAAAGCTTCTGTTTGCAATTTTTTGACTAGCTGGGAAGTGATGTACGCAGCTGTCGCGTAATGCTCTCCTTGATGACCAACGAGCGAGACCGCAATGGCAGGCAAACCCATATTGCAACCCTCAATAGCTGCCGCAACCGTGCCAGAATAAAGAACATCATCCCCCAAATTCGCACCGTCGTTAATCCCAGAAACAACGATATCAAATGAATCGCGAAAATAACCGGTCAAGGCCAAATGCACGCAATCCGTCGGCGTACCATCCACGCTGTGATAGTGATTATCTAAACGCCGCACACGCAAAGGCCGCAGCAAGGTTAACGAATTACTTGCCCCACTCCGATTTCTATCGGGCGCGATCACCTTGATGTCACCCAATTGCTGCATCGATTCACTCAATGCTTTAATCCCGGGCGCTGATACTCCGTCGTCATTACTAATCAAAATTCGCATAATACTTATCCTTAATAGAACCCAAAAGTATATCACAAACAAAATCTATTGTATCATCGATGATAATGCCAACACATTAGGAACCCTATGCTCGATTTTGCCAAAATTATCGATAAAAAAACGGGGAAACCCGTGATAAAAACCTCTATTACTGGCAAGCATTTATTAGCGTTGCCGCAGTTAAATAAAGGCACCGCGTTCACCCAGTCAGAACGAGAAGTGTTTGGTTTATTGGGAAAACTACCCCATCGCATTGAAACGTTGGATGAACAAGTGACGCGCGCCTATTTGCAATTATCTCAGTACACAACACCTTTGCAAAAAAACATATACTTAAATAATTTACATGACAAAAATCATATTTTATTTTACCAACTCCTAGCCCAGCATCTTGAGGAGCTCATACCCATCATTTATACCCCCACCGTTGGGCAAGCAGTGCAGGCGTTTAGTCGGGAATATCGCCAACCACGCGGATTATACATTTCGCACACCTACCAAGAAGATTTAGAGACCATTTTAAAAAATCGTTCTAATCCAGATATCGATTTGATTGTCGTCACCGACGGGGAAGGCGTGTTGGGCATAGGTGACCAAGGAATCGGTGGTATGGACATCCCTGTAGCCAAGCTCATGGTTTACTCCGCATGTGGGGGGATTGATCCCAGTCGCACCTTGCCCATCTTTTTAGATGTAGGCACCAATAATGTGGCGTTGTTGGATGATCCACTGTATCTGGGATGTCGCCATAATCGCATTTATGCGGACGAATATGATAAATTTATGGATAAATTCATTCACAGCATCCAAAAGTATTTCCCACATGCCTTTTTACATTGGGAAGACTTTGGGCGTAACAATGCGAGTCGCATTTTATTAAAATATCAGCACCAATTGTGCTCATTTAACGATGATATTCAAGGCACTGGCGCTACGACTTTGGCGGCATTATTGGCCGCAGCAGACGCGACCGATCTGCCTCTGATCCAACACCGTTTTGTGATTTATGGCGCAGGCTCTGCTGGCATGGGCGTCAGTGATCAAATTGTCGCAGCCCTCGTCCGCTTGGGTCTTCGCCGCGAAGAAGCATATCACCGTTTTTGCTTAGTTGACCGTCAAGGATTGTTGATTGATACCGATCCCAATCTCACGCCCGCACAAAAACCTTATGCAAGAAAACACGTCGAATTTCAACACTGGAATACCACGGACAAAACGCAATTGACGTTGGCTGACACCGTCAAAGCATTCCGCCCTACCATATTAATTGGCTGCTCCGCACAACCAGGACATTTTACCCAAGAAATTATTACGCATATGGCATCCTATTGTGAACGGCCGATTATTTTCCCTTTGTCCAATCCTGATCAAAAATGTGAAGCCAAACCTTTCGATATCCTCACCTGGACTCAGGGCAAAGCCTTAGTAGCAACCGGGACAGCCTTTGACATGGTCCGCTTAGAAAATCGAGTCTTTACCATCGCACAATGCAATAATGCTTTGATTTTTCCTGGCATTGGTTTAGGCGTGCTCACAGTACAGGCCAAGCAAGTCAATGAAGCCATGCTTTGGGCCGCGGCAGAAGCATTGAGTGAACTTGCTCCGATTCGCGAAGATCATTTTTTACCTTTACTGCCTTCTCTGTGCGATGCAGAGCAGATTTCAAAAAAGGTGGCACTGGCCGTCGCCCGTGCAGCAATAGCCAGCAAAGTAGCCCGCAAGCATCCCAAAAACCTGGAAAATCTCATTGAAGACTCTTATTGGAAGCCGGATTATTTACCGTTTAAAAAATGAAAGGGGTTTAGAGACTTAAAATTAGATCCCGCGGGCAAGCCGCGGGACGTAGGACAAAAAGAAAAAACAGAATATTTATGCAGGTTGTTTTTTTGGTTTACGAGGTTTAGCAGGCGTTTTAGGCGATTTAACAGCTTTAGCAACCTTTGGCATTGGCATTGCGTCGCAATGCGCTTCAATAACACCACCTTCGTGCCCAGGAGTACATGGACAACAACATCCACAGTCACCACAACCCCCACATGGATTACATCCTGAACGGGGTTTCATACACAGGATCGCACCAGCAATAAAAAATCCAAGAATACCAGCATCACTATGTGTTAACAAAGTCAAACCAGAACCAACGATTAAAAATATAGCACCGATGATTCGACTACAATTTTTAGAGCCAGGTTTACAAGCGTTCTTCATTTTATCCTCCACGATTCATCACACTATTATGATAGACTATCTTATATCAGATTGCCAATATCTGTTTTTTTTTCAGGAATTACAAACCCTATTATTAACTAAGTTAACTAAAATATATTTTACAACGCTTTGGAGAAAATGATGCTAGTCAATATTCATGATGCTAAGACGAATTTTTCTAAATATATTCATCAAGTACTGGAAGGTGAAGACATTATTATTGCCAAAGGAGGAAAACCAGTTGCCAGATTGATCCCCTATGTAAAAGCAACAGAAGAGAGACATGGTGGTCAATTTTCGGGGATGCTCACCATCAGTGATGATTTTGACGCAGCCTTACCTGATGAGATATTAAAACTTTTTTGGCCAGGATGAGTAAAAATGTACCATCTATTAGATGCTAATATTATTCTTTGGTGGTTATCCGAGCCTCAAAAAATAAACGAGAAAGCAAGAAGCGTTAGGCGGTGCAGATCTCCCCATGATTCATCAAGATCCATTTGATAGACTCATTATTGTTCAAGCAAAATTACATGAGTTGATTCTTATCACAGCAGATGAAAAAATTATTCAATACCCGGTATCAACTCTAAAAGCATGAAAAAATCTTTTAATCTCAGCACACTAGACCTTTTTGCTACGGCTTCAACTGCATTTCAAGGATTATTCTTTGATCACCGCTTGGCACTGCTTACCCAGGCCAGAAATTTCAAGCTTTACTTCATCTCCAGGCTGTAAGAAACAATCACTTCCCCAGGCGCTAGCGCTACCAGGTGCTGAGCCCATAGAAATGATATCGCCGGGATAAAGCGTGAAGTATTGACTCAGATACACAATAATCTGTTCTTCAGAATAAATATAATCTTTTGAATTAAAGTCTTGGCGTAATTGATCATTGACCCACAATTGGATGTGTAAATCATGCGCGTTTGGAATATCAGACTTACATACCACATAAGGGCCCAACGTTGCAGCGCCATCAAAACATTTGCCTTTCGTAAATTGACTGTCTTCTGTCTCAAACTGCAAATAACGTTCAGACAAATCGTTAAAACAAGCATAGCCAAAAATGTGATCTTTGGCATGCTCTAGGCTAATGTATTTCCCCTGCTTACCAATGACAATCGCCAGCTCTGCTTCCCAATCTAATTTTTTAGTATGCCGAGTATGCACAATCGGATCATAAGGACCTGCTAAAGCAGAACTTGGCTTTAAAAAAATAATAGGCTCCGATTTGTTGGAGCGATTCACACCCATTTCCAAAGCATGTTGTTGTGAATTAAACCCAATGCAAATGATCTTACCAATGGACCCCACACATGGCCCAATGCGGACATTGCTGTCCACCAAAGGCAGCGCAGTCCAATCGAATTTCACGAATTGTTGTAAGATAAAAGGTTCACTCAAACTATTGGGGTTGATATCCGAAACATAGGTAGATATATCTCTAATCCCACCTTGTGGATCTATCATACCCGGTTTTTCATGACCAGGCTTACCAAAGCGCACAAATTTCATTATTTGTTTTCTGTGTCTTTATTGGTTGACTCAGAATCAACAATTGGAGGCTGTACAGGTGGCTGCTCCGATTGCTGTTCTGGTTGCTGCTGCGTTTGCTGCTCTGGTTGCTGTTCCATGGGCGGTTGCGATTCTATTACGTTGGCAGACGGAGGAGGCGGAGGAGTCGGCGTGCTGTTTTCTGTAGGCTTAATCTCAGAAGGCGTTTTATAGTCTGCAATCGTTTTTTTAATCATTGCTACAGCACTGGTATATAAGTTTTTAGCATCCCGAATAAAGTTCTGTACCTCTTGCGACGATTGATTCTTGTCACTCATCATAAACTCCATAAAATAAATAAAACCAGATTGGCGTTGTCCACCTTTTAAAGTAAAACAGCGCGTGATATTGATTAAGTATATAAGCTCTATCGGTAATTCGCCAGTTTGGGCTTTTGTAATTCACCATGCACGACATCCTGAGCGCGTATTTTTGCGCGAAAGATGACGTGCCTGGGGAGTTACCTACTTTTCAAAGGGATTGAAAATCTTTCACAGTAATTTCAGTATGCTTTTCTCGAGTCGGTTTGTTTTGATGCTCTAAATCTTCAACTCGCTTGAGGAGATTGGGTGTGTATTGATATAGCCAATTGACTGCTGGGGTAAAATAATTATACAGAACCGAATTTTTGCGATAATCCTCTTCAGGAAAAGCACTCAAACGGATGACAACCATGATCAATGCCACAACAAATATACCGCGTATTGTGCCAAAACCGACTCCCAACAAGCGGTCTGTCCCGGTCAAACCGGAATGATGCATGATAAAAGACAACATGGTATTCAAAAGACCACCAATGATGATCGTCCCCACAATGATGACGACATAAGCCAATATGACGCGCACAGATTTATCTTGCACATAAGTGCCCAACCAGGTTGCGACGGGCTTGGCATAGGCGAAAGCCATCCAACCCGCGATCACCCATACCCCAAGCGCCACGATTTCTTTGATAAATCCCCGGAACAATCCGGTTAACGCTGACAGCGCAATGACACCAATAATAGCGTAGTCTACCCAATGTAAAGTTGTCGTCATCCTAACTCACCTTCGTTTTAATAATTAACCCATTTAATCGGGTATTGTCGACCAATTTTTTTTGCAAATCAATGGCTTGATCGCGCTGTTTGACATGCCCTACTATGACCTGATACACCACACCTTGTGGGTTTTTCACAATTTGCTTGGAAGCGGAAAAGCCTTGTAATCGCAATTTATTGACCAATGATTGAGCATTGGCTTCTTTAGTAAAGGAAGCCAATTGAATGGTAAACACTTCATTGAATTTCATGGATTTTCTTTCAGCAACTTGCAGTTTCTTTAATACTTCCTGTGCAGCTAGCATGCTTTCATCAGGCGAAACAGTTTGACTAAGTGGCTGAGCTTCTGCAATATCTAAATGCATGGGTGCACTAAGTTTAGGAAGCTTGACTGGTGCCGCCTGCACCGAGCGTAGCATGGCTTTCGGCTCCATGAGAGAAACCTTCGGCATAATAGGTTTTTTCGGTACTTTAAATGGGATAAACTCATCAAAGTTTTTATCTGATTCGCGCATCATGGCAGGAAGAAAAATAATCATTAATGCCAATGCGACAATCACACCTACCAATCGATGTTTCGTGCGCTCATCGAATATCTTCTTCATATTAGCCATTTGTCACCCTTTAGGATCGTTATAAATACCCATTTGCAATCATCACTGCGCCAACCAACAAAAAGGAGCCATATACTATTATCCAATCGCCTGGTTTTGCAGCGGCTAACGCAGCCTGAGTTGCCTGAATAGGATCCGCATAACAATGCGGCTGCTCACCTAAAACATCCCTGAAAGCCATTTGCAACTGCTCCTGACTTGCGGCTCGTTGACCACTCAAACCAGCAGGATACCACTGTTCAACAATAGGGCTTAATGGTCTAATTAAACCACAAACATCCTTATCTTTCAAGGCCGAAAACACGGCATGGATTTTTCCTTGCCGCAATTTTTCGGTCGCGGCTAATTTATGCTCAATACACTGAGCCAAAGCAATAGCTGCCTGGGGATTATGTGCCACGTCGTATAAAAAAGAAATCTCGCCTGGAACCCAGAGTTGACGCCCTGGTATGCGCATGGTTTGCATAGCAGTGCTCCAATCTTTTTCCGAGACAGATAACTGCGTCTGCAAACATAAGCTGGCTATCACAGCAGAAACGGCTGCGTGGGGATGTAATGTTGGCAGGGGTAAAACCAATGGAGTCGATTGAAAAGGATGTTGGATATGTAATTGATTATCCACAATGTGAAAATCATAGTCTTCACCCAAACGCAGCATCTTCGTTTCTAAACTCTGCGCATGGCACAACAAGGAGGACGGTGGTAAAAAGTCTGCATAGATGCATGGCTGCCCCTTACGGAATATACCAGCCTTTTCAGCTCCAATGGCTTCTTTGTCTGCGCCTAATAAATCCTGGTGGTCCAAATCAACAGTGGTGACGATGGCCAAATCCGCATCAATGATATTGGTCGCGTCTAACCGTCCCCCCACGCCCACTTCCAAAATCAATACATCCAGACTTGCTTCTTTAAAGTACAATAAAGCCGCTATCAGAGACATCTCAAAATATGTGAGAGACGTCTCAGCCCGCGCAGTCTCAATTCGACTAAATAATTGACAAAGGTCCGCATCTGCAATCGGCTGTTGATTGATACAAATTCGTTCGTTGAATCGAAATAAATGCGGGGACGTAAATTGTCCAACACGATATCCAGCAGCTTGATATATAGCAGCTAACGCCGTAACAGTTGACCCCTTGCCATTAGTCCCCCCTACGGTGATCACTGGAATGGACCATTTCAAAACGTTCATCACTGTCGCCACATGCGCTGCATTAACCAACCGGAGTTGGATTGCTTGGCTGTGGCGATGTTCCAAATAATACAACCATTGCTCTAAAGTCCAACCCTTACTGGGTTCGGCTAAAACATCGAGCTCTGAAGTTGTGTCATTCATCAGGATCCTCAACCAACAAACTGCGGTGAGATAATTTTGCGATCAATTTGGCCAACATATCTCGCAAATCCTTGCGCTCTACGATCATATCAATGTGACCGTGTTCCAAAAGAAACTCGCTGCGCTGAAAACCTTCTGGCAATGTTTGACGTACCGTTTGCTCGATGACGCGAGGTCCTGCAAAACCGATCAATGCTTTGGGTTCTGCAATAATAATGTCGCCCAAACTTGCAAAACTCGCTGATACGCCCCCCATCGTCGGATCAGTCAATACGACAATAAAAGGTAATTTATGCTGAGCTAGTTTGGCCAACGCTGAGGAGGTTTTCGCCATCTGCATAAGGGAAAACAAGCCCTCTTGCATCCGCGCGCCACCACTGGCTGTGAAGCAAATATAAGCCCGGTGTTCTGCAATAGCCACATTTACCGCGCGAACAAATTTGTCGCCCACCGTGGCACCCATCGAGCCACCCATAAACCCAAACTCAAAAGCACTTGCCACAATCGGTTGCTGTTTCAAGGTACCTTTCATCACGATCAGCGCTTCTTTTTCGCCTGTCGCTTTCTGCGCTTGTACAATCCGATCTTTGTATTTTTTAGAATCTTTGAATTTCAGACGATCCAAAGGTTCTAAATCAGCCGCGATTTCCTCTTGCGCATTCGGATCCAAACATTGTGCGAGGCGCACACGGGCAGAAACACGATGGTGGTGGTTACATTTCATGCATACGGAAAGATTTTTTTCCAGCTCAGTCCGATACAAAACTTCTCCGCACCCCAAACATTTCACCCACAACCCTTCTGGCACACCTTTTTTCTGCGATGTTTCCGTGCGAATTCTGGACGGCAACAAATTCATCAACCAACTCATACCCTGATCCCAAGCTGTTTACATTAGTGCGTTAGTATACAACTATACTGTGTATGGCCACAATCTGAAGTTTTTGGGCCTTGACACAACAACACCTCATTGGGCCAAGGCCCAACTTACCCTTAAAAATCAATCCGCAATATTAAGTTTTTCAAAACTTTGCCGCTAACCCAAATATCTGTGTTATTCCCGCGGGAATGACATCATTAATAAAAATAACAGGTGAGCCATGAGATATTTTTTCACATTATTTTTTATGCTTTGCGTAGCCTCCTTTTCTACAAGCGCAATCGCCGAGCCACGTTACGCGGAGAAATTTTGCCAATCACCCGATTATTTCTGCCTCAAAACCCGTGCTGGAGACAGCTGGGAAAAACTCTTTCCGAATGACAAAGCACGCGATATCGTCATGCGCGTGAATCGCATGAATGTACGCATACGCCCAGGCATGACGATTGCTATCCCCAAACATTTGGGGGATCTCAGTATTTACGACGTATCTCCCTTTCCACGCTATATCGAACCAACTACGGAAAAAATCATCTTTGTCGATCAAAAAGAATTGGCATGGGGCGCTTATAATAGTGAAGGAGAGCTTGTTTGGTGGGGCCCCATCTCACCCGGTTCAGGACATTGTCGAAGTCCAGACGGCACATGCTTAACGCCTACAGGTACTTTTCGCGTAATCCGCAAACAGGATATTGAATGTGTTTCCACTGTCTTCCCAGTGCGTGAATCAGGAGAGAATGGGGGCGCTGTCATGCCCTATTGTATGCATTTTTTTAGAGGATACGCGTTGCATGGCAGTACTGATGTCCCAGGGTTTCGCGATAGTCACGGCTGTGTACGTATGTTCATTGAAGATGCCAAATGGCTCAATGAAGAATTTATCACTGTACCTGCTGCAGGTGGCATCATTGGCACGCGGGTTATTATTAATGCTGCGTAGCCGCGGCCGTAAGGGCTGAGGTATGCCAATTCGGCTAGGCAAGCAATGAAAAACTACCCCTTATTCCTTTTTTTGATAATAGCGCCTGAGCGCTTTCCATGCGCTTTCTATCTGAAAACGGTCCCATTCTGACTAAATATTTGTTATTTTCATGCGAGATAGATACATGCGCCACAGTAAACCTCGCGATTTGTCGTTTCAATTGATCTGCAGATTGCTTGGTTTGAAAGGCACCTGCTTGAATATAATAATGCGACGATGCGACCGCTGACTGCTTTTGGCGTCCATTTGCAGTAATCGCCTCAATTTCAACATGCGCCGTCCCTTTCGGAAACACACCTAGTTTGGTCGCGGCGCCGTATGACAAATCAATGATACGTCCAGGATGAAAAGGACCGCGGTCATTGACCTTTACAATGGCAACTCGGCCATTGTCTAAATTTTTGACACGCACATAAGTAGGCAAAGGTAAGGTTTTGTGCGCTGCAGTCAATGCATACATATCATAATGTTCACCACTCGAGGTACGATGACTATGAAATTTCGTACCATACCAAGAGGCCAATCCACGTTGTTTATATCCTTTGGAACTGTTCATCACGGCATAACTGCGCCCTGCAACGCGGTAAGTAGCCGGGTTACCGTAACGACTCAAGGGTTCAGTTTTCGGGATAATCGCCTTAAAGAAAGTGGGGATGGGCCCTAAGGGCGCCCCATCTTGAATTTCATGCTTCGCCGAAGCTTTCTTTTTATGGTCATGGGGGTGCTGGTGCTGTACTGTTTGACAACCCGTTAATATCACAAGGCTGAAACCCAAAGCCCATAAATTAGACCCAATTTTTTTCAATGTCGACTATCCATAACAAAAAAATTGACTATAACGAGGAACCGGGTTCCTAGTCAACTTTTAATCCGATCTGGGTGAACCTCATTAAATAATCTTGCTGTCGTGCACAAGAGGAGTTATCCTAAGGGATTGCATCTTGTATTATGTATAATTATGACCCTGGAAATGAGCTACAAACCCAACGAGGTTGAAGAGCAAGCCCAATTATATTGGCATAAAAAGCAGTCATTTAATGCTTCTGAAGATTTAAACAAAGAAAAATTTTACTGTTTATCCATGTTCCCCTACCCCAGCGGTTCTTTGCATATGGGACATGTTAGAAACTATACGTTAGGCGATGTGATTGCGCGCTATCAACGAGCTTTAGGTAAAAATGTATTACAGCCTTTTGGTTGGGATGCATTTGGTTTGCCCGCAGAAAATGCTGCCATAAAAAATGGGATCCACCCTGCACAATGGACCAAACAAAATATTGCGACCATGAAGGAGCAATTTTTAAAACTGGGCAATGGTATTGATTGGCGGCGTGAAATCTCCACTTGCGATCCCGCTTATTACCGTTGGGAACAGTGGTTTTTTATTAAATTGTACGAACGCGGCTTGGTCTACAAAAAAACCGCTATTGTCAATTGGGACCCCGTCGACCTGACTGTGCTCGCCAATGAACAAGTAGTAGATGGTCGTGGTTGGCGTTCCGGTGCGTTGGTAGAAAGAAAAGAAATTTCTCAATGGTTCATCAAAATTACAGCTTATGCGGATGAACTACTCAACGATCTCGACACTTTGGAACATTGGCCTACTCAGGTCAAACAAATGCAGCGCAATTGGATTGGTCGCTCGGAAGGCTGCGAAATTAAATTCAAGCTCGCCCATGACCAAGAACTCCTAAAAATTTATACCACAAGACCCGATACTTTGCTGGGTGCCACCTATTTAGCGATTGCGCCGGATCATCCTTTGGCAAAACAAGTCGGGAAAACTAGCCCGGAAATCCAAGCTTTTATCGAAGGATGTCAGCACATACGCATGGTGGAAGCAGAACTAGCGACCATGGAAAAACGCGGTATTGACTCAGGTTTGCGGGCTGTTCATCCTATTACCGGGGAAGAACTCCCTATTTGGATCGCTAATTTTGTACTGATGACTTATGGCTCAGGTGCTGTCATGGCAGTACCCGCACATGATCAGCGCGATTGGGAATTTGCCCAAACTTACGCGTTACCCATCAAACCAGTCATTACCCCTGAACAAAAACATGATTTCACTCAGGCGGCCTATACTGGTGAAGGCATATTATGTCATTCAGGTGAATTTGATGGTCTGCACTCGACTATAGCTAGAACCACCATTGCCGATTTTTTAGAACAACTTAAAATGGGCAAGTCTAAAGTTAACTACCGTTTACGTGACTGGGGCGTCTCGCGCCAACGTTATTGGGGCGCGCCTATTCCGATGATCATTTGCGAACATTGTGGGATTGTTCCAGTGTCTGAACAGGATTTGCCGGTCATATTGCCTGAAGATATTGATATCACTGGCTCAGGATCTCCTTTGGCGAATTGCAAAGAATTTCTACACACAAACTGCCCAAAATGCGGCCAAGATGCCCAAAGAGAAACGGACACGTTTGATACCTTTATGGAATCCTCTTGGTACTACGCACGCTATGCTTGCAAGGGTCAAGAAAGTGCTATGTTGGATGATCGCGCCAAATATTGGACGCCGGTTGATCAATATATCGGTGGAATTGAGCACGCAGTGATGCATTTACTCTACGCACGCTTTTTTCATAAATTAATGCGCGATGCAGGTTTGGTCAATTCAGACGAACCCTTCATCGCGTTGTTGAGTCAAGGCATGGTGCTGCGTGATGGACATAAAATGTCTAAATCCATCGGAAACACCGTGGATCCCAGTAATTTGGTAGCAACCTATGGTGCAGATACAGCCCGGTTGTTTGTGATGTTTGCAGCACCACCTGAACAGTCTTTAGAGTGGTCAGATGCAGGCGTAGAGGGTTCACACCGGTTCTTAAAACGACTTTGGAACTTTGCTTATCAGCATCGAGAATTGCTGCTCGAAATCAATCAAACCATCCAGGACCCCAATAATGCAGTGGTTTGGCAAAATTGCGACGCACGTTTGAAAAAAACCCGTTTGCATATCCATCAGATTTTACAACAAGCGTTACAGGATTACGAACGCCAGCAATTTAATACGGTGGTTTCAGGCTGCATGAAACTGTTGAATGAATTAAATACCTACGAACTCAAAACATCGGAAGATGATTATTTAATCTGTACTGGTTTGAGTATACTACTTCGGCTACTTGCTCCCATCACACCGCATATTTGTCACATATTGTGGCAACAATTAGGCTTTGACAAAGCCATCATTGATGCGGCGTGGCCCAAAGTAGACAAAAGTGCACTTAAAACAGAGGAAGCCGATTTTGTGGTTCAAATCAATGGAAAGCTGCGTGCGGAATTCACAGCTAAAGTGACTACGCCTGAAGACGAACTCATTGAACTGGCCAAACAACATGCCGCTTCTTTCTTAGAAGGAAAGTCCGTGTCCAAAGCCATCATTGTTACCCATCGGAATTTGATTAATTTAGTGGTCAGTCCATAATGCTTGCAGTACGCTTGGGCAAAATCTTTTTTTTGCTCGCCACTGTGGGTTTGCTGGGATGCGGGTTTCATTTGCGGGGTTTTGTCACCCTGCCCAGCAAAATACGCGATGTTGCCATTGTTGTGGAAAGCGTCAATCGAGACGTGGCACCTATGTTGGAAGAACAATTACTTGCTTATCATATTCACGTCACAGATAACCCTAGAGATGCACATTATTGGATAGTCCTAGAGCAAGACTTAGAAGAGCAACACATCACATCGGTCAGTTCCAGTACTACCCCGCGTCAATATCAAATGAACTACCAAATTACATTTAAATTTCAAGAAGCCAATGGTAAGGACATTATTCCTACGACCAATGTGACGACTACTCGGCAACTTACCATCAACAGCAATCGCATTTTGGGCTCTAATTTTGAAGAAAACACCCTCAAACATGAAATGCGCAAAGATGCTGTCATCCAAATTATCGACCGGATTGGACATCATAAATTATGATTATTCCTCAACATAACCTAGATAACCATCTTAAAAAAGGTTGTGTGCCCGTTTACTGGGTTGTCGGGCAAGATCCTTATTTATTCAATCAAACGGTACGAGCCATCAAGCAAGCTTGGCAGCAATGGACGAAGCAAAGTAGCGAAGAAACGGTCGTCGATATTCAGCAATCCCAAAACTGGCATGAAGGTTTCCAAGATGCCAACACCTATTCTTTATTTTCTGAGCATCGGCTATTAGATTTGCGTTTTGCCAAAAAAACGCTGGATGCCGCAGGGAAAAAAGCCATACAAGCTTATCTTGATCGCCCTAATCCACGCTGTCTAGTGTTAATTCAAGCGCCTGAATTGCCAGTCAAACAAATTCAGGCCTTGGTCGCTCATCCTCAGGTTGCCTGCATTCAAGTTATGCCGTACGCTCCCGTACAGTTTAAAAAATTCATCGCGCAACGCCTCCAAGCCCTACAAATTCAACATGAGCGCGACGTTCCAGAAGTGATTTATCAATATCATCAAGCCAATTTACTGGCATGCAATCAGTTTCTGGAGTTACTTGCCTGTATGCATGATCTCAGTCAACCGCTCACAACCGAAATACTAATGACTTATTTGCGGGATCAAAGTGAGTTTTCTATCTATGAATTGGGGGAGGCTTGTTTAAATGGACAAACAACCCATGCCATTCATGTATTTCGAAAAATCCAAGATGCACAAGGAGAGCCTATATTAGTTTTATGGGTCTTAAATCAAGAAATACGTAAGCTCGTGCAAATTCATCATCTAACGGCATCACAACCCTTTCAAGCCATTTGCCAACAATTGAAAATCTGGTCGCAAAAAATCCCTTTGTATCAAAAAGCATGGCAAAGAGTATCTGGCCCAACAGCCTGTGATTTATTGAAACGCTGTCAGAGTTTAGATGAACAAATGAAATCGAATCGCAGTGGTCTAATGTGGCAAGAGCTCGAGAATTTGGTGGTGCTGCTGTCTAAGTAGGGTCTCTAGAGACGAATTGTCAACAGAAACTACTGTTTTGATTTTTTTGTACATGTTCGCGGAGATAAATCAGCTTATGAGCACAGAACACTCTCATTCACATACTTATAGCACTGCTGAACGCCCGCTGGTATTTGCGCTGATCTTGACCTCCATTTTCTTTTTAACCGAGCTCATCGGTGGCATCATCACTGAAAGTCTAGCCTTAATTTCTGACGCAGCGCATATGTTTACGGATGTGACTGCTTTGACTATTTCTCTGGTTGCCATAAAAATTGGACGACGCTCCGCCGATCTCAGTCGGACTTTTGGCTATTACCGCTTCGAGATTCTAGCAGCGTTATTCAACACCATTCTCTTATTTATAGTGGCGCTATACATCATGTATGAGGCTTATCAACGGTTCAGTCACCCTGCTGCAATCCATTCTATTGGCATGCTCAGTATTGGGTTCTTAGGTTTGGTGGTTAATCTGATTGCGATGCGTTTATTGAGTGCTGAAAAAGAGCAGAATATCAATCTGAAAAGTGCGTATCTTGAAGTATGGAGTGATATGTTAGGCTCCATTGGTGTCCTATTTGCCGCAGCAATCATTTATTTTACAGGCTGGCAAGCCGTAGATTCCATGATCGCAGTCATGATTGGTTTATGGATTTTACCCCGCACCTATGTATTGCTCAAAGAGAGCATTAACATTTTACTTGAAGGGGTGCCAAAAGAAATTGATTTCAACAAACTTCAACAAGCTATGTGTCAAACCGAAGGCCTATTAGATATGCATGAGTTACACGTATGGGCCATCAGCAGCAATAAAATCAGTTTAACCGCTCACATTGTCATCGATCCTCAATATGAGTATGAAATAGTAGCAGATGCCCTACGCAAACTCTTGCTCTTAGAATTTAAAATTTCCCACACCACCTTGCAATATGAGCGCTCCCCATGCTTAGGTTCAGGAAGCAATTGTAATTTTCATGCGCATCACAGGGTTCGAATTCCCACGGCTTGACCGCAAAATATACTGCCAAAGCAGTAAAAAACGCGAAATCCCTCTTCTAATTCTCTTCATCACATCAAAAAACCAATAACTTACTGCCATAGCAGTAATAAGCGACTTTACTCGTGAACAAGCAGTTGAAGATTACTGTTCTCACCACAAGTCTTTTCGAAGCTTTTTTAATCGACCTCGCTGTGTTTTATCATCCAATCGCGTCTGTATCGATCCTTTGGAGGGCTTGGTCTTTTTTCGTTTTTTAGGCACGGTAGATATTTTTCTAATGAGTCGTACCAAGCGCTGGAGCGCATCAGCCCTATTTTTTTCTTGGCTTCTGTACTGCTGTGCTTTGATAACAATAGTGCCATCAGATGTTATACGATAATCTTGTGTGCGACGTAATCTTGCCTTATAGATATCTGGTAAGGAAGATCGCACGACATCAAATCTCAGATGAATTGCGGTGGAGACCTTGTTCACATTTTGCCCTCCTGCCCCTTGCGCACGAATGGCCGTCATCTCAACCTCTGAATCAGGAATGGTGACATTATCTGCAATCTTGAGCATCGTAACACCTTATATTTAGATCATCCTAAATTCGGCAGTTGAATAGTCCCGTCAGCCACCGATTTTAGTATAGCTTACACGAAGCAATTTTAGGCAATTTGAATTTGCGAAGACTTTGACTACACTTAATTAAATAAAGTCATCACTATTCTAAGCAGGGTCCTATGAAAAATATAGTTGATATTCTGTATCAAGAAAATATTTTAGATATGTTTCCTAAAATCCAAGCCTATTACCGTCAGTACCTGGGTATTCAAGTCGCACCACAAACCATTAATTTCTCACATGATGACAACGAACCGGCTGAAAGCAACATCATATTTCCTCACAAAATCTTAGACTCGCATAAAATATCGCAGCTCAATCTAAGTCAGTCTCACCACAACGGAGGCGTGTTGGACAGTGACAAACTGGCAACGATCCTCGCTGCGCATTTTTCTGAACAACTCAGTCACCAAAATCTTGAATTAGAAAAATTGACTGACATCAGAAAACATATTGAGTATTTAAAATCGCAGCATTTAAATTATGTTTTCATAGATGAGCACCCGGAAGCTTCTGTCATAGTACGGTATATGGATGGCCTGTATTTTTCTGTTGTAAACCAAATCAAACAGCGTTTATATACATCCCTTAATGCTCAGAATTATCAAACACATAATGCCTCCTTATTACCGCCACTAATAGCCATTCTTGATGAATTAGCAACGATCATGCCTCATCTGAATACCCCTGATTTAATAGACTTTCAAACAAGTATTGAATCCTTGAACACCGATCCGAATATCCCAGACGATCTTCTTGAAGAGTTAAGACCTAGACTACAGTCTATCTCCACCAAAATCAGTAACAAAATCCAGGAAACATTAACTTATCTCGTCAAAAATGTGGACTCTACTATCTTAACCGAGCAACTACCTACCTTAAAAAGCCAGGTTCAAATCAAGCGAGCGCTGCAAACGACGCAACCCTACCTATACCCCGAATTTGAGCATTTACTTGAGCAAAGCATTAAAGAAAGCATTTTAGGCTTATTAGACAAATACGAAGCAGAAACAAACACCTCCATGACAGATCTGAAAAAAACTCAAAAAATGGAATTGATTGTGAAACTGAAAGCGTTGTGCAGTAATACGGCTTCTTCAAGTGAGTTATATCAAGTCATTATTACCCATGGTGATTTACTCAAAAGCCAGTCCATCGGACGCTATATTTACGAATGTATTTGCTGGTTACTCCAGATTAAAATCCCTACCGAACGCCATTCCGTTACCTTATTTCAAGCCGTAGCGGCACCCAAAATTCCTGAGGCTGCAAACGATTTCGCGAATAAACTAAAAAATGACTAATTGTAAGTTGCGCTGAATGGATTGCAAATTTGTGTAAAAGGCACTCTCAGTCATGAGGGAAATTAAAAAAATACGCTAAATACTTTTTAATTGAAGCGCTACGCTTTGCTGTTGGGCCAAGGCCCAACCTACATTAAATTGCATATAAAAAAGTCAGTTACATTGATTGTCCAAATTAAAACTACCGTTAGGCCAAGGCCCACAGCCTCATCGATAACAAATAATACTAGAGAAACCCTTGCAATCCCCAAAGCATAATTTTTGATTCCCCAAAGCCTGTGTCGCAGCCAAATGCTCTTCAGGTTGATATTCTGTTGATTTTTCATATCCCATATGTCGACAAAAAGATTGGGCCGCAGGTTTGCCACAACGGTTGCTATCTTGATAGCACCAATCGATACGATAGTGATGAAAGCGCGGGACAACAAACTTTTTATAGCGATAATAATAATTACGTTTTGGTTTATGTTCGGCAGATGCTTCGCACCGAATCAATTTAAATCCCGCACAATGCCAACCTCGGCAACAGCCTTTTTTATCCAAATAACTGGCCATTCCAATATTATGCGCAATGGTTGCACGTTTCGCCCGTTCATAGCCCATCGCTTGACAATAACCATCCGCCACACCTTTTCCACAAATGTGTTTATCTGACAAACAATAGCTCAAGCGTTGGTGATGAAACTGAGGTAACCAGAAATCGTGTCGATATACCGCCGAACTGGGTTTGGCGTAAGCCACCGAGACGCCCAAAATGGCGATAGCCAAAACTCTTATTATCCCTAATAATAAATTCATACGGTTTCCCTATAGGCCTCTCAATAACACAGCATCACACGGTCTGCTTCTAAACTGTCCTTTAGAAATGATAATAATTGATCTCCGGGTCGTACAGCAAAGGTTTTGTCCAAATTCAAAGTTGCTTTTGCCGTGGCATTGGCATACAAAATTTGTACCACGCAATCCCCTTGATGAGCTTGTAAGATTGTTTTGAGTTGGGGTATCAATTTTTCATCCTCAGGCCGCAAATGCAAGCGCAAACACCGCGCAAACTTCATCCGAGCTTCTTCCAAAGAGAATAATTGCGCTGCCATGATTTTAAAGCCCCCCGTAAAATCATCCTGACCTAATTCGCCTTCTATCAGAATAATATCGCCATTTTGTATAGGCGCCGTTTTGGTTTCTAAAATTTCCGCAAAAGCCACCACATCAACAAAGCCCTGTGCAGCCTCTACTTTGTAGATCACCAAACTCTTTCCACGCTTAGTCAGAATCTTTTTGCTTTGATTAACCATCCCACAAACCAATACTTTTTTAGCTTGAAAACGACCTAATTGCGCTATAGGTTGGACAAACGATTGAAATTCCTGCTCATAAGGATCGACCGGATGACCGCTTACATAAAACCCCAATGTTTCTTTTTCCGCAGTCAACCGCTGCATGTTGGACCAAGGTACGCAGGCTATATAAGCTTCCGTATCGTTTGGCCCTTCTTCTAATTCTGCGAACAAATCTCTTTGCCCAGTATGTGAATTTTGTAAATGCACCGCACCTATCGTCATCGCTGTATCCAGCGTTTGCATTAACCCGGCACGTTCAATTTTCCAAATATCCATACTACCGCTTTTAATCAATGCTTCTAAAACCCGACGATTGATCTTGCGTAAATCCACACGGCGACATAGATCGAACAAAGACAAAAAAGGGCCCTGTTTGCGCCGCTCTTCGATCATATTTTCGAGCATGGCCTGTCCCAAGCCTTTGATAGCCCCCATACCATAACGAATGGTTTGCGCATCCACTACTGAAAACACATACTCCGAATTCTGAATAGAGGGTGGTAAAATGGTCAAGCCCATCGCTTTACATTCTTGAATAAACCCGACCACTTTATCAGTATTGTCCATATCCGAGGACAAAACAGCTGCCATAAATGCGGCTGGATAATGGGCTTTCAACCAAGCAGTTTGATAAGCAATCAGTGCATAGGCAGCAGAATGGGATTTGTTAAACCCATAACCCGCAAATTTTTCCATCAAATCAAAGATCTCTGTCGAGATCTCCAAAGAAATACCGCGCTGCAAAGCGCCTTGGGTAAAGATGGTACGCTGATTAGCCATTTCTTCAGGTTTTTTCTTACCCATCGCACGCCGGAGTAAATCAGCCGCCCCTAAAGTATACCCTGCCAAGACTTGCGCAATTTGCATTACTTGCTCTTGGTAAAGAATAACTCCATAAGTTGGCTTCAAAATGGGTTCTAAATCTGGGTGCAAATACTCTATAGCTGCCAACCCATGTTTACGTTCAATAAAATCATCGACCATCCCTGATTGCAAAGGACCAGGACGGAATAACGCAACCAGCGCAATCACATCTTCAAACGTATCGGGTTGTAAGCGATGAATCAAATCTTTCATACCCCGTGATTCCAGCTGAAACACGGCCGTAGTTTTACACGCTTTCAATAAATCAAAACTCACTTTGTCTACTAAAGGAATGGTAGCAATATCTATGTCTGGCAGCCCTTGTGCTTGTTGTTCGCGATTAATAATGGCCAGCGCCAAATGAATAATGGTTAAAGTGCGTAATCCCAAAAAGTCGAATTTCACCAGGCCGACGGATTCCACATCATCTTTATCAAATTGGGATACCAATTGCTGGCTCCCTTCTTCGCAATAAATAGCCGTAAAATCAGTCAACTCTGAAGGCGCAATCACCACCCCCCCCGCATGTTTACCCGCATTGCGTGTGATGCCTTCTAAAGAGAGCGCCAAGTCCAGTAGCTCTTTGACTTCCTCTTCATCCTGATAGCGTCTGGCCAATTCTGGTTCACGTTTAATAGCCTCTTGCAGAGTAATGCCTATTTCAAAAGGGATTAATTTTGCTATTTTATCCACAAATCCATAGGGATGCGCCAATACTCTACCGACATCGCGTACCACCGCTTTCGCTGCCATGGTACCAAAAGTGATAATTTGGGATACCGCAGAGCGCCCGTATTTTTCAGCAACATAATCGATCACCCGATCGCGACCATCCATGCAAAAGTCAATATCAAAATCCGGCATGGAAACACGTTCTGGGTTCAAAAAGCGCTCAAAAAGCAAATCATATTGCAACGGATCTAAATCGGTAATGCCCAGAGAATAAGCCACCAGAGAACCCGCACCCGACCCACGCCCAGGCCCTACCGGCACACCATTTGCTTTGGCCCATTGGATAAAATCAGCCACAATTAAAAAATAGCTTGAAAACCCCATGGGATTGATGACATCTAATTCGATTTGCAGCCGTTGCTCATACGCTTCGCGACTCAAATTCACAGCCAAAGAGATCTGCTCCAGTCGCTGCGCCAATCCCTTTTGTGCACAAAGACTTAAATACGCTTCCACTGATGAGCCGTCTGACGTTGGAAAATTAGGTAAAGAATAATGACCAAGGTTCAACGTGACCGTGCAACGTTTGGCAATTTCCACTGAATTTTGCAACGCTTGGGGTAAGTCTGCAAACAATGCTGCCATTTCACTGGGACTACGTAAATATTGTTGATTGGAATATATTTTCTTGCGGCGCTCGTCAGCGAGGGTTTGTCCTTGATGAATACAGACTCTTGCTTCATGCGCATCATAGTCAGCGGCATGCAGAAATCTCACGTCATTGGTAGCCACCAGAGGTATTTTTAACAGATCAGCCAGACCGATTAAGCGTTGATTATAGTCCTGCTCTTCTGGCCGGTTTGTTCGAGTAATCTCTAAGTAAAATCGATCTCCAAACCGAGCTAACCACTGTTGTGCCAAGCCTTGCGCACGCTCACTGTCTTGCTGTAATAATGCCTGTCCAATATTGCCCGCAAACCCGCCGGACAGCGCGATTAAGCCCTCTGTCCCTGACGCTAGCCAATCATAATGAATCCGTGGTTGCCCATGGTATTGGCCTTCTTGATAAGCTCTGGAAATCAAACGCGTCAAATTGCGATACCCGTCTTCTGATTGACATAAGAGCACGCACGCAAAGGTTTGTTCTGGATTTTGCGGATCACATAACAAAATATCGCACCCTAAAATAGGCTTAATGCCTGCAGCCAATGCGGCTTGATACACTTTGACGCCAGCAAATAAATTGCAAAAATCAGTGACAGCCACTGCCCACATATTCATTTTTACTAAACTGGACATCAAAGTCGGAATGCGAATCGTACTATCTACTATGGAATATTCACTTCTCACATGTAAGTGGACGAATTCTGGGGTCTGGGATTGTTCAGTCATAATTACTGCCTTTTATAAGATTGGTACACTCTACTTTCCCGTTTCTAGCAAGTCAAGAAATGCCGCTTCGGTTAAGGTTGGAACACCGAGAACCAATGCTTTTTCGAATTTTGACCCCGGATCTTTTCCGACGATCACCCAATCTGTTTTAGCAGAGACTGACCCCACGATTTGTGCGCCAACCGCCAATAACCGTTCTTTAGCTTCCTCACGGCTCATATGTTCTAGCGTGCCCGTCAATACCACTTTTTTATGATACAACGCATGAGTTTCTGATGCCTGAACGAGTGCCGATTGGGGCCAAGTAATTCCTGCTGCCATCAAACGGCCCACAATGCTCACATTATGTTCTTGAGCAAAAAACTGCAAAATCGCATTGGCCGCCACCGGCCCAATATCCGGCAAAGACAGCAAATCTTCAAGCTGAGCATGTCGCAGCGCCTCTATTGTAGTGTAATGCTGGGCCAAAGTACGTGCCGAGGCTTCGCCTATCTCTTGAATACCCAATGCATACAGAAATCTAGCAAAGGTAGTTTGTTTAGAGTGCTCCAGAGCACGAATCAAATTTTCTGCCGATAAATCACCCATGCGCGGCAAATAGGCTAGGGTTTTTGCATCCAGATGATACAAATCTGCGATATCACTTATTAATTTATGATCGACCAACAGATCCACCACTGCCTTCCCCAAACCATCTATATTCATCGCTTTGCGGGAAGCAAAATAGACAATACTGCGTTTGACTTGCGCCGGGCAAAACAATCCCCCAGTGCAATACGCTGCTGCCTTTTCGGGGTCTCGCATGACTTCAGCACCACAAATTGGACAGGCTTTGGGTAAGTGAATGCGTTGTGCGGTCTCAGGCCGCTGCGCCAAGATTACCGCCACCACCTCTGGAATCACGTCCCCTGCGCGCCGCACAATGACCGTATCACCAATATGGATATCTTTGCGTTGAATTTCATCCATATTATGTAAAGTTGCATTCGATACCATCACGCCACCCACATGTACCGGCTCTAAACGAGCTACAGGCGTCAAGGCACCGGTACGCCCTACTTGAAAATCAACCGCTATAAGCTGCGTCATTTCCTCAAGCGCCGGAAATTTATGCGCACAAGCAAACCTCGGCGCCCGCGATACAAATCCTAAGGCTTGTTGATCATTCAGATCATCTAATTTATACACCACCCCATCGATATCAAAGGGTAGTTTGTCCCGTTTCGCGCCTAAAGTTGCGTAATAATCCAGGCAACCTTGAATGCCTTGCACCCGTTGCCTTTCAGGCGCTATGCGTAATCCCCAGGATTGTAATAAATTTAAAAGTGCAAAATGACTATCCGGCAAGGGCTCTCCGCCCTCGCAATGACCCATACCATAACAATAAATAGACAATGGGCGCTCTGCCGTAATATTGGGATTCAATTGGCGCAAACTGCCTGCGGCTGCATTGCGAGGGTTGGCAAACGTTTTTTCGCTCAAAGCCATCATTTTGGCATTTAAAGCAGCAAATCCTGCTTTAGACATATACACTTCAGCGCGCACTTCGAGCATCTTAGGTGGGTTATCGGTTAATAAACGCAATGGCACTGCTGCAATGGTGCGAATATTATTTGTGATATCTTCGCCTATTTGCCCATCTCCGCGAGTACCCGCATGCTGCAATATACCCTTCTCATAACACAAATTAACCGCCAACCCATCTAATTTTGGCTCGCAGCAAAACCACAGCTCGGCCATATCAACCGATAATTTATCGCTGATGCGCTGGAGAAACCCACTTAATTCTTCTGCAGAAAATACATTCGATAAAGATAGCATCGATTTTTGATGGGCAATCGGTTGCAATTCACTGGCAATTGCCGCCCCCACTCGTTGGGTTGGAGAATCCTGTGTTTTGAACTCAGGATGTGCTTGTTCTAATTGCTCAAGTGCTCGCATACACCGATCATATTCCACATCTGGCACCAACGGGGCATCCAAACCGTAATAATGTTGATCATAGAGTCGTATTTTTTCGCGCAATTGTTCAATTTCTTTTAAGACTGCTGACATATTTTTCCTGTTATTATAGACAAACTCATCTGCATTACGTTACTTTACAATAAATTCCTTGTTTATGATCCCTATGTTCACACCATTTTTTCTCCTATATTTACCATTCTTGTTCGCTGGAATAGGATTGCTGGGGCTGCTCAGCATTGGGTTCATTTTGTATTTGCAGCGCAAAATTTTACGTCAAGCACAACAACAACCGGCAGAACTGCAAAATCAACTTCGTAGTAGTTTGCATGAAATGCAACAGAATCTCCAACAATTCATGCATGCCGGACAAATCGGGATTCATGACAAAATAGCGCACACCCATCTCAGCCTACAACCCCTAATCGTCGAAAGCATTCAACGTCAAATGACCGATGTGCGCGAACAAATTGGGCATAGTTTCACGCAGCATTCCGGTGCTTTAACTCAGCATTTGCAAGCTGTCACAGAAGAAATTCGCACTCACTTACATAATTTAACCCACCAGGTACAAAATCGACTCACTGAAGGCTTTGAAAAGACCTCCGCAACTTTTATTGATGTGGTACAACGTCTGGCTTTGATTGATGAGGCACAAAAGAAAATCACCGAACTCTCGCAACATGTCGTGAGCCTACAAGATGTCCTCGTCGACAAACGCGCACGCGGTGCTTTTGGGGAAGTGCAATTAGCTGCTTTGATTGCCAATGTCATGCCCAGCTCGCATTACAGCATGCAATATACGCTGAGCAATCAAAAAAGAGCCGATTGCATTTTATTCTTACCTCAACCCACAGGCAATCTCGTCATCGATGCCAAATTTCCTTTGGAAACCTATCAAAAACTCATGAATTTAGATGTCATGTCCTCCGAACGCAAAGGCTTACAACAGCAGTTTCGGCAGGACTTACAAAAACATATCAAAGATATTGCCGAAAAATACATCATTTCCGAAGAAACCGCCGACGGTGCCGTGATGTTTATCCCAGCAGAAGCTATTTTTGCCGAAATTCATGCTAATTACCCAGACATCGTTGCAATCTCTCAGCGCTTAAAAGTTTGGCTCGTCTCCCCTAGTACCTTAATGGCAGTCCTTACGACTGCTCGGGCCGTCTTAAAAGATGATGCCACGCGTAAACAAGTTCACATTATTCAAAAGCATTTGCACTCGTTGGCCGATGATTTTCAACGCTTTGAAAAACGTATGGACAAATTAACCAAACACATTGATTTGGCCCATCAAGACGTCAATGAGGTTAATACCTCCGCAAAAAAAATCACGCAACGTTTCCAAAAAATTGAAGCTGTTGAGTTGGAGGCAGATGCGTCTTTGGCCTTGATTGAAGAAGGCCTTTAAATTAGTTGCATAAGGAGCATCTAGCATCACCGATTATCCGCTGCGGGAACTAATTGGCTTTTTTATCCACAGTGGTATAATACTGATCTTTCAAAAGCCAAGAGATTCTTATGTTTTCAAAAATTGAACAGATATCCAGTATGGCACAAACTGAAATAGCTGATAAACTACAGCAGTATAGCGGCCACGAATACAATGATTTGCTCTTGCTACGAGACGCTTATGTGCGATTAGATGAATTGATTCAGTCTGCAAAAGATCAGCATGCTACAGTCGGTTCTTTCATTTTATCCCGCCAACTCAAGCAAAGTGAAAAGGAATTAAATGCCTCTCAATTATTGAGCAACTTTCTTCAAGTATTGGATTATCCTCTCACAACAACCTTTACCTTGAATCAAAGACCAGAAGAGACATCTCGCATTGATATAGCCAAATTATTTTCTTTCTTCCCTTTGCTATTTATGGTTGTAATGTGCGCAAGCAATCCACCAGCGCTACTTGTAAATTTTGTGGCTAGGCGTCTTCTACTCATTTCTGCCATACCTCTTGCGATAACCTATGCTTGTGATAAACCTTTTAGTATGTCACGTTTCTATCAAGAAATGGCAGGTATAGAAAAAGCGCTTGCGTATGCTGTCTTCGGATGCATGGTTGCACTAATCTTAGTATTAGCAGCGCCAGAAGCGACCATGTTGATGATTGGCACCGCTTTCATCGGGATGTTGGCTACTGGATCGGCTTTGTTGTTACACAGCAAGCATTTACAAACCAAACACGAATCTTTAATGGCATCGACTGCTCGGATTACTGACACCATAACACAGCAGAAAGGCTTCGCAGAAAACTCTTCGTTGAGTTTTTTCAAACCAGGCACTCTGAGGAATATAGGGAAAGAGAACGGACAGCTCAGAAGTATAGTTCCTGAGCATATTAGGGGTATCGATCAAATATTGTCGGGCATCACAGCCAGGCCATGATACCAATCCAACCATTGCGAGAGCACTGAACAAACCAATTATCCTAAATTCGGAAGTTAGACCTGGTGCAATTGGTTGATTATAATCCATATTGAGCTATAATTAAACTATTATTCATAGTTTGGGGTTCAATATGCAAACAATCCTGGGTCTTTATTTGTCTGTGGGGTTATTAGCCATACTTGCCTGCAGTGTAACCTACGCGTGCTCTGCTCCTGCTCCGAAAATATCTTATTGTGATTCTTCAGCCGGGCGGAATGTACTCACAAACGGCGACTACTCTAGCGAATATTGTACTCGGCGTGCTGTGATGAATCTACAGAAGTTTCAAGGCTGCTGCATGTGGCGAGGTGGCGTAGCAAAAATCACCGAACAAGGTGGCGTTCGGTGTAATGACGGCTCTACCTCGGAGATTTGCACGCTACAATTGCCACATGAAAAAGGGGCTATTTATTGATTTTAACGCAATTTAATGTAGGTTGGGCCTTGGCCCAACCTACTAAGCACTGGTTACACCTCTTTCAATTATGCCCTAGACAACCAACCATTTACATTGCATAATTCTAGTCTTTTACGCGAAAGAGTATGTCGCATCCACTCATCCAAATTAAGCATCTCTCTAAATCATATGGCTCAACAAAAATTCTCAAAGATGTTGTGCTCGATGTCTATCGTGGAGAATTCCTGACGCTTTTGGGCCCTTCCGGATGTGGAAAAACCACCCTTTTACGCTTAATCTCTGGATTTGAACAACCCACAAAGGGGGAAATTTTAATCAACGGGGCTTGCGTCAATCACTTACCCCCGCAACAGCGCAATGTCCATACTGTATTTCAAAGCTATGCTTTATTTCCGCATTTGTCGGTATTTGAAAATGTCGCATTTGCTCTGCGCTGTCGCCATCTTCCAGAAATAGAAATCAACGAACAGGTCAAAGATGCGCTGGCTTTGGTGCAATTACAATCTTTTGGCAAACGCCGGATTAACCAACTCAGTGGTGGCCAACAACAACGAGTTGCCATTGCGCGGGCTGTCATAAACTGCCCACAGGTGCTCTTACTCGATGAACCGTTGAGTTCTTTGGATTACAATCTGCGCAAAGCCATGCAATATGAGCTCAAGCAATTACAAAAATCGTTAAATATGACATTTATTTTTGTGACACATGACCAAGAAGAAGCGTTATCCATGTCGGATCGGATTGCTGTTCTCAAACAAGGTGACATTGAACAAATTGGGACCCCGCGGCAAATTTATGAGACCCCGTCTAATTTATCCGTAGCGCAATTCATCGGCGAAACCAATTGTTTTGATGTCACTATAGAGGCCATCGCTAAAAAATATATTCATGTCTCGGTCGAATCAGTCCCCATCCGATGTAAAAAATCGATTGCTGCAGAGGTAGGCGATCAGTTTCATCTTATTGTCCGCCCTGAAGATGTCCGGGTTTGGTCACTGCATGAAGTAACTGACGCGAAGCATATGATTCCTGGAAAAATTATTGATATCGTATACAAAGGCTCCACTGTCGCATTAAAGGTTGCCCTAAATTCCGGTCGAGTGATATCCGCCATTGAATTTTTCAATGAAGATGATGACAAATTGGAATACCAAGACCAAGAAACCGTGTGGGTACAGTGGTTAACTGGCTGGGAACTATTATTACCTTATGAAAATTAAACCCTTTTCAATTTATTTTATTTACACTTGGTTGATCTTATTTGGATTGATACCCATCGGCTTGATTTTTGCGGTTTCATGTTTGACGGATAATTCATTGCATTTGGCAACATTACCTGTGACCATTGGTAATTATACTGCGCTACTCTCCCCGCTGTTTGCAAAAGTTTTATGGCGCTCGGCACTAATGGCCGGGAGCGCAACCTTCCTGTGTCTTATTTTGGCTTATCCTTTGAGTTATATTTTAGTCAAATCCAAATATCAAACCCTCTGGCTGTTTTTAATCATCATTCCGTTCTGGACCAGCTCTCTGATTCGTACTTATTCCCTCATTTCAATTCTGAAAATTCATGGTTTGCTAAACACCGTACTCCTAAAATTGCATCTCATTAGCGAGCCTATCGTCTTTCTTTACTCAAATTTTTCCGTCATGTGTGGGCTAGTTTATAATTTGCTACCGTTTATGGTGCTGCCTATTTTTTCCAATATGGAGCGCTTTGATTTTTGCTTAATCGAAGCAGCTCAAGACTTAGGCGCCAACCGCTGGGTGATTTTTTTTCGGGTCTTTTTACCAAACACCCTATCTGGCGTTCTAGCCGGCTCTTTGATGGTCTTTTTACCCGCCATGACTTTGTTTTATATCCCGGATATTTTAGGCGGCGCACGCTCAGTACTCATGGGTAATTTGATTCAGAACCAATTTTTAGTGGTAGAAAACTGGCCCCAAGGCGCCGCGATCAGTATGGTTTTGACCCTCATTTTAATGGTTTTACTCTGCTTTTATCGACCTAAACAACAGGGCGTTCTTGTATGAAATCCCTAATCCAAAAGTGCTATTTAATCCTCATCTTTGCTTTTTTATACCTTCCCATTTTGATATTGATCATTTATTCATTTAATGATGCCAAATACTCTATGCAATGGCATGGTTCTACGCGAGAGTGGTACCATATTTTATTACAAAATACTGAAATTTGGTCTGCATTCCTCCACTCAACCCTTCTGGGCATTGCAGCCTCTTGTATTGCAACGCTGGCAGGTTTACTGGCTTCAGTGCAAATATTTTTATCACCAAAATTAAAAAAACATGATGGGTTTATGTCGCTATTGTTACTATTGATCATCATCCCTGATCTGGTTTTGGGCGTCTCTCTCTTGGTTTTCTTCAATTACACACGGATTCCTTTGGGATTTTTCAGTTTGCTCATTGCACATATTACTTTTTGCCTACCTTTCGTACTCTTAACCATATTAAGCCGGATTGAAACCTTGGACATGAATATTTATCTCTCTGCGTTGGATTTGGGCGCCAGCCGCCTGCGAGCTTTGCGCAAAGTATTATTACCCTTACTGTTTCCGAGCATTCTCAGTGCTTTGCTTTTATCTTTTACTTTGTCATTTGATGATGTGGTGATCTCCTATTTCGTTGCTGGTCCTGAGTTTAATATTTTACCATTGGCAATTTTCTCCATGATTCGCTCCGGCATTACGCCTGAACTCAATGCGTTGGGTACCATTACGTTGTTTATTTCGTTTATACTCGTGTTGATATCTTCGCTTTTAACCAGGAAAAAATAATGCACAAAATCTTCCGTGGTTTGTGGGCCGGTGTATATATGCTCCTCTCAACACTTTGCTTGGCTCAAACTCCAATGGTCAATGTGTATTTGATTGGGGGTGAAGTACCGCAAAACTTGATTTGGGCTTTTCAAAAAGAAACCGGTATCAAAGTCAATCTATCTACGTATGAAAGCAATGAAGCCTTGTTTGCCAAATTGCATGCCAATCGCAAAAACATCTACGACGTCATTCTACCCTCTTCCTATTTTGTAGAGCGTTTGAAGCGTTATGACATGCTGACCCCGCTCGATTTAAAAAAAATACCCAATATTAAAAATATCGACCCCTTTTTTTCCGACAATCCTTACGATCCGAATTATCAATATCATGTCCCTTTGGTATGGGGCTCAACGGGTATTTTCTATAACCAGCGCTGGATTACCCATCCGCCCAGTACGTGGCAAGATTTATGGAGCCCGGCTTTGCGCAACCAATTGATGCTATTGGATGATATGCGTGATGTATTTTCCATGAGTTTGATCTCTTTGGGGTATGACCCCAATGATTTGGATCCTAAGCATATTGAGGAAGCCTATCAACATTTGCTGCAGTTAGTTCCCAATATCAAATTATTTGCCAGCAATGCCATCAAATCCTTGATTATTGATGAAGATGCGAATATCGGTACATCATGGAATGGCGATATTGCCAAAGCGCAGGGCGAAAACCCACGTATTAGATTCGTCTATCCAAAAGAAGGTAGTTTACTGTGGGTAGATTGTTTGGCCATTCCCAAAAATGCACCCCATTTGGAAGAAGCCTACCAATTCATCAATTATCTTTTACGGCCTCAAAGTGGCGCAGATATTATCCTCATAGAAGGCTATACCAGTACTAATTTGGCCAGTCGTGACCTATTACCACCCGAGCTCCGAAACAACAAAATTATTTTTCCAGATAAAAGTATATTGGCCCATAGTTATTATTTGCGTGATGTTGGAGAAAGCGTATTAGATTTATATAATACCTACTGGGAAAAACTAAAACTCGCTTGTTGATCTCACTCCGTCGCGAGGATCGGCCATATTTGGCGCATTTCGCGTGATCTGCACTCAAATCTGACCGTTCTCCAAGATTCAAGGGATGCAATTAGTTACTTAGAGTGATGAACAAAAGGACCTTATGACTATTCTCGTATTTGACATTGAAACGGTTCCCGATCTTGCCTCTGGCCGTAAACTTTATGATTTGCACGGATTATCCGATGCAGATACCGCTTCTGCCATGTTTGCAATGCGGCGTAATAAAGTGGGGCATGATTTTTTAGCCCATCATTTACAACAAATTGTGGCGATCTCTTTGGTATTAGCCAAGCCCGAGCAAGTTACAGTTTGGTCATTAGGAGATGAACAATCATCCGAAGCAGAATTAATCCAGCGGTTTTTTTCTGGTATTGAGAAACATACCCCCACTTTGGTCAGCTGGAATGGCAATGGGTTTGATTTGCCTGTGCTGCATTATCGCGCTCTGCTACATCGCATCGCAGCCCCGACCTACTGGGAAAATGGCGAACATAATTCCGCGTTTCGTTGGTCCAATTATCTCAATCGATTTCATTATCGTCACTTGGATCTCATGGATGTTTTGTCCGGTTATCAAAACAAAGCATTTGCACCTTTAGATGAAGTAGCCGTTATGCTCGGATTTCCGGGTAAAATAGGCATGCACGGTGACAAAGTGCATCAAGAATATCTGGCTGGCAATCTAAAAAAAATTCGTGATTATTGTGAAACCGATGTGCTCAACACGTACGGTATCTACCTGCATTTTGAACATATGCGTGGCACACTGAGCACTGCTGAACACCAACAGGCACTCAATAAGTTAGCTCAATATCTTGCAGCAGAATCCCATAAATCTCATTTTTCAGAGTTTTTAGAGCATTGGCACAGATAAAGTAGTCGTAGGATTCAACTTAGATTGGGCCAAGGCCCAACCTGCCAAACACACATCAACAGCATAAGCATTCTGTGTTTATTTTACACAAAAACCGTGCTATCATATCGCAGCCAATAAATTTAATGAGACTTTAGAATGCAGGCTTGGAGAGAACAACTAAAAAATTTTCAAGATATGAAATGGTCCGAGATCATTGCAGGCAGAAAACAAGACATTCTTCAATGGGTTCGTGGCAATCCCCAACCCCAAATCCAAGCAGCTCCAGTTGAAAGTGGGACAACAACGCCAACTACTACGCCTGTTCCCTTTAGCTTCAATACCGCATTGTTAAATCCTCATTTCCAAGATTTATCGCAAGATCCAGAGACGCTACCCTTTATTGAATTTTCTGCGATTGGCCTATTAAGAGCACCTAGCGGCACCACAAAACCAGACGAGTTATTGCCTATCATTCAAAAATTACGCAACCAAGAGGCGCCTTACGACCAAGTCGGACGAGTTTATCGCGACATTCCGCTTATTATTGCTCTCAGCCGGCGCTATTATTTATATGGAAATACTAACGGCAACATTTGGACCCTAACTGAACTCGAGTCCACCCTGATATCCCAGCGTCATTTACATTTTACGGACAAGCCTTTTTTGCTTGAATATCATCTCCAGCATTATCCAATCTATCACCACATTATTGAAAAAAAGGCCCATACTCATTTTTCAACCCAAGCTCAACAAATAACCAAAATAAAAAAAATCATTAATAGCACGTTTTATATTCAAGCGCTCCTGCGACAAGCCGAAGGTCTTGAAATTAGTTTTTCAGGAATATTTGGGCTAGGGGCGGCCTGTATTAATTATTTCAATGGTGCTACTTACGACAATATGTATCGCGCAATAACCCTTCTCTCTGACTCAGAGATTGATTTCGCACATCGCTTCAAAGATGAAGTCAGTGAATTTCTACAGATATTGGCTCGTTTTAAACAGCTTTCAACTATGACTCGTGCTCAGGTCACCGCTCCTCCCTCCGCTCCCGGGATCTATAGTCCTACTAATAGCTTCCAAGTTGGACATGCAGCTGGATTTATCACGCGCAATATCTATGATGCCAATGGGCAATGGGATATCGATGTATTCAGTCAATTCTCTGCGGACCTACCCAAACATATTGATATGTTGACCACCCTTATCAATGCCAATAACTCTAGCGTGATCCAACATGCACCCAATATTAATCCAGCACAACTCCGAGCGTTACAAAAAGAAGCAACTCAATTATTAAACACCTTGAAACACACTAAAAAAAATGCAAATCGCAGTAAGCTCAATCCATTGTATCAGATGTATCAAATCATCAATTACGCCTTTTTGATTCGCCAGATTATTCTGCTCCTCAGTACCACACTCACTCAAGTTGGACAATTAAATGAGGCCTATCAAGAGTCCTTACGCGATATTTTATCTACGCTGCAAGAAGACGGCTTTTCACTGTTAGTCGACTATGCCCACCATGCTGAAATAGAGTTAACTCTAGATCCTGGCACACTATCACGCCCCGTATTGAAAACCATTAATTCGATTAATGTTTATTTGGCGGATCACATTAAAAGTCTGGCTAATTTTTCATTTTTAGGCGAAGAATTACTCACCATAGAAAACTCGAATTTTCTAGCTAAGCGCGTAGCAGCCATCCAAAGTATGTTCCAAGAATGTCAACAAGCGCGGCAACAAATTCTCTGGGCGCAAGAAGCCCTACCCCTGTTTTTAGATAACCTAGCAGCTGATCGCCGTGTCCTGATAAAGCATTATGCTTGGCTCGCACCTTATGTACAGAAAATCAATCCCATATTAAATCGATATATCAGTCGTGAACTCACTGCAACGCAAGGTGTTTGCAATCTGGATGAGGATACTGTTCGGGCATTACGTTGTCAATTGTCTGCCTATTTGACGAAATTGCAAAACACCGAAGCCTTGCGTGCTCAACAATGTCAGGCCGTTCTCGCAGCCATACCGCAACACACCCATTTACAATTGTTTCCCTATTCTGCGCGTACAGGTTGTGATATTGCGCTTAAAATTGTTAAAGATATCCCTTTGGATGGCTTAGCGCTCCCAAAAGAACATCCTATTTTAATTCAACATCGTGTGAAATCTGAAAATTCTTATGTTTTTTATGGCAATACAGATGGCACAAAATGGGGATTTACGCCCATTGCAGTCGCCTTTATCCATCCTGGTATTCTGCAGCATTTTTCTAATCTCCGTCGGAATTTAACTGACGTCGACCAGAATGTATTCCATATCCTCAACTATCGAACCAAATATGAGTCTCTTTATAAACAAATGATTCTCAGAAAGGCGCATACCCATTATCATTCCAAATTCAGTAGTTTAGAGTCTGAAGTGTTGGGTGATAAACCAGAAAGCTTAACCACCGTAGTATGCAAACCCATTGATTGGCTCCATAAGAAATGGCAAGGTCAAACAGCCCTTTCAGAAACCACAGCGGCTCAAGCAGATGCCGTAGTTGAGCCAGTTCTTACTATTACAAAGGCCAATCAATATCACGACTATTATGCGGTTCTAGAGGAACTATCTGTAGAGCAGACTTTAACACTCAGCGGTTGGTATCAACAAAAAATAGCCAATTATAATGAGGCAGTCGAAATGCTGGACCTATTCAAAGTGCTTATCAATCAGCATTTTCCGCGAACTGAAATCCTTTTCTCAGAAAGATCGGCCTTACAAAAACAGTGCCAGTATTTATATCATTCTTTGCGCCCATACCTCATTAGCATTCGAAATTTTCCAGACTTTGATCACAGTATGGTGCAAGCCCTTTCTGTTCCTACCGCGGGTAGAAAAACGAGACCTCACATCAGTTGCAACACATTTAATCGTATCTTACGAGAATTTTCTTTAGAGAGCGCTCATGAACTCATAGCAGGGTGGCAAGATAGGGCCACTCAATTGGCGGCGCATGCACGCGCCACTCTATCCACAAAAAACGAGCAAGAACTGCTGACAAGACGCGGAAGTTTTACCGCCCTTCCCAGAGATGGCTACCTCCTAAAAACCACCGAAATATCGACTAAAATTAGAGAACTCCATAACTCACTTAAAGAATGGATTCCTATTCTAAATATTAGAATTCAACGTGAATTACAAACAGCACCAAGAGCAGGAGTCGCACCTTATCCTGAAATAATGGATTTAAAACAGCAATTAAGTCATCCGCCTTTCATTTTGTTTTTTAAACGCATCTTCAATGCAGCTCACCATTTAGAGCATTTGGCGATACAATTGGAACGCATTCGTACTGGTGACACTGAAGAGATCAAAAACGAAACTATCGGTCTGATTTTAGAAAATAGCATGTCACACGGCAAAGCGCTCTTTGACATCAGCATTCAATTACGCGATGACCGAGTGCTGAGCGAACTGTGTCAAGACGCCTATCAGCAATATTCTGAGATTATTCATAAAATATCCAATCTAGTGCAACCTTATACTCCTGATGTAAAAAAAGCTCATCCACAAACGGAAGGTGTCAACTTCCCAGGATTGTGGTATTCCATGAACGCTTTTTACACCCTTCCCGCTCATTTACTATCCATTACAGGTCAGAAATATCATAATTTCGGCTATGGAATGCGCTTGATCATCGACACGAATGAGGATGTCGTCACACCAACCATTCAAACATTGACGCTCATTCAACATGGGAACCATTATTATATTTATAGTAATGGTACTGGAGGAGACTGGGCCTTACGTAATCTTCCGCATGCATTAATTGCTCCATTGAAACTTGATTTCAGTCAAGATTATTTAGGCTATGACCATCGCTGCCAGCCTTTATACGATTATTTGATCCAACACAATTATCACTTCACTCGATTAAATGAACTGCAAATTTCGGCCAAACGTGCCACGCAAAATGTCGAACAAATTATTCAAGATTCTAATCGTTATTTCAGATTGTTTTTCTTTGATGGACCCATGATTTATCAATTAAATCAAAGACTACAAGCACAATTACCGATCTTTACGCGAACGACACAAGAAATCGCTATGAGTCATTTGGATATTTTGCAAACAGATTATTTTGCACCCCTGTTGGTCAGAGCAGATACCAAAGAACACGAATGGGGCTTGCTCGCAGGAACGATTACAGGACCACTAGAAGCGATCCAGAATGAATGGTATCAGGGATTGATTTTCCCACTTAAAAAGACGTTTCTTGAAAAAGCAGAATTCTGTACCAATGACGTCATATTAACGACTCGGATAGCTGCTGAGGCACAACGTTTGGCTGAGTTATCTACCATCAATGAGGCTCAATCTGCTGAAATCGATTTGGTGTCTAGGTTTGCTGGCAACTTAAAGAGCTTCGTTGATACTACAGGGACATACTTCCAATGGCAGCAAAGTCCCGTTTCATCCTTCTTGGTCAACTGCTATACTGCAGACATCGTCCCTAAACTTCTCGAACATCGCAGTACTTTTATCCCCCCGTGGATTGCACTCATCTCGCCACACCTGAATCGTGATAATTTGCAGCCAATTCAGGTACAAGTCAGTACTTATTATATGCGTTTGGCACGATTTTCATTGTTGCACAATGCGAGTGAGCGACAACTTTGTGAAACCTTACCCATTTTCCTTACCTGTTTGGACGTATTATTATCCGGCAATAACGCCGAAGCAATAGAAGAAATTACGCCAAAACTAGTGGCATATCGCGCATCCCACAAACCACCCCAAGAGCCCCGCACCGCGCCCACAATGGGTGCAGTCATGCTTACCTGCTTGGAGAAATTAATAGCCGGCAATAGTTCTGAAGCAATTCCTGGAAGAATATCTACGTTTTATTCTGAGCAAATTGTGCCAAAACTACAGGAGCATCGTAAGTCCTGCGTGCCTAACTGGCTTAAAGATATCAGCAGTGAACTTAATCGAGACACCATGTCTGCAGTTTTAGAGCAAACTCAGACTTATTCAGCTCATTTAAAGGGTACCGTCGCGACGCAAGCATTATATAAAGACTTATCTACTGAAAAACTAGCCTATCTTAGAGAAAAGCTTGTGACGCATCAGACATCAAGCATGCCACAATATCGCCAATCGTTCGCCAAGCATCATTTTCATACGTATGTGAATCGCTTGCCCTATCAAGCATCTGGGCTTATGCATAATAAAATTCACCGAGAATATCATCGGGAATTAAAAACTTATCTTAACCAACAAGAAACGGAATTACTGCAACACGCGATGGCTCACCAAGAAGTTGATACAGCGATTAATGAGCGCCTACAAGAAAAAATCACTGAATTCAAGCAACGCTATTTTGAACGATTCCAACGTTTTGACCGTCTCCAAACCGCTATCAATGAATTCAAAGATTATCTTATGCGCGATCACCATTTACCTCCGCGCTTACGCACTGCGAAAATGGATTGCTTAAACTCGTTAGAGGACATCATCCATCAAAATCGGGGTGAATTAACTGTGGAAACATTTTTGAATGAACGATCTCTACTCCTACGCCAGTTTATTGAAACCAATAAAGACGCGTTATTAGAGCAGCACCCGCAATTCAATAACGTTTTGGATTGGTTGATAGATTGTGTGATGTCGTTATTTGCAGCGCTAGGCCTGTATACACCCGAATGCCCAAAACGCTATGCGGATCTCGTAAATGCGAATAACCCTCAGCAAAATCTGCCACCTAACTGGACAAGTTTTCTCACGTTTCGACCTGCTCCCAGTACGCCAGCCAGAGGCACAGTGATTCTGACGACCCCGAGTACAACGCCGGCACGGAATTAACTAAGGAGTTATCTTCAGATAATACCGTAGCGCAGTCAAATTGGTGTCCTTCTTTATAATTGATTCCTATCCAGGGTAAGAGCCGCACAGATTCTTGCCCTGGATCTCTTATGCCTACCCATGACATATCCCCTTAAATTACGTTACAATAGCAGCTTTCTATTTCGAGGATCCCGTCTTGCAACAGCCATCACTACGCTATCAAATTGCCCAAATGTTGCTATTAGGATTTGAGGGCACTCAAATTGAAACTCACAATCCCATTGCAAAAGCCATTTCAGAAGAAGGTATTGGCGGCGTGATTTTGTTTGACTATGATTATCAAGCCAAGGAATTCGGGAAAAACATTCAAAATCCTGAGCAAGTTAAACAAATCAATCGAACATTACAAACGTTAAATGCCCAAGCGCGCCAGCATGACCAGCAACCCCTGCTGCCTCTGATTATTTCTGTAGACTATGAAGGCGGCAAAGTAAATCGGTTAAAAGAGTCTTATGGTTTTCCCGCCACCATCTCCGCAGTCGAAGCGGGCAAACTGTCAGCTGAAGACGCGTCACAAGCTGCGAGTGCCATGGCAGAAACACTAGCGCAATTAGGTTTCAATTTAGATTTTGCACCGGTTGTGGATGTCAATGTTTATGCTGACAATCCCATTCTTGGCAAATTGGATCGGTGTTTTTCTAGCGATCCGCAAAAAGTGACTGATTATGCAAAAATTTACACTCAAGCATTAGCCAAACACCAGATACATTCTTGCTATAAACACTTTCCTGGTCATGGAAGTTCAGAAGCAGACTCACATTTAGGTTTTGCAGATGTCACCGATACTTGGCAAGACTATGAACTACTGCCCTATCAAGCTTTGAGCCAAGACCCACAGGGCTGCCAAATGATTATGACCGCGCACATCATCAATCGAAAATTGGATGCCACTGGCTTACCTGCTACCTTGTCCTACACTATGCTGACTGAATTATTGCGCAAAAAATTACAGTATCAAGGCATCATTATTACGGACGACATGCAAATGAAGGCCATAGCGGATCATTACAATATGGAAGCAGCCATTACATTGGCCATCAATGCTGGAGCTGATATGATCATTTTTGGAAATCAATTAAGCACTACTATTCAAGACAGCAAATCTATCATTGATTATATTGAATCAGAGGTTCGTGCCGGCAAGATTGCAGAAGAGACGATTCAACAAGCTTATGCAAGGATTGTGAAATTTAAAAGTATGTATTGAGGTTGTTTTGTATGTAATTTAATAGACTTCTTGCACTAAATCAAAATTCACAGGTTATATGCAAAAAGTCTAATGTAGGTTGGGCCTTGGCCCAACAGCAAAGCGCAGCGCTTCAATTAAGAAGTAACAAGCGCTGAGCGCGTTGTTGGGCCGAGGCCCAACCTACATTAGTCAGTCAAAGAACAGTTCGCCCGATAAGCAGCATACGTCTCAACAGCCAAACTTCTATCAGAACCATCTTTATTCGCAAAAAATCCCTGAGCTAATTCATAAGGAGATTGTGTGCAGGGTGTTGTTATACCTTGGGCATTCAAAAATTTTTTAGAAAAAAGAGCTTTGGGTTCACTTTCCTGATAAACACTTTGAATCAGATTCAGAAACCTCATTACCTTATTCATTGCCTCAACGCCCATTCTGATAGCCACGACACCGAAAGCCACTGCCGCACCCAAGAATAGGGTTTGCAACGTAAATTGTGCCGCAACTAAAGCAGCTGCCAAATAAAACAAACAATATAAAGTAAATGCTCCCAACACAGCAATTATCAAGTAAAGACCTATTTTAGATCCTTTTTCCATTCGTTTGTAACCTTCAGGATCTTGCATGAACAGGTTAATCATCTCTTTCAAACTGTCTGCACGCTGTATCTGCAATGAATGAGTCAAAAAAAGAGATCGTGGGGTCCGGTGTTGCAGAATATGTAGCAATGCTTCACATACCTCAGACATTAGCAATATTTGAAAATAGGAATCTAGATTAACATCAGCCAAAGCCACGGTTGCGCTATTACTATATCGCCCTCGTAGTCTTTTCACTTCTTCCACTTTCATTTGAGAAAGCGCTTTCGAGTATTGACTAAGCTCTTGCTGTACTGCTGTCATCACATCTCCATTAATACGAAATCGCGATATTTTAGTCTATTTTATATAAAAACCAAACCCATATAAGAAGCTACGTAACTACATTAAATGTTCGGGTAAACACTTGGATTACGTTCAAATCTGAATGCAAGATAAGATGTTTACCCGAACATTTAATGTTGACGAAGCAGTATTTGCCTATTTAATAAAAAAAGAGCATAATATTGCAACAGATTTTTGTGGATTGGCAAATGAAAAAACTAATCATCGCTGTACTATTAATCATGGTGACACAGGCTCACGCATCAGAATGGCAGTGTGAAATATTTAGAATTAATATCAAAAACGATACCCCATCAACTTGTTATCTCATTCAAAGAACCATCAATTCTGGCAAAATCTATAAACGCCAACCGTATAAAATCAAACCAGGTACAACTGTCACTCAATTTGAAGTAGCAGAAACTCACCATCAACCAGTAAGTGTTGTATTAACCTATGAATGCGCAGACAATCACACCCTTACTCTATTGTCATCCAAAGGACGCTGTTACTACCAAACCTCAGGGAAAATAGAAGGCATCATCGTCAAAGCCACTAATTTGAATGCAGTTTTTTCTAGCAAGGAAGGCAGTTATTTCAGCCCGCAACCAGCTTCTATACTTTGGACCATATCCTAGAATGAAGGTAATCACTATGAAACTACTATTTCTATTTTTTGCAGTTATTTTTTCATCTGTATGCGCAGCAAATACCTCTAATTATGCCTGCTTGCACCTTCAGGTTGCGATCAAAAATAATACTCCGAATACTTGTTATCTATTAACAGAAGAATTAACTAATGATAGCATCCTACTCCCAACCCATGATATTAGTTTTAAAGTCGGGCCCAATGAAGAAGCCCCTCCCCTCGATATTCTATCAGAGTCAATTAGTGGACCCGCCTCGATTGAACTTGTTTATGAATGCGGTGAAGGATCTTATATTCGATTGGATTCACAAAAAAATGCCTGCGGAAACCAAAATACCGTAAGTACCGCTGTCTTATATGCCGCGAATCTGCGCGCAACCGCACAAACCAGCCCAGCCAGCTATTGGTATAACAAACCAGCTAAAATTACTTGGACAATAGAATAAATTAGTCCCTTCTCCCCATTGGGGAGAAGGTTTCCAAAGATACGCGCTATTTGGCGCATCTTGAAATACTTACTTCTCTTTCTTCTTCTTTGGTAGATATAAATCCGTAATCGTTCCTTCGAACATTTCCGCAGCTTGCGCGATCGTTTCCGCCAAAGTAGGATGTGGATGAATGGTCAAAGCAATATCTTCCACATCACAACACATCTCAATCGCCAAAGAAATCTCTGCGATTAATTCGCCTGCATTGACGCCCACAATACCGCCCCCTAGCACGCGCTTGGTATCTGGGCAAAATAGTATTTTCGTAGCACCTTCTTCACGCCCCATACTCAATGCGCGTCCGCTTGCAGCCCAAGGGAATATGGCTTTTTCATAGGCGATATTTTGAACTTTGGCTTCTTTTTCAGTGAGACCCGTCCAAGCAAGCTCAGGATCGGTATAAGCCACACTCGGAATGCACTTCGGCTCGAAATAATGTTTCTTGCCTGCAATGACTTCAGCCGCCACTTTCCCTTCTGGAATGGCTTTGTGAGCTAACATAGGTTGACCCACTACATCACCAATTGCAAAAATATGGTCAACATTCGTCCTCATCTGGTTGTCGACAGGAATAAATCCACGCTCGGTCACTTTGACACCCGCTTTGTCCGCAGCGATCTTATCGCCATTCGGTCTGCGACCTACTGCCACCAACATTTGCTGGAACAACATAGGCTTATCAGCAGCATGCTCGCCTTCCATTCCGACATAAATCCCATCTGTTTTGGCTTCTACTGAAGTCACTTTGGTTTTCAATTTGAAATTGACGCCGTGCTTACCCATGCGTTTTTGGAGAATCGAGACCAAATCCGCATCCGCACCTGGAATCAATTGATCCATAAATTCAACTACGGTCACTTCCACGCCCAAAGCGGCATAAACGGTTGCCATCTCAAGACCAATGATGCCACCACCCAATACCACCAAACTACCCTTAATATCGGCTAATTCTAATGCACCCGTAGAAGAAAAAATGCGTTTGTCTTTTGGAATGAATGGCAAAGTCATTGATTCACTGCCAACTGCTATGATTGCATATTCAAAATCAATAACAGTCTGACCATCCTTGCCTTCTACAGTCACTTGATGTGAGCCCGAAAACGCGGCCTTACCCGTAACCACATTTACTTTGCGTTGTTTTGCCAAAGCAGACAAACCGCCGGTTAAGCGTTTGACCACGCTCGCTTTCCAATCCACTAATTTTTTACCGTCTAAAGCAGGTTTTTCAAAAACGATGCCCTGCGAGGACAAATCACGAACATCATCCAATACTTTCGCAATGTGCAACAAAGCTTTGGAAGGAATACAACCCACGTTTAAACACACGCCACCCAAAACGTCATATTCATTGACCAAGACCACATCGAGGCCCAAATCAGCAGCGCGAAATGCTGCGGTATATCCGCCAGGACCTGCGCCTAGTACTACTAATTTTGTTTTCATTTTATTTGTCATAAATTACCTACTCCACATTTCATAATAAAAGGCGTCTGATATCGCTTAACCCTTCACTCAAATACCGAGTGAAGCGTGCGGCTTCGGCACCATCAATCACACGATGATCGTATGTCAATGACAATGGCAACAGCAAACGCGGGATGAATTGTCCATTTTGAAAAACAGGTTGTATCGCAGAGCGTGACAAACCTAGAATGGCGACTTCAGGAGGATTCACAATAGGCGTAAACGCCGTACCCCCAATGCCACCAAGACTTGAAATTGTAAAACATCCGCCACTCATTTCCGCAGGTGACAAACCCTTTTCACGTGCTTTGGAGCTCAGATAACCCAAATCCCGAGCAATATCCGCCACAGATTTCAGATGCACATCCTTGATCACTGGCACGACCAACCCGTTGGGTGTCTCTGCCGCAATCCCAATATTACAGTATTTTTTATAAATCAACATTTCCCCAGTTTCATCTAAGGAACTGTTAAACTGTGGGAATTTTTGCAATGCTTGGCTGAGAAGTTTGGCCACAAATGCCACAAGCGTCAGTTTATAACCTTCGGCTTCTGCTCTCTTCGACTCTGCTTTGCGAAACGCTTCTAAATCAGTAATATCCGCATGATCAAATTGAGTCACTTGTGGAATACTGATCCAGGCTTGATGCACATTGATCCCAGTCAAACGCTTGATTTTGGACAATGGTTTGGTCTCAATGGCACCAAATTTTGTAAAATCAATTTTTTTGGGCAGCGGCAATGCGAAACCACTCGCTGACGCTGAGGGAGATGCTAATTGTTTTTTGACATAGTCTTCGACATCAGCTTTGCTGATTCTTGATTTGCGCCCTTGACCTTGCACTACAGCCAAATTGACGCCCAATGACCGTGCAAAACGTCTGACCGCGGGACCAGCAGAAACCTCAGCACCCTTAGAGGGCGAAATATCGATTAACACTGGAGCTGGTTTTGCTGGAGCAGTCGATTCAACAGTCTGGGTTTTCTGCGGTGCAGACATTTCCGGTTCAGCAGACTTAGTCTCTTCACTTGATTCAACACTTGATTCAACCGCAGTCTCTGACTCAGCCGTATCGAGAACCAAAATCATATCGCCTTCCGAGACTTTATCGCCTACTTTGAGCGTAATTGAAAACACCGTACCCGCTTTAGGACAGGGAATTTCCATCGTCGCTTTGTCAGTTTCTAATGTGACCAAAGACGTTTCAAGCTCAACGCGATCGCCTGGTTTGACCAAGATCTCAATCACGTCAACACTACTTGCACCTCCAATATCAGGCACAACAATATTTTGTTTTCCCATCGTTTCCTCTTTAATTTTTTATTCTTTGAATATCATCGCGCCGACCTGGTAAGCACGCTGAGCTTTACTCACTCTACTAATACCAATGTAAAATGTAGGGTGGGTAAAGCGCGACGTGCCCACCCATCGGTAACGATATTACGCAATCACTGGATCCAATTTATTCGGATCAATCTCATACTTTTTCATAGCTTCCGTCACCTTGGATGCCTCAATCTCACCTTGCTCTGCCAAAGCATACAAGGCAGTCACTGCAATATATTTTGCATTCACTTCAAAAAAGTGGCGCAATTGCTCACGGGTATCACTACGTCCATACCCATCTGTGCCCAAAGTCGTATACGAACCAGGGACGAACGTGCGGATTTGATCTGCATACATACGCATATAATCCGTCGCAGCCACAACAGGTCCTTTGCGTTCACTTAAACAATCAGTAACATAAGCTGTTTTCGCTTTTTTCTCGGGATGCATACGATTTTCGCGTTCTATGGCCAAACCTTCACGCCGCAACTCGTTAAAACTAGTCACCGACCAGATATCCGCCGCAATCGAAAAATCATTTTCCAGCAATTGTGCTGCCGCAATGACCTCACGTAAAATGGTACCACCACCCAACAATTGAACGTGCAATTTATGTTTTTTGGGTGCTTCTTGCAATAAATACATACCCTTGAGAATACCTTCTTCCGCACCAACCGGTAAATCAGGATGCGTGTAATTCTCATTCATCACAGCAATATAATAATAAATATTCTCTTGCTGTTCATACATTCGATACAGCCCATTTTGAATAATCACTGCTAATTCATACGCAAAACAAGGATCATAAGAGACACAATTTGGAATCGTAGCCGACATCAAAAAGCTATGTCCATCTTGATGTTGGAGACCTTCACCCGCCAAGGTTGTCCGCCCAGCAGTGCCTCCTAATAAAAATCCGCGTGCTTTCATATCACCAGCGGCCCAAGCCAAATCACCAATCCGCTGAAACCCAAACATCGAGTAATATATATAGAAAGGAATCATGGCTAATTTATTCGTGCTATACGATGTCGCCGCTGCTATCCATGAACAAAATGCCCCTGCTTCATTAATCCCTTCTTCTAAAATTTGACCATCGCTCGCTTCTCGGTAGTACATCACTTGTTCGCTATCAACCGGCGTATATAATTGACCAACAGGGGAATAAATACCAATCTGGCGAAACAACCCTTCCATCCCAAACGTACGACTTTCGTCGGGAACAATCGGCACAATGCGTTCAGCAAGATTTTTATCTTTTAGTAAAACAGATAAAATCCTGACAAATGCCATCGTTGTCGAAATCTCGCGTGTACCCAAATTATGCGTCACATTAGCAAAAGCCGCTAAATCCGGGATTTTTAACGCAGGACATTCTTGGTTACGGCTTGGCAAATAACCGCCCAGTGCAGCACGCTGCTGCTGTAAATAACGAATTTCTGGACTGTCATCAGCAGGTCGATATAAAGGCAGACTTTCCAACTGATCATCGGGAATAGGAATGCTAAATCTATCCCGGAAAATACGAATTTGCTCAGTGTTCATCTTTTTCTGTTGATGGGTGATATTCATGGCCTCGCCCGCTTCACCCATGCCAAAACCTTTGATCGTTTTGGCTAGGATAACGGTAGGGCTACCCCGATTCGCAGTTGCTTTGGCATAGGCGGCATATACTTTTTGGGAATCATGACCACCTCGATTTAAGTGCCAAATGTCATCATCACTTAAATTTTCAACCATTTTTGCCAACTCAGGATACTCGCCAAAAAACTTTTCGCGTACAAATGCCCCATCTTTGGCTTTATAGCTTTGATACTCGCCATCAACACATTCATCCATCCGTTGCTGCAATAAGCCATCTTGATCGCGTTCCAACAATGGATCCCAATGTCGGCCCCAGACCACTTTGATCACAGACCATCCAGCACCCCGAAAAACACCTTCTAATTCTTGAATAATTTTTCCATTGCCGCGTACGGGACCATCCAAACGTTGTAAATTACAGTTGACTACAAAAATAAGATTATCTAATTTTTCTCGCGCTGCAATGGATAAAGCGCCTAAAGATTCGGGTTCATCCATTTCCCCATCACCCAAAAAGGCCCAGACCTTTCTACCATCATCTTTTACCAAACCCCGATTGTGTAAATACTTTAAAAAACGCGCTTGATAAATGGCTTGTAAAGGACCCAATCCCATAGACACAGTTGGAAACTGCCAAAAATCACCCATCAACCAAGGATGCGGATAAGAAGATAAGCCCCCTCCTGCAACTTCCTGTCGAAATTTTTCTAATTGCTCAGCAGAGATTCGACCCTCTAAAAATGCACGGGCATAAATGCCCGGGGAAGAATGACCTTGGATATATAATAGGTCTCCAAGAAACTGTTCGGTAGCACCACGGAAAAAATGGTTAAACCCTACTTCATAGAGCGTACTGGCTGAGGCATAGGTCGCAATATGGCCCCCCAATTCTGGTTCATACCGACCTGCCCGCAACACCATGGCTTTGGCATTCCAACGAATGAGAGCTGCAACACGCTTCGCCATGCCTTCATCTGGCGGAATCGGCTTTTCTTCATAGGTCTTGATGGTATTACAATACGGTGTGGTCAAAGGAAGATCGGTGCCGTATCCTTTACGACTCGCGTGACTCAGCAACGCTTTTAGTAAGAAAATAGCTCGCTCTGAGCCATCATTGGCTTCGACAGCAGACAAAGCGTCTAGCCACTCTTTTGTTTCAATCGGATCAATATCTTTTTTGTCATTTTCCATAAAAAACCCTTTTAATTCAATTGCATCGCGTATTGTAACCGTTTATAGATTGAACCGCGATATGCTTGTTGACACATCATTTTATCTTGATCACAGTCACAAGTCGCTTTACGACAGGCGAGCGGATCACGAAACGCTTGTACTTCTTCCATTACAATTTGTCCTTTGACATTTTGCTGATGCTGATATCGCGCAAAATGCACTGCCGCTCTAGCATCACTTTTGGCTAGGCATAGTTTTTCACTCTCATCACACGTTTGCTTACAGTACTGATAACGTTGATTGCAATGCGCAGCAGACAGTTTTCGCTGTTCAAATAACTGATGCTGATTTTGCATATAAGAACAAGCCGAGAGCAGCCATATCCCCATAAACACCACCCATTTGGTCGCATTTTTTACACTCACTGTGATACCCCAAAAATACTCAACCTTGAGCCGTTAATCTTTCCTCAAACTATCCGACAAAGACATAGGAGTTGGATATTTTAATACAACCAAATACGACGATACAATGAACGTTAAGATGGTCGTTGCTTGAATCAGATTCGCAGCAATATCAGAAATCACCCCAGAACTAATACTAATCGATGCCAACAACAATGAAAACTCACTGGCTTGTCCCAAACGGATCCCCACCTCTTTTGCAACGGACTTTTTTTCACCCGCTTTTGTAAGCAACATTTGAAAACACAAAGGCTTTAAAACCAACATCAGAATAGCCAGAATGCAAGCTGGAATCATCACCTGCGATGCATAAGAAAAATTAAAGGTCGCACCAACTGAAAAGAAAAACATCACCAAAAAGAAGTCCCGCAAAGGCTTTAAACTTTCCGCGATAAACAAAGAAATAGGGCTGGAAGCCAGCGCAACCCCGCCGACAAACGCACCCACTTCTTGGGACAACCCAATCCTCTCTGCTAGCAAAGACATGCTCAAACACCAGCCTATGGATAGCAAAAACACATATTCTTGCGTTCGATCAAAACGGGCCAATAATTTGACCAATACGTAGCGTTCAAAGGCAAAGGCAAATAAGATCAAAGAAGGCAAAGCTACGGCCAATAGCACCAGATCATGCCAACTGAAGGAACCATCTTGAGCACCATTGATCGTAATCAATACGACAATCGCAATGATATCTTGCATCAGCAACACCGAAATCATCACCTCACCCGTGTGTTGATGATGTAAAATAGTCGTCGGCAATAATTTTAAACCAATAATCGTACTGGAAAACATCATGGCCGCACCCAGAACCATGCTTTCTGTATTGCTCAAACCAAACCAGCAACCGATAAAATAAGCGATGACAGCAAACAATAGCGAGCTAAACGTGGCAATCCACGTCACTTTTTTCAACATATGTAATAAATTTTGGGGTTGGAGATGAAGACCGAGTAAAAAAAGCAGAAAGATAATCCCAACGTCACCGACATCATTGACAGTGCCCAAATCAGAAATCCATTTCAAGCCCCAGGGCCCTATGACGGCACCCAGTAATATATAGGCAACCAGTAACGATTGACGAGTATAAAGTACAAGCGTTGAAAATACCGCGGCACCAGCAAAAATCAAAAAAATGGTATAAAACACAGTACCTTCATGCATAACACAGATCCTTTATTCACAATTTGAGGCCCATATTGTCCCCAAAAATATTACTTAGTCTCAATAAAACAAGCCATTATCATATCATAAAATCAGAAATAAGCAGCTTAAAAATAGGGAGGATTGAGTCTGTAAAATATTCTGTGTAACTAGCCATTCCCTTATTCAGTAACTCTATCGCTGAATTCGATCATAAACCGATTCATAGCTGGCTTCCAGTTTTGAATCGGCATTGTCCATTTCTGAGCAA
>JAGOTG010000002.1:0-190255 GCA_018061965.1 Legionellaceae bacterium
ACCGTGGCTGTACAACCTGCTGCCCCTGCAACCGCGGCTGTGCAACCTGCTGCCCCTGCAACCGTGGCTGTACAACCTGCTGCCCCTGCAACCGTGGCTGTGCAACCTGCTGCCCCTGCAACCGTGGCTGTGCAACCCGCTGCCCCTGCAACCGTGGCTGTGCAACCTGCTGCCCCTGCAACCGTGGCTGTGCAACCCGCTGCCCCTGCAACCGTGGCTGTGCAACCCGCTGCCCCTGCAACCGTGGCTGTGCAACCTGCTGCCCCTGCAACCGTGGCTGTGCAACCCGCTGCCCCTGCAACCATGGCTGTGCAACCTGCTGCCCCTGCAACCGTAGCTGTGCAACCTGCTGCCCCTGCAACCGTGGCTGTGCAACCTGCTGCCCCTGCAGTTGTTGCAGCGACTCCTAAACCAAGTGGCCCTATTGATTGTTTATATCAGTTACCACAAGCGCCCGTTTCTGAAAATGAATTGTCACTTTGGGCACAATATGCCGCACTCAAATCTTTTGAATATAGTTTCGATAAGCTAGACGATCAATTACAAAAGCTTAAATATTGTTTTACAGATCAGGGTTGGACTGGATTTCATGATGCATTGCAACAGTCTGGTAATTTATCGGTCATCAAAAGTCAACAATTGACCGTAAGCAGTCAAATATCGGGGGATCCGGTGATTAATAAGGTCAAAGAAAATCAGTGGAGTATCAGCCTCCCGCTATCAGTGGTATATCAAAATACTCAAGAAAAATTCACTCAATCGTTGTCAGTCACATTAGTTGTCACTAAAAAAACACCGACCGAGCTGGGAATCGTTCAATTAATTGCTACGGTGAAACCTGAAACGGTTTCAGCAAGTTAGGATCCAACGCACCAAGTTTGCTTTCGCTGATGCGGACCTGGTGTGCTAAGGTTCTTAGTTCCACGTCTGGCGAAAAAAAAGTCCCTCTACTCGACATAGTCGCTATTTTTTTCTTAATCTCTGCGGTATTAGAAGCAGTTGGCAAATTACTGTTCGCGATAACATATTTTATTTCCTGTATATCCTCTTTAGATATATTAGGATTCATCAATCCAAAATAGATATCTTTATAACAATTAGTAGTATTGCTTCTATCATTCATATATTCGGAATAGCATGAAGCATCCCGCTTTGTTTTAGTAATTCTAGTTCGACATTGTTCCGTCAACAGCGAGAATTGCGTAGGATTTACCCCGAATTTATGGGCTTGGCTGATGGCAAATTCATATATTTGAGTAGGGTTTTTTGCGATACTATACCCATCTGCATTGGTGTGACCGTAATAGTATTTGTAATACCCACGTAAAGATTGTTTAGCAATAACTGTGGCGAAAAAAGCAATTGCCACCGATGAAAAGTAAACCACCTCAAAGGCGACAGGGACCAGAATGGGTAGAGCAGACGCTAAAAGACTTCCAAAAAATATCCCCCAAAACAGAGAAATTTTATGCGTTGAATGAGAGAAATAAGCACCGGCCATTGCGCCCATAGAAATCATAAAAGGAGAACAACCTGTCAACGCAATATAATTCGCGAAAAAACCTACCACTGCTGGGGTATGCAATAAAACAAAATACCCTAATCCAGCTCCCGAAACGAAGGCTATGGACACTACCGCCAAGATCACAATAGATTTTAATTGTTTGCGTCCATGAGCCAAGTGATTGAAGGCACGCAGTGCACTCATAATGGGCGTTAAAGCCACATTATCAAGCACAGCTGCGGACAAGACCCATGCAATTACTACAAAGTTTACAATCTGAAACCAACCCAAAGCAATCAAAAAAATAGTGATAGCCAGCATAAGAATGGGTCTGGTTTGATGGGAAAACTGTTTATATCCTTCCGTTGGAAATCTTCGCAGAATTTTTTCTACATGTTCCTTTTTTGTGAGAATCTGATTCGGTCTCATCAGGCGTAACCTCGCCCTCTAGGACGTAATCTAAGACTCGACATACGGACTGGTTGTTGTTTTTGAGTTTCGACACTAGGTGTTTGAGGCTGCAACCAATGCCCATCTCCGTTTTCATCTTCATAAGACAATACAATCACTTGGGTGCCTAACGTAATAAATTGTTCGTTCAACCATTTGGCAGCAGAGGGTAGCACGCGAATACAGCCATGACTCGCATTGTACTTCGGCACTTCATAGCCTGCATGAATGGTATAACCTTGGAAAAAATACATGCAATAAGGCATTTTTGTGCCGCCATGGGTTTCAACTGGATACTCACCTGACTTACAATTGATACCACGTTTGTTATACACCCTGAAAGCGCCGGTTACAGTGCGGCAGGTTCCCCCCTCCTCACACCAATCCTTTCCTCCTGACGCGCTCCCGGTCATAACACGCTTCCCTTCTACATCATAAGCAGCCCAAGCAGCTTCTTTGGGGTCAAACACAAACGTTTTATGCCCTGCAGACCGAATTTGTTTGGGAAAATAAGAGCGACCGCGTTTATCTAAGGTGTAGTGTTTGCTGTGATGGACCACCCCCATATCATCAGTAATATAGGTTGATTCATCCAATTGCACGCATCCTACAAGTGCAGTAGTCATGGCAAGCAACAACAGACAATATTTTTTTAGCATTCTCATTAATCCTCTAAACGGCGAAATTTCTTTTGCGAACTTTTATTTTGGTCACCCGATGTTTTGAGGCGTTCTGCTTCATAATCTGTATAGTTTCCTTCTATAAATACCACTTTTCCATCACCTTCAAATGCCATCAAATGAGTGCAAACCCTATCTAAAAACCAACGATCATGGGAAATCACAACTGCGGAGCCAGGGAAATTCAAAATAGCTTCTTCCAAAGCACGTAACGTTTCGATATCCAAATCATTACTGGGTTCATCTAATAACAAAACGTTCGCACCACGTTTCAATAATTTAGCCAAATGGACTCGATTGCGTTCCCCCCCAGACAGTTGACTCATTTTTTTCTGCTGATCTGAGCCTTTAAAATTAAACCGACTGACATAAGCTCTAGATGGCATCTGGAAAGAACCGACCTGCATCACATCATGCTTATCAGAAATCTCTTCCCAAACAGTATGCTGATCATTCAAATGATCGCGCATTTGATCCACATAAGCCAATTGCACCGTATCCCCCATGCGAATGGTACCTGCATCAGGCACTTCTTTTTGCATTAGCAATTTTAAAAAAGTCGATTTCCCAGCACCATTGGGACCAATAATGCCCAACACCCCCCCTTTGGGTAAAGAGAAATTCACGCCTGAGAATAATTGTTTAGAACCATACCCTTTTGCAAGATCATGCCCCTCTATAACCAAGTCGCCCAAACGCTCACCAGGCGGAATGTATATTTCATTGGTTTCGTTGCGCTTTTGGAATTCTTTTGAATTCAACTCATCAAACCGCGCCAACCTTGCCTTCGATTTTGCATGGCGACCCTTAGGCGCCATCCGCACCCATTCTAATTCCGACTTCAAGACACGTATGTGCGAAGCTTCTTGTTTTTGTTCTTGCGCTAAACGCGCTTCTTTTTGTTCAAGCCACGCAGTGTAATTACCTTTATAAGGAATCCCCTCACCGCGATCTAATTCTAAAATCCACTCAGCAGCATTATCCAGAAAATAGCGATCATGCGTTACGGCTACCACTGTTCCCGGAAAGTCCTCCAAGTATTTCTCGAGCCAAGCCACACTTTCAGCGTCCAAATGGTTGGTCGGCTCATCCAGTAATAACATATCCGGACTCGATAATAGCAAACGACATAGCGCAACGCGTCGGCGCTCTCCGCCAGACAATACATTTAAGAGTGCGTCCCACTCTGGTAGGCGTAAAGCTTGCGCTGCAATATTTAATTTACGATCTAAATCCCAGCCACCACCAGCTTCGATCGCGTGTTGCAACTCTCCTTGCTCCGTTAATAAGGTTGTCATTTCCTCATCAGTCATGGGCTCAGCAAACTTGAAGCTAATCTCATCAAAGCGCGCTAATTTGGCTTTCATGTCCTGCACAGCTTCTTCTACAATTTCACGGACCGTTTTGCTTAAATCCACAAGCGGCTCTTGCGCCAAATAGCCGATACGAATACCAGGTTGGGCACGTGCCTCTCCATCAAACTGTTGATCAACACCGGCCATAATACGTAACAAAGTTGATTTACCTGAACCATTTAATCCCAATACTCCAATTTTTGCACCGGGAATAAAACTAAGAGAGATATCTTTCAAAATCACCCGTTGATTCTCAACTATTTTCGAAACACGGTTCATGGTAAAAATATACTGGGACATAAATACTCTAAGTGAAAGGTTGCGTTGGCGCGGATAATAACAAATTCTGCTATGAAATTCATGAATTCTTGTTAGAATATCAGCAAGTCTCGCTTCCACATGGTTAAAATGAATAAAATTTTATCACAGACTAATATGATTAAACAACAATTACGGACGGGCAATGTCTTTGATAAAAAAATTTTAGACTTGTATCAAAGCGTTCCACGCGATGAATATGTCCCATTTGCATACCGGGAATTTGCCTATTCAGATATGCAAATCCCTCTTGCGCAGCAACAAAGCATGCTGACGCCACTCGAAGAAGCTGCCATTTTACAGGCATTACAATTGCAGGGTCATGAAACCGTGTTAGAAATTGGTACTGGCACAGGATTTTTTTCCAGTCTTCTCAGTCATTGCGCCAAAAGAGTCATTTCTGTAGATTATTTTGAAGAATTTACCCTGCAAGCTAAGAAAACCTGCCTGGCACATGGGCGAACTAATATTGAGTTTATCACTGGCAATGGTCATAACGGGTGGGTAAATCTCGCTCCTTATGATGTCATTATTTTTACAGGCGCTATCCAACATTTAACAGAATCGCTGAAACTTCAGCTGTGTTTGGGCGGCAAACTCTTTGCAATCGTAGGCTCCCATCCCGTCATGGCAGGTAATTTATATCGCGTAGATCACAAAAACCACTGGACCCAAGATTTGATCTTTGCAACTGACACACCCCTGCTCATTGAGAACAGTCACCACCAACGGTTTGTTTTTTAGGATTTTAGATGCCAAAGGATCTGGTACGCGCTATAAAAAGGAAACTACTCACTTTAGCATGGTTCGCGCTCATACCGTGCAAAGCTTTTTCCGTTGATTTGATGGATGTCTATCATCAAGCCTTAGATAATGATCCTCTATTCAAAGAGGCTTACAGTACTTTTTTGGCTAAAAGCGAAGCCCTGCCCCAAGCGTGGTCACAATTACTCCCTCAACTAAGCGCCGCGGCCTTGGTTGGTCGCAATCAACAGCTCATTGATGCTGGTGTGTTTACGATTCGGCAAGCTTATAACAGCAATCAGTGGAAAGCCAATGCGTCACAAGCCATCTTCAATTACCAAGCTTGGGAGCAAGTAAAACAAGCACGCGCCGGCGTTAAAGCAGCTATGGCCGAATTCAACGACGCTGCCCAGCAAATGATGCTGCGTACCTCGCACGCTTATTTGCAATTATTACTTGCCAAAGATACGTTGAGTTTTGCCCAAGCCAAAAAACGTGCAAATCAACGTCAGCTGGAACAAGCTCAAGAACGTTTTAATGTGGGATTAGATGCGATCACTGCCGTCTATGAAGCTCGCGCTGCGTACGATCAATCTACAGCGGAGGTCATTGCCGATAACAATAAATTAATGAATTTAAATCAGGATTTGAGCCGCATTACCAATCATACTTATGAACATGTGTCTCCGTTGCGAAACAATAACATTCCTTTGATTTCGCCAGAGCCCAAAATTGTTGACGAATGGATCACTACTGGATTAAAACAAAACTATAGTCTGTATTCAGCAAAATACCGCCTCCAAGCGGCCCGCGAAAGTATCAAAGCTACAGCCTCCAGCAATTGGCCAGTTTTTAGTATCCAAGGCAATATAGTCGATACTCATAATAAAAGTAACGCGCACGACGGTGGTGGTAGCACAGCTTTCGCCAATAATTTATTTATTCCTCAAGAGCAGCGCCTCGCAGCAGTCAGCTTGAATGCGAATCTACCGCTATTTCAAGGTGGATTAGTGGCGTCTAAAACGCGACAAGCAAAATACGATTTTCAGTCTTCTGGACAACAGTTAGAAAGGGTGTACCGCAATGTGGTCGTCAGCACCAATATTTACTTTAATACCATCCTAGACGGCATAGAAAAAGTAAAAGCCGACCGCCAAACAGTGATGTCACAGCAAAACTCTGTCGACAGCGTTAATGCTCAATATACAGTAGGTACACGCACGATGACCGACGTCGTCTTAGCCCAACAGCATTTATTCGAAGCGCAACAGCAATTAGCCGCAGATCAATATATATTGATTGATTCTATTTTAAATTTAAAGTATTTCGCTGGAACGCTAAGTGTTGCTGATTTAGAGGAAATCAACGCTTGGTTGGATACCACTCGAGTAGCCAAACTTGCCGTCAACAAAGCGAATCCTCTCTGTAAATTAAGCGATACCCAAAAACTCATTCGCAAAATGGAAGCATTACAATTGACCTAGGGAACAGAGGCTTCGAACCCTGGGTTGCTTCGGGCCTCGCGAAGAGATGCCTCCCATAAACACCGCTGTATTTTTGGAGCGCCAAATACCCCGAGAGATGCCAACGCACTGGCGCCAAGCCCATATTGAAGAGTTGATAAGGGACAAGATGGTAATACGCTTGTAATCAATGGCAACAGAAAACTCGGCGCAAAAAGACTGAGTATCAGCAAGGTCAAAGAAATAACCAATACTAACATTAGAAATATCGTACTATAGGCAAGGACCCATGAAAAAGAGGCATCCAATTGGACAGATTCTTGTCGCCCACGTGGACTCATCAATTCAGTTCGCATAGCTGGAGCAGCTGTTAAATCTGTTACCTTAGTATAAAAGTCTCTAGGATTCACCTTCGGATCAAGAATGATACATTGTCTAGTCCTGCTATAAAGACGTTGCTGCGTGACACGATCCTCTAAGTGGTATTGCCCTGGAAAAAGGCCTGAAATCAAAGCAGTCCACCGTTGATTAGCCATTATAATACCTCTGCCCGGAGCAGCAAGACTCGGCTTCAAAATAATTTGACCAAGCGATTGAGGTTTTTTGGAAATATGCACTAACATGCTAGCGCTATCAGCTAATTTTTCATTTAAAATACTTTGAATTTTTTCTTGATAATATCGAAGATACAGATCCACACTTGAGCGATCAACTTGGGTGTGTGCTCGACGACACTCAGATGCCAATTGATGAAAATGATAGTATCGAATCGAGTCATTTTGAAATTCGGCATAATCGATACGATGCGTGGGCGCCAAGGCTGTACCACCTGCAGGGGCTAAAAAAATATTGGCTTGTTGGTTAACTAAAGTAGATCCGAGGGGAATCAATGGCGCCTCGCCTTGAATACCATACCCTAATTCTTCAACACCTTCTTCACGCGCCGATCGTTCTGCATCATAAGGATATTCAGCATTTCCACCCGCTGTTGCAAACCCTGCTACAGCTTTTTTCCGCTGATCTAATTTTCCAGCCAAAATTTGACCCTCTTGATTTTCAGAAACAATCGCAGTTTTCCTTACACTGACATCCGCCATCATACGCCACGCAAATTTTGCTAGACTGGTATGCACACATAATTGGTGACCATTATCTGCAACAGTTATTTCCCTATCTTGCAAAGAAAATGTGCGCTGCAAACGGTGACGGATGTTTGCTGCATCAACAGCCTGTGGTAATGTCACAACCGTTGTTCCGCCCTCTGTAGACAAAACAGGTTCAAATCCTTGCTCGCCAGCACCTTTGAATGCGTCGTGTCGCCGGTATGCTGCATGATTTTCTCTTAAATGGCCAAACGAATAAAAACAAGCCTGTAAACTGTTCGTAATAAATTTGGAATAGATGGCATCACAAACTCTATCGCGTGTGGAGAGTACGATACGATTTTCTTCACGCAAGACAACTCGTTCGTCAAGCCCCAATATTGTAACCAAACGCTCTATCTCATTGCTTTCTATACAAATTTGATTATTCGCCAGGAAAGTCACTTTAGGTTTCACTGCATTTAAGAATTGTGCCGCATAACCCACACCAGCATCTAATCCATTCCCCCGTTGTGCTGGTACTTTAAAATAACCCAATCGATGTAAGATACGCTGTAATAATTGTGCAATCTTCTCTGCCTCTAGCAAGTCTGGGTCATTATATTTTGTTTGAATCGCTGAAATTAATGCATCTCGGCGTTGCTGAAGCATACGAATACGGAAAGCTTTCGCCTGTGGTGTATGCCCAGTACTATTGACAATATCTTCTATATCTTGATTACTAAATTGTTGAACGATGATTGCACCACGAGCATGGTACTCGCGTTGATTTGCAAAATATTCCTCTCCAAAAAAGTCTCGAATTTGCTTAATATTACGTGCAAACTCCAAAGTACCCGATTTCCGCTGCATCAAACCATATTTTGAATTATCACTAGCTAAAAAAAATGGCAGAATGGTGTCAGCTGTTACATTAATAGTGTCTTCATTTTGGAAACCATGAGAACGAAAACCAATACACAGCGTACCACCCAAATCAACAAAAAACACACGTTTATCACGATCCATGACAAAATTTTCGCCGTGTATATTAATTAGATCGCGATTACCTAACCAAGCATGCATCATCAAACTACAAAAAACCGGTTCTTTACTGGCAGAAGGCAGACGGTGAAAATCTTCTTTTGTACAATTGCTAGTACCAGGTAAGATAGCTGACGCTAAATATACAAAACCGCTTCGGTCTTCCACCGCAAAGATATCTGGCACTAAAATACCCGCATGTTTGCATAGTTTTGCTGCTAAAACTTCATCCCAAACCCGCCAGTTACCCTCAATCGGTGCATTCAGCGGTCTTTTAATGAGATAATCTTTTCCTGTGCGCCGATCTCTCCCAACAAAACCAGGGCACATCCCCCCCTTTTTTTCTTTTTCGGTTTTTTTTATATACGATTCTAAACGTTCAGATTGCGTGATCTCTCTTTCAGAGGTGCGCATACGAGTCATTCTCAAAAAATAATTTCCTATATTTTATCATCATGTGTTTTTTTTATCCACATATATGTGGGGGGTTGTCTTACCTGAGAAATATATTACCGGTGAATTACTTCCGCCGTCTTAATAATGATTGGCCAATTGTGCTATACTGCGAAACTTGATTTGGCCTTGCCATAAATGCTTACTACTTCAAATTGGTTATATTATGACGCAACCTTCCGCTGTTGAAAAAAAATTGCTGCATTATATTGGCAAGGGTATTGCTGATTTTAATATGATCCAAGCCGGAGACCGTGTAATGGTCTGCTTATCCGGTGGCAAAGACTCCTTTACTTTACTCAGCATTCTAGAGCTGTTACGCCAGCGTTCAAAGCAAAAATTCAGTATTTTCGCTTTTACCCTCGATCAATCACAGCCCGGATGGAACGATAAGGCGTTGCATCAATGGCTTCAAGAGCGCAGTATTCCTTATGAAGTCCTGACTCGCGATACTTACAGCATTGTAAAAGAAAAAATTCCTGAAGGTAAAACCTATTGTTCATTATGTTCGCGTTTACGGCGTGGTATTATTTATCGCTATGCAGAAGAAAATGGGTATACAAAAATTGCGTTGGGTCATCATCGAGATGATTTAATCCGCACCTTAATGATGTCCATATTATATAACGGTGATATCCGCTCCATGCCACCGAAATTATTAAGTGACAATAAAAAACATATTGTAATTCGCCCTATGTGTTATGTTCAAGAACGCGATATTATAACGTATGCTATGGAGCAACAGTATCCTATCATTCCATGTACTTTATGTGGTTCACAGGATAATTTAGCCCGCAAACGCGTAGGGAAACTCATTGATCAATTAGCCATAGAGAACCCCAAGGTCCCGAGTAATATTTTACACGCACTGCAAAGTATCAAACCAAGTCAACTCATGGATCAAGAGTTTTGGAATTTTAGAGAATTAGAACAAGAACTATCCAATGGGTCCAAAACACCCCATCAACCTATTACACTCAATGAGGATAATACTTATGATGAACTCAGAGCTGACGAACACATTACGTAAAATTCGTATTTATCGTAAACGTCAATTAAGATTTGACTTTACTGCAGCGATTGTCGTTTTTTTAATTGCCATTCCTTTGTGCTTAGGTATTGCATTAGCCTCAGGCGCGCCACTGTTATCCGGCATTTTAAGCGGCATTATCGGTGGATGCATTGTGGGCGCTTTAAGTGGTTCCCACGTCAGTGTGGCAGGACCCGCTGCGGGCATGTGCGCTGTCGTGCTTGCCGTGATTACTCAATTAGGTGGCTTCAACGTTTTTTTATTGGCCTTGTTTATCGCGGGAATTTATCAAATCATCGCTGGGCTGCTCCGAGCTGGGTTTATCGCTGACTATGTCCCTTCTAATGTTATTCAAGGTTTATTAGCTGCAGTAGGATTGCTCATTATTGTCAAACAAATTCCTCTGGCTTTTACTCTGTCACACTCTATTGCCTCGCTAAAAACTGAATTATTAGATATATCGAATGGTTTTTCTTTAGAGCCTTTAAGAGAAGTCAGTATTCACATCAATACGGGAGCGGTTATATTGTCGCTCAGTGCTTTGATGATTTTAATCTTGGTAGACAACACAAAAAACCGTTGGATTCGTTCATTCCCTGGGCCTTTTGTTGTCGTAGTGATGGGCATCATATTAAACGAACTCTTTTTATTATCAGGTTCCTCCTTTGCGCAAATTGGACCACATTTGGTGAACATCCCAAAACACGCAGGACTCGGAGATTTTCTAGCACAAATGCAATCTCCAGATTGGTCTGCATTGAAAAACCCCCATGTCTACGTTCTGGCTTTTTTAATTAGTACAGTCGCTTCTTTAGAGAATTTATTAAATATCAAAGCGGGAGAACGCTTAGATATCAAAAGACGGTATTGCTCTAAAGATCGCGAGCTCATAGCTCAGGGTGTAGGCAATATGGTAGCAGGTTTAGTTGGGGGCATCCCGATTACCGCAGTTATTGTCCGAACTTCGGTTAACATTCAGGCTGGTGCCAAAACTAAAATAGCCTCCATTTTTCATGGCGCATTCATTTTATTTGCAATGATGCTCATCCCCGATGCGTTAAACAAAATCCCTTTATCATCCTTGGCTGGTGTTTTAATTTATACGGGCTATAAACTCACAAAACCTAGCATGTATATTGCCATGTATCGACAAGGATTAGATCGATTTATTCCTTTCCTTATCACCGTGGTTTCTATTCTCTGCTTCAATTTGTTAATAGGAATTCTGGCCGGATTATTCATCAGCTTATTTTTTATTCTCAAATCCAACAGTGAAGTACGTTTGGATATCATCAAAGAGCATTATCCCAAAGGAGCCATCAGTCGTTTGATTCTGCCGCAGCAAACAACTTTTCTCAACAAAGCATCTCTTTTAGCCGAATTAGACTCCATTCCTAGAAATTCCGAATTGATTATTGATGCGCGATACTCCGAATATATTGATAAAGAAATCATTGAATTCATTAAAGAATTTAGGACTGAACATGCGCCTCACAAGCGCATTTCTCTCAATTTAATTGGATTCAAAGACCATTACCAAATTCATGATTATATTGATTTCATCAATGTCACCACATACGACGTACAATCAACACTCACTCCGCAACAAGCATTGCTACTACTTCAAGAAGGCAATACACGCTTCAAATTAGATAAATGTATCCATCGCAGCTTTAAAACGGATATTGAACACACAGCTAGCACGCAACATCCCATTGCAGTGGTGTTAGGCTGCATTGACTCCAGAGTCCCTGTAGAAACTATTTTTGATATGAGTTTCGGGGATTTATTTTGTATCCGGGTTGCCGGCAATGTGGTGAATGACGATATCTTGGCCAGTATGGAATATGCATGCAATGTCGTCCGGGCAAAATTGATTGTAGTGCTGGGGCATAGCGGATGTGGGGCAATCCAAGCGGCCTGTGATGATGTCAAAAAAGGCTTCATCACGCAATTACTGGCTAAAATCAAACCTGCCATTGCTGCTGAAACTTGTACTCAACACGACCGAACTGGCAAAAACCATGAATTTGTGCACACAGTAACTCAGTTAAACATCGCCAATACAATTCATAGCATTTATCATGAAAGCCCTATTTTAGGTGAGATGATTGACAAAGAAGAAATTGGCATCGTGGGCGCGCTTTATGATATTAATAGCGGCAATGTGGCTTTTCAAGACTTTTCACCGCTTATCAATCAATTGGATACCACTGGTGCCTCACAGTTGAATGAAAAATTAGGCAAAACCATCACGGCAGCAAAGAGGATGATGCCGCATGCGCCGTGATAATCTATCAAAATAAAAAAATGTTCTTGGAGAAAACAATGCGCGCTAGTCAAGCCTATATTAAAACACTAAAAGAAACGCCGAATGATGCAGAAATAATTTCCCATCAATTAATGCTTAGAGCTGGTATGATTCGTAAGCTTGGCTCAGGCTTATATACCTGGCTGCCGTTGGGGTTACGTGTTTTGCGCAAAGTAGAACAAATTGTACGGACTGAAATGAATCGCATAGGCGCTATGGAGTTACTCATGCCTGCTGTACAACCTGCCGAGTTATGGCAAGAAACTGGTCGGTGGGAAACGTTTGGTAATCAGCTATTGACCATGCAAGATTCGAATGATCGCGCGTATTGTTTTGGTCCAACCCATGAAGAAGTCATTACCGATTTAATGCGGCAAGAAGTCCAATCTTATAAAGAACTACCTTTGACGTTTTATCAAATTCAGACCAAATTTCGCGACGAAATCCGACCCCGTTTTGGCGTCATGCGCGCCCGGGAATTTCTCATGAAAGATGCCTACTCTTTCCATCTTGATCACGCAAGTTTACAAGAAACCTATCAACAAATGTATGCTGCCTATAGCAGGGTTTTTGATCGCATGGGTTTGCAATACCGAGCCGTTGAAGCTGATACCGGAGCCATTGGAGGCGCGGTATCCCATGAATTCCAAGTACTTGCTGACGCAGGGGAAGATGTTATTTTCTACAGCAATCAGGGAACTTATGCAGCCAATGTTGAGCAAGCTACTAGCCTGACGCCCTCTCCTGCCATGCTAAAGAATGAGCATCAAGCGCAATTAATAGACACGCCAGGAAAAAAGACTATTGAGGATCTAGCCGCATATTTAAACATTGAGCCCAAGCAAACAGTAAAAACCTTAATAGTTGCAGGCCGAGAACAGCCATGGGTGGCATTGGTTCTCTGCGGAGAAGATGAAGTAAATCCGGTTAAAGCGGCTAAACATCCTTGGGTAGAGAGCCCTTTACGTTTTGCAACCGAAGAAGAGATTCAACATGATTTAAAACTACCCTTCGGCTTTGTAGGGCCTCTGGCTTTGTCGATTCCAATGGTGGTGGATCATCATGCTGCTGCGATGTCCGACTTTGTCTGTGGCGCAAATCAAATTGATAAACACTATCAACATGCCCATTGGGTATCTACATCCTCTTTACACGAACATGCAGATTTACGAACGGTCAGAGTTGGCGACGCTAGCCCAGACGGTCAAGGCACCCTGCAAGCCTGTCGTGGCATCGAAGTAGGTCATATTTTCCAATTAGGAGATAAATATGCAGAAGCGATGCATGCTGTAGTCACGCATGAAACAGGACAAAAACAAGCTATGATCATGGGCTGTTATGGGTTGGGCGTTTCCAGAATGGTTGCTGCAGCGATTGAGCAGCTCCATGATGAGCGCGGAATCCTCTGGCCTATGGCGTTAGCACCCTATCAATTAGTGTTGATTCCTATCAATGCAAACCGCTGTCCGGAAGTCAAAGAACAAATGGAGGTCCTCTATCAACGCTGCCAGAACTTAGGCATTGATGTGTTATTAGATGATCGCAATGAACGGCCAGGCGTGCTCTTTGCTGATGCTGATTTGATTGGGATCCCGCATCGTTTGGTGATCTCAGACCGTCATTTGGCGCAAAATCAAATAGAGTACAAAGCTCGCAATCAAGACACGCCGGATCTATTGGATTTAAGTACTTTGGATCAATGGTTGACCACTACTTTTTTATCTGGCAATACTAAATGAATAATGCCGTCAGTTGGAAGACTTTCCATCCCCTCATCTGGATAGTCGCCACTGCCTTTACGTTATTACAATTTACATTGCAATTATCCTCGGCCGTTGTCATTAATGTAATCATGCGCGATATGCATCTCAGCGCATTAACTGGCGGCCTCTTAAGCGGATTATTTTACGTCATCTATACTGGCTTACAAATCCCCGCCGGCATCCTATGTGATCATTTCAATCCCCGCCCTATTCTGTGTACCTGTGCCTGTATTTGCGCAGCAGGATGCTTGGTATTTGCCTCCAGCCATCATTTATTGGGCTTGTATTGCGGCCGCGGATTGATAGCAATTGGCTCCGCATTTTCTTTTGTATGTTTGACTCACTTAGTTCGTGAACATTATCCGAAGCGTTTGTTTACTGTATTAATCGGAACAACCGAAACCTTGAGTTTTCTAGCTGCTATTTTTGGCATTATCGGACTGGGGGCACTGGTCAATCACTCTGGCTGGCGCGAATTCATGCAAGGCGCCGCGCTCATGGCTTTGATATGTGGGATAGTATGTTGGCATTTCATTCCGCAACACAGTCTCTTGTCGCAAAATGGGCACATCGACCGGTCTCGTATCCTGTCGGTGCTAACAAATACGCCTATATGGCTAAATGGCTTATGTGTGGGCTTAACTTTTTTATTAGTCACCGTTTTTGGGGGATTATGGGCCCCGCCTTTTTTACAAATGAAATTACAATGCACGTTGGAACAAGCCAGCAATATTGATGCTATTTTTATTTTGGGCGTGGGTCTTTCCTGCCCAATTTTTGGCTATCTCGCCAATAAGGTATCCTCAAGAAAACGGCTCATGGTATCAGGTAATCTTTTGAGTGCGTTCGTATTGGTTTTGATTCTCTACCTCCCTATCCATCAGATTAGCCTCATGACTGGCATGATGTTCTTTTTAGGCCTGATCTCTGGCGCCTATATCTTAGGTTATACCTTTGCCAATGAACTAGCACCACCCAATACTTTATCCACGACAACTGGGTTTACCAACACGCTGGCTTTGGTCTTGACGCCCATTTTGCAACCGTGGATTGGCCATATCATAGACGTACTCCATATCGGGCGAGGACTCGAATTACGTGATTATCAACATGCTTTGTCCATCTTACCCATTTGTATTCTCATCGCAATCGCGTGTCTGGCTGGGATTAAAATGCCAGGCTCGACTCTGTCCCGTTAATTCGAACTGGAAGGTTAAATATTTAGCATATGTAATTTTTTATGTTAAAATAGTAGACTAATATAGCAATGTAGAAAAACGAAATTTATGAAAAACTGGTTGCTGCTAGGATTACTCTGTATCACATCACCTATATATGCTGACGGCGGAATGGAGCGTCTTTTTTATGATGTCCGCGGAATGGACCATCTTTTTTTAAGAATAACCATTAAAAACAACACACCCAATGCGTGTGCACTCATAAAAAAGCAGTTAGATCACGGGTTCATCAGCAACTTAATCCTTATGACAGACAAAATCCCCGCTGGGCTTGAAAGTTCTTTATTAATTTATGGAAATCCCCTGTACGGTTCGGATATTACATTATCTTATTTTTGCGGCGATAATCGGTTTATTAGATTTCAATCACAAAGAGAAGCTGTTATACGCGGCGCGTATACGAAAGGGTTTATAGAGAGCGCTATCAATATGGATGCAACTTATGATGCCTTACCTGGCGACCTAACTATCTTTGGCGACCAACCTGGCTCTGTTTATTGGACTTTATACTAAAATCAGAGTTCTCACGTTGAGTACCCATTACTCTGGAACCAAATGATTCTATATTAGGGCAATGATATGGACTCATCCTCCCTTTTAAGCGGTCTGCTTATCCCCCCGACCCGTGTTATGGTGACTTCACTTGCGAGGAGTCTATGTCACGAGAGTCCCGACAATCTTCTTTAGGTACTTCTTCACCACCTTTTTTTATTGCTTGCAATTTGGCTTTCCGATCGATTGACGCTTCACTAGGACTGGCTATGACTGATGCGTATGATGCCCTAGCAGGTTTTTCTCGACGACTTACCTCGGATGTATAAAAATCACTTGGATTCGAAGGATTAAACTCCTTTGTATTTCCTTCCACTTTGGTCACAAGCTTTTGTATGTCATCACATTTGTATGCAACAGCTTCTTGCAAACCTAGCTTATCATCTCCTCGTAACTTGTCAGTTGTACAAGCACTTTTCAGCATTGAAAGCCCCTCACAAAAAGCATTATAGGGTTGCAAGGGTGAATTATCTATCTCTTCACCATTTTTTATTGCTCGGTCATTAAGGTAATGATGTACTCCACTTGCTGTCTCAGCAATAGTGTGATAATCAGCGCGTTGAAATGTAGAAATAACTAGTACGCCAGCAAGCTCCTTGAAATTTTTATCATCAGCAAGCCAAGTGTCAGGACTATCGCCTGTGGCGCATAAACCATCAACAGCAGCCATTGTGAGAGGGCAGGTTCCAGACGTGTGAGCTCTCACTGGAACGTTCCCCGCAACCGCAGCACCAATCCATGAGAGATGTTCTCCTGTAACATGTTTTCTAAAGTATCTTGAGTCCATGGATTTTTGTGGTAGCTTATCAACTTCTTCCGACTCTGCTGACGCAGAGGAAACATCCTCCTGCTCTGCATGTATCATTTTTTCTGCCGGGATAGCTGCGGCGGCTATTGGATCGATACCATCCTTAGCTCGTGCAGTATAAACATCACCTATTGGCGCAGCGAGTCTACTTTTCATGATTTCTTGGATTTTATCATCCATTAATTGTTGCGCTGGCGTTTCAGGTGTATGTGGGGGCACTACCCAGGAAGCATGAATGGCTCTGTAACCCATTGCGGTACCTATTGTTTCAATTGAGCTTGCCAATTTTTGTGGCGAGATAGTTGCCGGATCTGCTGCTAAGAAGACTTTAAATTTCTGTGCTGCAGTGATTCCTTTTGCTGAGTCATTTTGAAATCCACCTCTAGACATTTCAGACGAGCCCCCTAACATCCACTCAATTGCTTCGTCTGGCATACTGAGGAATTGCTCTTTCATTTTATCGTGGATAACGTGCAATTGATTAACAACCGCCTCACTAGGATGCCTTCCAGCTAAACGACAAACCTTTTTGATGTCATCATTTATCTGCTGAATATCATCCAATCCACCGTACTTAGCAGCCGATCTTCTTCTTACAATAGTTGATGATTTCTCACTACCCTCTCGATCAATAATCTCATTTACTACTCTTTTTCGAATTGACATAATTCCTCCCTTAATTTTTGTCTGTCATCTATTCTTAGTCAAAATTCATGGGTTAATATTTGGCATATGATTTAATTTTAGCACACAAAGATGGATGTTGCTGTAAGGCCTTTGGGGGCCGAGTTGCCTCATAAAAAATGTGGGTGGGGGTAAAGATACCCTCAATTTCAGGAAAGTTGTCGCCTCTGAGTTAAATTAATTCTAAGCGGGGTGGTTGGAGTTCCTGATGAGACAAGTCACAAAATATACAGATGCAATCAAAGCAAGCGTTTTATCTAAAGCATTAGCACCTAATGCACCAAGTGTAATAGAGTTGGCCAAAGAATTTAATATCCCTTCGCCTACTGTTTACTCATGGATGCATGATATGAAAAAGAAGAATAATCAGATGGCCACTTAGCTTCAAGAATGGCGTACTACGCTGGCAGAAGCTGCAGGTTCTTGTGCAAGTAACCTATTAAGTTTATCAGTCAATAGCGTGCCTAATTGAGGTTTGTATAGAATGTAGTTATCATAAAAATAATTATCAATTATTCTTAAAACCCTTACATGCTCTGCTTTTAGAGCCAGTTTTATGGCTCTATAGTTTCCGCTAGCAGGGTCAGATCGCTTATCTCGTAGTAACATATCAACTATGGTTTCAAACCCTTTATATGCTGCCATGTGCAAAGCGTGGCAACGCGTTTCAAAAGCATTAATAGCATAATCTTTGGCCAATGGATCACATGCTACAGGGTCTGCTCTACGATCATTCAGTAGAATTTGTACAACCTCTTCAGCTCCATTGCTCGCCGCCTCTTGTAAGGCGCTATCTAACTCCTCTTGTGAACATTCTGTGTTTAATTCTCGCCAAACAAGAGGGATGTTATTTGTTTTAACCGCGCTTAATAATGTCATTTTCGTTTCCCACCCTAAGAATACAAGCAAATTATAACATATATTTTATCAAGTAGGTTTAATATAAGTCAAATAAGTTTGGTTTTTCGCAGCGATTCCTGCTTAAATTGCATCCCAGCTTAAAAAAGACAGGTGTGACTTAAATTCAATCAAAAACAGCTTTGCTATCAGTAAAATCCTTTTTTCAACCCAAAGTGTATGCTCTCTTTTTTATCCGAAGAGCATTTGTAATCAATAAAATCCAAGAGCAATGTATTTTTATCGTTCTTAACCTTCAGCACTTATAGTCCAGGTCAACAGATCTTAATTACAGTTTCTTTCCTACGGCTTGAATATGCTGTAACAATTTTGGATTATCAATCCCATGATATAAAACTAAATCAACTTTCCAAGGTAAGAGTAAATCATCGATGTCATTTTCAATTTTGAGCTTATCAGTCAAATTTAAATCATTTCCCAGCAAACATAAATCAATATCAGAGTTCTCACGATTAGTACCCATTGCTCTGGAACCAAATAAAATAACTGATTCTATATTACTATATCGACCGAAAAGACATCTGAGCTTGTTAAAAACTTCTGGTGGTAACGGGATAGCACTAGATTTGGGCATATATATCTGACAGTGTCTTTAGGAGGTCATTAAATAACAAGCAATATTGCTGACAAATCTTGCTTTCAATTTCGTTCGCAATTTGCAAATTATAGGTGTGAGAAGTTTGATTTCGGCTTTGGATCATTTCCATCCATCCTTCACCGTCTTGGATTAGATTAAATTTAAAGGCTTCTCGTGTTGCATCACGTGACCCCGTAATGGCTGTATTACCTTGATAGGTAAAATAATCTTTTAGGGTATTCCACGCCAATTCATGGGTGAATTCAAAAGTTTGGATTAGGCCTTGTTTTTCTAGATAAGACAATTTTCTTTGCTGAGATAATTCGACAGCATCGTTTAATTGCCCCAGTGCTTTGGTATAGTTTTCCAAACGCTGTGCCCATCGTGGGGTTTGTGATGTAGTCATAGTAATATTTTTACCAGTAGTTTAAAAAACTTACGCTTTTAAAAACAGCTTATTTTATAGCATGTATTTTTTATTTTGACCATACGTGCCAAAGTCTAGTACAGCGCCACTTGATTTTGTCTCAGGAAAGTCATACCCAAACGAGTATAAAATGTGGATGAAAACTGGGGTGAGACAAAATCAAGTTAACGCTGTATTAACTTTTCTTCTTAGGTCGACGCTTAGCCCGCTTCAGCAACCGGGCGCGATGTTTTACTTGGCGGTCAGTTAAGATGTTTTTCTTATCTTTGAAGGGATTCACATTGCCTTTGAATTCGAGTTTCACAGGCGTGCCCACTAAGCCTAATTGCTCAGTAAATCCTTTGCTCAAATACCGCTTATAGGTATCCGGCAACGCAGCTAATTGGTTGCCATGAATCACAATGATTGGCGGATTATGTCCACCCGAATGCGCATAACGTAATTTAATACGCCGACCATTCACCAATGGTGGAGCATGTTGGGCAGTGAGGTCATTTAATAGTCGTGTTAATTTTGGTGTAGCCAAGGTTTGGATAGCAGACGCGTAAGCATCCAAAATATCTTTAAATAATAGACCGACCCCACTGCCGTGCAACGCTGAAATAAACCGAGTTTTGGCAAAATTAGCAAATTGTAAACGTCTCTCTAAAGTATTCCGCACTAACTCTTTTTGCTCTTCGTCCAAACCATCCCATTTGTTCACCACAATCACCAAAGCTTTGCCCGCTTCAATAATAAATCCTAACAAATGCATATCTTGCTCAGTCAATCCCTCACTCGCATCCAATAGCAATAAGCAAACTTGCGAGGATTTAATAGATTGCAAGGTTTTGATAATAGAAAACTTTTCAATCTTTTCATCCACGCGCGAGCGCCGTCGAATCCCGGCCGTATCAATCAAAGTATAAGCGTGATCATCTCGGGTAAAAGGAATAGAAATACTATCGCGGGTCGTACCAGGCATGTCGTACACTACGACCCGGTCTTCACCTAAAATTCGGTTAATCAAAGTCGATTTTCCGACGTTAGGTCGTCCTACAAATGCAATGGCAATCCCAGAATCCTCAGGTAATACATTCGATTCTATCAGATTAAATTGCTCAGTACTGGCCTCTAACAAAGCGCTTATTCCACGTCCATGACTAGCGGAGATACCAAATAAAGGTCCAAGATTTAACGATTGAAAATCTGCGCAAGCAACTTCCTCGTGTAAACCATCAACTTTGTTCACGACCAAAAAAATAGGTTTGCTGAGTTTGCGCAACCGCGTAGCAATATCTTGATCCACGGCCGTTAATCCTGCACGCGCGTCGACCAAAAAGAAAATGATATCGGCTTCTTCCAAAGCTTGTGCCGATTGTTTCGCCATCAAAGCATCAATAGCGACATCCTCAACCCCAACGCCTCCCGTATCCACCACGATGAATGCCTTGTCTTCAAATAAGACATTTCCATATAAGCGATCTCGGGTCAAACCCGGAAAGTCCGCAACCAAGGCGTCTTGCGTGCGGGTTAAGCGGTTAAACAGGGTCGATTTACCGACATTTGGTCTACCGACCAGTGCAATAATAGGAATCATGATACGGACTTCACTTGATAAGCATGCAAAACACCGTCAGCAGTCATAACTAAAATACGACCGAAAGAGACCTCAGGAGAAATATAAATAGGCGCACCGACTTCTTCTCGCCCGATTGGCGCACCATTTGATTTGGCTAGCACATGTAACCGCCCGCTTTTATCACCCACAATGACCTTGGAACCTAACAATACCGGCTCCGTCAAACCATTGCCTTTCAAAGCAGTTTGTTTCCATTTGACTTGCCCAGATGACAATTGATATGCCCAAAGAACATCATGGCTATCTGTGACATACAAAACATCCTCATCCATTGCCATGTTTTTATAGACTGAGGCTTGTTTAGACCAAACAAATTGCCCGTTGCTCACATCAAAAGCGCCGATAAATCCTTGATAACTGGCCATATAGAGCCATTGGTTCCGCATCAGCGGATCCGCATCAATATCTACTAAACGCTCGACATCACTCGCTCCATTAGCATAAGCAATGCCTCGTTGCCAAATAATGCGGCCTTTTTCCAAATCCACTGCATCTAATTTTCCATCAGAATATCCAACCAAAGCAGTATTCCCGACCACCAAGGGAGAAGAGCTCGCTTTTAAGATCAAACTCGGGGTACCATGTTCGACCACCCAAAGTTTTTTACCCGTCGTAAGATCTAATGCAAATAAATGGCCATCCATGGTCTTCACAATGACGGATTGTCGAGTTATCGCTGCTTTGGCCAGCACCTCACTTGCTACCGACGTTTCCCACAATAAGCGACCATCAAATTGAGACAAGGCTACCACGGCACCATTGTCGGTACTCACGATGACTTTACCGTGTGCTACGCTAGGGCCAGAAACAATGCCATGCGGTAATGGAGTGGTCCACAAAATCTTACCGTGACCTTGCGATAAAGCCGTCACTCTGCCACTGGTATCTGCAGTATAAATTTTCTGCCCAACTGTGGCCGGTTTCAATTTATAGTACGTAGGGGTTTGATGTGATTGGCCAATTTTAGCCGACCAGATCCTATGCAGGGTAACTTTAGATTGAATCGCTGGCAGTGGCTTGGGTTGCAATGTATTATCTTTACCTAAAATATAATCATCAACATAACCACAGGATTGTAATCCCAATCCACACAACCCCACCATGATCATTTTACAAAAAAAACGCATGCTATCTCACTTACGACAAAGAATGTGCGGTTTGCACAGGGGTTAATGAAGCATGAAGATTATGGCGCTTCATCTCTAAAAATACATTATTGATACCAGATTTTTCTGTATCAGATTTTGCTGCTTGATATTCGTGATCTGCTTTTTGTAATTTGCTTTGGGCATAAAAAATATCGCCCCGTAATTCAGTTCGCAAAGAACTATAATTTGAGTTTTTAACCCGGTCTAGCTCTTGCAATGCAGAGTCATAGGCTTTTTCAAAAATCAAAATACGTGCCAAACGCAGACGAGCCACATCCGCCAAGACATCAAATTTAGAGTGGTCAGTTACCGCTTGCAAAGCTAGTTTGGCTTGCGCGTACTCTCCCGCAACCAAAAACAATTTGGCTTGAATCAAACGTGCTGTATCCGCATAGACCGTATCAGAATACTGACTCACCAGCTGCTGCGCGTAAGCCTGCACTGACTCAGACTCTTGACTGGAAAAGGCCACCATCAAATGTTCATAAGCATTGGAAGCATCCTCAAGATGTTTATGTTGATGCCACTGCCAATATCGGCCTCCAGATATCAACAACAACACGACACTCAGCGTGGTCACAAGGACCCGATGGTGACGTTTCCACCATTTTTTAAGCATTTCAATTTGTTCTACTTCTGTCATATAAACAGTAGACATACTTCTCTCCTAATTGCGCCATCCGAGCCACACGTAAGCAAATGAAACATTTATGGGTTAGCGCAGCAGTCGCCGAGTATCTATAAGAGGATGTTCAACAATCTGTGTCATCCCCGCCTACGCGGAAATGACACGGCCCTTTGAATACACTCAACATTTCCGCTACCTGGTGGTCACGGCTCGGATTAGCTTGGCCAAACTCGTAATGCTTCTACCAATTCATTTTTTGGCACTTTTTTTTGCGTACCATCTAATAAATCCTTAATACTCACTGCACTTTCTTGTGCTTCATTTTCGCCCAAAATAAGCGCAAAACGCGCTCCGCTTCTATCTGCATGTTTAAATTGAGCTTTCATACGCCCTTGGCCTAGATAGACCACTACTTTCCAATCTGCAGCACGCAAACACTCGGCAATCGCCAACGCTTGGATTTGATACTGCTCACCATCTGTGATCACGAATATATCTGTTTTTTCTACAGAATTTGACGTACCCATGGTTTCCAACAATAGCAATAAGCGTTCTACTCCCAGCGCCAATCCGACCGCTGGCGTAGCCTGTCCACCTAATTGTTCCACCAATATATCGTAACGCCCACCCGCACACACTGTCGCTTGCGCGCCCAAACGGTCGCTTACCCATTCAAATACAGTATGCCCGTAATAATCCAACCCCCTAACTAAAGTAGGATTAATCTGGAAAGGAATATTTAATGCAGTCAAGCCAGCTTGTAAGTCCGAAAAATGTTGCCGACTGGCTTCGCTCAAACTGTCAATTAATTTAGGTGCTCCTGCAATAATATCGCGCAAAGCAGGGTTTTTGCTATCTAAAATACGAATGGGACTGCGGTGCAAACGTCGCTGGCACTCTTCATCCAAATCGGCTGAATACTGTGAAAAATAATCAATTAATTTCTGACGGTACACTTGCCGCTCTTCCAATACACCCAAAGTATTAATTTGTAATTGCAGCGTTTGCTCAATGCCTAACAGGGCCCATAGCCGGTGACACATAAGCATCAACTCAAGCTCAATCCCAACCCCAGAAAAACCCAGTGCCTCCACTCCAAACTGATGAAACTGACGGTAGCGACCTTTTTGCGGCTTCTCATGGCGAAACATGGGGCCATTGTACCAGAGTTTTTGTTGCTGATTATGCAATAGTCCATGCTCAAGGCAAGCACGCAGACAACCCGCCGTGCCTTCAGGCCGCATGCTTAATGATTCTTGATTTAAATCGTTAAAACTATACATTTCTTTTTCAACGATATCGGTGACAGCGCCAATGGTTCGCTTGAACAAAGCCGTATTTTCTAAAATAGGAAACCGAATTTCTTGGTAACCGTAAGTACGCATACACTGCGCAAATAGTTGCTCTACTCTCTGCCACTTAACTGTTTCATCAGGTAACAGATCATTCATCCCACGAATGGCTTGAATGCGTTCTATCACTGTTGATCTCCTACTGCCAGTTCTTGTGATTCCGCAGAAGAAAGCAAAGAACGCATTTTAGACAAATCAGTTAAACGCACCTCTGGAACAGGAGTAACCGGTTGTTCCAACGCTTGCTGCTCTAGTTTCGCAGGCAAAATTTGCTCATTTTCTCGGCTAGACTCCCACCACATACCTACAGCAACCAATACGCCTAAACTCAATAGAATGGTCACCCAACGAATAACATATTCCGCGCGATTATTTTGTCTACGACTTTGCCACAATGTTCTTTCTGATTTGCTTTCATCTGAATACAGTGAATTAAACGTATTGAGTAAAGGCTCAGCTGGAACACCCAATAATTTTGCATAAGCCCGCAAATAGCCTTTTATAAACACAGGCTCAGGCATTTTTTCATAATCATCAGCTTCAAGTAATTCAATGACCCTTACCCGCAAATGCAATTTGCCAGCAACATATTCAGGAGAATAGTCTCGTAATACCCGTTGCGCCGCCAACTGTGCGCCCGGTTTTTCTTGAACGATCAGTATTTCTTCATTCAATGTGCTCGTGATGCTCATGGTTTTCCTATCAATATAAATGGTGGTTATTATTACTCGAACTGACTATTATAGCAACTATGTTGGTACGCGCATATAGTCAGATACGGACTGAGCTTCGATTGGGTTGGCTTGTTGATTAAATGGGGCTTTCTTAAATCCCGAAAATTTTTGAATGCCAAGAAATGTTGCCGGATATTCATCAACCAAGAAAGTATCTGTTAACGGTTCAGTTGATTGAAAGAAAGGTGCTATTTCTTCTGGCTGTTCTGATGCGATAATCAATACACCTGTATCACGCAGGCGAGTCATACAAGCACTTGCAAATAAAAAAAGTATTTTTTTTTCTATTTCGGCTCGTAGCTCCCAAAAAAACTTATTGACTTTCGGGTTTTCGTGATATGGAAATACATTGTGAAGATTAAGACAAAAAAAATTGATGACGGAGCGATCAACCATTAAAATATCGACTTGTTGTTGGTTAGGCAGCTCATTATCCAGATAAGCTAAAAAATCTGCCTTTGCGCGCTCCAATATTTCGGTCTCAATACTACTTTTTTTGGCTGCAAACGCCTCTTCGCTGATACCGCCATCTCTGAAGTGAGTATCGTGCACTGAATGTTGCGGACTAGAATGATGAAATTCATTTTTATGCCCAAACCACTCCACATGATTTTCACGACAATAAGCATCAAATCTTGCGCAATCAAGAGGGTTCGATTTTTCAGCACCAATCACCAGCATGTTTTTAAGTGGTCTATCTATTTTTTTAAACATAGTGGCATAAAAACAGTGATATTGTGTTCTTTGTTCAACTACGGCTTCATTGCAAAAAGTGAACGATTGTCTAAATTGACCCCGTAGAATGGCAGCACAAAAAGCATATAAGCCTGCAAACCAAGTTCGAAGTGTTTCGCTCAGACTAAGTGCAGGGACAGTATCCGTGATCAATGCCTTTATTTCCGAGACTTTCTCCTGATCACTGATAGGTTTGCTCAGAATCCCTAAACAAGCGGCGCGTAATGCCATGCCTTGGTATGACCAAAGTAGGTCAGCTGGTGGATCATTTAAAAATGCATTTAAAAATGCATATGCCTGTTGAATCGTCTGCTCGGAGGAAGCCAATGAGATTTCGTGCTTCTTCTGTTCATCATTTGAAATCATCGCTTCATCACCCTCATTTGTTTTTTGTTTTTTATTTTAACACAAAGAACTTACTTTACCCATAAGTCCCTTCGTAGATCCTGAGCACAAAGTGCGGGACGCCGGCGATTAGGATTATTTATAGCCACACATGATTTTACCATCCAGAAATCCCTAGGAAAAAAAAATATTCTCGGGTATATTAATAGTTCCCTACCGTACAAACTTAACGGTATTCATGCGCCTATCACAGTGTTCACTTTTATTCATCATAACCCTCGGTTTACAGGGTTGTCAGCTCACAGGCCCAAATCCTGAAGATCCCTACGAACCGATGAATCGTAAAATTTTCAATTTTAATAAAGGTGTTGATGCCGTGCTACTCAAACCAGTAGCAAAAGCGTATGCGTTTATTGTTCCAAGTCAGGGTCGCGCAGTCATCAATAATTTTTATACCAATATTAATATGCTGCCGACCGTTGCAAACGATTTATTGCAAGCCGACTTCCCACATGCCTCCCAAGACGCGCATCGCTTTGTTCTGAATTCTATACTGGGTGTCGGAGGTATTTTTGATCCTGCTACAAAATATGGCTTCCCGCTCCGTAGTAATGATTTGGGATTAACCTTCGCTAAATGGGGCGACAAACACTCCCCTTATGTCATCATTCCATTTCTCGGCCCGAGCACCATCCGCGACGGCATGGCATTGCTTTTCGACTATACTATTTTTACACCCTATCCCTATATCCCTACCATCCCATTATATTCTTTACTCGCGGAAAGGTATGTGGATCTACGTGCACAAATGCTAGACAGCGACCGTTTGATCAGTGAGTCATTAGACAAATATACTTTTGTGCGCGATGCTTATCTTCAACATCGTCGTTATTTGCTCGAAGGCGAAAACCAGGAAGAAAACGGCTCTCTTTATGTCGAAGCAGAAAGTACACCAACGAAAGCCAATCCATTGCCTACACCCGTACCGACTTCTGAATTTCCTTTGACAACCTCTGGTTTGGTGCGTAAAGACGCCTCTAAACAGTCTTAGCATGGTAGGTTGGGCCTTGGCCCAACAAGACGCCATACTCAAAACCTCCTCTCTTAAACTGGAAATTCCTCAATCCTCTGATAAGCTTAAAATACGCCGCTTACTTGATGCAGGGTTGACGCCACATGACAAGAAAAAAAAGTAAAAAGTCTGATACGGCTCCTTGTATTGATGTTGAAAAACTTGTCTCCAATGAAGAAGAATCCTCCCAGGATCCACTTCATTCAGAAGAGGATGGTCCTCAGTCATTTTATAAATTGATTGATCGTTTCTTTCAGGCCAATCTGGCTAAATTAACGCACGGAGTCAATCCTGCTGGTGTCAGAATCTCATTTATAGCTTGGCTATTGCATTTGATGCAATCACCCGGGAGAATGTTAGAGCTGTATTGGTATTTCCCTGTACATTTTCAGACATTACTACAAAAAATGATGATGAATGAACCGGTTGCAAACGGCAAAGACGTGCGTTTCAAATCGCCAAAATGGGAATCCTTACCCTGGCGCATGGGTGCAGAATCATTTTGTATGACGGAAAAATGGTGGGAACTTGCCACTGATGTTGCAGGCTTATCGGCTCAGTCTCAACGTTTGATTAAATTTTGTGTGCGTCAAATGCTGGATGCTAATTCTCCCGCAAATTTCATTCTGACTAATCCAGAATTGTTCGATGAAACTGTGCGCAGTGGGGGGATGAATCTGGTCCGAGGCACTGAATTAGGCCTCACCGATCTCTGGGAGCATGTCACCAATACACCCCCAGCCGGCGTTGAAAACTTTATCCCAGGCAAACAAGTTGCTATCACGCCTGGTCGCGTAGTATTTCGCAACCGCTTGATTGAGTTGATTCAATATGAAGCTCAAACTAAAACCGTGTATCGTGAGCCCATTTTGATTTTGCCTGCGTGGATCATGAAATATTATATTTTGGATTTATCTCCCAATAATTCATTGGTCAAATGGTTGGTCAGTCAAGGACATACCGTCTTCATCGTGTCATGGATTAATCCCACCACCAAGGATCGCAATTTGAGTTTGGATGATTATTATCGTTTAGGCGCAATGGCTGCCATCGACAAAATTTCTTGCATTCTACCTAAAACAAAAATTCATCTGATGGGGTATTGTTTAGGCGGCACGCTATCTATCATTACTGCAGCAGCCATGGCACGGGATCGGGATAGACGTTTAAAAAGTTTGACTTTGCTAGCAGCGCAAGGTGATTTTACTGAAGCAGGCGAATTATTACTATTCACGAATAAAGGCGAGATCTCTTTTTTAGAAAATATGATGTGGGAGCAAGGTTATCTGGATACCAAACAAATGGCGGGCACATTTCAAATGTTACGCTCTTACGATCTAATTTGGTCAAAAATGATTCAAGATTATATGCATGGCGAACGCCGCGGTATGATCGATTTGTTTGCATGGAATGCAGACGCCACCCGCATGCCCTATAAAATGCACAGTGAATATTTAGAAAAGCTCTTTTTAAATAATGAATTGGTGGCAGGACGGTTTGTGGTAGAAGGTCAAACCATTGCAGCAGAAAATATCACAGCGCCAGCCTTCGTCGTAAGCACCGAAAAAGATCACGTTGCACCCTGGAAATCAGTTTATAAAATCCATCTGATGATGAACCACGCTTTAACTTTTGTACTAGTAAAGGGGGGACACAATGCCGGCATCATCAGTGAACCCGGTAATCCCCGCGGACGCTATCACCTACGCAAGCGTAAAAATGACAATTCTTTTTTAAGTCCAGAAGACTGGTATCAAGTAGCAGAGGAATTTGACGGCTCATGGTGGCCAGCTTGGAGCGCGTGGTTAGTAGAAAACTCCGATCCCAAACGCGTTGCGCCTCCTGAACTCGATTCAAAACTTCCCAAAGCACCAGGTACTTACGTTTTTCAAAAATAATAGGTACTCACCAGATATAGTGAATTAATTTTTAATTAACTAATCAATGTAGGTTGGGCCTTGGCCCAACGAAACACTGCTGTTGGGCCAAGGCCCAACCTACTTCTTTTATTAATTGATCAATTAAAAATTAAAAGACTATACATCATCCTGAGCGTAGCTAAGAATCTCTCATTGACTAGAATTTTCCTAGTTCAAGAGATCCTTCGCTTCTCTCTGGATCTATTTCAATTCAGAGAGAAAATCGTAACAAATAATGCTACACTTCGGTCGGTCTTTTCGCAAACGAGTATAAATTTGCATGCAAACAGTGATCATCGATCATTACGATTCTTTCACCTATAACCTATTTCAGCTCATTGCCGAAATTCAAGGCGTTGAGCCTTGGGTGATTGCTCACGATTCTGATGAATTTTTGCAGCTTGACCCCTCCGTCTATGACAATATCATACTCTCTCCTGGACCGGGCCATCCTGATAATTCTCACGACTTCAAAATCGGTAAATCGATTATTTTAAATAGCGATAAACCCATTTTAGGCGTTTGTCTAGGCCACCAAGGCATTTTTAGCGCTTTTGGGGGACGCGTCGCGCGTGCACCGACGCCCATGCATGGTTGCGTGAGTACGATTAGCCATAGTCAAGATGCTTTGTATCACAGTATCCCTACCCCATTTCAAGTTATGCGTTACCATTCTTTAGTATGCACTGGGGCTATTCCTGTTGAGCTGGAGATCACCGCTTGGACGCAGGATGGATTGGTAATGGGGTTACGCCATCTACATAAACCCATATGGGGCATTCAATATCATCCAGAATCAATTGCCAGTGAATACGGCCGTCAATTGCTCGTCAATTTTCAGCATTTGACGGCCCAATATTACCAACATCGTCGACAAAAACTGCCATCGCAAATAATGCTAAACAAGCAACCAAACGCAAAGCCACCCTACCAGCCAGGCCCTCTTGCGCCAACACCCAATGGCCACGACTCCTATACCATCATTAGCCAAAAACATCCCTTTCATGCCAACCCTGCCAGTGTTTTTCAACAGGTGTTTGCGCAATACCCCTCGGCGGTGTGGTTAGATAGCAGTCAAGTCGTTCCAGGGTTTTCGCGTTTTTCCTATATGGGTGCACTTCAAGGTCCCTTGGCATACCAGTTGAGTTATGATGCTCACAGTCAAACCACAACCCGGATACAAGGACAGAACACAACATCGTTTGCCATGAGTATTTTCGCATATTTAAAACAAGCGTTACTGAGCATTAGCATCATCACTGATCCGAATCTCCCGTTTGATTTTCAGGGGGGATTTATTGGCTATTTTGGTTATGAATTGAATCAAGTAACCGCGTCCATTCCTGACACCAAGCCCGCACCCCATCCCGATGCGCAATGGTTATTTTTAGATAGATTTATTGCATTCGATCATCAAGAACAATGCTGCTATGTGGTTGCAGTCTCCTCTCAAGATCATCTCGCATCGAACACGGCTTGGTTACAAACACTATCTCAAACATTGCAAGACATCATTGAAGTGCAGCCCTGCCCATTACCTCCGTATCCCGTGCAAGGCACCTGGCTACAAGCACCTGCCGACTATAAGTCACGGATTCAGGACTGTCTGGATTATATTGACGCAGGAGAGAGTTACGAAATTTGTTTAACCAATAAATTGCAGTTTTCATGTCAAATCGACCCATTCCGATATTACATCAATCTGCGTCATTGTCACCCAGCACCGCATGCAGCGTTTTTCAAATTTTCCGACCTAGCCATTGCTTGCTCTTCAATGGAGCGCTTTTTAAAGATTGATCGACACCGAAAAATTGAAGCAAAACCGATCAAAGGGACATTACCACGCGGACAAAATCCCGACGAAGATCAGCAATTCACACGTGCTTTGCAGGTAGATATAAAGTTTCGCTCAGAACATTTGATGATTGTTGATTTATTACGCAATGACTTGGGTAAAATTTGTCAAATTGGCAGTGTTGCTGTCCCTAGTTTGATGCAAGTGGAAACCTATGCCACTGTCCATCAATTAGTCAGTCGGATCACAGGCCAGTTGCGAACAAACGTGCATGGAATAGATTGTATCCAGCATACGTTTCCTGGCGGTTCAATGACGGGTGCGCCCAAAATCAGAACCATGACACTGCTGAATCAATTTGAAACGCAAGCTCGCGGCATTTACTCAGGCTCACTGGGTTATATCAGCCTCAACGGTGCCATTGATTTGAATATTGTGATTCGCACTGCAGAAATTACGCCTCATCAAATCAGCATCGGTGCCGGCGGCGCCATCGTTGCCTTATCCGATATCGAGCAAGAGTTTGAGGAAATAGTGTTAAAAACTCGGGCATTGCAAACGGCATTGGGTGTGACTTTGCATGAACAGGATGCATTACATTTAACGATAACCTAGACGTGACCTATTTTGCCCTTACCTATTTTGCTTGGCTGCTCCATCATTCAATGCTATAACTATCGGTCAAAACAGCTGCGAAGTTGGATCATATGAATTCAAAAATGATAGGCGGAATATTACTCATCTGTGGCACCTCCGTTGGAACCGGTATTTTAGGAATCCCAAGCGATACGGGTGAAGCAGGATTTGCTTGGAGTCTGGGTTTGTTTTTTCTGTGCTGGGCTTTTTCAACATTGGCTGCGCTGTATTATCTCGAAATTCATTTATGGCAAAAATCGGCTAGTGCTAACCTTTTGAGCATCACACAGTTTTTTTTCGGCGCAAAAATCAAAAAGCTGGTTTGGATCGTCTATTTAGCATTGCTATACTCGCTCATGTGCACCTATTTACTAGCAGGCTCGAGCTGGATCCTACAATCCGCATCTTATCTGTGGCAGATTAATTTGAATCAAACTGTGGGCATGCTGGCGTTCATTGGTTTAATTGGATTATTTATTTTTTTTGGGATCCGCGTCGTTGATCATGTGAACCGTGCGATGTCTATTGGCCTAGCACTCAGTTATATTCTCATTTTATGTATCACCCTTCCCACAGTGGATGGCGCGCTATTGGCTCAACCAGCACAAAACATACTCCAAATTCCGCATGCAATCCCTTTGTTAATCACTGCTTTCGGATACAGCATCATCGTCCCCTCTTTAAGCACTTACTTCGATCGCAACAGTCAAGAATTACAAAAAACAATTCTTTGGGGCAGTATCGTCACGTTGATCATTTATATACTGTGGGAAACGGCAACCCTGGGGAATATCCCGCTGCATGGCACACATGGATTACGCGCTATTGCACATAGTTTAGACAATGGAACGGGCGTTGCCAACGCGCTGATTTATATTACTAATAACCCTTATCTGACGCAGATCCTCACTCTTTTTGCATTGTTTGCGGTGATTACCTCATTTTTAGGGGTATCGATGGCTTTATATCATACGTTGTCAGACGGCTTAGACCTCGAAGTTGGCGGCCTATCAGGCGCGCTCCTCTTATGCTTAACCTATTTTCCGCCTATTATTTTTCTCAAAATTATCCCCACTGGATTCAATCAAATTTTAAGCTGGGCGGGTATGTTGCTCGCATTTCTAATGGGTGTACTGCCAATGCTCATGATTTTCAAGGGCCGTCATCGTTTGCACCTCAAAGGATATCGCGTCCCCGGCGGCTATCTGTTAGCAGGCTTGGTATTGCTCTTTTTCTTTGGAGTGATGCTGGCTGAATTATTTAAATAGCAATCGTGGGCAATAATATAGTGATGCACTTCTGAACCGACCCCCTCCGGAACATTATTTTGGTTGGGTTCAGTATTGTGATAAAAAGCACGAATATCCGATGCTGAGCTAGCACGAATGTTAGCCATGGGATCACACGTCAATGTCAAATATTGGGCCAATTTCTTTAGATCCCTTTCTCCCTTACCCTGGACACATAGGGTAAAAAATTCTTCTTTTTGTGCCGTATGGATAAATATGACAGTTACCTTTATCTTTCCTCGGCACAAAGCAACACAGGCTTCTGCCGCAATGCGATTCAAAATATCGACCTGAGTACGCGGATAAAAACACACTTCGCACAAACTCGCTAAATCTGACCATCGATACCATTTATGCATTTGGAGCAAATGATCGTAGCCACACGCTAAGGTATACGACTCTTGTGCGCGATGGCTTAGAATGAGAGACGTCAAAGTCATCACCATCCATGAGGGAGATTGCCGAGTAACCTCGGTGGTCTCTACTCTCAGTCGCGCTCGTTCTAAAGACGTAAACTGAGTTTGCAAAACCAAATCCAAGATCTGTAAGCGATTCCTCGCAGAAGCATATTCTGCTGCAGTCTTTAATGGGGATTGACCAGAGGGAATCAAACAAACACGCTCAAAACTAGGAACACTGGACTGTAAAAGACAGCGAATAAAATCCACATGCCCCAAAGTGGTGGGATTAAAACTTGCGCCAAAAACTGCAATGCGCTGCGTCAGGTGCTTTTGCTGCCTTTTTCTTAAGCGACTGGCTCGCTTCACCAAGAAATTTTCTAAAATATAATTAGAATACTTTGTGCTCAAATACGCACTGAGTTCAAGTAAAGCCTTCAGAAAACACCTCCGTCCACTCACACAAAAACCCAGTTCGACGTTTCATAAACTTTGTTCTGTTCTTATGCAGGCAATAAAGCGCAGGAGGACGGAGCCCTACGAGCCATTGCCGGAAGAAGAACAGAACAAAGTTTATGAAACGTTGAACTAGTCTACACAGCCCACTATAACAGCCCCTAAATAGGCTTTCAAATACCGCTCTAATAATATAGTATTAGTGGAGTTGTATGCGCGCATAAAAGAGTGAAGGATTACAATAATTACTTAAGGAATTTTATGATGTCATGTTTTAAAAAAATACAATTCGCACTTTTGCTTTTGTTAACCCACACTGCATTTGGCGGCACAATGGGACCTGACTATAATGCGTATGATGGCATTTATGTGGGTGTCGATGTTGGAGTCGCAGTTTTAAACGATGCAGTCACCACCAACTTTCCTTCTACATCGATACAATTAGCTCACACTGGCGTAGTAGGTGGTGGACTCATTGGTTATGATTTTAGTGTGGGTCAGCGATTTAAGGTAGGGGTGGAATTTTTGGCTAATGCCGCTGGTTTAAATGCTAGTTCCCGAAGATTTGCAGAAAATACTAGCTACTCTGTCGGAGAAAGTTATTATTTAGCGCCACGGGTTTTACCAGGATTTTTATTTTATGACAAAGTAGTAGGACATGTTATTTTAGGCTATACCAATGCCAGCTTTAACATTAAAGACAATGGTCAGACCGGGTTCATTAACAAAACTGCCAATCAAAGTGGGTTTCAAGCAGGCTTAGGAATGAAAGTCGAACTCATTCAAAACTTTACGTTACGTGCAGACGCTGTATACAGCATATATCAAACATTGTCCGGAACAGGAAGTAGCAATACCAATCTCTACGCTTATCAAAAATATAGCAATCAATTCAGTTCAATAGAAGGGAATTTAATCTTTATTTATAAATTTGTTAATCTATGATGCCATTGGCGCTTTGGACAAAAGGACGTGTTATGATTTTAAATTACAAAAAAATTATTCTTGCTATGTTGTTCCTAAATGCCTCTGGTGTTTGGGCAGATATTTCCAACATGCAAGCAGACCAAGATTTCGATGGATTTTATGTGGGAGGTGCCATCGGCCTCAGTGATGTTACTGATAAATTGCAGTACGTCGTTAACTCGGGTACAGAAAATTTGGGTGCAATGGGATTTGTAGGCGGCCTTTATCTTGGATTTGATTATAATTTTTCTTTAAATGATCTCTTCTTCACTGAGACCCAAGTCTACAATGATCCCAAGATGGGAAAAATGGGAGAGGTTTACTCGCCAAATGACTTCAAAATCGGCATAGAAGGATTTGGTAATGCCAATGGAGGCGTCAGCACTACTATCAATCATACTTCGTTGCCAGTTATCGTCTGTACACCTACTGGTAACACCACCGCCTCTATCTCTTACGATGCGCCTTCTTCCACATCTGTCACAAGCAGTACACCATATAACGCCGGGCTTCGACTTCTCCCAGCCTACCAATTTCAACCAGGTATTTTTGGACATCTGATTATAGGTTGGGCTTATTCCAATTTTAACATCGTTGACAATGGCCGGAATGGTTTTGTGAACAGCTCGTTTGGTAGGAATGGTGTTCAAGGCGGATTAGGCTGGCAAACCGCTATTGCCACCCCTTTCTCGTGGCGATTGGATATGATGTATACCTATTATGGTACGCAAGACACTGCTGGTAGAGGTTTGCCTAGTTCAGGTTCCCCAAGCCAAACATACCGACAAACGCTCGCAACACTGGAAACTTTTATTTCGCTAGTATATAAATTTTAGTCTAGGAATCCCGCGAGCAAAAAAGGGAAAAATTCAACTAAAAACGGGGTTTGATCGAGGCGAATAGCCGGGCTAATTAACGCGATCAAACACCGATTTTAGACGATTTATGATTTTTGCAGCCTGAACCGTGGATTGGTCCTAACCTCCAGGCATTGGCAGTGGCTGTGATTTGACATTATTTTTAACTTCATCGTACCCGGCCCGATGGTTAGCCATATAAATTAAAGTCCATGCACTCACCATCGAACCATCGCCAAATGTACATACATCCGCAGCACCCCCATTTTCAGGCTTAAAATTGCCTTGAAACCGATAATTGATGGTTGTGCCACCCAATTTCTGGCATACAGCTGAAGAAGGATTAGGCAACCCCAAAGCCCCACTTCTCGCTTTATGCTCCCCCAACAACTTTGATCCCTCTTTGATTTCCGGAAGACTCTTCATATACGTTGCAGCAATATTAGCATGATCAGAAGCAAAAGCAGACAAACCGATGACCAGGTAGCCATTGTCACGTTCGAAGGTGCAGAAACGTTCAGTCAACCCTTCAATCACACCCTGATTGGTGTCAAACCAAGCCGTCATAGGAGTCAACGTCCCACTTTTGGAAACACAGTACTCTGCCAGCGGATCAGTATCTACCAATGCACTACATATTTGACTCAAACCAAGTCCTGCTGAGAATAAGACCATTTTTCCTATTTGATAAGCGTTCATCGCAACTCCCCATTACTCATTAAAAATGACCACTCTTTGAGCATAGTATATATTAATCAGCTGTCAACATCGTAAGACCACACAGGGCTGTCCCATTAAAAAAACCACGGACTACTGAACGTAAGCTAAGTATCTCAATGATTTAGCGCCGTGTCGTTATCAGAAGATCCTTCGCCTACGCTCAGGATGATTGCCTTTCAGATAAAATACTGTAATATTATGATGCAAAAACTATCCTAGAAATACGAGACTGCTCAGCAAAAGCGTCATGCCCACATGGGCGCGAATGACAAAGTTCCTTGCATGCACTCAGAAATTTTTAGATATTATCTAAGATAATCAGGAGATAAATAATGCCGCGTTTTATTCTAACCACGCTTCTATTAGCCAGCTTGGCGAGCGCAAGCTTGGCAGGACAAGTACCAGGGGATGTTAATTTTGGTTTAGATGCCAGCCCTGAGAATCATGCCTATAAATTTCGTTTGCTTATTGATGGGGCAGCCATTACATTCCCAACGGGATGTGTTGCGCCCAACACGGGTCTCGCTCAAGCTTTGACCTACGGGGCAATTGGACAGCCTCAAGCGCTCATCACCATTCAAGCATCAGATTGTACTCAGTCACAAGATCAATGGATCACCATCAATGGTTATTTTGAATACAGCAGCCATTATTGGTTTGATGTTTATGTCAACATGGATGATCATTCGTTTCATTTTTAACTATTCGTAATCGACTAGCTAGCAAACTCTTTAAAGCTTGGGCACGATGACTGATGAGATTTTTTTCTTGCGATCCTAATTCGGCAAGTGTTTTGTCATAGTCAGGTAAGAAAAAGATAGGATCATAACCAAATCCCTGTTCGCCGCGCGGTGCGTCTAGGATAACCCCATCCAAACGACCGCATGCTAAAATCGGGGTCGGATCTTCTGGATAACGAACCAAAGCCATGGCACAGTAGAAATAAGCTTGTCTCGCTCCCGCTCCAATACCCTGCATCAATTGAAGCACTTTTTGCATATTCGCTGCATCGGACGCTTTGGCGCCAGCAAAACGTGCCGAATAAATACCAGGACGTCCGCCCAAAGCTTCAATCACCAACCCAGAGTCATCGCTTAAGGCAGCATAAGTGCTATGCCGGCTAGCATGCCGCGCTTTAATGAGTGCATTTTCAATAAAACTCAATCCCGTTTCTGCGACTTCTGAGATAGCTAGTTGAATTTGTGGAATACATTGAATCGGTGCCAATAATGCGGTCAATTCTGCTATTTTACCTTGCGATTGCGTAGCCAAAACCAAAGTATCCACCGTCATTCACCCCGATTCCGTAGCCAATCTTGCCAAGATTTCATAAATTGCTCTGATTGTTTCACCCATAATTCAGTCGTTGTTTGCACATTGTGCATATACGGGTGGAGATGATCTTGAATCTTTCCCAGCATTTGTTCAAGAATAACTTTGTATTGTTCACTCATAGGATGCTTGGATAGTTTGATCAATTGACGCAATACCTTGGGTGACAAGGCTTGCGCAGAGTTTGTTTCTAATTCCACAAACATTTGCAACAGCGTTGGATTGGTCAAGTCTTTTCCAGTTGTCGCATCCAACACTCGAAAATCAATGTCTTGCAATACATAGGCCTGCAAATCCTCCACCGTCACATACTGACTACGCTCCAAATCATACAAACGCCGATTTTTATATTTTTTGATAAGTTTGATCTGGCTACTCTGATCTTCTGACATAATTGCCCTTAATACATATGAATGCCGCCGTTGATTGCTAGATTGGAGCCAGTAATAAAGCCACTGCGTTCTGAGGCCAAAAATGCAATCGCCCAAGCAATTTCTTCTGGTTTGGCCAAACGACCCACTGGAATTTCAGCCACAATTTTATCTAGTACAGGTTGACTGATAGAATGCACCATCTTACTGTCTACATACCCTGGAGATATGGTATTCACCGTTATCCCATATTTTGCAACTTCTTGGGCCAAAGATTTGGTAAACCCATACACACCTGATTTTGCTGAAGAATAATTGGTCTGTCCAAACTGCCCCTTTTCACCATTGACCGAAGACACATTTATAATTCGACCATATTTGTGCTCAATCATTGCATTGATAAATTGCCGGGTCACATTAAACATACTGTCTAAATCAGTATGTACAACGTCATCCCATTGTTGTTTGGTCATTTTACGTAATACCGCATCATTAATGGTACCAGCGGCATTGACCAAAATGTCGATGGTACCAAAACGCTTGAGGACATCTTCAGCTGCCAGCGCACAACTATCGAAAGAGTTAATCTCAAATTTCACATAGTCAAAAGCAAACCCCGCCGTTTTTTGTTGCGCACACCACGCTTCACCTTGTTCTTTGGGAACATGATCCGCCGCAATCACCTTCGCACCCAATTTCGACAATTCTCGACAAGTTGCCGTGCCGATATCGCCTATACCACCTGTGATCAATGCAATCCGATTTTGCATGCTTGCGTCCTGTGTATGAAACCTGACTCATCTTATCTTCGCACAAAAAAAAGATTTGCTCCAGTTGGAAGTGGCGTGTTCAGCCGCATGACGCAACATTTTTTCCGACTTAGAGACACTTTATAATAATGTTCCAATTTGGTTTTTAAAGACAATAAATTCAACAGATTAAAAAAATCCAGGACATATGGCGTTTTTTTGACGTATAATGCAAATTCTATTCCTCATTGTGTACAAAAAATGCTATATTATATTATCATTGGACAGACTAAAGATGAAAATGCTCAAGAGCATAAGAGCGAACTCGGTGATTCCCTGACTCTTATTGTGCGCAATGACGTGTATTCACGGCCCCGTTCCAGTTACAGTTACAGTGCGCATTCAGAGGGCGCTCATTGCCTATTTGGATATTTGGATGTTAATTTTCTTGAAAGCCCACAATATGGCCAGAGGGCCACAGCCACCCAAGAGGCGTGGTTAATTGGCCGACACCGAATTGGACGTGCTGTTGATTTTGGGAACTTGGGATATCAGTTTGTTAGACAAAGCAGGACCAAACGCATTCAATTCCCAGATACCATTATTTTATCGTTTGATAGAAAAATTAAAGATAATGGCCTGAACCTTCCCCCAACTGATGCTCATCGAGTGGATGTTGAGCTCACACAACTCGATCAACAGATTTTGAATTGTTACGATAAACCCTGTGTTATCGAGCCCATTATCTTTAAATTATCAAAATTTGATAACTACGGCGATGCGTATATTGATCTCCTCAGCCCAGACAACGAGAGCATGTTTTATGCCAACATAGACCATTTTGTTAGCTTCATGAGACATTATCCGAACACTAGCATTTACATAATGGCAAGACGACAAATGCCGCTCTATAGTGGGTATTCTTCTTATCGTTCACATGATTCACATTCTTCTGGCTCAAACCTCAAATCCTTCTTAAAAAACCTGATCCAAAAAGAGCATTTAACCAATTATTTCGAATTTTGTGATGCTGGATTTGAAAGAAAATACTTAGACAGCGTACTAAGTACGAGGCATATACAAAGTGGAATGCCTTACTCAGAATATGATACTTTCGACAATACCATTGACGAATTTTTCAATCAAAGCGCTTTCGATAGAGATCCAAGCAGTCAGAGCCGGTTTTACCACTTGCCCTTCAGTCGAGCTAAAATTGTAATAACATCTCCCAGTCAGTGGAGTATGTATCAAAGCTCCGGCAATTTTATCCTCTTCCTTCAGCATAACCCTCAAATCACATTGGACATTGAAGGGACCGTATTAGCAGAGCAAGTTGTGCTTTTTATTCGTCATAACAGGATTAAGGCTAATATCATTCTTCTAGAGGATCCACACAATGCTTTGATCAAACAAGCGATCTCGGATAATCAAGCCCCTGATTTACAACAAATTATCACGCGTTATCGTTATGATCATTTAGAGGATATTCCTGTAGCAGAAGCAGAAAATAGAGATTATCGCTTAACCCTTGCAAAATATGCGCCCCATTTACTGCGTCTTTCAAGCCATCAAAGCGCAAGTTTAGAAGACATGCATGTAGGACAAAATCAGAACCAAAACCAAAATCAAAATCAAAGCCAACAATTTCGGCAAAACAATAATGAACTTTTTGAGCCCATTAAATTCGAATTCAATGACAAATCCTCCATCCCAGATGTTCACTTTGAGCAAGAAGGCGTGTTATTAAAAAGCATCATTGGCTTGGATTTTGCGCATTCAAGTAATATGCCTCAAACTGAAACCAATATTAATCGTATTTTGCGGATCATGCATGGGATCATAGAACAATCGACAGCGAGTCAAGCTTGTTATTGTCCATTAAGTTATAGTGTAGAGGAATTGGTGCCAGGCGCATTTTATGTGCCTAAAGATAAAGTCGCGCACATCCCCCATCCTACCGATCCGGCATATAACTTTCAACGCGACCGCAATACCCTATTTTTTTCGCCACCCTATGCATCGATAGCAATCAAAAAAGACAAATATGCGTTTAAACCTTATCTTCGACCTTGCGACGACTTTCCGGTTGCGCCGGATTTGATTGAAGAGATTCGCCGCAATAAATATCTTACACATTTGGTATCAGCGTATAGTGACGCTCAAGTGCCAAGAATTTCAATATTATTGAACAAATTGTATTATAAACGCGGGCAAATTGGGGTAGACCTCCTAACCAAAGGGCTGTATGCATTGCATTTAAAAAATCCGCTGGCTCATCAGGCAATACTTCAGCATTATTTACTGAGCTCCGAAGATTTTAGCGAGTATCTTGAAGCGAACTACATGAGTACCTTGGAAGCATTATCCGCAATAACCGATCTTAAAAAACTCCAATGGTGGAATACATTATTAGCCATTCAATGCCGCAATAACCCCCAGTTTGATGTGAACCATTTATGGCATCAGTTTGTGAATTTCTGGGATGATCTGGATAAAATACAAAAATTCATGCCGATTCCAGATCAGTTTCCATTTGCAGACTTTGCGGATGCAGGGTTAACTTTAGGTAAAATGATTCGTATTCTTAGTAAAGCACGTAATCGCTTTGAGCAAATTCAAAAATTTGAAGGCGGCAATATTTCTCATGCTTATATGCTCTTCGATCTCTTTAATAGTTCCATGTATTGCAAAGAAATGGATGCGTATTGTGATGTTCTAATGGAAGAACTCAAGGCGGAAGATGCATTTGATAAAACGCAATTAAAAACCAAGCATTTTTCTACCCGCAAATTATTAGAATTAACATACGACGATTCGATCAGCTTAGAGACACTTAAAAGCTATTATTATATTTTTGCAGCGGTAAATGGCCATACCGCGACGCATAATAATTCTGATCAAGCATTTTATGAAGCGCTATTTCAAATCATTGAGCAAGCAATATCTAGCGAGTTCGTATCGGCTTCAGATGCTGAAAAGAAACTGGTTTATTCTACCCTATTATTATTTACAGCGTACGGCAATAACGCCCCTCTTGAACGCATGGCGCAAGACATCCATACCTTGGTTCAAACCCAAGACTTTATGGAAACTTGTACAACGACCTTACAGTTATATGCACCAAAACCCGTCAGTGAATTTTTCTCGCAATCCGATGCTCACGGCTCCATGGTAAATAGCGAAGCCATGCTGTCTTTGCATACCGTGACCAGATTGAAGAAATTTTCGCCAAATTATCGTGAGATCCTAGAACAAACCATACCGGTCATCATAGGACACCATCCAACGATGTCACTCGCTTTGCAGAAAATAATGCGTGAAGCACCGCAGCGTTTGGTAGCATTGGGGCAGCTGAGCAGATTGATTCCAACCATTCATGACCCTGAAAAAAATCATTTTATCCAATCTATTGCTTTAATCGCTGTATTATCGAATAGCACCGTCAACAGCCATCGGTTTGGCTCTGCAGTTCAACAAACAGCTAGAAACTTGGAACCCCTTTCTGCGCTATCTTTGCAGGATTTGCAGCGATTGTTTTTAGATATTGATTTTATTCAAACACCCCAGAGCCCTTTGTTCGAAGGGGATACATTATCTAGATCTTTTGTAGATCAAATCCGTCATACCCATAGTTTAGATAATTTAATATTCGTATGTCAGGATCACAAGGTTAAACTGGCAACCATGAAACCTAGTGAACAAAGTTTGGTTAGCAGAATTCAATTTCTTGCAGAGAATTTGCACATCCAAGTTCATAAAGAAAATTATGTTGCGAATTGTAAATCATTGATCGGAACAAAGCTCCAAAGCAAATTTAAGCATACCATGGATATCCGTGGATTTATGGAGAATTTCATAGATCCGCTGCAGGTCACCACCGGGACAGATCAAGAACTGATTACCATTTTTACCTCATTACTGCATATCATTGGGACGACAAAAAACAGTGATTTACAGCTGATTATGACAAGCCTCCAAAATTTTCCAAGCATGGGAAGTCATGGCCATAATCCGGCTCAATTATTGAAAGTAACGGCTTTACTATTGCAACATATTTATCCTATCGAAACAGTTTTATCATTTTTAGCAGCGATCCAACGAGAGTCTATTGCTAATAGACAGGCTAAATTGTCTTATGTAATACAGCTTTTTGATAAAATAAGCCAACACCCCGTTTGTTTTGAAGAACGAGAGACACATAAATTAACCCCAAAGATCACGCAACAATTAAAATCAGGATTATCCGTCATTGCAGCCATGCCATGGTCCGCTGATAGCCAAAGAACATGGGACAGCTCCTTTCGTGCAACCTCGCCTAGTATTCTGCAATATCTACGCTGGTTAGAAACTCTGGCATTACCAACCAATTTTTCTAATGAGGCGGCTATCCAACGAGTGTTCGAATTGGATCAAATTTTGTTTACAGTATATGGAAGGTCACGCCATAACACTAAGGCTTTCGACGATATACTCCATATCGCTAGTTTCGATGCAACACTGCTGGAAACCGTCGTATCAAAACATCCCAATAAAATAGAGGTGATTGCAAGAATCTGCCAAAATGAGGTTTTACTGAATGCGCGCAAGCATGACAAACTAGCAGAAAATTACCGACAAATTTTTGCGGACAATATGTTGGATGTATTGGGGAAACGCTATGATGTCTTTCCCTTTTATAGTGAAGAGCAATTGGCACACCCTGCTATGAGTATGTTAGTCACTTTGATGACGAAGTATGCGGGTAATGTACAGAAGGCACTCCATCATTTTGAAAAGGATCCGTGGGGTCAACGCCCCCATCAAATATCACTTGATCAAAAAGAATCCTGGTATGAAACAAGCGCTTTTGATACGCGTATGCAACACGACATCATCGAGACTCTAATCGCTCAATATAGTGGGATTGTAAAATCAATACGCCGTAATTTGCTATTGAGTTTTGCAACATACATCAATGAGAAAGGCTATCGCTTACCTGCGTTAGCGCATCAAAACCCTTCGAGGAGCGTCGCAGTCCCTGCGCGAAAGCTCTCAGACAAAGAATTAAAAAAAGAATTTCTAAACATCAAGACAACCTTGGCTCAATTACGCGCCGCGGGTCAAAACAATATTTGGCAACATAGAAAATATCAACGCACCGTCTGTAATTTGTTGGTCAACCTTCGCGAAAACATGTACCGCTATGCCGGAAAAATGCCTTACTCCACGCAAATAGATGCCATACTTTTGGCTATATTTGCAGGAGATTACTCCTACGCGATGCAAATCAATACGGGTGAAGGCAAGGCCATCATTGCGACTGTAATTGGAATCGCAGAGCACGTCATTACGGGCAAACAATTGGTCATTACGACCTCTAATTTGAGTTTGGCGTTTAGAGAAGGCGACAGTTACCATAGATTGATTCAATGGCTAGGCCTAACCCACGCCACGCTTCCGGCTACATCAAAAGATAAAAGCAAACTAAATTCGCAGATCATTCATACAACTGGCCATGATTTCGCTTTATTTCACGGGAAAGATCATCCTATTGAGAATGGCAGCAGAATTTATCTCGATGATGAATATGACTACACCATGTCGCTTTTGACGCCGTCAATCAACTCGCAGTCTAAACTTAATGAAGAAGAAAATTGGTGGATATATGAAACCATCTTTGATTATGTCGTGAGCATGAGTCATGAAGAGGCAAGAAAGAGATCTGAACGACAAGTCGATGATTTGATCCAACGTTTAATTGAGAAATATAACACCGACATTCGAGCAATCGAAGAAGAGTGTACACACCGGCTCTATGAAGTTCGTCAGAATAAAGCAAGTTTATCACCTGAAGACCAAGAGGCGACACGAAGCGCCATTGAAAAAGACTGCTATGCCCGTATGGATGTTTATGCAAAACGAGTCAAAACACTCGAGCAAACTAGCACAAAAACTACGTTTAATAGGTTGATTAATTCAGCCATCATCGCTCAATTCGTTTTACAGAAAGGTGAGGCTTACGAAGTCATTGAGGAACTTGTAGACGGTAAGATTTTTAAGAAAGTGGTACCCACTGAAAATGGCAAGCCCGTGATTGAAGGCAATATGATGTATATGTACGGGATTCATCAGTTTTTGGTGCAGAAAGAAATCGTCGCGAACGACGTTTCAGGTGATACCGCGGATTTTATCCGACCACCGGAACTCGAATCCACCACCTATTTTAATAATTATGCTACACATGCTGGGTGTAAATCTATTGGCATGACAGGTACCGTTCCTCGAAGCCAATATAAAATGCACGCAGCGATGGTGCGCGGCGGTCAATCCGCTGTTATTCCACCACATAACCCTAGTCAGCGAATGGATGCGGTGCCTTTTGAGCAATTCCATACTATAAAAATAGGCAGTCCACATGTTTGCCCTTCCGAGGCAGACTATATTGAACGGGCCGTTCAAAAAATTCAGGCCCATGACGGTCCTGTATTAATTTATTGTCGCTATAAAAACATCTGTGAAACAAGACGTAATGCTTTGGCGCAACGCTTGGAGCATCAAGGTTATACTGTGCAGATGATCATTGCGGGTGTTACGGAAGATTTTACCGATGGCGATAAATTAACTGCCTTAGGTCGCCAAGCTCAAAATCAAAAAACCGTGACGTTAACGGTGGGTGATGGACGAGGTATCGATGTCGATGCCACCGGTAGCGATGGAATGTTAACGATGCCTTCATTTTTACCGGAAACACCTGAAAAGATACTCCAAATTTATGGTCGTTCTGGACGTAATGGAAAACCAGGTAAAACTGATCTATTAATTTTAGAAAGTGATCTAACGCTCTATGGCATACCATTTGAGAATATGGCTAAAGCGTTTGAATTTATAGACGAAATCAGAAGCAAAGAATTTGATTTTGCCATTCAAAAAATTGGATTCTTGCAATACGAAATTCAACGCCAGATCCGTGATCCGAAAAAAAGGATTGCTTTGATTGCCTTCATGGATGATCTATATAATCAATTATTATTAAATGCCGTCGCCACTAAAATAAAAGAGGAACGGAGTAATCTGGTTCTAGACTATTCTATCACTGGACGATGGGAACCCTTTGTGATGTTAAGTGATTTAGACCTGAATCAAATATATCAACAATTTTGCGTAGCAACGCAACAAAAGCTTCAAGAAGAGCAATTATACACCATACAACCGAATAGGATTGCGCGGTTAAAAGCACAGTACGATGCCAATATGGACCAAGCTGTACGACGAGAACAAGACGCTCAATGTCGCATAGATTGGGATTATGTTCGCAATCGCCTGCAAGCCCACGATTCCAAACAACAACGCGCTGTTGTGGGCAATACCGTCGTATTTGAAGGGAAGACCCTTGAAATCTGTTCTCGAGAAGCTCGCCAAGTATATAGTCAAGCGATAGGAAATCTAAGTCGTTACGACAAAATCTTATCTCTCATCCAAAAGTATCTCAGTTTCCATTTGGGTATTTATGGTGTTGTCCCAAATGACAGGAGCAACCGGGCTTATCATGACATTTATGGTGCTTTTTTGCGGAATGAACAAAATATGGTATCTAGCAAGCAATATGACCTCCAACAATTTTATACCTATTTAGCTTATGAAGCATTTTTAAAAGCCATAGACGTTTGTCAAAACGAACTTTTCTCTGCTGCCAATTTGCGTTCTGGTAACGTTAGTGTGCGCAATCGTGCGCAAGCTTGTTTTCGCGAAGCGCGAGGCTATGCGCGTATGGCTAGAATGAATCCCGATGTATTCAGAGCGATTAATCTTCAACAACTATTTGACGTTTACGATGTCAATAAGTCTTCTCCTGGGGAAGTTAATATACAAATAGCCAAGCTTAGAAGAGAGCGAGACTATTTAAACCAAAAACTTCGAGAGGTAACCAGCGTCATTCAAAACCGTGAGAAAGATATCACCGCAGAATGTCTACGCGGATGGGATAATTTGGCGGGGGTTTTACAACATAATCTACCGCAACTGGTTGCGATGCCTCTGCATCGCTTTAACGCTGATTTGCTCTATTTGTTTTCCATGATGCAATGGGCTACTAGAGAAGAACGCACTACCGCACCGATCAGACAAGTCTTGTCCAAGTTTTCAAACCCGAATATTACGATTTACAATGATCAAGTCACTGCGTACCAAACTATCCTGTACGAGCAGCGCGAGTGTTTGGTGTCTTTAGACCGCTCTCCGGATCTGAGCCAAAAACTTAATCAATATAAACGCATGGTCGATATTACGGATCTCAGTAGTAAAAATTTATTGACCTTCTTTTGTGCTGATTATGCTCAATTAGCTCAAAACATTAGGGGATTATCTGAAGCGATCAAACGAGAAACCCAGCAGTTACAATACTTAAAAGAACAACTACTCTGCAGTAATGAACAAGAAAGAAGAGCGTTATATCTTAAACAAACGCGGCATCAAATCGAAACAGCGTACCGAGAACTTCGAGATGAGATAGAACAACTTCCACATCCTTCCAATAATGCAAGACAGACTCTTGAACAATTACTCCTTGATTTAAACGCAGAACAAAGAACCTATTTCTCAAATCTTGGATCACTTTTCAATAGATTAGAGCTTAAACAGAATTTTCGAGGACCAGACTTACAAAGGATCAATCAAGACTATATAGACGCTTGTCAGCGACTCATTCGTGATCCTGCTACGCGATCAATCTTGGCACAGGATTTGAATTGGGGTCCTTATCTGGATAATTGGTGGCGGAGATTAGCTAATATCTTGATTATGGTGGTTACACTCGGGTGTGTGAGTCATTTCTTCAAACTGACCGTACCTCAAACTCTGATCGTGTTAGATCAAAGGGAAGAGAGCTTACAGCCTGTATGTTAACTAGCACAGGACTGCCATTAAGTCATAATTCAGCTTTCGTCTAAGTCCCGCGGCTTATCCGCGGGACTTAAACTGAGCGCTTACTTAATGATAGTGAGTTCTGGCCCTTCACTACGTTCGGGATGACGGCAGCGATTTTCTGTGATACTTTCTAAAGAAACAATACCCAGGCGCATGAAAAGGATATTCATAGTATGGTCAGGTTTCTACCCAAGATCATCACAATCATAGTATCGCTATCTCTTGTCTCCTGTATGGTCGGACCTGATTATAAAGAACCTGTCAAAGACATCGCGGCGCACTGGAAAAAACCAGACAAAGCCGTCAAAGAATCTCACATTCAAAATGCCAACTGGTGGCATGTTTTCCGCGATCCCACTTTAAACGCTTTGATTCAACAAGGTTATACCCATAATTTATCCATCCAAGCCACCGGAGTGCATGTGCTCCAAGCACGTGCTCAACTAGCCCAATCCGTAGGAGAACTCTATCCTCAACAGCAAACCATAACCGGCAATCTCACTTATAACCGGATTGGCGGCCAAGAATTACAATTTCTACTCCCCTCTACATTTACCACCACCACCCTAGGTGTTAATGCGTCGTGGGAATTGGATTTCTGGGGAAAGTACCGTCGAGCAATTATGGCCAATGATGCAAGTTTTTTAGCATCTTATGCCGCATATGATAATGCCTTGGTCAGCTTAAGCGCTGACATTGCCACCAATTATATTTCGATTCGTACCACCCAGCGGTTGATTCAAGTGACTCAACAAAATATCCAAGCACAAAAATGGATCTTGGGTATTGCAAAGATTCGTTACAAAGAAGGTCAAACCAGCTTGCTTGATGTAGAACAGGCTCAAACGATGCTGTCGCAAACCGAGTCAACATTACCGACTTTACGCGCCACATTACAACAGCAAAAAGACAGCTTAGGCACTTTGTTGGGTACGACGCCAGACAAAGTAGATGGTTTGTTAGGTAAATCAAAGGGTATTCCTCGCGCACCAGCCCGAGTTGCCGTCGGTATTCCTAGAGAAACTTTGGCAAAACGACCTGATATTTATGAGGCTAGGATGAAAGTCATTGCCCAATCAGAAATGATAGGCGCGATCAAAGCCCAGCTTTACCCTTCATTGTCGCTAGCCGGTTCTTTTGCATTTGCATCCAATAATATTAATAATTCGTCTCTGAGTGATATCTTTAATTGGTCAAGCCGTACGATTAATGCTGGACCAGGACTAGCCTGGCCCATCTTAAACTACGGACAAATCACGAATACAGTGCGCGCTCAGGATGCCGTGTTCCAACAAGCAGTATTAGATTATCAAAACAAAATCCTCAGTGCTCAGCAAGAAGTCCAAGACAATATCACCTCATTCATCGAATCTAGAAAAACTACCGGAGCACTCGTAACGGCAGATCATTCAGCCGTCACATCCACCCGCTTATCTATGATTCGTTATCGAGAAGGCCAATCGGATTTTACGCCGGTTCTACAATCGGAAATCCAAGAGTTAAATGTACAGATTTCTCTCGCCAATGCCCAGGGCAATATTCCCAAAGCATTGGTCGCATTATATCGATCTTTAGGCGGCGGCTGGCAAATTCGCAATGGCAATGATATTGTTCCAAATGAAGTGAAAAACAAAATGGCGGCACGAACTAATTGGGGAAGATTACTTCAACAACCCAATCACGAGCCTCCGAAAAGCAAACCACAGCAGATCAAAGAGTTGTATTTACCTGATTGGTGAGATAAAAATAAAAATGATATCAGCAAAACAGACAAAACTATTACAATTAAGCTTGGCAGGCCTAAGTATCCTCTGTTTGCTCATTTGGGGGATTAAGCGGTATCACGACCATCAAAAGCCAGTCTATACGGCACCTACTGTCGTAATCCAAAAACCCAAATTAGCAAATGTCACTGAATATGTCACTCAAACCGGTACTTTGGTCGCGTTTAATTCGGTGGATCTGGTCGCCAGAATTGAAGGGTTTTTAGAAGGCATTCAATTTACTGACGGCGCTTTTGTCAAAAAGGGCCAAGAATTATTTATTGTGGAACCCGAATCTTATTGGGATCAATTAAAAGAAGCCCAAGCCTCCGTCGCTTCGGAAGAAGCGTCATTTGCTTACTCCAAAATTGAGCGCCAACGTCAACAAAAAATGTATCAACAAAATGCCACCTCTCTCAACAGCGTACAAGAGTGGGAAACCAAAGTTCTACAAAGCAAAGCAGACCTAGACAAAGCCAGTGCCAATGAGAGAAATGCGGCCATTACTTATAGTTATACGCATGTACTGGCTCCTTTTGATGGCCGGATGGGCAGACATTTGGTGGATGTGGGTAATTTAGTCGGCAATGGAGCAGCAACCAAATTGGCAACGATTGAGCAAATTGACCCTATTTACGTTTACTTCAATTTAAATGAGCTGGATTTACTCAGAGTACGGCGTATGGCGCATGATAACGGGATTACGCCTGACGACCTGAGTTCGATTCCAGTCTATGTAACCTTGCAAAATAACAAAGAGGTTACGCATGAAGGTAAATTGGATTTTGTGAACACTGGACTCAATGCCTCTACTGGAACCATGGAGTTCAGAGCCTTACTCCCGAACCAAGATTTCGCATTACTACCCGGACTTTTTGTCCAAGTACGCGTACCTATTCAACACCCCAAACAGCAATTAACGGTCCCTGAAGTCGCTGTGCAATATGATCAAATTGGCGCTTATCTTTATGTTGTGGATGATAAGAATACCGTCATCATTAAAAGAGTAGTGATCGGCGCCACTAACGAAGGGTATCGCGCGATTAATAAAGGATTGGACGCTACAGATAGCGTGGTAGTGGCAGGATTACAAAATGCAGCCCTCGGCATTCAAGTCACGCCCACTACCGCTGACAAGGCGGAATTATGATTTCCAAATTTTTTATTGAACGCCCTGTTTTGGCCAATGTGATTGCTCTGTTACTTGTTTTTCTGGGCATTGTGGCCATCGCCGTCTTGCCTGTTTCTCAATATCCAGCCATCGTACCGCCAACCATTCAAGTCTCTACCTCGTACCCCGGTGCCGACGCCAGAACGCTGATTAAAACGGTCGCGTTGCCCATTGAGCAGCAAGTCAATGGTGTAGAAAATATGCTATATATGCAATCCAATAGTACCAATAGCGGTTCGTATAATCTTATCGTCACTTTTGCAATCGGAACCGACCTCAATTTCGCACAAATGCTGGTACAAAATCGCGTTCAATCGGCGTTGGCCCAATTACCTTCTGTAGTACAACAACAAGGGGTCACTGTCCAGGCAAAATCAACAGCCGTGCTCCAGTTCATTACATTAACTTCGGAGCATAACGAATATGATGGCTTGTTTTTAAACAACTATGCCTCCATTAATATGGAAAATGCTTTAGAGCGCTTACCAGGCGTCGGCAATGTTATGGTATTTGGGTCGGGTTCGTACGCAATGCGGATTTGGTTAGACCCCAATAAAATGTATGCTTTTGGCTTAAATCCAAGCGATGTTATGAATGCCATCAGTTATCAAAACAAAGAAGTTTCTGCAGGTCAAATTGCCGCCCCCCCTAGTCAAGGCCAACCTTCTTACCAACTCACTGTCAATGTACCTGGTCAATTGAGTGATCCCGAGGAATTTGCCAATATTATCATCAAAACCAAAGTGAGTAAGCCTAACCAACTCGCCAATGCCAGCACTTCCTCGCAAATTGTGCGTATTCGGGATGTGGGTCGTGTAGAATTGGGGTCTTCTAGCTACAGCCAATTGTCCAAACTCAATAATAAACCGACCGCTGCGATCGCTATTTATCAATTGCCTGGGGCCAATGCTTTGCAAGTCGCAGAAGAAGTGCGCCAAGCTGTCGCCGCCATGGCAAAGCAATTTCCACCCGGTTTACGCTATGACATTCCCTTTGATACCACCATGTTTGTCAAAGCCTCAATCGATGAAGTCTATAAAACCTTATTTGAAGCGGGTATTTTGGTCCTAGTGGTCATATTGGTTTTTCTCCAAAATTTTCGTGCCACATTGGTACCAGCCACCACCGTACCCGTCACGATTATTGGCGCATTTGTTGCCATGCTCGCTTTGGGATTCAGCATTAATTTGTTAACGTTATTCGCTTTGATCCTAGCGATTGGGATTGTGGTAGATGACGCTATTGTCATAGTGGAAGGGGTGACCCAGCATATTGAGCGCGGCTTGACGCCTAAAAATGCTGCCATTCAAGCAATGCAAGAATTAATGGGGCCAGTCATTGGCATTACATTGGTGCTGATGGCCGTATTTGTTCCGCCCGGTTTTTTGCCCGGATTAACCGGCGCAATGTATGCACAATTTGCATTGGTCATTGCGGCAACTGCATTTATCTCTGCCATCAATGCCGTAACACTGAAACCCACACAATGTGCTTTATGGTTGAAACCCATTGATCCTAACCGTAAGAAAAATATTTTTTTCCGCAAATTTGATGTCGTCTATCAATCCTTAGAAACCAAATATTCAGGATTCATAACAAAATTGGTTCATCAGCACAAACCTGTTTGTCTAATAGGCGTTATTTTTGTTATTTGTGCCATCATCGGGCTCGGGCGCATTCCAACCGGGTTTATTCCCATAGAAGATCAAGGCTATCTGGTGCTCAACGTGGTTTTACCAGACGCATCCACCTTAGCTCGCACTGAAAAAGTCGTCAAAAAACTCAGTGATGAAATTTCTAAAATAGACGGCATTGCCAACGTCATTAGCATCGACGGCGTATCGTTATTGGATAATAACAGCAGTCTGGCCAACGCCGGTATTGTATACGTTATTTTTAAAGACTGGAGTGAGCGTGGTTCAGCACAGGGTTTACTTCCTCTTTATCAGAAACTGGCTAAGCTGGCCGCCAATACATTGGATGCTCAAGTGACCGTTGTTGTCCCGCCAGCCATTCAAGGGTTGGGGTTGTCCGGTGGATTTCAAATGCAAATTGAATTACAAGACGGGACATTTGATTATCAAAAACTCCAATTGGTTACTGATCAATTGGTGAAGCGCGGCTATGATTCCCCTGCCATTCAAAAAATGATCACCTCGTTTCGCGCCTTTGTGCCACAAGTGTCGGCACTCATCGACCGCACCAAAGCGGAATCCCTCGGTGTCACCCTCGGCGATGCATTTGATACACTACAAACTTATCTCGGATCTTCTTATGTGAATCTTTTCTCGAAATTTGGCCAAGTATTTCAGGTCTATGTGCAAGCAGATGCCTCGCAGCGCATGACTACTGAGGATGTGCGTAATTTCTATGTGCGCAATCAATCGCAACAAATGGTTCCGTTAGGAACATTGACTGATATCACCCCTACTGTGGGGCCAGCGTTGATTTCTTTATATAATCTATATCCTTCCAGTTTACTCAATGGCATTGCTAATCCAGGATTTAGTTCAGGACAAGCCATCGAAGCATTGGAAAAATTGGCCAAAGACACCTTACCGGCGGGCTTCACTTATGAATGGACCAGCACGGCGTATCAGGAAAAAATAGCCGGTAATTTAAGTTATTATATTTTCGCCATGTCACTGATTCTGGTCTATATGATTTTGGCCGGACAATATGAAAATTGGTGGACACCGATTTCCATTATTTTGAGTGTACCATTGGCTTTGATTGGAACGGTGATGGTCTTATCTATGTTAGGGCTAGCAAATAATATTTACACACAAATTGGGATATTATTATTGATTGCACTGGCCGCAAAAAATGCGATTTTAATTGTAGAGGTCGCACGCGAACAACGGGAACACCACCATAAAAGCATCTTAGAAGCCGCTGTCATCGGCGCTAAAATACGCTTTCGCCCTATTTTAATGACCTCTTTTGCATTCATTATGGGCGTATTACCCTTGGTATTCGCCACCGGCGCCGGGGCCAATGCGCGACGCTCTATTGGTATCACCGTGTGTAGTGGCATGCTAGCCTCTACCTGTTTAGCCGTGGTGTTTGTGCCAGTATTTTATGTGTTATTTCAAACCTGGCAAGAAAAACGAAAGAGCGCTAAAACCATCGCAGCTTAATTTAGGTTGTCCGACTTAAATTTGACCCTCCGTCACAGATGCGGGCCCCCTTCCCCATCTGTATCATCCGCCTCATCATCGTTCCGTGTACTGAGGTGCGGCATCGGCTTAACGGATGATTGCGACTCCGTCAGCGATACCTCTCGGTGCGCATTCTGTTCTTTTATTGTTCCGTATGGAAGCTTTTTATTAATCAAAACCGTACTATCATGCTCCGTAAATGTCGCCACTGGCGACATTCTTTGCTCATGCTCAATTTCTGCCAACACATGATCATTTTTTTGCACCATGAAATACACCTGCATCCCAGTAGCCCCCGCCGCAACAATGGACAACACCGTTAAAGCAATCGCCGGAATACCTATTGGAGGAAACAACAGAGAGGCAAGTCCAAGCAAAGCAATCCCGAATACCAATACATACAAACCATAAGATTGGCGATTCATAAATTTAAATTCATCTTTTTCAGGATGGTTTTCAGGTAAAAATAGGTCTATATTTTCATATTGTTGTTGCAAAGCGTTGCGTTGTTCATCAGTCAATTCCCGCGCATCAGGCGATGACTCCTCCAACCAATAATCAGGGCTTTTACGCGCAACATCCATAGCAGCACTGGCAGCCACAACCGCGGTATAAACCAGCAGACCCACGCCTGCAAGCGGAAAAAAGAGCCCCCCTGCCAGCAATGGCAGGACCAATAAAGCCAGATTTGCACCGGCCCAATTTTCTTCAGCCCAAAATCCTAAAAACCCTTTTGATACGCTGATTAAATAACGGTTACGTCGTTGATGTAAATCACTAAGAAGATCTTGTAGCTGGATAAACGTTGGATTTTTAGAATCTAAATTCTGCGATAGCAGCAATTTTATTTTTTGGTACGCAAGATCCGACAGATCCTTGTTTTCAGCATATAACAATTTGAGCAACTCAGGTTCAATGGCATCATACACTTCTATGGTATGATTTTGTGGCTTCATAGCATGCAATGTATCACGAAAACGTAAAGCCAATGTCAGCTCCTCTTGCATAGTGATCGTACTCATATTTTCCTATCCTTAGGTTTTACCGTGCACATAAATTCCGGGCGCATCCCGCAGAACGGGCATCTGAAGATTGGCAAATAAAGGAGCAGCTAAAACACTTGAACCCGTATACTCTTTTAACCATAATAGCCACTCTGGCCACCAAGAGCCGGCATGCTGCTTTGCAGTTTTTATCCAATCGTCTGCCTGTTGCGGATAATCGTGATTAGTATAATACCCGTATTTATTGCTACTAGGAGCATTCACAATCCCCGCAATATGCCCCGATCCGCCTAATACAAACTTCTTGGGCCCACTCAGCAACCCAAATCCCTGATACGTACTTTGCCAAACTGCAATATGGTCTTTTTGAGTGGAAAGAAAAAAAGTGGGGACATCAATTTGCGTGACATCTAAGGGCACTTCATTGATCTGGACTTTACCCGGCTTGACCAAATCATTGGCCAAATACATCATTCGCAAATACTCAGAATGCATTTTAGCCGGCATATTGGTCGTATCCATATTCCAAAATAACAAATCAAAAGCCAGCGGGGATTGTCCAAATAAATACCGTTGCACAAACACTCGCCAAATCAAATCGCCTGGTCGTAGCGCATTGAACGCAGCAGCCATCATTTCCCCTTCTAAATAACCTTGCTGTTGCATACGAGTTTCTAGAGCCTGAATCTGTTGCTCATGGATAAATACCCCCAGTTCCCCTGGTTCACTGAAATCAATGAGCGAAGCCAAAAACGTGGCTGAAGCGATAGCGTCAATCTTTTGCGCTTTGTAATACGCTAGCAGTATCGATAATAACGTCCCGCCAATACAAAATCCCAATGCTGACACTTGGGGGATTTGCATCGTTTTTTGGATAAACTCAATTGCAGCGATAGGCCCCAAATGCAAATAATCACTTAGCCCCCAATCGGCATGAGATTTATTTGGATTGCGCCACGAAATCATAAAGACGACAATCCCCTGCTCTACCAACCAGCGAACCAAAGAATTTTCAGGACGTAAATCCAATATATAATATTTGTTGATCCATGGCGGCATCATCAATAACGGAATAGATTTCACTTTCTTAGTTTGGGGGGTATATTGAATCAGTTCAATTAATTCATTTTGATAAACGACTTTCCCAGGCGTAACTGCCAAATCTTTCCCCACGATAAAAGCATCACCATCTGCCAATGGCATGGTCCATTGAGCGCTGCTCTGAGTCTGAAAATCGCGCAAAAAATTGCGGAGTCCCCGGAGTAAATTCAGACCATTATTTTGTACCGTGTCCGTCAATAGCTGTGGGTTGGTTAACAAAAAATTTTCCGGAGACAAAGCATGACAATACTGTTGGAGCAAAAATTGGACTCGTTTGATGCTGGGTTGGTCTTTAGACGGAAAATGCGCTGCAATCTGGAGTAGATGCTTTTCCAGTAAAAGATAGTGCTGACTAATCAATTGAAAAAAGGGATGTTGTGTCCATTCTTTTGCTTCAAACCGCCGATCTGACTGAAGTACTGGTAATGAAGTGTTGCCAGACCAGTATTGCAGCTGGGTTTGGAGTAAATCTTGGGCCTCCTGGCAATAAGCATGATACTGATCATTCGCTAAACTGGGATTTTGAACCAGATAATTACTTAATAAGCACAAATCAGCAAAAGCATGCGGAATTTTTTCTAACCAGCTCTGTAAATTCTCTGGTTTGTGTTTTGAACGCTGCAATAATCCTGCACTGGTTTCAATAATATCCTGAATCAGCGTTGAAAATTCAACGTTTTGGTCCATGTCAGATTTATCTCCATTATTCACATATTTACCAGAAATAAAACAACGAATAGTAGGTTGGGCCTTGACCCCACAAGGCATACCCTACGCTGGCAATGTTGGGCCGAGGCCCAACCCTGATGTGTCGTCACCTTTTTTCTGTCATCCCCGCGCAGGCGGGGATCCATCTAATATGTGGTTGCAATGCCACAAAAATGAATAGATCCCCGCCTGCGCGGGGATGACAACTTAATAAATAATATGCAGGATACTTAAAATCATTGCATATAAAAAAGGTGACGATACCTCAGGGCCCAACCTACTACAGGCCACGCTCTATTGTTTTTTTGTATTCGCTTTACATTCTTCCGCAAAAGAGTGCATGGTTTTTTCAATAATTTTCAATGATTCTTGCATATATGCAATGGCTCTTTCTCCATTGGCCAAGGCCCATTGCATTTGTTTTTCCATAAGCTCATCTGGTCGAGTAATTTTACCCAGATCTTCCGGTTTCATGGCTTGAAAATTCTTTAAAGTCTCAGTATTCAAACGCACGAAATCTTGCATAGGTTCTTGAAGGTTCTTCCATGTTTCTGAATATTTTTCATATCCATCGCGTTGTTGACTCATGTTATTCTCCCAATATGTTGCATTGCACAATAAATTATAGGGTCAAAAAAAACAATTTGTCAAATTTATGGATAAGAGTTTTCAACACTCAATACAATGTGTCATTCCTACGCAAGAGAGAATGACACATTTTTTAGAATGTGTGAGCGCTTATTAGCGATTACCGAAGTTAAGCGAAGTAGACGAGGAACCCATCGCATAGCCAGCCCCACCACCGTTGTCATCGGGTTTTGCAAAAAACCGTGCATGCAAGGAAGCGGTTAAGGTCACCGTTGCCGCGGCAGCTACTGTCACGGCAGTACCAAAGAACAGATTGGCAGCCACTTTGGAAAGGCCTGTCACTACGCCAGACACAGCCAAAGGAAGCACCGCTGAATTCACCATGAAAGCGGCTGCGGCCAATACTGCAGTAAGAATGATTGCCAGTAACAGCAATTGCAACCATCCATTCTTAAAGCTCGGGTCGTTATAAATTGAAAGAAGAAAACCCGGATTTGACACAGAACTAGCAGCGCTTCCACGCGCAATTGGAGCAGTTTGGGCATCGGGGAAAAAATAAATATCCGATTGCGAGATCATCGTAAACGTTGCCTGAAGGCAAGCAAAATGCCGTTCGCACTCAGATTCATACGCTCCATCTGTCACCATTCTTAGATTTTGCATATGGGCCTGTAGAATATCTGGTGAAATATTGAATCTGTTAGCGTCCCTCTGACATACCCCTAATTCCTGCGCTGCAGAGCGAATATCTGTAAAACTAAAAGGAACAGTCTCTGGCAACACACGTATCCAAGCCACACGCAAATTTAGAAGAGATTTGGCTGTAGGCGCCAGCTCGCCGGGATCTCTAATCACGTCATCACGAGTCTGGTAAGAATCATTTTGTTGCATAAATTCAATAGTCAAGTCCAATTCTTGTAATATTGGTAGAAATATTAGACCAAACTCTGTGTCTTCTGAACATTCCTCAGAAAAAGAATCCGTCAGAGAACTAGTAATAATACTATCATCGTTTATACCTAAGCGGCGCTCTGCGTGTGCCATTACACGGTCAATCAATGAAACCGATGCTTCAGTTTCTGACAAAGATAGAAACCGTTCTCGATATACATTCAATACCTTTAATTGCTCCTCAGTTTTCTTGAATAAAGGAACAGATTTCACAGAGCTCACAGTCTTCGCAGAGCCAAAAGTAATAGACTGCTTTGTTTGCTGGAGAAGATATTGGTAGCGCAGATAATCGTCAATCGAATAGTCTTCTGGCTGATAGGCACCACTGGTAAAAAATTTAGGCATGATATCCCCGGTATTATTAATGTACACCCTGATAATCAGAATGGCGAAAATTATGCGGAATTATACAATATAAGGCCATATATTACCTAACACTTTGATGGCGACCCAATCAAAAATGTGGCTTTTAAACACAACCGATGGATCTCGCTGGCAAGCCGCGAGACGTGGGGTCACAAGGTTGTGATCGTTGTCACACACCAAAAAGACTCGAAAAAAATCCCGTCACTTGCGCTATCATCGTTCCAGGCTCTTGTATCAACGGTTGCTGTTTTAAAATAGGAAGCGCATCGTCGCGCACATAAGTCGCTTCGCGGTTCGGTAAAATGTGCTGGGTATAGAAATCCAATTTTTCTTCTGCATCTTTATTCAACCACACACAAGGATGACGCGAATCCACCATGGTATTTAACTCGCCCTTGAAATAGCGAATTTGCTCTATCAAACTCTGATAGTTGAGGTCATTTTCAATAGACTCAGGACGGCGCCCCCCAAGCGGTGAATGACGAGTTGTCGTCAACCACCATTGTCCACTAGGATTTTGGAACCTTATTTCTTGCGCTTCGGCTTGGGTAACGAGACAGGCCGTCAACCTTTCTTGGTGTTTGACAAAATAAATGAGATGTACTGGCTTAGCATACCCATCCATCCGCACAGGTTGTTGCTCCTGATACACCTGTTCAAAGTTTGGACTATATAATAAATTTTCTGAAAACTTCGGCCGAACACCCATCCAAGTACTCAGAGGACGTGCCTTTCTTGGATTCCAAGGCATAGGTGGCACAGATGATAGATTAATATCGTAATATTCATCTAATTTTTCCAAATCCAACTCAAGCTCTTTTTCTGCTTCCACTTCTTCATCAAATTGCTTATCTCCAATCCGATTTAAAATCTTTTCAGGGCAAATATCCCTCGCGGCGGTGATGATGCAGTCCATCTGCGCGGTTAAACTGCGCTCATCAGTGGCGTGGCGCACTACCCTAGCCAAATCAAGGCACTCTCGCCATTCGCTTAACAAATTGCGTTGATGACTGCGCAAAATAGTTTGCGTAAAATCTTTATGGTACATTGCACCATATTTTGCATAATGATCTCGGTGTTCAGCTTGATCAAAGAAAAATCGCTCAAATGCCAACATATAGCGATGTTTGAGGTCGATTTTTTCTGGATCGATAGCCAAGATTCGTTGCTCTAAATCAAGACGTATGATGTTCTCAAGCTTATCAAAACTAGCCGCTGCATTGTCTTCAAACGCATCTTGTTTTTCTTTGTCTTCAGCCATCTGTATCAAAGCTGAAACCGATATGTCCTGCAAATCTGGAGGCACAATGAGCTCCAGTGTTTGTTGCTTTTCCAAACCACGCATACGCGTACAGCCTTGTAAAACACGGTGTAAAGGCGTGTTTTTATCGACCAAAACTTGCGCGTTCGCGGTGGGAGTATGCGTCAAATCCAGTCCGAGGGTACGTTCCTGATCATAATAAGTAAAACAGTGCTCTAATGAGCAACCCCCTAATTTGCGACAAATTTCATCCCTATCCGTTGTACCCAAAACCACAGGCTTGCCTTGCGCTGCCACGGGTAATGCGCACAAAATATCATCTTCATTAAAATACAATACATATTTTATGGGGCTACCTTGTTTAGCAAAATACTGAGCCAGCGCCGCTGCTACCTCAATGGCGTCAAATCCAGCAAAGCGGGCACAAATATCAATAAGCGCATGAGTAGGTTCTGAGGGAGCTAAAGCCTCAATAAATTGCGATAAACCCTGAAATGGCGATGCGCGCAATCCCGTTACTTTTTCTTTAAGGACTTCTTGAAGATAACCATCATTTCCCAAAGCGGTGCTTTCGTCGTAGTACACACGCTTAAATGTTCGATGATTGCCTGGTGTCCCACTTAAGCCCTGGACAGAACGATATAAATCAACATGATCGTAAGAATCCCCATGCAGCACAGACTGTTCTTGAGGAATACACGGCAAAACAAAATCTTGCAATATTCGATAAATCAGCGGCGAAGAATGTTTCATCTGATTCAAAACTGCCCGATCTTCTGCGCGATGGATATCCATAGTTTGCAACGTCAATCCAGAGTCTGCTAACAGAGCATTCACTTCTTGTGCCAATGGCGTGGCATTCATTTGCAGATAGTGCTCTGGATTATCTTTCATCATTTTCCGAGCCTGAGCTTGCCATTGCTGCATCGATTGACAGAGTAATCGCTCCTCAACGCCTTGTTGGAGCATCCCTTGAATCGTGCAATTGATCGTTTTCAAAACATGCCCAAAGCGACTGCGTTCATTCGGAGTATTATTGGCTCGATAAGGAATAGCGATAGCCTGTTCAGCTGCATTTTTTTTATATTGTTTAGAAGGCCCATATTTTTCTTTGTATTTCAAAGCAGTTGTTTTCGGTAACAATAGGATTTGTTCTTTATAAAAAGCCAATGCATTGCGTGTCTTGCGATCAAGATCTTGAATCTCTGGTGGAATATTTAATAACCGATTGCTCAAATAAGCTTTGGCTACGCGCTGTAAAGCAGGCGTATTCAAGTGCTTGAAGGGACCCGAACGCTCCAGGAATAAACAGTCAATTAAGTGATTACCATCGTAACGACAAGCAGGATAGCGTTCAAGCAATTCAAATAATTGGATACTATATGAAATGGTATTGGCATCTACCGGAATTGCTGGACCAAAGGTATAATTAATTTTTTTATTTTGTCGTAAGCCTTCTTGAACCTCATCCAGAATGGCATCACCCGATAATTTCAAAAGTTTGACTATTTTTTCAGCCCATATGACTTGTTGACGCCATTCAGGCCAATCTTTTTCTTGTTGAGGACGCAAACGCAATAATTCACGGTATTTTAAATGCAAAGATTGCATCGATTCACCCGCGGTGACCAAATAGTCTTTATTAATGGAAATATGTGTGAAAAATTTATAAATTTGTTTTAACCGCGCTGCAGAACAATCACTGTCCCGATTAAACTCAAAAATATGCCCCGTTTGGTTGAATAGGCCCTGTGAGAGCTGATTCATATCAGCGTGTTGGGTTTTTAGTAAAGCGCGTTGGGCTTCCACCACCACCAAATTGGTGCCATTCGCTTTCTTCTGCGCTAAGATCGGCAAAACGAGTTTAGATTTGCCACCGCCCATAAGAATTTTTTCTACCATTTCTCTAAAACCACCATTCGGAGTCACCTCTAAAAGCCGGTGTAATGCTTCAATTTGTCTGGGACGAATCAATTTATTTTCTAAATATTGAAACAACATCAGACTGGGATCGCATTGCGCAGTGTCCGAACTTTCTTGAATGAGCGTTTCCGCCATCTCAAAATAATCCTCTCCGTCAAGTGCTTGTAACACCCGTGTCATTTTCTGATTTTGTACAGACAGAGAAACATACTCATGCAACATCGAATGCAATCTGTCTACATCCACTGCATTCGACAAAGTCGTTGTGGCATAATACTCTGCTCGGTCTTGATGCAAATACAGTTTTAACAAATCCTGCTTGCTCACCACATTTCGACTAGCAGCCGATACGGCATTCAAATAAGCTTCTTTTTGCACCCCATCTTCCGGATCCTTAAACGCAAAAAGTTCTATTTCAGCCCATTTTTGACTTAATAGGACGTCTAAATTGACCTGATGCTGCTCAGCTTGATTGCGCAAAAATGTCCGTTCAGCTGCATTTTCCAAATGCTGCTGCGCAATCCGCTTTTTTTCCTGCATTTGCCGATAGATGGCTTTGCCAACGCTTTGTTCGGAGCCCACCTTTGAATACTCGCCAGCTTGACGATATTCCGCACCCCAATGGCACGCTATTTTCCAGCCCTCAACTGACACTGCACTAGTTTGTATCGGTTCTTTATGAAACATTTTTGCACGTAATTCCGCGAGCAGATCAGTCGCTTTTGCTAATACGTCTTCATAAACATCTCGTGCTTGTAACACTTGAACGGGAGGGACGCTCAATCCCTGAACCAAAGTAACCATTGCATCCCAGCCACAATGGTTGTTTAAACGCAAACAACGTGGATTAGCTAGTATGCGATACAATACATTAGCCACATAGGGAGTGGGCGTATCTACCTCAGACAATGGGACATGGCGTGCAATACGCAAACTTGCCTGACAAAAATGCCGTAACCGTGTACGATACTCTAAGACAATCGGCGACGCCTCTTCATCTTGACAGGCAATACGAATCAAATTAGGTAAATACCGCAGTAACTCTTCCCCTGTTGTCATAGAAGATAATGCCCCAATGGCTTCTTCATCTGAATATATTGGAGGAGACAGCAAGTCTTTTTGTTTTAAATACGCGCACTGAGGGTTGGCTTGAAGCGTTTTATCATTAAAATCAGTTGGCAAACTCAGATCGACCGCAACATAGTCCAGACGAGTGATTTGTTTGCTGACCGTAACTTGCGTTTGTAGTTCCTGTTGAATGCTGTGCAACCGTCTTTCTTCACTATGGGTCCATTTATCTCCCATACTCTGCTTCAATGCCAACAAATTATGTTCTAATTTCAATAACAATTTTAAGTTCAGCTGCAAACGTGCCACGCCTAAAGGCCCTCGTGCTGGGCTCCCCTCTACGTCAATATAAGTGAGCAAGCTATCGCACTCATGATTGTCTAATTCAAATACGCTCGGTAAGTAGCGTTGCACTTTCAAAAACTGAGTATGAAGCATAGCAATGATATGCGGTAAATGCGTATAAAATTTACGGATCGACTTTGTCTGAAATGCAGCATACTCTCCATTCGCTGAACTGAGATCCCCGTCAAATTTATCAGAAATATTCGGTATATTGCCTTGTAAAATACAACGACTTAGCAAAGCTAATGCTTTCAATTTACATGCAATATAGCGTGGCGCTCTCAGGGCTTCATGTCTAATTCTCTCTTCTGTATAGTCAGTCGGCACATCGATTGCCGGCAATTTATTCGTAATCCATTCCAGATACTTCAACTCATTAAAAGAACCACTGATGCCACCCTTCCTATTCACTTCAGTTAATACCCGCCAGGCTTGCTGTAAATCATGCGTAGCCAGATATAAATAACATAAATATAACGCATCTTCTGCTGTATCGGCTTGTGGCTTACCATCAACTATACGAAAGCGTACGTATTGTTCCGAGTTCGCAAAACGCCACATCGGCTGATCTTTTTTAGCGATGCGTTGTTCGTCCCAAAGATGCGTCATATGCGCCGCTGGGATATGCAACGTAAGATCATGCACCAAAGGATAATATTGGCCGATCGTTTGCACTTCATGCGTTAACACATAAAAAGGCTGAACCGGGACAATACATTCAACCGGTATACAGCTTTTTTCAAACGTCAAACACGCCACATTCGATGCAAAAGGAGAGGCTGATTTTTTACTCAGCACGGTCTGACTATCAGGATGGATAATAGTCTTATTTTCAGCGTCATAGATCAAATCCATTCCGTAGCGCGGAAAATGAATGGCATTCTCACCTGCGTAAGCATAATGCACGATAAATTGAGCTTCTTCATATTGCAGCAAAGCATCCCTATGTTCAGAAGGCAAATCTACTAAATCTGCAGTCTGCTGCGCGCTTTTGATAAAACGCAATCCCTGACCTTGTTGCCATTCATAACAAATTTGATTGTTCTGAACAAATATAAGCTGATTTTTGTCTTCAGTATGTACCCATGCTTCAGTTTGGTCATCCGTCAGCCAAGCAGGCAAATGATGTTTGATACAGGGATAACCGAGGTCTTCTTTATCTAATCCATAGCGATGCGCTTGTTGCACAGATAAAGGACCTAATTCATACCAATCTTCTGAATGTGCTTTCCGCCATTTTTTTTGAAATACCCAGCGTTCATTCACTTTCAATGCGCGCAAACATGGGTTTGGCGCACCAAATTCTAAAATTTTCTCATCGCGAGAAATGGCACATAATGTGTCATTGCGCAATCCCAACCGTCTTAAAATCGGTAAATTTTTCCAATATACGGGGATAGGACTGAGTGCAAAATCTTTATAATATAGTTTGCCTGAAACGAAATCGGTCGAATCACTCGCATCCGAGAGCCATGGATATTTTGCAAAAACCATTGAAATCATTTGTTCCGGCATAGCCTTAGCAGCAATCAGCCATTCTTTATACTCATATTGAGCGCGCCGTAACTCATCTTCGCAAGCTGTATCTCGCTCAATTTGCTGATTACCCATAGCTTGAATATACACATACGATTCATACGCATTCGCAAATAATTTGGAATCATTTAAAGACACAATGGTTAAAAACTTATATTGATGTAACGTGCTTAAAATTTCACGATTAGTTTGCTTGTCTATGAAATCATCCAAATAGCGTAAATTCCGTCGCAAACGAGCGGTATAACCAAAATAACGGTCGAAATAAAATTGCAATCGTAAGAAAAACAAGGAAGAATGGCTGATTTTTCCATACAAGTCTCGACACTCGTTCAAACCAAGTTGAATAAATTCATCCCATTTTTTTAACAACAGGGGATCATCTTGGTATGGGATTAATAAACCAGGCTGAAAAATATTGGCTTCAACATATGACTGCGTCGTACTCGAAGACAAATGACACGTCTCACCTAAAAAATAATCCAGTGTTAAAACAATTTGATGTTCCGGCATCAAACGTAAATGCGCCAATTCTCGAATAAATAAATCTAGCTTAGTCATGCGTCGCATACTTTGATTACAGGCCAGTTGGATATCATTTTCGGTTGGTTTGCGCTGGTTTTTAGATGCCCAAATCGTTCCTTGCGGCGCATCTGCTAGCAAAGCATCTTTTTCAGGTGAGTCTTGCATGGGATATTTATGCTGACTCAGGGCCGTTTTGTTCACACAAAATTCTCGCTGGCTGGGGCAAGCTTGAGTAAGCTGTGTCGCCATTCTGAGACGACTTTTATGATGCTGCAGTCTCGGCTTGACTAATCCAGGCAAAGTTTGATTAAGCAAAAGACAAAAGCTACGTACAATGAAATTTTCCACCCTCATCTGGGTTTGAATACTATCGATCAGGGGTTTCAATAAAACCGCATCTAATTTTGTGTACTTTTTTAAATTGCCATCCTCATCTAAGTCTTCCAATAATACATAGAGAGCTTGTAAATGTTGCTCGCGCACAGCAAGATGGATAAGTTGATTATTGGAAGCATATTTATCTGAATAATGTTTTTCCAAAGCAGCCTTACAACGCACATCAGACCGACCCAAAATTTGGGCGTATTTATTCAAAAAATAACTATCATAATCAACTGCCCGATAGGAATACTGCCGCATTATCTGTAATAGCTTTTTATCCAAATTTAAATCACAGGTTGCCAAGTGAACGCTATGTTCATACCCCTTAACAAAAGCGCCCAGCTCCTTCTGAAAACAGTCTGAAAAATCTGGCCTAATCTGTGCACACGCATGTAACAAAGAAAATTGGACCAAAAACAGACGGGGTAACTGACTGTCTCCATAACATCGCTTATAATATTTTTGATACTGAGACTGCAAAATTTCCAGTTTACCAAAAGGATCAACTGCTCCAAATAAAGACATTGATGACAATGGTATCCCTGCCTTTGAAGTGACCTCTAATGCTAATATCTCTCTCTCAACTTTCATCAATTCGCCCAATGGATCTGCTTGGATAGGAACAAGAGATTGCCGCGTTGCAACATCAGGAACCCAATCAATACTATACTGAGAACCGACCCAAACCGACGCCTGCTTCTTTGATGAGACCAACCATCGTTCTTGGATAATCTCTTCTTTATAAGTTCGTAAATCTCGGGCAGCACTCAATGGGTCCATAAATGGTTGTAAATCTGCACTATGGTGATCTTGAATACTCCGCAATATCTTCAAATTGTTTTCAATAGCCAATACAATCAATTGATTGATGTGAGCATGTCTGGGCGCAGGATAGGTGCTGATAAACTTGTTTAATACATACAGTTTCAAATCCAACATTAAACAACGGTAAAACACAGGATCATTCAAAAAACAATTGAGCAACTGCTGCACAGAAAGAGTGCAGGCACCGGCCATCACCCCTTGGGTAGCCACTTCGCTTTGGAGTAGGTTTTTTGCGAGTACCTGCTGGGCATTCATATACTCTAAACTTTTTTCTATATTTCGATATAATTTGGTAGCATCGATAATGTCATCTTCATGACTGCGCGCTGGATGATCGAGTAAATTAGGCAGTAAAATCCGTTGTAACAAATAGGATAATTCCTTCTCATCTACAGGCTCAGGCATATCGTAAATTTTGACCGGATAATAGCGTTCGCTGTGTTCACTGGAAACTTTCTCATGCTCTGCAAGGCCTGCACCTGCATTATAAATATAAAAACGTAGTCCATGTTCTGTCCGTTCAAAGCGATAAATCATCGAATGCGATGAACCTGGTGGCTGATTGATCCAGCCCCCAGAAAAGAAATACTCTTGACCCACTTGCCCCATTTGAATTTGTTGCGCTGTTTCCTTGCAATATGTCTGCAAGCTTTGACAACTTCGGGTATTCCTAGCATTCAAATTTGTCATGATCCGGCATTGCATGAGCAAAGCATCGACTGCGCGTACAAAAGCCAGAATCCTCGGATCCTGTAAAGAGCGATCCGTCATATACTGTCCGAAGCAACCCAAAATATGCTCTACATTTTCACCTTGCAAACCAGCCAAGCCAGGCATTTCCATGTCTAATTCAAGATGGGCAAATACCGTCTCAGTAATAACGGTCTTCGGAGTTTGAATGTAACGAAAAACCGTGCGTAATAGTTCCGTGGCATTATCTTTCAGGCGAATATGCAGGGATTGCAAATTACTGTATTGCTGTTTTAATTGCCGATAAACCGAATCATGAAAATAATACTCAGAGTCTTTACCCTGATAAACCAACGTATCCCAACCTTTTTTATGGAGAGATTGCAGCAACAATCCATCGGATACCGTCAAAGGTTGCAATGTCTCACGTAAACGCCAAAAAACTTCCGGCAATACAATTGAAACCTGCATATTAGAGTAAACCGTCTGATGTCGATGCTTTGCATCTTTATAGATATCCCGAAAACCCAAAGAAGGCTCGCGGAGTGAACGCATAACAGCGGGGTAAACTGCAGCAATAGAAAAGTTGTGCTTGATTAAAATTTGAAACATTTGCGCCAGCGTATAAGCAGGGAATTGGACATAAATCATACGGCGTTGTAATGCCACACTAGCAATATTACGCCCTCCCATATCAGCAGGATTTTGCGTGGCCAATAAGACAAAGCCGGCTACTTTTGCTGCATTTCCCTCCAAATCCACACCAGATAATACGGCATTTAATACCTCTTCAATCATATCTGACACATTGAATTCATCCATAATGACTATTTTTCCATCATGAAAAGCGCGCAATAGATATTCTTGTTTACGATTAGGCAACCATTTTGCCGGAATATAATAAAAATCCGACCCTTCTTTCAACCCTTTACCGAGCAGATACAATCTCAAAAATAAACTTTTACCGGTGCCAGGCTCTCCCTCCAACAGAAAACCGGACAAACCACCCTTCTGGCTCTGTTTATAATCTCTAACAGACATAAAGTCATCTAGCGCTGCATACGCAGGATAATGACAGGGGATAATTTCAAAGCTTTCCTGCTCTTCTTGTAATCGCTCAGGGTATACTCGGTATGGTTTTGGAACATGATGCCATTTTTGAATGAATGCTTTATGAAAAAAACCTTTTTTCGACTCGGGGAGCGCTTGAGATGCAAGATGATACGCCTGATACAAAGCACAAGCCTGATCATCGTCGGGGTAAAGATGCTTAGTGGCTTTAAATAAATATGCCATCATTTGCAATTCACGTACTGAAAATGCTTTGTCATCAAGCGTCTTCACCCTTTGGTATACGTTCAAAAATAAACGCCCCAGCATCGCTTCATGACCGTCGCAATCGCCCAAAATCGGCAACAACATTTCATGGTATAGCGATGCATTAGGAAAACTTGAAAAAACCACTACATTGGCATAAGTATGGAATAATTCTGGAGTTTGGCGCTCCTTGGAATAATTAGAAGGATTCATCGCCACCACGATACGGTGGTTTTCAGTTAAAAGATAATATTTACCTTTATAGAGAAAAGAAGGCGGATCCCACATGACGCTTTCAAACTGTTCCCATTTGAATTGCTTTAAATTGGCTTCATCCAAAAACAAAATCCCGCCTTGCTGAATCCATTTTTCAATATCATCAAAAATGACCCGAGGAAAAGCTTGCATAAAATGACTTTTGCCTACGCCCGTCTCGCCCAATAGACACACCAACCGACTGGTCCGTAAAGCATCGGTCATATCCTGATATCGGGTATGATTAAATTCTGTGACACGGGATAAACTAAAATCTTCAGACGTATCAAAACGCTCTAGAGGTAACGAATTAGGGATCGGATGTTGTCGCACTGGACGCCCAGCCAACAAAGCCTTATCTACTTTGGGACTCAGAAAATCCAGAGTACCAACTGGCCGCTCAAACTGCCCGTTATGCAAATATCCTCTGCCATTTACCACGTCCCACAACAGATCTTTCAGCTTTAATGAACAGTCGCCTACTAATAAAACACGCCCTGGTTCCTCAAGTAAAAATTTCCAAATGTCACATATTTCTTCGCGCAACATCCCTTGATCATCTCGAAATCTACGATAAAATAAATCTTGAGCGCTTAAACCATCCACGGAGATCAGTCGGTCATACCTTGTTGTCGACATCACATAATTGAGTTCCAGCTGTTTTGAGTTCTGAGTGGGACTTAGAGAAAATAGGCGCTGTTCAACTAATTCTGGCGGTAGATGTACTGTTTTATCGAGCATACACATCAACTGACAACCAAAATGTTGCGCTTGCTTGAATAGCCTAGACCAAATTTCAGGCCCTAAATCACGTGTGACATAGACTTTTAATTCACGTCCTGCAAACGCTTCCAGCACCCCTGGCAACCCAATAATACCCTGCTCTGTAAATTGATATTGCACAAAAAAATCATTAGCAGTCGTTGGATTAAGTATTCTGTCGTAATCCATTGAACATTGTTGGGTAAATTGCGGCACCAAAGGTTCCAAGGCAAAGGTATACCCTTCTACATAATCGATATGTAACGTGCTAGGAAGCGACATTTCGCGCCCATAATAGCGAATGTGATGACTTTGCAACAAAGTGTAAATCGCCTGCCGAAATCCAGGTAATTGAAGCGGGGCATTTCTGAGAATGATTTTTAACGACCCGACAAAAGGTTGGTTTAATAAATCACTAGGCTCAAAACATATCCCTCCAACAGATGGATTAAATCGTCCATATAAATATTTTTTCCAATGCACACTGTGATAAAAATCAATTTCAACGATGTTATCAAATTCTGCAGCAACCAAGTCGCCCCCAAAATCTAAGAGCGGAGGAATCTGCAAGCAACTAGGTAATTCAATAGGTTTTTCATCATGTCTGGATATAAAGTCATTACCTTTATAAGCACTTGGATCGCCCTTATTTTGTAAACTTAAGACCAGCGCTTTGTTTGAAATAGGGATATTGTCATTGGAGCGTTGATTGATTGCATCTAATAACGGATTCGCCTGGACCATTTCTTTAAAGGTAAAACCACCCCAATTGACTGCAATAATCAAATGGGGATGACTCTGTAACACATTATAAAAATCCCCAGCCGGCCCAGGGATTTCTTCACAACGGTTATCAGCATGAATCCTCAAGCTTGCGACAGCACATTGTAAATCACGCATATTGTTTACAAGCCATACGCCACGCGCTTTGGCTTCAGGCGTTGCCAATATATGATCTAGGTATAAATCCAAATGATTTTGCGTTGAAAATTGCAATAATATATTTTCGCCTTCACGCGTCAATACATCATCATCAAATGCTGCCAAATTGAGATCTGAATCGAGTTGGATGGTAGCAGGCACCATTTGTTTTGACTTTTTAGGCAAATCAGACGCTGATTCGATACTACATTGACTAAGCAATGCCAAATGAGGATCCTGGGCAGAAATGGTCATTTCTGCATCTAGCAAAGAGGTCATTGCGAACAAGAACTGATGATCGCCATCAATTTCCTGAGTATTCGCGCGAAGTTTAGATGCGACACAAGCAATGCTGTGCGGCAATGCTGGAGCTAATAAAATAGAAGCCGGATAAGATTGATTAGCCAGAATAGCTGCATTTTTAGGCAGCAATATGACATCAAGCCCTACACTCTCACAGATTGCTTGGCGTGTGATAACCGTCAGCGTACCAGGTAAAATATCGAGAATAGCTTGTTGTAAAACTGATTCATCACCACGCCGAAAATATTGTGCTTCCCCTGTCACATCTTGAACATCAAACAAATACCAAATTCCCTCACGATAGAAAATTGTCACAGCCTGTGTATCATTCACTAAAATCAGCGGTTGTTCAGGATATTGAGCCAATAAAGCGTCTAAGTCCGAACCCAACATCCTTCGTTGATTGCGATAAGGATCAGCAGCATGCTGAGCAAACTGCGTGGAATAGGTATAAAACCATAATGTGTGCAACAAGCGGCTTAAATGCGAATCAGGTGTTGGACACTGTTGGAAGTCTTTCCAGTATCGCAACGCTGTAATCGCATCTTTCCAACCAAAAATAAGTTGTTGGGGATCCGTGATCGTCGTATCCTGCCAATAATCCGCAAAACAGTGGGCAATCGCCTGCTCTATCCCCGTTTCCAGGGAATTAAGCACTAACCAAGTCACATCATCCATCCCGTATTGCAACACCAAATAATCTTGCAATTTGTCTAATATCAAGCGCTGAGAAAAATCGCTAGTACTCGGCCGTTGAAACCAAAGCTGGGGATCACGCCATTCTTCAGGCAAAGAAGAGGGAGAGGATTGAAACGCTTTCCTGCGTGTCGCAGGAGCACGTTTTTGTTTTCCAAATAATTCTTGCGAATGTTCAGGTTTCAAGGTCAATAAAGCAGAATGACGTTTAGGAGCATCTTCTACATTTTCGAACTGCTGAGATGATTTTGCGCCTAATTCCGAGATAACAAACGCAGGATGAAGTGTTTGATAACGCGCTAACATTCGACGAATCAATTTTGGATCGTGTCGATAAGCTTCTTGATACGCTGGAATTCCAAATTCATTGCACACAAACAACGGCGCCAAATCTTCTGAGCTCAAAGTATCCATATTTAGATAGGTAAGAGGCTCAGAATCATGTGAACGCACCAACGTTAATAAACCACCTGCTTTGATATAATCAGCTACTTTTTTTGAAGACGGTGATGGATTAAAATCAATAGATACCACTTGCTGGGTTCTAACATACAGCGCTGAATCAGTAAAACGCTGATCCAAGACTCTTTGAATGCTACTCTCATCTCCTTGCGCTATGATAGAAAAATTTGCAACCGATCCTGCTGGATCGAAAAAAAACCAAAAGCCAGCAGAATAGTATAATAACACCGTAGTAGATTGATTACAGAATAGTAATTCTTGAGAAGGTGGTTTTTTCCAAACGGACTCCAGAGAGAATACCGCTTTGCTATATCCAAAATGGCTTTTAAAGCCATAAGAACAAGTATCTGCAGGAAAGAGAAACGTATGCATTGCAAGCCATAAGCGCTGTAACGACCGCGTTGCCAAAGATCCTGGTTCCGGTAATTCGGTAGCATCCCAGGCACCAATACTGTTGATAAAAGACTCCCACGCCAAATGCATTGCTTCTGCCGTTCTGTCCCGTTTCAAAGAACAAAAACAGTGAGCCAAGGCCTCCTCACTATGCGATTCAAACTGTGCTAAATAAGGCTCAATCTCCGAAGCATCTACACCTTGCAATCGCAGGTATTTCTCGAGTTTATGGATAATATCCCTGTGCGTAATACTCGTAAGAATGTCACTTTGAGTATCACAAGTGACGAGTTCATTTAATTGAAATTGATCCAAGGTATCTTTAGAATATTCAATGAGGATATGTGGAGGAAGATTACGTGGTAGCGCTCTGAAATTTACCTTAGAAATACCGAGGAACTCCAATGCGGGACATTTTTGGACTATACGCGCCAGGTCGTCAGGATGGATTCTACAATACTTCGATAAATGAGCCTCGCTGCCATTGTATGGCGTTATTTCTAGCGCTACCAACGCATTATTCTGGCTCATCCTGACGAAAGGTAACATACCCACAGAAATAGTTAGGAGTTTTAGGTTCGATCCACCCAACTGCAAATATTCTTCAGCAAATACATGAGGTTCAATAACATTCTGAAGCACCAAAGTATGGAGATTAGGGGCTGCACTGATGATTTTTTGGAGAGTTGACAATGAAAAATCGCGTTTTGCTCCCCACTCGATTTCAGTACTGGTAGGAGTGTGCGAACCAATAATCGATAGACTTTGTAATTTAGGTAAGGAAAGACTGGAGATCTCTCCAAATATTGAAACATAGTTCAATTCCAATACTTCTAATTCTGGATATGAATTCAGTTTGTCTACAATCCTAACATTGTATTCGCTACATTTATTCAGGGTAAGAATAAGTGCGTCATGCGATTTATCAATATCCACGAAGTCTTCTATGTGACCTTTCTTTTGCATAAAATCATAGAGATCGTTACTCAAATCCCATTGATTTAAGTGTGGATATTTATCCGCATTCAGATCGGTAATTTGTTTAATTTGGGCGCCGAAAGGACTCAGCATAGAATAGCCCACTTTATTAGCCTCTGTTACATAGACATATACATAGTTTTTTCGATTAGCAAAGTACTCATCATTCGCGATAATATAATCATCTAGAAACTCATCTTTATATATGCAATCATATCCTCGCAAATGATCTAGAATAATCACGTCATCTGCTTTAAATTTGTGATTCTTTAACAAAATCTGCAGGTCTTCGGTAGATATTTTCTCTGATTTTTCGAAAAAGCTTGATTGTGCATTGATTAAAGGAACTAATTTCTGATTTATAATGAAGTAAACTAAAAAGCCATATTTCAAAAATTGTTCAAAATCATCCCAATAAGCACCTTCTTGCGTACCAGTATAAATAATTATTTTTCTTTGAAAAACAATCTCGTCTGTGACTGTGACATGCTCAAAACAAGGTTGTTGTAATAAGAGCATTTCAGCAGCAAGCTCTCCAGACGTGTCATAATCAAATCGTGTGTCTACAGAAGTCTTCGCCGTTGTTTTTCGATAATACTTTTTTGCTAATATTCGAAACTTCATATAAAATAAATGCGCAAAATGCTCTAATTATACCACCGGATTCTTATATTGACAAGACAGTACAACGAAGTAAGACAAAATTCCAAAAATGACTATAATCTTGTATACTTGCAGCTGTTTTTCCTAGCTTAAGATTGATCATGAGAGAACATATAGAACAATTGTTGCAACAAGCGTTGCAACAATTGGCAACACAACATCCTATTGGCACAATATCGATTAGTCTTGAGCGGCCTCGAGATCCGAGTCATGGCGATTGGTCAACAGCAGTGGCATTGAGTTTGGCCAAATCGCTCCAGCAACCGCCTCGCGTGATAGCTGAACAATTGCTTGCTCTGATTCCCTCTGATCCCGACATCGAAACCGTAGAATTGGCAGGACCTGGTTTTATCAATTTTAAATTACAAAAAAACTATTTGCACAAACAGTTAGAAACTATGTGGTCTTCTCCAAATTGTGGTATTCAAGAACGCACCCAACCTGCAACGGTCGTCATCGACTATTCATCACCTAATCTGGCCAAGGAAATGCACGTTGGGCATCTTAGATCAACTATCATTGGCGATGCGTTAGCCCGTATTTTGACGTTTTTAGGGGAACAGGTGATTCGCCAAAATCACATCGGCGACTGGGGGACCCAATTCGGCATGCTCTTAGCCTATATGCATGAAATGCAACAGCATTCGCAGACACCCTTCAATTTATCTGATCTGGAAAGTTTTTATCTCGCTGCGAAACAACGCTTCGATACAGATGCCGACTTTGCCGATGCCGCACGCGCTTGGGTGGTCAAATTACAAAGCAATGATCCCGTAGCGCAAACATTGTGGCACCAATTTATTTCTTTGTCGTTAGCCCATTGCCAAGCACTCTACCAAGTTTTAGGCGTCCAATTGCAACCCAGCGATGCACATGCTGAAAGCGCTTATAACGCCGCATTGCCAAGCATTGTCACAACCTTAGAACAACAAGGCTTATTACGCGATGAAGATGGGACAAAATGCGTGTTTCTAGATCAATTTAAAGGGAAAGATAAACAGCCTTTGCCCATTATTGTGCAGAAAAAGGATGGCGGATTTCTCTACGCATCTACTGACTTAGCTGCCGTTGACTATCGCTGTCATACTTTAAAAGCAGACCGAATACTCTATGTCGTGGACGCACGCCAATCCTTACATTTTCAACAAATATTTGCCCTGGCTCTGCGAGCTGGATTCGCAACACCCGCCACGCAATTAGAACATGTTGAATTTGGGATGATCTTAAATAAAGCAGGTAAACCTTTCAAAAGCCGTGATGGCGGTGTGACCAAATTGGTCGATTTATTGGATGAAGCCCAACACCGTGCAGCGGCTCTGATTGCAGCAAAGAATCCAGATTTATCCGAGCAGGACTGTCGCGATATGGCGAAAACGATTGGGATTGCAGCAGTCAAATATGCCGATCTGTCTAAAAACAGGATATCAGACTATGTTTTTGATTGGGACACGATGTTAAGTTTTGAAGGTAATACAGCACCCTATTTATTATATGCCAATACGCGCATCCACAGTTTGTTACGCAAAGCAGCCGTCGTCAGGCAAGCACTGGACCCAATCAGCTTTGAGGTCCAGGATCCCCAAGAAATTGCATTGGCCAAACATTTGGCACTCTTTCCTGATGTCCTGGTGAACAGTGCCCATAAAGCGACTCCTCATTTAATTTGCACTTATGTCTATGAATTGGCAGGGCTTTTTTCTTCCTTTTATGAAGCGTGTCCCATCTTAACACCTGACAGCGAAGCGCATAAAAATCCGCGTCTAAAATTGGCCGCGTTAACATCTAAAGTACTGGAGAAAGGCTTGGATTTATTGGGCATTCCCACTTTAAATCGCATGTAATCGTAGGTTGGGCCTTGGCCCAACGAAATATTGTTGTTGGGCCAAGGCCCAACCTACAACGAGATCAGCTATGCCAGAATTACCTGAAGTCGAAACCACATTATTGGGTATAAGACCCCATATTTTGCATCAGACCATCGTAGAGGTCACCATTCGTCAACATCAATTGCGTTGGCTGATTCCGCAAGATACCTCCAGTCGTCTGAAGGGACAAAGCATTCTAAGCATCGCTCGGCGCGGCAAGTATATCCTGATAGCAACTACGAACGGGACTATTCTGATTCATCTAGGGATGTCTGGCCGCCTTAGTATCGTGCCCCTTACCACGGAATCGGCAAAACATGACCATATTGATATTCAACTCAATCAACAGCACCTACTCCGCTATACGGATCCAAGACGTTTTGGGGCATTTCTGTGGATTGATACACAAAACGCGCTGGAACACCCATTACTTAGCAAATTAGGACTTGAACCTTTTGATCCCAATTTTCACGGTGATTATTTATGGCAGAATGCCCAAAATAAATCAGTTGCAATCAAAGCTTTTATCATGAATCAGCATATCGTAGTTGGCGTAGGCAATATTTATGCGACTGAAGCCTTGTTCATGACCGGCATACACCCCTCTACCCCGGCCAAACTCATCTCAAATCAGCTAATGCACAACCTGGCTCAAGCGATTCAAACCATATTAAACTATGCTATTCAAGCGGGCGGAACCAGTTTGAAAGATTTTTTACAAGCAGACGGCAAACCTGGCTATTTCAAATTACAATTACAAATCTATAACCGCAACGGCCTGCCTTGTCCGAAATGTCAGACTCCCATAGAAAAACTCATTATTGGCCAACGAGCTTCTACGTTTTGCCCTATGTGCCAAAATTAGTTAGCACCCCGAAGTTCTGTCAAAAAGTTCAAATAGTCGCCTGCAATATCCAAGCCAGTTTCTGCACTAATTTGGCGCACACAAGTAGGACTGGTGACATTAATTTCTGTCACATAATCCCCAATCACATCCAAACCGACAAAGTGTAGAGCTTGGGCTTGTAAACTCGGTTTAAGAATCTGGCACAGAAGTCGATCGCGCTCCGTAATGGAAACCACTTTACCATACCCGCCAGCCGCCAGATTCGCTCTGGATTCGCCTTGTTTGGGAAACCGAGCCAATGCATGCTGGACAGGTTCTCCATTAATCAGAATAATGCGTTTATCGCCGCTGCGCGGCAAATCAGACAAATAGCGTTGCGCCATAATACAGCGACTACCGCCCTCAGTCAGCGTTTCCAAAATCACATTTAAATTGGCCCCCTCTTCATTGACATGAAATATTGAGCCCCCCCCCATTGCATCCAATGGTTTGAATACAACAGAATGATGCTCTTGCCAAAAAGCTCGCAAACGCACCATATCCATACTGACTAATGTAGGAGGACAAACCTCTGGGTACTGTAAGAGACTAAGTTTTTCATTATGATTGCGCAAAGACTGGGGTTTGTTGCTGACCAAGACGCCCTGCCGTTCGGCCAAATCCAATATTTGCGTTGCGTACAAATAAGTTAAATCAAAAGGCGGATCTTTCCGGATTAAGATGATATCGAATTCGGCCAAAGGCCGAACAGATGCTGTCTGCTCCGTCCAGCGCGTCGCAGTTGCCTCTACGACAACTGGCGTCACGTTTGCAAAAGCTTCGCCATCCCGAGCAAACAAATCGTTCAGCGTAAAATACCCGCAGTCCCAGTGACGCTTACACGCTGCGCTCAACATGGCCAAACTGGTGTCCTTTTGGGGATCAAGCGTATCTAAAGGATCCATCAACAGAGCTATATTCATACAGTTCCTTGTCGTAATGCTGCCGCTTCACGTGCTGCAGCCAATGCCGCCAAACGTGCAATCACACCATAAGCATAAAATCGATGATACCCATCTTGAGCAGATGATTTGGGGATATTACAGGCTTGTGCAAAGGCCAGCGGCTCAAAATGCATGCCAGGGGTATTGAGAATATCATTAGCCCCTAAGCTACGATGAACTCGATAAAAGCCGCCTACCACATATTGACCCACCATATACACTACGGGCTCAGCCACAGCACCATCTGCCATTTTTTCAAAACTATAGACCCCCTCTTGAATCATCACGCGAGTAACATTTTGATTTCCTTTGATTTTGGCCATTTTAGTGCGTTGTTTGCGATTCAAAGATAATATTTCCGCGGCATCATGTACCACAATGATCCCCATCCCATAAGTTCCACTATCTGCTTTGACTACTACATAGGGCTTGTCTTGTCTACCCATTTTCTGATAACGACCACGCACTTTTTGCAAAACACCGTCTACTTCCACACTCAAACGATCAATACCAGTTTTTGCCATAAAGTCCAGATCCGATACCTCAGAAAAGATAGGATTGATCAACCAAGGATCTAAATCAATCAAAGGAGCAAACTCATTAACAACCTCATCATAATAACGAAAATGCACTGATTTCAAACGTGTAGCCCAACCTAATTGTGGAATAGGCTCAATAGGTTGTTCTAAATTCTCCAGAATATCAGGTATCCCCGCCGACAAATCATTGTTTAAGATCACCACACAGGGATCGTAATCTTGTAAACCAATTCGGGCAGCCTGTCGCAATATGGGCTCCAAAATCAAGGGTTCTTGACCATCCACTTCTAGAATCAGTGGCTCCACTTGTTCAGGACCAAGATTCCCTAACCGCACTTGATAGCCAGCATTAAGGAGGGTCTCACGTAATACGCACAAGCTTTGGAGATAAAACTGATTACGCGTATGATTTTCTGGTAGAAGCAAAATACGCTGACAATGATTTCCTAAACAAGACTGCAACGCCTGCACGCATAATGGAATAAACTCTGGGTTCAAATTATTGAATCCTGCTGGAAACAAATTAGTATCCACTGGCGCCAGTTTGAAACCAGCATGACGCAAATCAACCGAAGACATCAAAGGCGCGGGCGTCTTAGACCATTCCTCTCGAAACCAGGATTCAATGGTCGCAACTTTCTGCAGAATATGCGCTTCTATGGGTAAGAGTGGCCCCGTTTGTGAGGTCGTTAAATTAGGTACCGCATGTAACATTGATCATCCTTTTCTTAATCCATCCTAGATTCAACAAGGAATGAGTATATCAGCACTTGATTGATCAAATAAATATGGGATAATCCTCTCTAGCATATCAATATAGGATTTCATGTGGACAACGTCAGTCTTTTTGTTTCGCGCCATTGGCAATTGGCGGTAGCATTTGCCGTTATTCTTCTTGTACTCATGATTTATGAGTATTACAGTTTGAAAAAGGCCGGAAAAGCCATCAGCACAGCTCAAGCAATTGAACAAATCAATCATTTTTCAGCCGTGGTCATCGATTTGCGTCCCGCTGAAATTTATAAAAAGGGCCATATCATCGGTGCTATCCGTGCCACAGAAGCCGATTTTAGGCTTCCTAAAATGCACCAACACAAGGACAAGCCTGTGATCTTAGTCTGCTCTAGAGGGTTTGAGTCTCAAAAACTTGCTCCAAAACTGTCTGCACAAGGGTTTTCACAGTTAATGACACTGGAAGGCGGCATCTCAGCTTGGCAAATAGCCAATTTACCACTGGTGAAAAAATGAGTCCAACCGTCCTTATTTACAGTTCTGCTACCTGTCCTTATTGCGAACGCGCTAAAATGCTGTTTCAGAAAAAAAATATCAGTTATACCGAAATACGAATAGATCTGGATCCAGAGAAGCGGATTGAAATGCAAAATAAAGCCCACAGACAAACTGTGCCACAGATTTTTATCAACGATCACCATATTGGGGGTTGTGATGATCTCTATGCACTTAATGCGGCGGGTCAATTAGACAAATTTTTTGAATAAACCCTACAAGGAATAATAATTTATGAGTACTGAAGCCAATCAACCAGAACAAGACTTACAACAATTTATCATTCAAAGACTGTATATCAAAAACTCTTCTTTTGAAACGACGAAAACCCCCGCCATTTTTCAAAAAAAATGGGAACCAGAATTAAATTTAGAATTGAATACAGATCATACTGAATTAGAAGCCAATACGTATGAAGTCACATTAACTGTCACCGCAACCGTTAAAAATAAAGAAGAAACCGCTTTTCTAGTTGAAGTTCAGCAAGCGGGCGTTTTCACAGTAAATGGTCCTGATTCAGAGCAACTCAACCATATTTTAGGTAGTTTTTGCCCTAGCATTTTGTTCCCCTATGTGCGTGAAACGGTTTCTTCTCTTGTCACCAAGGGCAGTTTCCCTCCGCTAGTCTTGTCTCCGATTAATTTTGATGCCTTATATATGCAAAAAATGCAGGCTCAACAAGAGCAAAAAGAAGATGTCCAGTAAACAGTCGCTTGCAATACTTGGCGCTGGCTCATGGGGCACAGCGGTTGCCATTGCTTTGGCTGAACAGGGCCATCATGTAGTCTTGTGGACCAAAAACGCTGCGCATTATCAAGACATGCAAACCAAAAGATGTAATGAACGCTATCTTCCGCATAATCCGTTTCCCCCATCTTTGACATGCTCTATGCAATTAGACGACTGTGTTGCGCAAGCAACACACGTCCTAATTGCCGTCCCATCGCATGCATTTTCTGAATTGCTCACAGCGATGCCCCAACCCAAAGCAGGTTTGGCATGGTTGACCAAAGGCGTCGATCCCGACAGCTGCCAAGTATTGAGTGAATTGGTCAAACGGCGCTGGGGGAATAACTACCCAACTGCAGTCATTTCAGGACCATCCTTCGCACGCGAAGTCGCCTCAGGCCTACCAACCGCTCTGGTGGTTGCCAGTCTTCATCCAATTTACCAACAGCAAATTCAAGATTTACTACATACCTCATCGCTCCGCGTTTATTTATCCGACGATGTGGTAGGTGTGCAATTATGTGGCGCCCTCAAAAACATTTTAGCCATTGCTTGTGGCATCAGCGACGGTATTGGCTACGGCGCCAATGCTCAGGCAGCGTTAATCACGCGAGGATTAGCAGAAATGCGCCGTTTTTTACAAGCCTATGATGCCCGTTCGGAAACTTGTCTCAGCCTAGCCGGTGTCGGTGATTTGATTTTAACTTGTACTGACAATCAATCTCGCAACCGTCGTTTTGGCTTATTGGTGGGCCAGGGATTGGATCTCCAAACCGCTGAGAAAAATATCGGCCAAGTTGTAGAAGGCAAATATAACGCGGGACAAATCCATACCCTAGCGCAAGAACATCAAATTGACATGCCGATTTGTGCAGAGGTCTACGCAGTGCTATCGCAACAAAGGAGTCCTCAAGAAGCCGTCATTCGATTGATGAATCGTCCGGCTAAAGAAGAGTAGTTGAGCATCGACTTAAGCTACCGCTACAGATAATGCCTGCAAATCCTGGCAGAATTTCTCATTTGGATCGCAATAGAATCTGATGTAATGGTATGATCGTGATAAAATAACATTGATTTGTGCAACAGAGCCAACCGCCATATGGATAATCAAGCAGACGCACCACTCTCACCAAAGCCATATCAAGCATCTTCTTTAACAGAAGAAAGAGAAATGAGTGCCTGTAGTGATTCCTTTACACAAGCATTTAATACGCAGGCTGATCTCACTATTCCTAAAAATGTAGTTGCCAACTTGGTTTGTAAGCAAGGGCATGATAGACAGTGGTCTTGTGCGCTTACTCATATCCAGGGGGAAGATGTAGTTTATTTATTGGGAAAATTCTTTGATATAGAAGAAGAAATTCCACTGGATTTACTGATTCCCGCTCATATGAGAGTGAGCCATAGTCAACATGTTAATAGTATATTAAACGAAGAATATGAATCGGAGTATTGGGAAGATCTCTTTCAAAAAATGATGAACAGGGATATTACGATACTTTGCCCGCAAGATCATACGCCACGATTGGTAAATATTTTTATACGACTAAAACAAAGCTCACATAATACCAAGGTTTTTGAAATTACTTTAACTGATAAAACAGCAGAGAATACCGTAGCTAATAATGCGGGATTAATGTCACACAATCTCAGAACGACTTTTAGAGCTATTATTAATCACATCAACGAACCTGAAACAGATGCCATACTTCAAATGTCCAAGGAACAGTTTTCAAAAGCTTCTCCTGAACAATTAGATCAATTATATGAGAGCCTTGTTCTTCAAAGGACACTTGCTGCGGAACGGGCGAAAGATATCAGTGTGTTGGCTTATGAGGGATTGGCATGCTGTGCTAGCACGAGAAAAGATTTTAGCGCCACTCACATAAAATCACAAAAAAGTGCTGTGCTAGATGAGTTGTACCACGAGCGGCTTTTAATCTCACCCATTTTAGCGGGTTTTATAGAAAAACGACGTGTTGCTATGTCACATATTAAGTTCATGTATGCGAATACATCTACGGGATTTCTTGAACGTTATAAAATAGATATCTTGATGAATTTTTTATGGAATTTATTTTTAAATGCAAGTCAAGCAATGCGAATCGCAAGTACCATCAATCCAGAGATTATGGTTAATACTTATGACCACACAGAGAACAATAATACGGTATTTCATTGCGAGTGTATTGATAATGGTCCAGGAATGACTGAGTTTCAGCATCAAACCTTCTTCAAGAGAGAGTTTCCTATTCAAAGCAAAGCGCCAAAAACCACGATCGAAAGTAATCGCGGAGAGGGCACGTTGATGGCTTATAAGCAATGGCGGTTACATGGTGGTGAGGCTGTTGTTTCTGCCCGCACAGATGATAAATCTGGCACAAGATTCCAATTAAGCTGTTCGACCTATTCAAATCGATTTTTTATAAGTCATTCTTTACTGAATCCAGAACAGATGACGGGTTTGGATTTTTTATCTAAGAATACAGCATTATCCGGTATTATCCTGCTTGCGGACGACCAGTATATGCTCCTTAAAATACTGATGAAACTTATAGGTTCAGAGCTCTTAGGGGAATTTTTTGACTCTAAAATGATGCAACTCAGTACGCTTAAGAATACTGACTGGACAGGGCATGCTCTCACCACTGATATTATAGGTTCCTGGGGTATTATCTGCGCTTCAAACGGTCGTGTTGCTTATGAAGTTGTACAACGATGTGCCAATATTAAATTAGTAATTACGGATTTGGAGATGCCTGAAATGAATGGTGTTGAGTTAATTCATCATATAAGAGCATTTGAACAAGAAAACGGAAAAGAATTTCCGACAAAGATTGTGTTAAATACAGGAGTAAATAAAGTTGACTTAGAGGAGCAAGTTAATTTCGAAGAACTGGCTGTAGAATATATGTTAAAAGATGCTAATCGTGACATGCTGAAAAACGTTATCCTTGATATTGTCAGAAATAAAACAGCCGAGAGCGTATACGAAAAGGGACTTTCTTCAGAAACGGCCTTCTTTTCTGGGTAAATTGAAAACATCTTTAACGACAGGTAATCTTTAAGACAAAATTAGGCTGCCGCTGCAGATAATGCCAACAAATCCTGGGAAAATTGCTCATCGTGAATTGCAGCAGAATCATCATCGTCGGAATCACAGAGCTTCTTAGCGCCTAGCAGAAATAAGCCACCGCCCACTATGCCAACAACCAACCCAGGTACACCCAACCCTAAACAAGCACCCGTTGTCATTAAGGCTGCACCCAATATAAAAAGCGCAGCACTCAAACTGGGCCAAGACTGGGCAGCATCCTCTGCCAGCTTACGCATATAAGAAATATGCTCATCGTTGGGATTAGTTAACACGAATTTGACTGCATTGATGTAGTGTCTTATTGTAGATAGCTTTTTACCAGTTGCTGTCAATCTGGCCAAATCCTCCCATACCGCTTGAGCCATACTATGCAAATGACTATCTTTGGGTTGCGCATAGGTTTTATGAATCACGGCATATAATTGTTCAAGACAATCCTGGGTGATCAGCGATTCGAAATCATCGACTGGCATAAGATTTGCTTGCTGAAATGCAGCTAAAAACCCCTGTTTTTCTTCTGGAGTGATAAACTCTTTTTCCAAAAAACAATCTAAAATTTTGGTCAATAACGCCTGATCTAGCGTTTTGGTAAAATGCCAATGATAATGGGATGGTTCCCACTCAAACTCATCCTTATGATAATAAGCATGCTCTAAATACTGCCGATAAACGTCTTTGTGAGACAACTCCGGATCTTTATGCAGTTTTTTCAATACGCTTACAACCATTTTACGCGTAAAAACCGACATATCAGGATAGAAAGTTACCGCATTCCCCACCAAGCTAAATTTGATATGTTTACATAGATAAGTAAAGGCTCGAACCGAGTCAAGGTTCTTATGAGTTTCGTTGGCTTTATGAGAAAAAAACATGGACACACCGCCTTCGAATAAAACAGCATTATACCATGATTACGAGAATCTGTACAAACATTGCGCTTTTCACATAGACTAGGTCAAGGTCTAATCTAGCAATCTTTTATGTAATTGCGCTCGCCCCACCGGCATCGACTAATTCAATATCAGACTTATGAATAGGCTCTTGCAGAAAAAACTCCCCGATGGTTTGGAAACGTTGTGCCGAATCAGTCACTAAATACTGGACGCTGCCCCGCCCATCCGTATTGGGATGCGTCAAAGCAACTGCAGCCAAATGCTCTTTGAGTACCGCAGCTGTCGCATCGGCAGCATCCACCAATCGGACATCCTCTGACAACATTTGACGTAAACTGGCTTTGAAGACAGGAAAATGGGTGCAGCCTAACAAAATCGTGTCTTCCGTTGTCAATCCAGACAAATAATAGCTTAATGCTTCCCGGGCGATGGCATTGTCAATCATCCCTTCCTCAGCCAGTGCGACCAAAACACTACACGCTCTAGAGTGAATGACCACATTAGGTAATTGCTGCCGAATCAAATCCTGATAAGCATGCGTTGCAATGGTGGTTTCCGTTGCCAATACCGCAATGCGTTGGTTGCGTGTCGCCGCCACCGCTGCTGCGGCCCCAGGCCTCACGACGCCAATCACTGGAATCGAAGCAAAAGTTGTCTGCAAATGCTCCAAAGCAGCCGTTGTTGCGGTATTACACGCAATAACCAGCGCTTTGATTTGCCGTTGAATCAACAATTGAGCCATTTGCATGGCATACAATTTCACGGTGTCTCGCGATTTAGTACCGTAGGGCAATCGAGCAGTATCGCCGAGATAAATAAATGACTCAGCAGGCAATTCACGACGCAATGCGCGCAAAACTGTCAAACCACCCATGCCAGAATCAAATACTCCAATCGCTAAATTTTTATTCATATATAACCTTGTTTCTTGAGGTAGGTTGGGCCCTGGCCTAATGTCTACGAGGCGGATGACTTGGCTCATTTTCTATAAGCGTTTGTCCACGAACCGCTCTCACTTTTTCTTTTAAATCATCTTGTGCATGATGCCGAACGATGACGCCTTCTATATCATTCGCAAATTGCGCAATCTGCGCGTTAGTTTCCACCTCAGACCCACGCCAATTCAACCATCCGGGTATATCCACGCTCAGATCCGATGATGTTAACATAAGTCCAGCTTGTCTAGCTTGCACTTGCAATGCCGCCACAATCAATCGTGCTTGCTGCAAAGATCCGGCTCCCCCGTTTATACAAATGGGTTTTTCAGGATGTCTGACCCGATCTAACAATAGCAAATGCGCCATTTTTATAGCCGCTAGGGCTTTATGTTGCATATCAACTCCAGCAGGTGTTTTGTCCACTATTTTTCCGGAGCTATCTTGCTCAAGCACAACTTTAGTCCCAGGCAATATATAACGAACCACTTCTGTGGGCTTCAAAATCGCTCCATAAGAAGTGCTGTACCCCTCTAAACCAGAGCCTGGTGTCTTAGTCATATTCATATCCCGCCGATCGATATCGCCCTTGAAACCATAACGATCTTGTTGCTCCACAATGACTGAGGCAATATTTAACCAATGACCTGGAAACTGTTCAGGATGCGCATCATCATATGCAGTCGCCAAACGATGGCAATGCCCAATACGCAGTGTATTTTTAAGGATCTGAGCATGAATTTCCGCAATAAAATCCTGGGCCTTTTGGATTTTCTTATAATTAGCTTTATCCGTGTCATCCCACGCCTCATCCCGGGTCGTTTTTGCATCCAAAGCATTCCATAAAGGGGTTATTTTGGTATTTTGTACCGTGATATCACTTTGTCTGATGAGATCATCGCGTTGTAAACTTGCGATCAGGACTTTGGCTTTTTCCAGTTTGACCACCACCGCTTGCGCACGTTCAAATTCTAAAGTTACTTGCTTAAATTTTTCTCGAGCTTTTTTAAATGGCCATATTTTTCGTTTAAAAAACTTTTGTTCGCGCAAATAAGTATTCCGTGGCGCAATTAATTTTGCTTTGGCAGCATTAATTTTCGCGTCCAACTCAGCATCTGCAGCTGCGATGGCCGCCGTACGTGCATTCATCGCAACGTCAACTGCTCGCGTCCAATCTGCAATATTATGTTGTACGACATCTAGATTTGTTCGCATCTTCTTCGTCCTAGATTTACGCCAATAAAAACCTAAAATTTCGTTGGATTTCTGCAAAATCAAATTGATCTAAATACAGGGAAAATCCCAACCAAACACTCAATGCTGCCAAATCTTTGAATTGATTGGGCATATACCTCGGTTCTGCCAACAATCCTTGTGCTTTCAGTTCTAATAACAAGGGAACATCATCCAAAGAGAGTTTGCCCGAAAATAAAATGGGAACCACATCAATGCGCCGCTCACTGATGGCATAACATAAAAAATTATACAGCAGCACAAATCCCTTGGCATAAGCCAGATCTTTGGTGAAAGGACCCCCAGTAGGTACACTGCCACGAAACACACGCACACTTTGCTTGTACGCCTCGTCTTCTGATAAACCACACTCCAAGAAATAACGAAATATATCAATAAAATCAGCACCTTGCGTAACTTTTTCAATAGCAATCACACGATTGGTGATTTTACGCATCCGCGCTGGATACGAGGTAAAAGAGACCACTTCCGTCATCACAGCCAACCCTTCTTGAACGACCGTACAGGATGGCGCCCCTTTAGATAAAAAGTAGCAATAGGGTTGGGCCTTCCCATTAAGCGTCGTCCCCAAATGGACCCACCCTTCATGCACTTCTAAGTACTTCAATTCTCGATCTGAAAATTTTACTTTATTACTCAATTTGATTTTATCAAAACCTGCTGCTGCATCTGCAATCATTTTATCGTTGAGCAACACTTTGACTTCATCATGTGTAAAAAACTCATTTAAACGCTTTTGGAGTATCTTTTTAGCTTCTTGCGGCGAATACTTAGGGATATCTAGGTCAGACACCAATTGCACGTCTAAGGTAGTTAATAAATCAAATAAGACGCCTCCCATTTCAGATAGACGGGGCCCTCCCATATAAAACACATCATCGGGACTGCCATACAATGTTTTAGACAATTCGACAAAAACCGGCGTGCCCCGCGATTCGAGCATATGCAGTGCACGAATATACTCATCACATTGACGTTTGATAAGACGTGTAACAGGGGAATATTCGCCTAATTGATTGTTCGTATCACGCAAAATACCGCGAAACTCTTCAATTTTATTAACAACATCAAAGGGAAGCGGTCGTTTTTTATAATAATTCTGATCTACTTTAGGAAGTGTATGTGCTTTGTGACGAAAAAAGTCTCGTTTGACCGTATCATCCCATTTCACCTGATCCAGAATACGAATCGGACGCTGTGCCTCGACAATCCGCTCGGATAATGCTCGAATGATCGAACCTTCCGCTGTTTTGACCGTCATAGACTACCTCATTTTTTATCTCAAAATCTGTCTTCACAATTGCTAGGCTGAATCGAGGCATTTCGACCAGCATAGTAGACTGTAAGGACAGATTCTCATAATTGACACACGGCCAAATCTAATGTTGAGATAGATGAACTCCTAACTTCTTGCATAGAATAAGCATCACATAGCCGAATACTTAATCCATGATGACCAATTTGAATTTTAGGCACAATATTGTCTTCGCGCACCATCCTCAGCAAAATTAATTGATGTGCGGCACGAGTAGGCAATGAGCACTGATAAAATCCATTCGCAAGCTCAATTAGTTCAAATTGCGCTGTGTCACGCAATAAAGCCAAATAAATAGTAACCGTATCTAACAGGACTTGTAATTGGTGCACCCAATTCAACAAATGCGCTTGCCGCGTTTTGCTTGGGCTTTCTAACCAAAACAATAGTTGAGGTGCATGCAACTCACAATCGCTAGGATGTGCGGTTTGCGCCAAACGAATAGATTGTAAAAAAGGATCTTGATGAATGGCATCGCCAAAACGACCAGCAATATGGCTTAATACTTGAACTTGGACAAACAAACGTGCATAGCGTACATCGGAAATGGGCGTTTTCGATTTTTGCACCGCATGCTCAATACGCATCAATTCTTTCACAAACCGACTTTTCAATTCAGGCTTTTCAACTAATTTTATGATTTCTATAACGTTTTTTAGGGCATAATGATGAATAATCGGATTAGTAGCCTGACAAGCTTGTTCAATGGCAACAAAAAGACGCTCTAAGCGCAGCGCTATCTTCGATAAAAAATTAACCGCTAATTGATATACAATTTGATTTTCATGCATCACAGGCTAGGTCCTTGGCCATATATGTTAAGAGTAGCATATCTGAGCACCCAGTAGCATCACGAATTTAGGTTAAATTAGGTCCGCATACCCAAATCACTGTCATCCAGTTCTTTTCCGTAAATTTCTCGAGTGCTTTGTGAAGAAAACTCATAATCCGGATTTTGAAATGCCGCCTCCAGAGTCCCAGAGAATATCAGTGTCATTTTCGACTTATAAAAGTCTACGGCACCTTCTTTGGAGGGCGCGTTTTTAATATCAGTGCTGGAACAAGAGTACAAAGTCCAATCCCCTTCTGGAATTTCAGGCGGTATGATCAGCATACAATCAACCAAATCCGCAGGAACTCGAATCATAATAGTTGTCTCTGGATTAAGCGCAACCAATTCACGACTTAAATCCGTAGCAAACCCTTGCATAGATTTCTCAGGCACAATATCCGAAATCAATAATTGAATGGCGCTAATATTTTCCAATACGCCAATGTTCTCTAGCCGTTGCGCCATCGTATGCGGTGCGTAAAGCTTTTGTAAATTACCATTGGCATTTAAATCGATAATCGTTAAGGTATCATCCTCAGGATCAATCAATAAAGGATTCTCGGTTCTAGAGGAGATATCCTCTAAAGAAAATACATGCTGAGATTTTTTCGCTAATAATGCAGCAACCGCCCTTTGATTGATAACTGTATTAGAAAAAACAATAATCATATGGGTAACTCATCCTTCCGAAGTATAGAGAATTGATTTTTAATTGACTGATAAATGTAGGTTGGGCCTTGGCCCAACGAAGCACTGCTGTTGGGCCCAGGCCCAACCTACTTCTAGTATTAACTGATCCATTAAAAATTATAAGACTATGTATATGATTGTAGACTAAAAAGCAGAAATGCGAACTTGGAGTTTTAAGTCTGAAAAATATATTCACATAATATCCTATACTGATAGATATACTTTGAGAATAAGCTGAGAGTCAAGTGCCATGTTTATTGCCTTAACCCGTGATCAAGCGACTCAAAGTAGTATTCGGCATCTTTTAAAGCAATTTCCCGGAGAAGTGTTGCAAACACTAAACCAAATTATCCGCTCCGACTATGATCTAACCTCTCTAAAAGAAAATCCCATTACACGAATCACCATCCTCGGGCATGCAGACCAAGGTTTATATGGGGGGATGGATTCTGAAACTTTTGCCGACCACCTGATCCATATTCTTAAAAAAAATGATGAAGCCTCACCAGGATTCAGTAACAGACTCGAAGCCATCGATTTACTGGGCTGTGAGCTAGGTTTTATCAATGCCGAAACACAAAGTTATGCGATGGAAGTTGCGACTCATTTACAAAAAAAGGGTTACTCTATACCCATCCAAGCTTTTACTATTCCTGAGCATACAAAAAGCCATTTTGTAAACACATTGTTAAACAGGAAAACAAAAACCACGTTACACAATGAAGCAACTACCTGGGGATTTTATGGATTCAAAACAGCAGAAGACACCGAAAAATATATAACATATACTTCTCTTGAATCAGAGGTTTATATTAAAAAAATCAGGGAACAAGCAAAACTTTATACCTTAATTGAAACCATACGTAATGTTAATATAGAAAATATTGCTCTTGAAACTACTATCGATGACTCTTATATTCAACTTCAAAGAGCAAAAATCAATCTTCAAACGCCAGAAAATAAATCCAAAATTGAGCACACATTGGTTAAATTCCGACAAAAAATCAGCGATAGTCGCGCTATGATTCAAAAAAATATCGCTAAACTGTCTATTCTGTACGAAACGCAAAAAAAATTGACTACGTACATAGACCAATTAGAAAAAAAAGAGCAAATGTTATCAGAACACAGACTCAATTGCTCAGTCCAAATCGTCGACACCAGTAATCCTCGTGAGTACCTTGATCAACACCCTGAATGCGATTTTACCCATCTAGCTCAAATATACCGTACAGAGACCGTGGACACGCTAGTTAACTCAAAACAGAGCAAACAAATAGAACACCAAGAATTGACCAAAAAAATCCACACCCTAGAAACCCAGAGCGTCAAATGGCAACGATCTCTCGAAAAAGCCAATCTTACTATTGAACAAAAAAGATCAGAAATCGATAGCCCCGAAGCCGAAACAGAATTTATAGAGTTGATGGTTGGCTGGCAAGAACAGATCGTCGCTAGGCAGCTGACTATTAAACACAATACTGCGGCCATTAGAGAACTGTCGCAAACACAACAACAAATTTCTGCCGAGATTGAAGAGTTAGATACCAAATTGACGGAGTTGACGCAACCACATCAAAATGCTGAAAAAGCAGTCTCAGACATACGCAATACCGTGCAAATGGTACGGAGATATAAAACGTCTATCCCGCGTGAAAAAATCGACCCAAAACAAAGTCCGTTGCACGATTCAGCTATAAAACCAAATTCAAACAGACAGTAGCTTGGGTTTTGAGAGTTAACAACTTAAATTAAACGAGTTCCACCGTATCGAAGATTCGGTTTCTCAACCACAGGATCATCCATTGTCTGCTTCACTGCAAACAGGCTTGCCGCTAACAAAGCAGACGTCCCAGCCAAAAAAGTAGTTGTCACGGCAATATCACTCACTGCAACGCCAAAAACCGTAGTCAATCCCAGTGCGGCTGCAACAGGCGTACAGGTTAATACCGCTATCATGGCGCATACACCGCCTATGGCAAGGCAACCTTGAATGGCCCGCAGCCAAAAATAGGCATTCAGCTCCGATGGCAGCGGCTGTAACATTGCAGACTGTGAACGCAATCCAGACGTACTTTTGGCGCTGAAGCTTTCAGAGTCTTCTTCGTCTGAGCCAGAGTCAAACAACTTTCTAGAAGTTGGTGGCGTCTTTATATCGCTTTGCAGTTGCAGTGGTGTTTGTACTTCATCATACACAGACCTATTAACGCGATTGGGATTATCATAATACTCAGCCTCTTCTTGTTTAAGGCCATCTCCTCCCTCAACGGCTGAAGTATAAACATCATGAAAATCCAAATCAACAGAATAAGGAGTAGGTGCAACCCATGAACCGGAGTTAGAAATTGTGGAGGGCATTTTACCTGGAGAAAACCACTTTCTTCTTTCCTCTTCGGTAGAAACCGAACGAAAAACTGACCGGCCCACGGTTCCTGACGTATTCAAGTGACGAGCATTATCCACTGATGGCGTAGAAAAAGCCTGTCTAGCAGAAACTTGGGCCGCTAAAACTGAAGAGGCTTTAGTCTCAAAATCGGGATCAGTAGCCAATAGGTCTAAAAACTCTGGCAATAATTCTCGCGCAATCTCAGGACGATTACAGAGTGCATACAAGGGCCCAGACAAGCCATTATTAAATATAACGCGCTCTGCATAATCATTGGCTAAACTTTGCAGGGCAGAAATTTCATTAGCTTGCAATGCCCATAATCCCCCTCTAGGCAGTTCAGGAGACCGACGACAAGTATGCGCTTGCCTTTGCGGCACTGGCGGTGTCAACAAGGTCAAAGCAATTTCATATTGTTGGTCAGACAGCGCTGTTTGTTTTACGGGGATGAATGGATCAGGTTGAAGATGAGCGAGTAGCAGAGTCTGTATCCCTACGTCATACTCCATATCTCCTAGCTCCGGAATAGAAGCAATCAATACCGCGGCTTCTGCCGTTAATTCGCCCAAAAGTACTTGAGCATTTTGCGCACTCACATACCATCTGTTGTATAAAAATTTTTCAATCTGCGCCGCCGTCAAATGGAATGTGTGGAACATTTCATCAGTCTCTGCATGCCCATGGCGCAGTCTATGAACAACTATTTTCATGTATAAACGCAGCAAACGTATACCAATTTCCGTAAGTATAGCGGAGTCTTGTTTAAATAATTCCGCTACAATCCTCAAATGAACATCCGAAGCATGCTCAGAATCAATGCGCCCTTCCGCATCCAAGGTACGTTCAAAATGGCCGCCCGCGCCAGCACCTTCCACGCCACCTTGATGAAACATCTCTATGCAAGGTCGTCCTGCGAATTGTGAGTCATCCTCATCCCACAATTTTCGACGGATGCTATGTTTCGTATACGCCACTGCCAGGCCCAAAGGACGCGCCACGAAAAGAAACATTTCGTCCGGAGACAATGATGCATAACGACCATCTTCTTTTTGTATCTGGGTTTTATAATTGATCATGCCCTCTATATTCATTGCAGAATTAGGCGAATTTTCAGCTTCGAGGAGTAATGTTGCAGCCGGAGCCGCTCGCATTGTTTCAGCCATCACGTCACGCAACACTGGGCCTAAAATCATTTGTAAATCAAAATCATTGTGAGGCTTTAAAAGCGCAGCAAAGGCTTGCCATGCAAAAGACGTAGGCTCGATCCCATAAAACTCAGCAAACTTTGTTTTGAACAACTCATAACCAGGAATAAAATCCCTAGACAACATAGATCTGCCTTCAGCAAGCAAGGTTATTTCTGTCCGCAATTCAGGCGTTAAAACATGCAGAGGGCAATTATTCAATACGCCAGAGATACGTGGAAAAGGCATGAGGGTCCTTGCAAGGAGATTTTGTGAGCTATATTAGCATACGCGACAGGAGTCCACAATAAAATCTCAATGAATAATTTTTATGCATTTATAGATTGGACCTACCAATATAGAATCCCGCGGACAAGCCGCGGGACGTGGATTAAAGCATTAAGATTGGACTAGCCTATCAACCTTGTGCACATTTTAATAAGGTCTCACAATCACGGTCGTACCAACATCAATGAAGTTTTGATTCAACCATTTTGCAGCATCCGGATACACTCGGACACAACCATGGCTCACATTGGCGTTCGGTACATAGTAGGCAGCGTGGATTGAGTAACCGCCATTGAAGTGCATACAATAGGGCATTCTCGCACCACCGTGGGTTTCTACAGGGTAAAGGCTAGAGGTACAATTTTCACCTTTTTTAGAGTAGACATGGAACTTCCCGACCACTGTACGGCAAGGACTTCCAATATCCGGACAAAACTCCCCGCCGCCTGAAGCGCTACCGGTTTCAACCCGATTACCATTTTTATCGTAGGCTGCCCATGCAGTGGCTTTTGGGTCAAATATAAACACTTTATGACCTGTCGCTTCTTGTGTTGCAGGGAAATAATACGCCCCTTTGCGATCGGACTCGAGACTTGGCGTATAATGAACACCCCCCCTATCATCAACGATAGCAACTCTGTTATCTCCGGTGATATTACTCGTCGCACAAGCATTCAATAAGCCGATAGACGTTACAACCACCAAAAATTTATTCATGATTATTTCCTCCTCTTACATTACATATATCGGAGGAAATGCACAAAACTTTAGCTCTTGAATCAACAATCAATCATTGCTGTGGTTAAATGGGCTTTAAACGCGCACAGTAGTACAATTAAAATCAGTCATCTATTTGAAAAACACCTCAGGATCACTGCATTCGCAAAGACGGTTGATAGGTTATTGACTCCTTAAACTGTGACTTGTTGGGCCAAGGCCCAACCTACTTATAAATCATCGTTGTAGTTTTTACTTACCCGCTTCATCAGTCAGCACCAAAATCGCTTTTTTTAATTGTTCATCACTACATTCAAAACAACCACCTCGCGCAGGCATCGCATGAAAGCCTTCGGTGGTATGCAGCCAGAGCAATTTAGGGTCTTGTTTGAGACGCGCACGCCAATCGTCAGGATGACCCATGCGTGGTGCGCCTATCGGAATTAAGGGATGAGCAGCGTGGCAAGTGCTGCAAAAATGCTTCACAATCTCTTGCCCTTCCCTTTGGGTGCCACGAATCTCATCTAAAAATGCTTGCGGATGATGATGGGCTGCGCTTGCGCCTGTGGACAGAAGACAGGACAAAGCAAGACCTAGGGCCTTACGCACCGACTGCCTCAACTCCGGCTGTCTCTGTCGCCTGAAAATCCACTAAAATCAATTGCAATTTGCTGCGACCCTGATAAGTATTCATATCCATTTTGTATACAGCATGAACCCATTTAGCACGATGATTCGGCCACATTTTGGTATCGACTTGAAACGCAATCGCATCCAACGGCGCACCATTAGGCGGGAAACTCAATGTTAATTTTAAATGATGTTGTCCTACCAAGCGTTGATCCAATACTTCAAAAACATTATCAAACAGCGGTTCAGGAAACAATTGGCCCCACGGCCCAGCTTCATGTAATATTTTAGCCAAATCTTGGGTCAGATCTTTTTGATCTAAAGGACCATCCGTTAATGTGATATTGGCATCCAAACTCTCTCGACTGAGAAGTGATGCTATATGTGTTGCAAAAGCCGTTTTGAACGCTGGCAACGCATCAAGATGGAGACTCAAACCCGCAGCCATCGCATGGCCGCCAAATTTATCTATCAAGCCTGGATTAGATTTATCAATAGTGGCCAAGACATCCCGAATATTCAAACCGACTACCGAGCGCGCAGATCCTTTCAACTCTGTAGCACTGACTTGTGCAAACACAATGACCGGACGGTGATATCGCTCTTTTAAACGACCGGCCAATACACCAATCACACCTTGATGCCAACCGGGATCAAACAAACATAACCCAGAGGGTAACCCCCCGCTTTCTACTGTTAATACCAGTTGCTCTAATGCTGCAAGCGCTTGCCCTTTCATCTCCGTTTCTATTTTACGGCGCTCTGTATTCAAAGTATCCAAACGTTGAGCCAAAGCCTGCGCCTGTTCGGACGACTCGCTGAGTAAGCATTCAATCCCAAGCGACATATCATCCAAGCGCCCTGCTGCATTCAAACGAGGGGCAATAGCAAATCCCAAATCACTTTCACGCAGTCGCTCTGCAACACGCCCTGCTACTGTAATCAAAGCCGCTATCCCGGGACGCGCCATACCTTTGCGGATCCGTTGTACCCCTTGGCTAACGAGAATACGGTTGTTTTGATCCAGGCCCACCACATCCGCCACCGTCCCCAATGCAACCAGGTCCAGAAATTGACTCATATTGGGTACAGCGATTTGTTGCGCTTCAAACCATCCCCGCGTTTGCAAATGACGTCGCAATGCAATCATCACGTAAAAAATCACACCTACCCCTGCAATGGATTTACTTGGAAAGGGATCATCATTGCGGTTCGGATCTACAATCGCGGAGGCTGCGGGTAATGTGTCAGCAGGCAAATGATGGTCTGTAATCAGCACGTCAATTCCAGCTGCATTCGCCGCATCCACGCCTTCAAAACTCGAAATGCCATTATCTACAGTAATGATTAAGTGAGGATTTTTTGACTGGGCCACTGCCACAATACCAGGGGTCAACCCGTAACCAAACTCAAAGCGATTGGGCACTAAAAAATCAACATGTTGCGCGCCCATAACACGCAAAGCAGCTACTGCCAAGGCCGTAGAGGTCGCTCCATCTGCATCAAAATCCCCAATCACTAAAATGCGTTGTTGTTGCTCCAAAGCGAGGGCAAGGCGCTCACAAGCTTTGTCCATATCCAACAAAGTATCAAAAGGCAATAAAGACTGTAAATCACGATTTAATTCGGCGACATCTGTGATACCACGTGCAGAATAGATACGCTGTAATACGGGGTGCAAATGCTCTAAGCTATTGACTGCGCTTAATTGACGACGTTTAATGACCATAAAAATCCTAAAATGATTTATGCCCTAAATTACTATATACTTCAAAGCAAATCTACCATTTGTGCAAAACCATGGAAATCCAATTAGAATCAACAGAACCCCATACTATTCGATCTTACAGTGACCAGAGTGTTCTTGTTTCTGACAAAACCTTATATCACTCCTGTATCATCAGCAGACAGTCAATCCAAACCACATGGCCGATTCACACCATTGAAGAACTCACGGTCGATCATTTGGCTGCATTATTACAAGATAAACCGGATGTAATCATTCTAGGGCATACAGGCAAGCCCACCCTTCTGCCGCATATTGCTAGCGAATTATCCAAACAAAAAATCGGCATAGAATGTATGCCCCTTGGCGCAGCCTGCCGTACGTTCAATGTATTACTAAGTGAACATCGTGCTGTGGTTTTGGGAATTATTTTGGCAGGATGACGTACACGCTCCCCCTACACAATCCGCCGAGCCTCAAATATATTCGGTACCAACTCCAACCGAGTCAATAAACGTGACAAACTCGCCATGCCATCAATTTCAATGACCACTTGCATCCGTACCTGATTGTCTTGCGAATCAGCATCGGTTTTAAATGAGATAATTTGGGCCGATTCATTAGCCAATAAATTGGCCACATCTTGGAGTAAATGGGGGCGATTGAAGGCTTTGATCGCAATTTCCACTTTGTACATATCCTGGTAGCCTTCGCCCCAACTCACTGACAGAAAGCGCTCTTGCTGCGTTGCATTCGCTCGCGTCACATTAGGACAGTTTTGCTTATGAATTGAAACGCCGCGCCCTAAAGTGATATAGCCGATAACTTGTTCACCGGGTAAAGGTTGGCAACAAAGCGCCATATGGGTAAGCAAATTACCCACGCCTTCAATGCGTAAATTGGTTTTACGTTTGGCGACCTGCGGCACCATGCTGTAATTGACCTTATGCAGACTAGGTTCTACCCGTTCACCGGGGGTCAAACGATTCAGCACCTGAGCTAGCTTCAAATCGCCACGGCCCAAAGCCGCATACAAATCATCTAAAGTACGAGCATGATTCATAGGCAGAACTTCTTGTACTTGCTGCGTTTTAAGCCCCAACGCTCTGAGCTCTTTCTCTAAAAGTTCGCGCCCCTCTGCACAGTTTTTATCAAAATTTTGCATTTTAAACCAATGCAATACTTTGGCTTTTGCGCGAGAAGAATGTAAGTAATGCAAATGCGGGTTGACCCAATCGCGCGATGGCTTGCTTTCTTTGCCGGCCAAAATTTCTATTTTATCTCCCGTCTGCAAAATGGTCGTCAGCGGAACAATATGACCACTGACTTTTGCACCCCGACAGCGATGCCCCAAATCCGTATGCAGATGGTACGCAAAATCCAGGACAGTAGCCCCTTGCGGAAGATCTAAAATATCTCCATCCGGCGTAAACACATAGACTCGATCTTCGATACCGGACGCTTCCATCATCGTCCCACCATGATGCGCTGCCACATCTTTATGCCAAGCCAAAACCTGACGGAGCCATTCGATTTTACGTTCATGGCTGGCTTTGAATCTACCGACGCCTTCTTTATACTTCCAATGCGCTGCCACCCCAATTTCAGCCAGATCATGCATGTGAAAAGTTCGAATTTGCACCTCAAATATGAGATTTTCCGGTCCATGCACTGCAGTATGTAACGATTGATACCCATTCGATTTGGGTTTTACGATGTAATCATCATATTCTTGTGCAACACGTGGCCACAGACTATGAACACAATCTAAAACTTCATAACATTGTGCTTCTGTTTCCACTAAGATCCGTACTGCAGTCACATCGTAAATTTTCGATAAAGGCACGTTTTTACGCATCATTTTCCGATAAATACTGTGAATATGTTTAGAGCGCCCGCATACAGAAAAACGGGTCAAAGACAGGCCGGCTAATGCCGTGTTCAGAGTCGCCACAATCGTTTGCACATAGTGATCACGCTCTAGACGTTTGGCTTTCAATTCCTTGGCAATAGATTGATAGGTTTCAGGCTGTAAATAGCGAAACGCCAAATCTTCCATTTCCCATTTGAGGCTTCCAATTCCCAAGCGATTGGCCAATGGCGCATAAATCGACATCACTTCGGACGCCAATTTTTGGCGTAATGAAATAGAAATCGGGGCAGTAGAACGTAACACACAAAGGCGATCCGCCAATTTAATCAAAACGATGCGCACATCATCAACCATCGCCAACAACATTTTACGCATATTGTCGATTTGTGGCTTGCTATGCGGATCAGAAAAATTGGAACCCATTTGCGACAACGAACTCATTTTTCCGACACCGCTGATCAAATGCGCAATATCTGGGTTCAGATGTTCAGCGATATCATCTATCGCCAATTCGGCATCATGCGCACTACTATACAAAACAGCTGCTGCTAAGGTTTCTTGATCAACCTGTAATTCAACCAGCACATTCGCCATCGCTAAGCCATGTTGAAAGCAAGACTCTCCAGTTTCAATCGCATGATCTTGTCCAGCCAAATGCCCCAAATCACAGGCTGAGCGCAATAAATTGAGATCCTGAAAATGGCCTTTTTCTGCGATTTTTTCTATCCAGCGCTCGACATCAAGACTCCCATCGGAGTGCATGGGAATGCCATCGTTGACTTTGACCATACCGTTCTCTCTTTGGATTAGGGGGCCTTAAACACCGCAATAGATTCCACATGCGCCGTATGCGGAAACATATCCATCACACCTGCCGCTTGTAGTTCATAACCATGGGTATTTACCAATATATCAGCGTCGCGGGCCAAGGTCACGGGATTGCAAGAAACATAGACGATAAGCCCAGGCTTTAATAGGTCCATTTGTTTGACTACCGCTAATGCCCCGGAACGTGGCGGATCTAATAAGAGTTTATTCACCCCTGTGACCAAAGGATCCGAAACCGCCCATTCTTCTAGATTACGACAAGCAAATTCAGCATTGGTGATATGATTAGCGCTTGCGTTCATATACGCGCGCTCAATCATCTGTGCAGAGCCTTCTAACCCAACGACTCGCGCACAATTTTTCGCAAGTGGCAAAGAAAAATTACCCAACCCACAAAACAAATCTAAAACCACATCAGTTGGCTGTAATGCCAATAAACGCAAAGCCAAACTCACCATTTGCCGATTGATACCTCGATTGATTTGGGTAAAATCATTAGGATGAAAGCGATAAACGATCGAAAATTCAGGTAAGGAATACTGTAAATACTCATCGGCATCCAGTGGATAGAACAATTGTACTGAATCCGGTCCTGCAGGTTGCAAATACAAACGAAAGCCGGTTTGCTCAGCAAAATTGCGCAGTTGTATTTGTGACGCTTCCGTCAAAGGCTCCAAATTGCGGATAATCAATGCTACCGCATCCTCCCCTGCTGCCACTTCAATTTGGGCGATACTGCGTTTGTCGGGCAACTCATCTAATACTGCACGTAACGTATCGATATTGGCATCGACGTCTGCATGGAGAACGGGGCATTGATGAATATCTGTGATAAACCTTGGATTATTTTTTTCACGAAAACCCAGCAAGGTAGCTGATTTTTTTTCTACATAACGCACAGATAGGCGTGCTTTATTGCGGTAATTCCAAACATCCGCCGTCAAAGGCGGTAATATTGCTTGCGGCTGGCAATGCCCAACCCGCGCTAAAACATCGAGCAACAAAGATTTCTTCACATCAATTTGGGCTTCAGCCGATAAATGTTGTAACGAACACCCCCCACACAATGCATAATGCGGACAATGCGGTTCAACACGCTGCGTAGACGGACTGTTCACCGCCACCACATAGCCTTCATCAAAATCTGCTTTACGCCGCGTATAGATAAACTGCACCGTTTCAGTCGGTAAGGCACCAGCGATAAACGTAGTTTTCCCCTCAATCCGCGCAATACCGCGTCCATCATGAGAGAATTTTTCAATCACAGCAGTTTGTGGAATAGAAGGTATTTTGGATTTCGAGCGACGCATGTTTGTACAGCCATTCTAAAGAGGATAGGGGTACGCATTTAACCATGAAATGGTTGGGTTAGGAAAGAGTGGCGGGTTTAGTATATAAGGTGAGGGTTGAGCGTATTCTAAAAACCGTGTCATTCCCGAGGAGGCGGGAATCCCTTCTTACGTTGGTATAGTACCAAGCCAGGAATGGATCCTCCGCCTGCGCAGAGATGACACTTTTGTTGAACATTCTCAGAAGACAGATCTATGTCAATTTTAAAAATTCCCGATCTGCAGCCTCGCGGACTCTCTGAGTTTGCATATATTCATCCATGTCTACTGCCATTTGCTCTCGAACCGTCACATTCGCAAAAACAATCGGTTTCAAAACACCATTAATAATAAAACTTAAATAATCAGGAGTCATTATGTTGCCTGCTTGCTCCAAATAAAGGCTTTTCCCAACAACCTCGCAAGCATCTGCTGCTTTCCCAATATTATCAAAGCAATCGACCGCGGTTTGCAAAAAGGTGTACGTAGCAAAACCACTAGCAGCCAGCATTGCCAACGTTAAGAGCAGACCGCCCAAAAGCATAGTAATCTTCAGAGACAGTATTGCAGCAATTATGGTAATAACCGCATACATAGTGTTGTCCACACTATCCTGAACGAGTTTGCTAACGTCTTGCGCACTACGCAAAAGATCCTGAAGACCCCTTTTACGAGAATAAAAAGAAGAGTTAGAGTAAATAGAGGCATTATAACTTTCTTCAGCCATCGGCTCTGCACTCAAATGATCATTCATTTTATCAATGATAAAAGCCAAATCACTTAATTGCCCTTTGCGCAGAAAAAATAAAAAAATCCGTTGAATAGTCAAAATAAAATTAGGTACTTTCACATCAAATTGAGATTGGTAATTAGTGACCATCGCATTGAAAGTAGAATCTAAATTGCCTGCTTTGATAGAAGTAGTCGTATAACCTACAGTCAACTTATTTGAATAAACTGGCATCGTATCAAAAAATGATTGTTGACGGTCTCTAATTGTGAGCTTCTTCAACAAAGTCGCGTACAGATAAAATTTTCCAAAGCTATCTGTCTTTTGACTCTCAATTTGAGCCGACAATTCAGTTAACGCTTGACTTGGCATATTGGTCCTCACTTTGCATAAATAGTGTAAAAAGGGAAAGTCCCATAAAATAAAGACTTGCCTATAAAGCGCACATTGTATAATTGTTATTCTTTGTAGTCAATGTTTTTTCAATAAGTTTTTTGTGTACCTACCCACGTCATCCCCAGTGTGCGAGGGATGACGTACAGGTAGTTACGCCAAAATCAACTGAGCAATTTCTAACACCTGCTCAATAATCTTGGGTGGAAGTTTTTCAATAAACTCAGCATGCCGATGAGTAAAATCAATAGATTTTAGTTGATACACAAGGATAGCACCTCGCGTGTGAATGATTTTTGGTAATACTACTTCCAATTTAATGCCTCGGATAGTGCTAGTAACCGGTGCAACAACAGCCATTTTTGTATGCGCATTAAAAGATTTTTTGGACAGAACACATGCGGGACGCCGCTTCATAATTTCTTTACCACTACTGGGATCAAAATCTAGCCAGATGAGATCACCTTGCTCTGGTACGTAAGTCATTCTCGCTCTCTACCAACCGCAGAATCGTCGAGCCATTCCTTATCTTCTTTGTTAAAAGCGAGTTTTTCTTTAGGACTCCCCTCTAATAGATCTTCTAAAGTCTGCTTTTTTATCACCGGTGTTAATACAATTTTATTATTCACAACCGATAAATCTAATTTTGAACCCACATGAAGTTCGAGGGTTTTTAAAATGGCTTTAGGAATACTTACAATATTGGCACCACCAGATTGTCTAATCACCAAATGCGACATGAACACCTCTTTCATCTATATTGTTATACAATAATATAACAATATATTTTACAAAAGTAAAACCAAAAACCTACAATTTATTAATCAACGCATCCACTTCTTCCGTAGACAATTCCATATGCTCACCCCGACCTAAAAAGCGTGGCATCGTGAAATCACCATAGCGAATCCGAATCAAACGACTGACTTCTACGCCTTGACTTTGCCACATACGGCGCACTTCACGGTTACGCCCTTCGCTGAGGACCACGTGATACCAAGCATTCGTGCCTTCACCACCGCGGAAGTCCACTTTTTTAAATTTGGCCAGGCCATCATCCAGCATTACGCCTTTGAGCAAAGCCTTAATCACTTCGGGTTTAACTTCTCCATACACGCGCACCGCATACTCGCGTTCTAAACCATATCTGGGATGCATCAACCGATTGGCCAATTCGCCATTATTGGTAAAAATTAACAGACCAGACGTATTCAAATCCAACCGCCCAACCTGAATCCAACGCCCTTGCTTCAAATGTGGCAAATGATCAAATACTGTTTTAGAAAACTTCGGATCAGAACGGCTGGAAATTTCACCAACGGGTTTGTGGTAAAGTAATATTCTAGTTTTAAATTGTAATTTCAGCGGATTAGCAATCACGAGACCCCGGACACTAATTTTATCCTCTGGACCGGCAGAAGAACCCAAAGTTGCGGTCGAACCATTGACCTGGACCAAACCTTGCTCAATCCAAGTTTCCATTTCTCGCCTTGAACCTAATCCCGCCTGACTCAAAATTTTTTGTAACCGTTCAGTACTCATTTTTCCAACCCTCAAATTAGACTTCTTTCGAAACCTTCGTCTTTTGTTCTACTGCGTCGTTATGTACGTTTCTGCGGTGCTCATTTACATGTGTAAACTCCGCTCCTCGAAACGTACATGCCTAGCATTAGAACAAAATACTCGGTTTCGAAAGAAGTCTATTAGCTCTAGTACGCTATCAACTTGATTTTGTCTCCCCAAAATACACCTCATCGAGGGGTGGCATTGTGGGAGGGCTCCCGGCGCGCGCAGCTTGCGAGCACGCTGGGATACCCGCGATGACATGACCCCGAGGCACAAAATCACATTTTATGCTCGTTTGGGTATGACCCACCTGAGACACAATCAAATTGCTTTAGTAGTCCAAAGACATCGCAGCGCGAATATCCGTCATAGTTTTGGTGGCTTCATCGCGTGCTTGCTCACTGCCTTCTGATACAATGCGTTTCACCATCCCCAAATCCGAGTCATAATCTTGAATCAAGCTTTGAATCGGAGCCAGTTCTTTTTGGACTGCCTCGATCACTGGCTGCTTACAATCCAAACAACCAATACTTGCCGAACGACATCCTTTTTCCACCCATTTTTTCACGCTGTCATCAGAATAAATGCCGTGCAATTGCCAGACCGGACAAACAGTGGGTTCCCCAGGATCCGTCCGTTTGACCCGCGCCGGATCTGTAGGCATGGTACGAATCTTTTTTTCTACCACACTGGGTTCGTCTCGAAGATTAATGGTATTATGATACGATTTTGACATTTTTTGACCATCTAACCCGGGCATTTTTGCATTTTCAGTCAACAGTGCCTGCGGCTCAGATAAAATAATTTTGCCCGACCCATCCAAAAATCCGTACAACCGTTCTTTATCGCCAATCGACAAATTAGGTTGTGAATCAATCAACGCCTTAGCCGTCGTCAACGACTCGTGACAGCCATTTTGTTGGTACTCCATACGAAACTCAGAATATAATTTGCTGTTTTTCTTGCCCATTTTTTTAATGGCTTCTTGCGCCAATGCTTCAAAGTTACGTTCCCGACCATACAAAAAATTAAAGCGCCGCGCCACTTCGCGAATCAATTCGATATGCGCCACCTGATCTTCACCAACCGGCACAAAATCCGCGCGATAGAGTAACACGTCAGCACTTTGCAATAAGGGATAGCCTAAAAACCCGTACGTAGACAAATCTTTTTCACGCAATTTATCTTGCTGATCTTTATAAGAGGGTACTCGCTCTAGCCAACCTAATGGCGTAATCATAGAGAGCAGCAAATGTAATTCAGCATGCTCAGGCACCCATGATTGGATGAACAAACGACACAAGCCAGGATTGACACCACAAGCTAACCAATCCACCACCATGTCCCATATCGAACGCTGAATCAGCTTTGGATCTTCATAATGCGTTGTCAAACCATGCCAATCCGCTACAAAAAACAAACAATCATACTGATGTTGCAGTTTGACCCAGTTTTTTATCACACCATGATAATGACCTAAATGTAATTGTCCACTGGCGCGCATGCCTGAAATCACTCGCTTATTATGACTAAACACTGACATGAATCCTCGCTAAATTATCTATCAAACCAACCATGCATATCTCACGAAACCCAAAATTATTCAAAGAACTTTGAATTGTCAACAGACCTTAATCTACCCCAATCCTAAAAAGGGACTGGGATCTCCCTTACCTGTCCGCAAAACGACCGGCACATCCGTTGTAAAATCCACTACAGTCGTGGGTTCCTGACTGCATATTCCGCCGTCAATCACCAAATCCACACGATGTCCTAGTACATCATAAATTGCCTCTGGCTCACTCATCGATGCATCAGCACCGGGTAAAATAAGACTCGTACTCATTAATGGTGCGGCATTGCACTCCAAAAGCGCCAACGTAATCGTATGCTCAGGCACGCGTAACCCCAATGTTTTACGCTTTGGATGCAACATTAAACGCGGGACTTCGCGAGTTGCATTTAAAATAAAGGTATATGCACCCGGTGTAAAGGCTTTCAGCATCCGATAAATGGGTTTGCTCACTTGCGCATAGATCCCTACTTGCGATAAATCATGCGTAACCATCGTCATATTATGATTTTTATCTAACTGCCGTAATGCCTTAATGCGATCCAAAGCGGATTTACATCCCAAACGACAAGCGAACGCGTAGCCAGAATCCGTGGGATACACAATCAAACCGCCCTCAGCAATAATAGAGACCGCTTGACGCAACAGACGAGCTTGCGGATTATCAGGATGCACTGCAAAAATTTGACTCATTCCCTGTCCCTCCAACCACACCCCAAGCGCTCCAAATTGGCACACAGTCATTCGGTAGCAATTTTTGGCGACCCAATGCAATGCGTGATAGGCCTTCACCGTGATAATCTGAACCAGATGAAGCTAATAACGAAAATTTTTCACAAAGTTTGGACATTTTATTGATATCGTCCGGCATACTTTCGCCAGATATCACTTCGATGCCTGCGCCACCCAGATCTTTAAATTCTTGCAAAAACTCATGTAATTTCGTACGAGTCAGCTTATATTTCAAGGGATGAGCAATTACAGCATGCCCCCCCGCTGCTTGAATTACCTGCACAGCCGTCTTTAAGTTTATCCAAGTTACCGGAACATACGCAACTTTTCCTTTTCCCAAATACGTTTTAAAAGCAGCTTTGATATCTCGCACATACCCCTCTTTTATCAGGAGCTGTGCATAATGCGCACGCCCCACTTTAGCATCACCAGCCAGCTCACAAGTCTTCGCATAGGCATCCGCTATCCCGCAACGTTGCAAAGCCTCACCAATAGCTTGCGCGCGCAAAACACGACGTTCTTGCTGCTCTAAAATAATGGCTTGGAGTTCAGGCGCATGGACATTAATGTTCAAACCCAAAATATGCACATCATATTTTTTCCAATGCGCACTCAATTCTATCCCAGGAATAATCCGGATCGCAGGATCTGGTTCCATTTTTTGTAAAGCCAGCACACCTGCAACCGTATCATGATCCGTCAAAGCTAATAAGCTGACCCCAGCCTTTTTTGCTCGTTCCAACAACAAAGCAGGTGACAACAACCCATCGGAATAATTACTGTGACAATGCAAATCAATCATACTGCTCGATGGTTAATTTTATGGATTTATTGTATCATTCTTGCCTTTATAAGTATGCTTAATTTTCCTATGCGCACAAAACTCTTATCTTACGGAATGCTTTGGCTGGTTTTAGCCCAGGTCATGGTTGCACTCAATATTGTGGTGTCCAAATCGCTCCTCACCACCATTCCCGTCATTGTCCTCATGACGATTCGTTTTGGCATTGCTACCTTGGTATTATTGCCCTTACATTGGTTAAGCCCCCAGCGTCACACACCTTTGAAGCAATATTTTACTACCCTCACACGGAAAGATTGGATATTTTTATTTGCACAAGCGCTGTGTGCTGGGGTGTTATTTAATTGTCTAATTTTAACCGGTCTCCATCATACAGATGCCAACGTCGCTGGGATTATCACCAGCGCACTGCCCGCAATGATTGCCCTATTTTCTTGGTTATTTCTGAAAGAAATCATTTCATTCAAAAAAGGCTTGTGTATTCTTTTGGCTACAGCGGGACTTTTAATCATTGCTTGCGACAAATTTACCACCGTCGGAGACGAGCATTCGTTTTTGGGAGATGCCATCGTATTCCTGTCTTTGATTCCCGAAGCGGCTTATTATATTTTAACTAAAATCCATACCAGCAAATTACCGGTTTTTCTCACCTCTTCCTTACTGAATGGCATCAATACGCTCATTCTATTACCCGTTTTATTACTACAACATGGAAACCCTTTGGCTTTGATTTCTGGGCACTGGCTTATCCTGATTATGCTTGGTATCAGTGCCGGGTTGTTTTACGTTTTTTGGTTATTTGGCAGTCAGCAAGTAGATGGCATGATGGCCTCCCTTTCTACAGCCATCATGCCCATTGCTACTGTGTTATTAGCTTGGTGGCTATTGCACGACGGTTTGAATACTCACGAAACGCTGGGTTTGTCGCTAGTGCTTCTATCCATTTTTATTTATGCACGTCAGTGAGGCGATCCTTCGTCGCAAGCTGCTCAGGATGACGTGTGTGATCACAACATCTAAATGACTATTATATTCCTACTATGCTCACAGTTTGATACAATGCTTTTTTTTTCCTCAAATAATAATAAGAATCATGTCTAAAAAACAATTGGTGCAATATATTTATGATAATCTTGTAAGGGAATTCTCGCGCATCGCTGATAACAAACAAGAGCATCTGCAGTTTATCTCAAATTTTATCGATGCCTTTTTGAGTATGTACCCGTCGCATAGTACTGAAATAACGCCTGAAAAAACCCACGGGTATCAGTATCGAGAAATTGCTCTATTTGCTATCGCGGAATTTGACAGTTTCTATAAAAAATCATCTGCACGCGCACTAGATACTTTTGATATTGCGCAAAGTATCAGCCGGTTTTTATTTGCCAGACATGCTTCATTGGTCGGCTTGCGTTCTAGAGTAAGCCATCAGCCACAAACCCAGCTGTACCCTGTTCAATTTTTAGATACGAAAAGTTTCACTTTGAACGAACACAAATCTTTATTACAAAAATTGACATTTTGTCATGTGACCTCCCTCTCTCTAGTCTTTCCTGCTACGCCTGGAAAAGAGGTTATGAAAGTATATATCAGTTCAATTCATACCAAAGAAGCTAGTCAGCAACTGATCCGTACGCTGCAAAAAATTGAATTTTTGGGTTTATCCTGTGATAAAGACAATGTGTTTCTCGTCGAGCAACTCATCAAAAATGCGGAGATGTTACCTAAACTGCGTAGGACTATTCGGTTGCCTGAATGGGATAAACTAAGCAGTTCAGCAACCACATTTCAATACATAGCCCCCTACCATAGCCTGCAAAATAGTATTCGAGATAATCAAAAAACCTGGGCTATCAGCCGTTCTAAAGGACCGCTCAAAACCATTCTAAGCTTTTCTGAATTACTCACTGTCATGCAGCTTAACCGAGTTCCAGAAGTATTCATGGGTGATCACCGTCAATTTGCCTTAATGGCACCGACCAATGTCGATGCTTGGCCTTGTTTGGATCACTATTTGGCAACACGCAGTAGTGAACCCCCAAGTCAAAGCACTCATGACGCTGAAGCAATGAATTTTTCTGATTGTCTTAGACTGCTGAAAACTTGGGCGATAACTCATGGCATGGCTCAAAAATGTGCAGAAGAATTATTTGCAAATGCTAGTCGATTTACACTTGAAAATGCCAAAGCATTAGGGCAATTATTTAACAGCATGGATTCCCAACAAAGCGGGCCAGTAGGCAGTCTTCGTTGGATAGAAACCGTCAATGCCATATGGGAAGAATTTGGCCAAGAGCATTTTTTTGCTTGGAAAGCCTGTATGTTAGACAAATCACACCATTGGCTCGATTGTGTAGAAGCCAATGCGAGCATTCCGATCTCATCCCCAGCGACACCTCCTAGTGCGCGCAAGCTAACCCCCACGCATTTCCAAATTTCATGGTTACAATTAATCAGCACTTATAGTCAGCAACCACAGGTGATAAATACCCACCCGGAGTTGCTGCGCTTCGTTCAAACCATGCTAAGTCCGGCCCAAAGACTCAAAATGTTTGGTCAGAACAACCGCGATCTCAAAGCATTTTTTGAGAAACTGCGTTCCGCATCGCCACTTTGGTTGAATTTCTTCCAGGACCCCCGCCTATCTCCTACAGCAGGATTGGTCCCCTGTGCTGCATGGGTATGTCTTCTATCCGATAACAAAAATGGCTTGCAGTCCCTCAAGTGGCTACCTCATTTTTTGATTTTATTTCAGGATATTTCTGAGGCAGACCTCTTTTATTTTGGGTTAAAAACCTTATACGACTGCATCAAAGCAAATGCCTTTGATGACCAAATAATTGCTGCGCTCAATGCAAGCCACGACGCCGTGATTGCCTATCAATGGTTTATCCAAGGTCGTGATCCGTCAATTTGGCTGCCCGTTCTATATCAGGAAGAGACACAATGGTCTGCTGAGTATTTTGAAACACTGCACTACGACCAATACAGAGAAGCCCCTGAATGTATCGTTAAATCTACGTTATATGCCGCCGACTTGCCTGAAGTTAAGTGGATGCTGAGCCTTGGAATCATCATAGCACGCTCCTCCAAATCCCAAAATTCGCAATTTCTAAGTTGGGCCACTAGCGTCATCCAAACAAAAAATCATGACAAAAAAATAAACTTCATACGAGCATTGTTTCAGAATCAAACTGGGCTAGGTTTCTATCTCGACCACTCTTCCTTACAACATTTATGGCAGCTTTGGTGCAAAAACCAACTCGCTCAGATCGATCAGCTGCGTTATTTGGCACAAATAACTCTCGATATCCAAGAACTTAAGAATCAACATGACTTTCAGACGTATATTAACGACCGGTCACAGAGACAACCAATGCTGCACGCTTTGAGCCAAGGATTCTTATCCCTTGGAGAAAATCTAAGGCAGCAATGTTATCTCTGGTTCCGCGCTAGTTTGCACCAAATAACGCAATGGGTTGATTGGGGGAAAATCCAACTGGGCCATCGCAGTGGCATCTATCATCAGGCCTACCAAATATTGACAACTCTAATCAAAGAGCTCCAAATTGCAACTTCTCAGTCAACTCAACCCACTCATGCTAAGCTTCCGAAGCCACTTCAAGCGCATTATACAAAGCTCTTTAGTGCCCAAGAACAATGCTATGCTGGATTCTTTTGGTCATGCAATCGTAGTCGAATCAATCAAGCCCGTGATTTATTTAAGCAGCTCAAAGAAGTGCGTGCTGTGAGCAAACAAGCCTACTATGCCCAAATATTAGATATTATTGTCCAGCAGCAAATAACTATCTTTACGGCAGATCAATCCTATTACCTCTATGCCCCTAATCAAAAAGGACACAGTCGCTTACATGATATCTGCACCGAACTCTTTTTAACGGTATGCCATGATTGCTTATGTGATCCGGATTTGTCTGAAACAGAAAAAGCGTTTATCCAACCGTTACTGCGCAAGCAAATTAATCAGCATGTGATATTGTTATCACAACAAATCGCCCATACCCCTTTGGCACAGAAACTCAATCAATGGCACGGTAAGCAAGATGGTTTACAGGAATTAAACATGCATCTATCCTCTTCTCTAAAGAACTGCATTCCACCAAAACTCCAATATTTAGTTCGTAGTCTTGAAACTATGATGACATTGCCTGACCAAAAGAAGGTGCTGCAATGCCAAGACAATCGGCGCTTATGTTTAGCAACATAATGATAGGTGGTTAAATCGTATTGACCTACTAAAAGAATTCCAATACATTGGGAGGGCTGAAAAACTTGCTCTCATTTTTTAACTACAAGGAAACATCACATGAAAAAAATTACCCTGGCTATGATCACATTAATGACAGCACTATCTGCCACCACCATGTCTTTTACAGTATATGCTGACACCACCTGCCATACTTGCGGTTGCCGTAGTAACCCTGATGAAAGTTCTGTGCACAGAGAATCTATTGATACAGCTGCGGGTACCAACGATGCAGTGAAGGAACAGCAGCAATAGAGGTTAGGTCAGACAAACGTAAGGCTCATTAGCCTTAGGCACAATGGCGCTTCCCCGGAGCGCCTAGTTTTACCCATCAAAAATCCGCGCAAGCACGCACATTTATGCGAACTCCTGAGGTTACTATTTGATTGAGCCAATCGAGGATAAGTCACTAAAAGTTCGATTAAGTCGCATCAGACTACCGCTGCTGCTCGTAGAAGAATCTGGCGTAGTACTAAACATTCGATAGCGATCCACTGTTGAAAAAGAGGATTGACTTGAACTTGAAAATGACTCTGCGTCAGTCTCACCATCAAAAAACATGTCATCCTCTTCCGGAACTGAAGTACAACTGGTTGCCCGAGGAGATTGCTTTATTTCAGACCTAAGTGAATACAAAACTGACCAACAGTCATGATCAAAATCGCTATCTTCAATTGATACAAAAGGTGAAGCAGGATTCATTGATGTATAGTTTTTTATAGTTGACAAATGAGAGCGCATTACCTCTTCAGCAGCCGGAGATAACAAAAATCGGATGAAAGACTCATTTTTTACTGCACTCTGTTTTAATTTTTCCTTTCTTTCCAGTAAAAAACTGTTCAGAGACTCAGCATTTTCCGGCAAATAAAACTCAGTGAACCTGCAAATATGGTTATCTGACAATAGAATAATTTGTAAAATAGCGGCATTGATTTCAAATCTGAAATGCGGTGCACCGATCAAACTATCAGAAAAAATATCACTACTCCTCGGTTCGCCTTTGTTTAAAATATCCAACCAATTATAGGCATCATAATTCGTTAAATAAGGTAACTTGTCAAACAGCTCTGGCGTAATATCTGATGATTTACCAACAAGCAAATCAGGCCTTACTAGCGAAGAAAAAATCCAATCCCCGTCAATTTTGATAAATTTGTTATCCTGATTTAGTCCTAAATTGCCCATATTCAAATCAATTTCATGTAAAAAAATTGCTAGCACTAATATTTGACCGAGCCCAGTATAAACGCCACTAGTCAGACGTAATTTTTTTTGAATGGGAACTGGCTGAAAACCAGTAATTTCTTTGGAAAGAGTAAAACACTGCCCCGTTTCAAAATCTTTAGCCAACCGCATTTCTGGATGATATGGCAGAAGCATCCGATAAAACTCTTGTCCCAATATCTCATGCCGCGCACGTGTTTCGTCCAATGCCTCTTTACAATACCAAACAGCCTCTTCATCCTCAAAATATCCTTTGGTTATCTCATGCGAACAAGACTCTGGCTTAAGCATCTCAATTTTTGTAAACGTACGAATATCAGTTTCGGTAATAGGCATAATATCTCGATCGATCAAATAGTGGTCATATTATACCATATAATGATCAAATAAAGATCTACTAAATCAATTTATTGACACACCCATATTGATGAGACTAGGTAGCCGCACATCGGTCTTTATCTTGATATAAGTCCTGCATGCCATGAGAAATCCACATAGAGTCTTTTGATTTTTAAATGCCACATTGATACAAGAAGTAGGTTGGGCCTTGGCCCAACAGCAGTGCTTCGTTGGGCCAAGGCCCAACCTAGCTCTATCGATCAATCAAAAATCAATTCACTATAATAAAGTTTATGCCAAATAGGCACTAGGTTAGCGCAGTGCCTGAGTAATCCACTCTTGGTGAGATCGATCTTAATTGAGGGGTGGCACTCCGGAGGGCTCCTAGCGCGCGCAGCTTGCGAGCACGCTGGGATACCGGCGTGACAGGACCCCGAAACACTAACATAGAACAACGGCACGGTTAAAAAGAAATTGAAACAGTGACCTAGTCGGGTAAGACCCAAATAAGTCACAGCTTTTTAAAATAAGGGGGTTACTCAAACATCAGAACGAGCGAATTGAGAGCAACATAATAATGAGGTTAAAAAGTAAGGGCTGTTACGGCTTATCGTCCAAAACTTTTTTCTTAGTACTGATAAAATCTTTGCTCGACAATCCCATCGAGATGGCTAAGGCACCTGCGACGTAAATCGAAGAATAGGTTCCAATCACGATGCCAATGATTAAGGCTAATGCAAACCCATGAATGGTTTCACCACCATATACAAATAAAGCAACCACAACAAACAATGTCAAAACCGAAGTCATAATCGTTCTAGATAAAGTTTGATTGATAGAAATGTTCATAATTTCGATGGGCGTGCAGCGCCGCACTTTGACAAAATTTTCACGGACGCGATCAAAAACAACAATGGTATCATTCAATGAATAACCAATCACCGCTAGCAGTCCAGCCAACGCCTTTAAATCAAATTCAATGCCAAACCAAGCAAATATACCCAGAATTAAGACCGGATCGTGAATCAATGCAATGGCCGAGCTAAATGCCAAACGATATTCAAACCGCACAGCAATATAAAGCATGGTTGCCAATAACGACACAATAATGGCCAATGCACCTTTGGTTGCTAATTCTTGCCCAACTTGCGGGCCCACAAAATCAACTTGTTGCTTCGTAGCGCCTGGTAAGGCATTCATCACTTGATCGATCAAAACATTTTGATTCGAATCCGCTCTTGGAGCGATGCTGATCAAAACATCTTTAGACGTTCCATAACTGACAACTTGCGCTTCTTTAAAACCCGCTTGATACAAACGCGCTCGAATATCTGTCATATCAGCCGCTGACTGGTATGAGACTTGTACTTGCGTCCCTCCGGTAAAATCCAATCCCCAGATCAACCCTTTCACGGCCAAACCTGTAATCGATACTAAGAAAATTAAAACAGAAAGCAGAGCGGTCCATTTGCGCGCGCCCATAAAATCTATTTTTGAATTTGGATTAAAAAACTCCATCAGACCCTCACTCAAATACCAATTGATATATGTTTCACCGTACGATACCCGTAGATCATATTGACCATAGCACGGGTAAACGTAATTCCGGTTAACATCGACGTTAGCAAGCCCAACGACAGAGTGACAGCAAAGCCACGTACAGGACCTGCTCCCACTGAAAATAATACAACCGCGACAATTAAAGTGGTGATATTCGCATCTAAAATGGTCGAAAACGCGCGCTCATAGCCTGCATAAATGGCCGCTTGCGGCGACAAACCGTTGCGTAATTCTTCACGAATCCGCTCATTGATCAATACATTCGCATCTACCGCCATCCCCACGGTCAGCACAATCCCGGCAATCCCTGGGAGGGTTAATGTGGCGCCCAACATCGATAATAAAGCACATAAAAACATCAGATTAAGCAATAAGGCTAGATCCGCAACCAAACCAAACAAACGGTAGTAGACCAGCATTAAAATCAAAATCAATCCCAGTCCCACTTCCAAGGAAATCAAACCGCGTTTAATATTTTCTTTACCCAAAGTAGGCCCAACGGTGCGTTCTTCTACAGGATAAATAGCCGCTGGTAAGGCGCCGGCACGTAATAGTAGCGCCAAATTGCTGGCTTCTTTACCATCTGATAAGCCCGTAATCTGGAAATTATTACCCAAAGCCGAATTGATCACCGCAATCGAAATAATGCGTTCATCGCGTACCGTTTTATGTTCTTGCACCCCATTGACCAAACGATCTGAGGTTTTAGATTCTACAAAAACAATGGCCATCATTTTACCAATATTTTCGCGAGTAATTTTGTTAAAAAATGACTCGCCTCCACCGCCCAATTGCACCGATACTGCATGAGAGGCTGTTTGTGGATCAAAACTTGAAGAAGCCGACGTGATAGAATCCCCACTTAAAACAATTTGTCGCTTTAATAAAGTAGGGTTGGATTTTCGGTACAACAGTTTGGAGTTGGGTGGAATCGCACCGGTTTTAGCGGCCACGACCGGATCATTATCCTGGTCGACCATATAAAATTGTAAAGTTGCAGTACCACCTAAAATTTGCTTCGCACGCGCAGCGTCTTGAATGCCAGGTAAATCAACCCCAATACGAGTGGCGCCCTGTTGCACGACGATTGCCTCGCCAACGCCCAGTTCATTCACGCGATTGCGCAAAATACCCATCGTTTGATCGATCGTCGCTTGACGAATACTATGCCGCTCACTGCCCGATAAACTAGCAATAATCGCTTGCTTATTCTTAGCTGGTTTGAAGGTCACATTGGCATATTTGGTTTTTAACTCGCTTAAAGCTTGGGTTAATTGCTCTGCCGAACGCATACGAATTTCTATGCCTTGATGTGGAAAATAGCGTATACCCGCATAGCGAATCCCTAATTCCCGCAAATCTTGGCCAATCGACTTCAAGACCCCTTCATAGCGCCTATTCAGCACACTATCGATATCCACTTCTAAAAGAAAATGAACCCCACCGCGCAAATCCAAACCCTGTTTCATCGGTTCCGCATAAATCCTGGACAACCATTTCGGTGTAGAGGGTGCCAAAGTCAATGCAACTATATAATTAGTACCCAACCCATTTTTAATCAGGTCTCGCCCTTGTAATTGCAAATCAGTCGACGTAAACCTTACTTCAACACCATCGCCATGAACGCGAACCGCACGATACGGAATCTGAGCTTGATCCAAAATAGTTTGAGTTTGCTTTAAAATAACATGCGCATCCATATCCGTATCGGAGGAAATTTGAACGACAGGATCCTCACTATATAGATTGGGTATTGAATAAATAATAGCCAAAACAGCCAAAACGATTAGTAATACATTTTTCCACAGCGGATATCGATTTTGCATTTTTTATTGTACTCGCTTACAGAAACTCAAAAATGAATTGCATACTTCATTAGGGGTTTACAGAGAACTCAACGTTCCCTTCGGTAACACAGATGCCACTGCATCACGTAGCACCAAAATTTCCACGTTGCTATTCACGGTGGCTCTAATATGGGTTTCGTTAACCAATTTTTCTACTATCGCCAAGATCCCAGAAGTGAGCACAATTTCATCACCCTTCTGTAGTTTAGTAATCAATTCTTTATGCTGTTTTGCACGTTTATTCTGAGGACGAATCATCATAAAGTAAAATAAAACGAAAATTCCAACAATCATCAATAAAGAAAACGACCCATCTGCACGTGATCCGCCAGTCGCGGCACCTATTGCAGCATATGCATCACTCAATAAAAAACTCATCTATTCTCCAAAACTATCATTAAGGCTAAGGTTGAGACATCATAGCGATATTTATCATCAGCGTAAATGATTTTCTAATATGCATAACTGATATTATTTAAATAACGCCTAATCCAAAACACGTTATGCATCATCAATAATCTTTGGCACAGCAACGGCGTACTCTGCAACAAATGATGCAAATAGGCGCGGGTAAACGATTGCTGACAAGTCGGGCAAACGCAATGCGCTTCTAACAATTGAAAATCCAGGGCATATAGAGGATCTTGGAGAGATAATAACCCATCAGACTGGTACACCCTACCCTGCAGCGCATCGTGCGCAGGACGATCTGAAACGTAGAGTGTAAGCCCATCGTATTGAAACAATATGCCATCTGAGGGTTGATAACCCAACGATTGCATCTTTGGAAACAGAGTTGACTGATCCTTTGCAATCGACTCGGTTTCCATGAATTGCGGCTTTAACAATATATCCGGCTTTAATTGGTGCACCAAATCCCAAAATTGATCCAGACTCAACACAACGCGAGAACCATCGTAGGGAGATTGCACTACAAACTCTCCCCGCCCATTCAGACTGAAATCTCGAGCGTCTAGTATCACACTCCCATCCCATGCTAAATAGGTTTTCAAATCCATACCTTCTTGCCAAAATGCTAAGCCAGGTTTGATCACCATATGCGCTAAGCCACACAAAGCATAATGGATGCCAAGCTCGTGCCAATTCGTCTGGGTCAAACAAGCACCTGCGGGTGTCGTCACATAAGGGACATATTGGATTGTCATAATAAGAGACTCACATCTCCATAAGAAAAAAATCGATATTGCTCAAGAATAGCAATTTGATATAGTGCCATCACTTGTTCATAACCAATCAAGGCCGCCACCAACATTAACAAGGTCGACTCAGGTAAATGAAAATTGGTGATCAACCCATCACAGAGTTGGAAATGATACCCAGGTTGAATAAAGATACTGGTCTCGCGTTGGCAGGGCTCTAAGTGACCGTTGACCGCAGCAGACTCTAAACTGCGTAAAGAAGTCGTTCCCACCGCAATCACTCGTTTGCCAGCAGCTTTGGTCTCAGCAACCGCTGCACATAATTCTGGACTAATCGTCAACCATTCCGCATGCATGGTATGGTCATTCAGATTTTCACACCGTACTGGCTGAAAAGTGCCCGCTCCGACATGTAAAGTGGTGTACGCCACACGGATACCTTTCTCTGCCAAGCGTGCAAACATGTCATCATCAAAATGCAAGCCCGCCGTTGGCGCCGCAACGGAACCTTTATATTTGGCATAAATGGTCTGATAGCGCTGTTTGTCTGCCTGATCATCAGGGCGATTGATGTACAGTGGCAACGGAATATGGCCGATTGCTTCTAACATAGGCTCTAATTCACTAGCTGCGCGGCATAAATACAAATCATCACGTTTTTCAACAACCTCTAACGACCACTCTGGCGTCAGATGAATCATCGTGCCAGACCGCGGCGCTTTGCTAGCCCGTATATGCGCCCAACATTCATAATCGGAAATCAATCGTTCTACAAAAACCTCGACTTTCCCACCACTCGCTTTGTGGCCAAACATTCTGGCTGGAATTACTTTGGAGTCATTGAAAACCAATAAATCGCCTGGCTCCAAATAATCCGGTAAATCACGAAAACTTCTATGTGCATGGCTTTGATTGCTACGTTGATATACCAGCATTCTAGAATCAGCGCGTTGTGGCAAAGGCGCTTGCGCAATAAGTGACGGAGGCAGATCAAAATAAAAATCAGATTTCTGTAAATTCATCACACCCTATACCCCACGTTTTATCAGACCAAAGATTGAGGATAACTAGTGTTGCTAACAAGATGTTGTAGAGACATCCCTGCTAGGATCATATATTATTCCAGACAAGAAAAAACGCAATGCTCGACTTTTAACAATCCATCAGCACGTAGGCACTAAAAAGAGAAAGTCGAACATAACGTCAAACGCATATTCTAACATGGAAAGACATAAAGATGAACGTACCCTCAAGCAAATACGCGGTAACTGGGCAGCAAATGATTGCGTTAACCGACTATCATGGACAGTGGTTAGTGCTTTATTTTTATCCAAAAGATGCCACGCCAGGCTGCACACGAGAAGGCCAAGATTTTCGCGATGCTTATCCTAAGTTCAAAACCTTAAAAACTGAAATCATCGGCGTATCACGCGACAATATTGCCTGTCACGAACGCTTCAAGCAAAAAGAACAATTTCCATTTCCCTTGCTCAGTGATTCAGATGAAGCATTGTGCGAACATTTTGACGTCATCAAAAATAAAATGCTGTATGGTAAGTCGCATCGTGGCATCGAACGCAGTACCTTTTTGATCGATCCACACGGGGTCGTTCGCCATGAATGGCGCAAAGTAAAAGTAGAAGGCCATGTATCTGAGGTGTATCAGAAGTTGTTAGCACTCCAAGCTTAGAGAGGGCTTCTGCGTGTGTTGTAGTCCTAAGCTAATGAATTATCAACAGCCCCTAATGGCATAGCACGCAATTGCTTGCGATACCAAAACCAATACACTGGCAATCCACTCACAATAAAGAGAGATGAAATACCCAAGGTTAACAATGACGTTTGTGAAATAACCCAGACGCAAAACAACAAGGCACCCATGCTATACAACCAATGATACCAAGCAGATTTTTCGCTTAAAAGTATTTTGATAAATGCTAAAACACACATCAGATACACAAATAAAAATGCCACAACAGAAAAATCAATAATAGCCGTAATTTGCTGGGCAATATTGACATTCATGGTTAAAAATAACATGGGCAAAATACCTATTGAACTCACTATCAAACCTAATGCCGGAGCATTCGCAGCATTCTTTTTCGCAAAACTTGCTGGCATCAATTGGTCTTCTGCCAAGCCCAACACAATCTGTCCGCTGGCCAGCATCCAAGCATTCAAAGTACCCACACAGACAATCGATGCGATGATCGCTATCAAATAGTGCCAACTTCCCCCAAATAAATAATGCGTCGCAACCACATAAGGTGCTTTGGCATGAGCGAGAATATCTCCAGGTACCAATCCCATAATTCCAATATTACTCATTAAATAGAGCAATGCCGTACACAAAGTACCCACGACAATCGCTCGCGGGATCGTTTTACTAGGATTATCGATAGAACCTGCTGGCGTGGTGGCCGTTTCTAATCCAATGAATCCCCACAAGGTCAACAACACAACTTGCGATAATTTGGACGACAAGGGCAACGCTTCTACCTCCGGCAACAGGGTGAAATTATCGCTTTTAAAGTACCACATCGCCACCAAAGGTAATAAAAACAACGGAATCACCTTTAATACCGATAAAATGAACTCCACATCACCTGCGGCGTGGATGCCTTTCAAATTCAAAACAGTGATGGACAACAATAGCAGAATCTCTAATACCAAATAGACCCAAGGTGGTTGTGCACCCAGAAAAGGACTGAGATAACTGATACTGGCAATAATCACTGCCGTTGTACTCACCCAAGAAATAACCCAATACGTCCAACCCGTAAAAAATCCCGGCGTCAAGCCAAACATTTCCTTAACATAAGCATGCGGACCACCGGTTCTAGGCAGACGCTGGCACAACCCCGCAAATACCAAAGCCAAACAAATAGCACCTAAGCCTGAGACAACCCATCCCAGAATACTATATTTGCCATAAGGCGCCAGACTCGCGGGCAACATAAATACCCCAGAGCCAATTTGACTGCCCATCACAATTGCCAGCACCGACCAAAAGCCTATTTTCTTTACCATGTGATCCCTATGTGAACCAATAGATTTATTTGTAAATAGCAAACGCTTTAAAAAGCACATTATAACACAATTTGTGCACAAATATACTCGTCGAAGCGCTAAATTAAGTCGGATTTACCGAGCCGGATCACTTGGGTTCATACCAAACTCAAGCCCCGCCGCTGTAACCTACGTCGCAACCCATAAGCATTGAGCACCATGAGACATCCCAAACCAAATACCACCAGCCCCAAGTGCCAATAATATGTTTGATAGATGTGCAAACTAAGGAGCGCAGCTAAGTCATTAGTCGGTAATGCGACCCAACGTGCAATGTGACCAGAACATAAATTAGATAATGATGAAGCCAAATACCAAGCCCCCATTGCGAAACCCAACATTTTCTTGTCGCAATACAGACCTATCATACTGAGACCAATGGCACTCACCCACAACTCAGCCAAGGTGATCAATACATAGGTACTAGCAATGTAACCTGCATTGACCATACCCGTTGAACTTGCAGGTGCGCATCCAAGAAGCAACAGCGCAATACTCGCCAAGATAGTGCCCGAGGCAAATTGATAAGGGATAGAAAATTTCGGAAATTTACGATAAAACGAGGGCAAATACAGCCCTAATATAATAATTAATAGTGGGTTTAGCAGCTGATAATGTGCCGGAGAAATCGAAAAACCAAAGAGTTGGTTGGCCACATTGTGTTTCGCAAACAAGATCAAGGTTGTATTCATTTGATTATAAATGACGAAAAAAATAATCGCCTCAACAATTAATAAAATAGCGATAGATTGTTTGGTTTTTGATAAGCCTTCTAGTGTTAAAGTTTGGTGTAAAAACCAAGAAATCCCTAATAAACAGCCTATTCCTAGGAGGATACTCGCTATAGAAATATGCGAAAACGCAAATAAAGTAAACCCGTAAATACTCAGCACATATAAGATCGCCTGGATAATCGGTCGTTTGCGCAATCTTTGCAAATCTTTGCCCCTTATCACGTTGTCATATAAAGAATATTTGACGGAAAAATTCATGGCCGCAATGGCTTTGCCCACAAACGAAAGCGCCAATACTGACAAAGGTCCATAGCGACTCTCTAGGAGAGAGGGTGCTATCAAAGTTGCTAACAAAGCGCCAATATTAATCGCCATATAATAATAAGTCATGGCTGATTTTGCTTTGACTTCTTCATCCTGATAAATATGCGACACCATCGCTGAGGTAGTGCCCATCAGTAGCGAACCTGCTGCCGGAGTCATGGCATAAGCCATGAGAAAGAGTTTATCGCCATAGCTAGCAATGCTAAAACCACTCAACATAATCAACAAATAAGCCAAAGCCAGCAAAACGCTGCCCAAAAGAATGCTACGCCGCAGGCCCAAAACTTGGTCCGCCATATAGCCCCCTAAAATGGGCATCAAATAGCCTGTTGCCTGGCTCACGCCCATGAATGTGTATGCTTGAGCCTGGGTATACCCAAGGCCATGCTCTAACATTGAATTGGTCAAAAATAGAATTAAGATAGTATTCAAGCCAAACGCTGCAAACTGACTCCAAAACGTGATCAAAGCAATGTTCAGCGTTTGTTTTTGTTGCAGAGGAGCATTGGACGGAGTAATTTTAGAGTTTGAGAACAAAATAATCTTCCTTAAAAGATTCATTATTGCAGTGTAAGGGAACTTCTGTTGAAATACTACGTAAGGGAGTATCACTAAGTATGAGCAAAACCCAGTTTTGATTGTACCCGTACCAAAAGGTATTTTATGCATTGGATTTTAGCCGTTTTAGCCATTATGGTATGTCTCATACTCGTAGTAGGCGTCCACGAATTAGGTCATGCCTTGGTTGCACGCTGCTGTGGCGTGACGATTCAGGGGATTGCCATTGGTTTTGGTAAACCGCTCATGCGCCGGCATGATCGCAAGGGCCGCGAGTGGATCTGGGGAATATGGCCCATAGGGGGTTATGTCGATTTGCTCAATTCCCGCATTCATCTCGTGACAGCCCAACAAAAAAAGCATAGTTTTGATAAAAAACCCATCTGGATGCGCATCCTCATTTTGCTGGCAGGCAGTGGTGCAAATTTCGCAACAGCCTGGCTAGTGCTGACCTTATATTTTTTAATTGGCTATCAACAAACCTCTCCAGTAATTGCCGCAGTCAGACCCAATAGCCTCGCAGCAGCAGCACATTTGGCACCCGGAGAAAAATTCATTAAAATTGCCAATCACGCAACCCATTCATGGCAAGCAGTTGGAATGGAATTGGCCATGCATCTAGGTAAAAATCATGTGCCAATCACTGTCAAAAAAGCCAATGGGGTCATTCATCAAACACAGCTGAATTTACAAGGCTGGAATGACCACTATCACACCTATTCGTTATTAGCCCAAATCGGGTTAATACCCGATAATGCAAAACTTCATAAACACACCGTTGCGGGTATTTCATTACCAAAAGCGATGCAGCATGCATGGCAAACCACGATAACGCTCTGCCATTTTTACCTGGTTCTCCTCAAACAAATTGTGACCAAAACTATCCCCTTTTTTCTCCTCCTGGGGCCAATCGGGATCTTCAGTAATATCATTGACTCATTCGTGCATGGCATAGCGGTTTTTTTATTTTTCATTGCACAATTCAATTTGGTCGTCGCAGTGTTTAATCTCCTGCCGATTCCCACTTTAGATGGCGGATCGATCGTGTACGCTATCGTGGAAAAAATCCGGCGAAAACCCATGTCAGTTGCCTTAGAAGTCTTGATTTATCGCTTGATGCTCATCGGATTTGTGGTCGTCCTAGTCCAACTCATTCTGAATGATGTACAGCGCTATTTCGGGTAATTGCAACCGCTTGCATAATATGCATCCTAATCTAGACTTAATAATAGGTCCAGACTAATAAGGTGCATACCATGAATAGCAAAGACAGACACGCGTATAAAAGAATCCCCGATTCAGATGAAAGCATCGGGGGGTACAACCCACCTTCCGACAAGCAAGCTGGCTATGATGAAAACAGCTCAAAAGTTGTTTATACGGATACCCTTGGTACTGAAACCAATATACTCGCAAAAAACCTTCCCTTCCTTTTGCATGAATTACGCATGAAGGGCTCCCAAGGCTGGCATTTTTCCTCAATCTTTCAACACCGCGGCAAACCGATGCAAAATCTTGAAGCATTTGAAAATTCGCTCCAAAGCTCCCCTACTACCGCATTATTAGATTATTGGCTATTAAGACTAGGCGGACATATTCGCTCATTAGACGCTCCCAAAACAGAAAATGAAGATGCTAAGTATCTTACAGATTTATACCATAAACTGGCCGAAAAACTGACTTTGTATGAAACAGAAATGGGGAAATTAGCCAACAACCCATCACGCCATCAAAATCAACAACGCCAAAATTTAGTCTCAGATTTTCAACGAGAATGGCGGGAATTAGTTCAACCAGCAGTACAAAAATACAAACAAACAGACGTCAAAAACATTCTAAAAAATCTGGCTGCAGCATGCACAGGATTTGGATTACTTTGGTTGTTTTGTAAAAACATTTATCGCTTGTCCCAACGCAAAGGACTCGGATTATTTCAATTTGGGGAAGCGCATTCTAGAAAGGTTGAGCATTTGCAGAAATTATATGCAGAGATCGCGAGAGCCACGGAAAAGGATGGCACTGAGTTACAGAACTTCTTTACGCATGACATTGAAGATGCGCGCAGCTCTTGTGGTATTTTTTTGCAAACTTTGAACGAGCTGCAAGCACTGCTTGAGAGCGAAAAAACAGATGCCGTCTATACCGAAGGCGAGCAAGACGCTTTAGAGCTAACCCTAGCAGCATTTAAGGCACCATTCAATATCTTTACCCGAAAATTAGCGACTATAGATTCTAACTCACCCGATGCAGAAGTGACCCTAGGGGACATTCAGTTGGCTTTTATGAAAAACTGGCAAAAGGTTGTTGTAGATCAAGGCCTATCTACAAAAATCGGTACCGGCAGTCCTTTTCCGCAAGCCTGCCAGGAATTATTTGGAAAAATAATTAAGATTACTGAAGAATTTGGCAAAGAAATTGAACAAGCTCAAGCAGCTCGTGAGAGAAGACCCTCTTCTCCAAGTGGCTCATCAAACTCTAGTGAATACTAAAAAAATAAGGTAACGTAAAGTTATTTTACGTTACCTTATCTCATCCTTGAATTAGGAACCATCCTAGTCCCTTCCCTGTGCATAGTCTGGCCATCCTTGGTTCCTACACACTATATAAACACTTTAAAGCACAACCTGGTCGCCGTCACTACTTAAATTCTGAATCTGTTGTAAGAAATATCTCAAATCGTATAAGTCATCTTTCTTGACTTTACATTATGCGTTGTTATTAATTATCCAGAAAATGCTCCAAGACTGCTTGAGGTCGGCTACCTTTCAAAATAGTTTGCATATTATTTTTATAAGTATAAGGATAGCCATCAATTTGTTGACCGCATACGCGCCACAAATCATCAGCAGCAACTTCATAAAACACCCAATTACTGTATTTATCTTGATTCGATACTTTTTCATAAACCGGCTTAAAGGCTCTGCAATGTGAACACCAAGTTGCATGAACCAGTAATACGGTTTTAGGTTTTGCTAATTCAGCACAATCCGCTTCCGTAAACGGAATTAATTTTGCCAAAGTGACCAGGGGAAAAGACAACAAAGCTCCCAACACAACCAACCTCAATGTTTTTGCATTCAATAACCGCATATTGCACTCCATTTTTGTTAAGGAGTGGATTGTATCACAAAATAAAAAACAGAAAATATTGAGCTATAATTAAACATAACAGGATTTTGGTAGCCCTAGTTTACGTCATCCAGATCTCATCGAATTCCTCGGGATGACGTACCCCCTGCGGGGTTACAAATTTTTTAAGGATTTTATATGCTCGATGATACAGAAACATCATCTACAGAAGTGACATTATTGGGATTTCATTCTGCTGGTTGGACTGAATATATGCAACATTGTGCGGAAGCGCTACATCGTAAAATCTATAGTACAACGTATCCTATTTTTGATGCACACACTTCCCTATACAGTCGCGCTCATGATGAAACTGTTCTAGAAGCAAAATCGGTTTATAAAAGTAAAAGCCCAAAAAGCGTCGTATCTGCAATGAAACATTTGCACTCGAAACTACTAAAAATTGAAGACCCACGGACCAGAGCGGCCATTCTTGACTATGTTCTCTCTTCAGTTTTGGGACTTTCAGAAGAAGAAAAAATAACCATTATTACACAAATAGAAAATACAGCTAATCCAAATCAAACCATGCTTCAGTATTTAATTGAAGAAACGAAAATCTGGGATCCCTCTGATGAAGAAACTGATTTAACAGGATATGCGTTTGCAAGAGCATTAGCCATGAATCATGCTCTTCGCCATCTTTTTTTCGGCGAAGACGAAAAATTATCAAAAGAAGTTATCGAATGGTCAGGTTATGTTAATCTCGACTCAAAACCCATTGAACTCCAAAGCGCTCTTGCTGCCTCGAAACGCATGGTTGTTGACACATTGCAAGAAAATCTCTACCGTTTACAGCGCGGCGAACCACTTCTATCGATTCACGTGGTTACTTCTGCCGAAGACTCTGATAAAAATCCATTGTTCACGCCAGATTGGAATTTGGCGATAAATAAAATTGGATTTGTCTTAACCAATGCTGAAATCAGAATGATTTATAAATTAATGCATGAGATTCCTGATCCGTTAATTCATCAAGTGATGATGCAAACGGTCGTATTTATCAAAAACTGCGATGGCGATTTTCAGACAACCGCAGCTCCTTGGGAAAATAATGAGGCAAACTGGGCAACAAGAACAAGATCGAAAGAAAAACCACCGCACCGTGAACGCGAGCATCATGTCATACAGCCTTGGGTTAGAGAATTAATTTCTCTATCACAAGAAACCTCACAGCTACTGTCCAACAGACACTCCAATAGCTCGCAAGCGAGAGATACCTTGCCTGAAGAGGGAGCCATGTCTAGTAGACACGATGCAACTGACGCAGACGAATCGTTAAAAGCTCCTAGAGCAGGCTCGGTTGATACAACGCCACCTACTGAGCAGATTAAAGCAAAGCTAATTAAATTTAAAAGTGAAGGAAAGCCTGCATCAAGTTCCTTCAATCCAAGCACTCAGGGACATTAAGCAATGAGTTTGCTCCGAGTCTAGCATCACAAAAACCAATAAAAGATCACTGCGATCTTTTATTGATCACAAAATGCTTGTTTGTTATACTATTGTCACAATAAAAGTTTTAATAGATGAGTACATGCCATACAAGCCCAAGATAACACCCGGGCAAGGATTGCTATTGTTGATACAACATTATCAGGATGATTCCAATAAAGTTAATCAGTTGAAAAAGTTATATCTCAGGGGGGCCTGCGATGGAGACAGCTGTATTGATTTGTGTACTTTTCTTATAGAAGAACCCTTGTTAGATGATTATGAATTAGTCATCGATGAGCACAGCATTAATGCCGATCCCAGCCGCCGCTATTTTGAAACCCATTTGGCCTACGAAACATTGCAATATCAACTCCCCAATATGGCGTTACGTACCTTGCGGTATTTCTACAGCAAAAGTGCTGCATTGGTAGATCAAAACATTTCTGAGCACAAGCGTAAAACCATTAACGAAGTATTCAAAGGCGAGTGCTTAGAACCCTCTTTTCAAAAAAAAGTAAACAGGCAGATCAATGCTTATATCAAACGCATCAAAGAAGGCAGTATTTTTCAAGATCTCAGTGAAGAAGCCAGAGAAAAAATCAAATGGCTGGTGAGGATTAACTACATGGGCATGGTGAATGGTTGGAGGCAAACTGATATGCCTATCAATATTTATCGGACTCATGACTGGTTCGTGAACAAAGGAAAAATCAGCCATACTACGGAACAATTGAGCACAGGTAATCAACATTTTGGCTTGATGAAAAGCTACATGCCCCTTGCGAGAAATGATAAAGCACTGGCCTCAATCCCGTTCACTCACGTAAAATCAACCGAATATAATCGCTTTGATAGCGATTCCGAATTAGTGCAAGCCTGCTTCCAACAATTGGTCCACCCATTTTCAAACTCTATTTCAGGTCTATTTTTAGTGCAGCTTAGGGTCCTGGCTAGACTACAACAAGACAATCCCAAAAGTCCATTTACCAGGTCTACGGATGATTTTGTCCAATTTATCCGTTTATTTCTGTCCACGTCCCTATATTATAGCGGCGGACATTCTTTATATGAATATATGTTTGTGTTAAAAATGGCCGAAGTACAAGAGGCGTTTCAAGGCATCCCGGAATTTTATGATCTAGATCTCGCTGACTTATTTTATCACGGAAATGAAGCAGCCTTTGAGATCGCATTACAGCGCACGATTCATTACAATGCACAGCTTTTAGAACGACGAACCTTGCATTACGAATTACTCAAGGGTCAGCATGGCTTTTTTAAACCGCCGTCCCCCGTTGGTGTCGACGAGATTCAACTACTTGATTTCGATGATAGATTTGCCAATCTAAGGCACCAAATATCCTAAAATCATAAAGAATCATTAAAGATCACACTGGATATTTTCTAAAAATAGTCTACGTTTAATGTATGTTCATTAAAATAACTTAATGGGCATATAAAAAATCAATGGAGATAAAAAATGAGTAACGAACAAAATAAAGGCAAACTAAAGCCTAAACAAGGCCCAGGTGCAAATCGAATTAATGACCAAAAGAAAAATAGCGACCAAACACGTAAGCCCCTAGCAGATCAGTGGAAACCTTTCAAGAAAGGCTAATCTATAGAAAAGTAACATCGGAATAATAGGGTGGTGTTTTATATACCTTTCATGGATGAGTTTTAGGATTTTAGGCGACTTGATTTTTTTGTTTAGCCTACGTTTAAACGGAAGAAGCAATAGCATTAAATCCTAAAAATCATCCGTGTAAGGTATATATTATTCCGATGCTTACATCCCGCTCCCCGTCCAACAATCTTCCGGAAGTTTGAAAACCCACAATGGCAACTGTTTGTTTACTCTGAAATCTGTACCGCTTCAAATTGATATTTGAGATACATTTTGATGAGTTGCGCAAAATTCTTAGCTTGCATTTTTCGCACCATATTTGACCTATGGGCCTCAACAGTAGATATGGATATTTTAAGCTCGTAGGCTATTTCTTTATTTAACTTTCCTTCCACAATTAAATTAAGAATTTCACGCTCTCGTTCTGTCAAACTGTGGATTCGCTTGGCAATTTGTTCCCAATCTTCCTGATCCACCGATTTTTCATTACATTTGTGAACCGTTTCTAATAAACTCTGATGGTTAAACGGTTTGACAATAAAATCAGCAGCCCCTAATTTCATAGCTCGAATAGCCATTGGGACATCCGCATAACCAGTCATCATAATCACTGGAATACGCATTTTCCGAGCATTGATATGCTCGAGCAATTCAAGACCACTCATCCCGGGCATCCTTACATCCAGAATAATACAGCCCTGCTTATTGGCATCATATTTATCCAAAAACCCCTGTGCATTGAAATAAGTTTCCACCTTAAAATGTACAGATTCGAACAGGTAACGCAATGAGTCACATATGTTGGGGTCATCATCGATGATAAAAATCGTGCGATTATCCGTAGCCATAGCTCGTATCCTACAGTTGGCAAAAAGGTAGCCTACGAGCTCACACGGACAATGTCAATCGTAGAGACCCCGCGAACCCTTATCCAGAAAAACTGTGTCATTCCGCCTACGTGGGGATGACTCGGTTTTTTGAACATTATCTACACAGGCAACTCAAAACTGTAAATCACTGGGTTTGCGGTTGGCTTAATAGTGCCCCCAGCGTCCAGCTGCCGTCATAATCAGGTGCATAATGAATACCTTGGTCCGGCTCAAACCCCAATCCATGGACTAATAGCCCAGAAAAATAGGAAGCCAGCAAACAATTCTTTTGGATATAGTCACTACCAGGATACTGCGCCACTAAGTTTTGATAAGATTGCTGACAATAGTGGGTATTGGCTTGTTGTAATAGCGATGGTCCAGTAAATTCCTGGTCTGCAAACTCAAATGGCGGATAAGACAGCATCTCAGACACTGCGGATACGGTATACCACATAGGTGCTGTACTTTGTTGCAGCGCTGGGCCTGTCACCGTATTCACCCGATACGCTTGTTGGAGTACGGACCCCATCTCAGTTTGACATTGTTCCGCATCACCGAGTGCATGCACCCCATTTTGCAAAGGATAATCATTGGGAAAACACGCAGGATAATTCCGGCTATGGGTAAAAAGCTCATTGATGCCCAAACCCAGAAAACTATGAGAAAACAAATGAATATGTCGACCATATAGGGTCAGATCTACGTAATCCTGCGCATCGACTTCTGTCGTATCGCGAATTGGAAAAGCGATTTGCGCAGAGGCACCCCCCACTTCGATTAATCCGACCAATGGTTGGCTTTTATCTTGTAATGTTTGCAAATGGTAATTCAGGCTGAGCCACCCATAAATGCCTTCTTCCATCCCTGAAATCGTACGCGCATCATGCAACGGCCATTGCGGGTGAGCCGCAAACCATTGTTTAATTTCAGAATAATATTGCTCCTGGCTATCCGATGACAACAAACGCATCCCCGCCGTGGCGTATAGATACACCGGAACATTGGATTGGGAAAACTCCGACATCAATTGGTCCATATACCCAGCCACTGAGGCAGACTCATGCGCAATACTGGCCAAGCCTGGTTTGATTTTTTTGGAATAAGCTTCGTGGATATGAATGGGACTATGTTGTCTATCTAAATCATAACTGTACCAATGAATACGCGATCCCGAGCTTCCTGCATCCACCACGGCAGCGCAATAATGTCGTTCACAATCCATGACGACACCTGGATTGAGCGCAAAACTCAATGTGGCCGGCAGCCAGATGCCGCTTAAGATCAGTTGTCTCCAAATATTCATTTTAGTTTCCTTCTAAACGAATAGGGCCGTCAGGCATCATCACATAGTTCAAATAGGACGCCATGGTGCGATTTCGCTCTCGACTGCGCTGTTATAAGCAGCGTTACTTTGTCGATCAGAACAAAATAACGATATTCCCTTATATAAAGCAACCGCGCCCACACCCGCTATAATCAAACCACCCACTGCCAAACTAGCTGCCTGCATAAATGCAAAAGCACATATTAGGGCTACAGTCCCTGCTGTTATCGACAGAACACTTAACCAAAAAGCATAAGAAATAGGCCGTTGTTCAACCTCAGGAACAACAAAATCTTTGTGTCCGATAAAACCCGGATACGGGTTTTCAGGATTAACATGATCAGACCACCCACGCTCATACGCTATCAGCTCCTGCGATTTACCGCCATACACAGAAAAACAGTGATGAATCACATTTTTACTGGAAGACGACCCGTCAAAAATAAGACTGTCCAATACTATCTTTTTCATTGCTGCTTCATCCTCTGCAGCGTCAGCGTTATGACCTAACCTAAATCCACACAGCATATAAAGCATATTGTCTAAACGTGGATGAACAATGCGGGCTCCATAAACAAAAGAATGAGATATTGGCCAAGACACCGATTTTTCACTAACCTCGGTAGATTTTACAGTTTCTTCTGCATGAAAAACTTTGCTTTCTAAACGCCCATTCTTGTAGTCAGCAATACCTCTCCAAAAACGTGGATTATCAAATTTAAGCGGGTCTAAAATCGCTTTATAAACAACCGGTTCTCGCGCCCTACTCTCCATTTCAAATCTCCAAAAAATTCACCCAAACCCAAAAATGCGTATATTAACACAAAAAATGCGCAATATGAAAGCAAATCAGCGCTATGCTCTTGGTAGTAATCTGCTACATACTTTGCAATCGCGTAATATAAGACCACCAGTTTAGGGTATAGTGTCTTTATCTTTATCTTGATCTTCATGGGGTGTGAATCCAATTTTTCTTCTTAAACGCTAGACGAATCATACCTTGGTCAGAAGTGGCGCCCGTAGGAATAGCCAAGTCACGATATCGACCCAGTGTTTTAGCATGGGGAAAATGGTAACGGTTATCAAAACCATACGAAAACACAGCATACTTAGGTGCAACCATTTGTAAAAATGCGCTAGACGAAGAAGTATTACTCCCATGATGCGGTACCACCAAGACGGCTGATTGTAACTGCGCCCCGTATTGTTGAATGAGGGCACGTTCAGCTGCTTTTTCAATATCTCCCGTTAATAATAGTTGCCCACTTGCGTTAGAAACTTTTAAAACACACGACCGATTATTAGTCGACCCCAAATCCTGCTGCATTGGAAAAAAATGAAAGGTCACCCCATCCCACGTCCACTCAGGATAATGATGACACGAAGTACCACGCTGATACAACTTAGGGTCATCCACAATAAGCTCCGCTTTAGGAAAAGCCGTTTGCAAAGAAACCAAACCGCCACGATGATCTAAATCAGGATGAGAGATCACAATTTTATCCAAATGATTCAAACCTATATGCTGAAAATAGGGCAAAATCACTAATTTCCCCATATCCGAACCTTGGTAATTTTTCCCACCCGTATCGTACATCAACGCATGCCCATGAGTTTGAATCAAAACCGCCAAGCCCTGCCCCACATCTAAAATCTGAGCTTGAAATTCTTGATCCGGAATATGGGGATGAGTAGGATAAAGCGCTACCACCAACATCGTAGTAGCTGTTGGCAACAAGGCCCGTATCGGTAGGAATAAATACATGATGAGACTTAAAATACCTGCAATCGCCATCACCAAATTGGGATAGGACATTTGGAGATTCATCCACGCCAGTCCATCCACCCAATGTAAGAATAACAATAAATATTGAATACTGAGATGCAAAATTTTTGGTAACCACACCACATATTTCCCGATTCCCATACAGATAAAAGCCAAAGGGACAATCACAAAACTGACCCAAGGAATCGCCAGTATATTGGCAAACAAACCACTCACTGAACCATAAGAAAACCAATATACCGTAAATGGCAATAAACCCAGCATACACGACATTTGAATCCAAATTGCCTTACTCATTCTTTGGCTGCGAATTCTGCGATTCATCGCCAATAAAATAGCCACTGCCATAAAAGACAGATAAAATCCCGGCAACAATACAGCATGCGGCTCCGTCAATAACACCGCCAATAACGCATAGCGCCACACCTGCCAAGCGCCGAATTGGCGCTGTCCTAAATAACGTAAAAAAACCAACCCTGCCGATATGGTTGCACGCTCCGCCGGTGCGCCAAATCCAGCCACCACGGCATAGGCAATACTAAACAAAATCGCTGCAATACTGGCTACTTTCTGAGAGGGATAACGCAGGCACAACCATTGGCAACGCGACCATAGCCCACACAGCAATTTAAAAATTATGCCAGCCACTAAGCCAATATGGGCGCCAGAAATGACCATCAAATGCGTCGTACCGGTACAACGAAACAAGGTCCATGATGCTTGGCTAATGTGGGTTGTCACGCCAATAGTGAGTGCTTGAACGATCCCAAGACTGGTTTCATCTGCAAGTAACTGTGCCAAATGAGTCGCTAATTTTTCGCGAATCACCACCATATTCCAAAGAGAAGGGGTTAGCGTTATAACTCGCATACTACCTTGCACAACATAGCCCACCCAATGAATATGTCTAGCGGCCAAATAGGTTTTATAATCAAAACCGCCAGGATTATTCAAATTATGAGCTTCATGTAGTTTGGCGCGTAACGCCCAGTATTGACCAGCATGGAGAGTCGGGCAATTGCGATAGCAGCCCAATTGAATCCGAGCATGCACAGGGTGATCATTCAAAGTCAGTACATCGAATTCAAATTGAGTTTTATCGGCATTTTGTTTGGGAATCGTCGCAACCATGCCGGTCAAAGCTGCTTGCCGAATCACCGCTTGCTGCGGCATCCCTTGGTCACGCAGCCACCATTGGTGACCCATGCCCAGTGCATAGCCTAAACCGGCTGCGCACAATAATTGTCGACTAGGGCGAAACCCAATAAAGAGCACCAAGCATACCAAAGCAAGCCAAGAATGTGTGTAAAAATACAGCACTCCGCCAAAAAAACCAAGAATTTCCATATAAGCGTCAGGTTGGATGACCGCTGCGCTAATTTACAATAAATTTGGTTTGAAAAATAGGGTGAGCTGACAAGGACAGAAAATATACCTTCCAGGGAGAAGAGGGGGCAACCCAAGTTTTCCGTCCCTTGTCTTCGAATCAATTATTTTTAGGCGCTGTGGGGGTGCTACAATTTGATGTGGTAGCCCATCGGTTGCTGCATGAATATAAAGTGGACTGGATTTATGAGTCAGCGAACGTGGCTTGCGCACGTTGGGTCTATGCGCCAGATGACAAAACTATGAGCGAGTTTCGGGATAAGACGCTTGATTATCTGGCTTTAGATGGCAGTGATTCGCTCATTTATTTAGCGCCCACTCGCGTGAATTTGTCTTTGGCGCAAGAGCGTTATCCGAAGATAGCGTTTTTGGCTACTCGCGAGCATTAAAAGACAATTGCGCCTTAATAGCGGCGCTACTGCGTATTAAACACCGTACAATAAAAGGGTCTGTTGACAATTAATCTTCAGAAAATATACGTACCGTGGCTTGTCCGCGTTACTTAGGAGTCTGACTGGGATCGCACGTAATATCGGATATTGATTGTCCAGTAACTTTGGCTACCGTAGCAACCATAGGCAAAACAATCGCCGACGGAGCTCCATTCAAAATATATCCTTTAGGAGCATTACACCTGTCTGGAGTCGTGCATGAGCGGGCCTCTGTTGCAAAACTGTCGCCTTTTTCCATCTTAACCAATGTACATTGACAGGTTGCTAGCTTTTTCTTGTTATCAGTCACAGTGCATGGTGCGTTAAGACAATCAGCGTAAATTGTATCTGCATTTTTATTTGCGTCGCAAAAGACAATAGGTTGCTTTTCATGACCTGGCACAATAGATTTTCTCGCAGAAAAAGATGATATATAATTGTTACCTTTTGGTACCCGCTCTTCGCAGCTTAAAGTCCCCACATTTTCACCAACTAACTGATAACAATCCTTGCATGTTGCTGTTGATCCATCGCTGTTTGGTTTGCATACCGCAGGCCCACAATAGACAAATTTGGCGGAGGCTTGAAACCCGCTCTTTCCTGGGCAAACTATCGATGTTGCGCTTGCAAAATTCACCACCGAAAATAATAATATGAACAAGTTCATCCGTTGTTTACACATCGCCATTTCCCTTTGTTATTTGTCCAGATATGAGTTTATTCACAAAAATAGGAAGTTTTTAACAAGTCTTTTTTTGAATTCAACGCGGGACTCGCGAAAAACTTCGAGACGAAGGTGAATCTCGAGATCGAGGTGAGTTTAGTCTTTGCTGTCATAGCAACCCCTACCTTTACTTAATATATAGTAAACTTTCTCATGAATCTTTACAATATTTTGCACTAGTGGCCCGGATAGACCCAGGGCAAGATCATGTGTGCCATATAAATATTCTATTCAAATAGGACGCCATCCAATGAGTTCTCTATCGATAAATTGGTTCCGCTCGGCTATAAGCGATACGCCTCCCAATAAAGCAGCAACACCCGCAACTGCTACTATAATTGTGCAGACCATCCAAGCCGCGGCTCGGATAGATCGCCCTGATTTCGAGCAAAAAATCGATTTCATACTGTTAAAATTTTAGACGATATTGCACTGGACATGATTAGGGCGACGTCACGGGATTGCTTCACCGCGTTCGCAACGACGGTAGAAGACGAATACGTCGTTGCGAGCGATAGCGAAGCAGTGACTTTTTTTTAATGTTCTCGCGTAGCCAAAAACGCTATCTTCGGATAGCGCTCTTGAGCCAAAGACAAATTCACCCGAGTGGGTGCCAAATAAATGAGCGAATCACTACCATCTAAAGCCAGATAATCAAAGGTCTTATCCCTAAACTCGCTCAGAGTTTTGTCATCCGGCGCATAGACCCAACGTGCACAAGTCACGTTCACTGCCTCATAAATGCAGTCCACTTTATATTCATGCAGCAACCTATGGGCCACCACATCAAATTGTAGCACCCCCACAGCGCCTAAAATCAATTGATTCGAAGACAAGGGACGGAAAACTTGGGTTGCCCCCTCTTCTGATAATTCAATCAAACCTTTCAACAACGCTTTACTTTTCATCGGATCTTTCAAGCGCACCAAACGAAATAACTCCGGTGCAAAATTAGGAATACCCGTAAATTTCAGCTGCTCACCCTGGGTAAACGTATCACCAATGCGAATGGTGCCATGATTATGCAAACCAATGATATCGCCACTCAAAGCAATCTCCGCTTGATTGCGATCACCTGCCATAAAGGTCAAGGCATTCGCAATTTGCACATCTTTCTCTAAACGCAAATGGCGTAATTTCATCCCACGCTCAAAGGTACCCGAACAAATCCGCAAAAACGCAATCCGATCTCGATGCCTAGGATCCATATTGGCCTGAATTTTAAAGACAAACCCAGTAAATGCCGGCTCTTCCGGTGCGACCAATCGTTCCGCTGCTGCACGCGCTCGAGGGCCAGGTGCATAACGCACAAAATCATCCAATAATGAACGGATCCCAAAATTATTAACCGCTGATCCAAAATAAACCGGCGTCAGATTACCGGCCAAATATTCGTCCAGATCAAATGTGTGCGAGGCGCCCATGACCAATTCAAGCTCTTCGCGAAGTTCTTGGGCCATATCCCCTAAATGCTGATCCAGCTCGGGGTTATGCAAACCAACAATCGACAAGCCCTCTTGAGTTTGCGCATTTTTTCCAGGCTCAAACAAATGAATGGTATCCGTCAATAAATGATAAATGCCTTTGAAGCGACGTCCCATCCCAACCGGCCAGGTAATGGGCGAACAACGAATACCCAATACAGTTTCCACCTCATCTAACAGGTCGATCGGCTCACGCCCTTCGCGATCCAATTTATTAATAAACGTCATGATAGGCGTTTGGCGCAGACGACAGACATTCATTAATTTGATCGTCCGATCCTCCACCCCTTTCGCCACGTCAATCACCATTAAGGCAGAATCAACGGCGGTGAGTGTTCGATAAGTATCTTCAGAAAAATCTTCGTGTCCGGGCGTATCAAGTAAATTCATCACATGATCTTGATAAATAAACTGCATGACCGACGTGGTGATAGAAATCCCCCGCTCTTTTTCCATTTCCATCCAATCGGACGTAGCATGGCGACTGGCTTTGCGGCCTTTGACCGAGCCTGCCAATTGAATGGCACCACTAAATAACAGTAATTTTTCAGTAACGGTGGTTTTCCCTGCATCGGGATGGGAAATGATCGCAAACGTACGGCGTTTGTGATAATCATGATAGCAATCGGTCATTTTTTACTCTAAATCAAAAACTGAATTATAATAGATTCCAGTCCAAGTTTCTACGTCCGAAAGCCCTCACCACACGTCATCCTGAGCGTTTAGCGAAGGATCTCCAGAAAACGAAGACCAATTTTATGATGGGAGATCCTTCGTTTCACTCAGGATGACGTGCATCTGCCCTGTTTACCCTGCCTCAAAATAACGATTGACCTGCATAGACGTCACTTCAGCCAAAGTCATAGGTTGCCAGCAAGGACGTTTGTCTTTATCCACGATCACGGCACGGACCCCTTCATAAAAGTCCTGATCTTGTAGAAAATGTCGGACCAATCTCCCATCCATGTCTAAACAAGCCGCCATCGTTTTAGGTTTTGCGAAGCGCAATTGTTGGAGGGTTACCTTGAGACTCAATGGCGATTTACTCAGCAAACGTTCGCGTAACTCTTGATACCAAGCTTCTTTTCTTTGGGCCAATCTGTCCATAATCCGTTCCATGCTATCCGGAACGAAGCAAGCATCGATACCCTCTTTCTTTTTCAATAAAGTCGACGTAAGAGATTTTTCAGAAAATTGTTCAATACACTGGGTCGCTGCATAATAAGCATCTTTGCTCAAATCCGCCTGAAACAAAGCCTCCATTAATTTTGGAAAATGTTCTGCTGGAACCATGGCTGAAATCAAATTCAAAGCCAGTGCATCTTTCACCGAAATTTGGTCGCCACTTAATCCTAAATAATATCCAAATTGCCCCAAACATTGGGCTAAAATATGACTTGCACCAATATCCGGGAAAAAACCAATACCTGTTTCAGGCATGGCAAAGGTAAAATGCTCGCTCCCTACACAATGCGAACCATGTAAGGCAATCCCAACACCGCCTCCCATTGTAATCCCATCCATCAGCGCAATATAAGGCTTGGGAAAATCGTGAATCAATTGATTTAAACGATACTCGCGCTCAAAAAAATTGAGCTGTTGTGAAAACGCTCCCCGTAAATCATAAATTTGTCGAATGTCACCACCAGCACAAAAGGCTTTGCTGGGTTCAGCATGAATCACCACAGCATGTACATTCGGGGCATGTTGCCATTCCAATAAATGCGTCGTCATCGTATCAATCATCGGCAACGTCAATGCATGCAAAGCTTTGGGACGCTGTAATAACATCACCCCCACATTGTTCTGCACAAAACAATTCACGCTCATGCACTATTCTCCTTTAAATACAGGCTTACGTCGCGCAAAAAATGCTGCCGTGCCTTCTTGTTTGTCCGAACTCGCACAAGTTTTTGCAAAATGTAATGCTTCCAAATGTAAAGCATCGGTTAGCGGCAAATCATAGCCATAATCAATCACTTCCATCACAGCTTCCACAGCCAAAGGACCCATCGTTAAAATCTGTTGCAATAATACCCAGGCTTTCTCTTCTAATTCTTCCAGTGGCACCACATCACAGACTAATCCCCAGTTCAATGCTGTATTCGCATCAATACTCCGACCCGTCAAGCAAAGATCCAGCGCACGCCCTTTCCCCACCAGGCGCGCCAAACGTTGCGTACCGCCATACCCAGGAATCACACCCAGCTTGACTTCTGGTTGGCCAAATTGCGCCGTAGTCGCGGCAATCCGTAACGTCGCGGCCATAGCTAGTTCACAGCCCCCGCCCAACGCATAACCATTGATCGCAGCTAAGGAAGGTTTGCCTAAGGTTTCCAACAAACGAAACACCGCTTGGCCTTCTTTGGCGAAGTCATAACCTGTTTGCGCATCGCATGCTGCCAAACGCTGAATATCTGCACCTGCACAAAATGCTTTACCTTGACCAGAGATCAAAATACCCTTCACCTTCGGATCGGTTTTGGCTGCAGTCAATATTGTGGTCAAAGATTGCAATACTTCGTCATTCAATGCATTGAGTTTTTCAGGGCGACTCAGCGTTATCACTAACACATCCTCGCGTATTTGATGTTGTAAACCAGACATATTTCATCCCTCTACTCTATAGAAAAATCCGAATCCAATACGGTTTTAGCGATGATTTCACGCATGATTTCATTGGTGCCTTCTAAAATTTGATGCACGCGTAGATCACGGAAAATTCGCTCGATTTGATAATCACACAAATAGCCATAGCCACCATGTAATTGCATCGCTTTATCACTAATTTGAAACGCGATATCAGTCGCCATCCGCTTCGCCATGGCACAGTGCATCGGCGCTTGGGCATGTTGCTGATCTAAATATTGCGCAGCGCGGTAAACCATCATTCTAGCCGCCGAAAACTCGGTCAGCATATCCGCAAAATAAAATCGCAATGCTTGCATTTTACTGAGCGTTTGCTGAAATTGTTTGCGCTCTTGTAAATAGGTCTGGGTCAAGCGCAAACAAGCCAAAGCCCCCCCTAAAGAACAAGCGGCAATATTAATTCGACCACCATTCAAAGCCGATAGCGCAATTTTGAACCCCATGCCTTCTTCACCAACTCGATTGGTAACTGGCACACGGCAATTAGAAAAGTAAACCATAGAGGTAGGCTGATTACGCCAACCCATTTTGTGTTCTAAACTCCCGAAACTCAAGCCAGGGGTATTTTTCTCGACTAAAATACAGCTAATCCCTCTGCGCGAATCATCACTAGTGCGCACCATACATAAATAGACGTCACTCACTGATCCGCCGGAAATAAATGCTTTCGAACCATTCAAAACATAATGATCGCCATCTAAGACAGCAGTTGTTTTCAGTGCAGCCGCATCAGATCCAGAATCAGGCTCAGTCAAGCAATACGAAGCCAACACTTGCATGCTAGTCAACCGAGGCCCCCAGTACTGACGCAACTCAGGCGATGCGTAGCGATCAATCACGCCGGTCACCATATTGTGGATCGACAAATAAGCGCTAGTAGTCACACAGCCTGTGGCCAATTGTTCAAAAATAACAGCACCCGCTAAGCGACTCAATGCTGCGCCACCTATATCAGCTTTCGCAAACATCCCGGCCATCCCTAATGCAGCAGCTTCTTTTAAGATTTCAACTGGAAATTTTGCTTGCTGATCCCAATCATTCGCATTGGGTTCTAAATGCGAACGGGCGAACTCGCCCGCCATATTGCGAAATGCACACAATTCTTCATTCAATTCAAATTGCATTTTTGATCCTTTGCTGTTTACTTCCCTACCGACTATTCATATCATTGCACCTGAGTTGTGTAAAGAACTGATATAACAAAAATGACCTCAGCACTCGATATTTTAAAGACGTATTACGGATATGAACAATTTCGTGTTCCCCAAGAAGATATTATTCATGATTTGGTTGCAGGCCAAGACCTATTAGTCCTCATGCCAACTGGCGGTGGGAAATCTTTATGTTATCAAATTCCATCTTTGATGCTTCCTGGAGTTGGTATAGTCGTCTCACCATTGATTGCATTGATGGAAGATCAAGTCGCCGCACTCACCGCACTGGGCATTCGTGCCGCATACTATAATTCCTCCCTGACTTCTGCTGCGGCCAGAGACGTACTCGCCCGCTTACATGCTAATGAATTAGATCTGCTGTATATCGCGCCAGAACGTTTATTAAGTGATGCATTTATTGAACGTTTGCATGAATGTAGGATTGCTTTATTTGCCATTGATGAAGCCCATTGCATTTCACAATGGGGCCATGATTTTCGTCCTGAGTATGCTGCGCTTGGAAAATTGAAAACAGAATTTCCACAGCAACCCATCATTGCCTTAACTGCCACCGCCGATCTCCAAACTCAAAAAGACATCGTCGTCAAATTACAGTACCAACCCAAATTCTATATCGCTTCGTTTAATCGGCCCAACATCTATTACCAAGTTTTGCCCAAACAAAATCCTATAAAGCAAATTCAACATTTTCTCCAAACGCAAACGCAACAATCTGGCATTATTTACTGTTCAACCCGCGCCAGCGTCGAAAAATTGGTGGCCAAATTACAAGCTTTGAATTATCGAGCACGTGCTTACCATGCTGGGTTAGGTCATTCCGAGCGACGTGAAGTTCAAAGCCTGTTTCGCTATGATCAGATTGATATCGTAGTGGCAACCATCGCATTTGGCATGGGTATTGATAAACCCAATGTCCGTTTTGTCATCCATTATGATCTCCCCAAAACCATTGAAGGCTATTATCAAGAAACCGGGCGCGCGGGCCGGGATGGCTGTGATGCACGGGCATTGATGCTCTTCGACCCGGCTGACAGTGGTCGTTTACGTGGCTGGATTCATGCTTTATCCGATGAAAACCAACAGCGCATGGAACATCAAAAACTGAATCATATGGTGGCATTTGCCACCGCAACGCATTGCCGCCGTCAAATTTTACTCCGCTACTTTAATGAAGACATGACGGAACCCTGTGGGTTTTGTGATGTTTGCGACCACCCTCCCGTCACAGTAGATGCCACCGTCGCCGCTCAAAAGTTCTTATCGTGTGTCTACCGTCTCAAGCAAAATTATGGCTTGAATCATGTGATTGATGTGTTACGCGGACAAAATTCAGAAAAAATTCGCCAAGCAGGACATCAGGATCTCTCTACCTATGGCATCGGAAAAGACGTATCCGATGCCGACTGGAAGCATCTAGCATGGCAATTGATTCATCGTGACTATTGCTTTCAAGATCCAGATTATTTCAATGTCGTACGTCTCAGTCCTAAAGCCAAAGAACTGTTATTAAACAACGAGTCCATTTGTTTAACGGAATTACCACCGCAACAAACCCAAACTGCCATTAAACTTACAAAAACTCGCGCAGCGATCGATACAGCCGATCCGCTCTTCGAGCATTTACGCAGTCTGCGCCGACGTTTAGCCGACGAAGAAGGCAAACCTTCTTTTCTTATCTTCAGTGATGCCACACTCCATGATATGATTCGGGTACATCCCAGAACCCTAGAGCAAATGCTAACGGTATCCGGCGTCGGTCACCATAAATTGGCTCAATATGGTCAATATTTTTTGGATGTCTTAGGGTCGGTTGACAATTCGCTGGAGGCAACAATATGAACTTAGATCAGATCATTCTCAATACGCCAGACACATGGCTAAAACGCAGCTTACAGGATTTGCAACTTGAACCTCAGATTGCTGTACACAACAATACGGTTTCCATCACCGTCTCAGCACCTTATCCCATCCGGTTTCTAGAACAATCTCTGACGCCTGCCCTACAGGCTCAATTGCCGCAATATGTGATTCATCTCCAAACCCAAAACCCCATTCGCGCCCATCAAACCCAATTACCGGGACAAAGTTTGCGTAATGTCAAAAATATCATTGCCATTGGATCCGGCAAAGGCGGCGTTGGAAAATCTACCGTTGCCGTGAATTTGGCGACTGCGTTGGCCAAATTAGGCGCGCGTGTTGGCCTGCTGGATGCAGATATTTATGGCCCGAGCGTCCCGATGATGTTGGGAAACACGCCCCCTATCCAAGTACAAGATGATCGCTACGTGCCAGTGCGTGTACACGGGATTGAAGCCATGTCGATCGGATATATCACCGACAACAATACCCCCCTCATTTGGCGAGGGCCTATGCTGGCCAAATCTTTGATCCAAATGCTAGATTTCACTGCTTGGAATAATTTAGATTATTTATGTATTGATTTACCACCAGGCACCGGTGATATTCAATTGAGCTTGGTGCAAAAAATCCCATTGGCCGGCGCCATTATTGTCACCACGCCTCAACAAATTGCCACGCTGGATGCGCAGAAAGCCATTCAAATGTTTAGCAAAACGAATGTCCCAACTCTGGGCATCATCGAAAATATGTCACTCCACCGCTGCAGTCAATGTGGTCATCATGACCCTATTTTTGGCCAAGGCGGCGCGGTACAATTGGCCCATGAATACCAATGCGCTTTGTTAGGACAATTGCCATTAGACAGCCGTATCAGACAAGAAGGCGATTCTGGTCTCCCTTCTGCTTTGTCTGCAAATACTGATTTAGCCAGCTTGTTTTTGAACATCGCTTTGCATACAGCCAGGACTCTAAGTGAAAGACCCTTGAGCTATACAGACAAAATACCTCCTATTGTAGCTAAATAATGTTCAAAACTGGCCGGATTATCAAAAAACCCCATTACACTATTCTGAAACAAGCGGTTTCACCTGAAAACTGTGAACTATTAGCCGACTATGCTCGGTTCAAAGCCCAGATCAAACCCAATACCACCCAAAACGTCGACCCCTTAGATAATGTACATCGCGAATATGGTGATCCCTTATTAGAATTGCTTCTGGAAAAAGTAACCCCGATGATTGCGCATACCTTAGGCTGCGCAGTCTGGCCTACTTTGTCATTTTATTATGTGTATCAACATGGCACTGAGTTGAAACCCCACTCCGACCGCAGCTCTTGTCAATGGGTAGCCAGTTTATGTATTGGCGCGGATCCGGCGTTTAAAAAAACACAAAAAACATGGCCTTTGATTTTAAAAATCAAGGATAAAAAGACAGCAATAAAATTACACGACGGGGATATCCTCTTATTTAAAGGCCATGAAACCGAGCATTGGCGGGAACGCTTCACTGGCCAATGGTTTGTATCCGCTATTTTTGCGTTTGTAGAACAAGACGGACCGTACGCCTTCCAAAAATATGACCAACGCGCTAGCTTAGGCAAACCTCATGTCGGTATGTTTCATTGGACATGGGGATGTTTGAAACAAAAGTTCAAACTTTCTTCATTTTTCGGTTTCTAAAGACAATTGATGTGGTGTCTTATGCCATCCATGATGCAACTGCATACGCTGTAAAAACACCTGCATCACACTCATATACAACCCATCACCCAGAATTTGATCTTCATCACCATAATCAATAGAAGGATTGTCATTCACTTCAATCACATAATGTTCCTCACCTCGGGTTTTGATATCCACCCCATATAACCCATCACCTATGAGACGCGTGGCACGCAGAGCGGTCTGAAGCAAACCCTCTGGAACCGCATTGAGGGGCACAGATTCATGATACCCGCATTGCTCTGTATTGGATTTCCAGTTTACGATTTGCCAGTGATCTTTTGCCATATAATAACGCGAAGCAAATAAAGGTTTGTTATCTAAAATACCAATACGCCAATCGAAGTCGGTAGGGATAAATGGTTGCATCACGACCAAATCGGAGGTTTTAAAAAATTGCTTTAAGGTCTTTTTGAGCTCTTTTTCATTATGGACCTTGACCACACCCAAGGAACAGGAGCTATCCGGCTTTTTGATAACACAAGGAAACTCTGGTAACACATAATCGGCATGATATTTACTAATAATAGTCGTTTGCGGAGCACAGATCCGATGATGCTGCAACATCACTGCAAGGTAGACTTTATTAGAACATTTCACAATCGATTGCGGATCATCTATCACCACCAAATTCTCTTGCGCAGCATAGCGTGCGAATTTATATGTGTAATTATTAACCAAGGTAGGCGCCCGAATAAACAGACTCGCGTATTCAGGGACACTTTTAATCGCAGTATGATCAATAAAATCCACTTGGATACCCAAAGACTCCCCCGCCTCAGCAAACAAATCTAAAGCTTTTTTGTTAGAAGGCGTCCCTTCTGATTCATGTTTTTCTGTCAAAATTGCCAAATGAAAAAAGTACTGCTTTTTACGTCCTTGATAAAACCGTTTTTTGGTTAAATACAGTTGTGCCGCGTGTCGCATAAACGCTTCATCTGTTTGCGGTATATCTTTTGTCGCTAAAACAGCCAACCTTTTAACCAGCCACCGTTCTCCTTTTTTCACGAACTTGAGGGTAATCAACGGTAGCGGAAACATAGCATGAATTTTTTTCGCTAAACTCTCACAACCCTGTTGTGAGCACAAGCCAAAATAAATATTCAGGATTAAAGAATTGCCCTCTATTTTACTGAGGGTTTGTTGAATATCCGGCTCAATAGCTTGCAAAAATTGACTGGATAATTTTTTATCCACACAATCTTGAATCATTTGAACGGAAGGTGAAACCTTTTGATCTTGGGCTAGAGCAAGCAAAGAAACATAATAGCCAATGGTTTGATAACGATAGGACTGACATAAATTAATCACCCGAATAGAGGGTGATTGGTAAGGCCCCCCTTTTAAATACTCTTCGGCTTCAACAATTGGGAACTCATGCAGAAAACTCCAATACTGGACATCGTCTGTGACTATCATAATTTGCATGTGTTAGTCCTTATCTTGGCGGCATAATCGCGTTAGATCCATTGCATCGACAAACTCAAATCCTAGTTTTTCATAAAAGTTCGCCACCTTTGGATTATCGGGTTGACAAAACAACCCGATTGTCTGGTATGTGTCTTCTTTAATTTTATCAATAATATGCCGCATAATTTTCAAACCCAAACCGCGTTTTTGGTACTCCGGATGGATGCAGACATCATAAAACATACAATTAATACCATCTTCAATCATACGTCCATAACCAATCAATCGGTCATCTTCCCGAATATAAGCAACATGTGCTGTAGCATGCATAATATATCTAAACTTGGCTTCCGATGAATAGTAAAATCATCCCCATCCCACACTCTCCATCAAATCTCCGATTTCTTCATAAGAAATATTATTTTTGTCTTCTAAAATAATCATTCTTCTATATCCCTCACAAATTATTATCCCTAAATATTTACAACTAATTTTTTGCAATTGCAATCTTTTGATCCATTCTGAAATCGAATAAAGCCTTGCAATACCAATCTGCGCACGCTACCATCAAGTTTTGGTATTTATTATGATTCTTAGCAATGTCTGACCAATATAATGCGGACGCCATTGAAGTTCTGAGTGGCCTTGAGCCCGTGCAACGCAGGCCAGGGATGTATACAGATACGTCACGCCCCAATCATTTGGCACAAGAAGTCATCGACAACTCTGTAGACGAAGTGCTGGCTGGCTTTGCCTCCGACATTGTTGTTACGCTTTTTGAAGACGAGTCGGTTGAAGTCACCGATAATGGGCGTGGTATGCCAGTAGACATGCATGCCCAATTGGGCCTCACTGGCGTAGAAGTCATTATGACGCGCTTACATGCAGGCGGAAAATTTTCTAACAAATCGTATCAATTTTCCGGTGGATTACATGGCGTAGGGGTTTCAGTGGTGAATGCCCTTTCTAGCCGTGTAGAAGTGACGATCAAACGCGATGGCATTGTGTACCAAATGGATTTTGCAGAGGGTGCAAAATGTGGGGAATTGCGTGAAATTGGCACCACCAAAAAACGGGATACGGGTACCACCATTCATTTTTGGCCCAATGGCCAGTATTTTGATACAACGCGTATCTCCGCGAAACTACTCACCCATATATTAAGAGCCAAAGCAGTCCTTTGCTCTGGTTTATCGATGACCTTTATCAATCGACAAAACAAAGAAACAACCCGCTGGTGCTATCAGAATGGGTTATTAGATTATTTGCGTCTCTCTTTACCTTCAGACTGCATCCCTGAAGAGCCCTTCACTGGCGAATTTACCAGTCCCGATGCCAATGTTGCTTGGGCTTTGGCTTGGGTCACGTCTACCTCGACACCCGTCAGCGAAAGTTATGTCAATTTAATTCCTACTACGCAAGGCGGCACGCATGTGAATGGCTTGCGCGCAGGCTTGTTTGATGCGTTATCCGAATTTTGCGAATTACGGAATCTCTGTCCACGGGGCATCAAATTAAGTGCCGACGATCTTTGGGAACCCTGCCAATATGTGTTATCGGTTAAAATGAATGAACCGCAATTCGCAGGACAAACCAAAGAACGCCTCACGTCACGCCAAATGTCTAATTGGGTCAGCACCGTGGTCAAAGATGCTTTCTCGTTATGGTTAAATCAGTTTCGGAATCAAGGCGAAATGATTGCGAATCTTGCAATTGAACGCGCGCAAAAACGCTTGCGTCAAGCCAAGCAAGTGGCACGTAAACGCATCCATCAGGGACCTGCTCTGCCTGGCAAATTAGCGGATTGTATGCAACAAGATCTGAGCCAAGCCGAATTGTTTTTAGTGGAAGGCGATTCTGCCGGCGGATCCGCAAAACAAGCCCGGAGCAAAGATTTTCAAGCCATTTTACCGTTGCGCGGTAAAATTTTAAATTCGTGGGAAGTTGATTCAACCCAAATCCTAGCGTCACAAGAAATCCATGACATTGCAGTCGCCATCGGTGTTGATCCGGCTTCAGATGATCTAAGCGGTCTTCGTTATGGAAAAATTTGCATTTTAGCCGATGCTGATTCAGACGGTGCTCATATTGCCACCTTAATTTGCGCACTCTTTTTGAAACATTTTAAACCATTGGTCCAAGCAGGCCACGTATATGTCGCCATGCCCCCGTTATTCCGCATTGACGCGGGCAAAGAAATTCATTATGCATTAGACGATGCTGAAAAAGATCATATTCTGAAAATCCTCGCAGAAAAAAGCAAAGGGAAAGGCAAAGTCAATGTCCAACGCTTTAAAGGCTTGGGTGAGATGAATCCGATGCAATTGCGCGAAACCACGATGGATCCCGATACGAGACGTTTGGTGCAATTAACGTTAGAAGACGATGACGCAAAAACATTAGAAATCATGGATATGATGCTGGCTAAAAAACGGGCATCTGATCGAAAATACTGGCTAGAAACCAAAGGTCATTTGCGCGATTTTTGACTTGCAATGATGTCTCGTCTTGTTAATAAGCTCCCTTAAGCTGTCGTCCCCGCGTAGGCGGGGATCCATCCTGAAGCCACTCGGTAATAATGTAATTTGTACATCCTAACGTGATGTCGCAATGGTGAAAGCAATGCACATTCGATACAATGGATGGCATTTCCCATCGAAGGACGGATTATGTTTAATGGAAAAACAATATTTTGTGTATCTACTCGCAAGTAAATCATATGGCACCCTGTACATAGGAGTGACAAGTAATTTAACACAACGCATTTATCAGCACAAAGAAGGCTTGACTGATGGATTTACCAAAAAATATAACATACATAAACTGGTGTATTATGAGGTTTATTTAGATGTAAAAGAGGCAATATTACGAGAAAAACAAATAAAGAAATGGAACAGACAGTGGAAAATCAATCTTATTGAACAACATAACCCTCAGTGGCTCGATTTTAGCATCGGTTTATGTTGATAGATGGATCCCCGCCTACGCGGGGACGACAGCTTAAGGGAACGTATTAACAAGACGAGACACTAGATAAAAACCGATAGCATAAAACCCATCTTCTGTTGAGTGCTGCAAACCGTTCAACTCGACTCCCCACCCTCGAATCAGCGCAGACCGCGGGGATTCAGGGGTGGGGTCATAAAATCGACTTCAATTATCGGTTAAGAAACCATGCCACAGGCTTCCCCCATTAATACCGCCGCTTCCGGGGCTCAAAACCAGGATCATCTTCTGGATTCTGATCTGGTTTTTGACCACCTGCTCGGAATGCACCGTAACCTGCTACCAATAATGCTAAACTCGGCACCGTCATGAACATACCCGCAACTGCTGTTGTGCTTACATTTAAACTTGCACCCACTTGGCTGATCGTCATAAGGCTGGTTGCGCTACTTGCACCCAATAAACTGCCAACGCCCACAACAATATGATTCATTAGCGAGATCAATGCGGCGGCACTTAAGATATTCACAACCACCAAGGCGATGTAAATCAGACCAATCAATGCGGCCAAGATCATGGCCATACCAGCCATGCGCAATGCACATGAGCATCTATTTGCAGGAGCACTCGACATCTTCGAACCTCTGTACCGTGATTGTCCTGGCGAGTATGACGGATCATAATCATGCGTGTACCGCTGTTTATCGGCACCAGATTTTCTATTGTTTGCAGCAGCATTATAGTAAGCATCGTATTCACGTAAACTAGTACTAGAAAGAGTAAGCACTCTCTCACCACTATGTACACTGCCATTAACAGACGCCTGTCTCTTTATGGGCGCAGTCATTAGGCAGCTACTTGACGTGCTAAGTAGGCAACTTGACTTTTCACGTAACTGCTGAATAACTGGGTGATTATCCTGTAGTGAAGATATTGTGCAATAATCCACTTTTTTATCATATGCATACACTTTGGCAGCATTATCAACAGCCTCTGTTATACTCCGATCGGCATGCGTACCGATTAATGTAATTTGAGCTCTTTGTGGAAACGTCAAATCTTGGATATAGTACTTTAGTTTCTCCAATCCATCTGCGTTACTCGCATCAAAAACCATATAAATTTGATGGGCCATTTTAATCGTGGTTTGAATCAAGTTTAAATCAGTATCGCCTGCTATATCTCGATAAAAAATAAGAATTTCTTCTGGGGTCTTGGTTTTTTTAATTTCAATACCAATGTGGACTTGATATTCGGGGTTGAATGGATGGCCTAGTAATCGATTAACAAGTTGAGTCTTTCCAGTCCTTTCAGGTCCAAGGATCACAATTTCATGTCTGTTTTGCATATCTACCTCATTATATCCTGTGTTTAACCTTCGTAATGTTGCACACGGTAATCATTTTTTTTCTTATAATCAAGCATTTTGCTAAAAATTATTATTACTATGTGATATATTATTGAGCTCAATATAAAAAAAATGGTACTTCAACACTAGGGCGTGTTTACAATTCAGGTGAATTATCAACAGGCCCTAGTCGAAAGACAAAAACCTTCAGATTATAGGAATAACAAATGGAAAAAAGAAGTGAGAGACATAATAATGATGAAACCAAGTCACAATATTCTGTCGACCGTAGGTCAGTAGGAACTGCTCATACAGCGCGGTCAGTTTTAGATTTAGACAGAGTTCTAGATAAAATTTATGCCGACTACGGTACTGATACAAACCATGAAGATATTGCAGAAGTAGTGTATGAAGCAGGCCTAGCTAACTTTTTAGAAAAAAACTACTCCAAAGCACCGGACCATCTTAATGTAGCATTGAATATGTATCGTAACTTGCAAGCAGAGTCGGATGAGGAAGATGCGTACGAATCTGAGATTGCTGAAATACTAAAAATACTAGGTAGAGTATACTTAGCACGCAACGAGCTTGAAAGAGCACGCCAAGATTATCTAAAAGCAAGCAAAGAAAATGAGAAGGCACGCAATCATTTTGGCCACGCGCTGACAAAAAAACAAAACATTTACGGCGCAGGGGTTATAAATACTGATATTGCAGAACTGGAACGTTATTTAGGATTAACTTATCTCACAGAAACGAGCATTACAACAGACCATACAGCAGCTCTCACTCATTTAACTAATGCTTTAAGATATTACAAACATATCTATGGTGAAGACGCAGTTCATATTGAGATTGCTGACACTTCTTATCATTTGGGTTGTGCCTATCAACAACAAAATGATTACGACCAGGCAAGAGCACAATTTACTGCCGCGTTAACGATGTATCAAGAGGTTTCCTCGGATCCTAATCAAGTTAAAATTGCTGAAACATTCTATAAAATTGGTTTCACATACATGGCTGTCAAAAATCATGACAAAGCTATTGCTAGTTTTACCAAAGCATTTGATATTTATACGACGACTCGTAAAACCAACCCTACAATCGATCCCAATTTTGTTGATCTAACTTTTCATTTAGGAAAAGCCTATTTTGAGATAAGTGATTTTGCTTCAGCAAAACATCATATAGAAAGTGCTTGGATCATGTATCAAGCGCTTTATAGGAGCACCAACCCCACTCATCCCTCGATTCAAGCTGCTGCACTCGCTTTGAATGAAGTTGACGGAAAAAGAGCAGAGCAAAGTTCTGCAGGCACTGTACCAGTTCAAAAACGTCTACAGACCTCGGCTAATATTGCAGAGATCCGAACATCTGCACCCGCTTCAACTTTTTTTCATCCGGCTAAGCAAGCAGCTCCAAAATCGACCCCCCAGAAGCCAATCACACTGATTGATGTAAAAGCTTATTATTTGAGTAAAGCTGGATTGTTTAATGCAAGCAGATCAATCTTCGGCACTAGGAGTCTAGAAGAATCAATAGCGGAGTTACAGAAAAGAGCTGGCAATGGTGGTGCTTCTGCTGCGACCCTCGAACATTTTGGTTACTCTTTAAGTTAGGTCTGACATACAAAAAGCCATTAACCCACGGCAGAAATGCCGGGGGTTAATGGCTTTTAATCAACAAACGGCATCTTCAGGTGGCATCGATGAGTGACCTGCCATCAAAAAGCGACCTTATTTAATCTCTTTTTAACTAGCACATTGATAGACTTGAAGATTCTGTCAAAGGTTGCATCCCCATTTGTACACAGCCATACACTAGCAGCGGCAAGGCGATTGCACTGGCCACCGCACAGCCACTCATAAATAGGAACGGGCTAATCCCCGTGGTCAGTACCGCATTGACGGCATTAGCGGTAACTAAAAAATTGCCGCCATAGTATCCAGCCGTTGCACCACACCCTGCAAGCACAGATCCTGTTAAAACTTTAGGGAAAAAACCTAATGAACCTCTATACGACGCTGGCGAAGCAACTTGTCTCCCGTCCAAACTATCGTCACATTTATTAGCCTCAGCAGCATTTTTTGTGGGTAAAAACACTGTTTTCCTGACAATCGCAAGCATGCCACACAATAATAAAAACGAGGCTGTCAAAGCGCCTACTGCGGCTATGACCAATGGTTGCCACAAGGCGAGACTAAGTTGAGGAATAGACAAAACTAACAGCGTAACGCCCGCCAACAACAATAACCCTAACGCAATATTTCCTAATGCTATTAGCCAACTGTAAATACTATTATTTTTCCACTTAAAGGAAGAAATAGTTAGCTCAATGCGTTGTCCTTGGTTTAATTTAGAGTATTCTTCTGGCGTTAGCCTATGCTCGACTTGCAACGACCTATCTTCACACCGAAAGCAAAACTTCAAATGCTGTGGCGGTATCGGAGAATTGAAATACAAGACACTTCCCGTTGCTGTGGCGCCATCGTAAGATATAGGGTGTAATGTTCGTGTAACCTGAAACACTGAAACACTGGTTTTGTCTCGAGCTTGAATGCTCATATCTAATTGTGCAGGCACACGAGACTGTTCCGTAGTCCTTTGAAATGCTGTATCAAAAGCCTGTTGATACTCGGTCGAGCGATCGTCCTTGATATAAAGTGCACGGGTGCCGCCAGCACTTAACTGAGCAAGCGCATCTAGAAGAGGACTGGTGTGCTCCAAAATACCAATAGGAATAATGTGCAGAAATTTTTTACCCTTAAATATCTGGAATAACGTCTGCGCAGAACAAGAATTGTCTTCTCCGTCTGTTAAAAAAATAATACTAGAATGACTATCGGATGGAATCATATGGTGCTTATTGACTGACGAAAATGCGACTTTGAAGCTAGTTCCAGAACTAGCCCCCATTTTATCAATTTGAGATTTTGCGGTAGCGATTTCCCTTTTAGATGCATGTTTACAGGTAACCAGGTGAGTTGCCGTATCATTGAAACTCACAACACTAAACGTATCGGTTGGCTTAAGTTTATCTAATAAATTGGATACGGCCACTTTTACTTTTTGTAATCGCGAGTTCGAACGCATGCTACCGCTAGTATCGAGAAGAAATATAATATTTTTGGGTTGAGGTTGCAGCGGTGCAGGAAAAGCCATAAAAGATGGTTTCACTTCCCAAGAGTCTGGCGCGACTTTTGCAACCGAAACAGCCATACTGACTGGATTAGAAATAATTGTACTTTTTACCATCTGGTAGGCTCGCTTCATCGATATGGCGAGAAATTTTACGCTTAAACCAGATAGGTAGCAAGCTGCTTAATCAGTCACAATGGCATTCAACAACTCAATCAACAAATGCGCCGTCTTATTGTCTATATCCAATATAGGATTGTATTCAGTAATTTCCACGCCCAATAAGCGTGTACGATTTTTAGGTAGCGAGCTTAAAGCCTGACGCAATGCTTGACCACTCAACCCACCCTGCTCGCGATAGCCGACACCCGGTGCATCTTCTGGATCGATCGCATCCATATCAATACTGAAACCAACACCGCAAGTATGCGCAGAAATCTGATCATATGCTTCGTTGATGACCGTACTCACCCCACGCTCGTGGACCTCTTCCATATAGTAGACTCGCACGCCCAACTGTTCCATTAACTGTCGTTCCGCCGCTTCATAACTCCGCACGCCGACCAAACAAACATTTTGGGGTTGCAATTTGGGTTGATCATCCAAGATTTGGCATAAAGTGGGGGTGCCATGCCCTAGTAGGACTGCAAGTGGCATCCCATGTACATTTTGCGATATAGAAGTACTCGGCGTATGGCTATCCATATGCGCGTCAACCCACAATAATCCAATATCTCCGTGTGAACGATTGGCGTAGGCAACCGCACTCCAAGTAGCTATCGCACAAGAATGATCCCCTCCAATCACCGCAAAATGTTGCTGTTGGCGAGCGAAAGCCAACACTTCTTGACTCAAAGCTTTTACGATTTCCACAACTTCTGGCATCACCGTTGCACCAAAATTACAACTGCTTGCTTTGATAAACCCTTCCCAGGCTACCAACATGGATAAATGTTGGAACCATTCAGGATGGTAATACAGATACCATGGCGCCAAAGCACAGTCGGGATTATTGCCGGCAATGCCCGCAGCAAAGCCCAATAAATTTAGTTTTTGACGCATCCGGCATCTCCGGCCAACAAACCAAATAAATTTTTACAATCTGCAATCTTATCTGGAATCATGTTGGTGGACTTGCCTATATGCAGCTCTTGCGCTAATTGGTAACACAAACGCAACGTACTAAAATCTTCAAGCGCAAATCCCACCCCATCAAACAAGGTTATTTCTTGATCATTACGGCGCCCTGGCTTGTTGCCGCTCACAATTTCCCACAATTCTGCATACACAAAGTCTTTGGCCTGAGCACCTAGATTTTGGATTTCTCCTTCATGCAGCGTTTGAGGAAAAAATTCTACGACCACAGTCGCATGCTTTAAAATCTCAGGATCTAATTCCGTTTTACCGGGAGAGTCACCACCAATAGCAGAAATATGCTGTCCTGCTTCCAACCAAGCATTTTGCAACACATGCTGTTTCCCTTTGGCAGCTGTGGCAGTAATAATAATATCAGCCTGAGCAATTGCAGTGCGCGTATCTGGCATAGGTTTTAATTGCAGACCTGTATTGTGTAAATGCTTTGTAAAACGTTGCATGGCGGCAGGCTCGAGATCGTAATATCTGACTTCCGTGATGTCCAACAAAGCATGATGCGCGAGCACTTGGAATTCACTTTGCGCACCGCAACCAATAATCGCTAAAGACTTGCTGTCTTTACGTGCCAAATGACGCGATGCCAAGGCTGAGGTTGCCGCCGTCCGCAATCCCGTTAATAACGTCATTTCAGTCAGCATCAAGGGATAGCCTGTCTCCACATCCGCCAACATCCCCACACCCACCACATTCAATTTGTTATGCTGCGGATTGTTCGGATGCCCATTCACATATTTGTAGGTGTAATAGGTATCATTCGCAATCGGCATCAGTTCGATGATCCCATTAGGCACAGTCACACCATGGCGCGGCGATTTTTGAAATTGCTCCCACTTAGAAAAATCTTCAGTCAAATACTCAGCAAGACGACTATAAAAGTTCTTCAACCCTACTTGGGAAACCATGGCACAGATGTCAGGAATGTCTAAAAGCAACATAATACTTCTCCATGTATAGTGAATTGATTTTTAATTGACTGATAAATGTAGGTTGGGCCTTGGCCCAACGAAGCACTGCTGTTGGGCCAAGGCCCAACCTACTTCTTGTATTAATGGGTCAATTAAAAATTAAAAGTAATCAGTTTTCTTACTTAGCATCATGCCACTTTTAAAAATGTTTGTATAATTTTTATTGTAAAAATTGCAATATCAATAATCTCAACTACACTTTAGATGAGCATAGATAATCTTCACTTGTATCATGGCTATTATCAGAACAAGGTAATAGAACATAAATGAAGAATCCCGCTCAACTTAATTTCATAACTGGAGAAGATCATGGCCATAGTTAAAAAAGTTTTAAAAAGTAAAGTAGCAGAAAAAAAACCTGCAAAAAAATCTTCTTGTGGCACTGCTAAAAAGAAATAATTAGTTTGATTACCCAAAACGGGATATGACTCTGTCACATCCCGTTTTTTTATTATCCAAAAAAAGTAGTTGTCATCGTAGCAAGCAGCATTGCAAATGTACCATATCTATTAGAGAAAACGCTTTATCTCCGAATTTCCGCTATGGCAACACCTAATCTCGCCCCTTTCAAACAAATCGAACAGCATGGGTTATTTTAAGCATCCTAGGGTCTTATAAATAATTTTATTGATTGGTTAAATTTCTACCAACCATGGTCTATAATTATACTATACAATCAATCACAAAGGTGATGCTATGAGCAAACATACCAGGTTTATTGCTTTCATTCTAGGCACAATTTTAACCAGCACCGCACACGCATGGGTAGCAACCGGCGGTCATAATGGTTACCACGGTGTTGATACTAACGGCGCACATTACGGAACTTACTATCATCATGGTGGTTATTATTATAACGAAGGCTGGTCTGCCCACGGTGTGGTCATCGGGGTACCTGCTGGGGCTTATAATGGTTATGGATGTGGTACCGTTTTGGTCCCCACTGCTAATGGTTTCGTTAATGAACGTGTTTGTGAATAAATTCACATCCAGTCATTCCCGCGCTATAGTACTTTGATTTAACTTATGTGCGCGGGCGCTTTAATTTCCAATATCGAATTAAAATCGGGCCGGTGATATTTTGCACCACGCCCATACACACCGCGGCTAGTGCAGTATCATTACTGAAATAAAGAGTGCAAATCATAATGGCCACAGCGCCATCAAACATACCGTAATCGAACATAGTGGCTAGAATGCTCGCTGGCTGCCAGCCAAGCACATAAGCCGCGGTCGCGCCGACTATATAACCGACTCCATTCAAAATCAGCACCGCAAATAACAGTTTGCCTGGAAATTGCAAAATAGCAGTTTGATTCCGTGCGACTACACAAGCAACAATCATGGCTATCATCAGCATCGCACAATAAGGCAAGCCTTTTTTGATCTGCTCAATCAGAGGCAGATGGTAATGAGCACAGAGCAATCCCAAACTAATCGGAACAAAAATGATTAAGCCAATATGCACAGCCATCGTGCTCGCATCAATATGGATCATCTGATGTAAAAATAAATAGATAAGCACTGGCGTAACCAAAGGAGACAACAAAGTCGAACCGACTGTCAATAAAACAGTCAAACCCACATTCGCCTTCGCTAAATAAGCCATCACGTTCGCGGCCGCTCCACCGGGCGCTGTGCCCAGCACCAACAACCCGATGGTATCCGTAGTGGTCAAATTTAAACAGTTAGCGATCACATAAGCGGCACAAGGCATCAGTGCATACCGCAAAAGAACCAGGGCCAGTACGCCACCAGGTTTGGTAAATGGCTGGACCAAACTGGAATAGGGAGTATGCACACCAATACTAAATATGACAATCCCGAGCCCGAAGACTATCCAAGGTTTGAACCAAAGAAATAAATATGGCCACATCAAAGCCATTGTTGCCATCAAGACAATAACGACCACAAAATATCGTTCTAGCGCGCCAACCGCCAATTTTTTTTTCATCGCAGCCAAAATCCAAATCCGACACATAAAAACAGGACAGTAAGCGGTCTTCTAAGCAACAGCCACTGCGCCCGCTTGATGTCATAACGTGCAAACACAGATAGGTACTGACTTAATTTTGCAGCATTATTTTTGACCCGACGTTGTTTGCCATCGGTAACAACACCCGATTTTGTTATAAAGAAACAGTTCTCCGACGTTGCATAATACTCACACCCATATGAGGATAAGATTTGCTCTCCTGGTGCAATATCTCGGTTTGCAATCAACATAATGCGGGAAGTACCGTACTTTTTACGATTTTCCGCGCCCACATTTGCGGTCAAATATTTTTGGGGGATAGGATGAACAGAATGCTCTGGTGCATGATTGACAAATCGAGACGCATTGCCAATATATTTGGCATCCAGCATCAAACTATATCCACAATCTTTCTTAGGCGCATAACTATAATTCCAATACTCCAAGTTTTTTGGCACAAATTTGCCGCAATATTGAAAAATCAACTCGCCTTTTCCAATAGCGGTGCGCGAAAATAGCCCGAATCCAATCTGCGTATTAATAAAACGTAATTCATATTGATCCAAACAAAGTTGATGACCAGGCCCAGATTGAGGCGTCGTAGAGCTTGTTTGATATAAGGTGTCTGCGTCGATTTCCTCGGCAAAATCAACCCATGTCAGGGTATGATCTAACAGATCGTGATTACAATATTGAAAAGCTACGCCCTGGGTTTCATTCAACATTGCATTTAATTGCATGGTACTCAATTGCTGCACGGCTGATTTGTTCGGATGACAAGAAAAATAGATTTTATATTGCTGAGTATCCTGCAAATACTGTTCGGCGGGTTGGATTCGAATAGAGCAGAGCGCCGGGTCTTCTACTTGCAGCAGCGTGGCATAGGCATATCTGAGCGCAAGACAAAACTCCTCATCATTATGATAAATATAGGAGTATTGGTTTTTTGCAGTCTGAACTAGGGGTTTTTCTTCCAAAATGGGGTGAGTAAAGCCCAAAACCGAGGCAAGATCGCACCGATTCACGATTTGTTCGGACTGCGTTAAAAAACGCCCCGTTTTGAGATCAAAACGCAATTGCTGCACTGCAGCATCAGCAGTATGGTTTCTTAGCACCACTATGCCCATAAGCAGGTTCCTCAGTTTGAACATTATTCGTTCTAGCATTTCCTGAATAAGAGGAAAATAGACTCAACCCAATAAGCGTCGCTCCCGACACAACCCCTATCGTTCCTACCCAAGATAAAACAGATGCGCTCGTAGCCATGGCCAATATCAGCCAACTCAGCAACAGAATCATGGTGCCAATTTTTCCAACAGGTTTTTGAAAAGCACCCCATAATAAAGGAAAAAGTGCTGTATTTTGTTGTTTATTCGGCTCACGATTGCTCAAAGCACCCTCTTTATGCACCAAAGACCCGCTTAAATCCATATAGAGCTCCCGTTGCACAGAATCACTTCCAACATTGGCAGGAAATTTGAAACGGTCTTTGGAACGTTTTACATCCATAATGATTCCCTTCATTTTTTTCTTCCATCATACCTTTATTAATAACTACTTCTCAATCGTATAACACAATACCTGCGCCAAATGAGGAAAAACAAAGAAATCCAGGCATCTAAATTTCCAACATATACTAATTTAGCCCAAATTGTATTGAATTAAATACGTTCATAGTGTATAATATTTAATCACAAAAAAATGGAGCGATGCATATGAAATCAATCACGACAGAATCTAACTTTCAAAAAGCGCTACATACCTATCTTAAAACGTGTAAATCTAATAGCCTGTGGCAAAAACGTACAGCTCAATATATGAAAATGACTTCCGAAGAAAAAGCCACGGGATATAATCAACTACTCTACGTATTAAAACAACATGATTCCCGAACTCTTTTCAGAGGTACTATGGGAAACATCGAGCTTGAACACGCCATTGATACGGGACGTTTAGGACAAGATTTTGGTCGAGGAGGAAAAAGTCTAAGCTTTGATTTACCACCTCATATCCGAGAAAATGACAGTGCCTATTTTCTATCATCATCTGTATGCCCCATCACGGCAAAACCTTATGCCGCTGGATGTTTTACCAAATTACCTTGTCGCGGATTTATCATAGCCCTAGGGATGCCAAAAGTATTTACTACGCCCAATAAGATATTAAAAATCAATCCAAAAATCTTTGCTGCTTATGATGATATGAAATTACAAGATGAGTTTAGTATAGAAAATGGTGGGACTAAATACACGTCCATTGAAGATATGACTAGAAACAATAATGAAACCACACTTGTTTTAACGAACCAGCGGGCAACTAAAAACTGGCGACCAAAAGTGTGTACAGATATTCGTCAAATCATTGAGGTCTGCGGGCCAGGTAAAATTTTAGGCAGCATGATGTCTTTTTCACAACCGATATTACTGTCTGAACTCACCAACCCCAATTTTCAAAAACGCCAATGGTCTCTTGAGGTATTTTTAGATTGCGAGAACGATCCAGAAATCATGGAGAGAGCCATTCTAAACAATATACTTAAATCTGGAAACCGATTACTCACAGCAACTGATGCTGATGTAATTGATGATTCAGGGATACTAGACAATCGTATTGATGCCAGTTCAGACCATGAAGATACGATTCAATTGAGCCAAGTACCAGCAGATATTCCAATTGGTGACCAAGAACAATTGGTGGATTATATGACGGAACACTTGCAACAAAGCCAGAAAACCACTAGTATTCTGCCCAAAATGTAAGCTGTCGCTGTGCGGCGGGTTTAAGCCACGGGACGAGCTAAATACTCACAAGACTTAGGCAGTGCCTCCAGGTTGGGGTTTTGCCTAAGTACTGACTCACATAGGACTTACGCAAAGCCCCGAGGTCGAAGCGGATGGAGTCTTTAATGAGGGAGTTTAGATGACTAAATGACCGAATTAAAGACTCCATCCAACGAAGAGATCGGGGTTTTGCGTAAGTACTATCACACATTGAGGAAATAGGCATGTGGTCAAAGGGAGCAACACACGAGCGCTTTTTGCAACAACTAATGCAAGCTCACGCCAAAAACAGCAAAAGCAGTAGTTGGCTCAGAGTCTTGTTTTCAGGCGAGCACTGGCGTTATAAAAGCCTGCATGAAACATTGAAAGTCCTTGCGGATCCTAGCAAATACCAAGAATTAGAATACCACGCGCAAAACAACATGACTCAGTGGCAAAAACATAGCAGTGCAGCGCCCGCACAAATTGACGTGAGTACCCAAGATTGGGGCACTGTTTGTTCAGCAGTTACGCAACAATATGGCGAACCTTATACAGTACTCAATCATGCCAGCGACCGCTTTCCAGGTGGTGGTTTCCTAAAAGGCGGCAGTGCTCAAGAAGAGAATATATGGCATCGCTCTAATTGCGCGTTGTCGCTTGAGGAAAAACATATTGGTTTTGACCCAAGCACCGGTAGTTTTTGCTACGACAATCATATGAGTCAAATGGTCTCTGCCGAATTACCGATGAATCATGCCGAGCAAAAAACTTTAGCGCAACTCCTTGGGTATGAGAGATCGGATGCGCATCGTGTTTATTTAAGCTTACTGCCAAGAATTTGCTTTCGGGGCCCAGAGCATTTGATCAATTATGAGCATGTTGAGGAAAGAAACGGAAAAAACACTATCTTTGCCGACCCTGATTTCAGTTTTCAATTTTTACCTGAAAATACGATTTTCCCCTTTTACGAATTACGATCAGCAGCCCCGAATTTGGCTTCGGAAGATTTCCACTTTGACAATCCCAAGCAATTTGAGAATTATCAACAAGCCATCCAACGCTGCATTGCTGCACAGTTAGATACATTGATCTTACACGGAAAAAAACATCTTGTTTTAGGGGCGTGGGGTTGTGGCGAATTTCATAATGATCCCAACATCATCGCTAAAACATACCGCGATGAAATTTATAAACGCGCGCATCACTTTCAACATATTGTGTTTGCTATCCTAAGGACAGCCTCTCACCATCACATCAACCATACCGCTTTTCAAAACCACCTTGCTGGGCTTCCACTGGGCTCCAAGGCTCCAACCATTAGTTTACCACTTGACGACACAAGCAATAATACGCCAAGGATGAAGTAACTTATCCCCCTCATCCGTCGCTACGCGCCACCTTCTCCCCTGTGGGGAGAAGAGAAAAAATTGGTGTAATCCCGTCTCCTTCACGGAGAAGGTAGCGCGTAGCGACGGATGAGGGGGATTAATTGCTACTACAATGTATCATTTTCCGTCAGCGATACCCGCCGGGCTTCATGTTCCAACATTACAGGAATACCATCGCGGATAGGGTAGGCCAAGCGATCAAAACGACAGATCAACTCTTTATTTTTTACCAGTAATTGCCCTTTGCATAATGGGCATACTAAAATAGCAATTAATTTTTTATCCATGAGCCTCTCCAGTATGTGTCACTTGATTCCGCACATATAATGGTAACGCCTCCGCTGCGGTCACAGCGCTGCACTCTCCACTTTGTACCAAGCGAATCAAAGTTTCCGCTTTGGGATACATCGCATAATGCGCGATGAATTTCTTTTTTAAATCTGCAAGCCAATGAGGAAGGTACGGTTCTAGACCCCAACCGGCTAAAACAATGGGGTGCGTATCCAAGATCTGCACCGCGGACACCGGATCAACCCGAATATCTGCCTGAGTTAAAGGGCCATCCGGAGGATAGTAAGCCCAATAAATTTCTTGCATCCGCGCATCCCCACACGCCAAAACCCCGCAATCAGCCTGCTGCGCTCGCGCTTGAAAAGCAATTGCTTGCATACTACTTACCCCAAAAACAGGTAAATCATGAGCATATGCGAATGCTTTAGCAATACTGCAGGCAATGCGTAATCCCGTGAAACTGCCCGGTCCTGCATCAAAGACAATACCCTGTAGAGCCGACCACTGTAATGACTGCTCTTGCATCAAGGTTTGGATCATAGGTAGCAAATTCTGAGCATGTTGGCGTACGCCTATTTGCTCTAAGCTGTGAATGCGGTCACCCAGAGATAGCGCAACACTGGCTATTTCAGTTGAAGTATCAATTGCAAGTAAGTTCATTTCTTAAAACCACGTTCAATAAAATCCAATACCGTCTGTTCATGCCTAGTTTTGCGCATCATAGGTAAACTAGCAAAAATATGTTCCCCGTAAGCACGCCCTGTTAAGCGTGGATCGGCAAGCATTAAGACACCTCGGTCACTGACATCCCGAATCAAACGCCCTACCCCTTGCTTCAAAGCCAATACTGCCGCGGGCAAGGACAACTCCGCAAATCCCGATGAACCTTGTGCCTGATAAAACTGGGCTTTTCCCTGCAAAACCGGATCTTTGGGATTAAGAAAAGGAATTTTATCAATGATAACACAGGATAAAGCCTCTCCTTTCACATCCACTCCTTCCCAAAAAGTAGCTGTCCCTAACAACACAGCATTACCCAGCTCACGAAAACGCGCCAATAATATCGGCTTGGCTTCTTCACCTTGTACCAACAATGGAAAACTCAGATGTGGACGTAAGCGTTTTGCCATATCTTGCAAAGCACGGTGACTAGTAAATAAGAAAAAACAACGTCCTCCACAAGCAATAATAACGGGCAATACCTTGTTCAAAAGGACATCATAATACCGCAAATTGTTGGGATCAGGTAGACCACGGGGTAAATAAAGCAACGATTGTTCCATAAAATCAAAAGGGCTGGGAAACTGCATAGTCAATGGTGAGTCCAAACCCAATGGTTTGGTAAAACAGGCAAATGAATTGGCCAAAGTCAGCGTCGCCGAAGTAAAAATGTAAGCACAAGCATAGCGAGTTAATAGCTGTTTAAAATCAGCGGCAATATCTAATGGCGTCTGATGAAATACCACACTCCGTTTGAATTTTTCTACCCAAGGAATTTGACTAACGTCCAAGTGACTAAACTGTTGGATAAGCGGATATAAGGACGCCAAACGACTTTTACACTGGGTTAATTCAGGCTCATCACTCGCTTGTGCAGGCGGCATAGTCCCCACCCACTGCGCCATAAACTCTAAAAACTCAACCCAAGCTGGTTGAAATGTTGGGATATTACGCACCCTTTTCCAAGCACAGCTTCCTTCAGGAAGGGCCAACCAGAGCTTATCTAAGATTTGGTCAAGGACCACTGACCATTGTTTCCAAGGATAATTGATCAAATCTAAAGTTGGCCACGCACGTAACATATCATCAAACAATTCACGTATTTGCCGGGTCCCAAATTGAGCACCATAAAAACCCTCTGCAATGTCTGCCAATTGATGGGCTTCATCAAAGATAACAGCGCCAACTTGAGGCAATAACTCACCAAATCCCTCTTCTTTCAAGCGCGAATCAGCAAAGAAAATATGATGATTGATCACCACCACGTCCGCAGTAATGGCGCGTTTTCTTGCTTGCATCAAAAAGCATGTGTCATAGTCATCACAGGCACGCCCCAAACAATTTTCAGTCGTCGATGTGACAAACGGCCACGCCAGAGAATCTTCACGTAAATTGGGTAACTCACTGCGCTCACCATGCGTCAATTGCGACAATTTTTCGCGTACATATGCGATATCTTGCGCACAAGCGACCGATTGGAGCTGACCTTCTTCTGCATACAGTTGCGTGCGATGGCGACAGATATAATTACTACGCCCTTTCAGGTTTTGGACTTGAGTAGACAAACCCAAGGCTTGAATCAATAACGGTAAATCCTTATGCACCAATTGATCTTGCAACGTTTTGGTTGCAGTTGAAACCACCACTTTTTTGCCACTAAGTAAACAAGGAATCAAATAGGCAAAAGTCTTGCCCGTCCCAGTCCCCGCCTCAATGACGAGGGTACTTTGTTGCAGAATGGCTTCGGAAATAGTCTTAGCCAAAGCGCTTTGCTGTGGGCGCGCTACAAACTCAGGTATCGCTGTACTCAGCCGCCCGCCTGGCGCAAACAAAGTTTCACATTTAGCCTGCAAATCTACTGGATACACTGTCGGGGTCGTTATTTTTTCTCCGGCCACTCGCGTTCAAGGTGCTCGCGTTTGTTGCTTACGTTTTCCCACGATTTGGCATCTGGCAGACCTTCTTTTTTAGCGGTAATATTTGGCCAATCTGGACTTAATTCAGCATTCAATTGCAGAAAAATTCGTTGATCTTCAGACAAATCGTCTTCTGACTTGATCGCTTCAATAGGACATTCTGGTTCACACAAGGCACAATCAATGCATTCATCAGGATTAATGACCAAAAAATTAGGTCCTTCATAAAAACAATCAACTGGACACACTTCTACACAATCCGTGTATTTGCATTTGATACAGTTTTCAGTCACAACAAAAGTCATGGTATGATCCTTTTTCCGAGGATTAATATAACCGTAATCATAGCTGATTTAGGGCTGGTCGAAAAGAGCAGATATTGTTGGGCCTTGGGCCTTGGGCCAACGATATTTTCTGTTGGCCCAAGGCCCAACCTTGTGACATTATGTAAGGACCCGTCCAATGCCTAGATACAACCTAGCTCTTATCCCAGCCAACAACTCCGACCAATTCATTCTATATGCACAAACACTCTCTAATACCGCACCTGCTGATAAATATCTCATCGGCAGAGGCGCCTCGATTCCACATGTATCGTTATGCCATTTTGACAGCGACAGTGACCAAATTGAACCTATCTGGCAGCAAGTACAGGATTTAGCCATCCCAGCATTACCTCTGACGTTTGATCACCATCTCAGTAAAGCTTTCTCAGGGAATCCCAAATACGTAAATATTGTTTGGGTATCCTTAATCCCGGATAATAAAGCAGAATTAAAAAATCTCCATTTGGCCATTGCTGATATCATCAAAGTACCGCTGAACGCCGCATTTGAGCATTACGATCCGCACATGACCTTATTCAATAGCCGTTCAAAGGTAGCCTGCGCGCAATTTAACAAACATCCCCACATTGTTCCCGCATTCGAAGATGATTTTGTGATTGCTTTAGGCGCCACTGATGAAGTAGGGCAACTGATCGACATCCGAAACACGGTTAGAAAATAGACTTCTTGCATAACCTGCGCCTTTTGTTTTATTACGGGGTTACAAACGTTTCTGCGGTGCTCATTGACACAGGTAAACGCCGCTCCTCGAAATGGTGGTGCCTGGCACTAAATCAAAATTCACAGCTTATGCAAGAAGTGTAATTAGATACCCGCTCATTCCCCTTCTCCCCGCAGGGGGAGAAGGTGTCACAAAGCGACTGATGAGTGGGGGGGGTAAAAAAATTTGGTGCCCAGGGCCGGAATCGAACCGGCATGAGATTTTATACTCGAGGGATTTTAAATCCCTTGCGTCTACCTGTTTCGCCACCTGGGCTTATATTAAAGCGTTTACGCCTTACACTAAAGCAAAACTCACAACAGATGCAAGCACTTTAGTATTGGAGGCTGAGGCCGGAATCGAACCGGCGTCCGCGGCTTTGCAGGCCGCTGCATAACCACTCTGCCACACAGCCGTAAAAGGTATATAAAAAAAGCGACTATTGTCGCTTTCTATGGAGCGGGAAACGAGGTTCGAACTCGCGACCCCAACCTTGGCAAGGTTGTGCTCTACCACTGAGCTATTCCCGCCTATTTACCGAAATGAATTCTACCTGAAATCATCCTTCTGTCAAGGCATGAGTTCACTTTTTTTAGTGAGTTCTGGCCAAGCAATTTTCAAGTACTCTATCATTGACCAAATGGTTAAAATTGCTGCCACATATAATAGTCCCGTACCCAAGAGACCATACCAAGTCAAGCTCTGGTGAAAAGCCAGCAATAAGGTAATCGCCACCATTTGCAACGTCGTTTTGACCTTTCCAACATAAGACACCGCCATACTGGCACGTTGACCCAGTTCTGCCATCCATTCTCTTAACGCTGAAATCACAATTTCGCGTCCAACAATAACGATAGCAGGGATAGTAATATACTGTAATTGAGGAGAGCCAACCAATAATAGTAAACTTGCCGATACCAATAATTTGTCCGCTACCGGATCGAAAAAGGCGCCAAACGAAGAAAGCTGTTCCAATTTTCGAGCCAGAAAGCCATCGAGCCAATCCGTAAAACACGCAAAAGCAAATAGGACTGCCGCAAGATAATGCGCCCAAACAAAGGGGAGAAAAAAAACAACCACGAAAATGGGAATGATTGCAATCCGTAACAAGGTCAATAAATTCGGCCATCCAATCGAAAAAATCATTTAATTATCCTTAATATACTGAAGTAATTGTTGGTAATCATGCATCACATCATTCGCACCCGCAGCGCGTAGCATAGGCTCTTCCATTTGAAAAAAATCCATGCCAATCGCATAAACATCCAGCGCCCTAGCCATTTCCATATCGGAAGAAGAATCTCCTACCATCAACGTTTGCTGTGCAGAAACACCACATGCCGTCATGATCTCTTCGAGCATTTGCGGACAAGGTTTAGCAGGCACTTCAGATGCCGAACGTGTAATATGAATATAGGGCTCCAAGCCACTGATCCGTAAAACCCGTGCTAAGCCCTGCGCGCTTTTATTGGTCGCAATGGCCAACTGCATGCCCGACTGGTGCAGCCACTGAATCAGTTCTGCCACCCCGCTAATCAACGCCACCTTGGCAGAGACTGCAAAGAGCGCTGTCTGTACTTCAGCGCATAAATCCTCTTGTTGATGCGAAGAAATAGTCGGAAACAATTTTTTCACAGCGGTCGCCAAACCGTAACGAATAGTCAAGCGCGCAGTACTCAAATCAAAGTTTGGCAAATGTAAGCGCTCAGCCGCTTTTGCCAATGCAATGATCATATACCCCAGGCCACTTTCAGCAATGGTGCCTTCCCAATCAAACACCACTAATTGATAACGCTGCAACACTTATGTTGATCTCCTATTGAGAATATTCAACCAAACTGTCATCCCCGCGCAGGCAGGGATCCATTACTGATTGGGTAGTATACCAATCTAAGAATGGCTTCCCGCCTACGCGGGAATGACACAGTTCCTTGAATACGATTCTCCCCTTCAACTATCTCGGCGAAATATCTGCAATGCCTGTGCAAAAGTTGCGTCGGGCTCTGCTTCAAAATGATAAAGTTGTCCATTGAGAGTAAACTGGATCGCATGAGCATGTAAATACATCCGTGCTTTTAAGTCTCGCAAAGCGGGTAATGTCTGCACTTTACCATATTTTTGATCCCCAAGAATAGGATGACCCATCTTAGCAGCATGTACTCGAATTTGATGGGTCCGCCCCGTTTTCGGTTGCGCTTCTACCCAACAAGCATCGGCATAATTTTCCAGCAATTTAAATTGAGTTTGGGAGCTTTTACCTGTCGGATCCGCAAACACCATGCGCTCACCCGATTGTAAAATAGATTTTAACAAAGGCACATCCACCATCACTGACGTTCTACCCTGCCAAGCACCCACCAACACTGTCCAATAGGTTTTTTGAACCTCACGCGCTGCCAGCAATGCTTGAATAGCGCGCAAACACGATCTTTTTTTGGCCATCAATAAGCAGCCCGACGTTTCTTTATCCAAACGGTGGATCAATTCTAAATAGGTCAAATCGGGACGAATTTGGCGCATAGCTTCTATGACACCCAAATTGACCCCACTCCCGCCATGTACCGCCAACCCTGCCGGTTTGGCCAAAACCAATAAACGATCATCTTCGAAAATAATATTATTTAATAAGCATGCGCTCAAGCCAGGACTAGGATCAACCATTTTGGTCTGTGCTGAACGAATAGGTGGAATGCGCACCGCATCCCCTGCGACCAAACGGTCTGACGGTTTCACCCGCTTGCTATTGATTCTTACTTCTCCACTCCGAATAATGCGATAAATATGACTTTTGGGTACCCCTTTTAACACGCGGAGTAAATAATTATCCAAACGTTGCCCTTCTTCCTCTAATATAATCGTCGCATAGCGCACCGAGTTTTGTGCATCATTCTGCATCCAAGTCTTTCCTCTCATGGTTTTTTCTGGTATGATTATACACTTAAGTGTGTGCGTGGCTAGGACATGTTTGTCATAGGCCAGCAGAGTTTTAAAAAGAATTGCGCATTACTTAGGTCAAAGTCTTTCACCTATTAAAGTACCAGAGCCAAATTGAATATATATTTTGAAACCCACGCATGCCAAACATGCGATATCATTCTAAAACATGAGTCTTCGAATCCGAAGACAGTATACGTGCGGTCCCTCACTAGGCTTCTTCGGACATTTACCGTTGAACATGGAAACTTTAAAAAATTTAACAAGGCTTAAGTTAAGGCGCCCTATTGAGGGTTAGAAAAATGGCTAGTATAGAGAAAATGTTAATCAATGCCACGCAAACTGAAGAGATCCGTGTTGCGCTGGTAAAAAATAATCACCTTTATGATTTGGACATAGAATGTCCTGCAGAAGTTAAAAAGAAAGGCAACATCTACAAAGCGGTCGTTACCCGTCGGGAACCCAGCTTAGACGCGGTATTTGTTGAATATGGCTCTAAACGCCAGGGATTTCTCCCTTTAAAAGAAATTGCCCCCACCTATTTTTGCAAACAACCCAATGCCAACGATGAAAAACCTGCCATCACGAGCTTGATTCGTGAAGGCCAAGAATTGCTCATCCAAGTTGACAAAGAAGAACGTGGCAACAAGGGTGCTGCGCTGACCACTTACATCACCTTAGCAGGCTGCTATTTGGTGTTGATGCCAAACAGCCCACGTTCTGGCGGCATTTCTCGTCGGATTGAAGGGGATGATCGCGATGAGTTAAAAGAAACGTTGAATGCGTTGAATATGGCTGAAGACATGGGCCTCATCATTCGCACTGCGGGCGTGGGGAAAAGCCAGGAAGAATTGCAAGGCGATTTGGACATGCTCTATCATCAGTGGCAAGCCATTAAACATGCCTATCAAACCCAATTAGCCCCCTGTTTGATTCATCAGGAAGGCGATGTCATCATTCGATCTATTCGGGATAATTTGCGCAAATCCATTGATGAAATCATCATTGACGACCAAATTTCTTACGTCAAAGCCAAACAATATATTGAACAAGTCAAGCCCGACTTTCTACCGAATTTAAAGTTGTATCACAACACGATTCCTTTGTTTAATTTTTATCAAATTGAAAGTCAGATAGAAACTGCTTATAAACGTGAAGTGCCCTTACCATCTGGTGGCGCATTGGTCATTGATCGTACAGAAGCATTGGTATCCATTGACATCAACTCAGCGAAAGCCACAGGCGGTGCTGACATTGAAGCCACTGCACTCAATACCAATTTAGAAGCAGCGGATGAAATTGCACGACAATTACGTCTTCGCGATTTGGGCGGTTTGGTGGTGATTGATTTCATTGACATGGGCGCCTCTAAAAACCAACGTGATGTTGAGAATCGCTTAAAAGAAGCTTTGAAAGCTGACCGAGCGCGGATTCAAGTAGGTCGCATTTCACGCTTTGGGCTCTTAGAGATGTCGCGGCAACGGCTGCGTTTATCATTGGGAGAAAACGCTCAAGAAGTATGCCCACGGTGCGAAGGACGTGGCACGGTACGAAATATTCAATCTAGTAGTCTTTCCATCATCCGTTTGATTGAAGAAGAAGCGTTAAAAGAAAAAATCATCGAAATTCAGGTCCAGTTGCCTGTCGATATTGCGACATTCATTATCAATGAAAAACGTGAGTTTATTTTAAATATTGAAAAACGCCACAGTGTAAGAGTCTTGGTGATTGCCAATCCGTATTTACATTCTCCTCAATACAATATTACTAAAATCAAAGAAGATGGCAGCAACAAATCTAGAAAACCCAGTTACACGTTGATTCAGCAACCTGAGCTTGAGATCGCACATGCTTTGCCTGCAACGCAGATTGATGAACCTGCGGTCAAATCTTTCGACCAACAAGCATTCAAAAATCAAAACACGTTGAATTTCTTGCAAAGACTGATGCAAAAACTATTTGGACCAGACATGGAAAAATCAGCGCAGACTGCGTCTAAACAAACAAGCAATGAGCAAAATTCTTCTCAAGCGAGAACATCTAAACCAAACCCCAACTCTGCCAACAGAAGACGACCACCCGCTTCTCAACAACAACGGCGCTCCGCAGTGCCTAACCGCAAAAAACCCCAAGGCCAACCCACGGCAACGCAAAACAAGCCGGAGCCAAAGTCTGAGCCTGTTAAAAAAAATCCAGTGGAGTAGAGATAGTCATGTAATGTAGGTTGGGCCTTGGCCCAACACCAAAGCGCAGCGCATCATTTAACAAATTAACGGAGCGATGAGCTCTTTGTTGGGCCAAGGCCCAACCTACCATAAACCTATCTCTCACAAAGCACAGAATGACCTACAAAGAACAGGCGACTCACCGGGTAAAATGCCTAAAAAAACCAAACACTGTAAAAAAAAACTGTTTCAAGGCTAGCTTTCCTATTGAAAAAAATTTATAATGCGCACATTGTGCATGCTCGAACGTACAATATTGGTTTTTATATGACAGTAAGTTGTATTAATACACATGTCACTATAAGCGCCGTGCGCTACTAACTTATAGATGGGGATTTATAAAATGACAATGAGAAAACAAGAATTAATTGCTGCAGCGAAATCTGGCACTCCAGAAGGTTTCATAGCTTATAATAGCGATAAGGCAGCTGATGCTTTTGCTAAATTAACTATTGCTGAAGCCACAATGACTAGACTAGCTTATGCTGGCACCCAGTATGGCCGATACACTGCAACCACAGCTGTTCTTGCTGTTACAGGTCTGTATTTAGGTTCATTGTTGTTCGCACCAGCTTTGATTCCTTTTGGTTTGGCTGCAATCACAACTACTTGGTTAAAATATACCGTTGCTACTGCAATGTTAGGTGTAGTTGCATTCAGTGGTACTATCTTCCTAAAAACGACTTACAATGAGTTCCTAAAATTGGCTCACCGTGTTACGGATAAAGAACTTACAAATCATGATCTTGCTTTGTTGGTATCTGCTGTCGTTGCTGGTTTCGGCGTTGTAGGCATGATGTATGCATTCCCAACTATGTTACCTCTTTTGGGTACATTAGGTACGTATACGAAAGCTGCTACTGCTACAGTGATTACTTCTGCTTCTGTAGCAGCTGGTTTTGCTGCTTTCTTTGGTCGTCCACGGCCTGCTACTGGTGGAGCTTCAACATCTGAGTTGCATCATAAATCATCATTACTAGCGGGTGACCATGAAGTCGATCAACGTGACGAGCTAGAAGGAACTAGTGGTTTTCGCCGCACCGCATAATAATGTCTAAATCTATCAAGCCATCACGCTTTTCCTAAAGCGTGATGGCTTTTTTATTGTTTGTCTTCTAAACCTGTAGCAATTGGATTCACCCCAATATTGGGGTTCACCCCACAATTATCTAGTAGTTTCAATAAATTATTCCCTTTACGCGTCAAACGGCGGATGCAATACACCTCTAAATAACTTTGTAGAATATATGAATACTCAGGCAGACTCAAAATAGCCAGTATTTTCTCAGCACGGGTCAAATGCAACGGATCATTTTCTTCACACACTTGAAATAATACTGCACCCAACATCGCGGCAAAACTGGCTGTACGGGGCGGCTGAGCCGCATAAAAACGCTGGATACATTCATCCAACGCACGATCTTTGTCCCATTCAATCCAAGTCGTATACAAATCCAACGAGGGTTGGGCATCAAACCCTTCCATCGACTGTAAGGTTTGCAATGCATGCGCCACAGGTACGGCTGCTTGCACATTAGCCCAGGAACAATTGCCTACGATTTGAGCTGAGATGGGTAATTGTAGTACCGGGGTTAAACCTAGTATTTTATTAATATCCTTATGAAAATAACGCCTGCTTTGTTTTTTATATAAAAAATCCAAAATAAAATTGAGCGTGATCGCCTGAGGGCGTTCCATATGATAAATATTTACCGAGCCTTCTTTCAGACTATTCTCACCGCGATCAATTTTCGCCCACCATTGTTGGTAGCGCACAAAACAAATGGCATGCCCCTGACTGGCTGCAGGTAAGACCAATAACGGTGCTTGGATTAATTGCTGAATCCGTTGATGATGTTGATTGGTCATGCTCACATGATGTTGTAATTGCAATAATTCATCCGCCACGGCAAAGCCGTCCATCGTTGCATAGATAATGGGAAATAAATGACGCATATTTCGGGTGGAATAACTACTGGTAAAGCGACGTAAGGAGTCTTTTACCACGGCAATCGTGAACTCTAAAATGAAGCCTTCATAATCTAATTCAATAAACTCCCCTTCGGCAGTCACAATATCCACATCACCACTCAATTCAAAGCGATGTCCCAATAATTTGGCATAAATGAAATCCAAAGCGAAGTCTAATTTTGCATGATATTGGTACAGCAAATGCTTGATGTCGGCTTGTCCGCGTAAAATTGGGTAGACCAAAACCGCTAATCCGGAGCGCGTGTAAGCATTGGGATTAGCACCTTTCAGTAATAACAACCGAATCATATCCAGATCCGCATTATCTACCGCCCAATGCAAAGCTGTTCGCCCTGTCACATCCGGTTTGTTAATCGCAACACCACGGTCTAACAATAATTGCGTAATCGGCATTTGCCGGGTAAGCACGCTTTCAATCAAAGGCGTAAAGCCATACTCATCTATATCATCTAAAGAATCCCCTTCACGAAGATAATAATCGAGATCGGGCACACGACAGGAGATGATGTCATTTGCAATAGTCATAAAAAGTCCTTGTTTTACTCTATCTCAATACCTGTGTAGGTTGGGCCTTGGCCCAACAAAGCATCGGAGTACCCAATTTTCGTTGGGCCAAGGCCCAACCTACTATTCCGTGATTTCAAACCACCACAAATCCCAGAACTTCTACCCCGTCATCCCGAACGAAGTGAGGGATCTCCCCAAACTCAAGAGATGCCTCACAATGATCAACATGACACGCACAGCTCTAAAACCCTTGCGGTTTGGGTGCTGGGGACACGCGGGGCATATTACCCAAACGCAATTGTTTTTCCATTTCTTGTTCACGGCGTTCGTTATCAAATTCTCGGCGGGCTTCTGTGTTCAAAGGCGGTTCTGGGTTCAAATTGGGATCAACGCCATCAAAGCGTTGACTATTTAACCACGGATTTTGCAAAATATTATTTTGCATCCCCCCTTCCTGCGCCAAACTTTGTTGCGTACCTTGTTCTGGCGCATGTTCGCGCGCATTCACGCGTGCATAATTGCGATGCCCATCTTGTTCAATCAAGCGTCTCTGGCGATCTAACGTGACCGTATCATCAGATAAATAAGTCGTCTTGGGCCGCGTATCGCCCTGCGCAACAACTGAAAATACAATTTCAGTCCACACAGATGACTCACCACCCGTACGCACAGTCAAAACTTGGTGACCATGACCCAATTTACTCGGAGTAATTTGAACATCAATGGTACAAGACGCCCGCGGCGCTAACATCAATCCGGCATGCGCAGTGCCCCCCACCAGACCTACGCGATCATCAATGAGACCATCATTGCCAGGTTCTAACCCAATACCCGTAATTTGGATAGGGTGCAAACTTTGATTAGAGAAAGTATAGGTATAGCGTAAAGAACGGCTCCCTATTTTAAGCGCAGGCCAAACCGGCAAGGGCAACACCCACGCCAATCTGGCTCTTCCTGCAATGGTGATCACTTGATTTTTATTCATGTACTAAGTATACAACCAAAATATTAGAACAGCATCCTTCACTATTAGCACTTACGCAAAACTCCGATCTCTTCGTTGGATTGCGTCTTTAATTCGCTCATTTAGTCATCTAAACGCCCTCATTACATTTTTTCCCTTCTCCCTCAGGGAGAAGGTGTCACGAAGTGATGGATGAGGGGGTTACAAATACTCCGCACACAAAATCTCAGCAATTTGAATCGCATTCGTCGCGGCGCCCTTGCGAATATTATCCGCCACGACCCATAAATTCAGGCCATTCGGATGTGAAATGTCTTGGCGGATCCGACCTACATAGACATCATCGTTACCCACCGCATGAGAAATCACAGTGGGATATTTACCCTTTTTAGGATCATCCACCACAACCACCCCAGGTGCTGCACGGAGAATGCGTCGGGCTTCTGTCGCTGTCAAAGGTGATTTGAGCTCCACATGAATTGCTTCTGAGTGTCCATATAGCACCGGCACGCGCACTGCAGTGGGATTCACTGAAATGCTATCATCTTCTAAAATTTTATGGGTTTCCCACACCATTTTCATTTCTTCACGGGTATAGCCATTGTCCTGAAATTCATCGATATGGGGTATCGCGTTAAACGCGATTTGTTGCGGATACACGTTCGACTTCACTGGACGACCATTCAACAACTCACCCATCTGATGGATTAATTCGGATACGGCTTCTTTTCCCGTGCCAGAAACCGATTGATAGGTCGCCACATTGATGCGAGCAATCCCCACCGCATCATGCAATGGTTTTAATGCAACCAACATTTGAATGGTTGAGCAATTGGGATTGGCAATAATGCCTTGCCGAGTATAATGGGCGATCCGTTCAGGATTCACTTCGGGAATCACCAGGGGGATATCAGCATCGTAACGAAAACACGAGCTATTATCGATCACCACACAATTATGTGCTGCAGCAATGGGGGCATATTGTTTGGACACCGCATTACCAGCTGAAAATAAAGCAATGTCGATATCAGTGAAATCAAAAGTAGCCAGGTCGAGTACATCCAAGACCTCTTTTCCAAAAGACACCGTCTTACCGACAGAGCGTTCAGATGCCAATGCATAGACTTGAGCAACTGGAAAATTTCGCTCCAAAAGCCCTGCCAACATAGCCTCGCCCACTGCGCCCGTGGCGCCTACTACTGCTACATGAAATTGTCTTGCCATATTTCTGCCTTAAAAGTACTCGCGCACCATTTGCGCCGTCAATAAAAAAATCCCCTCACCACCCTGTTCGAAATCAAGCCAAACAAAGGGAACGTCAGGGTACGCGGCAATCAATTCTTCCGCAGCTTCGCCTACTTCTACCACCAAAATACCGTGGTGACTCAAATAGCGCCCTGCTTGGTTTAAAATGCGATGCACCACCGCCAAACCTGCTTGCTCAGCAAATAAGGCCATTTCGGGCTCATGGCGATATTCGGTAGGCAACGTTTGCATCACGGCTTCCGCCACATACGGTGGATTGCTCACAATAATATCATAGACAGTCTCTGGAATTTGATCAAAACAGTCTGATTTTAATAAAGTTAATTGCTCTGCCAAATGATGGCGCTCACTATTGATAGCCGCTACTGCCAAGGCTTGCTCCGACACATCTGAACCATCAACCTGAGCATCCGGAAACCAGGCACAACAAGCCATGGCAATGCATCCGCTACCGGTGCATAGATCCAAGATGCGAGTCACCTGCTCTTCTGCAATCCAAGGGGAAAACTGTTGTCGAATCAATTCCGCGATCGGCGACCGGGGGATCAAAACCCGATCATCCACATAAAAAGTCATATCACAAAAATGCGCATTATGCGTCAAATAAGGGACCGGCACGCGCTGTACAATGCGCTGCTCCAAGCGTTCCGCTAATAACTTCTTTTCGCTCGCTGACAAACGCGCTGCTAAAAATCTCTGCGTCTCAGAATCCCAAGGCAAATGTAACGTATCCCATACCAATGCATAGATGTCGTCTTCTGCATTATCAGTACCATGCCCATAATACAAATTGGCTGCACGCGCTTGACTAATACCAAACCGAATAAAATCTAGGATAACCGTGAAATCTTGAGTATCTGCGATATATGACATGATGCATTCCAGAGGGTATTAAGCCCAATTGTCCAAAAAGGTAGGTTGGGCCAAGAAATAAAAACGCATTATATGCTATACTGTTCTCAGTCACAATTTTAAACCCTATAATGAGCAAAAAAACCCAGCTTTCTCCTGAAGATCAAGCTCTGTTCCAGAAGGAGATGCAACACGTCACCCCACTTCAAGCAAAAAAACCCAAAATTGCAGCTGAACGAACTCAGCAACCTGTTGTTCCTAAACACCACCTTCGTCACCTAGCACAACCCTCACGTCATCCCGAACAACATGAGGGATCTCCCAAAGCCCGAGCGATGTATCATGACATTCGACATACCGTGAATCTCTGTGACGATTTATCCGATTATTATGCCAATCCTGTTCAATCAGAAAGTCTATTACATTACCATCAACCAGGTGTTTCAAGGCTCCAAGTCCACGCCCTCAAAACTGGCAACCTAAGCTATCAAGCCAAAATCGATTTGCATGGCTTGAAACCAGATGCGGCCAAAGAACGTTTAAATCAGTTCCTCAGCCAGCAAATCCAGCTACAACACCGCTGGATTTTGATCATTCACGGCAAAGGCGGACGTTTTGGAGAAGCCCCTGTCTTAAAAAATCTAGTCAATCACTGGCTTCCTCAAATTTCAAGAGTATTAGGTTTTCATAGTGCGCAACCCAAACACGGGGGAGCCGGGGCAACGTATGTGTTGCTGAAATAACTATGCCACACCTATCATTGAGAGCGCAGCGACTTTTAATTTTTAATTGACCAATTAGCAAAAGAAGTAGGTTGGGCCTTGGCCCAACAGCAGCGCTTCTTTGGGCCAAGGACCAACTATACATCCTTAAAGTCACTAGATTGCTTCGCTGCGCTCGCAATGACAACATTAAAAATCTAGACAATTACTAGACAAACTGGTAGGATTTCCCTTTTTTTAAAAATACGTACGAATGGCAAAAGGGAGTCGGCTAAGATGACAAAAACTCGGCATTCAAAACAGGCTGAATATAATTACAAACCTTGGCTCATCTGGGGATTAGGATGTCTATTTTATTTTTATGAATGCCTATTGCAAGTATCTCCCAGCGTAATGAGCGCTGAACTCATGCGCGATTTTTCAGTGACCAGCCATACGCTAGGCATTTTGTCCGGCATTTATTTTTATTCTTACGCCGCCATGCAATTGCCTTGTGGCGTAATGACCGATTATTTTGGTCCTAGACGACTGTTAACCATTGCTACCACGATTTGCGCCCTCAGCACCATCTCGTTTGGTTTGACGGAAAACTTTTTCATGGCATGCATCGCGCGTTTGATGATTGGGTTTGGCTCCTCTTTTGCCGTCGTGGGCACCTTAAAATTGGCATCCAATTGGTTTCCAGCTCATCGCTTTGCGTATTTAACCGGTATGATGGTGACACTAGGAATGCTCGGGGCCATTTTTGGAGAAGCGCCGCTGGCTTTATTGATCGACCATTACGGTTGGCGTCACAGTATGCTCATTATGGGATGCATTGGCCTATTGGTCGCCCTCTTGATTTTTATCTTCACCAAAGATCATGGTACCTATGTATATAAAGGTGCGCCAGAAGAAGTCATCGAAGAAGGTACTTTGGGTCAACGACTTTTGATTCTGCTCCGCAATAAACAATTATGGCTTGTCGCACTCTTCGGTGGCCTGATGTATACCGCTACCCCTGTTATTTGTGGATTATGGGGGGTGCCATTTTTGATGTTGAGCATGCATTTATCCAAAGCCGTTGCAGCGAATTATATTTCACTGGTGCTCTTTGGATGGGCGGTAGCCGGCCCATTTTGGGGTATTTTTTCGAATAGAATCGGATTACGCAAACCACCTCTTTATATCGGTTGTGTCGGCGCCTTGATCTGCAGTTCTTTGATTATCTTTGGCGCTATTCACACTAAATTTATCGTACAAATTTTGCTATTCTTATTCGGTATTTTTTCCGCAGGTTTTTTACCCGCTTTTGCCCTGGCCAAAGAATTGAGCAATCAAAAATACGTGGCCACCGCTTTGAGTTTTATGAATATGATGAACATGGTGGGGATTGCCTTGGTTCAACCCGCCGTAGGCTTTATTTTGGATGGATTGTGGTCAGGGCAAATGCATGATCAAGTACGAGTATATACAGTAGCCAATTATCAAATGGCGCTCGCGATATTGCCCATAGGCATGTTTATTGCTTTGTTATTGCTGCCTATGATTCGAGAGACCTATTGTAAAGCGGCTGTAAAATGAGTGACCTCTTATGAAAAAGCTTTATATTAAAACCAATGGCTGTCAGATGAATGTATATGATTCGTCTAAGATGGCTGATGTATTGGCAAAATCACATGGTTTAGAAACTACTGATTCGGTAAACGACGCAGACGTGATTTTATTAAACACCTGTTCAATCCGCGACAAAGCCCAAGAAAAAGTATTTTCCCAATTAGGCCAATGGCGCGAATATAAAAAAGCAAATCCCCACGTCATCATCGGAGTAGGCGGTTGTGTAGCCAGTCAAGAAGGCGCAGACATCTTAAAGCGCGCGCCTTATGTAGACTTGGTATTTGGTCCACAAACCTTACACCGCTTACCCGCTCTGTTGACCGAACGCTTAGCCAAGAAAAAATCTGTGGTGGATATTAGTTTTCCTGAAATTGAAAAATTTGATCACCTCCCTGCCCCACGTGCCGAAGGCCCGATCGCCTTTGTTTCGATTATGGAAGGCTGTAGCAAATACTGTTCGTTCTGTGTGGTACCCTACACACGTGGCGAAGAAATTTCACGGCCGTTTGATGATGTGTTGGCAGAATGTTATCTCTTAGTGAATCAAGGGGTACGTGAAATCAATTTATTAGGCCAAAATGTGAATGATTATCGCGGCACGATGGCTTCAGGCGAAATCGCTGATTTGGCGTTATTGATTCAATATTTGTCGGCAATGGATGGTTTAGGACGCATTCGGTTCACAACGTCACATCCTTTGGCATTTTCTGATAATTTGATTTCTGCCTATGCTGAAGTCCCGATCTTAGCCAATCATTTACATTTGCCAGTACAATCCGGTTCGGATCGGATTTTAGCTTTGATGAAGCGAGGCTATACTGCGCTAGAATTCAAATCTAAAATTCGTAAACTACGCAAAATTCGCCCGGATATCCGCTTGTCCACCGACATTATTGTGGGCTTTCCAGGTGAAACCGACCAAGATTTTCAGGATACCATGGATTTGGTCCATGAAATCGGCTTTGATACATCGTTTAGTTTCATTTATAGCCCAAGACCCGGTACGCCAGCTGCCAATTTACCCGATCCGACACCCATGGACGTTAAAAAGCAACGTCTAAGTATTTTACAAGAACGCCTAGGCATGCAGGCCATGCGCTATAGCCAAGCCTTGATTGGCTCAACGCAACGACTATTGATCACTGGGGCCTCTAAAAAATCCAGTAGCGAACTTGCTGGACGGACTGAATGTAATCGCGTCGTCAATTTTTCAGGGCCTGCGGAATTAATCGGCCAATTTGTGGATGTGCTCATCACTGACGCCCAACCCAATTCTCTGCGCGGCAGAATTACTGAAGTTGAACATTGATGCCTAATTCTTCAATACCTGCGTCGATAGAACCTAAAGAGCTGAATTCAATAGAGCTTAAAGAACAGCCGAATTCCCGCGGCTTGAGCGCGGGATCCACGTCCCTTCAGCAAGACCAGTACTCTCCTGACACCCCGCAAGATGCAGGCGGCATCATCCCTATCACGCTCAGAGGCCTAAGAATTGATTTTGTCCTAGCCAAATTATACCCACACTGGTCGCGCTCTAAATTAACCACCTGGCTCAAAACCGGTTGTATTCTAATCAACCAACAAACTTGGAAACCCAATACCAAAGTAGCTGGCGGTGAAACCATTCAGCTCAATCTGCCACCTGAATCCTCCACACTTTCCGATCAAGCTGAGGACATTCCATTAGATATTATATTTGAAGATGACCAGGTTATGGTTATTAATAAACCTCCGGGTCTGATTGTCCATCCAGGAGCAGGTAATCGGCAAGGAACATTATTAAATGCTTTATTGCATCATCATGCGCCACTCCAAGATCTACCCCGCGCTGGGATTGTTCATCGTTTAGACAAAGATACCTCTGGCATCATGATCATTGCGAAAACATTAACCGCTCACACGCATTTGATTCGACAAATGCAAGAACGCAGCATTCAACGCCAATATCTGGCGTTGGTTTACGGCCACCTGATCGCCGGCAACACCATTCATACTGAATATGGTCGAGATCCCCATAATCGTTTAAAAATGGCAGTGTTAGAACACGGCAAACCCGCCATCACGACGTTTACGGTCCTCAAAAAATTTCATTATGTGACGCTACTACAAGTGAAGCTCCATACCGGACGTACTCATCAAATTCGCGTGCATATGTCGCATATCAATCACCCCATTGTCGGCGATCTCCTCTATCGAACCCGAAACAGTCTGAAAGCGGGCATGAGCAAAGAATTACGCGACACACTAAGCACCTTCCCTCGCCAAGCATTACATGCGCAAACCCTTAGTTTTCAACATCCCATTTCACAAGAGACATTGACGTATACCGCCCCAATCCCCTATGATTTGCAAAGTCTGTTGGAATTTGTGGCCCAAGAAGTGAAGTAGATTGGGCCCTGGCCGAATGGCAGAAAATCAAAGTGCGTGCAATTGAATGTAGGTTGGGCCTTGGCCCAACAGCAAAGCGCAGCGCTTCATTTGACAACTGCAAAAAAAAGGATTTTCATGACCATCATCCATGCACAATGGCCTGCTCCACCGAATATTCGGGCTATCACCACCACCCGCTTGGGCGGTGTAAGCCAAGCTGATTTTTCAGATTGGAATTTGGCGGCGCATGTCGGCGATGATCCGGAACATGTTGCCACAAATCGCCGTATCTTGCGTGAAACGTTACAATTACCTAGCGAGCCTATTTGGCTAGAACAAACCCATACTACCCATTGTGCGGAAGTCGATGCGCCCTTTGACTCCAATGCGGATGCCGCCATCACGCGTCAAAAAAATAACGTCTTAGCCATTATGACCGCTGATTGCTTGCCTATTATGCTTTGCGACCAACAAGGGACTGAAATTGCGGCGATTCATGCTGGTTGGCGCGGACTGGCAATGGGGATTGTAGACAATACGCTTGCAAAAATGCACAGTGCTCCCAGTCAATGTATGGCATGGATCGGGCCAGCAATCTGCGGACGCTGTTATGCGACGGGAGCTGAAGTGTTGGAGCAGTTTATAAGTCGGTATCCTTACGCCGCACAAGCATTTACTCAAATTGAAGGCCAATGGTTTGCCGACCTGCCCCAAATGGCTACTTTGATCTTACAAAACCTAGGTATTCAAGCTGTGTACCCTTCACATTTGTGCACATTCGAATCCCATTCTCAGTTTTTTTCCTATCGCCGGGCAGCACAAACCGGTAGAATAGCTTCATTGATATGGTTTCAGGAATGATTATGATAAAACTTCTTGGCGCAATACTTATTTCTCTCAGTGTTACCTCGGCATATGCTGAGAATCCACTGCCACAGCTACCCTCATTGGCACCGGTCTTGAAGCCAGTCATGCCAGCTATTGTAAACATTGCGGTCCAGGGGTATGTTTCCTCGCAAGCCCAACCTAATATGGCTGACGAAGGAAGTCCAGACAAAGCACCACCGACGGGCCCAGCTATGCCCGACAAACCCCGTAAATTTAACAGCATTGGCTCAGGGGTTATCGTTGATCCGCGCCAAGGTTTCATCCTTACCAATGATCATGTGATTCGAAATGCGCAAATTATTACCGTCACGCTCAATGATGGGCGCCGCTTGAAAGCAAAAATGATCGGTAACGATCCTGAAACTGACGTCGCTGTATTAAAAATTGATGCAAAAAATCTTAAATCCTTAGTGATTGGCGATTCGGATAAACTTGACGTCGGCGATTTCGTTGTCGCAATTGGTAACCCATTTGGGTTAAACAGTTTTGGAAATAGTCAATCAGCAACCTTTGGGATTGTATCCGCCATCAAGCGCTCGGATCTCAATATTGAAGGCGTAGAAAACTTCATTCAGACGGATGCCGCCATCAATCCAGGGAATTCCGGCGGTGCGTTAATCAATATTAAAGGGGAATTAATCGGTATCAACACAGCCATTATTTCGTTATATGGCGGCAACGTGGGCATTGGGTTTGCCATTCCGATCAATATGGCCAAAGATGTTGCTCAGCAAATCATCAAATACGGTTCGGTTCATCGTGGATTAATGGGGATTTTTGTCCAACCGCTGACCCCTGAATTGGCCCAAGCAATGGGATACACGGAGCACACCCAAGGTGCGCTGGTGTCTCAAGTGAATCAAGGCTCTCCCGCCGAATCGGCAGGGATCAAAGCGGGTGATATCATTACCGCTATCAACGGTACCACTATTACCCAAGCCTCTCAAATCAAAACAGTCATCTCTTTGTTACGAGTTGGCAGTGAAGCCACCCTGGTTGTCCAGCGCAATAATAAAGAGCTAAAATTACATGCAGTCGTGACTGACATCAAACAGAATGAGCAGCAATTACAAGCCAACAATCCCTTTTTATATGGTTTGGCATTAAGCGATTTCGAGCAAGAGTCTCCACCTCACGGTCGTATTGTGGGTGTCCAAATTGTGGGAGCTTCAGAAAATTCTGCTGGCTGGCGCGCTGGATTGCGACCAGGTGATGTGCTCATCTCTGCCAACAAGCAACCGACCACCAATACAGAAGCCTTACAAAACATTGCGAAACAAAAACAATCTCAATTATTGGTTCAAGTATTACGCGGCGCGGGTGCACTGTACGTATTGATCATATAAGGAACGAAGTGTGTTCAGAAGACTGTTTTTTGGAGAATCGTCAAGCAGAAAATCAGATTTTTCCGTACAGAGAGAGCTCTCTGACAAAAGCGAAGCCAGCGCAATTGCGGGGGGCGGCTCACGTAAAAGTTTTTTGTTTACGCCGTCACCCTACATTGGGATTAAACTGTCACCTGAACTGAGGAGAGATTTAGAAACATTGCATTTCAGTGCATTAGAAGACGAGAAATCGCATCAATATAGGCAAATGGAAGCCAAATACACCCGCATTTTAGACCAATTCAAGTTCTGTTTTAATGATTATAAAATCAATAAAAATACCGTGAACTCCAAAAATATTGCGATCCAAAATTTAATCAAGATTGCTTACTATAATCGAGGAATAGCCCGTTTTGAACAATCAAAATGGACAGCAGCCCTTGAAGATTTTCATACTCTTTTGCAATTGGATGAAACCCATCTCTATGCATTATTTTACCGCGGTCTCAGCTATACGCGCCTAAACAAGCATAGACTTGCCGACGCAGACTTTTGCACGGTGCGTGATGCATCCTTAACCTGGAAATTAGATCTTCCTTCTTTGTCGGCAATCGAAACAGGACTATCCTCCGAAGAAGCAGATGTGCATCTTGTAGGCCAAAACAGCCAATCAATGGGTGCATACGCCTTAAATACTCTGGTCTTTCACGCCCCTGATTCCTTACACTATTTATCGCTGAGTGGGACACGAGAAAGCATGACAATAAGCGACGCCTCTCTTTTTTATACCCAAATTCAGGCAAGGTTAGCTTCCAATGCAAAAGCTTTGCTCTCATTAAGCGCAGAAGCTTTGGTTGAAGAGTTAGGAGACAGCATAACAACAAGAGACGTGTCTCTTTTTAATGCTGCAATTCAAGACAAGTTGGCTTCCAATACCAGAAACTTGCTCTCATTAACCACAGAAATTTTGGTTGATGAATTAAGCGTGACAATCGCCTATTTCCCACGGTTTCTTGCGAATAATGCCCGTCTGAGAATAGCCATGAGTCTATTCGACTGGCCAAATGCTAGAGAAATTGCACAATCGATCCTACAAGCATTGCCGCCTCAAGAGACGATGTCGCCTCAAGAAGCATTTGCAGCATTCGAACTCAACCAGATTGCACAGCAAGCAGAAGAGGCCATACTGCGGCCTGTAAGGAAGCAACCAGCCAATCCTGCGACTTCCTCCTCTTCTAAAGTTGTACCACTAAGCGAAGGAGTAGAACCCTTTTCTCCATCTCTCAGGGAATCAACACAACCGACTCGGCATTTGGAGTCCGAACCATCGTTTTTTAAATCCACAACCAATCTAAAGATACCAGCCTCCGTTTCTTCAAATCTCAGGCTAGAAAATTTAGAAGGGTTGCAAAACGGCTCTGTTACCAGAATAAGTGGCCGTCTCGTAGGACAATTAGAGCCAGAAATGAAAGACGATAGGACGTACCCAAAATACAGAGCTCGAGGAGAATTTAATCTTTAATGCGGGAGTGTATCTCCCCAGCACGTCATCCTGAATTTTCCCAAAACAAAAACCAGTCAGGACTTACGCAAAAATCCGAATTAAAGACTCAATCCAACGAAGAGAGCGGGGTTCTGCGTAAGTCCTGCCAGTAAATTTAAAGCCCCCCAACAAAAATCCAAACCTTGTCTATACTTAGCTATATAGAACTGCTTAAAAGTATGTTGGGCTATTTATGGACTATCAAAAGTTTTTGAATGACATTGAAGGCATTAACTTTGCTCCAGAGCTTGCGATTAATATTCAAAACTTTCTCTCTGCCAGCGCCAAAGCTGCCATAGATGAGGATATCCGATTACTAGAAACAAGAATTAGCACGCTTCCTAAGCTCGCAGCTCAACAAGATCAAGAGGCTATGCAGGTATTAGAACAGCAGATGAAGAATGACCTTCAAGAGTTAAAGGACATATCACAAAGATTAGAGACAAAATTAACGGGTGAGAGTATCGATCTCCGTCGGTTGCCACCCAACTTCATTCCGCAGTTTGCCTGGCCATTTCGTAATGTGAAGCATTTGCAAAGTACATTAAAGAATGCACCTGCCATCATCAAACAGTTCGAAGCCGATTTTATTCTTGCACTATTGGCGAATCTTAAGACTCAAGACGAATTACAAATCCAACTTGAAGATTTATCTGATGAATCGCTACAAGGTCTCATCCTCAGTTCTACAGAGACTTATGAACGAGCCCAACGAGAACAAGATGATCGTTTGCGCAACCAAGCACAAAATTTAGCGCAACTAGCCGCACTAGTCATCATCAAACGTCAATGTATCCCAATAATAGTTAGCACAACCATAACCAATCCAAGTCAAACTTATACTCAGTTGTTAGAGAATTTAAAAATCCAGATCCCTGACGTCGGGTCTTCTACTATTTTAGATAGTATTAGCAGTAATCAAGTTTCGCTTGATCCACAGGATCCTGAACAACGTAAAGTAACTATCAACCAATTGCTTTTTTCAACAAGAGCCCATTTACGATTAAACAATCTCTCATGGCGTGACCCCAAACAAAGGGCAATCATGCTACCCAGTCGTCATCTATTTCAACGACTTCGTTTTGGCCAAGAAGACCGCCGCGTTTACAGTGAGATACGCAAAAAAAATCTAAAAAAAGATTTGTTTATGGCGAGATCTATTTACGATATTCAACAATTTAAAACAGATGGCATTTCTGATATGGCATTTGCGCAAATTGAGGAAAGACATTACAAAAAACAAATCAAAGCAAGAATAAACCAAAATCAACAACAAGGCACTGCACATTTATTCTACCATTATTATGGTAAACATGCTGAATACAAAGCGACAGCAAGATATAAAAAGATATCAGCAAAAGAAACCGGAAATCTAACTGGAGAAGAAAAAGAATTAAAACAGTTAGCAAGTCGACTTGACCATTATGCTAAAATTTCATCAGATTTAACCTCCGCCCCAGCTTTTTCTGAATTATCACTAGCGCAGGTTCTCTTTATAAAAGAACACGTTACAGTAAGCCCACTGCCTACCCTATTAAGAGCCATATCATCCGACAACAAAGCCAATCAATACGCCACTATTATCATCTCGCAAAGCCTAATTGAAACAATTAGGACTAGACTACATCGTCTCTCCAGGGAGTACCCGCTTGCAAGCGAAATAGCAGGGGAGCTTAACAACAACCCAGGACTGGACGACAGAAATAGAACAAAAGTCGAGCTTTTAGAAAGTGCTTATACAATACATAATTTAGAAACCATTTTTTCTAGTCAAAAACAAGCAAAAGCCAATATACCATGCCCAGAACCTTCTATCACCATAGCTGAAGATGGAACCATTACAGTCGAATTAAATTATTTTCCTAAACTGGCAGACATTACAAAAAAAAATGCGTTAGTTGGTAAAATAAAGCTTGGGTGCGCCTATCCTCCTCCGCCTATTAATAATATTGAAACGAATGTTGGCGAATTTATCTCTAGAGAAGGCGGAACATCTGTTGAAAGAGGAGAATTCACTGGCAAAGATTTAGATCAGATTAGAACAAAAATAGCCGCATCACGTTCCTTCTCTAATATTAGCGCGGTTCTTACAAAATTTGATGCAGCCGTTAAAGAACTTAAAAAAAGCATTAGCCCACCCCGCACATCCATAGACGATTTACAAATAAGTGATAATCAAGACAATGCCAGAATCCGTGCTTTATTAGAATTAAGAGCTTTTTTTATTTATGCCCGTACTCTATCTGGAAAAAGTAAACTTGCTCCAGAAAGTGGTCTAAAAGCGCAAGAAACAAAACTCCAAACATTATTTGATCAAATTGATCAAGGTGATTACCGTAGTGCTTGTCAAACCAGGAATATAGATAAAACGATTGGTGACACATTTACTTGGATTAAAGGGTTACCGGGTGCTCCAATGCCTCAGGAGTGCCTCGGAACCTATAACAAAGCAGCTAAAATCTCGCTCTCTGCATCTCAACGTACAACCGCATCAGAGGCACTGGATCTTGCATTGGATTCATCTAATTTCTCAGACCGAGAAAAAAAATCACAACTCACTGGTTTTTTTCAAAAGAAATATAGTGGCCAACCTCCTACAACCCAAGAACAAGCTATTGAACTTGTTTTTCAAGCTGAGTATGGCTCAGAAATGGCGAGAGACGCCCTTGGTGTTGATCAGAATGAAGCGCTGGGTGACATCGCAACCATGGCACATGAATATGTAGAATTTTCTGAACGCACAGAACATGGTGAATTTTCTATTAGTCCTGACGAGGAACATGTTTACCTAGATGCTTTAGCAATAATTTCTGAAACAATTGAGACTAAAAAAGGACAATTGGGCAATCTCGATAAAGTAGCATTCAAACTCAAACATACAGGTAGCAAGAGAGCCAAACTTACTATCACAGGCGAAAATGGGGTACCTATTGAAACCAGTATTAAGCTATCTGCCCCATTGCCATACTCTTTAAGCAAATCGAAGGAAAGCGATCACATTCTAATATCCTACGGCGGAAGCCGCGGAGCAGTTGCCCTCTTACCTCGCACAGAAAAAAGTCGGTATTTCACCAATTGGCGGCTGTATGGTGTTGGTCAATATGGTACCGTAAAACGGCTGGATGACTTCGTCACAGGGGAAGGATCCGTCGTCAAATCTGGCTTCATTGCTAAAGGGGCACTCTCTACCTATGATGAGAGCTTACGCCAAGATCCCCTCTATCGCGCCATGACGTCTCGCGATGACGATCCCGACTTGGAATTTACGATACTCGAGGCCCTCTCAGAGGCCAAAAACAGAGTCAATCCCAGCATTACCGAACATTACGAATACAGCGCTGAACGTGAGAAAGATAAACAGATGTTTGCTCAGGGCTTAATACCAGAACGGTTTAAAGTGCTGCAACCGCTTGCCAAAGGGATGTCTTACAAAGACATGACCGACTCCCATTTGAGCAATTATGGGAAAGGCGACCTAAATTACCATAGACCGCCTCAGATTGAACCATCTCTGGAACGCAGTGATCTAAAAGACAGTTTGGCATTGGCCACTGCCATTGCTGAAAAGGCAGCTGAATATCGCACATTAGGTTTCACCCACAATGATCTCAAACCAGAAAATTTTATGACCCGCCGTCGACCTGATGGTAGTTATATTGTGGAATTCATTGATTGGGCCACTGCGGGATTTGTTCAACATGTAGTTCCTACCCGAGAGGAAAGTACAAATCCGCAACAACTTTTCAAGCGATTATTTGGGGTCGAACCAAGGCCAGCCCCACAGACAGATAGCAACGGTACTACCTATACCGCTGAGGGCGGACGTTTTCTAAACTATAAAGGTGGGAACGCCCGGTATGGCGTCAATCCCAGTTTAGAAATTTTACATGGTAAACGAAATTGTACTTTGCCGTATATTGGACCGAAAGTGGTCGAACTAGGAGAAGATTACGCAGACTCGGCACAAGATGCAGGCGTTAAAGATCCTCAATTCACGACACACTTAGAAAGCAATGCTGCTGCTATGGATGACTGGGCGTTGACAGCACTTAGTTTCGGTATTTGTAATCGCAAAGCCTATTTTAAACTAGCGCACGGACGTGCGGTAATGGATTATACTGTCCCTGGCGTCATTGATGCGGTAGGCAACGATCTGGTAATCAAAGATGCCACATTGTTTAACGAGTATTTCTCACCTGAAGACCAAGACCACTTAGATCTAGAGTCCGCCAATATTGATGAGAACCCTCAAGCAGTCATGTATATTCCCTCCACTGAACGAGAAGGGCAACCGATACACCTGTATCAAAAATTAAAGAATGCGCTGCGAGATAGAAGCACTCCTGATGATATACAAGAACGACTACGCTCGGTACTCACCATAGTGCATGAAAGTGTTGCAAATGGAACAGGGCTGCGTCTTGCAGCATTACAGGCTCAATTAAAAATAGCCTCTGACTGTTTGCATGAGATTGAACAACGAAAAATTGCGCAAGAAACTCTGCAAAAATCTCAGGCATTCAACGCGGTGCTTCGACAATTTTCAGGTCCTAGCATCGAAGCGACCCAACTACTCGTTAGTTCAGATCGAAATACCGAATTAAAAAATATAGAAATTCTTTGTACCTACCCTTCAACCTCTTATGATCCCGAAGCGCATGATCCTGTTGAGGATGTGCTTGCTGTGCTTCAGCAATTAGATGCACAATGGTTTTCAACCAATATATTAAAAAACGGTGATCGTTCCACTTTACGCAATTTACTGCAATTAACCATCGAACATCAACAACCCAGAATTTTAACCGCCCTGCTTGAAAAATTAAGTGATGATCCCCAATTATATGAATTGATAGCAGAACAAGGTTTGCTGCAGTATGCATTACAACAGGGTATGACAGCCAATGCTAAAGAAATGATTGCTGCGTTAATGGCTTCTCGTAAAAATAAAGCTGATATTTTAAATCTTTTGTTAGCAACTTATGGTCCAGGCGACGACAAACCCTATATTACCTGGAACAAAAATGCATTACACACCGCTATTCGCAACAATAACCGCGAACAATTATCTCTGATTCTTGAGTATTTACCTGCGACTGGAGAGGAACTGAATCCTCGTGATCGCCAAGCCATTTGCGAAGCATTGTATTTTTCTGCTGATTTATTAAACGCTGATTTTTTTCAAACTATATTGGAACAATACAATACCAAAAACCCAAGACATCCCATTACAACCCAAGAGATCCTATCTATTCATGATCAAGGGGGTACCTGTCCATATCATTTCTTCTTAAGGGAAACCAGCACAAATAGCAGTATTCCTTGGGAAGAGTTACAGGAGTTAGCTGGAGATGCACAGGAAGAAAAGAGAAATGCAGTAAAAGGATTCTTAACTGAGCTCCCCCACCCTTTCGTCATCGCAGCAATCAATCATAATTTTGAGGGACTCTTTAAGTTAATGGAGCTTGCTCGATCAGGCGTGCTCAGCCCAGAAGAAGATCGGAGATTGCTATTACAAACTGATCTGCAGGGCGCTAATCTTCTGAATCATATTCTAAACAGTGGCGACAACGAGGTCATCACCGCTTTCATTGATAAATTATACCAACAACCTGGCATGACTGATAACGTGCTATACATGCTCTTAATCAACCGAGAAAACCCATTAACCAACCTTTTGCGCTCACGCAATACCCTAGAAGATAAATATTCAATATTTCGTATGCTCCTAAATAATTTAGCAAAAGATGAACGTAATGAAGAACAACAAAGACAAGTGCGCAATATTCTATTTATGAACGGTGATTGGCTCATCGAAGAAGGCGGTAAGGGTGACAAGGCCTTGCTCGAACAGTTATTCGGTCTTGAACATTTCAGCCAAGCAGCACGGTTGTCACTATTTAAAGCATTGGAACAAATGGCTCGTGAGCAACGAAATACTCCGGCAGCAACTTACTATAACAGTCTATGCCAATCACTCGAGCCATCGCCACAAAAAAGAGGCGCACCCACTGTAGCACTTGATTTTAATACGCAAGACCTCGCAGCCATCCATCGCCAACGAGGAGATGGACTAGAAGCGCTCACAGAGTTGCTGGCAGCAAGCAACCTGCGCTATGAAACATTACGGGCAGAAAATCTTTCTGTTCTTGATAGAAATAGAGTCTTAGAAGAAGAAATTGAGGCTTTAAAAAACTCGAATTCAGCCTATGTAAGAGATGCTCAGGAGGCTGCACGTAGAATCAAATCTGCAGAGAAACAAAAAGCCCTAAGCGAAAAAAGGGTAGGAGAAATCCAAGATGAAATTGCTGCTTTACGCCTAGCCCATGTGTCTGAGCAAAGCCAAATAAAAGAAAATCACCGAGGTGATTTGCAACGTATTACTGAAGAAAAAAAGCAAGCTGAACTAAATTTCCAAAAAACATTAAGTGGATTGCAAGATCAATTAAGCCAAGCGCGAGAAGAATTGCGAAGCTCCAAACAGCTAGTAGTAAGCTTGGAGGGGCAGTTATTAAAACTTAGGGCGTTGCAGGAAGATACACAACGCCAAGTGGTAGATTTAACGCAACTATTGAAAGAAAACCAATTAGAACTATCAAAGCAAAAAGAGATTAATGAGGATTTGAAACTCCAGTATGATCTATTAAAGGTTGGATCTCAAAATACCTCTGAAGAACTTAATAAGCTCAGGCTGTATTCTAAGTCCTTAATCAGTAAACTTGAAAGAACTGAAGAAGAATTAGAAGATCTAATTAAGGTTGGTAAAGAAAACAACGCTGAAGCAGAACAATTACGCAAAGATTGCAAAGAACTTCGAAATGAAATTGCAGCTCAAATTAAAGCGATGTCTCTACTTACACAAGAAATCGCTACTTTACGTTCTGAGTATAGTGCCCTAGAAGATACCGCTGCTGAAGCCCAATCTTCTAATAAACAGTTACTCTCAGATATTTCAAGATTAAGAGAAGCTCTAGACCAAGCTCAACGTCAAGCTTCGGATGAAAAGCTTGACCTACAACTTACTATTCAAAAACAAGAATCAATTGTCGCAGACTTACAAGATAAATTCTCATCCGTCTCTGACCAATTAGAGCATCAACGATCACAAACACGCACCGCAAGTGAAAGAATCGTTGAAATTGAAGGAGAGTTAGAACTTGCAAATCAAGATGCTGATAAAAATAAAGACATCATCCGTCTACTCACTGAAGAGCGTGATAGTTTAGCCAGTCAATTCAAAGCCAGTCAAATTAAAGTAAATGAACTCTCAGCGCAAATTCATGCGCTCCAGATTGAAAATCAACAGCTTGCCTTAAAACTTGATAAAAAATCACGTGACCATGATGAATTAGCCGATTCTTTAAGCTCTATGCAGTCGCTTTTATCTCAAAGAACTTTAGAGGCTGAAGCTCTAAGCCGAGAACTACAATTCGAAAAAGAAAGAGCCCTGGGTTTAGAGAATCAAGTCAGCCAATTGAAAGAAGAGCTCGTTAGAGTTGGCCAACAATTGCGTCTCCAATCTGAAGAAACTCAGTCCCTAACTCAAAAACTTGCAGCCAAAGAAAAAGCTCTAAAACGACTCGAGTCCACAGGCAGAGAAAGCTCTTCTGAAGCAGAACAATTACGCGAAAACTGCAAAGAACTTCGAAATGAAATTGCAGCTCAAATTAAAGCGATGTCTCTACTTACACAAGAAATCGCTACTTTACGTTCTGAGTATAGTGCCCTAGAAGATACCGCTGCTGAAGCCCAATCTTCTA
>JAGOTG010000002.1:190355-263648 GCA_018061965.1 Legionellaceae bacterium
CCAGTCAATTCAAAGCCAGTCAAATTAAAGTAAATGAACTCTCAGCGCAAATTCATGCGCTCCAGATTGAAAATCAACAGCTTGCCTTAAAACTTGATAAAAAATCACGTGACCATGATGAATTAGCAGCTTCTTTAAAATTAATGGAATTCCAATTATCGAACAAAACATTGGAAGCTGAAAAACTTAACATCCTACTCGCTTTTGAACAAAGAAAAAATGCAGAGTTAACTCAAGCCCTCTCCACCGCCAAAGAAGAAATCGTCGAGCTCAAACTAACCATCGATGATCTCTCAAGCCAACTTGAAACCGCTGCTAGGAAATTACACTTAGCCGAAGACACTACAGGCGTAATCCGCTCTGAATTACTAGCTCTCCACTCAGAATTAGAGAGCAATCAAGGTCGCCAACGCGAAATATCCATGGAGCTTCGCCGTAGCAAAGGACAAAATAGGAGTCTTACCTCTGAATTAGAAGCCCTAAAAGCACATCATAACAACCTCAAAGAACGGCAAGAAGATTTGTTGCTTACTCTGGAATCTAGAGAGCGAGAAAACGGTATATTACGCGAGCATATCCATGGGCTAAGAGAACAAAACTATCGCTTGATTACAGATCATAAACAATTATTAGACGAACATGCCGAATTACGCGGTGAACTCAACGTTCAGCGTTTTACTGTTCTACGTTTGACTGAAGAGAGTGAAAAATTAAGAGGTATTGTCAGTGACCAAGAATTAGAAATTTTTGGTTTAAACGCTTTAATTGCTCAGCGCGACCATCAAATACAGGAACTTGAAAGGAGATGTCATGCCTTACAACAAGGGTTTAGAGAACAATTAGCACAAAGCGTCAGTATTCATGATTTTGAGATGTTAGAAGACGAACTCGCTGCGAATCAACGCATCTTAGCACTCACTAATGACCATGTAACAGATTTAGAAGCAGAGAATGCCCGATTACGCGCTCTATTGGCCAGCGGAGGCAGTCTGCCACAGGAGACAGGTATGAGTAACGATCGTAGACAACTCCCGGGAAAAAAAGCGCCTACGAAGGCCAGATCATGGGAAGAGACTCATCGCAATTTACGTGATGAAGAAGAAAATAGGGACGACGAAGAGGTTACTGTAAGAAAAATGCATTCTTTGGAACTTGAAGAAGCTGATGATACTACTTTACCAGATGAAGAGGGTTACACTACTGAGGAAAGTGAGTTCGATGAGGACGCCTCAGGAGGAAATCGCGGTAGAAATCGTGGTAATGATCAACGCCACCTATATCCTCCACGAGGAAATAGAGACAGAGATCATTACTATGATCCGCGTAACTTACGTGATCCACGAGGAAATAGAGACAGAGATCATGACTATGATCCAAGTGACTTAGGCGATCCGCGAGGAAATAGAGACAGAGATCGTGACTACGATCCAAGTGACTTACGTGATCCACGACGAAATAGAGACAGAGATCGTGACTACGATCCAAGTGACTTACGTGATCCACGACGAAATAGAGACAGAGATCATTACTATGATCCGCGTAACTTAAGTGATCCACGAGGAAATAGAGACAGAGATCATGACTATGATGATGAGGATGACCTCTATAGAGGACATGGTCTATACGGACGTCGCCGTAGAGGGCACCGTCACGATGAAGAATATAGTGAAACTGATGACCACCGACACCGAGGTCCTTTACCACCCATTGATACTAGAACAGGGACTCACAGTCCGAGCAGCATCCTGCGAGGTGATTTGCCAGCTATGAACTCCTCTGCAACCAGAGCGGCTGCCACAATAGCTTTGCCACGAACCATACAAGATGTTCACAGCGATATTAATCTAGCAATTGGTGATCCAAACCCGAACTATACGACTGGTATTATTGGGACTAGACCAGCAGCGGCTACGCCTGACACTCGTTACGTACGTCTAGCAAGCGTCAATCCTGCCGCACCAACTCATCCCGCTAGAAAACTATTAGATGCTGATTTAGATAAAGTAACCGTTTACCGACGTTTTACGGAAAGCGCGATCTCACCCACAGAAAAAGCAAAAGTTATTTTAAGCTCTATGGGGATTCCTCCCGATAAAACCAAAGGGTTTGAGCTCCCAACTGAATTGGTCATTAATAATAGTGCCGATCCCAACGACCCTATTTTTAACGAAGATGGTAGAAATAACAATTCAGTGGCCATCATTAAAGAAATGTTTAGAATTTATAACGGTTATGTAGAGGAAGAGGAACTTGCTGCGCGTTCTGGACCGTCGACGCCAGGCAGCGGCACAATTTAGTTAGACTAGGTAAACCAATTGACATCCTCCCCGTCCTAAAGAACGGGGATTTCTACGGTACTCAGGCAAACATTGCCTGAGTCAATACGAGTGAGTTTGAGGGATTTTACTCACTCGACTTAAGTTTCATGATCTCATCTTGAGACAAGCCTGTAAATCGACTGATTCTATCCAATGGTTCATTATCTTTTAGCATGTTCATGGCTATTTCAACTTTGCCCTCAGCTTTGCCTTCAGCTTTGCCTTCAGCGTACTTATCCCTGATAAGTGTTTTTTCACGACTTATTTGATCCCAGTAGCTTTCATAAAGAGTAAGTTCCCCTGGCGTATAGGCTGATTCCTCTGAAAGCGCTACAGCCTGCGCAATTTCTGGTATTGCGAGCAAATCTTTTGAAACAGCAGTTGTTTTTTCATCAATTTCTCGCAGAAACCGTAACCAGAGTACACGTAACTTTTTCTCATCCACTGACTGAATGGGGAATTTTGGCAATTCAATAAAAATAAGCTGTAAATGCTCAATCACATTACTGTGATCCACATCTCCTTTTTTTACTAATTGATAGTGGTGATACCAATCAGACGTGGTTCTTTCATAAATTTCGGCGACAATCCCCAGACCGTAAACCGGTTGCAGAAATTTATATTCCTCGCCTTTTTCTAATTGTTTTACAAATGCTTGACTGGTTCCGAATAATAATCGTTGCTTGAAATGATCGGTCCAATTCATTTGCATCTCAACGATAAAAACCCTGCCTTGGGCATCAGTACATTTTACATCCGCAATCGTACGTTTAAATTCAGGAATAACTGGAACCTGTTCATTTTGAAGATAAGTCAGCGATACAATAGGACTACTAGATGGCAGTGGCAGCAACGCATTTAAAAAACTAATTAATAGCTTTGGGTGCTCACCAAATATTTTCTTAAATACCACATCCGCTTTCGGATCTAAATATCGTGACATGAGTTCTCTTCTCTTCTAAAAAATCCACCGCTACGGTCAATTATACTACAAATCATCTCATATTGATTAGAATTTATAGTGATTTCATACCTCGCCCCGGCTTGTGGCATTACAAGCAATCCCATGACGTAGAAGGCGTATTGCAGACTGCTATGCGCTCTTGAAACGACGAATCAATAGCATGCCAATCCACAATATCTATTTTAAACGGTAAAGCCGATTCATCGAAATCATGGCTTAAACTCACTAAAACTTCGTAAGGCAAAGAACTTCCAGCGTCAATGGCAAGATCTAAATCTGAAAAGCGCTTCGCAGTATGCTGTTGGGCACGAGATCCAAATACCCAAACATGCGTACCTGGTGATAAATTTTTCCGAAGTATTGCTAAAACGATATTCAAATCCTGCACTGAGATATCAACAGATTTCATAAGACCTGCACACGTTCTTGTAAGGTGACAGATAGATATTGGACTTCCACTAGAAAATCTGGAATCAAAACGCAAATTTGTATGGCTTTTTTTTCATTATATGTGTGACTCGTGATATTTCTGGCGTCTCGATACAGTTTCCATTTATCCCAACCGTTGGCAATTAATCCACGCTCTGCTGCAGTACGTATCATAGTTGGAAAGGACATATGGTCAACTTCCTCTGCATTGGGTTCACTTAATTCTAAATATCGTTTGAGCATTTTATAACCTAACTCATAGGTATATTCAAAACGCTGGATCATCGCGTCACGAATAAGAGCATTGTGCAAATCCTTTTGGTATAACCCCACTACTTCATCCAAAGAAACAGTAGCTTGCTTTAATGACGATAAATCCAATACAGGTTGTGTAGGCATTCCATTACTCGAAGTTTAATTTTTTTTATTCTATCATGCTCTCGCGTGAATCATCAAAATTGTGCTCTAGGAATAGTAACTATTTAACCCCTCATCCGTCGCTTCGCGCCACCATATCCCCTCAGGGGCGAAGGTAAAAACATTATTGCTTGACTTTTTTTCTTAAAAACGCGAAAATTCTGCCCTTCTGGCTATGTAGCTCAGCTGGTTAGAGCGCGGCACTCATAATGCTGAGGTCGGTGGTTCGAGTCCACCCATAGCCACCATATCAAACAGAATCCTATTCATGCAGACAGCTGCCGCCATTCAAATGTGTTCCACGGGCAATGTTGATGAAAACCTTGCCCAAGCTGAACAGCTTATTGCCCAAGCCGCAGCGCTTGGCGCGCGCTTAGTAGTGTTGCCTGAAATGTTCGCGCTGCTGGGATGCCAACATGCCGAAAAAATCTCTCATCAAGAAACCCACGGTTCTGGGAAAGTTCAAGATTTTCTAGCACAAACCGCAGCTAAACACCAAGTTTGGGTAGTCGGTGGTACCATTCCTTTGCTCAGCAATACCCCAGGAAAAATCCGTGCCGCCTGTTTGGTGTTTGCGGATAATGGTCAAGAAATGGCGCGCTACGATAAAATTCATATGTTTGATGCGCAATTATCTCAACAAGAAGCCTATTGTGAATCGGCAACAACCGAACCTGGAGAACAAACAGTCCTAGTGGATACTCCGATAGGAAAATTAGGCTTGTGCGTTTGTTTTGACATGCGCTTCCCCCCTATTTTTGCGGAACTAAGCCGCCAAGGTGCCGAAGTGATTGCGATCCCTGCTGCATTCGCCGTTAAAACCGGCCTAGCCCACTGGGAAGTCTTGCTACGCTGTCGCGCACTGGATACCCTCTCTTACATCATCGCAGCCGGTCAAAGCGGTCAACACCCGAATGGGCGGACAACACATGGACACTCCATGATTGTAAATCCTTGGGGAGAGATTCTCTCTGAGCAAACGGATATGGGTCCTGGTGTGGTTAGTGCGCCGATTGATTTAGAAAGACTGTATGAGACTCGTAAGCAGCTGCCAGTGGTGAGGTAGTTTGGGCCTTGGCCATTAAATTAAGAACTTCAGCTTTAGCCTACGTCCCGCGGCTTGTCCGCGGGATTCAGGGATCTTGCTCAGCGTATAAGCATATTGCACAAAGACGATCGAACTAGATCCCGCGGACAAGCCGCGGGACGTCGAATTCTGAATTGTCAACAGACCCTATTATTTACTAGGAAAAAAAAAAGTCATTTTGCTTAAAAAACCCCTTTAAAACACAGAAACTAGATGACATATCGCGAAGCACTCGGTATCATGTAGCATGAATTTTTTTTCGGTTGTGTAATGAGAGTTTTTCTTGGTCTAGCTTTGTTGTTGGTTTCTTATATAGCCGTTCCTGGTGATCTGGGGATTGATACTATCTCCCAAGACAACAAAACTATCTTCCTAGTCAAAGTCGGCGCCTTCGCGCAACAAAGTGATGCAGACAGCTATTTAAAAAAATTAAGCACGCAAATCAAACAACCTATTTCTATTCAACGCCATGCCGATAAAGGGTTGTATGTAGTACAGATTGGTCCTGTGGATGATTATCGTATCGCCGTCGATTTGGAAAGAAAATGGACTGTGCCCAATACTACGTTACCTGAATCTGATTCAGCCGCACTAGATACCGAGCACACCTATCCTGCCAAGCAAAGTCAAAGCGCCGACACTAAAATCTGGAATTTGCGTAATGCGGACATTCGGGCAGTGATTGGCGAAGTCTCTCGCATCACTAAGAAAAATTTTGTGATCGATCCGCGTGTCACGGGGAAAATATCCATTGTCTCCAGTACCCCAATTTCGGACAGAGAACTCTATGCAGTATTTCTCTCCATGCTTCAAGTGTCCGGTTACGCCGCCATTCCAAATGGCGATATCATCAAAATTTTACCCAATATGGATGCCAGAACTTCTTCGAGTAGTCCATTAAGCGGGCATAAGCCAGCTTCTGCAGATGATATGCTGGTTCAGGTCATTCCTGTCCAATATGTGCCAGCAGAACAGCTGGTTCCGGTTTTAAGGCCTTTGATGCCACAATGGAGCTCAGTTTCAGCCTACGCACCATCGAATATGCTCATTTTGTCGGGTAGAGCATCCAATATTCAGCAATTGAGCGAGATCATCAGTCAAGTGGATAATTCTTCTGCAAATGGGATTGATATTGTGCCCTTACAGCATGCTTTGGCGATGGATGTGGCCAACACCTTAAAAGATTTGGTTCTCTCGCAGATGAATCAACATAAAAACAATCAAACCATGGTCGCCGCTGATGATCGCGGAAATGCGATTTTGATCAGTGGGAGTAAGACCGATCGGATCCGCATTCGCATGCTTATATTGCAATTAGATCGTCAAAATACGGCCTCAACCAATAATAATACGCAAGTTATTTATCTGCATTATTTGCGTTCCGAAGATTTGGTGCCTATTTTAGCGGGTATTGCTCAAGCCAGTTTCAGTGGTACTGTTGGCACCACCATTGGTACCGTCACGCTACCCGTATTAGATAGCACCAACCCCACTTCGAATATGGGTAATTTGAATCCGAGTGATGTATCTAATAATCAGGCGCCTATTCCACAAACCGGACCGGCTCCCACAAACCCTACAAGTACGAATACGCAAAATGAGGGTTCCAGCAAACCCAATATCCAAATTATCGCTGAACCCAATACCAATTCCGTGATCATTAATGGACCAGCCAAATTAATTCAAACTCTGAAATCAGTCATTAGCCAATTGGATATCAAACCCGCACAATTATTGATTGAAGCCTTGATTGCAGAAATTGACGAAACTGATTTTAAAAATCTAGGCCTCGAATGGGGCAGCGTGGATCGAATTGCTAAGGATCCTAATACATTTCAAGCAGGATTTGCTGTATTGGATTCAAAAACTTCAATCAATCAATTCCAAGCCAGAGTCTATGCCTTGGTCAAAGAAAAGAGAGCGAATATTTTATCAACACCCTCTGTCGTAGTTCTAGACAATCGTCAAGCCAAGATTTTGATTGGTAAGCAGGTCTCTGTTGCGACTTCGTCTTACCCTAACAACGCGAGTGGCACCACAGTTGCCAGCCCGTATACGAACTTCGATCGCGTTAACGTAGCATTGCATTTGTATGTGCGGCCGCAAATTACGAACCGCGAAGGCATTCAATTGCAAATTGACCAAGGTAATAATACTTTGGCCTCCCCTATCGATGAATTAAAACCGAACACGTTCCCAGTCTTTAACATTTCGGCCATTGTCACATCAGTCCATGTACACAGTGGTGACATCGTGGTTTTAGGTGGTTTGGCTCAAGACTCTATCGCCAATGACGAGAATAATTTGCCTATCATCGGCGAAATTCCCGGTCTCGGCAGGCTCTTTAAACGCAATCTGACCCAACGTGAGAAAAAAGTCCTGATGGTATTCATCCGTCCGCATATTTTGAAAAATGAAAAAGATGTGCTGGAGTTTACTGGCAATAAATACAATCACATGCGCCAAGATCAATTGGACGTGTTGCGTAATCAAGAAGAATATCGTAAATCGGATGCCAACACCGTCGCACCCGCTTGGACTCAAGCCACTTTGCCCAAACCTTTTTGTAATAAATCGAAAAAAATGGCCGCAGGTCAAATGAAGGACTAATGCCATGGATCAGCAGGACGAGAAGACCAAACGCTTGCCCTATTTTTTTGCTAAAACGCATGGTATTGTCATAACCGATGGCATAGATAGTGATACTGTCGAAGTGTATCATTTGGCAGACACGCCCCTCAGTGCTTTGGCTGAAGTCAAACGTACTTTACAAAAACCCTTACATTTAAAACAAGTCACTGCGCCTGAGTTTCAACAACATTTGGCCAAAATTTATCAAGCGAGCACCTCTATTTTAGATGCGACAGAAGGCTTCATGGAAGAAGATTTGGACCTTTTAAAACTGGCCGGGCAATTACCCACCAGCGAAGATTTACTCGACACCCATGATGATGCACCCATCATTCGCCTGATCAACGCCCTCTTTACTCAAGCCATTAAACAAAAGGCTTCTGATATTCATATTGAAACCTATGAAGAGCGCGTCTTAGTTCGCAATCGCATTGATGGTGTATTACAAGAAATTTTAGACATTCAGCGCGTCATAGCACCTTTGGTGATTTCACGGGTCAAAGTCATGGCCAAATTAGATATCGCAGAAAAACGCATTCCTCAAGATGGTCGGATCTCTTTGCGGATTGGGGGCCATAATATTGATGTCCGAGTATCCACATTGCCTTCCAATCATGGCGAGCGGATCGTATTGCGGATTTTAGATCAAGAATCCGCCCAATTGAATATGCATATTTTGGGGATGCCTCAACATATTTTACAGCCGATTGAATCGATGATCGCACAACCACATGGCATTCTATTAGTCACCGGCCCTACCGGTTCAGGGAAAACCACGTCACTTTATGCCATGCTGACGCAACTCAATCAAGTCAGCCGCAATATTTTAACCATCGAAGATCCGATTGAATACGATCTCCCAGGCATCGGGCAAACCCAAGTTAATCCGAAAGTCGACATGACGTTCGCGAAAGGATTACGCGCCATTCTGCGCCAAGATCCCGATATCGTAATGATTGGGGAAATTCGCGATTTAGAAACTGCTGAAATTGCAGTCCAAGCCAGTTTGACTGGACATTTGGTCTTATCCACGCTGCATACCAATAGTGCCCTGGGCGCATTAACCCGTTTACATGATATGGGGGTCGAGTCTTTTTTACTTTCTTCTAGCATCATCGGCGTCTTGGCCCAACGCTTGGTGCGCTTATTATGCCCGCATTGCAAAAAGCCTCATAAACTCAGACCTGATGAGAGAGAATTGATGCAAATGGAGCATCAGGAGATTGGAAAAGGGATGATTTATGAAGCAGTCGGATGTCCAGAATGTAATGGACAAGGCTATCGAGGACGTACGGGTATTTATGAGTTGGTCATCATTGATGACAAATTACGCCAAATGATTCACCACAATGAGAACATCCACAGCATGGAGAGCTATATTCGTCCCAAAACCCCCAGCATCCGCCAAGATGGCTTCCGGCGGGTGCTCATGGGCGATACATCTCTAGCAGAAATACTCCGGGTTAGCAGTGACCTAGGGGGCTAAAGCGGGTCTGCTAAAGAGCATAATTTCGATGTGACCTAACAATACTAAGATGATATAAACAATGAGTAACGTACCAATAATGCCCAATGGTCTATATCCCCATTCTCGACTATGTGGCCAACGCGGGAAACTTCCCAGCAACATCAATATCAATAAAACGAGTACGATGGTTCCTAACATAGTTCTCTCCTGGTAGTGTTACAAATGCTCCTGTAGATTGATATTTGAATTTATTTATTATTATTTACACAATCTACATTATGGGAAAAAAAGATAAATAGCAAATAATTTAAGGTCTGTTGTGCTTCGTCTCGGGAAGCCTTACTTGTCGAGCTAAATAGGCAATGCTATAATTGCCTATTTTTTTACTTCTAATCTTTTTTTTGTTCAAAAACAAAAAAATTTGGCCAATTCGAACATTCAGGAATTTAATATTATGCCTTTAAAATTACCAACAGAACTCTATGCCGAATCTATTTCATCTAAAAACCTTCCGTATAAATCTAAAAAGAGCATTTGGGCAAATTATAACACTGCGTTATTTTCGAATCAGGGACCAGCAACGCTCATTTCAAACCGCCAAATACAAGCCAAGCTCATAAAAGTTCGGGAAATTTGTGCATGGCATGAGGACCCTAGGAATCTTTATGTTGATTATGATCGAGATTTGTATCAAGCGTGTCACAAACAATGCGAAAGACTTGCTACAACTGCTATGCTTTATGTGGAAACTAATGATCATCAGGAAATGCAGCAAAATTATCTTAATGAGCTTAAAAATCTAGATGTTTTAGCTGACTTTGCTAAAGATATAAATCAATACAATACGCTTAGCAGATTATTATTAGTTTTAGGAAGTATTCTGGCGATTGGGTATGCTTGCGCGTTTCCAGTCTTGGCTGCACCGGCGGTTGTCAATGCCCTTGTTATGGCAGCTTTTTTAACTCTTCTTTCGCCATTCGGTATCCTTTGGGTCCCCATTGGACTCACATCAGGGCTAACGACTATGGGCACTTTAATTGTAGTATGCTTAGGAATAGGCACAGCAATGAACCTAGTTAATCCTAGTCCACAAGGATCTAAGGAATTAGTTGAAGCTATGAAAAGTCTTAAAGATACTTGCTTACACCATGCTCCTGCTCCGACATTAACGCTTGTCTTAAACGTTTGATCACATTATTGATTCGTTCCCCGCTGATGCGGGGAACTTTATATAAAAGCAATAGTCTTTAACCGATCTAATAGTTAATAATTCGTCAAAATGTAAAACTGCATTGGGATACTTTTTAGCAGACAATCAAATTCAACAAGTGCATTTTAACATGATTGAAGCAGGTCGATTTGACGGACAATTTGATCATACCATTGGCACCTTAACCTGTATCAAGTCGATATCGGTCCATTGTGGCAAACATTTTATGCAGTCCGTGTATGACATTGGTCGCCAATTGCTTAGCCTGCAAGAATCCGGTGACCCCATAGATCCTTTGTCTACAGGCAATCAGGATGAATTGGTTGTCTCATTTCAAAACTTTAGAAAGCAAGACGACATAGCCAGCCATTTTGCCAATCGGGAAATATTAGAACTCGTCTCTTTAGAAACAACGAATACCCCAATTACCATTCGCTTTGTGCCCTCTCAGCATTTAGAAATTTGGGTCAGCTATCAAACAAGCAATTTTAATGAATTGGGTTTGCAAAAAATGTGCCATGGATTAGATCGATGTCTCCACTTTTTGAGTAAAACAGACAGAAGCGTTATGCGTCAAAAATCCTAGAAAAAATATCCGTCCTTGGCTTAGCTCTCTTAATTACGGGTATAAGCTTTCATTTGCAGTAACCCCCCCACCACGTCATCCCTAACCCGAGCGCAGCGAGGGTGAGGGATGACGTGGTGGTGAGTTACCATTTGCATATAAATAGTATTTTTTTCAACAAGCTGCGTGCCTTTAATCAACAAAACTCACTATTGGGGCTCACATTTATCATATCCCTATTTGCGCCTACTATTGTTGCAAATAAAACCAAAGTGAGTTAAAATAGAACTCAAAATATAAGGAGCACACCGACATGCCGACTTACTTTGAATCGGAATTTGAATCAGAACTTGAAGCATATACTAAAGTTCTTAACGAGTTGAAAACTGAAGAGTTAAACGAATTCAAACGACGCCTGAGTAATCATGACAATACTGCTACAGATGTTAGTCGTTATTTTGAACTATGTCTGATGATTGAAGTGAGTGAGGCTATATCACGACAGGCGAACTCGCTGAAAGTGGTTTCTTTAAAACTAAACAATGCAGGGACCTTGCAGCAGATACTTAATAATCGGCAACAATCGGCTCCATACGACGCCATAAAGAAAAACATTGAATTTGCAGGCATGGTTAAAGTTGCCGCATGCATAACAATTGGCTTATTTGTTCTGTTTCCTCCCACGGCTGTAGTTATACCTTGGTTATGTTTCATTATAAAGGAACAAGTGGTATCCATGATGGCTCTATCAGCAGAGTTATTAGGTTTATATACGTTTGGAGCCCTGCTGTATCTAGGATTCGCATTACAGATTTATAAGGACATGGATAATTCAATAAAAGATATAGATCTGCTGCAACGTGCCTCACAGGAAGATACTCCGAAAACTATCTTTCCCAAAGAGTTTGTTACTGCCCAAGGAAACAAAATCCAATGTAACCAATCCGCTTATGAATTAACTCAAAGTTTTTTTAGTCGTCAAGAAGAGTCAGATTCAGATATGGAGAAACCCACCTTAGCGGAGGAAGCGTTTGGCTGTTATCAACTCGCAATGAATCAGTAATCGGTAACACGAACGAATCAACCCCAAACCTGAGCTCTGTTGATTAAAAGCTCGCATTTTGTTGAGAAACAATACTATTTATATGGAAATGAAAGCTGACGCGTATTAGACAACGTCCCTTTTTTGGGGCTAAGCTACGATTAAAAAGGAGTAATAGCCAGTTCTATTGCGAGTTTTTAATCGTAGCTTAGCCCCAGCATAAAAACCTAAAATTCATTCGTAAAAGGTATATAATAGGCTCAATTTTAAATCCCTCTGAAACGTCGGCGAAAGCACATGACTTCTAGCTTTTATAAAAACAAATTTATCCGCGTTATTAGTTGCATATGTATCCTTATTTGGAGTCTAGATCTGTTGGCAATGGATGTGCCAATTTATGATTATCCGCTTAATTATAGTCAGACAGTCAGCGATTATCTACCAAGTAATGCGTCTGATTATTCCACACCAATGTTAACACCAGAATATCAAAAACAACAATTGAAAGATTTTTACAATCATTATTTTTCTAGCACTCCCCAGGGACTTTCACCGTGGAGCGAACAAATGGTCGCTGCTATATTGCCTTTTATAAGACAATTTGAGTTGACGATACTGGAAGCGTTTAATAATCAAAACAAGCCTTTCGACAAGCGTCACTATGCTGAAAATTTTCAGCAAAAAAACATAGAATGGATTAATTCCATACAACAAAATATAAATCTAGATACTATTGATACGCACGGTTTTCAACAACAGAACAGGGCAATAGCGATAAACAATACTAGTGCCCGTGAGTTACCCGACGATGCTCCAGATTTTTTTCATACAAGCATTCCTGGACAAGGATTTCCTTTCGATAATTTACAAAGCTCAGCTATTTGGGCAGGAACCTCGTTATATGTTCTAAGTATCACAAATGACAAAGCATGGTCACTAGTATTAACGCCTGATGCTTATTTCGCATGGGTGAAAAGTCAAGATATTGCTTACACATCACAGTCGTTTATTAAACAATGGCAAAACCATGCCAAGGAAAGCATAGTCGCGATTACTAAAACAGGTGTGGGTATTTTAAATGATAAATCTCAATTTCAATTTACTGGTTATATTGGAGCCGTGTTTCCTCTTGCAACCAAACAAGAAGAACAGCTGTCGATTTTGATCCCAGTCAAAAATGCGCATGGACGGGCCAATATTAAAACAGGCATTGTAAAAAATAGTGATGCCGTTGAAATGCCTTTACCCATGTCCAAGAAGAATATGGCATCCATCTTAAAGCAATTACAAAATCGCCCTTATGGGTGGGGTGGTGTGTTTTTTCATAATGACTGTTCTCTAGAAATGAAAAGTATATTTACACCATTTGGAATTTGGTTACCACGTAATTCGGCTCAACAAGGGAAATTAAGTACAAGTGTAGATTTGTCATCAGGATCAATAGATGAGCGGTTGGAATATTTGCAATCTCAAGGACACCCCATGTTAACACTCATTTATATTGGGGGGCATGTCATGCTATATGTAGGAAATCATGATACAGAAAATGGCCTAAACACCATTATCACCTATCAAAATGTATGGGGATTATCTCCCAAAAGCAAAGATAGGCGTTATGTAATTGGGCGATCAGTATTTTTTCCATTGTTGAAATCTTATTCTGAAATACCAGATGTTGTTTCTCTAGCAGAAAAAGCTAATTTTAAATTGGCTTATCTTGATGACTTACATGAGACCCATAGCCCGCAGACTTTTGTGCAGCGATATTTTAATTTTAATTAGGGCCAACTTCATGCGCTGAGTGCAAGCCGAGTTGTTTTTGATTGCGGGTCGTTACAGTAGACTTCTTGCATAACCTGTGAATTTTGATTTAGTGCAAGGCACAAACATTTCGAGGAGCGGAGTTTACCGGTGTCAATGAGCACCGCAGAAACGTTTGTAACGCCGCAATAAAACCAAAGGCGCAGGTTATGCAAGAAGTCTAGTTATGCAAAAAGTCTAATGACAAAGCCATCACTCCGCCCCCATTCATGGGTAGCTATTTTAATTCGTCAAAAGATACTTTTTTAGTTTCTCTGAAATACGCTTCAGCTGATTGGAGCCCCGCGTGATTTTTGCGATACTGACTTTTAAGTCTTCTGAAATTTGGCGTTGGGGTTTTTCTTGGTCTAATAAGGCTTGAACAATCAAACAACGGGTTTCAATGCTTTCTTTTTCTTCAGGTGTGAGTAAGCAATCAAACAATTCGGTGAGCAATGCTTTGTCTTGCGTTGCTGAACACCAATTTAAAAAACATCGCCAACCCTCTTCATTCATATTTAATCATCTTAACAATCAGGAATAATGCCTAAATAGTACGTGATCTTAGCTGGATTGTCACTTAGACCCTACTGTGAAGAAAAAATTTTCTGCATAAGGAGCTTAATTTCCTGTATCACTGTAGCTTCCGGTTGAAACCAATGTTGGATTTGTAATAGTGCTTGTGCGATGTACATTTTAAAACCCGGGATACACACACAGCCTGCTGCTTTGGCTGCAAGTAAAAAGGTTGTCTCTAATAACGGCTGATAGACAATGTCCATCACTACTGTGCCAGGTAAAATAGGGTTTGATTGCCAAATAGCTTGCATGGTCGGATCTTGAAATGCTGTTTCCGGCAGTGTATTAATGCACAATGTATATGATTTTAACGCATGAAACACCTCCAGCGCATACGCCTCGCAGCCTAATTCGTCTGCCAGTATTTTGGCTTTGGCTATCGACCTATTCAAAATAATGACTTTTGCACCTTCGGCTAACGCAGCATAGGCTATCGCGCGCGCTGCTCCGCCAGCGCCCAACAATAGAATCGTTTGCCCAGCCAAAGAACATTGCTCAGACAAAGCTTGCATTGCACCCAACCCATCCGTATTCCAGCCTATCCATTGCCGCCCCCGCACAACCGTATTCACCGCTTGGATTGCTTGGGCATCTGGAGACAGCTCGTCCAACAAAGGCACTACCGTTTCTTTGAGGGGCATGGTAATGCTCAGGCCCCCAATCGGCAAATGACGCAATAAGACCATCGCAGCAGGCAACTCTTCCGCCGTTACGCGTAATTTGATGTATACAGCATTTTGCCCCATTATTTCTATGGCACGATTATGAAAAATATGCCCGACACTCAAATGAACAGGATCACCCAATAATGCATATATTTTGGTCGATGAATTAAGCTGTCGATAATGGTAAGTCGTAGTCAAATCTTGCAGGGGTAATTGACCTGACGCAGTAGCTTGCGATTGATCCCAAAAGGTGTAGGAGAACAAAGAGCCCACCACGGGTGCCAAAATACGCGTACATTGACCCTCTTCTCCCATACATAAACCAATAACACGCTTGCGAGTACGCACCGTCAAAACCCAGTGCAACATCCGTAAAGCGTCCAAAGTGGAATGTGCTTGCGTAGCAATTTTATATGCATAACAATCTTCATGGTATATCGCTTGAAACAGCCCTGCTAAATCAGCCGGCGTTTCAGCAAAATTATGATAGGACACAATGATTTTAATCGCAGGATAACATTGCCGAATAACTAGGATAAACTCATGCGGTACATTGTGCTCTAAATCAAGATAGTCGGGGTTGAATGCACATAATTCTAAAATGGTTTGCAGGCGTTGTTCCTCGGAATGCGGATAATGCCCTCCCTGGGCTTGGCTGCGTAGTGTGAAGATAACCGGTAAGGTGCACATTTTTCGCAGCTCAGCCACTGCGTTGCCATCCCAATGACTCGCATAATCCAAGCGTAATTCCACACCATCGGCGCTATCGACAAGCTGGAATAGTTGTTGTTTGGCGGTTGAATAATCGGTCACGGGTAAAATTGCTATCAACATAGTTCGGATCTAACCTCTTATTATTCTATTAAACATTAAATCCTGAAACGCATCCTAGGAAGGCAAGGTATCGTTTATATCTTTTGACAATTTTGCAACAGCCCTTAATAAGAGGAAAATTTTAAACCATGATCAAAAATTTTGGTAGGTGTCGGATAATTGCCGCATTTAACATCTACCAACACCGTTTTCTTTAATGATAATGCTTTTAAAAAAGTAGAGGATAATTCTTCTGGTTTATCTACCGTAAATCCTTCAGCACCCAAAGCGCGAGCAAATGCAGCAAAATCATGTGATGGTAATAAAGTAAGTTGATCTTCGATCACGCCTACCGTCTTAGATCTTAAATTCGGGTTTCCATACGCACTATTGTTGATGACTATCACGATAATTGGCAGATTATAACGAGCGGCTGTCTGTATTTCGACACCATTCATTAACATGCAACCATCTCCTGTAATGATGACAGAGGGCGCATCTGGGCGAGCAATGCTGATACCTATCCCCGCAGGGACACCCCAACCCACGGAGCCCATATGGCTTAATGACGTAAAAAACTCGCGTGGCCCATATGTTTCCCAATAATGTCCAACAAAAAGTGTATGAGCACCATTGTCGACAGTTAATATTGTGTTGGTGGGCATGATTTGTCGCAGTTCATGAATAACACGTGCAGGGTGTATTGGCACCATCGTACTCAGACAATTTTCTGGAAAATAAACACGAGTTCCTTGATTTTTTATGGAGACTAACCATTGATTTCGTGTGGCATTATGCGCTTGAACTGCCTGCATAGTTGCATCCATTGTGTTATTCAATGTTTTTAAAAATTCTTGGCAATCACCCAACACGGGTACGTCGACCGTAAAGCTTCTAAAAATAGAGTCAAAATTGATGTCATTTGCTATTAAGACTTGTTTGACAGGGTCTTTTTTAATCACGCACAAATCCATCATACTTAAGCGAGACCCTAATATGATTAATACCTCGACTTCACCGCTTATAAGCGTCTCGTTCGCCCAACGTGAACCAAACCATCCAGCACAGCCTAGTGATAAGGGATGATTTTCTGGAAACACACCTTTACCTGTGCTGGTGGTTGCCACCGGGATGGCGTAACGCTCAGCAAAAATGATCAGTTCTTTGCTGGCATCAGAGCTGGTTACGCCAGCCCCAGCAATGATCATGATTTTCTTACGAGCAGATAAATGCTGCCAAACCTCTGGCAATGTACTATGATCTAAAATCCGTTGCTTGTGGACAATAGAGGGTAGTTTTTTAGGTATCTTTTGCGGAACTTCTTTTTGTTGAATGTCTTCCGCTATCATCAAATGAACTGGGCCAGGGGCTGCAGGGCTATACATTTTTCGCAGCAGGGTCTGACAGTGATGTTCCAGTAATTCTACACAAGGCAGATCCAATTGCATTCTAGTCACAGAAGACAAAATAGCGGTTTCATTGATACCTGCTAAGGTCGAATCTTGGAGAAAACCTCGGCCCTGCCAATGGACAGGAACATCTCCTGAAATCAGAAAAACAGGTATTCGGTCTGCGCTGGCTACCGCAATGGCAGTTGTGGTATTCGTGACTCCGGGTCCACCGATGCAAATCACAGCGCCAAACAAACCACTAGCTCTAGCATAACCATCTGCCATATATGCAGCACCCTCTTCGTGGGCAGCGATGATGGGGCAGAGCTGGCTATTTCTAGCAAAACCACTCAGAAAAGGATCAATGAGAAATCCAGGGACGAGAAAAACATGAGTGACTCCTTCATTTTTGAGCGTCTCTAGTATGTAATCAGTCGTGTTTTTGCTGCCCATTCTAAATGCTCCCTACGAGTAATAAAATAAGTGCCCCTAATGTCGCCGTGGTATTAGAGATAAAAATAATCATGTTTAATCGACGTATCTCTCCTTGCATGCACCAAAAATTATGAAAGAGACATACGGCAACGAGATCAAAGGGAATTAATACAGCTGCCGCAATCTTGATGCCAATTCCTAAAATAATTGCAGTACCCGCTATAGACTCTAAAAGAATTCCAAATGCTAATAATGGGGATGCAAAAGGAATTTTTTTTGAGACCATGGCCTCTATAGTAGGCTTCCAATGATAGCCATTCCATAATCCAAAAAACAAAAAATAGAACCCGATTAACAACTGAGGAAACAATGATATGTATAACATAGCGCTCTCCTATTTTTTTGCTCGCTCATCCAATACGGACTGCAACACAAAAAATGCATTAATTGATTTAGGAATCCCAATATAAATCGATGCCAATAAGATAATTTCTTTCACTTCCTCTGAGGTTAATCCACTATTCAACGCAGTATTAAAATGGCCTTTTAGTAGCTCAGGGACACAACCCATCGTGATTAATGCCGTGATGGCAACTATTTCTTGAGATTGGATGTTTAAGATTTTTCTAGTCCATACCTTACCAAACACAAATTCAACCAAGATATTATAAAAATCTGGAGATATACTCTTTAACTTCTCAATCATATCAATATCTGATTTTTCATATTTTGAATTGATTAACTCTTTTCCCTGTTGAAAATCACCATCGCTCATAATTGTCTTCCTTTGGAATTTATAGCTTAGAGTGTTATTCGGCTTTATGAAAAAATCCACTCGGCGAATCCTCTCGCCGAAAAGCGCTGGATTCATGATTCTGGTATTTATCTTAGTGACTGATTAAATGTTAGTACACCATAAATAGAATTTCAAATAAGGAGATTTGTCAGCACGGATAGGTTTACCCAAACCTTTCGGCCGCCCAATCCAGAGCACGATCCAAATACTCTATAGCAACAGGATGCGTATACTGTCCCTCATGGACATAAGGCTGGCCAATCCCAGTTAACAATACAAATTGCGGAATTGACTGAATCGACTTTTTATCCAAAATCAGTGCTTCCAAAAACAAAGATTTGTTTTGAAATACACTGGTTTTCAAAGGTAATGCATAGCGGTGTAATAGCGCATGGACTGCCTCTAACACCGTATCAGACAAGTACCCCGCTTGCACGGCCAAATGACATTCTACTAGCATCCCAATCGCCACCGCTTCACCGTGCCCAATCCGGTAATCCTCCAGCGCTTCGATCGCATGTCCAATCGTATGCCCAAAATTCAATAATTGACGAATACTCTTTTCGTGTTCATCTTGTTCCACAATGGATTTTTTTATCGCGCAGTTTTTCTGAATCAAATCCACCAAATCTGCCCGATTTTGCAATGCCTGTAAATTTTGCGAGCTTTGCATTTGTGCAAACAAATTCGCATCCGCAATCAAACTATGTTTGATCATTTCTGCAATCCCATTGCGCCATTCGCAATCGGGTAACGTCTGCAATGTAGCCATATCCATACACACGGCATAAGGCTGGGTAAACGTCCCAATTAAATTTTTCCCCAAGGGCGTATTGAGCCCAGTTTTGCCTCCCATACTGGCATCCACCATCGCCAATAACGTGGTCGGCAAATAAATCACTGGAACACCGCGGCAATAAGTCGCGGCTAAGAACCCAACCAAATCACAAACCAATCCACCGCCTAGCGCCAAAAAACAAGAGTCACGCCCATATTGTTTGCGTAACAACTCATCTTCTAATTGTTCCTTGGTGTGGCGCGTTTTATGCGTTTCGCCAGCTGAAAAGACAAATAAATCCGCCAAACAACCCTGCTTATTCAATGTTTTCTGCAAAGCTTGACCATAAGTATCCGCTAAATTACTATCGGTGATAATGGCCAAACGCCTGCGCAATGGTGCACACAAAGTCGACACCATCTCAGTTTGGAGTAACTGCTGATCCAAATATATCGAATGCGAGCCAAATGGGATGGTCAACATGATGACTCCGTTAGCTTCGCACAACGTTGCAGTAATAAAGCGTCTACCAACACCAGTGCGCACATGGCATCTACTACCGGCACAGCGCGAATGGCTACGCAGGGATCATGGCGCGATCCTTCTGGCAGCGTCATGACCGTCGCCTGACCATTGAGATCAACCGTTGCTTGGGGTTTGCGAATACTAGAAGTAGGTTTGAAAGCCACTCGACCCAGTAATGGCATGCCCGTTGAAATCCCACCTAACGTACCCCCGGCATGATTCGTTTGAGTTTGAGTCTGTTGCTCAGATTGCGTAAATAAATCATTGTGATCTGATCCCAGCATGTGAGCAGCCTGAAACCCTTCCCCTATTTCAAAACCTTTGCTGGCCGGCAACGTTAACATCGCCTTGGCCAAATTGGCTTCCAGCTTTTCGTATACGGGATCGCCTAAACCTACCGGTAATCCTGTAGCTAAAAACGTCACCACCCCTCCGACTGAATCTCCGGATTCTTTTGCGTGATGAATCACAGTCTGCATAGCTTGTGCAACATGTTCGTCTGGACAAAAAATTGGGTTATTATCAATTTTGGGGCGCAAATCTGAGATACTCACCCCCAGATCATCAACTTGGACTGACCCCACGCTCGATAAATAAGCACATGTTTGAATGCCGTAATGAAACAGTATTTTTTTTGCAATGGCCGCCGCCGCTACGCGACAAGCTGTTTCGCGCGCAGATGCGCGCCCGCCGCCTCGATAATCATAATTAGGACCATATTTTTGCAGATAAGTATAATTAGCATGACCGGGACGCAAAACGTCTTTGAGGGCAGTATAATGGTTTGACTTCATATCACGATTCATGATGATAATCGAAATTGGCGTTCCGGTCGTTTTACCTTCAAATACACCAGAAAAAATCTCTGCATGATCCGTTTCTTGGCGCGGGCTCGTGTACGCATTGCGACCAGGTGCCCGCATTGCCAATGCAAGATTAATCTCTTCCGTACTGACAGCCACGCCTGCTGGACAGCCATCAATTACGACACCAATGGCTTTACCGTGAGACTCGCCCCAAGTAGTGATGCGAAATAATTGTCCAAAAGAATTGCTTGCCATGCTTGTCTCCAAGATATTTAAACCAACTGCTCAACCACCTCAAGCACCGAATAATTTTCTGTATTCAATACTCGATCTGCCATCTCCCGATACATCGGCTCTCGTTGCGCAAACAACGTTTGAAACTCTGTTTCCAGATCACCAGACATAAATGCAGGTAAGGAGTTACTCTTCAAGCGAGATAATAATGTCGCATAAGAGGCAGACAAATAAATGACCTTCCCCAATTGTTGTAAGAGTGCTTTATTCTCTGGATCTAATACTACTCCGCCACCAGTTGCTATCACTCGGGGGGTGTTTGTGGCAGCTTGTTGCAAATCAGTCATTACGCTTTTTTCCAGTGCACGAAATGCATGCTCGCCAATGGCGCGGTATATTTCGGCGCAACCGAATTCCCGCGGCTTGACCGCGAGATCCATGGAGGTATCAAGACCTATGGATCCCGCGGTCAAGCCGCGGGAATTCGGTGAAGTCGGTAGTGCGGAGTCATGGGACGTTGGCAGTAAACTAGAAGCATAACGCGCCTCCAACAATCGATCCGTATCCAGAAACTGCACGCCCAGTTTTTGCGCCAGCAATTCCCCAACCGACGTTTTGCCACAAGCTTTAAAACCAATCAAAATCAAACATTGGCTCATAGCAAAGCTACCATGTCAGCGCCCAAACCTTGCATAGAGGCCAAAAAATTTGGATAGCTTTTGGCCACACAAGCGGTATTCTCAATCACCGTTTCTCCACGCGCCGCCAATCCAGCAACCGCCAGAGCCATCGCAATGCGATGATCCGAAAAACTAGGTACTACTGCGCCAACCAATGGCGTTGGACTAATGTGCATGCCATCTTCGGTTTCGACAATCTCCGCACCCATTGCTTGTAATGCCTGGGTGATGGCTGAGATGCGATCAGATTCTTTTTTACGAGCAATAGCAGCGCCTGTCAACGTGGTGCCTCCCGTTACATAACAAGCCAAGACCGCTAAAATCGGTAGCGCATCGATACATTGATTCACATCAATGGTTTTCCCCATCAAAAGTGTTGCAGGTCGCACATGCAAAGCTTTGTTCTCTGCATCCACCACAATATCGGCCCCAATATCTTGTAAAATCCCAATCAAGGCTTTATCACCTTGTACATCTTGCATATCCAGATTGTGCAAACTGATTTGCGAGCCGGTGATCAAGGCCGCCACTAATGGAAAAGCACAAGAGGAAAAATCACCTGGCACCGTGTAATCAAAGCCCGAATACTTCGCATTACCCAACAGAGTATAATGGGTGTACCCTTCGCGTTCATAAGCAATCCCCAAACGACGCAACCAATCTAAAGTCAGATCAATCCACGGTTTTTCTCCGGGATTCATCACTTCGATTACGGTAGGTTCTTTGGCAAAAGCGGCTGCAATCAATAGCGCCGACACAGGCTGTGAATCTGCACCATCTAATCGCGTCTTGCCGCCCAACATCGGGCCTTTGACAATAATAGGCGCTGAACCATTGCCTTGTGTGGAGACAGCCAGGACTCCTAAACCACTTAAGCCCTCTAATAAAGGTTGGACAGGTCGCAGGGTGCGAATCGACTCATCACCCGTCAAAACCGTATAACCGGAGGTCAATGCGGCAACAGCAGCCACAAAACGCAAAACTTGCCCAGAATTACCCGCATCGATGACATCGGCTGGCGCACTAGGCTGCCCACCCACTCCGTCAATACGCAATGACTCCTGTTCCACTTCAATATTTGCGCCCAATAAGGTACAAGCTCGCAACATGGCTTGGGTATCGGGGGACGGCAAATAATTGCGAATCACCGATTGCCCATGCGCCATAGTTGCAAATAAAATAGCGCGCAACGTATGCGATTTTGAAGGGGGTATCGTGATACCACCCTGTAATCGCGATGGCCTGACTCGATAGGGCATGTTTAGGTCCCCACTCTGACGACCTGACCAATTTTATTGAGCATAGTCATCATTTGCGCAAAGGTTTGCGGCGTGATCGTCTGCTTCGCATCCGAGACTGCTTTATCCGGATCAGGATGCACTTCCACCATAATGCCATCTGCCCCAGCCGCCATCGCGGCATAGGCCATCGGAGGGACAATCGATCGTAACCCGGTGCCATGACTTGGATCGACAATCACCGGTAAATGCGTCAATTCCTTTAAAATTGGAACGGCAGCAATGTCCAGCGTATTGCGTGCGTAGGTTTCAAAAGTGCGGATCCCGCGTTCGCATAAAATCACGTTCGGATTTCCGGTGTGCAAAATGTATTCCGCAGCCATCAAGAAATCCATATACGTTGCGGATAAACCGCGCTTTAATAATACCGGCTTACCCGTTTTTCCAACTTGTTTTAACAAGGAAAAGTTTTGCATATTGCGTGCGCCAATTTGCAAGATATCTACATAAGACGCCACCAAATCGATGTCTTGCGTATCCATCACTTCTGACACACTTAACAAACCATGTTGGGTGGCCGCTGATTGCATATATTGCAACCCGATTTTACCCAAGCCTTGAAACTCATAAGGAGATGTCCGCGGTTTGAATGCCCCGCCGCGCAAAATATGCGCCCCAGCTGCTGCAACGTGGGCAGCCGTCTGATGAATTTGCTCTTCAGATTCAATCGAACAAGGCCCAGCCATCACAATAAAGGTATCGCCCCCTATTTTACGCCCGTGAATATCAATCACCGTCCGCTCTTTTTTAATTTCCCGACCCGCCAATTTGAATTTCTGCGTCAACGGCAACACGCGTTCCACACCTGGCAATATTGCAAACAATGCCGTGTCAGTGTGAACATCCAATCCATTCACAATCGCAACATAAAAACGAGCTTTTTCCTCAGAGGGGATCGCTTGTAGATTCATCCATGCTAGTTTCGCAACCAATTCATCCACATCCAGCTTGGTCACATAGTCTTTCATTACAAGAATCATACTGCTCCCCTCTCTAATGGGTTAATCTGCCTAGCCAAACGCTGCAAATCACCCGGTGTCATACCGTCTTCTAAAGCTTTCACAAATAATGATCCGACTACCACCCCATCGGCGTATTGTAGCACTTGTGAAGCCGCTTCGCGCGATGCAATCCCAAATCCAGCTATTACTGGCAAGGTTGCATGCGCCTGCAAAATTTGCATCTTCTGCGCAAAATCTTCTGGAAAATGAGTGCGAATACCTGTTGTCCCTTTGCGGCAAGCATAATATAAAAAGCCTTTACCCTGTTGATCCAGTTGTTGGATACGCGCCACAGATGTCGTAGGGCTGGTCACAAAAATCGGTGCAATCGCATACTGTTCACAAGGCTGCAGGATCGGCCCCATTTCTTCTAGGGGACAATCTACCAGTAATATCCCAGCTACTCCAGCTTGTTGGGCCTTTGGAAAAAAATCCGCGTGCATGACCCGAAAAATCGGATTCATATAGGTAAATAATATCAAAGGAATATCCGAACGACTGCGAATCTCCGCCACCAAATCTAAAATAGCTGACAAAGTGGTCCCCGCTGCCAATGAGCGCGCTGCTGCACGCTGGATGACCGGACCATCTGCCAAGGGATCAGAAAATGGCACCCCAATTTCCAATATCGTGACCCCAGCATCGATCAAAGCCAATGCAGCATCCAAAGTACGTTGCATGCCACCATCACCCGCCGTTAAATACGCCACAAAAGCTTTGCTCTGTGCAAAACTTGCCGCAATTCTTTCGATTCCTGTCATGTTCATACCCTCTTTTCTCGGTTGGGCCTTGGCCAAACCTACCCAATCTGCCCCAAATCCTTATCCCCGCGTCCCGACAAATTCACCACTACCTTTAAATTTTTTGGCAAAGTCGGTGCAATCTCACATAAATAAGCTAACGCATGAGCAGATTCTAAAGCACATAAAATTCCTTCGGTTCTTGCCAACAAACGCAAAGCCTGTAACGCTTGCTCATCTTCGACTGCAACATACTGTGCCCGTTCCATAGCATGCAATTGTGCGTGTTGCGGGCCCACCGCAGGATAGTCCAATCCCGCTGAGATCGACGCCGTGGCAGCAATCTGACCCTCATCATTTTGCAACACATACGTATGACAGCCATGTAAAACACCAGGCGTCAACGTTCTAAACCGTGCAGCATGTTCGCCTAATTTCAAACCTGTGCCACCTGCCTCTACCCCAATCAATTGCACGGCCGCATCCTCTAAAAAAGCTGAAAACATGCCAATCGCGTTTGACCCGCCACCGACACAAGCCAGAATCAAATCAGGTTTGGCTTGAATTTGATTTTGACATTGTTGCAGCGTTTCCTCTCCAATAACCGCCTGGAAATTGGCGACCATCTCAGGATAAGGATGGGGACCTAAGGCCGACCCTAAGCAATAAAAACTGTCGGCAAACGATTCTGACCAGTCGCGTAATGCCTCATTCACCGCATCTTTCAAAGTCGCTGAACCACTTTCAACTGCAATAACTTCTGCACCCATCAACTGCATTCTGGATACATTCGGTGCTTGGCGTTGCATATCTTTGGCACCCATATACACCACGCAAGTCAAACCCAAACGCGCACAAGCTGCAGCTGTCGCAACCCCATGTTGCCCTGCGCCTGTTTCCGCAATAATGCGTTGTTTCCCTAAATGTTTGGCTAAAAAACATTGCCCCAGCGCATTGTTTATTTTATGAGCACCAGTGTGCAACAAATCTTCGCGTTTCAAAAATATTTGTGGGCCATCAATCGCCGCTGCAAAATTAGGTACACCAGTCAGCGGCGTCGGCCGACCAGCATAGTGCTGCAAAACCTCACGGAGTTCAGAACGAAAAGCAGAGTCAGTCTTCAGACTGTCCCAAGCTGTTGCGAGCTCACGAATGGGAGCCAGTAAAATTTCAGGTAAATAACACCCACCAAATGCACCGTAATACCCGTTTTTTTGCGTAAATGGCATGTTACTGTCTCCTATTCACAATCGTAATAAACTCACGAACTAACTTAATATCTTTTTCACCACTGAGATCTTCCACACCAGAAGAAATATCTACCAATGCAGGGCTGAATTTTTCTAGCATTTGTGCCACATTATCTCTATTCAATCCGCCAGCAATCCCCATCTGCAGTGGTCCCGTATACGCCAACTTATCCCAGGCAAATAATTGGCCAGCCCCTGCATTTTCATGATCAAACAACACATAATCCCGTTGCGCATCACATTCTCTTAATTGCATCAAATCAACAGGACGTATACCCATCGATCCAACTGGACACACATAAATCCGCTGATAATATGCAGGCAATGCCAGCTGCTCACTCCGCGCCCTATCACCGTGTAATTGCAAGCTATCAATCCCTGTCATCTCACAAAATTCGAGCATCTGCGCAGCAGACTGATCCACCAATACCGCCACGGGCGTCCCACCCATCACACGCGTTACCTCAGCAATCTCTTTGGCTGTAACGAGGTCAACATAACGCCTAGAACCTGGATGACAAATAATACCAATCAAATCCGCACCCGCTTCTACCGCTGCGCGCGCAAGCGAAGCTGAGCGAACACCGCAAATTTTAACTAGGGGAAGAACAGGACCTAATTTATGAAATATTTTATTAGACATTCCGGCATGCTCCAATAAACTGCTCCGGTACAACAGAAGTCACCAGTGCTTCACCAATCAATACCGCATCAAATCCAGCTTGATGATAGTCTCGCGCCAACTGAGCCTCTCTAATCCCAGATTCCGCAACGCTGATTATCCCTTTAGAAATCAACGCCACCAGATCAAAAGCCCGCCCACTGTCTACCTGAAAGGTCGTCAGATCACGATTATTTACTCCAATGATCTCAGCTCCGCTCTCCAAAGCTAAGTTCAATTCTGCTTCCGTATGCACTTCAACCAGCACCTCAATACCCATGGCCTTCGCAGCATTCAGAATCGTTCGAGTCTCCTTACCTAATACCGCCACGATGGCCAAAATAGCATCCGCTCCCGCAACTACGGCTTGCGCAATTTGACTGACATCTAGCACAAAATCTTTACGTAAAATAGGCGTTGAGCTGTTCGCACAAGCAAGCGACACCGAAGTTAAATCAGCCAATTTGCCATTAAAAAACAGCTCATCGGTTAGGATTGACAGTGCATCTGCGCCGCCGGCTATATAGGTTTGAGCCAAAGCAATGGGATCAGAAATCCGAGCCAAGTCACCCTTTGACGGCGATTTGCGTTTTATTTCTGCAATCACGCTTAGATTCGGACCTTGCAGAGCTTGTTTAAAGCTTTTCCGCCCTTCTCGTAGCAGATTGCCACGCAATAACTGCACTATGGCATGCTCAGGATGGGCTTGGAGAAATGCTTGCAGCAACGCAATTTCACGCTTTTTCTGATCTATAATAGGGTCCAAGCGATTAGTCATTTGAAAACTCCACCAAATGCGTCAAAGTTGTCATAGCCGATCCATCCAATAATTTTTCTCTGGCCAAGGGAATCGCAGCTGCCACTGAAGGTTGTAAGCCATATAAATAAATAGCCACTGCAGCATTGAAGATCAGCGTATTCGCAATAGCTACCGCTTGGCGACCAGTACCACCCTGGAAGGCATCCCGCAATAATTCAGCATTCATAACTGCGGAACCACCCTGTAAATCTCGTAACTCACAACGTTCCAACCCCAATGCTTGCGGATCAAGATAAGCCAGATGTAAATCATCAGGCGTGACCTCAAGCGTTTTAACCGGGCCCATACAAGACAATTCGTCTATCCCATTGCCATGCACAATTAGGGCATGCTCTGTGCCTAATTTTTGCAAGGTTTCCCCCATGATGGGCATAAATGTGGGATCAAACACCCCTAATAACAAATGCGCAGGCTTAGTAGGATTCAACAGAGGGCCTAATAAATTAAACGAAGTCGGCACATTTAATTGTTGCCGCAAAGACCTTAATTCGCGCAAAATAGGATGAAAATTGGGAGCAAAACAAAACCCTATACCCAAGGAATCAATACTTTGGATAATTTTTTCGGGTGACATATGAATATTAACGCCCAATGCCGTTAAGACATCTGCCGATCCTGCCAAAGAAGTCACAGCCGCATTGCCATGTTTCGCGATGGCTACGCCACAAGCAGCCGCCAATAGCGCACTCCCAGTCGAAATATTCACCGTTCGCGCACCATCACCACCCGTTCCAACGATATCCAAGGTTTTTTTATTCGGAACCAATGCCACCATTTTGTCTTGCAAAGCCGCGACCATCCCCACCAATTCTTCCGCTGTTTCAATCTTAGATCGCAGCAATACCAAAAAGGCTACTTTTTGAAAGGGATGGCTGTCAGGTTGCAACAAATCAGTCATCATTTGTTTACAAACTTGGCTATTCAAGTTTTGATTGGCCATCAAGGCTTCAATCCCATCTTTTAGCCGCATAACACACCTTCCTTTTCAGGACAGCATAGCTGCATAAAATTCTGGATGAGCTGAGTTCCTGCTGGCGTTAAAATAGATTCAGGATGGAATTGCACCCCAAAAATAGGCAATTGACGATGACGAATCCCCATGATCAAGCCATCTGCAGTTTCCGATTCGATTTGTAAGCTCAATGGCAAAGAAGCGCGCTCCGCCATCAAAGAATGATAACGACCTGCAGAAAATGGCAAAGTTAGGCCTTGATAGAGCGTTTTGCGTTGATGAAAAATCAACGTGGCTTTGCCATGCACCTGCTCTGGTGCAGCAATCACTTTCCCGCCAAGCGCGCAGACTATCGCTTGTAAACCTAAGCAAACCCCGAGTAAAGGCACCGTAGACGGCAATGCCTGGATCAAATCAAGGCAAATACCAGCCGCTTCAGGACGCCCAGGACCAGGAGATAACATAATACCCTCTGGATTCAGTGCGATGATCTCTGCCACAGTAACCTTATCATTGCGCAACACCATCACCTGTGGATGACTCTGTGCCACGATTTGATAAAGATTAAACGTAAAACTATCGTAATTATCGATGATAATTAGCACGGCAAACCCTCCTCTGCCAAAGCAATAGCGGCCAACATGCCGCGCGCTTTCTGCCGCGTTTCTGCTGCTTCTGATTCTGGATTAGAATCCGCAACAATCCCTGCCCCAGTCCGTATCGTCGCTACGCCATCGCGCAATATTGCCATGCGAATGGCAATACAACTATCCAAATTACCCAGCGCATCCACTCGACAAAATGCCCCGCCGTATAAACCGCGCTTGGAAGTCTCCAACGCATCAATCACTTCCATCGCTCTAATTTTAGGCGCGCCACTCACCGTACCCGCGGGGAAAGTTGCCTGTAATGCATCCAAAGCATCTTTGTCGGCTGCCAACTGTCCGACAACCACGGACGTCAAATGACTCACATGAGAAAAATGTTTGACTTGGAGTAGCGTCTTCACTTGCACCGTGCCAGGCTTACAAACGGAACCCAAATCATTCCGCGCCAGATCGACCAACATCATATGCTCAGCCAACTCTTTATCATCCGCGAGCAATTCACTAGCATTTTTTTCTTCATCCGCAACCGTAGACCGCGCTCGCGTTCCGGCAATTGGATTAATCTCCACTTGTCCTTGTCGTACCGTAATCAATTTTTCCGGAGAGGCGCCCACCATCACCCCATGTTCCATAGGAAAATAAAACATATAAGGTGCCGGACTCACTTTACGCAATGCACGATAAATATCCAAAGGCGTGGCGGTATAGGGCTGTTTAAAACAACGGGATAAGACGATTTGAAACGCATCTCCCAAGCTAATATGGTGTTTCGCCTGTCCAATCAAATGCATAAAATCGGTATCACTGATGTCGACCTGAGGAGTACTTTCATCCACGTCATCCTGAGGAGCCTGCGACGAAGGATCTCCCTGATGTGGCGGGAGATTACGAGATATTTTATCGACCAAATTCTGTAAATAAACCTGTGCATCTTGATACACTTGGTGAACATCTGCACCCAATTCCACCCTCTTCGCTAGTAACAATTTATGCTGAACGTGATCGAAAACCAGCGTGGTATGGTAAAAATTAAAGAGTAAATCCGGAAGATCTTGCTCGTTGGGATGCCGATCCGGAATATTTTCCCGCAAACGTATCGCATCATAGGTCAAAAACCCCACTGCACCCTGCATTTTGAGCAATTCGTGCGGCGAATTATCACATTTCAACGCCTCTAATAATTGACGTAATACCGTGAAGGGATCCGCAGCTAGGTGCGTGATGCAGGATCCTAAGCGTCGGGTAATTTGCTGTCCCCGCGCAGACAATTGCGCCATCAAGCCAAAAGCAATATAGGAATAACGACTGTCTTCCGTCTGCTGTAAACCAGACTCCAACAATGTCCCTTCCTGCATTTCCGCTTGGAGCTTCGCCACTACTCCAATAGGCGTTAATCGATCTGCCATAATTTCGCGGTACACGACCAAGCACTGACTATGCTGGGCCAGATTGGAAAACTCTTCTAAACTCATCTGTTTGATTGTCATAATCCTACTCACAATATTCCGTACTCCTGTAATGATATAGCGCTACAAAAGTATTTGCAAGTACCTGCAAGAAAGAAACCGTCGTTGTGAGAAGTGTAGCGACGAAGCAATTGACTTTTGGTCATTCGTATCGTTCATTTTTCTTTGTGTTTTTATTAAACGCAATGTATAATGCGCACGAATTCAAAACGGAGCTAACTATGCCCAGATCTAATGTGATAACTGATAGTCAACGCGCTGACATTTATGAAAATTTTATATGGCAAGTAGACAGTACCAGTTCTACTGACCGAGAAAAAAACGACGAGATTCGGAAAACAAAAGAATTTTTCACTACTGCTCTCAACCCTGCCCCTAGATCACCATCCCACGACGATGCAGAAGAAGACTCCATTCCACACGCTTATGCTTCCTCTACGTCACCTATTTACGCAACAGCTGCTGCGCCAGCGCCAACAGTTATCCATCACCATCATAATTCCGGCATACCCTGGTGGGCATTTTGTCTTATGAACCGCAATGGCGGCACAACAAACAACTACTACGGTACAGCGTCAGATCGCCGTGAAGAAAATGGCAGCAACAGTAGAAACAGCAATTTTGCCGCTTATGCAGGTCTGCTTATTATTGCCGGTGTGGTCATTGCCCCTGCTGTGATGGGTGCATTTTATTTAATGAGTGAATTATGGAATAACTTAGAACGTTTGTATTATAACGAAGGCTATCTCCAAGCAGGTCTAGGTATGGCCAATATTGTCATGAGTCTTAGCTTGTCCGCTGTCCTAACTAATGCGGTGTTGTCGTCTGCTATCACTGCTTTAACAGTTAGTGCTGGATTTGCGAACCCTGTTAGCTGGGCTTTTTTCATTATGGGTTGCGTTACTTTGTTTGCTGCTGCCTGCATTCACCTTGCGGTACAAGAAGGCATCTACCGCATGACTGCTTATAACAATCAAGACGCATTACATCCAGAAGAACCAGGTCGTTTTACTGTAACGGATGAGCAAGTAGCGGATATCCTAAGAAAAGATAAAAAGGAAAAAAGAAAAGCGAAAAGTCTCGATGGCGATAAAATGCAAAATGTCATCACAGCCATTCATCATGATATGACGGCAGATCCTAGTCGTATGACGCGTATTTTTCGCTACAGTCCTTTCTTTAGAGATACCGAAACTGCTGAAAGACTCAAAGCAATTAGGACGTTGCGTATGAGCGGAAAAGTGGATTACACAACGGAAGCAGAAATGGAAGAACAACAATTGTACTTTAGTTCTGCATCGTTAAGAAAATAGAAAATACCGTAGTAGTAGGTTGGGCCTTGGCCCAACAATGAATATCAACCTGTTCGTTGGGCCAAGGCCCAACCTACCAACTACAATCACCGCGCTTTCTTAGACTTACCCGCCAGCAAACTATGTTTGCGACCAAACGAGAAATAAATCACCATCCCAATCGCAAACCAAACCACAAATCGGAGTATGGTTAACAAGGGTAGATTTGCAATCAAATAGAGACAACAGACCATCCCTAAAATAGGGACATAGGGCATACCAGGCGTCTTGAATGGCCGATGCATATCAGGCTGTGTGCGACGAAGTATCAGCACACCCAAACAAACCAAGGTAAACGCAACCAAAGTACCAATATTTACCAGCTCAGCCAAGAGATCGATTGGGAACAAAGCCGAAATCACGCCCATCCAAATGCCACACAAAACGACAATACGCATGGGCGTTTTAGTTTTTGCATGCAATACAGAAAAATACTTGGGTAACAGTCCATCGCGAGCAATTGCAAAAAATATGCGGCTCAAACCATAAGACAATACCAGTATCACGGTGGTTAAACCTGCCAAAGCACCTACACTGATTACCCCAGCCATGCCTTGATAGCCGATTGCAATCAATGCATCACTAATCGGAGAGGCTACATTCAAATTATAATAAGGAACCATACCTGTCAGCAAAGCTGAAATAACGATATACAAAATAGTGGAAACCAACAAAGAACCGACAATACCGATAGGCAAATTCCGTTGCGGATTCACCACTTCTTCCGCAGTCGTCGAAACCGCATCAAAGCCAATATACGCAAAGAATATCAATGAGGCGCCTTTCGCTACCCCTAACCAACCAAATGGCATAAACGGATGCCAATTGTTGGTATCAATATGCGTAGACGCGACGACCACAAATATAAGAATTACTAATAATTTGATACCTACAATCGCATTATTAAAGCGTGTACTCGAACGTACACCCCAAATTAATAATACGCTGGTCACTGAAATAATCCCTAATGCAAAAAAATCAATCGCAATAGTAGAGCCCACGCGTACAATATTCACCACATTGAACGACAGAGACTGCAACAAACTCTTAAGATAGCTGCTCCACCCCACTGCTACGGTAGCAATGGTGATGGAGTACTCTAAGAGCAAGTCCCATCCTATCATCCAAGCAATAATTTCACCGAAACCCACATAAGCATAGGCATAGGCACTCCCACACCCACCAATGGCTGTCGCCAATTCTGCATACGACAATGCCGAAAACAAACATGCTAGCCCTGCAATAATATACGATAAGACAATCGCTGGACCGGCCTTCGTCGCCGCCACCACACCAGTCAATACAAAAATACCAGCGCCAATAATAGCGCCAATCCCCAGTAATGTGAGGTCAAACCCAGTCAAACAGCGAGTCAACCCACCCTCGTGCTCTTCACCCATCAGGCTAAGATCCACGGTACGGATATTTTTTTTGCGTAATAAGTTCATGAAATAATCACTTTAGAGAAACCCAATTTCGAGAGGTATATATTACGTGGGTATGAACAGTTGTCAACACGTCGTTGCGAGGAGCGTAGCGACGGTGTTTTGGAAGCTTTACGCTTTCACAAAAAACGCTCGGCTCTTTATCGTTTTGCCGCCAAAAGCATGTTCCAGCGCACGCCGCATAATATATTTTGCGGTTTTCAATACCTTGGGATCGTGTAATTCATCATGAGCCAAAGCCAAAATATCAGCACCCACTATTCCAGTTGGGGCCAGAAGAAAACCCAAGCCAGCTTGAAAACTATAATAATGCGTCGCCACAATAGGTGTATGAGTTTGCGCATCATGGGTCAATGACATGGCATAGCCAATAGACGTTAATACTTTCCATTCAAAACGCCGCAATATCGGCTCTAATTCTGCTTTAGTAGCAACCAAACTCACTTTTTGCAAAGTAGTAACATACGCATCATACAAATCTGAATGGGGATCTTGGGGACGCAATGCATGATACAATAATTCATTGATATACAAAGCAGAAAATAAATAAATACCGGTGAATTCAAATGCACTGCCGGCAATTTCCAAATGCCGTACATAATACCAAATCTGCCGTTGTGTGAATTCAATCCATAATGGCGTAAACGCTTGGAGCATGGCTTGTTTTTTGGGCCCCCACCCACCATGACATTTCGCCCAAATCAACCCTTGGTCTCGCGTAAATAACAAAACCCGCGCCGAGCTCTCGCCCGCCCACGTTTTATGAATCAGCCAGGTAGGATTACTCATATCCCAAGGCTTGGAGGATGCCCTCATTATCAGACCATCCCGATTTGACTTTACACCAACACTGTAAAAATACTTTTTTCTCTAACAATTTTTCCATATCCATACGCGCTTGGGTAGCAATCTCTTTCAATTTCTCACCTTTGTCACCAATGATCATCCGCTTATGACTTTCTTTCTCTGCCCAAATCAACGCCGCAATACGCACTAATTGTGGCGTATCCTTATAAGATTCCAACTCCACCGCGGTAGAATAAGGCAACTCTTGACCACAAAGCCTAAAAATCTTCTCACGAACTATTTCAGCACATAAGAATTTTATAGAACGGTCAGTCAATTGATCATCAGGAAACATATGCGGAGATTCCGGCAAAAACTCCTCGATTTTGGCATGCAAAATCGAAGTTTGTAGGCCGGTACGTGCAGAAAGAGGAATCACAGCCGCGAAAGGATGGCGTTGAGCCATCTCTTCTACCCAAGGCAATAGCGTCTTTTTATCCGCCATTTTATCTATTTTATTCAGTACCCACACACAAGGTACTTTTGCCTCTTGAATCAATCCCAATACGTATTCATCTTCCTCGCGCCAAGCAGTGCCCTCAGTCACAAAAACAATCACATCCACATCATTCAAAACTCGGATAGCAGTTTTATTCATCATTTTATTCATGGCTTTTTTCGACCCGAGATGAATCCCTGGTGTATCGACATACACATACTGATAAGGTCCATCCGTGCGCACCCCTAAAATACTATGGCGCGTGGTTTGCGGCTTACGCGAAGTAATGCTGATTTTATGATCTAAAATGCGATTCAATAAAGTCGATTTCCCCACATTCGGGCGCCCGACCAAGGCAATATAACCACAATAATTTGTCATAGACATTCTACACTGAGATAAATAGGCAGAGTATACCACGTTTGGCGTATCATGGGGATTATAGGCCAAACATCGTCGTTGCGAGCGTCAGCTACAAACAACTTTGGCGATTCAAAGTTGTAACTGTCTCTGGTCTAGGCCTCAGAGTTTTCGTTGCTCCAGCGCCCTCTTGCTTAGCGTGATTTCCATAAAAAGACTGAGGAATATCTGTCGCTCTCACGCCTTCCGCCTTCGCTCGGCAATGCGTCACAACCCGTAAGATTGTTTGTTCTAATTGATCTAATCCCATCCGAGTTTTTGCAGAAGTCTCAATATAAGCAGTATGTTGTTCACGCGCAAACATTTCAGCCTCTGCGGTACTCACTTGTCTTTCAGCTTCTAAATCAGTTTTGTTAGCCAATATAAAATAGTGCGCCTTCGTATGTACATTGGCTCGGGCTATGTCAAAATAATGGAGCAAATTATTAAAAGAGTTTCTATCTGTCACAGAAAATACCAAAACCACCCATTTAGTCTCTTGCAGATAAAAAGGCATCATAAATTCAAACTGCTTTTGGCCGTCTATGTCCCAAATTTGCAAGTCTAAAATCAGTCCCAACTCAGCATCAGAGATAGTTTTGCTCTCAAAATCAACCCCCAGACTTGCTTGATACGTTTCATGAAGGGTATCACTACCCCAACGCATGGCCAAAGTCGTTTTTCCTACGCCAGAATCACCGTAGAAGGCTATTTTAACATTTTGCTCAATATGTATCTCTTTGGTTTTGTTTTCCATGCTGATCTACCTCTGTTGTTACATGGGATGAACATCTTGTATTAAATCGGACTAGTAAGCAAGAGCCGCTAATAAGCGGACCAGAATGGAAGGTTAGTTCTGAACCGCTCCTAAATAGGGTGTTGTTACACAAGGACTTAACCAGAAATCATAAACTAGCAACGAGGTGTACGATTGGAAAATACGCTAACACAACATCAAACGTGTGATTACTTCAGCCTCGGTGACATCTTCACTTAAACAAAGTTCAGCTAAGGTATGAGGCTTGGTAGGCAATGCCGTAAAAAAACACGCTGAACTATTTGTAACCCAGGAGCTTGGCAGTAAGGAGTGATTGTCTGCTTGCGTGACGAATGTTGGCTTACCTTGAGATGCAGCTGTGTTCACCAACTCACCAGGAACAGCTTGCGCGATGGCGTCGGCTGCTGAACTTGCATCAGGTCCTGAAACATTGGTTTCGATTATAAATGGCTCTGCTAAAAATTCTGCGAGTTGAGCCGGCGTTAATTTTTCTTTTATTTTATCATTTAAAATAATTTTGAATTGATTACCAGTATCCATTTGTTTAGCAATAGCAATTAAACTATTGATATATATGAGCATATCCTGTTTAACTCCAGGGTGAATACTGAAACGAAGTTGTACTGTTGGATGTTTTGGTAATTCATCAAGAAGTGTTGACAAAAATTCAGTATCAACCCCAGGCGGTTGCGTTGTTCCAGAAATAACTGCGAGACGATCTGTATTAATAACGTTGAGTTGAGCAAGAATCGCATGTTTTTGATCTATGCTCATTGGAATGTGTGACGACATTTTGCTGAGCGCGCGATGACCAACAATGTGACGACGTGGATGTCCTGCAAATAAACTAGTGCCACTCAAAGGCACAGCAAATTGAATATTTTCCTTTTGGCAAAGTAAATTATGATATTGCCAAATGGCATGTTCACGAGGTGGTTCAAACATAAACTCACTGGCAAAGATAACCGGTATATCTAGAGATAATGCAATTTGCATTGCACGCGTCTCTTCATTATTCGACGGCATACCAATAAACGCATTTGAAAATGTAGCGCGTTTAACGAAATCAACAATCTCGTCATTGCTACAATCTTTAATTAGCATGTCATTGATTTCCCTCACCATCGTCACGTTAGGATAGAGAGCAGCAAAACTTGCAAGTGAAGGTTCCACTACATGACATAATGCTATGATTGAACACTGTTTTCCTGATTTTTCACTTAAACTACGTATCGTATCTTTTGCAAACTCTGCATCACCCAAACTACTACAGAAAAAAATCAAAGGTTGCTTCGAGTAATTTATCCGCAAATACTCATTAGGTATGGGAATGGCATTCACGATACCTAGTTCTCTTTGTAATCGCTTCGCGGCCTGTTTATATTGTACGTCAATAATAGTCGCAAGTCGCTGTGCTAAAAAATGAGCATCATGCATACCATCAGGCCCATAAGCCATGCTGGTTAAGCTAGATAATAATGCTGCTGTGGGCACATCGGCGCATTCAACGCTTTGATTTCGAATCACATCAAATTGAATAGCATAATACGATAAATAGGGTTGAAGAGACCCTAATGCTACAACTCCATTTTTACTTAAATCACCTTGCGCACAAGCAAGTTTGAGTGCTTGTTGGTAAAAAGAAAATGCATCCTCTTTTCCTGTGTACACTATACATGCATTGTTTCTTTCTAAAGCGATTTCTAATGATTCTTTAAAGGTATATTCATACCGTTCAAACATCGCCATACCTTCGGTCGGTTCTGTAATGGGTTTAAAACCAATAGCCATGCCTGTTTTATGAAAACAATCGGACATAAAGCGATTGTAGCGCTCTAAATAATGTGTTTTTAAATAGTCATGATAATCTTGGCAGCCTGTTTGATCATATTCAAAACTCGCCTGACTTATTGGGTTATCACTCTTATCTCTAAGAAGACGGCGCGTACTTAAAAAGAGATAGGGTTTTCCAAGGTTGTGTTGCGTTGATTCGGATTGAAAATATCGAAAATACAAATCACACGTTTTCGCCTTTGAACCAATAATTAATGTAATATCAGCATTACTGCTAGTGATGCGTCTATTAATCATATCAAAATGCGCATTTGCGAGATGTTGAATCTGCTCGGCATGTAATGTAGTAAATTGAGTGGGCATTGTAGTGCTTTCCTCAATTGCGGTTTTAGTAAAATAAAGTTGTTGAAAATATTGTAACAACGCCAAAGCTTCAAGTGCGTTTCGCTCTTCCCATAATTGTTGACAAAATGCCTGAAGATGAACACCTTCATGAGACGTGCAATTCAGTAATGTTGCTATAAACTGAGTCACCAGCTTGTTAGATAAATGCAACCTTTCTTTCAGAGTACTTTCTAATTCGTCAAGATGTCGCGCGCGATGAGGTAAATCCCAAAAAAACAATAGCGCTTCAACTTGTTGTTCATTCAATCCCAACGCTTGTCCCGCTTTATATAACGCTGTCATAGCAATCAACCTTGTAATGTGTGAGCTGTTAATCAGAAAAATTATGCATCATGCAACCCCAGTGCTCGCAAGTTGAGCTTAATGCGGATATTATATCAAAAATAGAAGCAATAGATCATCAATATGCTCGACAACGTAAGGTAATAACGGTCTGACACGATGTAGCTCTTCACGCCATCGTTCATCATCGCTCAATCCATGCCACCTGCCTTGGGATTGGATCTGCCGTATTGATAATTGAGCCTTTGTTTCGCTAAGCTCAGGATTCGGGAGGGGTTTGCGCAAAATAATATCGCTATAATTTTCATGAATGAATCTCACCCGAGAGCCACTCGTTTTTCCTGAGTTAAACTCTTCAAAGCCCAAGCCAGTTAATAAAACTTTTAATTCGCTCCCTTGTTCTATTGGGTGAGCGATGACCGCAATTTAAGATCAAGATCTTCTTCAGAAAAGCCAACATCACAGATAGATTGGGGTTGAAGATCGTCGTTTTTATTCCATACCGGGAAAATAAAATAGTGTTTTAGTTCGAAACTCTCAGGAATGGCAAAAAACTGTTTTAATTTTATCTCGCCACGAGCATGACAGGCATATGCTCTGTCGAATAAAAGCGCGGCACCTATTAAAACAAGGGGCATACACACCAACATCATCGGCATCCAAAGTGATCCTATCACAACCAAAAACAACACCATCAAGAGATAAACTGCAACATATCGATAGAATAATATCCAATAATCTGACCACTCCATATCATATAATTCCCACTTTGCCTTGGCGAGATTAGAGAAAAATTGGCAGCCCTTTGAATCAAATCCCTTAGATTTATTAAGAAACCAATGCTCAGAGTTAAGATGTTGCTCAGGAATCACACATAGTTCTTGCTCTGATAATTTAGCCTCAAGAAAATCTATTATATTATCGCCAATCAACATCCTCAATTCGTTAGTTAAGGTATCTTCCTGATTTAATTGCACATACTTATCATCTGGCTGATCAAAAACATACCAACATTTGTTGACTTTAAGATAACTAAACCTATTTTTAAGCTCGTTTTTGTTTGCTTTTTTAGTGTTTCAAAATCATTCTCAGAAACCTCTGCTACATAGAAAGCATAACGATACTGATAAGGAAACATGTTACATGATAAGGATCCTGATTTATTAGCGGTTCGCACAAATCTTTTAAATTGGTCCCTCTCTCTTTCAATATTTGCCTTTTGCCAATCAAAAAGAGCCAAAGCATTTAAATAGTTAAAGTATTCATTTGAAAAATCTATCATTGCACTGATTGCTTTTTTCTTAACTGCTTTTTTTTCTTCAGTGCCATGAAAAGTAAAAAAATTCATCAATCAACCATTATAAAACCATTTATGTAAAATATTTTATCATAAAATGCTTTTTGAAGTCCATAAATGATAGTTGTAACTTACCCCACGTCATCTCGAGCGAAGCGCTGAATCTTATACACATCTTGTAATGGATGTATAGCGCAAATGATGCCATTACTTTTAGCTATCCAAGATAGCACATTCCTATCGTATGAGCATAGCGTACGCGAAGAGCTTGGACTCACAAGCAATAATAAGAGCGCTAAAAAAAAGGATATATACCTTTCACAGATGAGTTTTAGGATTTTAGGCGACTTGATTTTTTTGTTTAGGCTACGTTTAAAAGCGAGGAATAGTCTACTCTATTGCGAGTTTTTAAACGTAGTCTAAACGGAAAAAGCAATAGCATTAAATCCTAAAACTCATCCGTGAAAGGTATATTATACATTCAACCATACTGATGGATGCTGAAAAAGAAAAAACGCTTGGGTTAATAGCGCAAGAACGTTGGTGTCGTGATGCAGATTCCTTTGGGAAAAGAATAGCCACCAACTAGAAAAACGATTAGATGTAGTGGCCCGCAATCGAAAACGACTCGGCCTGCACTCAGCGCATAAAGTTGGCCCAAATTAAATGCGAATGAAATTCGATTTCGGCTCACTTTAATTGCTTCTATCAAAAACTGGGCCCACATTAATTGCAACTTGGCCCAGATTATTTGCAACTGAAATTTACTTGATGATTGGATTTATAGTACTAAATATAGTATCATATCAAATATGACTAAGAGCGAAAAAACACTTAATAAAATGAAAACCAATCCTAAGGATTGGCGTATTGAGCAATTGGAGACCATTGCCCATCAGTATGGCGTGGCTGTTCGAAAAACAGGTGGAAGTCATGTAGTGTTTGATCATAATGATTGGATTGAGCTGCTGTGTGTTCCAGCTCATCGCCCAATAAAACCAATTTATGTTAAAAAGTTTATCGCTCTTATTGAAAGTTTGGAGGTGAGTAATGAAGATGCCTGAATATCCCTTTACTATTCGTGAATTAGCAATTGATGATGGTGGAGGGTTTTTAATTGAATTTCCTGACCTGCCTGGTTGTATATCAGATGGTGAAACGGTTGAAGAAGCAATTGCTAATGGCGCTGATGCAGTTCAGTGTTGGATTTTTGCGGCAAAGGAAAAAGGTAGAGAAATACCAGAATCAGATAATTTTGAAAACCAAAGTGGTAAATGGGTGCAACGCGTACCTCGATCACTCCATGCAAGATTGACAAGACGAGCAAAAAGGGAACATGTAAGTTTGAATACTTTAGTCGTGTCTATTCTTTCCGAATCACTAGGTTTTAAATCAAATGGGCATCATCAACAAGGAAACTAGGGTCTGTTGACAATTCAACTTCGAAAGCCCTACGTCCCGCGGCTTGTCCGCGGGATCCAGGGATCTTGCTCAGTGCATAAGTATATTGCACAAAGACCGATCGAACTGGATCCTGAGGACAAGCCGCGGGACGTCGAATTCTGAATTGTCAACAAACCCTAATGGTCTTGATCTTTGCTTTACAAAATACTTTGAAGAGCGAGAACGAAATCTGAGGTAAATCCCCACCACGTCATCCCGAACCCGAGCGCAGCAAGGGTGAGGGATCTCCTGTCTGGTGGCACAATTTTTAAAAAATCGATTGATACAAGTCGAGTTAAAATCTGAGAAAGAATGGTGCGAAATTGAAACACTCGTCCTCAATCGGAATATGCACCAAATGAAACATGATAGCTGGGTCAACCGAAGTTGGCTTTGAAAAGACTTGAGCGGAGTGCGGTGAAAGTCGCACGCTCCGTTCTTATGAGACGGGATCGCAGCAATGTGGTCTCGTTACCTAACTAAATACAGAGCGTAGTATCCAGTTGTGTAAACACTTCATGACACATGGTTTGCGCTGCTTGTCTCTCACCAAACGCAAAAAACATGCATGAATGACCACTCGCCTTTTTATTGGTCTGTGCAAAAAAACCTAATAATAACAAGCCGACTAGCGACGCCACAAGATTGGTACAGGCAAACCCAGCTAATAAAGGCAACCCAACTAATGACACAGCAAGACCGGCTGTCATAGCAACATTCAAAATAGAATTCAATACCGAGCGCCAAGTCAAATCCAAACGCAGTAAATCATCCTTTAATTCTTGAAATTTTGCTGTGAAATAAAACTGTGGGTTTGCATCCTGCGTCCCAGCTTTCAAAATACCACAGATGTCTAGAACAAATGGGTTTTTTTCCCATGCCGTCTGAAACTTATGAACCTGCTCTACTAAGTCTAAATGCCTTATATGAGGGGGCAAATGAGGTGCTTCTATATCCACGATTTGTCGAACAATTTTAAGTATTTTTTCTTGAAGTGTCTGAATCCCAGCACCCGTTATGGCAGAAGTCTCAATATAGATCACATTATTATCAGCGGCAAAACGCTGAGCATCCCTCTCTGTAACTTGCCTAGTCAGTCTCAGATCGCATTTGTTACCTAATAAAAAATATTGCGTATTCAATTGCCCATTTTCTATTTCCTTTGCAGTTTCAAGATAAGTCTGCACACTTTGGAATGAAGCTGCATTTTGCACGTCAAAAACTAAGACGATACATTTACTGAATCTGGCATAAGGAGGCCACAGCTCAGCATACCGTTTTTCCCCTGAGGTATCATAAATGCTCAGATAAACGGACGCCCCACCCTGAGAGAATTTTTTGTTTGAATGTGTGAGAGGAGACTTTGTGCGCTGCGATGAATCAAAAGTATGATGCAACCATTGGTTGATCACAGACGTCTTACCCACGCCTGAATCACCATAAAAAAGGATTGTTTCAGTTCTTAAATCCATGCACCACACCATTGACTGGCAATAATTTGCGCATTATATCACAGGTTAAATCAAAATAAAAACAACAGAATGACTAGTAAATGCTCTTTATGTTTTAATGATTGAAGCGTGGCTTGCGTCATCCATCTGGTTTACATAGGATGCCTACGAAGGGCACTAAGTTAAAGAACTGTGGATTTTAGCATAAAATCAGCGATAATACTGTAAGGAAAACCCCAACCTTTTCAGAGTTCACATGCAAAATTCAGGATTTTCTTTGCTTGAAATGCTGATCGTAATGCTCATATTCGGAATTATTTTGAGCTTTGCGTACCCTAGCTATCAAACCTATCTGATCCGAGCACATCGTTTGGAAGGACAAATGGCATTGTTAGATTTGGCCAACCATATGGAACAATACTTTGCACAATATGGCACGTATGCAGAAGCTTCCATTGGCACCCACTCAGAGCGAGATGTGCTGTCCGCAGCGCTGACCAGTCAAGGTTATTATACACTCGCCATTCAACATGCTACGGAAACTCATTTTGAAATCCAGGCTATCCCACAAGGCGCCCAAGCTAGGAGTGACACACAGTGCCAAACATTACAATTCAATGATCATGGCATGCAGGACATTGCTTCAGGGCCGGCAGGAAGTCCGACGGGAAGTTGGGAGGAATGTTGGACTTAGGTGAGGCTTATCCCAAATTGCACGAGGTTAAGCACCCAGACCCAACCTCTCGCTACTCTTCTTCACGCACCGCAGCCACATCTACTGTCAAAGCTTGCTCCACCAATTCTTTCAAAGTAGATTCTGGCATACTACCCGACTCAGAATAAATTGCGATCCCTTGTTTAAAGACCATCAAATGAGGAATCGAACGCAATTCAAATAATTCGCCTAAAGCCGGTTCTTGCTCAATGTTGACAGACCCAAAGAAAATGTCAGGATATTGTGCTGAAATATTGGCATACACTTCTTTGAATTGCTTGCAAGGCGCACACCACGGCGCCCAAAAATCCACAAATAAGATCGCGTGTTTTTCCACCAGTGATTCAAACTCTGGCCCTTGAATAGGTTGTACCAAAGAGCGCTGCTCATAACCCAATGTGGTTAATAAGCGGGCATAAATTTCTTCCACATCGCCCTCTCCAGAAATTTGATGAAATTTGGGGGCAACAGAGTCTCCGCTTTTGGCCCAGGATTGGTAGTAGTCGATCAAGGGTGCAGTTTTTTCAGTATACACTTGCAAACGTTTACGAATAATTTCTTCTCTATCGTCCTCACGTAAAACCAAAGGTTCTTGCGTGTCGTCATCCAAATCGGCTTGCTTGGGCGGATGGGAAATCACGTGATATACGCGACCCGATGCGGGATGAACCCGACGTCCACTGATACGCCGCACAATTTCCTCTTCATCCACAGCAATTTCAACCACATGGTCCAAATGGATATGTGCATCTTTTAATGCTTGCGCTTGAGGAATAGTCCGCGGAAAACCATCTAATAAAAAGCCTGCTTTACAATCGTCTTGTTGCAACCTATCTTCAACAAGTTTAATCATAATGTCATCAGAGACCAGCCGACCTTCATCCATAATTTTCTTAACATCAGCGCCTATTTCACTCCCAGAGGCAACGGCTGCGCGCAGCATATCTCCGGTAGAAATCTGAGGAATATGAAAAGTCTTCATTAATTTTAAAGCCTGTGTCCCTTTACCCGCACCAGGACCACCTAATAACATTAAGCGCATCACGCTCATTCAATACTCCCTGCCGAAAAGGCGAAATTTTTACTATTCACTGTTCTTAGATTGAAGTCAAGTTTATCATTATCAGGACTCGGATCACATACCCTATTCCCATGCAAAATGGATTCCCGCCTACGCGGGAATAACGCCGTTTTTTACGAAAACCGCCGGCAAGAGGCCAATTGAGAACGGTACGTTTGCGCACGGTTAGCCACTTTTCTAGCAACTGGCATCAACCATGCTTTACGTAAATACGTTTTACGCTGATAACCCCCTATCCCTTCATGATAGGCCAGATATAAATCGTAGGCATTGGAACGAGGAATCCCTGCACGCCGGTGAGCTTGATTGGCATACCACCCGATAAAATCCATCGCGTCGCCAAAATTAGTGCGCGAGGAAAAAAAGCCGCCATCGGACTTTCGATACAGTGACCAAGTTCCATCCAAAGCTTGCGAATAACCGTAAGCGGTCGTAGGTCTGCGCCAAGGAATCACTGAGAATAATTTTCTACGCGGTGGACGCGCATGCGCAACAAAATGCGATTCTTGATGCACAATCGCCATTTGGACATGCACCGGCACACGCCAGCGTCTTTCTACTGATTTGGCTTCGCGATACCAATGAGGATTTTCATGAAATATCTTACAAATATTGGAGGCATCGCTTGGCTGCCGAGAAATAGACATACATCCTGTCAGAGACATGATTAACCAACACCCTAACCCTAAAAATTTTAATCCATGCAACATTTTTTTTATTCTCAATATAAAAACTACAACTCTTGACGCACTTAGAAACGTCAGATTTGAGTGCCGGTTGAACGAAAAGCTCTATGAAAAAGCTCAGCAACCATAAGTATGTGAGCATTTTCATAGAGCTTTTCGTTCAAGATGCGCCAAATATGGCGTTTCCTGTATCTCTTATTCTACAAAACCCTTTTCTCGATAGTCATACGTCTCAAAATGCAATTTATCATCGCGCATACTGAGCAAGACATGCCCACCGTTGGCAAGCTTACCAAAGAGCAGCTCATCCGCCAATGGTTTTTTAATATTTTCTTGGATTAATCTCGCCATAGGCCGTGCACCCATGACGCGGTCATATCCATGCGCAATTAACCATTCTCGAGCTGATTTGTCTACCGACAAGGCGACGCCCTTACTACTCAATTGCTCTTCTAATTCCATGATAAATTTATCCACCACTAATCCAATCGTTTGCTCACCTAAAGGTGTGAAATTGATGACCGCATCCAGGCGGTTGCGGAACTCTGGACTAAACTGGCGCTTCAATATAGCCATCCCATCACCGCTATTATCCTGTAATGAAAAGCCCATAGAGTTTCGGCTGATTTCTTCAGCACCGACATTCGAAGTCATAACCATAATCACATGCCGGAAATCCGCATGGCGACCATTGGTATCCGTCAACGTGCCATGATCCATAATTTGGAGCAACAAATTAAACACATCAGGATGCGCTTTTTCAATTTCATCTAATAGCAAGACAGAGTGTGGATTTTTGGTAATCGCTTCCGTCAGCAAACCACCTTGATCATAGCCAACATATCCTGGAGGTGCCCCTATCAAACGCGATACAGTATGCTTTTCCATATATTCTGACATATCAAAGCGAATGAGCTCGATCCCTAATAAATTGGCCAATTGCTTGGTCACTTCGGTTTTACCCACCCCAGTTGGTCCAGTGAATAAAAAACAACCTACGGGTTTTTCTATTTCCCGCAATCCTGAGCGCGATAATTTGATCGCGGAAGACAGTGCAGAAATAGCAGCATCCTGACCATAGACTAATAATTTCAAATCGCGTTCCAAATTACGCATGGTATCTTTGTCTCGAGCTGATACTTTTTTAACAGGAATACGCGCAATTTTAGCTACCACGGATTCAATTTCAGACACTGAAATAATTTTACGGCGTTTATTAGCAGTTAACAGATTTTGATAAGCACCGGCTTCGTCGACCACATCGATTGCTTTATCTGGCAAAAATCGATCATTGATGTATTTGGCTGCCAATTCAGCTGCTGATCGCAAAGACGCGATTGAAAATTTCACGCCATGATGCTCTTCCAAACGTCCTTTTAACCCTTTTAGAATTTCAAAGGTTTCTTCAATGGAGGGTTCTGGGACATCAATTTTTTGGAAACGACGGGCCAAGGCTTTGTCTTTTTCAAAAATACCGCGATATTCTTGATAAGTAGTGGAACCGATACATTTGAGTTCCCCATTGGCCAACAACGGCTTGATCAAATTCGAAGCATCCATCACGCCACCTGATGCAGCACCTGCTCCAATGATGGTATGAATCTCATCAATAAATAAGACGCCCCCTTCAACATCCGATAATTGTTTTAATACTGCTTTCAACCGTTTTTCAAAATCACCTCGGTATTTGGTTCCGGCCAGCAATGAACCCAAATCCAATGAATAAACCACACATTTTTTAATAGCTTCAGGCACTTGACCATCCACGATGAGACGCGCCAATCCTTCAGCAATGGCCGTTTTACCGACACCAGCCTCTCCTACAAATAAAGGATTGTTTTTGCGGCGACGACATAATACTTGAATCGTCCGTTCCACTTCTTCCTGCCGTCCAATCAAAGGATCTATTTTACCCAAACGGGCACGTTTATTCAGATTCACACAATAGCTTTCTAAGGGAGACTCTATGTTTTCCCCACCCATCATCTCTTCATCCATCATCGATGTCATACCTTCGCGCATGTCAGTGCCATGGAATTTGGACACGCCATGTGAAATATAATTGATGACATCTAAACGTGTGATATTTTCACGCCGTAAAAAATAGACCGCTTGGCTTTCTTGTTCGCTAAAAATAGCCGCCAACACATTGGCGCCACTGACTTCCGTTTTACCCGCTGACTGCACATGAAACACTGCTCGCTGCAAAACCCGTTGAAACCCCAAAGTGGGTTGGGTTTCGCGCAATTCATCATCCAACGGAATCAAGGGCGTGGTTTCTTGAATAAAGGTTTCCAAATCACGACGCAATTCTTCAATATTGGCTTCACATGCATGGAGCACATTCGCTGCCGCAGGGTTATCTAGTAAGGCTAGGAGCAAGTGTTCTACAGTCATAAATTCATGGCGTTGTTCCTTTGCTTCTTTAAAGGCAAGATTTAAAGTGAACTCTAGTTCTTTGTTTAGCATGATCGGATGCTCCTTTACTGTCACTTACAGACGATAAGTTTACGCTTGTTCCATCATACAAAGCAGTGGATGCTCATGTTGTCTAGCAAATTCATTCACCAGCACAACTTTGGTTTCTGCAATATCCCGAGTATAGATACCGCAAGTCGCACATCCATGCGTATGAACCTGATACATCAGCTGCGCTGCGACAGATTCACTCATATAGAAAAAGCGTTTTAAAACCAAGACTACGAAGTTCATGGGGGTATAATCATCATTGCGTAATATCACACGATATTTTTTTGGTTCTTCTATGACCGAAGTCGGTTGGGTCTCTAGATCAGCCCAAATATCTAAACCAGGTGCAACGATAATATCTTCACTCATCTTCATCCCTATATATAGTTTATAGACGGATATCAGGAATTTGGCCAGTGTAAAAGATTAATTTAACGTAAATTGATGGACAAGGCCAGAGGTGGGGCTGAAACGCGTGGATAATTACTGGATGCCGCGGACAAGCCGCGGCACGGAGGCAACAAAAGCTACATCAACCGAATCACTGCCTCAGCAAACTGCGAGCAACTCAAAGGTTTGACTTGATCCAGCAAACGCGCAAAATCATAAGTCACCTCTTTGGCTTCGATCGCTTGCTCTACACCCTGGATAATATGATCTGCCGCTTCTTTCCAACCCATGTGACGCAACATCATTTCAGCGGACAGGATAAGCGACCCAGGATTGACTTTATCTTGACCGGCATATTTAGGCGCTGTGCCGTGCGTTGCTTCAAAAACAGCAATTTTATCACTCATATTGGCGCCGGGCGCAATCCCAATACCACCAACTTGGGCAGCCAACGCGTCAGAAATATAATCTCCATTCAAATTCAGTGTCGCAATCACACTGTATTCTTCTGGGCGCAATAATATTTGCTGCAAAAACGCATCCGCAATGACATCTTTCACAATAATAGGCTTTTGAGTCTTAGGGTGCAGCATACGCATCCAGGGGCCTCCGTCCAACAATTCCGCACCAAACTCTTCTTTGGCTACTGCATATCCCCAGTCCTTGAACGCACCTTCAGTGAACTTCATGATATTGCCTTTGTGCACCAAAGTAACCGAGTCTTTATGATTATCTATAGCATAATGAAGCGCAGCGCGCACCAAACGTTGAGACCCTTCTTTGGATACCGGTTTGATCCCAATACCGCAATGTTCGGGAAATCGAATCTTAGTCACTTTCATCTCGGACCGTAAAAACTGAATGACTTTTTTTGCTTCAGCACTGTCCGCAGCCCATTCAATCCCCGCATAAATATCTTCTGAATTTTCCCGAAAAATCACCATATCTGTTTTCCAAGGTTCTTTCACCGGACTAGGTGTTCCTTTAAAATAACGAATGGGGCGTAAACAGGTATATAAATCCAACTCTTGGCGAATAGCAACATTTAAAGACCGGATTCCTCCGCCTATTGGGGTCGTCAAAGGACCTTTGATCGAGACCACGTAGTGCTGCAATGCTGCCAAAGTTTCTTTGGGCAACCATTGATCTGCACCATATTTCTGAGTTGCCTTCTCACCCGCGTATACTTCCATCCAGGCAATTTTACGTTCCGAGCCATACGCCTTATGTACGGCCGCATCCACGACCTTCAACATAGCAGGAGTGACATCCACCCCAATACCATCTCCTTCAATGAAGGGAATGATCGGCTGATCTGGCACAGATAAAACCCCTTTATCATTGACGGTAATCGCAGACCCTTGCTGCGGAATCACAATGTTCTTATCTAGCATCCTTCACTCCTTGTATACGTATTATTGGTACAGGACTTAAGCAAAATTCCAATTTCTTCGTTGTATTTAGTATTTAATTCAGTCATTTTCTTATCTACCCACCTCATTAAATACTAAATTCATCTCGAACTCGAAGTTTTACGTAAGTCCTGTGGTAATAGGCCCCAAAAAATCACACTGCTTACAGCAACACCCAACACAGTGGATATCGCAGTCATATGTCCAAATGAAGCATCCACTATGAATAAAATCAATTGATAACACCCGGATGCCAACCCTACGATTAGCATTTGCTGCATAATAGAAAAAAACATAAACCGATGGGTTTTACCCACCATTAACCAAGTCGTTACCAATAATGCAAACGCATGCTCACCCATGGGAGTAGACAATAATGCGTCTAAACACAAGCCCAAAAACAAAACGATCAAGACATGAAAATATTTGGGTAAATAAGTTTGCAAATACAGTAAACATAATAATACCCATGCTGGGCGAATACCACTAATCTGAGCCGGCAAAGGTAAAATAGTCAGAATATTAGCACCTAGCAGCACCATAAAAATTCGCCCTGGTAGCATCAACTCACTCCCTCTAGTACTTGTAAGCGCTCTACCAATTCCATGCTTAACTCATTCTGCTTTTCTTCGGGCCAGACTAATAAAACCAAGCGACTGCGATTTAGCCACGCAACTGGACTGACTAGAACTTTAATAAAATCCTCGCCACTGGTATTTTGCACTTCTTCCACAAACCCGACAGGATACCCTTCTGGATAATGCTCACCCAATCCAGACGTCACCAGCAAATCCCCAACCACCACCGAAGATGTTTTGGGTAAATTGACTAAAGACAAACGACCAATATAATTCGTACCGACTACAATTGCTCGCTCTCCCGTGCGTTGATTTAATACCGGAACTGCGCATTTGGAATCGGAAATCAGCAACACAGTGCTCGTTAATGGCCCGACATCAATGACTTGCCCCATAACGCCTCTGGCATCTAAAACTGCTTGGCCACGCACCACACCATCACGTGATCCTTTAGAAATAACAATAATTTGACGCGAGCTCGTGGTATCCACCGCCAAAATTCGCGCTGCCATAGAACGCATTTGTGCGGAAGAAGAGGCTGATAATAAGCTTTTTAATTCTGAGTTTTCATTCCGCAATGCCAAAAATTTCTGGAGTTGCGCTTCTAAGACTGTTTGTTGATAGCGGAGTCGCATATTTTCATCGACCAGAGTTTTTTTGGAGCTCATCAAAGAGTGACTCCAAGCCACAACCCGCAATGGATAATCTACTGCAAATTGCACCGGCATCATGACACCAGTAAATACAGTACGCACCCAGGGTAAACTCCGATCCCGGCAATCAACCATCATCAACATAAAAGACAGTAGCACAGACAACACAAACCATAGGGAACTATGTTTTTGTTTGGCAAAAAGTCGATTACGTTTCAGGTTATGCTTGCCGTAATAGTTATCATTCTGTTGAAAGAAAATCGCCACCGCGCAAATCCATCGTTTCTAAAGCTTTACCACCACCCCTTGCTACGCAAGTAAGGGGATCTTCTGCTATGATCACTGGCAGTCCAGTTTCTTCCATTAACAGGATATCTATATTTTTCAATAATGCCCCACCGCCAGTTAATACCATGCCACGTTCCGCAATATCAGCGGCCAATTCAGGCGGAGCCAATTCTAATGCAGCACGTACAGCACCTACGATTCTGGATAAAGGTTCTTGTAACGCTTCCAAAATTTCGGCACTCGTTAGGGTAAAGCTGCGCGGCACGCCTTCTGCCAAATTACGTCCACGGACTTCTATCTCATACAAATCGCGACAAGGATAAGCATAACCAATCTCATGTTTGATGCGCTCAGCCGTCGTTTCACCAATCAAAGTACCATAATTGCGACGCACGTAAGAAACAATCGCATCATCAAATTTATCGCCACCAATCCGGACTGATTGGTGATACACGATTCCACTCAAAGAGATAATCGCAACTTCTGTCGTACCACCACCAATATCCACCACCATGGACCCACTGGCTTCTTCAACCGGCATGCCCGCACCCAATGCAGCTGCCATCGGCTCTTCAATCAAAAACACTTCACGCGCGCCTGCACCCATCGCTGACTCGCGAATTGCACGACGTTCAACTTGGGTTGACCCACAAGGCACACAAACCAGCACGCGCGGGCTAGGACGTAAAAATCGATTTTCGTGCACTTTATGAATAAAATGCTGTAACATTTTTTCAGTCACAAAAAAATCGGCAATCACGCCATCTTTCATCGGTCGAATGGCATTGATATTGCCCGGCGTCCGACCCAACATTCTTTTTGCTTCTATTCCAACCGCTGCAACTCTTTTTTGCCCAGACTCGTTGCGCAACGCAACAACGGACGGCTCATTGAGGACAATGCCTTTGTCACGCACGTAAATTAGGGTATTTGCCGTTCCCAAATCAATCGATAAATCATTGGAAAACGCGCCTCTCAGTTTTCTTAACATAATATTCGCTAACCTCATGACATTTTTGAGCAAGTTTACAGTATATTGGCTTGAAAAACGACCATTTTTTTAGGAAGTTAACTCATATTTGATCTAAATGAAGATCACTAAGATAAGCTGTCCGAATATTGCGTATGAAAAAAATTCATACTATAATTTCATATGAAAACAACAGTCTGTGTCATTCCTGCGTAGGCGAGGATGACATAGCACAAAGTGAGCAAGCATGACAAAAAAAACTATGAATGCTTCAACTAACAAATTGCCAGAACAAGCACGCGTCCTCACCAAAGCGGTGTTAAATGTGGCCCATTTTTATCAACTCACTGGAAAAGAGGTCAGCGATATTATTGGGATTAGTGAAGCCAGTGTCAGCCGTTTGGGTCAAGGCAAAAAATTACTCGCACCCGATACCAAAGAAGGCGAAATGGCCATTCTGTTGATCCGGGTTTATCGCAGTCTCAATGCATTATTAGGCAACGACCATACCAAGGCAAAGCTTTGGCTCAATAGTCAGAATCATTATTTGCAAAAAAAACCCCTAGAATTACTCAAAACCATCCCTGGTTTGGTTGCCGTTTTGAATTACCTCGATGCCATGCGTGGTAAATTATGACTTTATGGGATGTGTGTGATGGTGAAAAATATATTATACCTCTTGGTAAAAAACCATGGCGCATTGTTGAGGCACAGCATATTTCTAGCTCAAGAGATTTGGTCGACACCCTGGAGGAACACGATTTTTTAGAAGCACTATTAGAAGAATCAAAACCGCCGGTCCTCAAACAGAAAGATTATTTGATTTTTACGCCCTTCCGCTACCCTCCGTTAAAATATGGGTCCCGGTTCGGCCATCATTATGAGCCCTCGTTATGGTATGGCTCGCAAGAATTAAGCACAGCATTCGCAGAAGTCGCTTATTATCGTCTCCAGTTTTTTCAAGATACCGCTGCACCTCTCGATTATATAGAAATTCCTATGACCGCTTTTCAGACTGTGATAATGACCCAACGAGGGATTGATTTGACGCAACCCCCCTTCAAAAATCATCGAGCCCAGATCTCCCATAACCACAGTTATGAATACAGCCAACCGCTGGGAACTGCCATGCGCGCAGCAGAGATTGAAGCTTTTGTTTATTATTCAGCCAGAACTCCCAAACCAGGAAAAAATATTGCAGTCTATACCCCCGCGGTATTTCAAAAGAAAAATTCGCAATACATTCAGCAACAACAAAATTGGATCTGTATGGCCAATCAACACCGAATTGAATTTACGCGCCTGGGAATTTTAGGGCGTGAGCGCTGGATTTTTGCGGCTGAAAATTATCAAGAAATTGCAACGCAATAAGGCTGTCGCGCGTTAGCGCGCAGTATATATACCTTTCACGAATGAATTTTAGGTTTTTATGCTATCGCTTATTGGGGCTAAGCTACGATTAAAAACTCGCAATAGAACTGGCTATTACTCCTTTTTAATCGTAGCTTAGCCCCAAAAATCAAATCGCCTAAAATCCCTAAAATTCATCCGTAAAAGGTATATTGACAGACATCCCCGTTCGCAGCATACTTCGCCCAGCACTTACCTAGGAGGTAAGCTGTTAAGGAAAAAAGTCCAACATTAAGGAGATATTATGAAATTTGTTTCATCTATGCTGTTTTTATCTTGCGCATTGCTTGCCAGTTCAAGCCATGCAGACACACTGAGCTCTACGACTACCTCTGCCCTACAAACTCATAAAAAAATCAACCTAAATAGCGCCTCAGCCGAAGATCTGACCCATGCCATCAAAGGCATTGGCCATAAACGGGCGCTAGCTATCGTTCAATATCGCCAAAAACATGGTCATTTTAGAACCATCACTGATCTCGCATCAGTACGAGGAATTGGTTTACGCTTTGTCCAAACTCATCGTGCGGATTTGGATGCGACTTTCGTTTGTTAAGGTCTGCAGCAACTTAGCTTAATACATCCCGCGGCTTGTCCGCGAGATGTAACTCCTGTAGCGCTTGAGGCCTCACATTAAAATTTGAAATTTCAAAGGGTGGTTTCTGCTTAGGATCATTTGATTTATACCTTTTACGGATGAATTTTAGGGATTTTAGGCGATTTGATTTTTGGGGCTAAGCTACGATTAAAAAGGAGTAATAGCCAGTTCTATTGCGAGTTTTTAATCGTAGCTTAGCCCCAATAAGCGATAGCATAAAAACCTAAAATTCATTCGTGAAAGGTATACATAGACAGTAAACCTTTGAGCCTTATTCAACCTAAAATCATAACATCGCGTATAATACCGTTTTTCATCCATCTCTTTTTATCTGGATTTATGCAATGGAACAATTTGACGTCATCATCATTGGTGCAGGCGCGGCAGGTCTGATGTGTGGCATTGAGGCTGGTAAACGCGGGCGTAGGGTTTTGATTCTCGACAAAGCCAATCAAGCCGGTAAAAAGATCCTGATGTCCGGTGGCGGGCGGTGTAATTTTACGAATTTGTATACCAGTCCCGAACAATTTATCTCACATAATCCGCATTTTTGTAAGTCTGCCCTGAAGCGTTACACCCAATGGGATTTTATTGCCATGGTAGAACGGCATAAAATTGCTTATTTTGAGAAAACCTTAGGACAATTATTTTGCCAAGAAAAAGCCAAATCCATAGTAGAAATGCTGTTGAAAGAATGTGCGCAAGCTCATGTTTCTTTATTATTCAAACAAACCATTCATCACGTTGAAAAAAACGAGAAGGGATTTACGATACAAGCCAATGATAAACAATATACGTGTGCATCTTTGGTGGTAGCCAGCGGCGGGCTCTCTATCCCCACCTTGGGCTCTAGTCCATTTGGATATCAAATTGCCACTCAATTTGGCTTACATGTCTATCCTACTCGACCTGGCCTGGTGCCCCTCACTTTACACAGCCATGACAAGCAACGGTTAGAAACCTTAACTGGCATTGCGGTCGATACTCAGATTACATGCCATGCACAGTCATTTCGTGAAAATTTATTATTTACCCATCGCGGTTTGAGCGGACCGGCCATTTTACAGATCTCATCCTATTGGCACCCTGGTGATGAGCTGTCGATTACCATTGCGCCAGATATCGATATCTACGCAGAACTCTTGGCAGCCCAACAAGCACTCCCTGAGCGGCATCTGAAAACCCAATTGGAAACCTATATCGCAAAACGCGCTATCGAAGTTTTCTATCCCTCTGATCTATTAAACATGCCTCTCAAGCAATTGAATCACAAACAATTAATGACCACAGCTGTCACTTTACAAAATTGGACGATTAAGCCCAATGCAACAGAAGGATACAGAACCGCTGAAGTAACCCTTGGCGGAATCGATTGCAATGAAGTCTCTTCGCAAAATTTTGAAGCTCGCAAAGTTCCCGGGTTGTTTTTTATCGGTGAAGTCTTAGACGTGACCGGCTGGTTGGGCGGATATAATTTTCAATGGGCTTGGTCTTCAGGATGGGCAGCAGGACAATATGTTTGAAAAATAGGCTCCATATATCAACAGGCCTAGCTCTTTCATACCACCAAGATTAACACAAACTTCGATAATTGCGTCATTACACACCCCTTAATGATCTGTTAATGATCATTGTGATCCAAATATGTTATAGTGCTCTTTTTTTTCATTAAAAGAGGTATTTATGGGCACAAATCTAAGATCAGATCTAACATGGGGCGTAACAACTTCAAATCTAGAGTGTAATAATGAGGCACTGGTATATGTCGCCGATTTACTTGAAGCGGCCGTTGAAGAGGAGGAGTTCGTTGAAGAGGAATTTTGTGAACCTACTGAAGAAGAGATTGAAATATATATAAGGGAGATTAATCATATTTTCGAGGGATTTCAAATCAGTACCTTTGAAGATTGTGAAATGGTCTTATGCGCTTTGCAAAATGTACTCATTCCAAATTGTGAGTATTTGCTCTCTTCTGCCGTTAGTAATCTGTCGCCAGCTCATCAACAAACCTTAAATGACCTCACAGATCGCTTAAACTGTCCTCAAAATTATGTATATCACCCTGAGCATTCTGATATTTATAGCGAGATGTTGGAAGAAAAAATTGGCCAAGCATTGTCATCTCTAAGTATTTTTTCTCAGAACTTAGCTGAACAAAAGCGTCAAGAACAACAAAATCAAGAAGCATTGAAACAAGCTCAGCTTGATCAGATTGTCGAGATATCAAGCGCACGCCTCATGATCACCTTGTTTTTAATAACAGTAGAATTAATCAATAGAGGGCAACCTTTGCCTGAAACAGCGACAAACACCATGACGCCAGTATTACAAAAAATTAAAGATGAGCACATTACCAGCCAACAGATAAAAGGGTTAAGTCAAGCTGAGCTCAATCGTTTGGTTTTTGATAGCGCTTCTGTAGAATCATTAGAAATTGTTGCAAGGCTAGCTGCTGAGCACAGTGGTACGCAACTAGGGTTTGCCCAATAAGTCGTTGCGCAGGTTAAATCCTGCGCTGAATTTTCGTAATGGCCATAATTTTTGCCGCAATTTCCTCTATGGAAAAATGCGTCGAGTCTAAATAAGGGATTTTTTCATTTTGATAGAGCAATTCCGCGGCTTGTATTTCTTGACGGCATTGCTCAAATGAAGAATAGGCTGAATTCGGGCGGCGTTCCGAGCGGATACATTGCAAACGCAACGGATCAATCGTTAAACCAAATATTTTGGACCGAAAAGGTTGCAAGGTATTTGGTAATTGATTCCGAGTCAATTCATCCAGCGTAAACGGATAATTGGCTGCAAACACTCCAAACTGCAGCGCCATGTATAAACAACTTGGCGTCTTTCCACAGCGCGAAACTCCCACTAAAATAATATCCGCTTGTTCATAGCCGTCAATTTTCATCCCATCATCATAGGCCAAAGAATAGTTCACCGCGTCAATCCGCTGATCATAATTTGCGCTGTTTACCGCATGCGTCAACCCTACTGTGTCAGAGGCTTTGACCCCTAACTCCTCTTCAAGCGGGGATAAAAATGTATCAAATAAATCGAAGACACATGCAGAGGTGGCTTGGATATAAGCACCAATTTCTGGATTCACCAATGTCATAAATACCAACGGTTTTAACCCGCAATTGGTAAAAGACTGTTCTATTTCATCGCAAATAGCTGTTATTTTTTCAATCGAATCTACAAAGGGAAATATTTTTTTTTCAAATTGCACGGATTCAAATTGCGACATCAAACTATTACTTAAAGACTCCACAGTGATACCCGTTCCATCGGAAATCATATAAACCATGCGTTTGATTGGATTATTCACACCACAGCTCCATAAAGGTCGTCACCGGCATCGCGGCTAATTTTTCTAAATCCAGCATAGCATCTAAAATCTGATCCACACGCTCTGCAGGATAATGTGACAATAAATTATGTCGACATTTGGCTTTTAATAACGGCAATCCCTCTTCTCGTCTACGCGGATGACCAATCGGGTAATCAATCGTAATGGGCGCCGTACTGCTGCCATCTTTAAAGATAATTTGGATACGATTCGCAATAGAACGCAAATCAGGGGCATGATAATCTGCCGAAAATTGACGGTCTTCTTGGACTTGCATTTTTGAACGCAAGGTATCAATACGCGGATCTCGCGCAATGTCATCCTCGTAATACTCAGCTTTCAGATCCCCAAATAATAACGCCACGGCAACCATGTATTGTAAACAATGATCCCGATCAGCAGGATTGTGGAGTTTACCCTCTTTAGAAATAATCCTGATCGCTGATTCGTGTGTAGTCAATTGAATGGTGGCAATATCATCCCAGCGATCTTTGATTTCTGGATAGAAACGAATGGCACACTCTACCGCTGTTTGTGCGTGAAACTCAGCAGGATAGGCAATTTTAAATAAAATATGCTCCATCACATACGACTCATACGGCCGTTGCAGGGTGAAAGACTTCTCACCAAACGACACCGCATAAAAACCCCATTTGGGAGCAGTTAAAGCGCTGGGATAGCCCATTTCTCCTTTTTGCGTCAACAACGCTAGCTGTACCGCACGCGCAGTAGCATCACCTGCCGCCCACGATTTACGCGAACCTGCATTGGGAGCATGCCGATACGTTCGTAAGCTTTGTCCATCCACAAATACTTGGGATAAGCACCGCAAAATCATATCGCGATCGCCGCCTAATAACACACAAGCGACTGCAGCTGTGGCCAATTTCACCAAAATAACATGATCCAGCCCTACTCGATTAAAGCTATTTTCCAAAGCCATACAACCTTGAATTTCGTGCGCTTTGATCATCAAAGTTAACACGTGTTGCATCCGGAGCGGTTCTTGCCCAGCTTGTTCTGCCCGACGGGCCAGATAATCCGCCAAAGCTAATATTCCGCCTAGATTATCAGAAGGATGCCCCCATTCAGCCGCCAACCATGTGTCATTAAAATCTAGCCAGCGAACCATCGCTCCAATATTAAATGCGGCTTGCACCGGATCCAATTCGTAAGACGTTCCAGGCACGCGTGCACCACCTGGCAATTCTGCCCCTGGTACAATGGGGCCCAATAGTTTCGTGCATTCAGGAAAGCTCAACGCCAAAATACCGCAACCTAGTGTGTCCATCAAACACCAACGCGCTGTGTCATAGGCCAGAGGACTCTCGATGGGGGTTGTGAGCACATAATCTGCGATCGCGACCAAGACAGCATCGTAATCAGGTTTGATATTTGATTCAACCGTATGACTCATGTTAACGCTCACCTCTGGGGATAAAAGATTGGGGTTCCGGTCCAATGTATTCGGAAGAAGGTCGAATCAAGCGGTTGTCTGCACGCTGTTCAAATACATGCGCTGACCAACCAGTGATTCGTGAAAACACAAAAATCGGAGTGAAAAATGGGGTGGGAATCCCACAGTAATGATAAGCCGAGGCACTATAAAAATCTAGATTAGGAAATAACTGTTTTTCGCGACGCATCACCTGCTCAATCCGCTCAGAGACTTGATACAACGTCATATCATGCGCTGCTTCAGCCAACCGTTTTGACCATTGCTGAATAATGTCCGATCTGGGATCACAATCTTTATAGACGCGATGTCCAAAACCCATGATTTTTTCTTTCGCTTGCAACATTTGGAGTAATGTTTTCTCTGCTTCATCCGGCGTTTGAAATTGTTCAATTAAATCCATAGCTGCTTCATTCGCACCACCATGCAAAGGACCGCGTAACGTACCAATCGCCGATGTGATACAAGAATGAAAATCAGATAACGTCGCTGCAGTGACTCGTGCTGCAAACGTTGACGCATTGAATTCGTGTTCCGCATACAGAATCAACGACACATTCATCATATCGCGATGCAAATCTGACGGCGTTTTTTCTTGTAATAATGCTAAAAAATGGCCACCTAAAGTGGTTTCTTCAGTCAATCCACTGATCTCTTTGCCATACATATGGTAATGAAACCAAAAACAGAGCATGCCAGGAAACACAGCCAATAAACGATCCGCCGCGTCATGTTGCTGTACAAACTGAGTTTCCGGCTCAAGCGTGCCTAACATCGAGCAGCCAGTCCGCAACACATCCATCGGATGCGCTGTACTGGGAACCAGTTTGAGCACTGATTTCAAGGCATCAGGCAAGGTACGCAACGACATCAATTTTTCGGTATAGCGATCTAATTCATTTTGGGTCGGTAAATGGCCAACCATCAGCAGATGCGCCACCTCTTCGAAACTAGCGAAATGGGTCAAATCTTCAATGCTATATCCGCGATAGGTCAATCCCTTACCGGCTTGGCCTACTGTACATATGGCTGATTTTCCAGCTACCACACCCGCCAAACCCGCTCCAGTCTCTGCCATCTTAGTCTCCCTCATCCTCATGATCAATATTATCCAAACGTTCTTCGTATGCACGATACCCTAACACATCATATAAATCATCGCGAGTTTGCATCGTCGGAATCAATTTAGCTTGTGTTCCTTCTTGCAAAATAGTTTGATAGACCTCGATCGCGGCCTGAGACATCGCTCGAAACGCAGACAAAGGATATAAAATCATACCCACACCAACAGATGCCAATTCCTCTCGGCTGAACAAAGGTGTGCGTCCAAACTCTGTAATATTAGCCAGAACCGGTACTCCTAAGTCAACAAACGCTCGATAATCCTCGAGACGGGTCAATGCTTCTGGAAATAGCATATCCGCACCCTGTTCAATATAGTAGGCCGAGCGCTCTAATGCCGCATTCAGTCCTTCATTGGCATAAGCATCGGTACGAGCCATGATGACAAAATCAGCATCTTGGCGTGCATCAACGGCTGCTTTCAGCCGATCGCCCATTTCCTGTTGCGACACAATCTCTTTGTTGGGACGATGTCCGCAACGTTTCATGCTAATCTGATCTTCCATATGTACAGCCGCAACGCCCGCGCGTTCCATCGAACGAATAGCGCGTGCAATTTGAAACGCATGCCCCCATCCCGTATCAATATCTACTAACATTGGCAAAGCGCAAGCATCCCCAATACGCCTCACATCGTCTAACACATCAGCCAAACTCGTCATCCCCAAATCGGGCAAACCATAAGAAGCATTCGCAACCCCTGCGCCAGACAAATATAAGGCTTGCCCCCCTGCCCGTTCCAACAACAGTGCAGAATACGCATTAATAGTCCCCATAATCGGCAAAGGTGCTGCTTGCGCTACCAGATTCCGAAATAGTTTTCCTATTGAATTGACCATAACAATCGTTCTCCAAGCTTAGGGTGTTTCACATTTCACAACATGATACGCGGGCGTTTCGTAAGGATGTGCCAATTTGAGGGCCGCCACTGCCGCTTGCAAATGCGCCTGCTCGCAAGCAATTTCTACTTTATATTCTGGAACGCTTTCTAAAACATCCACCTCCCCCAAAAATGCATGACTACCCGCTAATGGCATAAATTGTCCTTGGCCTAAAGTTTGCCAAGCACAATGCGAGTAATGACCTATTTTCCCAGCGCCCGTAGCAAACACCGCATTTTTGACCATTTCAAGGTGGGTTTCTGGTACCAAAAAATACAGAATATAATGCATCTATTTCGATTCCTTATCTGAGTTTTTAACCGGTTCTTTTTTTTGTTCTGCGATCAATTTCTCAACGATAGTAGGATCTTCCAACGTGGAAGTGTCTCCTATATCGTCAAATTCATGCTGGGCAATTTTTCGTAAGATACGCCGCATGACTTTACCCGAGCGCGTTTTGGGCAATCCAGACACCCAATAAATATGTTCTGGTGTCGCAACCGCACCAATTTTATCCCGAACTTGTTGTTGCAGCACTTTGCATAAGGCTTCATCCGGCTTGATATTGGCCATCAGCTTCACAAACGCCACAATACATTCGCCCTTCACCTCATGAGGCAATCCGACTACAGCTGCTTCGGCGACGCCTGAATAAGATGCCAGTGCCGTTTCAAGTTCTTCTGATCCAAAGCGATGGCCAGAAACTTTGATCACATCATCATTGCGCCCAGTGATTTTGAATTGACCCTCCGAATCACGGTAAGCGTCATCTCCGGTCAAATAATATCCAGGAATAGGTTTTAAATAACTATCAATAAAGCGTTGCGGATCACCAAAAATGGTTTGCATCAGTCCCGGCCAGGGATGCTTGATCACCAAACGACCTGTCTGCTCATCTTGAATGGCTTGCCCTTCCGTATCAACAATTTCAGGTTCAATCCCAAAAAACGGTAAGCCGGCATAACCAGGAATCAATTGGGTATTACCTGGCAAGGCTGAAATCAAAATCCCACCCGTTTCAGTTTGCCACCAGGTGTCCACAATGGGACAACGCTCTTCGCCCACAATTCGATAATACCAATCCCATATTTTTGCGCCAATGGGCTCTCCAACCGAACCCAACAAACGCAAACTTTTACGCTCAGACTGAGTCACCCATTGGTCGCCCGCAGCACGCAAAGTTCGCAGAGCAGTAGGAGACGTATAAAAAATACTCACTTGATATTTAGCGATGATCTGCCAATACCGTGCGTAATCCGGATAGCTTGGCGTTCCTTCATACAATACGGTCGTGGTCCCATTCGCTAATGGACCATAAACCAAATAACTATGCCCAGTTACCCAACCTGGATCTGCCGTACAAAACAATACATCTTTTTCCCGATGGTCAAAAATAACCTCGTAAGTGATCGCCACATACACCATGTATCCACCAGTGGCATGCACAATCCCTTTGGGTTTGCCAGTTGAGCCTGAGGTATACAAAATAAAAAGAGGGTCACTCGCATCCATCTTTTCAGCTGGACAATCTGGCTCCACGGTTTCCATACAGTCATGATACCAAGCATCTCGACCATCGGACCAAGGGATCGATCCGCCGGTTCTGCGAACTACGATAACCTGCTGGACTAAAGGACAGCGCTTCAATGCGTCTTCAGCATTTTTCTTTAATGGAATGCATTTCTCGCCGCGTATCCCTTCATCAGCTGTGATGAGTAATTTGGCGTGCGTATCTTGTAAACGATGGCTCAATGCATCTACTGAAAACCCCGAGAATATCACCGAATGAATAGCGCCAATCCGTGCACAAGCGAGCATCGCAAATACCAATTGCGGCACCATGGGTAAATAAATGGCAACCTTATCCCCTTTTTGGATACCTTTGGCACGCAACACATTGGCAAAACGACATACTTCGGCATGCAAGGCTTGGTAGGTATATTGTTGACTGGACTGCGGATCCGATCCTTCCCAAATCAAAGCAATTTGTTCCGCACGGGTTTCCAGATGGCGATCAATGCAATTATAACAGGCATTCAATTGGCCATTGACAAACCACTGTATGTCTTGGGTTTTAAAATCCCCAGTACACACCTCATCCCAGGACTGAAACCAACTTAATACACGTTCGGCTTGCTTTCCCCAAAACTCTTGAGGCTGTTGGATCGATTCTTGATACCAATCCTGGTAAGTTTTTTCATCCACCCGAACTTTTCTATCAGGTTGACGTTGAATCACAGTTGCAATAGAGCGATCAGTCATGGGCAGCAGTATCTAAAAAAATGATATTTTAGATTGCCTAGATCATATAGAATTGTCAACAGAACTCTATGCTAGAGCTAAACATACATGCTTAATGGACTAAGTATAAATCGTTATATAGGGTTTCTTTTTATTTCACTACTGAATCCAAACTTATCATTTGCAGCAGTATCAGCTGAAAATAATAAACCGTTGATTGACATAAACGCACTCCTTTTGTCCACTAATAAACCAACTTTCTTACGTGGATTACAGCCAGTTTTTAGCTTTACGGCGGGGGCAACTATGTCACAATTAGGGCAGTCTCAATCCTTCGCACCCATAGATCTTTGTAGCTACAGCTATCATCCACAAGGGTTACAGACTACTATGTTGTGGGGAGGGTTTATAGGCTCTGAATTTAAGCGCACGCCAGTCTGGGAGTTGATTGCTGGACTCGGCTATTATCAACCCAACACTCTCTCTACAAAAGGCCAATTAAAGCAAGGTGCGGATCCCACCTCAGAGAGTGCTTACAGCTATCAATATCAGGTACAAAGCCAGCAATTGTTGGCTGAAAGTAGATGGGTCTGGATTGCTACAGAAAAAATTCGACCTTTTCTCATGCTAGGAATAGGGGCAACTTTCAACAAAACATCTGATTACCAAACAACTGTGCCCCCTTTTCTTGAATTCACACCGGCATTTTCTACTCATACGCAAACCAATTTTACCTATGCTTTGGGGCCTGGGATTGATATCAGTTTATCTAAATCATTTCGAATAGGGTTGGCGTATCGATTTACTGATTTGGGATCAGCCAATACTGGTAGCGCTCAAATAGATGCCATACCTATTTCAAGCACATTAAAACAATCGCAGTTATATGCCAATCAGATGCTCGCCCAACTCACATTTATTCCGTGGACAAAGGACTAAAGGATGCATAAAAAATTCAAAGGGTTCCTGTCATGGGTTGTTTTCGCTCTGTTAAGTATCAGCAGCATAATGGGTCATACGGCTGTATTTAGCATTGTTCCAAAGGCAGGGTCGTCCTTGCCAACCCAGGTGACTCTTGGCAGTAGTGTCACTGCATTATATACAGTCACCAACACTACTGGTCGCGCACATGTGGGCAATTATCTTAAATACCTCCCTCCTAACACAAACCAAGTGACTGTTGATGGCATGTATTCCGACCTTTGTGGCGCTACATTTTCACTAGCATCCAAGGCTAGTTGCACTTTAGAACTAAGAGTAACAGGTCCTGTCAATGGGACCGATCCCAACCCTCAACATCATCTTTTTGCATGCTTAGGGGGGTGTACAACCTGTTGTGCAGGCACTAACTTCTCTCTAAATGTGAAAGATTCCCCTATATATACTGCCGTATTTGATGCAGGAAGCAGCGGTACTCGCCTTTCTTTTTTCAAAGTTGTGCCAAGCAAAGGGGGTTATCCTATCATTGATAAAATTGGAACCTATGATGATAATTTACCTGGCGTTCCCGATGATGATGGCATCAACAACTTCCTCAATGACGATGGCTCTATTAAGCTCCCATTAGGTGAACCATTGCCAGCCAACTGTCCAGGCACTAGTGGTTTGGGTCAATTGGATGTTGAGCCTTGTGTTCTTCAGCCCTTGTTAATAGAACTTAATCGCGCAATTGTCGCCCAAAATAGTAGCAACCCCGGTTTGAATCTGACTCGATCTCAAGTGAAGGTTGAATTGTTTGCCACTGCAGGAATGCGCACAGAAGATCGGCTCAATGGCGGCAACAAAAGTACAGCAGACATTCTGGAATATTATGCACAGATGAAGGATTATGTTGCCCAATTGGGATATGACGTAGGTGAGTTTAAAACAATCAATGGTAATAGAGAGGAAGGCGTCTGGACATGGGTCAATCTAAACGATTATTACTACAATAGTTTTGGTGGCAACCCTACCGTCAGTCCTTCCGTTCGATACCCAGTTGGCGACTTTGAAGTAGGTGGATCATCCATGCAAATAGCATTTCCAACCAACGCCAGTCCCAGTGATGCAGATAACGTCTACTTAGTCGCAATCAATGGTTATACATTTAACGTATACAGCAAGACTTTCTTAGGATTGGGGGGAGATGATGCCCGAAAATACGTTAAGGCATATGGTTATAGCAGCAATAATGGAGGAATTGATTGTTACGCTAGCACTGCGACACCGAGTAACACTAAAGAAAAAAGTGGTATCCAACTTTATCCCAGCGATCAGGTGCATCTTCCAGAGATCTATCCATTCCCAGCAAATACTGGCTATTTAGATACGCCATGGACCCTCGTCTCGGTTAACGAACTTCTGCTTGTCGGTTGGCCAACTTATAACGATATCACCTGTTCTAACATGTACAACACCATCGTAAATCAAGTCACTTCTCTAAATAGAAATAGTTATGGCACAAATAATGAGGGGGCGAATGCGACAATGAGCTCATTTAGGGACAAATTACAATCCAGTAATTCACCCTTTGTCGGGATTGATAATTTTTTCTATACCTCAGATGATTTGGAATATTCTCCCTCGACTGGTTTTAATCCAGCAGTATTTCAACAAAACCTACAAAATTATTGTACTGGTTCCGTGGCAACCAATTTTAATGCACAAAGTGTTTGTCCTAACGGCAACTTCATGAATACTTATCTATTTGGGCCTTCTGGATTATTTACCGGTAGTTCGGCAACCTTCGCAGGCGTTTTAAATCCAGCCAATCCTGCTGGCGATACAGTGCTGACCTGGGCTCGTGGTTACCTGTTATTAAAGTATGCGAATTAATTCAACTGCGCCCGTCCAAAGTAGCCTTCTGGGTTCAGCTAGTCTGATATTGATAATGGCGACCTAAACCCTCCATATCATCATTATGATTACCCTCTTTATACCAAAAGAAACTGCATTGTTTATTGTAAGACAACTCAGAATTGAGATCGGCATCGAAACCCAATCCCGTATTCAACGCTGCATTTTTTGGAATCACTGTATCTTTTTCAGCATTCGTACTGGAAATCATAGGGAGATGCTCCGTATCCGCTAAAATATGATTGATGGCGGCAACCGAATTCATTTCAACATGCGCTACAAAAGTCAGCCATTTAAAAGCATAGTGTAAGGAAAAATACAGTGGTGGACTATCAGTAAACAAGGTTTGGAATGACAAAACAGCCCCTACTCCGACCCCAACCAAACTACCCACAATCAGGCCAGATACCCCAATGACCACCCCAATGATGCTGCCCAATATATTGAAAATATGTTGGTGAACTAAAAGAGCAAATTTTGATAGCTGGGTATCCATTAACACAGTCAGTTTGTCCAAAAAATCGAGCAAGGCTAGCGTCACATCAACAGGTAGGAATAATTCCAAACCATTCCTCACTATTTGTACGACTTTACTCAATATATAACCCACCGATGCAATTAAGAAAGCGCAAAGCAGACCTACGGTCGCAATGAAGCCAGCAGAAAAAAATCCCAGACTGAGTCCAACCAAAGAACAGGCAAGGATGGCTGAATAAAAAGGTCTATAGCGAGGATAAGCATCTATCATTTCTCGAACAGCAACGATGGGTACTGCTGAAATGGCCGAAAAGGAGCGTTCAATTTCTAAATTAGGTCGGAAATCACTTTTGGGCAAACGACTTGCCGCTTGACTCGCAATGCCTCCGCCCAAAGAACGGCCATAAAGCGTAATATTTTGCGCAGGCACATCTCTGGCCAGCAGATCTTGCACCTGTTGCAACCCAGCTGCAAACACATCATAACTCGACATACTGAAACCAACACTGCCCTTTACGCCTGGATAATTCCAAAAAATAAAATTACTAGCTTTAAATTTTTCATTTTGAATAGGTCTATCTATGCTTGGGAGATACATCGCATCCTCACTATTCCCAGCATAATAGATGACATATTGATTGGATGGTATCTTGGCAATTAATTCAATCCTCTCTATACCATTTGCACTGGTTACCTGAATAGCATGGGTTTCAGCAATTTTTTTCCAGGTGTGTTTAAAAGAATTTTTCAGACTCCATTCAAATTCATTGGGATGTTGCTTGGCAAACCTCCGGAACAACGTTGCATATAAATTATCTTGCGACAAAGGACTGCCCTCGTCTCCCTTTGCAAGCAAGGTCATCACCTGCTCAGGCAATACAGGCGCCATAGCTAATGCAGAAAAAAAAGTCGGCGTGAGAAAACCACGCTCTAACAAACCTTGGAGTGAGGATGAAATTGGTTTTGGAAATAAGATCTGATGATTAGAAGGCACGCGGTTAGCTCCTAAAATAGCCATTATAATAAATTTAACACCAACATGTAATATTCAAAAACCGCTTGTGAGCATCCCGACTTTTTCAAATGCGGGAATGACATCAGTGATATCCCCACTTTGTCTTTGCTCAGTGTTCAGTTTATACAAACCTTGTTTGCTTAATTGCACACTATTTCCTGCTAAACTTAGAGTCTGTTGACAATTCAGATGCCTACGTCCCGCGGCTTGTCCGCAGGATCCACTTAGATCTTTAGCAGCCCAATAAGTCTTTGCATCGCCCAATAGCGCGTGATCCCGCCGATAAGTTGTGGAACATAGGGCTTCTTGAGTTGAATTGTCAACAGACTCTATATTACTGATAAGTTCTTTAGAACAATCAGGCTCTATCTGCAATGGAGGCATTTCACAACGTGTTTCCCTAGTTTTCAATCGCCTGATGAATACGTTCACAAGCAATTGAGCTGTCTGGGGGCGTTTTGTGGGATTTTGCTGCTCACAAACGCGAATGAGCTTAGCGTAGGTTATGGGTGTTTCTTCCGGGATCGGTTCACGTTCCCCACGTCTTACGCGGCGGATGATCTCTTGATTGTCAGCATCAGAAAAAGGGAGTTTTCGTGCAAATAACTCCCACAGAATCACCCCAAACGAATAGATATCAGACAGCGTAGAACACGGCAAATTCTTCATTATCTCAGGCGCCATCCACCGAGGAGAGCCCTCCACAACAAAAGAGCCGGCAGTCACCTCTGGCGTTTGCTGCGCAGTTTCGGATTGCATTTTGGACAAACCAAAATCTGTGATACAGGGGTGAACCCCTTTCTCCCGATCGATTAAAATATTAAAACTTGTCAAATCACGATGAATGATACCATTAGCATGTAAATAGCAGATACCTTCAATCGTGCCTCGCGCAATCCTATAGACTTGTTTCGGGGATAAAGGTGTATTGCTCGACAATAAATCCCGAAGCGAACAAGACATCCTTGCCATGACCAGACAATAGTGCCCGGGACCCCAAGATACTCCGTATAAGATCACAATATTCGGATGCGTAAGCGCATAGTGCTTTCTTGCTTCTTCTTGAAGATCTTTTAAAGATTGTTCACTTAAAACAGTGGTTTTAGATCGCTTAATTGCAACATCCGTAGCACCCCAAGTCCCTTTAAAGACACGCCCATACCCCCCTGCTCCCAGTTGAGTACTGTCATCAATTTCGAGGGCTGAAGGCTCGATAATAGGTATGATATTAGAAGAAGCTCGCGACTGCATTGGACTTATCCATGAATTTGACCGCAAGTATGATACCAATAGTAGAAAAAACAAGCAATCCCTGGTGGTTGATTGCAGCGCACCTATCAAAATTACAAATACCAGCTATACTTATTAATTATGGGTCCACTTAATTTTCGATTTATCATGTTTAAGTATTGGTTCGCATTAACCAGCATTGTTTTGTCCACCGTTGTAGATGCCGCGGACTCTTTTTACTGCCCGCAAAATCATGGCTACATCAATCTGGAAATGAGTCAGGCAGAAGTCATAGCAGCATGCGGTGAACCCACTTCCCGCAAAGCAGGGGCAAATGCCGTTACTCAACAAGTTCCCGTCGTTCAATTGATCTATTCCACCATTAACTCTGGACCAGTCGATTTTTATCCTGGTATTGATCCTATCTATAAGCAATGGTCTCTGCCCAGTGGTTCGCAAGGCATTAATGTCCAAGTCAATATTATTAATAACAAGGTTGCAAGCATTTCGATTAATCAACAGCCTGCAAATGGGCTTAGCGCATGTTCTGGGGGATCGTTCCAAGTGGGAGACGATATCAGCGCCGTCACGAATGCTTGCGGTTCACCCAATATCATTAACGACAGTTATATCGATCAACCCGTTGCCAAAGAGCTACAGCCCGAAAACTGGACTTATAATAATCTGGACTATCAGCCTCCAGTTACCTTGACTTTTATCAATGGTAGATTAAAATCCATTCAGTAAATTGAACTATCAGAAACTACACCATACCAAAGACGTATTGAGCCAAGGAGTAATGGCACTAAGTTAAGCCCCCAGCCTGCGTATTTACTATTTCCTTTACTAAACCTTAAATAATGAGTCAAGCCAATGAATGAAAGTATAGAAGAATTAACCATTGCTTTTAGCGAAGATCAGATTGAAAAAATTCGTGAATTAGACAAACACGTTTTATCGAAAGGCGCGTGGACCACCATTGTTTTTCGCTATCAGGAATGGGTAGCAGCAAAAAATGATTTTGGCCCAGTGAAATATTCTATTCGCCGTTATCAAAAGCGCAATAATCAATATTGGCAAAAATCCAAATTCAATATTTCAAGTGATGAGCAAGCCAGAAAATTAATCGCTATTTTGAGTCAATGGATGCCAGAAGCTGAATAATACGTTGCAGTAGGTTGGGCCTTGGCCCAACAAATTGCTCACGCCACCCACCATCCCAGAAAAAATCGGTTCAATAATTCGATCCAGAATCCTAAACTAATCACCAATACACAGCCAATTGCCATCCGGCAGTAAATCGGCTGTAGCCTACGAAAAAAGAAGGAACCCTGCTGATTAAGCGCATCACTAACTACCAATAAAATCCATACCGGCAATAAACAACGACTCATCGATTCATAATGCCGCGTCGCAAGCGAAAAACAACTAAAGAGTAACACCAACAATCCAGCAAGAAACCACGTGAGACTTTTTTCATCAATTAGACGCGATTTCTTAAAAAATCTATAAAGAAAAAATACATTCAACCACATAAACAACGGCACCAGTATTTCTGAAAACGTATAAGCCGCTACTCGAAAAAAATCAAAACGCAATAACTTAGACCAATTATTGGGCAAAAAAGGCGCCATATCCATCCCATATCCCCACGGCGGAGGTACCCAGGTTGGCAATTTGAATAAAAACAACGGATCAGCTGTCCCACTCCAATGCGCACGCTCCATATCAAAATACAAATGCCAGGAACCAAAATAATGAGCACAATATATAAAAAAGCTCAAACAACCCATTGATCCCAATGCAAGCATGACATAGGGTCGAATCACTACCTGCCCTACCCAGGCTCCATTTGTATTTTGCACAGCCAATTTGAATTGAGAAAAATTGAGAATGAATCCTGCTAAAAATGGAGCTGCTACCACTGGTAAGCCGATTAAACGCGTAGCTGTCATCAGCACACCACTCACAGCAGATCCTAGCCAGCGCTTTTCTGTGGCCCACCACAACATCAAGCAACAAGCCAAAATAAACAGCGACTCCGCATACGCCATATCTAAAAACCAGCTAGTGGGAAATGCCAAAATCAATAATGCAGCATAGCATTGTTGAAGCAGGGATAAATGACGCAACAGATAAAATAAACAACACCAAAACCCCAAAGCAGCACTTTGAGAAACAAGCAGTAATGCAACCGTCGCATCCACATGCAAACCGACTACTAGCAGTCGAGCCAAATAAGGATACCCAGGGAAAAATACCACGTTCGCATTGCGCAGCCCACAATGGATTGGACCATCAATATTGATATAACCATATTGTGCAATGGCTTTATACCATTCAGAATCCCAATGCGACGCCAGACTTAACCAAGAATCCACCCACGATTTTTCTGGACAAATACTCAATATAATCAGCAATTGCAACGCAAACACGCTGCAACCAAGCAGAATAGGATGTTGTAATCGTTTTTTGAGCAAGATCAGCCTATTTTTTCTTGATACAATTCCAAATTTCGATTTAAATGCGGCATATTTGGCTGCAGTGCTAACGCCTTTAAAGTCGCTTCTGCACCTAATGCATACTCACCCATATACCAAGCGCAGCGACTCATAATTTCATACCGCTCATAATAATACATATCTTTTTCAATAAATAATCGGTCCTGTGTCGGATAAGGTAATTCATAGGCATGCTTAATAAATAAATAACAAGCTTGCGCATTACTAGGCCAGAAATGATTCGCGACTTTTACCAAGGGCTCAATTCGATGCGGACGTAATGCAAAAGCTTGTAAAAAATAATTCATAGCCATATCCCAAGTCGTTATAGGCGCTTCTTGTTCCTGACTCAAACGCTCCGCCAAACATCCAAGTCGAAAGAAAGTAATAAAATTTTCTTCATCCCACCCAGCTAATAGAGCGCGCTGTTGATACAGTTGATAAGCTTCTTCAAATCGCTCAAGACACTCATAAGTTTGCGCAAGATAAAATACCGTGCGCGGATCGTCAGGATTATCCGCCAAAAATCCAGACAACAACACCAAATCATGCTCCCAACGTTGCCGACTTTTTTCAATACCTTGCGGCGTGGATAGCACCTGGAAACAAATTGGTTCCGGCACCTTCAAATCAGCGACTTGCAGCGGCGCTTCATGCACAACCCCCTGAAAACGAATACGTGCTGCAGCTCGAAACAAACGGGCTGTCGTAAATTCTATGGAATTCATTTTAATCGTCAGCAAATACAGAGAAGTCGTTTCTGAACGTTGTTGTTCACAAAATTGAATCAACTCTAAGGGATACTGCAAATGCCATTCTGCATCTGGCATGATAAAAAACACAGCGTTGGAAAAAATTTGTTCGGCCAATTCTAATGCTCGATTCCGGGATTGTGCGAAATCAATAAAAGGCTCTTGTTGAATAGAGGCAACAACCCGATATTGCTTAAAATAATCTTGCACTACCATCACTGTATTATCAGTAGAACCTGTGTCTAAAATAAGAAAATGCTTTAAGCCACCAGCCACATAAGAACCTAGGGTTGCTTGAATAGATTGCGCTTCATTTTTGATCATAAGCACCACAACAATTAGGGGTGCTTCCGCATTATCCATCACTCATGTCTCCTAAACCGACCATCGCAACCATTAGACTTCTTGCATAACCTGTGAATTTTGATTTAGTGCAAGGCACAAACGTTTCGAGGAGCAGAGTTTACATGTGTAAATGAGCACCACAGAAAAGTTGGTAACGCCGCAATAAAACAAAAGGCGCAGGTTATGCAAGAAGTTTATTATTCCCAATTTGCCTCAGTATCATCTAAAGGAGCGCCTTCAGATTCAGTTAATGCAGTCACTCCTAAACACAATACGACAACCCCATCATTCAAACCATACGCCGCCGTTGCACTATCATTCATATAGACTTTCATTTTGGTGGCAACGCCAGCATAAATTCCGGTGGGGAACAATAATTCTGTCGCTTGATATGCTTGGTCCGAGCCCGTTACATTTTGCATAGGATAATTCAAGGGATTATGTCCTGCAATGGGGTAAATTGCGCAACGAGCTTGACTACCGGTTGTCACAGTCAGTGCATTACTCGTGCCAATAGGATTGGCATTAGGCCCAAATACCTTAATAAATCCGCCATGAATAGTGCCACGCTTAATACTCAAATAATCAGAAGCGCCACCCAAAATCAGATCCAGCTTAATGTACTGTGGCGAAGATGTATCAACCAGGCAGCCAGATTCTGCGATTGCAGACTGACCTTTGACACAAGCACTTTGCCAATTCGCTACGTTAGCCACGACATCGATTGATTCCTTTGCACCTTTCGTGCCTTCGATTGGTTCATCCATTTCAGAAAACGAACCGCTACCTGCGCTCGAGTTACTGATGCTAGCTTTTTTACCACCTGTTGCTCCAGTTGCACCCGTACGTCCAGTAGCTCCTGTCGCGCCAGTTATACCTGTGCTTCCAGTAGAGCCTGTCGCCCCAGTTACACCGGTGCTTCCAATAGATCCAGTCGCTCCAGTTACACCCATACTGCCAGTAGAGCCTGTTGCCCCAGTTTCACCTGTACTGCCAGTAGAGCCTGTCGCCCCAGTTTCACCTGTACTGCCAGTAGAGCCTGTCGCCCCAGTTTCACCTGTACTGCCAGTAGAGCCTGTCGCGCCAGTTATACCGGTGCTTCCAGTAGAGCCTGTCGCGCCAGTTATGCCTGTGCTTCCAGTAAAGCCTGTCGCTCCAGTTATACCTGTGCTTCCAGTAGAGCCTGTCGCCCCAGTCACACCGGTGCTTCCAATAGATCCAGTCGCTCCAGTTACACCCATACTGCCAGTAGAGCCTGTTGCCCCAGTTTCACCTGTACTGCCAGTAGAGCCTGTCGCCCCAGTTATACCGGTGCTTCCAGTAGAGCCTGTCGCGCCAGTTATGCCTGTGCTTCCTGTAAAGCCCGTTGCTCCAGTTATGCCTGTGCTTCCTGTAGAACCTGTCGCGCCAGTTATACCGGCGATTCCTGTAGAGCCTGTCGCCCCAGTTATGCCTGTGCTTCCTGTAGAGCCTGTCGCG
>JAGOTG010000011.1 GCA_018061965.1 Legionellaceae bacterium
TAATTTTATTAAGAAAGTTAAACTAGGTTATAAAGCTGTGCAGTAACAATTACTGCACTTTTATATAATTAAAACTGTTACCCATGTCCCGTTACATGTGTTACCTATGTTACAGGGCTATACACTGTGCGGGGGATGACAAATCTCTTTTTATGCAACAACTCTGGTTTGTCCGCGGGACGTCGGCGATTCGAGTAATTTATAGCCAGACATGATCTTATCCTGCTCTCGTCCTAGCTTTTGTATGACTCTCAATTTATCAGCTATACTAATCAATAGCGTTAGCGCTGATAAGGAATGAATATGCCTAGTTCTTCGCCGCATGTGAATATGAGTTTTTTTAGTTATGATGGTAAAAAAACAATCTCTGCTGCCGATGCGGGTCAGCGTACTCTCTCGGATTGGAATAGACATATTGAGGCAGATCAAACCGGCCGCTATTTTATCAATGGAATAAAATTGTCTGAACTTCGGGCAACCATGCTGAAAGAAGGGAAGTGTCAGCAGCTGGTGTTTGCAGATCTTGCGGAATTAAAACAATTTTTCAAAGAATATCTGTTTAAAGATCTGTCTGCTGAACGGGCAGATTTGGCAGCAATCCATGCTAGTTTGCAATGGCATCAATCGGGTATTCAGCATGCAACTTATCAACATACTCGCGCTTACGCATTAGAGTATTTTCCTACTGTGCAAATTCCTGAGCCAGAATACCATATCCATTTTGTGAGTACGCAGGAAGGTGTTTGTATTACCGAGAGTAATATTTATCGGGAATTGGTAGAAGTATTGGCTGATAAAACAATACAGAAACACACGGGAGACGAAAAAAAGGGGTATTGCGCACAAACCAGCACGACGTATTTGTTTACGCCGGAAAACATCCAATTAGAGGGCATTGCTATTGATTGTCCGAATCTTCGTCTAGCAGAAGTGTTTGATATACAGCCCGAGGAAGACATCATTACTTATTTAACCAATATTTTTTTCCGGGCATTATACGCATTTATTGCGCGCTTCTATTCTGGTTATGCGCAACTGCCTACTGCTGAACAAGAAGACTCTCAAACCAATTTCGAACATCCACGGCTTACGTAGTTGAGTAGGTTGGGCCTTGGCCCAACCTACCTTAGTTAATTAAAAATCAATAGCCGTAACGGATCATTTTTCCCATTTAGGTAAACGTTTGGGAATTAGATTGGGTGTGATTTGTATATAATCAGGGATGCCATCACAATAGGGTGGATACGCTTCTCCTTGGATCAAGGGGAGCAAATACTGTCGACAAGCTTCCGTAATACCCATGCCATCAGGTCGAATGAATTCAGGGGGCATTTTCTTTTCTTGATTGGCGACATCCGTCAATGGGACTTGTCCGATCGACCAACGATAGGGACTGTCTTGTTCGCGCACAATAATGGGCATGACCCCTGATGTCCCACTGAGCGCAAGATCAACCGCATGTTTACCCAATGCATAAGCTTGCTCTAGATCGACTGCTGATGCGATGTGACGCGCTGCGCGTTGTAAATAGTCTGCAACCGCCCAATGGTATTTGAAGCGCAATTCCTTTTTGATGATTTGGGCCAAAATAGGTGCGACGCCGCCCAATTGCGCGTGCCCAAATGCGTCCCGCAAACCCGCTTCGGATAAAAATTTTCCTTGCTGATTTTTAATCCCTTCTGCAGTCACAACGACACAATACCCATAATCACGGGTACATTCTGAGACCCGTTTTAAAAATTTGGCCTCATCAAACGGCACTTCTGGGAACAAAATAATATGGGGTGCTTCATGCGCTTGTTTGCCAGCCAACCCAGCTGCGGCTGCAATCCAGCCAGCATGGCGACCCATCACTTCTAAAATAAAGACTTTGGTAGAGGATGCAGCCATAGAAGCCACATCCAAACTGGCTTCACGAGTAGAAATCGCGACATATTTTGCGACAGAGCCAAAGCCTGGACAAGTGTCGGTGAAAGGCAGATCATTATCGACTGTTTTGGGTATGCCTATGCAAGTTACAGGAAAACCAATGGATTGACTGTACGTAGCAATTTTGGCAGCCGTGTCTTGGGAGTCTCCTCCCCCATTATAGAAAAAATAACCAATATTATGTGCGCGAAACACTTCAATCAGGCGAGTAAACTCGGTGCTTTCTGGAGATAATTTATGCCGACATGAGCCAAATGCACCTGCTGGGGTATGCAGTAGTTTTGCAATATTCGTATCAGTTTCTTGAGCGGTATCGATGAGCTCTTCATGTAAGGCGCCGATGATGCCATTATGAGCAGCATAGACAGTGCCAATTTGATCAGGATTGAGACGAGCTTCTTGAATTACACCACAAGCAGACGCATTGATAACTGCTGTGACACCACCCGATTGTGCATAAAGAGCATTTTGAATCGCCATATTAGAATCTTAGTCCTTTTTTATTAAGTTAAATCGTAACTTCCCAGGTACGTTATCCTGAGCGCGTCTTTATTGCGCGAAGGATCTCCGCAATGAGTACCGTGCCGACTTCAGGAGATCCTTCACTTCGTTCAGGATGACGTGCTAGAGGATTGACGTTAAATCCTGTATTGAAATAAGTCTCTCATAATCTTATGCTACATACAATTCAGCATATTCGGATAATACAGCTTCTATTTCTGCCAGTAAATGTAAGAAGTCTTGCTTTACTTCTCCAGAAGTTTTGGCTTGGCGTAACCGTTTCTCCAGATGGGCGGCTTGTTTTTGTAGGGCACTGACCCCGCAAAAACAACAAGCGCCATGAATTTGGTGCACAATTCTTTCCAATGCTTCGCAATCATTGGTGGCGAAAATAGTTTGTAATTCCTCATGATTTTTATGCAATTCCTTCACAAACTCAGCTAAAAACTCCGTTGCCAACGGGATATTGCCTGATAATTTGGCCACACAAACTGACCAATCAATCGCTGGTTGCCTGGGTTCAGCAATCAAGGGGAGTAAATGACGTAACAGCTGTTGTTCGTCAATGGGTTTTTGCATGGCAAATTGGATGCCTGCCTGATGCAGATCGGTTTGTTGCAAATCAAGACCATTGGCTGAGATGAGGATGATAGGCGTATGTGCATTGCATTTCGATTGCTGACGAATGCGGGTTGCGGTTTCTAAGCCATTAAATTTTGGCATATGTAAATCCAATAAAATAGCTGAGTAACCCTGATTTTTACAGGCTAAAATAGCCTCTTCGCCATCTTGAACGGTATCAATTACAGCACATTCTTTGAGTAATGAATTGAGGAGCCGGCGGCTAATCGGGTTATCCTCTGCAATGAGTAAACGCGCTTGTTTGTCGCGCAGCAATTGACGTAAATGTAATAGCTCAGATTCTTGACCAAAAAACTGTCTTGTATCGGGTTTGTTGGATTTTTCCCAGCTATTTGGCGTTTGATCGACGACAAAGTAGGGTGTTCGCGATTGCGCAATATTTAATACAATGGTGTCTACCATCTCATTAAGCTTGTGAATATTCGGAGGCTTGAAGAGTAATGCTCTGGCCCCAAGCAGTGCATAGTCTTTGATATACGTTTTGGAAACCAGTACCCATGGAATCATGCGATCTTGCATCCATGTTGCTATGGCTTCTTGTTGATGCGGCTGCATGGCAATAAAAGCCAAATCATAGTGATTGGGCGCCTTTAACAGGGCGGGTAGTAGGGCATAATCAGAGACCGCTTCACATTTTACGCCCAAATAACCTAATCCAGCACACATTGCCTCAAGATGTAACGCATGCTCGTCGAAGCACAAGGCTTTGATACTGGGACGTTGCTGTGCCTGCTGTTTTTCATTTTCATAGGGGAGTAGTTTTTCAAATTTAAGCCGTACGGTGAAAGCAGCACCTTTGTTTGATTCAGATTCGATCGAAATTTGTCCTTGCATATGATCGACTAATTTTTTACAAATGACCAAGCCCAAACCTGAGCCGCCATGCCGGCGATTGGGCATCGACTCAACTTGATGAAAAGCCTGAAACAAGGTGGATTGGTCTTTTTCTGAAATGCCCACGCCTGTATCAGAAATAGAAAGTACTATCGCATAATGTTGGTCTGTTTCCTCTTCTACATTAGTGCGCAGCAAAACGTGACCTGTATCGGTAAATTTTACCGCATTAGATACCAAATTACTGATGACTTGCTTGATGCGCCAGGGATCGCCCAACACGGTTTTGGGGACCGAAACTGCCGTAATAGGGATTAAGTCGATATTTTTTTTGTGCGCAGTTTGTGCAATCATGGCAACTACTTCATCGATACATCCGCGTAAATTGACCGGTATATGGTCCAAATGAAGTTTGCCGGCATCAATTTTAGAATAATCCAAAATATCATTGATAATGACTAACAGATCTTGCGCAGAGGATTGAATGGTTTTGACATAATCTAATTGTAAATTATCCAATTGCGTCTCGAGTAACACATTGGTAAACCCGATAACACCATTCATCGGAGTACGAATTTCGTGGCTCATACTGGCTAAGAACTCTGATTTGTTACGGGTTTTTTCTTCCATCTTCCTTTTGTCTAAACCCAATTCAATATTTTTGACTTCCAACAACTCAAGACTTTGTTGCAAATCTTGGGTGGCCAGTTCAAGTTGTTGGTTGAATTCTTGAGTGGTATTCACATAAATCTGGCGTAAATGCTCGCACCCTTGCTCAATAATGCCCAATTCACCTGGATTGCTCGTATCGAAACGGACGTCATATTCTTGCCGTAGAATCCGTTCCATATTGCGATATAAACGCATAATGGGTGAGTAAATATTTTTTGCAAGGAAATGATGCCCAATCAAGCCAATGATCAAACACAATAAAACGATCCCTAAGGTAGATAACACCATTTGGTAATGTTTGATCAGAAGGAATTTTTTGTCCAAGTCCAAATAAATCCAACCGTGATAATGCTGTAATTCTGGGGAATTGGGATCGGGATTAAGCGCAAGATTGGCGCAATAAGTTTGTGGGATCGGAACGATAAATTGAATGGAGTAGAGTGTTTGTTTCGGATCATGGGTCAGTTGCCGTTGGTCTTTACTAAGATAGTATAAAGGATGACCGCCATGTGATGCGATGAGATGTCCCTGTGTATCATAAAATGCGACCGCTTTGATTTCCGAATTGAAATGCACTTGATTAAGGGCTGTTTGTAATGATTCAGTATCTTGGTGATGCAGCTGTTCTAACGTGAGTAATTGACTGATATAAGCTTTGCCCAAGCGGCTCATCTGTTGTTTTACGTTCAGTTGATATTGATGCTCATAAAATAAAACGTATAGCAGAGCAAGACAAATGACGGGAGCCAGGGCTATAAATCTGAGTTGATTCTTGATGCTTAATTTTTTCACGAATTTATTCTTATGGTTAGAGGTGCCCACTTTTCCGTGGTAGTATACCTGAAATTATATTATTAAAAAGTGGAGTAAGACTAATGCAAGTTCGAACCCGATTTGCGCCCAGTCCAACTGGATTATTACATGTTGGAGGCGTGAGAACGGCTCTGTATTCTTGGTTGTTTGCGCGTCATCATCAGGGCAAATTTATGTTGCGGATTGAAGACACGGATCAAGAACGCTCTACGCAAGCGTCGGTGGAAACCATTTTGGATGGCATGGCTTGGTTGGGATTGGATTATGATGAAGACGTGGTTTTCCAGACCCAGCGGTATCCGCGTTATATGGAAATGGTTGAGCATTTGTTGAAAAGTGGCAAAGCCTATCGCTGTACTTGTTCTCCTGAGCGCTTGGAAACATTGCGTGAGCAACAATTAGCTGCAAAACAGAAACCTCGCTATGATGGGCATTGTCGTGAACGTCAAATCTCACCTGCGGATGGTCCGCATGTGGTGCGGTTTTGTAATCCTTCCCATGGGATAGTTCATTTTGAAGACAAAGTCTATGGTGGTATTTCGGTTGATAATGCAGAACTGGATGATTTGATTATTTTAAGATCTGATGGGCATCCTACCTATAATTTTGCGGTGGTAGTGGATGACTGGGATATGCAAATTACCCATGTGATTCGAGGCGATGACCATATTAACAATACGCCCAGACAAATTAATTTATATCATGCCTTAGAGGCACCGATTCCTGAATTTGCCCATTTGCCTATGATATTAGGCGAAGATGGCAAACGTTTGTCCAAACGCCATGGCGCAGTATCGGTATTAGAATTTAAAGAAGAAGGATTTTTACCCCATGCCTTATTGAATTATTTGGTGCGTTTAGGCTGGTCGCATGGTGATCAAGAAATCTTTTCTTTGGCAGAAATGATTGCGAATTTCGATTTGTCTGCAGTCAGTCGAGGGGTGTCTGGTTTTAATTATGATAAATTATTATGGTTAAACCAGCATTATATTAAAAATGATTCTGCCGCGGATATTGCCAAATCATTGGCAGCGTATTTTACTGAAGCAGGAATTGACCTGAATCAAGGACCGCCCCTTGAAGACATTGTGGCGTTACAGGCAGATCGTGCTAAGACTTTGGTTGAACTTCGTGATAAAAGCCGTTATTTTTATGCAGAGGATTTGGTGTATGACGCTGAAGCGGTGGCGACGCATCTGACCCCCGGTGCGTTGGATTTACTAGCTAAATTCAAACAGCGTTTGCAAGATTTGTCTCTTTGGCAACGTGCAGAGATTCATCATTGTTTGAAAGAGCTGGTGAGTGAACAAAAAATAGGTTTTGGCCAATTGGCTCAGCCATTACGCGTGGCGGTAACCGGATCAACGATGTCTCCATCCATTGATGCAACGTTAGAATTAATTGGTAAACAGCGCGTGTTAGAACGTTTGGAGAAAGCGCAAAATATTGGAAATGTTTAGTCATTCCCGCTTAGGCGGGAATCTATTCTTCTAGTGGTGTAGTTCCAAATCAGAGAGGGATCCCTTCCTATGTGGGGATGACACGGTTTTTGAAACATACTAAAACCTTATCGGAAGCCCGGAGGGGTTTGCAATCAAGAAAGGAGTCGCCAAAATGTTAATCACTTTTCAAACCGATGCGTACGAATCTATTACGCTCTTTGGGCATATTGCTGAGCGTCTACTAAGCATGATGGGTCAAAGTGGGCGCGTACCTGGGGCCTTATTAGCCAGTGATGTCCCCCATGCGTTGGTCTTGTTGCGTAAAGCGATAGAAAGTGAAAAAAAGCATCCTAAACTTGTGCTAGAAGAAGACGACCCGGATGCTGAGCCTGAAGTCAGTTTGGCGCATCGAGCACTGCCGCTGATTGCCTTATTACAGGCAGCTGAAGCGCAGCATTGTGATGTGATGTGGGCCTAGCTGAGAAACGGAGTTGAATGTCATAAGTCGTACCCGCGGCGGGGGTTGACCTCATGAGAAACAATAAAATTGTTGCCGTACTATACCGACTAGGAGAGCGTTTTCAGTTTGTCCAACATTAATTTGGCGGCCATTTGTTCTGCTTTTCTTCTAGTTTCTCCCTGACCCTCAGTTGAGCGGTGTAGGGTTGCCAAATGACAGATGATATGAAAGATTTGATCGTGTTCTTCGCCGATGATTTTTTTGACGGTGTATTTGGGTAAAGGGTGCTTTTCTGCTTGTAAATATTCTTGAAGTTGCGTTTTGGCATCTTTAGAAGCGGCGTCCATGGTTTCGTCGTTCAATCGATCTTTATATAAAAATAAAATGACCTGCTGGATTTGAGCAAAATCACTGTCCAAAAAAATAGCAGCAAAAACGGCTTCTAAGGCATCGGCTAAAATAGAACGGCGGCGAAATCCGCCACTTTTCAGTTCCCCTTGTCCCAGTAGCAAATAGTCGCCCAAATCAATTTCACTGGCGATATCCGCTAACATATCTCCTTTGACTAAAAAAGCACGCAAGCGACTGAGTTGGCCTTCAGGGCGTTGCGGATATTGATGATATAAGGCATTGGAAATGACTAAATTCAAGATGGAGTCGCCAAGAAATTCTAAGCGCTCATAATTGTTTTCGCCGGCACTACAATGGGTTAGTGCCTGGCGCAGATACGCTGTTTTACGAAAAGTATAGTCCAAGCGTCTATACAGGCGGTCTATATGAGGATGCATACGGATAATCTCAACTTAATGAATAATGCGCCCTAAGCGAGACCAACGAATATTCCATTCCTTTTTATTCCAACTGAGCCAAGTAAATATCGCTTTACCACGCAAATAATCATCATGCACAAATCCCCAATAACGACTATCTGCAGAGTCATCTCGGTTATCACCCATCACAAAATATTGATTAGGAGGTACAGTGATTTCAAAATCGGTGCCAGGGACATCACTTCGGCGGTAAATTTTGTGAATGACCGAATCGAGATTTTCTTTGTATTCGGATACTGGATGAGCTGAGCTTTCGTCGATGGTATATTGGATAAAATCCTGTGGGGCTTTTTTTCCATTGATGGTCAGAATTTTATGGCGGTAAGAAACGACATCTCCAGGTATCCCAATAACGCGTTTGATAAAATCATATTTGGGATTGGGGGGCCAACGGAAGACCACAATATCTCCTCGTTTGGGGGAAGAAATATTGACTATTTTTTTATCCCAAACTGGGAGGCGTAATCCGTAAGCAAATTTGTTAACGACCAGAAAATCTCCGACTAATAGTGTGGGTTCTAGCGAACCAGAGGGGATGCGAAATGGTTCAAACATAAAGGAGCGAACCAAAAGAACACCAAAAAAAATCGGGAAGAGCGAGCGGGAGTACTCAATAATTCGTCTGGGCTTTTGGCGGGTGCTTCGCTTTTTCGACCAAAATAAAACATCCAAAAGATAAGTCACGCCAGTGAAGACGGACAGAATCAGTAGGAATAGAGCAAGATTCATGTGATAGGTTCCTTATTTTTTACGTTCAGTTTGAAACACCGCCATAAAGGCTTCTTGGGGAATTTCAACATGACCTACTTGTTTCATGCGTTTTTTCCCGGCTTTTTGCTTTTCTAACAGTTTGCGTTTACGCGACACGTCTCCACCATAACATTTTGCGGTGACATTTTTGCGTAATGCTTTGACGCTTTGTCGCGCAATAATGTGACTGCCTATGGCAGCTTGAATCGCGACATCAAACATTTGGCGCGGGATTAATTCGCGCATTTTTTCGGTCAAAGCACGACCTCGATACTGTACTGCAGAACGGTGGGTAATCGATGCCAATGCATCAACTCGTTCATTATTGATCAAAATATCCATTTTTACCAAATCGGCTTCTTGAAAGCGTACAAAATTATAATCAAGCGATGCATAACCGCGGCTCACTGATTTCAAGCGGTCAAAAAAATCAGAAACTACTTCACTCATCGGTATATCATAAGTGACGGATACCTGACGACCACTGTAGAGCATTGCTATTTGCACGCCTCTACGCTCAATACATAAAGAGATGATAGCACCCAAATAATCTTGAGGCACCAAAATATTTGCACGCACAATAGGCTCAAACATTTGTTTGATTTGTTGTACGGGCGGTAAGCGTGACGGATTATCGATTAAGACGGTTTCATCTTTGGTATTCACGATTTGATAAATCACGGTTGGAGCGGTGGAGATCAATTCTAAATTATACTCGCGTTCCAAACGTTCTTGGATAATTTCCATGTGCAGCATGCCTAAAAAGCCACAGCGAAATCCAAAACCTAATGCTTCTGACGACTCAGGTTCATAAAATAATGACGCGTCATTCAAGCTCAATTTTGCTAACGCTTCGCGAAATGCCTCGAAATCATCCGAACTGATTGGAAACAAGCCGGCATACACTTGAGGTTTTACTTTTAAAAATCCTGGCAATGGGCAAGCGGCTGGCATTTTTTCTAGCGTGAGGGTATCACCAACCGGTGCACCATGGATATCTTTGATGCCAGCCACCACATAGCCCACTTCTCCTGCTTTGAGATCTTCAGTAGGAGTGCGTTTGGGGGTGAAAATTCCGACTTGATCCACAATATAGACTTTGCCAGTAGACATGATTTGCATTTTTTGCCCAGCTTTTAAGGAGCCATTCATAATGCGCACCAAAGATACCACACCCAAATAATTATCAAACCAGGAGTCTATGATTAGGGCTTGCAAAGGCGCTTCTAGCTCTCCGACGGGAGGGCGAATGCGTTGGACAATAGCTTCTAGAATATCCTCTACACCCAAACCGGTTTTGGCCGAGGCTCGAATGGCGTCATGGGCATCTACACCAATGATGTCTTCAATTTCAGCAATGACTCGCTCGGGCTCTGCTTGAGGCAAATCAATTTTATTCAATACAGGTAGTACGTCCAAAGATTGGTCAATCGCGGTATAGCATACTGCGACAGTTTGAGCTTCGACGCCTTGTGCGGCATCTACGATTAACAGCGCCCCTTCACAGGCGGCAAGAGAACGTGATACTTCATAAGAAAAATCAACATGACCTGGAGTATCAATAAAATTTAATAGATAGATTTTGCCATCTTGTGCTTTAAAGTGGAGTGCAACACTTTGCGCTTTAATAGTAATGCCACGTTCGCGCTCAATATCCATGGAGTCTAAAACTTGTGCACCCATTTCACGGTCCGACAAGCCTCCACACATCTGAATAAACCGATCGGCGAGCGTTGATTTGCCATGATCAATATGGGCAATGATGGAAAAATTTCGAATTAAAGACAGATCACTCACTGTTAAATACCAAGTGTATGGGATAAAACACCTAATTCTAGCTGATGTTGGCGTGGATGAAAACATTTATTGTGCTTGTTCACTAAGTCAGCAAATGTTATCTTTGTTCATGTCTGTGCCCACGTTATTAAATTAAGACATCTGCCTACGTCCCGCGGGTAAGCCCCGGGACGTAGGAGAAAGAGGATGCACTTAACCGAATGGTTAATTTAAATAACTATTAAAGAGTAGGTTGGGCCTTGGCCCAACAAAAATGGCTTTGCTCTGCTTCGTTGAGCCAAGGCCCAACCTACCCTTTTTTATAGATTTTTATTGCATTCTGCTTAGCATTGACGTGGGAATGAGTGGTTTTTTTGTTATAAATTTGGGTTTTTAAGGGGAAAAGATGCGGTTCTGGGGACGTTTACTTATTATTACAACAGCGGTATGCAGTATGCAAACCCTCTATGCCGATGCGAGTCTTTTACATCGAAAAGATGTGAGCGCTTTTGTACAAGATTTGGTAGTGCATGATCACTTTCAGCCTAAACAAGTACGAACTATTTTAGCGGCTGCCCAATATCAGCCTCAAATTATTGCGTCAATGGATCGTCCGTATGAAAAGAAAAATTGGGATGTGTACCAAGCTTTGTTTTTAACGCCAGAGCGTCTCAATTCCGGGTTAGATTTTTGGAAAAATAATCAAAAGGTATTACAACAGGTTGCGAAGCAATATGGGGTGCCGCCAGAGATGATCGTCGCCATTTTGGGGGTAGAAACTTTGTATGGCAAACGCCAAGGGGATTACCGAGTTTTAGATGCTTTAACGACATTGGCGTTTTACTATCCCTCCCGTGCCCCTTATTTTAAAAGAGAATTGCGCGAATTTTTGTTGTTGTGTCGTGAACATCGCGTCTCCCCAACTCAGTACAAGGGTTCTTATGCGGGTGCGATGGGAAAACCGCAGTTTATGCCGAGTAGTTACCGTACCTATGCAGTAGACTACCAAGGACGTGGTCGCCCAAATTTGATGAGTAAAGACCAAGATGTGATTATCAGCATCGCCAATTATTTCAGTAAACATGGCTGGCAACCCAAACAAATGGTCGTGGAGCCTGTCCGTGTTCCGCAGAAAGGTTTGAAAAGTCTAGTCTTAAATAGTAAAGCGCCTAATTATTCATTGGCGCAATTATTGCATGCTGGGGTACAACCAACGCAACGTAATAACGGTGTGCATCCCCATGAGGCGGGCGTATTGGAATTGATTACAGATAAAGGTCCTGAATATTGGATGGCTTACCCTAATTTTTACGTGATCACCCGTTATAATACGAGTCCACAATACGCATTGGTTGTTTATTTGCTTGCTCAATCGTTGCGCGAGCGCCATGCTGCAATGACAGGTTAGGGATCAGACAGTGTTAACCTGTTTCCTGTTTGTTCAAACTGATGATCTCAACGCAATGTTGACTGCGCGTCTGGATATGCAGGGTCAGATTGAGCAACCTTTGCAAATGCGGACCATCGAAGAGATTCGTGTTTTGCAAGAGAATGCCAGGACAATTATCGTGTTTCCCACGGCATGGTGCGGCTTGTATCAGGTTGAATTGCCCCTGTTATCGGATAGCAAAGCACGCGTAGCGATCCCGTTTGCGTTGGAAGATAATATTGCACAAGCGGTTGCACAGGTGCATTTTGGCTTTGACAAAGCGTATTATCGTAATGGCCGTTATTGGGTTGTGGTGATTGATAAACACATTATGACCGAGTGGATGGCTAAGCTGAGTAACCTGGATTTGAACTATGATCAAATTACCATCGACTGGTTTGCGCTTCAGCCTGGAGAAGCAGTGGTTGGTGAAGAAACTGTATTGATTCATTCTGATGCATTTCAAGGCGCGGTTAGCTTAGATATTTGGGATCATTTCGAGCATGCTTGGTCGAAAGAATTGCAATGGCAACTGTTTACAGAGAGTGCTGCGGTGCAAGAAGGTGCTGCCATATCTGATCATTCCAAGTCCAGATACACATGGATTGCAGAACGGTTATTCAAAACCAAAATTTTAAATCTCTGTCAGGGAGAGTTTCAGCATGCTACCAGTCAAACTCAGGTGAAACATAAATACCAATTAGCTGGGATCTTAGCAGCGGCTTGGTTAGTCAGTTTTATCGGTATTCATGTTGGGCTGTATATGCTGATCACCCATCAGTCTCAGAAGGCTGACCAACAAATTGCCCAGTCTTATCGGGTGTTTTTTCCAGGCGCACAACAAGTGATCAGCCCAAAATTTAGGGTTGAACAATTACTTAAGCAAAATCAACTGGGCCATAATGCTGCCTTATGGTCGTTGATGGAAAGTTGGTCATTGGCGCTCGACGCGCAAGCTGAGACCTTGCCGAAACAAAGTGCTAAGACTTCCTTGACTGTGCAGACCTTGCAGTTTCAAAATCAAATTTTAACTGTTGTGTTTCGCTGCGACAATTTCTCTGCATTAGAGAAAATAGAGGCCTTTTTGCAGAATCGGCATGTGCATGTGCAGCAGGTTTCGGCAGCAACGGAAAATGAACAAGTCGTCGCTAAATTGGAGTTGTCGTTATGAAAGCCCATTGGCAGCAATTCAATGAACGTGAGCAAACAGCCGTTGTAGTCGCGGGACTCTGTCTCGTAGCCTATCTTTTTTATGCGATGCTGTTTTCGCCGTTGACGACTGCCGTATCGAATGCACGCAAACATTGGTATGAAAAAAATAGCACACTGATGTGGATGCGTCATGCCCAGAAAAACTATAGTCAGGAAAAACAACCTCAGAAGGTTGCTGCGGGTAATTTGTTGTCTATATTAACCCAGGTATTGAAGCATGCATCTTTTCATCGATTTCCTTATCAATTAGCGCAAACTGCGAGTGGTGAAATCCAATTGAGCTTTGATGAAGTGCCGTATAATGCTTTTATGGAATGGTTACGCGTCCAAAGTATGCGTTACACACTGACTGTAAAAAACTTGGATGTGACTAAAACCAATGTGTCCGGTGTGGTAAAAATATCGGTGATATTCGGGGTTGAATAGGGTGGGTGCGACAATTGATGGTCACGGCTCAGATAATTTGGTTTTATTTTGCCTGTCTCAAGCTTGCGACTTGTATGTAGCAAGCTTATAATCTTTTTAATAGCCTGCATAGGCAGAGCATCGCGTTTATCTAAGGACAAGATATGCAAAAAACAACGTATCGAAAATTTCAAAACTTCATGTTATTTATCAGTATTTTCGTGGTAGGTTTTTCTTTCTATATTGAAATGCTGAATCAATTAAAACCTTGTCCTTTATGTTTTATGCAACGTACCTGTTCATTTTTATTTGGGTTTACGTGTATGTGGGGTATGTTTGTTGCGAGTGTGCGGCGCGCCAGAGTCGTTTCTTTGCTGCAATGTATTTTTGCTGGTTTGGGTTTATATTTTGCTAGTCGCCAATTGTGGTTGCAATCATTGCCAGTTGAAGTGACTGAGCAATGTATGCCTGGCTTGCAGGCAATGTTTCACTATTTTTCTTGGGATATGATCCTTAAATCCTTTTTTTGGGGAAACAGTGATTGTTCGCATGTGGATTGGCAATGGTATGGATTGTCGATTCCTCTGTGGTCTGCGCTCTATTTTGTATCCATGTTTGCGTCGAGTGCTTATGTTTATACCCAGGTTTTTTTTACAATGAGGAAGCGCGCAAAATTTTAATATGACTGCTTCATTCGACTCCAAAGATTCTAATCGTTTTACCTGTCAAGTACTGCACCGCCATTCAAGAACGGCTGCACGCGTGATGCAGGTCCAAACACCCCATGGGATGTTCACCACACCGACTTTTATGCCGGTTGGGACACGAGCTGGGGTGAATAATATGACTCCAATGGAACTGTGGTCCAGCGGAAGTCAGATTATTTTGGGGGGCAATACCTATCATATGTTGTGCGCGCCAGGCATGGAAGTTATTGAGCGGGCGGGCGGTATGCATCAGTTTATGGGGTGGCATGGTCCCATGTTGACGGATAGCGGCGGCTTTCAAGTATTTTCATTGTCGAAGAAAATTTGTACGGTAGACGAAGAGGGTGCTCATTTTACGTTACCCCAGAGTGAACGCCTCATTCATATGACGCCTGCGATGTCGTTGGCTACCCAAAAAATCATTGGCGCTGATATTATTATGGCGTTTGATCAATGCACGCCTGATGCGGCGACCTATGCTGAAGCGCAACATATTATGCAGCGTACTCATCGTTGGTTATTGGAATCTATCGACTATCATCAAGCCCATCCAACTTCTCGATATGGCGCGCAACAAGCGTTATTCGGGATTATTCAAGGTGGGGTTTATCCCGAACTGCGTCTAGAAAGTGCGGAATTTGTGGCTGGTCAAGCGGTAGATGGTCTGGCAATTGGGGGTGAAACCATTGGTTTTGATATGGCGGCGACGGTTAAAGTGGTGGAATGGGTGCGCCAAGTGCTCCCAGAAACAAAAATAAGGTATACTATGGGCGTCGGTATGTCACCCCAGGATTTATTAGATGTGGTGGCTAAGGGGATTGATGTCTTCGATTGCGTTGCACCGACGCGTAATGCGCGGCATGGTGCTTTGTATTGCGGTACTGTGGTGCCGGATGGGGAATGGTTGCGCTTTGACTCCGAACATGAACAAGGTCGGATCCAAATCAAAAAAGCCTGTTTTGCAAATGATGAACAACCCATTATGCAGGATTGTAAATGCAGCACGTGCCAACAGTATTCGCGCGCGTATTTGCATCATTTATTTAAACAAAAATTTCATTTGTTCACTGCTTTGGCTTGTATTCATAATATCCATGTTTTACATGCAGTTTGTGATAAAATGCGGGAACATATTTTTAAGGAGTCACTATGATTTTGATCAAAACATCGTTGGGAGATATTACGCTGCGTTTGGATGCAGACGCTACCCCTAAAACTGTGGAAAATTTTATAAGCTATGTTCGCAGTGGATTTTATTCGGATACTATTTTCCATAGAGTGATCAATGGATTTATGATTCAAGGTGGTGGTTTGGATGCTGACATGCAAACTAAGCCAGCTCCTAACAAAGTGGTAAATGAAGCTAAGACGGGGAAGCTTAATAAACGGGGTACGGTTGCGATGGCGAGAACCTCTGATCCCCATTCGGCATCCTCTCAGTTTTTTATTAATTTGGTAGATAATCAATTTTTGAATTATAAGGGAGAAAACCCACAAGAATACGGATACTGTGTATTTGGGGAGGTTGTGGAAGGAATGGATGTGGTCGATGCGATTGCAAAAGCCAAAACAGGCCATAAAGGCGGTCATTCTGATGTGCCACTTGAGTCTATTGCGATTCTTTCGATTACTGAGAGTGTATGATTCAACATATTTCTGATCTCAATCAAGCTTTGCTGGATATCCAAGAAGGACAAGTTTTGGCCTATCCTACGGAAGCGGTCTATGGTTTGGGCTGTGACCCATTTAATCAAACCGCTGTGGAACGTATTTTGGCACTCAAAGGGCGCCCGCTTCAGCAAGGCTTGATTGTGCTGATTGCAGATTGGCCACAATTATTTTCTTTGATTGGAGATGTGTCCATAACGCGTTTAGAGGCCATTAAAGAAACTTGGCCTGGACCGGTGACTTGGGTGTTTCCCAAATCGGAAAATGTACCGGATTGGGTGTCGGGTTCGCATAATACCATCGCAGTCAGAATGACGGCACACCCCATTGCTCAGAAATTATGTCAATTAGGCCCTATCGTTTCTACGAGCGCTAATCCACATGGCAAAACGCCGGCACTTTCGCTAGAAGAAGTGGATCAATTGTTCAATACTGGTTTAGATGGGGTGGTATTGGGGGATTTGGGCACTGAGAAGCGACCTAGTTTGATTTTTGATGCCGTGACGAATCAGCAGTTACGGTAGAGGCGTTGACACAGTAATTTTTTCTGGTGATACCTTTTTAAGCGAGCACTGAATTTGAGTTTTTGCCTCGGGGTCCTGTCATCGTGGGTATCCCAACGTGCTCGCAAGCTGCGCGCGCCGGGAGCCCTCCCACTATGCCACCCCTCGATCAGTATCAGAACAGGACAAAATTACTGTGTCACCGTTGGTGTTTAATTTTGAGCGTGATCCGAGCCCTGACGGTCACGGCTCGGATATCTTGGTTTTATAGTAAATAGGGCGTTTCCTCGAAAAATGCTGAATAGTTACATAATGAGAGTTACTATGGACTGCTCCCAGTCAATCAGACGCATCCGCGAACGTCTCCCCGAGTTGGAGCGTCAAATATTAAAATTTGGTGATTTTTTTCCCTTAAAACTGTTGCCTGCTGGTTTGTTCCGTGATGTGACGTCCGGACTGGATTGTATCGCAGATATTGCCAGAGATTTGGACGTGATTACCCCGAAAACCTCAGATGTTATGGTTGCCTATTGGAGTGAGCGTCTCAGTCGTAAAATTCATGTTCTGGTTCATATTTGTCGTACGCAGCAACAACATGTCAAAGATCGTCCCAAGGCTGTTTTAGATAAAATGGGGACACGAACGCAGTGGTTGGAGCAAATCAAAACTAAGCAGACCCAACTTGCTGCTCAACGCACGGCGGTAGCTGCGACCTTAGAAACCATGCAAACAGGCCAAGATTTGCCTCTCATCCATGCCCTTCAAAAGGAATTACAAGCTATAGATGCGCAGCTCGCAGAGTTGTTTAGATAGCGATATGAAATTCGTAGGCATGGGTAAAAATCCTTAACTTATTGCCATTAGGCCAAGTCCCAGCCTTCGTTTGAACCAATTCACCATAAAGCGCTGGGCTTATAAATTCCATTTGCAACCCATATTGACTAAAAAAAAGTTGATTTGGCTTTTGTTTGTGTTAAAATTGCCCATTGTTTTTGAGGGGACACCGACTATGGCTTTATCACAGGTAGTAAAAGATACATTAAATACTCTCCAATCCTATTATAAGAGCCTATATTTTTTACGTGGGTTCCTCCCCGTTGAACTTAAAAAGCATTTAAATATCTTGGAAAATACAAATATTCATACGATTACTGCAATAGAAGCGGCAGATCTGATCACGCATTTGCATGATTCTTTATTAATATCTAGTTGGTATACCCATTTGGTTGTATATTTTTTATCTGGCTTATCGCAGTTTTTTACGAGTGATCTCATAAAACAGGTTGGGAAATTAAGAGAGCAAGGATTATCTAGCGTAGACAATTTAAGCATTGTCTTGCAGTGTAGCGACCTACCAACAGGGGTCACAGGACTTTTGTTGTTGCAGCGCATTGGCATAACCGTAGCGCAAGGCGAAGAGATTACGCCATTAACATTATTAACACTCGAAGAAATTGTAAAAGTTCAGCAATTGAATCTACCGGAATCATCGAACGCAGATTTTTACAAAGCTATTATAGCAAGTAGCAATCCGAAGGAGTTTGTAAAGGGTATTATTGTGTTACAAAGCAATCCTTTGTGTGCCGCCTACATTCCAAAATTAGCTTGTTCACCAGTCCCTTATGAACTTGCACAAGCGCTGGGTAACGTTGCCAGTATTGGTTTTCTGCCCGATGAGCAAGAGCGTACAATGGCGTTCTCTGATTCCGAATGGTTGGACGAGGATGCGCGAAAAAGTCAACTAAAGCAGACTATTTCTGCCGCTGTGATAGCATCGGCTCAACCTCTTTTATTGAGTAGTGCAGTACAGATACTTTTCCAAAATAAGCTGCTTGAAAAATGTGCTTTTAGTGCGCTTCTGACCAGTGAAAGCCCAGTGGACTTAGCCATTTTAATGTTGAAATTTGGTGCGAATTTGGATCAACAAACGTTAGCGCAACTTGAGCACCACCGCAAGAATCTGGTATCTATTGAACGATTGGTTAAGCTTGATGAGAGTAAACAAACTAATATCAGTTATTGTCAGCATTTGGAATCGTGGCTTCTGCAAGAAAGGGTGAGTCCCTCTGCGCAGTTGATGGCTGTATATGATATGTATGGTGCTCAGTTTACTTCAAATGCCACTGAATACAATAGTTTTTTGCGTGTTTTACATTTACTAAACGATCCAGAGATATGGCAGCGTTATGGTACAGAGTATGTGGGTTTTCTAAACTCATTTGCATCACGTCCCGAAGTTTTTTTCATTTATGCAGAATTACTGTCAGTGGTAGCCAAAATTCCGAAATTAGTGACAGCTCATAATCACGGGCGTTTGCTCACAATGCTGGGATCTTGTAAGAATCCTGGCGAGTTATTGCAACGCTGTGTGAACGCTACCCGGCTGACTGCAGTGCTTCTGAATACTTGGGTGACAGAGCTGAACAGTGAACTAGACGCTGCTTCCGCAGTTCCGTCATCACAGCTTAGACACCGGAAGCCGAATAATGATCGAGGAGCTTCCGTGGTTAATGTAACCACCAATATAACTGATTTGGAAGGTGGAACACGACTAGAAAAACCCAAACCCACACGCACAGTGACACCTTATGCAGCGAAGACGGGTGCGCAAAATGAGCGTGCATCTGTGGTGAGTCTTGTTACCGGGGTTATGGGAGGCCTATGGGCGGGGGCTCCTTCAAAGCAGGCTCAAACCTCAGACGTGGCTATAGAGGGCTTTCGCTTCGATGTGTAATTAAATAACCGCAGTTCCAAGACCCTCTGATAATACTGAAAATCCAGTAATATTGGGATCCCATGGCCATTCTTTTAACCTCCTGATAAATATCAAGCGTATCCATGATATCTCTCTCGGTGAGAGTTCTATGGTGGATTAATTCATTGTCGTTAATCGCCTAGCACACAATACCTGATATTGATTATTTTTATCATTACTATGTTGATGACTATTGAGATTTGATAATTCTTGCAGCCATGCGCTGTGTGATGAAAACAAAGGAGACGCCTCTGTAGCGCTCCAATATACGCCGGCCAGACTTTCTAGCAGCGGTGTATCCATTAGATTGGATTGAATGTTCTGCATAAGAGGTGCTTCTCGTGTACCACATCCACTACCGATGCCATCTGCATCATAGCCCATCTCACAGATGGCAGGTAAATACCAATCATCATAGCCTTGTAGCGTTGCTTGACATGAGCTTGCCGCGTAGTCATGGGTGTGTTCTGCATAATGTGACACAATGTGTTGCGTGTCGCATGCTCCGTCTGTTTGACCGTTGCAGATGAGTGACGAGATGTCCTCTTTGTCTACTCTCGATGCTTCATCAATACCTCTGATCTCATCATTTGCTATGGGGGCATTGGGCGGCCGCCATGATAGTGCGTTAGGTTCTGTCAGGGTGATAACGGCTCCACCGATACTACTTGTCACAGGAGTCGTGTCATCAATTGAAAAAATATATCCGCCTTGATATATACAGCCATAGCTAACAATGCTCACTTGCGCTGATATAGGCTCAAATGAGGAGTAAAGTGTCAGCGTCGCTGCGTTTGGCGCAAAGCCCATGGCGCAAGGAACAGATTCGATGCTCTCACTGACCAGCGTTCCTGGTTGAATAGAGATACTGCACGAACCGCCTTTTGCTACAAGTATCTTGCCCTCTTTGCATGTGGTGGTGTAGGTCGTATCACTAGGCATATTTTCTACGCTTAATTCACCGATGATGGCATTCGTATCGGTTTGATTCGTAATGACCAGTTGTCTTGCACGGCCGCCAGTTGCTCGTTGAGCTAATCCTAGATCGTGTGTACTGATGGTTAATGCGTGACTTACTAGCGGTTCTGAGTTATCTGCAAAAGCGGATTCATAAAATTCGATAAAATGGTCATCTTCATCCTGTTCACCTTGTAGATAGAGCATCGCGCTAGGTGTTACTGTGTTTGATGGTGCTGATGCTAGGCCTGTGCCGCTGGCATTGCTTGCTTTTACAGTAAATTGATAGCTTGTTTCATTGATTAAGCCTGCTATGGTACAGGTGGTTGCAGGGGCTGTTGCGGTACAGATTTGATTGCCTGATGATGTGACTGTGTAAGTTGTAATAGCTGAGCCACCTGTTTCAGTAGGAGGGGTCCAACTGACGCTTGCAGCCGCGTTGCCGGCAGAGCCGGTAACGGAGGTGGGTGGACTTGGTACAACGGCGATGGGTACGATGGCAGCAGAAGGGGATGAGGGTGGACTGTTGCCACCTCCATTGCGGGCAATCACCGTGAAGGTATAAGTTGTGCCATTGTTTAAGCCTGTGATGTTGCATGTAGTGGTTGCGCTGGTACAGGTCAAGCTCCCTGGGTTCGAGGTTGCGATGTAGCTGGTAGCACCAGCCACTGAAGCCCAATTGAGATTGGCAGACGCGTTCCCTGCTGTGGCGGAGAGACTTGTTGGTACGGTTGGAACTGCAGTTGTCGGTGTTACGGCATTAGAGGGCGCTGATGTGACACTTGTGCCGTTGCTGTTGGTTGCAGTTACGGTAAATGTGTACGGTGTGCCATTGGTTAAATTTGTGATGGTGCATGTGGTTGCGGGGGCTGTGGCGGTACAGCCCAAACCTCCAGGGGCAGCCGTTGCTCTATAACTGGTGATGGCAGAGGCTCCTGTGCTGCTAGGAAGGGTCCAACTGACGCTTGCAGCCGCGTTGCCGGCAGAGCCGGTAACGGAGGTGGGTAGGCTTGGTACAACGGCGATGGGTACGATGGCAGCGGAGGGGGATGAGGGCGGACTGTTCCCACCTCCATTGCGGGCAATCACCGTGAAGGTATAAGTTGTGCCATTGTTTAAGCCTGTGATGTTGCATGTAGTGGTTGCGCTAGTACAGGTCAAGCTCCCTGGGTTCGAGGTTGCGACGTAGCTGGTAGCCCCCACCACTGCAGCCCAATTGAGATTAGCAGTCCCGTTTCCTGCTGTGGCGGAGATACTTGTTGGTACGGTTGGAACCGCAGCTATCGGTGTTACGACATTAGAGGGCGCTGATGCGACACTTGTACCGTTGCTGTTGGTCGCAGTTACGGTAAATGTGTACGGTGTGCCATTGGTTAAATTTGTGATGGTGCAGATGGTTGCCGGGGCTGTGGCGATACAGCCCAAACCTCCAGGGGCAGCCGTTGCTATATAACTGGTGATGGCAGAGGCTCCTGTGCTGCTAGGAGGGGTCCAACTGACGCTTGCAGCTGCGTTGCCGGCAGATGCGCTAACGGAGGTGGGTGGGCTTGGTACAACGGCGATGGGTACGATGGCAGCGGAGGGGGATGAGGGCGGACTGTTCCCACCTCCATTGCGGGCAATCACCGTGAAGGTATAAGTTGTGCCATTGTTTAAGCCTGTGATGTTGCATGTAGTGGTTGCGCTAGTACAGGTCAAGCTCCCTGGGTTCGAGGTTGCGATGTAGCTGGCAGCACCAGCCACTGAAGCCCAATTGAGATTGGCAGACGCGTTCCCTGCTGTGGCGGAGATACCTGCTGATACGCCTGGAACTGCAGTTGTCGGTGTTACGGCATTAGAGAGCGCTGATGCGACACTTGTACCGTAGCTGTTGGTTGCGGTTACTCTAAATGTGTACGGTGTGCCATTGGTTAAATTTGTGATGGTGCATGTGGTTGCGGGGGCTGTGGCGGTACAGCCCAAACCTCCAGGGGCAGCCGTTGCTCTATAACTGGTGATGGCAGAGGCTCCTGTGCTGCTAGGAGGGGTCCAACTGACGCTTGCAGCCGCGTTGCCGCCAGATGCGCTAACGGAGGTGGGTAGGCTTGGTACAACGGCGATGGGTACGATGGCAGCAGAGGGGGATGAGGCCGGACTGCTCCTACCTCCATTGCGGGCAATCACCGTGAAGGTATAAGTTGTGCCATTGTTTAAGCCTGTGATGTTGCATGTAGTGGTTGCGCTAGTACAGGTCAAGCTCCCTGGGCTCGAGGTTGCGATGTAGCTGGTAGCCCCCACCACTGCAGCCCAATTGAGATTGGCAGACGCGTTCCCTGCTGTGGCGGAGAGACTTGTTGGTACGCCTGGAACCGCAGTTGTCGGTGTTATGGTATTAGAGGGCGCTGATGCGACACTTGTACCGTAGCTGTTGGTTGCGGTTACTCTAAATGTGTACGGTGTGTCATTGGTTAAATTTGTGATGGTGCAGGTGGTTGCCGGGGCTGTGGCGGTACAGCTAGCCCCTCCAGGGGAAGCCGTTGCTAGGTAAGTTGCAACCACGCCAGTTGATGCAGTCCAACTTATGCTAGCCAGCGTATTACCGGCAGATGCGCTAACGGCAGTGGGTACGCTGGCTAAAGTGGTTGTAGGAATAACAGCAGCAGAGGGGGATGAGGGCGGACTGTTCCCACCTCCGTTGCGGGCAATCACCGTGAAGGTATAAGTTGTGCCATTGTTTAAGCCTGTGATGTTGCATGTAGTGGTTGCGCTAGTACAGGTCAAATTCCCTGGGCTCGAGGTTGCGATGTAGCTGGCAGCACCAGCCACTGAAGCCCAATTGAGATTGGCAGACGCGTTCCCTGCTGTGGCGGAGATACCTGCTGATACGCCTGGAACTGCAGTTGTCGGTGTTACGGCATTGGAGGGCGCTGATGCGACACTTGTACCGTTGCTGTTGGTTGCAGTTACGGTAAATGTGTACGGTGTGTCATTGGTTAAATTTGTGATGGTGCATGTGGTTGCGGGGGCTGTGGCGGTACAGCTAGCCCCTCCAGGGGCAGCCGTTGCTCTATAACTGGTGATGGCAGAGGCTCCTGTGCTGCTAGGAGGGGTCCAACTGACGCTTGCAGCCGCGTTGCCGGCAGATGCGCTAACGGCGGTGGGTGGGCTTGGTACAACGGCGATGGGTACGATGGCAGCAGAGGGGGATGAGGGCGGACTGTTCCCGCCTCCATTGCGGGCAATCACCGTGAAGGTATAAGTTGTGCCATTGTTTAAGCCTGTGATGTTGCATGTAGTGGTTGCGCTAGTACAGGTCAAGCTCCCTGGGTTCGAGGTTGCGATGTAGCTGGCAGCACCAGCCACTGAAGCCCAATTGAGATTGGCAGACGCGTTCCCTGCTGTGGCGGAGATACCTGCTGATACGCCTGGAACTGCAGTTGTCGGTGTTACGGCATTGGAGGGCGCTGATGCGACACTTGTGCCGTTGCTGTTGGTTGCAGTTACGGTAAATGTGTACGGTGTGTCATTGGTTAAATTTGTGATGGTGCAGATGGTTGCCGGGGCTGTGGCGATACAGCCCAAACCTCCAGGGGCAGCCGTTGCTATATAACTGGTGATGGCAGAGGCTCCTGTGCTGCTAGGAGGGGTCCAACTGACGCTTGCAGCCGCGTTGCCGGCAGATGCGCTAACGGAGGTGGGTGGGCTTGGTACAACGGCGATGGGTACGATGGCAGCGGAGGAGGATGAGGGCGGACTGTTGCCGCCTCCGTTGCGGGCAATCACCGTGAAGGTATAAGTTGTGCCATTGTTTAAGCCTGTGATGTTGCATGTAGTGGTTGTGCTAGTACAGGTCAAGTTCCCTGGGTTCGAGGTTGCGATGTAGCTGGTAGCACCCACCACTGAAGCCCAATTGAGATTGGCAGACGCGTTCCCTGCTGTGGCGGAGATACCTGCTGATACGCCTGGAACTGCAGTTGTCGGTGTTACGGCATTAGAGGGCGCTGATGCGACACTTGTACCGTTGCTGTTGGTTGCAGTTACGGTAAATGTGTACGGTGTGTCATTGGTTAAATTTGTGATGGTGCATGTGGTTGCGGGGGCTGTGGCGATACAGCCCAAACCTCCAGGGGCAGCCGTTGCTATATAACTGGTGATGGCAGAGGCTCCTGTGCTGCTAGGAAGGGTCCAACTGACGCTTGCAGCCGCGTTGCCGGCAGATGCGCTAACGGAGGTGGGTAGGCTTGGTACAACGGCGATGGGTACGATGGCAGCGGAGGGGGATGAGGGCGGACTGTTCCCACCTCCATTGCGGGCAATCACCGTGAAGGTATAAGTTGTGCCATTGTTTAAGCCTGTGATGTTGCATGTAGTGGTTGCGCTAGTACAGGTCAAGCTCCCTGGGTTCGAGGTTGCGACGTAGCTGGTAGCCCCCACCACTGCAGCCCAATTGAGATTAGCAGTCCCGTTTCCTGCTGTGGCGGAGATACTTGTTGGTACGGTTGGAACCGCAGCTATCGGTGTTACGACATTAGAGGGCGCTGATGCGACACTTGTACCGTTGCTGTTGGTCGCAGTTACGGTAAATGTGTACGGTGTGCCATTGGTTAAATTTGTGATGGTGCATGTGGTTGCGGGGGCTGTGGCGGTACAGCCCAAACCTCCAGGAGCAGCCGTTGCTCTATAACTGGTGATGGCAGAGGCTCCTGTGCTGCTAGGAGGGGTCCAACTGACGCTTGCAGCCGCGTTGCCGGCAGAACCTGTAACGGCGGTTGGAATATCGGGTACTGAGTCACCAGGGATAACAGGTTGGGATGGGAGTGAAGCAGAGCCCGCGCCATTCGTATTGCTAGCGGTAACTGTAAATGTATAACTCGTGCCATTGGTTAAATTGTTTATCAAACAGGTCGTTGTGGGCGGAACACTGGTACATGTTTGATTGCCCGGTGTTGACGTTGCTGTGTAATTTGTTACTGTCCCAATTGCCGCACCCCAGTTCACGGTTACGGCGGTATTTCCGGGGCTTACGGTGACAGCGGATGGCGTCCCTGGCAATGTATTGGTAGGAGTGACGCTATTAGAGGGTAACGATGAAGGACCTGCGCCGTTTATATTTCTAGCGTTTACGGTGAAAGTATAACTCGCGTCATTGATTAAGCCTCTGATGGTGCAGGTGGTTCTAGGCGCAGTTACGGTACAGGTTTGATTGTTTGGGCTAGAAGTTGCAGTGTAACTTACAATAGCTGAACCACCTGTGCTACTAGGAGCGACCCAGCTAACTGTGGCCGCTGCATTACCCGCGGAACCGAATGCGGCTGTCGGTGCACCAGGCAGGTTGGTTGGAGTCACGGGCGAAGACGGGGCAGATGCACTTCCAGTGCCATTTGCATTGTTAGCGGTTGCAGTGAACGTATAACTCGTGCCATTAGTTAAGCCGTTTATTGTGCATGTGGTTGCGGGTGCTATAGCGGTACAGGTTTGATTGCCTGGGCTTGAAGTTGCTGTATAGTTTGTGATAGGCGTGCCGCCATCGCTGCTGGGCGCGGTCCAACTGACACTTGCTGCGGCATTCCCAGCGGTTGCTGTTACGGCAGTGGGTGCCCCGGGGACCGATTGAGTTGTGTTGATAACATTGATTGTTGCAGGGTTTGTGTTGCTGAGTGACGTTAAACAATAACCATTACTAATAGGTGCGCAACTGGATCCAAGCGTATAACCAGGTGTTAATAGTTTAATGCCAACGCTTGAGTAGACGTGGTCAGGTACTGTTGTACGAATGCTGAGAGTTTGATGACTCGCTGTGTATAGCTGACAAGATAGCCTTCCTTGACCATTTAGACATAATTCAATCCTAAGTGAAGCGGGCGTACCTGATTCAGCGATGCTGAATAAATCACCGGTTTTCGCTATGGCTGGTTGAAGTAGCCCTATAAGGAAGAAAGTGAATAGATGCTGAAATATCCTTGCTACGTTACACATGAAGTGTCCTTGATGCTAAGTTGTCTATATGTCACTGCGTACTATTCAAATAAGCTTTCAAAGCTTGTTGATCTTGCTTGTCAATAGTCAAACCCAATTGAGTCCGGCGCCATAAAATATCTTCGGCAGTTTGAGCCCATTCGGTTTGGCAGAGAAAATCTACTTCTTGCTGCCGCAAAATCGGCCCAAACGCCCGGCCTAAACCAGTTTCTTGGGTACAGTTTTGTAATAAGATTTCTGTTCTACAGCCATAATGGTAGAGATAATGCTGCAGAATGGCAGGTTCTAACCAAGCATAGTGTTTCTGCGCGTATTGAACATAATCCGCGAAAGATCTGTTTTCCCATACGCCGCCTGGTAATGGTGTGACATGCGTAGTGGTTGGCGCTAAATTCGGAAAAACTGGTTTTAGGCTATCAAGGACTTGAGCAGCCAAACGGCGGTAAGTGGTGAGTTTACCGCTTATAATAGTGACCATAGGGGATGGTTGAGCATGAAACTCAAAGCTAAAATCACGACTCAATTGCGATGGACCGCGTTTTGGATTGGCGGGCAGGGCGCGAATGCCAGACCAGGTTGTCGTAATTTTGGTTATGGCGTGCTGGAAATAATGGTGAATAATGTCTTTTAAATACTGGATTTCTTCAGGACTAATGCTGGGATTGGGCTCTGTTTTGGACAGTAAAATATCCGTGGTGCCAATAAGGTGCTGACCTTGGTATGGGATGACAAAAATGATGCGTTTATCCTGAGCTTGTAATAAATAGGCATGTTGCCCAGCATAAAATGCAGGCACCACAATATGACTACCTTTTACATACGATATGGTTTGATCTAAGGGTTGATGACAGGTTTGCGCGATTTGACTGGCCCACGGACCTGCCGCATTGATGATGGCTTTGGTTGAGATCTGAATGGCTTCTCCCTCTTTGGGTTGCAAGGTGATTTGCCAATGCTTATCTTGTGACGTGGCTTGAATAAATTGGGTGCGTGGCAAGATGGTTGCGCCATGTGCCTGAGCTAGTAAAGCTACGTTGAGAGTGAGACGCGCATCATGAGTTTGCGCATCATAAAATAAAAATCCTTTATTGATATCTTGCTGCAAGGGTGTGAAGTAGGTTGCATCTTTTTTTCTAGATAAAGATTTGCTATTCGGTAGGAGATTCGTGCGCGACAAATGATCATATAAAAACAACCCACAACGCAATAACCAAGCAGGCCGTAATCCGGAACGATAGGGTAGGACAAAGGCAAGCGTGTGAATTAAATGGGGTGCTATGTTCATCAAAATGCGTTGTTCTTCTAGTGCATGATGCACTAAGCGGAATTGGTATTGTTCTAAATAACGCAAACCCCCATGAATTAATTGACTACTTTTGGAGGAGGTGTGCGCGGCCAAATCGTCTTGTTCGCAGAGCAGAACTGACAGACCACGCAGTGCTGCATCGGCAGCGCATCCACAACCGTTGATGCCGCCACCGATGACAACAAGATCATACAACATCGCGCTGCTTTTCTCCTGTATATAATTGACGTGGTCGACCAATTTTGGTGGGTCCTGCTGTCATTTCTAACCAATGTGACATCCATCCGACGGTTCTGGCCAAAGCAAAGATCACCGTAAACATATTAGTTGGAATGCCAATGGCGCTTAAGGTGAGGCCTGAGTAAAAGTCGACGTTGGGATATAATTTCTTCTCAATAAAATAATCGTCTTCTAAAGCAATGCGTTCTAATTCCATGGCAAGCTTGAATAAAGGCTCATCTTTTGCACCAACCGCATTTAAGACTTCATGACAGGTTTTACGCATCACCAATGCTCTGGGATCATAGCTTTTGTAGACGCGATGACCAAAACCCATCAAGCGGAAGGAGTCATTTTTATCTTTCGCGCGTTTGAGGTATTCATTAATTCTACTGATATCTCCAATTTCTTTGAGCATATTCAAACAGGCTTCATTGGCGCCGCCATGAGCCGGTCCCCATAAAGCACCAATGCCTGCAGAAATACAGGCAAAGGGATTCGCACCCGTAGAACCGGCCAAACGCACCGTAGAGGTCGAGGCGTTTTGTTCATGGTCCGCGTGTAAAATGAAGATCGTATCCATGGCTTTTACCAATACGGGATTGGGTGTGGTGCTTTCAGAGGGTGTTCCGAACATCATATGCAAAAAGTTTTCGGTATAGGACATTTTGTTTTGTGGATACATATAGGGCATGCCGATTGAGTATTTGTAACTCATAGCTGCTAATGTCGGTATTTTTGCGATCAATCGAATAGCGGATGTGTAACGGTCGCGTTGATTCGTCAGGTCGATGGAGTCATGATAAAACGCCGACAATGCACCTACGATCCCAACCATGATGGCCATAGGGTGTGCATCACGGCGAAAGCCATTTAAAAACTGGTACATTTGTTGATGAACCATTGTATGATTGTTGATAAGCTGGCGAAACGAAGTTTGCTCTGCTTTTTGGGGTAACTCTCCATTGAGAAGGAGATAGCAGATGTCTAAAAAAGTTTTTTTCTCTGCCAATTGATCGATAGGATATCCACGATATAACAATATCCCATTATCTCCATCGATATACGTGATTTTCGATTCGCAGGACGCGGTCGACATAAAGCCAGGATCAAAGGTAAAAGCACCATGGTCGCCTAGTTTAGCAATATCAAGCACAGGATTGCCTAAAGTAGGTTGATACATAGGTAAATCAATGGGGCCCTGTCCTGGAATAGTTAATGTGGCCGACTCGGGTTTCATAAAGATCCTTTTATAAAGCATGCGAACGCTAATCTTACCTAAATTTTCCAGTCGAATCCACAATCCTGCTATGGAAAAGTAATGATAATCTGTCCTCTTATTTGGAGATATGATACACTTCGGCTTAAGTAAAGGTACCATTTTTTAAGAGGCAGCAGCTCCAATGGCTTATTCCGCAAAAGAGATCATACCGGTCAATATTGAAGATGAATTAAAACAATCCTATTTAGACTATGCAATGAGTGTCATCGTTGGCCGTGCTTTGCCGGATGTGCGAGATGGTCTGAAGCCTGTGCATCGGCGCGTATTATATGCGATGAGTGAATTGGGGAATGATTGGTCTAAACCGTATAAAAAATCAGCGCGCGTGGTCGGGGATGTGATCGGTAAATATCACCCTCATGGTGACACAGCGGTTTACGATACCATCGTACGGATGGCGCAAAATTTTTCAATGCGATATATGTTGGTGGATGGTCAAGGAAACTTTGGTTCGGTAGACGGAGATTCTCCTGCGGCTATGCGATATACCGAAATCAGAATGTCGAAATTGGCGCATACATTATTAGCTGATTTGGATAAAGAAACTGTAGATTTTGCACCCAATTATGATGAAACAGAATTTGCACCTGTAGTATTGCCAACGCGTATTCCTAATTTGCTGATCAATGGTTCCTCTGGGATTGCAGTCGGTATGGCTACGAATATCCCACCTCATAATTTAACCGAAATCTTAGATGCGACGCTGGGATTGATTGCCAATCCAGATTTGACGATTGAAGAACTCATGAATTTTGTACCTGGCCCGGATTTTCCGACGGCAGGTATTATTAATGGCCGTGCGGGCATTGTGGAAGCATATCGCACTGGTCGTGGACGTATTTCTATTCGTGCGAAAACTGAAATTGAAAGCGATGGGCAAAAGCATGCGATTATCATCAATGAATTGCCTTATCAAGTGAATAAAGCACGTTTAGTGGAAAAGATTGCAGAATTGGTTCGTGACAAAAAAATCGAAGGCATTTCTGGTCTACGCGATGAGTCGGATCGCCAAGGGATGCGGGTGGTCATTGAATTAAAGCGCGGAGAAATTGCCGAAGTGATTCTGAATAATCTGTATGCGCACACGCAAATGCAGGTTGTGTTTGGGATTAATATGGTTGCGTTGGTTGATAAACAACCCAGGACTTTAAACCTCAAGCAAATATTAGAATATTTTCTGAAGCACCGCCGCGAAGTGGTGACTCGTCGTTGTATTTTTGAGTTAAAGAAAGCGCGTAATCGTGCACATGTTTTGGAAGGGCTTGGCATTGCGTTAGCCAATATTGATGAAATGATTACGCTGATTAAGCAGGCGAATTCACCGCAGGTCGCAAAAGAAAAATTAATGGCATGTGCTTGGCAGCCAGGTTTGGTGAAAAGCATGTTGGAAAAAGTGGGCGACGATATTTGTCGTGTCGATGATTTACCGCAACAGTATGGTTTGACGGACGATGGGTATCGGCTATCTCCCGAACAAGCACAAGCCATTCTTGATTTGCGCTTGCATCGTTTGACTGCTTTAGAACAAGATAAAATTTTGAATGAATACGAAGGTTTGTTGGCCGTGATTGTGGATCTTCTGGATATTTTGGGTTCGCCAGAGCGTTTGATGAAAGTGATTTGCGATGAGATTTTGGAAGTCAAAGCGCAATTTGGCGATGTGCGTCGCACCGAAATTATGGCGTCCAGAGAAGATTTAACTACTGCGGATCTGATTACCGAAGAAGATGTGGTGGTCACGTTGTCACATCAAGGCTATGTGAAGTACCAACCGATTTCCATGTATCAAGCGCAGCGTCGCGGTGGTAAAGGAAAATCTGCTACCAATGTAAAAGAAGAAGATTTTATTGATAAATTAGTGATAGCAAGTACGCATGATACGCTGATGTGTTTTTCCAATCATGGTAAATTATATTGGTTAAAAGCTTATGAGTTACCGTTGGCGAGCAGGATTTCTCGTGGTAAACCGATTATTAATATTTTGCCTTTGGCCGAAAATGAATCGATTAATGCTATGTTGCCGGTTCGAGAATACGAAGAGGACAAATTTGTATTCATGGCAACCAAATATGGTACCGTGAAAAAAGTACCGTTACCGGCGTTTTCTCGTCCACGTAGCTCAGGTATTATTGCGATCGATTTAGATGACAATGATCGCTTAGTCGGTGTGGATATTACAGATGGCTCCAAAGACATTATGTTGTTTTCGGATGCAGGTAAAGTCATTCGTTTTGATGAGAAATTAATTCGTCCAATGGGTAGAACGGCGCGCGGTGTGCGAGGTATTCGTTTAACGGACAGTCAATCAGTGATTTCTTTGGTGGTTGCAAAAACAACCGGTACTATTTTAACTGCGACTGAATTGGGATATGGTAAACGTACTGATATCGAAGAATATCGCATTACGGGCCGTGGTGGTCAGGGTGTGATTTCTATTCAAGTGAATGAACGCAATGGCGCGGTTGTGCGGGCTATTCAAGTGGATGATGTTGATGAAGCGATGCTGATTACAGATCAGGGTACGTTGGTTCGTTTTAGAGTGAGTGATCTATCTATTATTGGGCGAAATACGCAAGGCGTGCGTTTGATCAATGTTGCGTCGGGTGAGCGTGTTGTCGGGATGCAACGAATTGAGGATATTCAAGATGTCCCAGAATCAGAATCAGAGTCAGAATCAGAGTCAGAAGAAGAAAGCAACGACGATTTATAATTTTGGTGCCGGTCCGGCTATGATGCCGGAACCGGTGATGCAGGCGGTGCATGCAGAATGGTTTGATTGGCAAAATCAAGGCATGTCAGTGGTAGAAATTGGCCACCGTACCCCAGCATTTATGGCTATGTTGAGCGATGCGGAAAAGAGTTTACGAGAATTGCTCACGATCCCAGATTCTTATCATGTGCTGTTTTTAGGCGGCGCTGCTCGGACTCATTTTGCTTTGGTGCCCATCAATCTATTAGCTCAGCATCAACGTGGGGGCTATTTGGTGTCTGGGATTTGGTCACAGATGGCTTTTGAGGAGGCGCAACGCATCAAATCTGCCTATTGTATTGCGACTGCGTCTGCAGAAGGATTTACGCGGGCTCCCAGTCCGTTGCAGTGGCAGCTCCAAGATAATACGGCCTATGTGTATTATGCCTCGAATGAAACGGTCAATGGCGTTCGATTTCCAGAGGTCCCTAAACTCGGACAGCATTTACCTTTGGTGGCGGATATGACGTCTAGTTTGTTATCAGAGCCATTAGATATCAGTGACTATGGATTAATTTTTGCGGGTTCACAAAAAAATATTGCACCAGCAGGTATGACTGTGGTTATTGTCCGTGCTGATTTATTAGAACATCTCCCGGAACTACCTATTCCAACTATGATGGATTATCGAGTCCATGCGACCCATCATTCTTTGTATGCAACGCCTCCGGCTTTCAATTGCTACATGGCATATAAAATGTTTCAATGGTTGCAAGCGGAAGGGGGTGTGACTGTGATGCACCAGAGAAATTTACAAAAATCCGGTAAAGTCTATGATTACATTGATGCCTCGTCTTTTTATGAGTGTAAAGTGGAGCAGGGGAGTCGCTCTGTCATGAATGTCTGCTTTTTTCTCCCCAGTCCAGAATTGGACGCAGCTTTTTTAGTGCAAGCTGAACAAGCCGGTTTATATGCCCTCAAAGGACATAAATTGGTAGGCGGTATCCGTGCCAGCCTCTATAATGCTATGCCCATGGAAGGGGTTGATACATTATTAAATTTTATGACCGACTTTGCTAAGGCCCATCAGTGATGACTCCATTCGTGACCCCTCCCGTGATTACTTTGGACGGCCCCAGTGGGACTGGCAAAGGAACTTTATGCCATCAAATGGCTAAAATCTTGAATTGGCATGTGTTGGATAGCGGTGCGATTTATCGAGCATTTGCGGTGTCAGTACTCCAAGATTTGGCGCATTATCCCCATTCCTCTGAGCGTTTAGTGACCTTGGCCCAAACTTTACCGTTGAGTTTTTCCTTGGATGATCCTGATCACCAACGCGTTTTCTTGGCAACTCAAGATATCACCGATATCATTCGCACGGAGCAGGTTGGCCAAGAGGCGTCGCGTCTCGCTGCCGTGTCGGAAGTACGCGCTGCATTACTCGAACGTCAGCGCGAGTTTGCGCAATGGCCAGGCTTGGTCACGGACGGACGAGATATGGGGACGGTTGTGTTTCCCAAAGCAAATTTAAAAGTTTATTTGTATGCATCAGCAGAAGAACGAGCAAAGCGACGTTATTTGCAATTAATTGGTCGGGGTATTGAGGCTGATTTGCAGCAAGTGATTGCAGAATTGGCTGTTCGCGACGCGCGGGATATGGCCCGCCAGTCTGCACCGCTGATGCCAGCAGTAGACGCCGTACAGCTCGACACAACTGGCTTAACCATTGTACAAGTCTTAGAAAGTATATTACAATTGTCCGCGGAGCGGGGATTGTATCATTTTCGTCCCTAGGGGAAATCAAATCTGAATCCGTCATCCCGAACTTCGGGAGATGTCTCGCGATGATCGACATGACGTGTACAAGCTTTGATTTCATTGTTTTAACTAACCTAATTGTTTTCAATTTGTAAGTTTTGATAACAATATTGCGAGTTTATTATTATGTCAGTAGAAAATTTCAAAGACCTTTTCGAAAAAAGTATTAAGGGTGTGCAGTTTTATCCAGGTGCAATTATTCCGGCCAAAGTCACTGGGATTGATGATGATTATGTCACGCTAAACGCAGGCCTGAAATCCGACGGAATTGTTCCTATTGAAGAATTTAAAAGTGTTAATGGCGAATTAGAAGTTAACATTGGGGATATGGTTGAAGTAGCTCTGGATTCTGTAGAAAACGGCTTCGGTGAGACTTTGTTGTCTCGTGAAAAAGCCAAACGTCAAGAATCTTGGCGCAAACTGTCTAAATCTTATGAAAATAACGAGACAGTAACTGGTTTGATTTCCGGTAAAGTGAAAGGTGGTTTCACTGTAGAAATTGGCACAATACGTGCATTTTTACCCGGATCGCTAGTTGATGTGCGTCCAGTTCGTGATCCTTCTTATTTAGAAGGCAAAGAATTAGAATTTAAAGTTATCAAAATGGACATTAAACGTAATAATATCGTTGTGTCACGCCGTGCTGTGGTCGAAGAAGAAAGCTCTGCTGACAGACAAGCGCTATTAGATTCATTGCATGATGGCCAGCAATTGAATGGGGTAGTCAAAAACCTAACTGATTACGGCGCATTTATTGATTTAGGCGGCATTGATGGTTTGTTGCATATTACTGATATTTCTTGGAAACGTGTGAAACATCCAAGTGAACTATTGACAGTAGGTCAAGAAGTGACGGTAAAAGTGTTGAGTTTCGACAGTGAACGTAACCGTGTGTCATTGGGTATGAAACAACTTGGCAGTGATCCTTGGAGTGATTTGGTTAAACGTCATCCAATTCAAATGCGTCTACAGGGTAAAGTCACTAATATTACTGATTACGGCTGTTTCGTTGAGATTGAAGAAGGCGTCGAAGGTTTGGTCCATATGTCAGAAATGGATTGGACTAATAAGAATGTACATCCTAGTAAAGTAGTTTCTTTGGGCGATATCGTTGATGTCATGGTCTTGGAAATTGACGAAGATCGACGCCGTGTTTCTTTGGGTATGAAGCAATGTGTTGGTAATCCATGGCAAAACTTTGCTCAGAAACACAGCAAAGGTCAAAAAGTAAGTGGAAAAATCCGGTCTATTACTGATTTCGGAGTGTTCATTGGCTTAGATGGTGAGATTGATGGTTTGGTGCATTTGTCAGATATTTCTTGGACAATTCCAGGCGAAGAAGCGGTCAAGCAATACAAAAAAGGTCAAGAGCTAGAAGCAGTGATTTTGGCGATTGACTCAGATCGTGAAAGAATTTCTTTAGGCCTAAAACAATTGGATGAAAGTCAGAGACCTGAAGAATCCGCTGATGCTTACACGAAAGGCGCTGTGGTAACTGGCATAGTATCGTCTGTGGATCCTAAGGTGGTAATGGTAACTTTTGCAGATAATGCAGTGGGTAAAATCAAGGTATCTGATCTATCTTCTGAAAAAGTAGCGGATGCGACTAAGGTTGTTGCGGTTGGCGACGAATTAGAAGCGCTGGTAGTATCTGTAGATCAAAAGACCAAGGTGGTCAATTTGTCTGTCAAAGCCAGAGAAGCCAATGAGCAAGACGAAGCTATGAAAAAATATGCGAAAGGCACTAAGGGTCCAGATATGACGACTTTTGGTGATTTGCTGAAAGAAAAAATGAAAGATAACAATAACGACTAAGCTTACGTTACGGTTAATCTGTAAGATCTACTTAGACCGTGAATACATTTTAAGAGTATTCACGGTTTTTTTATTTCTGGTCCTTAGGTTTTGGTAGGTAGACTTTTTCACTAAGGATAAAAAACTCAGCGTTTAGCACTTCAACTATGGCATAATTCTTAAATCTGGATACAATGGTTCTGAAAGGTATCTGACATCCGGGTTTGGATGAATTGCAAGGATGAACCTATGCGTATTCTGCTTACAGTTTTTTATCTGCTTCTGATTATACTCGGGATCAGTTTTGCGGCGTTGAATGCTGCTTCTGTGCAAGTAAATTTATATTTTATCAAATTGACTTTACCTATTTCCGTCTTAATGGCTGTGATGTTAGGTCTTGGCGTATGCGTGGGTTTTTTATTGTTTTTGGCGCGTTACTGGAGTTTAAAATCAGAGCATCGTAAAATCAGTAATCAATTGAAATTGACAGAACGCGAAATAAAAAACTTAAGATCAATTCCGTTAAAGGACTAACATTAGTGACTTCTGATGATTAATTTATGGCCTCTGTTACTACCAACGGCAGCATGGTCTGGCTGGTGGATTGCTAAACGCAATGTCGATGGGAAAGTAAAAAAATCTGAGAATCAATTGTCTCACGAATATGTTGTGGGCTTGAATTATCTATTGAACGAACAACCTGACAAAGCAGTCGATGTCTTTATTAAATTATTAGAGGTAGACAGCGAAACCGTCGAAACGCATTTGGCCTTAGGCAGTTTATTTCGGCGTCGCGGAGAAGTCGATCGCGCGATTCGAATCCATCAGAATTTGATTGCAAGACCTCAGTTAAGTGATTTTGAACGCAAAGAAGCCTTAATGGCGCTGGGGCAAGACTATATGAGCGCAGGATTGTTTGATCGAGCAGAACGCATTTTCCTGGAAGTGGTCAATATGGCGGGTGATCGGGAAATCAGCAGTTTACGCGGCTTGCTCGCCATTTATCAGCAAGAGAAAGCATGGGAAAAAGCATTAGATGTGATTCAAAAAATTGAACTATGCACAGGTACTTCGATGCATAGTGAAGCGGCCCATTATTTTTGCGAAATTGCAGCGCAAGATTTGAAACAGAATGCGCCTGAGAAAGCATTTCAATCCATTCAACAAGCGCTTAGGGTCGATGCGAATTCGGCGCGAGCCAGCTTGATGTTGGCTAAAATTGAAATGCAAGCTGGTCGCTACAAACAGGCTACACAAGCGCTGAAACGTGTTGCGGAGCAAGATTCAGAGTTTTTGAATGAAATTTTGGAGCCATTGGTATGTTGTCATCGTGAATTAGATACCATGGATGAATGTATGGATTATTTGGAGCAAACCATAGCAGCCCATCCTAGAGCGTCGGTAATTTTTGTAATCGGAGATTATTTGTGTCGGGAAAAATCAGTGGATTTTGCTATTGATTTTGTGGCAAGCCATTTGGGACGGCACCCGTCGATCCGTGGGTTAAATCAATTGATCCAGTGGCATTTAGAGTCGGCCAGTGGAAAGGTGCGGGATAAATTGCAAATGTTGTATGACATCACCTCTAAATTCCTAGAAAATAAACCTATTTACCGCTGTGGTCATTGCGGTTTTAGCGGTAGACTTTTACATTGGCAATGTCCTAGTTGTAAGCTCTGGGGAAAAACTAAGCCTATTCATGGTTTAGAAGGAGATTAGCTGTGTCTCATTCTAAACTGATTGTCGCATTAGATTTTGCGCAGCCCGCCCAGGCATTGTCTTTGATTGAACAATTGAGTCCACAACACTGCGCTTTGAAAATTGGTTCGGAGTTATTTACGCGGTCAGGTCCTAGTTTTGTACAGGATACCATCGGGCGTGGCTTTCGTGTATTTCTTGATTTGAAATTTCATGACATCCCGCATACCGTTGCGAAAGCTTGTCAGGCTGCAGCTGATTTAGGCGTATGGATGTTGACGGTGCATGCCGCAGGCGGAAAAGCGATGTTGGAATCTGCCCGAGAGGCTGTAGAATCTTATGGTGAAAAACGTCCGAAAGTGGTGGCGGTAACAGTATTAACTAGTTTGGCAGACAATGATTTGCTTGTAGTGGGTGTGACAGCAACGTTGCAACAACAGGTCGAAAGGCTTGCAAAATTAACCCAAGAAACGGGTTTAGACGGCGTCGTGTGTTCTGCACGAGAAATTTCTGGTTTAAAAGCTCAATGTGGGCCCCAATTTTTAGCAGTGACGCCGGGTATCCGTTTGCCGGGGGATGCCGTGCATGACCAAGTCAGAGTGATTACACCTCAAGCAGCTCTTGCTGCAGGGAGTGATTATTTGGTAATGGGGCGCTCTATCACGCATGCTGCCGATCCGGCGGCGATTGTGCAAATGTTACAGACTGATGTCTACAAATAATTTTTACGACTGCCCCATTTCCTTTGAGACAAATATAGAAAACAATACTTGTTATCCTGATACTCGACATGACCTACGCTTATGGGCGCTAAGGGGAGCAGAGAAGTATCGCTTGTCCGGCCTGTCATTATTTGAGTTGTTAATCGTCTTGCTGTTACTGTCGCTCCTATTTGCATTTGGCTTACCGTTCACAACCCAGTGGTACCAAAATCAGCTATTTGGAGTGATGCAAAAAGATATCGAGCAGGCTATTGAATATGGCACGCAAGAGAGCCTAATTCTGGGCGAGCCTCTGCGTTTGGTCCCGTTGCACGACAATGATTGGTCAAGTGGATTGGTTTTGCTTAGGGAACGCGATTTTCTGAGTTCACCCCATACCGTGTTGTATGCCTGGCAATGGCGCAGCATGGCCTGGCATGTCGCTTGGCATGGTTTTCTATCTGATTCTTATCTGCGTTTTACGCCAGATCTGCGTCAATTGGCTCTGAATGGTTATTTTTTCATTGAAAATGAGATGCAGCCTGGGGTAAAAATTATGGTTAATAGAGTGGGGCGTGTTCGCCGTCAGCTTGTATTGCAATGAGGTTATATGAAAAACGCAACGATACTTCACAGAAGTATTTCAAATATCTCTTCTGATTTTCGTCGAAATTTACCCTATATTTTATTTACTGCGAATGTATTTCTAGTGATAGCTTTCTATTTTACAATGGCAGGCATGCACGAGGACGGATTGATTTATAGTTCTTTAGCTGCGAACATGAGTCATAACGTGGGTTCTTTGTGGGATCCAAGTTTTTCAGAAGCGCTTTGGCCACACTTTTATGAGCACCCACCGCTGGCTTTTTATTTGCAATCAATCTTTATTCGATTTGTGGGTGATAACCCGAACATTGATAAACTATATTTTTTTATATTAACCCTAATATCATTAGGTCTGCTTCTATTATTCTGGCGGCAAAGATTTCCCCAGGTCCGACTCCATTTCGTGTGGGTGCCTATTTTATTTTGGTTGGCAAATCAAGAAAATTTAGCGGTGGGTTACCATGGAATGGTTGAATCTACATTAATGATTTTTACAACTTTAGCCAGCTATTACATATTAAAGGGTTTATCCTTATCGACAAAGCAAGCTATTTATTATTATAGTTTGGGTTCTTTTTTGATAATGCTTGCTTTTTTTACCAATGGTTGCCAAGCGTTTTTTCCTCTGGTCATTCCCGCTATTTACGCGTTTGTCTTTGATCGTCATCGAAGAGCGGACGTCCTGTGGGGTTGGGTATCGTGGAAACTAGTGAATATAACGTTATTGTTGTCTTTTTTAACTACTATTTTGATAGGAATGGTATTGCTTTATCCACCAGCATTGAATAATACGATTCATTATTTTCAACAACAAGTATTAGCAACGTTGAGTGGGGCAAAGAATGGCGAGCATTTGGTAGGTCTGTTTGGGCATTTTAAAGTGTTGTGGTTTCTTTTCGTTAACTCAACTCCAGCTGCTATTTTTACCACTTATTGGTGTGGGGTTTATTCTAAACAAAATAAGCAACCGATGCTGCGAACTATAAAATCAGCGTTTCAAAATGAGTGGTGTTTATTTTTTCTATTCGTCGCAGTGTCTGCCAGTCTGCCAGTCTGTTTTAGCCCAAGACAATCAAATCATTATTTGGCGCAGTCCTATACTTTTTGGGCTTTATTTTTTATCCAAGCCTGCATGCCGGCATGTGTTAATGTAATAAATAATAAGCAAAATTTAGCGCTTGACCCTGAAAAAAAGCAAAAATTTTTTCTGAATGGGATGATTGGGTTGTTCTTGCTTCTAGGTATATTGAATATTCATTTTGCTGGACGACCTTCTTACCGAAATAGTCCTTTGATAAATGATGCAGAGCACCTCAAAAAAATTCTACCTTCTCATGTTAATATTTCTGTTTCAAATCCGCATGATTTTATGGTGCATCATGTGTTTTTATTTTATCGATACCATTATATTTGTCTTACTAACCAACCAAATGAAGCTTACTATATGCAAAGTAAGCATGAAAAAAATTGGCCAGAAGGGTACTTGCCTGTCAATGCAGAATTTCGAACTTTCCAATTGTTTAAAAAACAACAGGCTATGTGTAAGATTAATCTGCCCGCAGTATAACGATTTTTTAGTTTAAAATATGGTATAATCTAGTCCAAATTATTTCTTGAATCATATATAGGGCTTTAATTTTTAATTGACCTGCTAATAGAATACGTAGGTTGGGCCAAGGCCCAATCTACATCAATTAAAGATTAATTTGATATATTCCCCGAATGATGGGTTTTAGGTATTTTTATGTACAAAGCTATCAATCTCTCGTGGTTTAGGGAATCTCCAGTGAAAAGCATGAGTTATGTCATGATGTTTTTCTATTTTGGCGTACTCTTATTATTGGCGCCCGCTCAGATTTTATCTTTTGATAGCTATTATTATTGGGAATGGAGTAGGCATTTGGACCTCTCATATTACGATGGTCCTCCGATGATAGCCTATTTTATCAAATTGTCGACATTGTTATTTGGGGATACCTTATTAGCATTAAATATGGTGGGAATTTCTGGTGTCGCAATCACTGCTTGGATTATTTATAAAACAGCACGTCTGTTTCTGAATGAAGAGGCGAGTGGTATCGCGACGCTGTTGTGGTTATTTGCCCCTTTGAATACCTTGGACTTATTAAAGCAGACAACTTATGACGTCCCCTATATATTGTTTTGGGCACTCACTGTGTATTGTGTCGCGAATTTCATTCAAGCTCAAAAGCTGTCTGCGCAAAGTATCAAATGGTTGTATTGGTCGGGTGTAAGCGTGGGTTGCATGATGCTTTCGAAATATTCTGGCATCATATTGGTTCTGGCTTTATTCGTTTTCATAGTTGCGACCCCTTACCGCTATTTATTTAGAAATCGACATTTTTATTTATCATTACTGTTGTCGCTGATTATTTTTAGCCCGGTTATTGTGTGGAATGCGGCGCACAATTGGCAGTCTTTTTTATTTCAATTAGCGACTCATGCACGTCCGTCAATCATTGATCCATGGGCTGCTATGAACCACGCTTTTTTGCACGTTATTTTGCCTTCTTTGAATTTTATGTTGTTGCCGCTTGTGCTTGGATTACGGTCGATGGCAAATTATCGTAAAACACCCATTCCTTATTTATGCCTGATCATTTGCACAACGTTTGTGGTTTTTTATTTATTGTACTCGATTAAAAATGTGATGGTTGGGAATTGGATGAGTCCTTATCTGATATCGGCAGCACTGTTAGGCGGATATTACTTCCAGATGTATGATTACCGGAAATCGACATTATTACTGATTGTAGTATCAGCAATCATCAGCCTCGTTATTGCAACGAATAATACGCCACGCATTAGTTTTATAATCGCGAAGGGATATATTTATCATCATCTTATTCAACGATTTAATGCCTATTATCCGCAACTCCCTCAATTTGTGTTTACTACGACTTGGAGTGATGCACGTATGTTGTTTTTTCTAAAAAACAAACCCGCGGTTTATACATTAGATAGGTGCAGTACGCAGCAAAATGAATATGCTTTTTGGAGCCAAGCTTTTGTAAAAAGCGTTGCAGACAAAAGTATTAAAGAAGCCTTATATGTGGATAGAGCCAATCATATAGACTGTGTGGAACAATATTTTGATCAGTGTATTCAGCTGTCTCCACCTACGTATCATTTTAAGGGCAAAGATTATGCAATTTATGCCTACAAATGTACCAATAAATAGGGAGGCACCAGACTTTGACCGTCGTTGAAGCTTTGTTGCAATATTCGCAGGATGACGCGTGATCGCAGTGAGTAAACCCTATGATACTTCCTCCACAACATTTGCTTTCTTGGTTGACGTGTACGACGTATATGATGGAGCAATTATATGCTAAATCAGGGAATACGGATTTAAAAGTGCTTCAACAAAATTGGGAGCCAACGAATGACTGGGATCGACAGACCTTGTCTCTGAGCGACGAGCTGGTATTACACCGCGATATTGTTGTGAGTGCCTGGGAGCATCCTTGTTGGTTTGCCAGAACTATTTTGCCTAGAGCAACTTATGATGCTCATCTATCTTTGTTTGAACGCTTGAATCAAGAACCTTTGGGAAATTTGATTTTTCGTACGCAAGCTGTTCAACGGTTGAGATTAGAGCATTACTCGATCGAGTCAGGCTCTGTCGAATATGACTGGTTACCTAAAGCCATCGATACTCAACAAAAATTGTTATGGTTGCGATGCTCTACTTTTCAAGTAAAAGACGCTGAATTATTTTATTTGGTTGAAATTTTACTTCCAGATTTGGAGCACTACTCTTGAAAAACAAATATCTACGTTTGATGCGTTTTGACAAACCTGCTGGGATTGCTTTGTTGTGGGCGCCAACAGCATGGGCTTTATGGCTGGCGAATCAAGGACGGCCTACTGGATGGTTGGTTGTTTGTTTTTTATTAGGGACAATTTGTATGCGTGCCGCAGGTTGTATCATGAATGATTTGGCGGATCGAAACATAGATAGGCATGTTCAAAGGACGCGTTTACGCCCTCTCACAAATGGTGAGGTTAGTATTCTAAAAGCTTGCATGGTATTAGCTTTGTTGCTGATAGCTGCGGGAATCATTGCTTTGCAATTGCCGAAGTTGTGTTGGTATGAAGCGTGTGGCGCTTTATTGATTACTGGTTTATATCCCTTTGCCAAGCGCTTTTTACAGGCGCCGCAATTACTCTTAGGAATTGCTTTTTCTATGGGTATACCGATGGCTTATGCCGCTTCTGAGGTGCCACCTAACACAGTAATGGCGGTGCTCTTGATCCTCAATTTTTTGTGGATTGTGGCTTATGATACTATGTATGCGTTGGTTGACCGTGAAGACGATCTGCTGATTGGTGTGCGGTCTACTGCGATCCTGTTTGGCGCGCGAGCTGTCCCTAGCATTTTGTTGCTTTTGGGTGTTACTCACGGATTGTGGCTAGTTTTGCGTTGCTTTTATCCACTCACCATGTGGTTTGGGCTGTGTTGGGTACTGGGGTTCGGTATTTTAATCTATCAGTTTAAATTGCTTGTTTCTAGAACAACTGAAAATGCAATGCGCGCATTTCTGTGGAGCGCTCTCTACGGTCTTTTAATGTGGTTTGGAATGATGGGGGGGTAAAACTCACCAAAAATCCTTACTTTAGGAACGGGCCATTAGACCAATGTCCAATCATTTTGTGTTAATTCTTTCAATTGCTTGCATTTTTGCCACAGTGTCCTAGTATTAAGATGTGTGTTTTATACTTGGTGTCCCATATAATATAACTATGAGACATCGAATAGGACGGATCGAGTACTAAATTAAGGAGATTTACTATGGCTACTGCAAAGAAAATTACCAAGCTGTCATCCATTAGTTTGGCTAAATCGCCAAGCACCACCAAATCTAAAAAAAGAGTCGTTAAAAGTGGTAAAAGAATGGTAGTGGATGGGGCTCGTTTGGTTCATGAAGGAAAAAAATTGGTGAGCAATATCTACAAAGATGGTAACACAATGCTTCATCATGCAAGTAATGATGTGAAACAGTACTCAGATGAAATGTTGCAAAAAGTGCAAAAAAACCCATTGACTTCAATATTGGTAGCAACCGGTGTCGGTATTGTGCTATCAGTTTTCTTAAGAAGAAAATGAGTCTTTTTGTCGAAATCGAGTCTCTTGTTTCAGCCCAATTAGAAGTTGTCAAAACGGCTATTTCTATTTTAAAGCTTGAAACAAGACTTGCTGGCCTAAGTGTATACCCCTTGTTGCTCACCCTCTGTTTGCTCTTAATTGGGTTAATGGGCGTGTGGACATGCGCCATGCTGGCACTGGGGTACATACTCGTCATGGTTGTGCCTAATACCCTCCTGTGTATTCTAGCTTTGTTATTGTTGAATACCGGGATCGTGTTTGGCTTGCTAAGGTATTTGTTATTTAATTTAAAAAATATGAGTTTCGAGAAAACCCGACAATATATTGCCAATCAAGAGAAGCCTCATGTTCAATCGAAGAAAACAGCTTATCCAAGAAATTGCCGCGATGAATCAAAGATTACATTACCAGCAAAGCGAAGTAACCGCGCGGAAAGCTGAGATCATTGCAACACTCTACCATCAGTACTATTTGTTTCTGATAGGTGTGCTTACGTTTGCGTTTGTGTTCGGCTTGAAAATGGGCAAAGACCTGAGTATTACTCAGATTACCACTCAAATGTTCAATTCTGGATTATTGTTTCTTATCTCGCAATATCAGCCCATCACTGAATAACCGTAAGGTTTTTGCATAATTTCTGTTACATTTTTGGCTAATTTTAGGTATAATACAGGGCTTTTACTACCCTGGAGTATGAAATGGCTATAGAACAAACATTATCAATTATCAAACCTGATGCGGTGGCCAAGCATGTTATTGGGCAAATTTATACTCGTTTTGAACAAGCGGGTTTGAATGTTGTTGCAGCGAAAATGGCTCATTTAAGCCGTGAAGATGCGGAAGGTTTCTATGCAGTGCATAAAGATCGGCCTTTCTTTAAAGACCTGGTTAATTTTATGATTTCTGGACCAGTGATGATCCAGGCTTTACAAGGTGAAAATGCAATTGCGAAGCACCGTGATATCATGGGTGCTACGAATCCGAAGGACGCTGCGCCTGGCACTATTCGAGCAGATTTTGCTGATAGTATTGATGCGAATGCGGTGCACGGATCTGATAGCGCTGAAACAGCGAAGCAAGAAATTGCTTATTTCTTTGACTCGTCTGAAGTGTTTGGGTAGTTGATACGACTATGACAGAATTGGTTGCAGAAAAAGTCAATCTTTTGAATTTTAATGAAGCACAGATGCGTGAATTTTTTCACACATTGGGTGAGCAGCCTTATCGTGCGCGTCAAGTTCTGCAATGGATTCATCATTTTGGACAAACGGACTTTGCACAGATGTCGAATCTGAGCAAAGTCTTACGTAGCAAATTGATGGCGATGTCTGAGATTCGAGTTCCAGAAATTGTTTCAACCCAGGCATCGCAAGATGGTACGCATAAATGGTTATTAAAGCTTGCCTGTGGTAATTGCATTGAAACCGTATTTATTCCAGAAAAATCTCGCGGTACACTTTGTGTGTCTTCGCAAGTAGGGTGCGGATTGAATTGCACTTTTTGTTCAACGGCCAAGCAAGGGTTCAATCGAAATTTGTCTACTGCTGAGATTATTGGTCAAGTATGGGTTGCAGTACGTACCTTGTCCCAGCTCAAAGGTGAGCATGATAAGCGGATCACCAATGTGGTGATGATGGGGATGGGCGAACCTTTATTAAATTTTGATGCTGTTGTGACTGCCATGGATATTATGTTGGATGATTTTGCTTACGGCTTGGCAAAACGTCGAGTAACATTAAGCACCTCGGGCGTTATTCCCGAGATGATCCGTTTGCAAGAGCGTAGTCCAGTGGCATTAGCGGTTTCTTTACATGCACCCACTGATGCTTTGCGGGATGTGTTGGTTCCGATTAATAAAAAATATCCCTTGGCCCAATTGATGGCAGTTTGCCGGGATTATTTTAAAAATGAACCGCGACGTGTGGTTACTTTTGAATACGTCATGCTTAAGGGCGTTAATGATCAGCCTGAGCATGCCAAAGAATTATGTAAATTATTAAAAGATGTGCCGGCCAAAGTGAATTTGATTCCTTTTAATCCTTTCCCAATGACAGAGTATGAATGCTCCGATACAGCAACGATTACGACGTTTCGGGATTACTTAATCAACAAAGGGATTAATACCATCACGCGCAAAACACGGGGTGATGATATTGATGCGGCCTGTGGGCAGTTGGCGGGCGAGGTTAATGATCGCACGAGTCGCTCGCGTCGTTGGCAAAAATTGCATTTTCTTCCTTTAGAAACGGTTGAGTCTAGGTGATAGTATGAAAGAAAGAGTCGTGGTGATTATTCCCACTTACAATGAGGCTCTGATCATTCGTGAAACTGTGCGTCAGGTGTTTGCCGCAACGAATGAATTAGAGGGTTTTTCAGTAGAAATTCTCATATTTGACAGCGCTTCTACGGATTCAACGCAAAGCATTATTCAAGAGTTGATCCCACAGTATTCAGGTAAATTGCATTTGCAGGTGGAGCCGAATAAAACCGGTTTGGGTTCTGCATATGCTCAAGCGATGAACTATGCTTTGTTGCATTTAAATGCAGATGTCGTCGTGGAGTTCGATGCTGATTTGTCGCATCAACCGCAATATTTGGCCCCTATGCTCGCATTATTAAAAACTTGTGATGTTGTCATGGGTAGTCGTTATTTGGCGGGAGGAAGTATTCCTGCTGATTGGGGGCTGCAACGGAAATTTTTGTCAGTTATGGGTAATCAAGTCGCCCGTCTTACTTTGACACGCCGTTATCATGATTTGACTAGTGGCTTTCGTGCGACACGGCGTGAGATATTATGTACTGCGCTGCCAGCTCAATTTTATTCAAACCATTACGCGTATAAATTGCATCTATTATGGCTATTACACCAAAACAACGCACGCATCCTTGAGTTTCCTATTCACTTTGTGGATAGAGAGCAGGGAGAAAGTAAATTACCGGCTAATAGTATTAAAGATGCGTTGCGAGTGATTGCCAAATTACGCTATGTGACTGCAAAACAATTTTTTAAAAATCTCAGAGCACCTGTGCAATCTGGTAGTAATATGGAATAAGTTTTGCACCATGTGTTTGACTTTTCCCCCAAACACTCATAATGGGTGACAGCGGCTGCGTTGTAGTTTGAATCGAGTCACTGTTCAATGTGTTTTTTTCCTTGCTAATAAAAATAACGGTTTTCCCGTGTAAATCATTAGTATCCCACCATTCAAACATGAGTCCTCGTATACCAAACATGCCTGCATGATGTACTGGGAATGGCGGCAAATTAGGATGGGCCATCCATTGTTTGCGTTGATAAAAATTGAGTTCGCTCTCAATGCGATAAGTATCTAATGGAACAAATATGGGTTGGGTCTGCGAGGGGGGCTTGCTGAGGCTTGCTGCTACCTGATAAAAGCTTTGCGTCAATTCTTGCCAGGAAATGGTGAGCACTGGGCTAAACAGCTTCTGGTTGACTAGAGCGGGTTGCCCGTAGGTCAAGCAGCCTAAAATGAGCACATAGCCGCAGATAAGAGCGGGGCCAGTTCTGAGCCAATGTTGTAGAACAGTTCTCTGTTGATTCATTAAACAGGCTAACCAAGGCAAAACCGCAAGAAGGCTAGGTCCAATCCAATCCAATTTGATGGCCCGAAAGCAACTGAATACAGCAAAAACCAGCAAAGGACTCACGGTGAATACTTGAATAAATTTTTTGGTAGAGACTGTCAAAATTGCATTATGCGATCTTTGAAATAATTTTGTGCACCCAATGATGCCCAAGGGGGTTAAAAATAGAATTAACACACCTAGTAATTGATGCAATGAAAAGTATAGTTTTCCTTGAAGACGTCGCGTACTTTGAAAAGAAAAAGACATCCAATCATGCATCGCATTCCAATAAATTACGGGTGAAAACAATACTAATATGAGCACTGCAGCAAAATAAGGTTCTTTACGTAGCAACCAAGCTCGTTGCTCGCGATTGAATATTAAAAAAAGCCCCGTTGTCATAATCAAAAGTGCTATGGAATATTTGGCTACCAAACCTAGGCCGATACAGATTCCCGCGCCATACCAAGCCTGTGCTTTATGCTGACTCAAGGCCTGATACAGATAGTACAATGCGCCCGCCCAAGCTGCCATCAATGGCATATCTGGCGTTGTGACACAGGAGTTTAAGAAAAAAAAGGGGAGGATCGATAATAATAAAACTGAAAATTTCCCAGACCCTTTTTGGATGAGCTCAGTCCAGCGATACATAAAGTAGGCGCTAATTCCCCAACACAATAAGGCCGGGCACCGGACAGCAAATTCATTTTGTCCCAATAACAGGGTGAATCCTTTAATGAGGACCGCCACCATGGGAGGATGATCTAGATATCCGAAATCGAGATGAGTCGAATAATTCCAATAATAAGCTTCTTCAGTAAGCAGATCATGATTACCAAGAAAGAATATACGCACACACAACGACACCCAGAAAATGGCTTGCACATAAAAAGAGAAACGGTGGGTAGCAGCCAACATATCTAAAGCATCCTAACAATTTGGTAATAATAGCGGACTGTATGGGATTCTTGGCCTTGGCTAACGCCCCATATGGATTGGATAGAAGACAATGGCTGTGTGGTAGAATTGAGGGTATCATTTTCAAGCCGATTTTTTACCGGACTAATCAGGACAACGGTTTTGCCATGTAAATCAGCAGGACTCGTCCAAAATCCAAACATGAGCCCGCTTTGTACAACAGAATAAGGCTCGAGATTGGGTTGAGTTTTTCTTTGTTTGGTTTGATAAAAATTAAGCTCGCTGGCAATGCCATACAGATCTAATGGCATAAAGACAGGTTTTGATTTTTGAGTGCTATGTGAGGCAGCAACTTGATAGAGATCTTCTGTAAGCCGTTCCCAAGATACCATTTTGGTGAACAGCATTTTGTTAAGGAACTCTGGTTGGCCGTAACTGATACAAAACATAATGAGTGTGTAAGTACCGATTAACAGAGGTGACATGTTGAGCCATTGGCGAAGCACATCAATTTTCTGATACATTAAATAGGATAGCCAGGGTAAAATTGCCAATAATCCTGGGCCAATCCAATTGAATTTGGTGCCATAAAAGCAGCTGTACACAGTGTAAACCAGTAGCGGAACCAGCGTATATATTTGTAAAAACGTGATGGTCTGTGTGGGTAATGCTTTATTATCAGCGTGCTTAAATAACTTTCGTAAGCCTATGAGACCTATGGGGGTTAAAAACAGGATGAGCCAGCCTATGAGTTCCTGCAAAGAAAAGGAAAAGTGGGTTTGTAAGCGTCTTGTGCTCTGAAAAGCAAAAGACGCCCAATTATGGAGACTGTTCCAATACAGCACAGGGGAAAATAAAGTCAACGTGATAAGCGCAGCATAGTAAGGTTCTTTGCGGCGTAACCATCTGCGTCGTTCTTCATTAGTTAAGACGAATATCCCGGTAGCGATGATGATCAGACCAATAGAATATTTAGCCAATAAGCCGAAACCTAGGCTGATACCCACAGCATACCAAGCACGGGATTCCCGCAAGCACAATGCACGATACAGAAAATAGAGTCCTGCTGACCACGCTGCTAACATAGGCATATCCGGCGTGATGATGCAGGAATCTACGAAAAAGAAGGGTAATATGGATAGTAATAAAATAGAAAATTGTCCGGAACCTTTTTGAATAATTTCGCACCATCGATACTGGAAAAAAGTCGCAATTCCCCAACATAATAAAGCGGGAAACCGCACAGCGAATTCATTGAGCCCAAATAATGTGGTGGATAATTTGATCAGGACTGCGACCAGGGGGGGATGATCGATATACCCAAAATCCAAGTGTACAGAATAATTCCAATAATAAGCTTCTTCAGCTTGAAGGTTATGATTGAAGAGAAAAAAAATGCGCAGACACAAAGATACCCAGAAAATGGCTTGCACATAAAAAGAGAAACGTTGCGGTTTGGTTTGCATGGTTATGGTATGAAGGGATTGTGGAATTTATGGTGTGTATTATATGCTTTTATCCTAAAGAAAAGTAGGGTAGATGAAGGAATGCGCTATATAATGGCTTCAACTACTTTTTCTTGGTTAATATAGGTAAGATTATGAAATATTGGTTAATGAAGTCTGAGCCATCTTGTTTTAGCATTGATGATTTAAGTCAGGCGCCCAAACAAACAACTTGTTGGGATGGTGTGCGTAACTATCAGGCACGCAATTTTATGCGCGATGAGATGCGCGTTGGAGATCAGGTCTTTTTTTATCATTCAAATTGTCAACCACCGGGGATTGCTGGTATTGCAGAGGTGGTCCACGCTGCTTATCCTGATTTTACAGCATGGGATCCGGCCTCTGAGCACCCTGATATGAAGAGCACCCCAGATAAACCGCGTTGGTTTATGGTGGATATTCAATTTCGTCAAAAATTCTCGCATTTGCTTGCTTTAGATGCATTGAAGCATTATCCAGAACTGAGTAAGATGCCCCTATTGCGCAAAGGAAATCGTTTGTCGGTTTTGCCGGTGAGTTCTGATGAGTGGGAGTTTATTGTGCAGCTGGCATGTTGAGAAAGCTATCACTTTATGGGTGATTTTTTGTTGGATAATTTGGGGATTAATTTAACTAATGGCTCGATTAAATGTGCGCCGAAACGTTTACAATCCTGCTTAGTCCAATCTTCGCCAGTAATTAGTTCTTTATTCGGCATTTCAAGCACCAATGACAAACAGTTGAGGTGTTCAGCAAAAAAAGTTTTTGCCATATTAAGATTGGGATGGCCAGGAAGATCGGGTGTATATTGGGATTCTTTTTGTAAATAGGGACTTACCGCGATATACGCATCCAAAAATTCACCCTCTATGCTCAGCATTTCAGGATTATATGCACAACCAAGGCCACGCCCATTTGGAAAAACATAGGGATGGGTTTCATCACCATGGATATCAAAAAAGGCAGAAACCCCTGTTTGTAACATCGCTTGTCGGACATAGAAAACTTCTGGGGCCGTATCTTGATTGTTGAAGATATTCCACTGCCGATTTAAATCTTTCCCCGCTGCATTGGTACGCAAATTGCCATGATACGTGCCATCAGGGTTCATGTTGGGGACAATATATAATACAGCACTATCTAATAACGCTGATAAATTCTCTCCTGATGCCAAACGCTCAATCAATCCTTCCACATACCATTCAGCCATGGTTTCGCCGGGATGTTGGCGTGCGATAACCCAAATGTTTTTTTTATCTGGCCCAGGGGCGCCGATGGTTAGTAATGTGATATCACGTCCTTCAACGGATTGGCCAAGGCTTGAAACAATTCCATTTGGAATTGTTTTGGCTTTCTCAATTAATTGTAGATGTCTTGCATAAGGATACGGTGGGAAGTAAGCGATTTGCATGCTAGGACTGCTCAGTTTTCCACGAATAGTCAATATCCCTTCTTTTTGATCAAAGTTGGTGTCTAAACGAGACCACGTTTTTCCATCTGAAGAAGCGGTAGTCCTATATGCTACGGTATCATTCCATTTTGGATAGGAGGCTGCCCCCGCATTCTCAATGGCTAAAAAAAACGTTTCACCAGGCTTGCCGTTAATAACAAAATTGAACCATTGATAATTGGTTGCACGATTATCAGGGCGAATTTTCAAACGAATGTTTTGTGAATTTTCGTCATTGATTACTTCGATATTACCACTATCTTCTGGACTATTGATTCGCATATTTTCCTGGCTTGCTGAACATGTCGGGTTAGAAAAGGCTAAAAATGCGGTTAAAAGTACTGTTGTTGTGTGGTTTGCGATGTTAATCAAAGCTCAATCTTATTAATTTCAAGGAGTAAGAAAATACTGGGTTGGCGGAGAGACAGGGATTCGAACCCTGGGAAGGTTGCCCTTCAACGGTTTTCAAGACCGCCGCAATCGACCACTCTGCCATCTCTCCGTTGCGGATTTTATAACAGAGCGCCAGTTCTTGTAAACACTTTTAGTAGCTATATTTCTTGCGATCGATCGAAAGGTTTTTTGGGTTTGCTATGGTAATTGTTTTGATACACGGTTAATGCGTCATTGGCCGCATCGTTTAAATGCAAAGCCAAGTCTGAATAATAGACGACGGCCAATGCTTCCTTAGCATGTGGCGCTTGTGGATAGGTTTTGAGGTAATAACTAGCGCGTTCTTCTGCGGCCACATACATTTTGCGGTTATAATAGTAATAGGCAGCATTCAATTCGCGTTGTGCAAAGGAGTTGCGTAAAAAAATCATATGTTGCAAAGCATTGGGCTGGTACGGGCTATCAGGAAATTTTTGCACCAATGACGCAAAATCTGAATAAGCTTGCGATTGTGTACCGGGATCGCGCTTGGAAATATTCAAAGGGAGAATATTGGCAATCACCCCTCGTGTTTGATTGAAATTAGCCAGTCCTTTCATATAATAAGCGTAATCAATAGCAGGAGACCGCGGATAAAGGTGAATAAACCGTTCTGCACTTGCTGCACAAGAAGCATAATCTTCTTTTTTATAATAAGCATAAATCAAATCAATGCCCGCTTGCTCTGCTTTATCATTAAAAGGGTATAGTGTATCCAATGCTTCTAAACGTTTAATGGCCTCAGTATATTGATGTTTGGTCAATTTCTGTTTGGCTTCAGTGTATATCTGTTGCGCGCTCATATCTTTATACGGGCTGTCATCGTCCTCATCCGAATGTCCCCATAAATGTTTACAACCACTTAAAGGAAACAGAGAAAACACTATAACTAAGAGCAGGGCGATTCGTTTCATGTCGGTTTATCCATTATGCGTCACAAGCAACGGCTGCATGCGCACTATTTTTGGGCTGGGCAGATTGAGCAACCAGTTCAGCGGTTATGCTATTACATAAGCCCCGCAATTCTCCAGCTAATAAAGTAATTCTGGCATCACGTTGCAGTTCCTCGCCGTCCATATCTGCGATCTGATGGAGTTCATCTTGCAGATAATCTAAACATTTAATCCGTTTCAGACTTAAGGCTTGAGTCAACGTAAATTGAATTCGCTCATCCCATATTAAAGAAACCTCTGTTGCAGAAAATCCTTGTGCAAGAAGCGATTGAATTTCGTTAAGCTCACCTCCTTTACAGGCAAAGCGTTTTTTTTCATTATCCAGAGACGACAATATACAATCAGAAGCAAGTGAAAAATTGGGGGGCAAATCATTAGGGTGATTGATCCAATCATTAAACCGCAATGCCAAATTGTCAGGAGATCCAACTGGATCGATCTGAATGTCTGGAATGGATTTGCGTAATAAAGCCAGTAATTGAGAAGCTTGATTGACACTGCTGGTATTGAGTATCAAGCGTTGTTCTACGGTATCAAACAGTGCATATAATTTTTTTTGTAGACAAAAAGCCTTGGGCAATAATTCGAATTCAATATCTTCAGCCAAGTGAGCACGTTCGGAACGTTTGACGGCAAAGCCTCGTTCTGTTTCCAAGGCTTTGATTTTTTCAGTAAGATGTCGTTGAATGACGCTACGCGGTAGGATACGCTCTTCTTTTCCCAAACATACCATAATACAGCCAGCAACTTCGTGAATTAATTCTTGCTCAAAAGGTGGGATCCAACCAAACGTAAAACGCGCATGGGGTGGACAAGGTTTCAAATGCTCTTGTTCCATGGCCTGGATTTGGGAAAACATTTGTTTGGATTGATACGAATAAACTAAGACATTATTAAACCACATTTTATAACCTACGTGTCGCTGAATTCAAATGTGCATAGCATACTCTGAGATGCGTGGAATTAAAAGTATATCTGTAACATCCCTGGGCAACCGCATCTTGTGCTGGATATTTGCATAGACCAACCAAGCGATCCGCACCGCCTTATTGGAGATCAATTATTCCATGGTGATTTTGAGCAATCTACTGCGCCTAAGAAATATGAATTAGATGCCTTATCGGACATCTGATAAAAACTGGCAAGCCTGTTCTATAGGCATAATGGCGTACTTGACTCTCAATACTCGTATACTACACTTAAGTTACACAACAATATGGTAACTGCCCACAGGATTAGGTGCTGGTTGATTAAATGCCTTTTTGAGGAAAAATGCATCATGAATGACGATGATAAAAAGATACAAAAAGATGATGAAGGTAACCTGATCAATGTAAAGACGAAGAAAAAAATAGACGCTGATGGTAACGAGCCTGATGATGAAGTGCCTCGTAAGGCGTCAGACAAAGCCGTCAACTCCCCCACGGATGTTATTACTAATGCATTGTATGGGATTCTTGAAGAGAATGAGGCAAAGGCAGAAGCAGCAGCAAGAGCAGCAGCAAAAGCAGCAGCAAAAGCAGCAGCAAAAGCAGCAGCAAAAGCAGCAGCAAAAGCAGCAGCAAAAGCAGCAGCAAAAGCAGAAAGAGGAGAAAATGCGGCTGCAGGCAAGCGACCTACGCTTGAACCAATCAGTAAAACATGTACACCTGGCAGGATTGGTGGAGGGAAACCGAGCGACACGTCTGACGCAGCTCCTCCCAGTAGCAGCCCATGGACCCCATTCAGCACCAATCCTTTCAAGAAAAAGCCGGAACCCCACTGATTATTTCGAGCTTTGGTCGACATGCTACTCTCTGAAGAGCATGTCGTTCTGTTGCCCGGGTAACATGCCAAGCGTAAGTCCTATCTATTTACAAGCTAATGGCATTGGGTTAAGAGAAAAACACCGTTCGGTAAATTTTTCTTAACTTAGTGTCATTTATTTATATGCCAAATTGTTGTGATAAGATATCTGGTTCATGCTTCTCAGGAGGCGCAGAAGGTTTAAAATCACCTTGAGATAACTTATCTCCAATAATGAGGTGTGGATCATTGGTATGTTGATAGGTGAGTCCTGCAATTGCAGCCGCTAACACGCAAGCCAGCGCTACGTAGGGTAAAGCACAGCCTATTGCTAGCGTGCTCACTGCGATAGCTGTGGCTAAAGTATAACCTACTATTGTATATTTTTGATGCTTTTGCATGATAATATTACATTCTGTTTTCAGTCTTGATTCAAACACTTCTTTATTTGGAATCTTTCCATCGACGTATTGGGTTGTTAACATTAAAGCGTTTGCAATGTGATCCAATGTTTGTTGGTTATGGATTCCAGGGATTAGCTCTTTAGTAGTTGTGACGATAGCATTGATAGTTTCCGTTAAATCTGGGCGATTATGGGTTAAGCTTGAGATAGTCCTTATTGCATGGTTCATAAAATCTATGCTTAAGGGTTCAAAATGAGGTTTGGTTCGAGAAAAAATCATGTATTTTTGCATGAATTGAGAGCATTCTATTTCTATTGAGTCATCGTCTTTCATAAATATCTCGGTTTTTTTATGAACCCACATTGTACACAAAGTGATCATTGTTGTCAATATCAAATCTAAAGCAGGGGTATGCATTGCATGCTAAGCGCTATAAACGAGTGGTATTTGACTCTGCGGTTTAGATGTGACATAAAACGGGATTATTTTCCTACTCAGAACCAAGGTTGTTAAAAAATATATTTAAAACAATGTGTTGTAACAATTTGTCGGAAGAAGAATGAATAATTATTTGCTGAATCTTTCCTTACTTAGAAATAATAGAGACTATCGACTCCTTTATCTGGGCCAGTTTGTGTCATTGATGGGGGCAATGATGACAGGGGTTGCGTTACCTTATCAAATGTATGTTTTAACCCATTCAACACCCATGGTTGGTTTGCTAAGTTTTATTCAATTATTGTCATTGTTAATAACCTCGTTACCTGGGGGATTATTTGCCGATCGGTATAATCGTCGATTTTTGTTGTTAATAAGTGAATTATTGCTAAGTGTTTGTTGTGTATTATTGGGTCTAAATGCTTTTTATGCGCATCCGAGTGTGAGTTTGGTTTTTGTGGTTTCCGCTTTCATGTCTGCAATCAATGGATTTCACAGACCTGCGTTGGATAGTATTAGTCAACAATTGGTCTCTCCAAAGGATTACAATTCATTGGGCGCACTTAGAAGTTTTAAAATAAGTATTTGCATGGTAGCGGGACCATCTGTTGCGGGTTTAGTGATCGCCAAATATGGCATAGTTATTACCTGTTTTATGGATTTTGCAACTTTTTTAATTTCCTTTATTAGCTTGTTTATGATGCACCATCTTCCTAAACCCATAAAAGAAGAGCGTATACCTATTCTAGTTTCACTGAAACAGGGTATGCGATTCGCATTTCGACGACAAGAACTGATGGGTAGTTATTGGATCGATTTTATTGCAATGATTTTTGCAGTCCCTAATGCATTATTTCCGGCTATGGCGCAAATGTTAGGCGGGGTAAAAGTACTGGGATTATTGTATGCTTCACCGCCATTAGGTGCTTTATTGATGTCTTTTTTTAGCGGATGGACGACACGGGTGAATCGAGATGGGAAGGCAATTGCTATTGCGGCAGCGCTGTGGGGCATTACTATGATGGGATTAGGGCTGTCGTCATCCTTGTGGTGGGTGCTTTTTTGCTTAGTATTGGCAGGAGGGTTTGAGACTATTAGTAATATTTTTCGTACAAGCTTATGGAATAATACCATTCCTCAAGCTTATAGAGGTCGATTGGCGAGTATTGAGATGTTAAATCACTTAAGTGCCCCCAAATTTGGGGATACCAGAGCCGACTTTATGGCAGCAGGTTTTGGTGTAAGAGCAGCAGTGGTTTCTGGCGGATTATTTTGCACGCTAGGTGTCGTCTTATGCTGTTTTTGCATGCCAAAATTTTGGCGACATCGATCTGATCAACAAGGGGTGACAGCTTGTCGAGTCTCTAACTCAGAACCGTAAGAATTACTGGATGGGCGTTAGTCAGCGATGCGTCACGATCCTCACCTGATAAATTGTTAGTACTTACAATTTAGTGTACTTTATAGAAGGGATGGAAGACGGAGAAGGTCATGTTACTCCAAAAAGAAAAATCTTGTTTGATAGTGATTGATGTCCAAGAGAAATTAACGCCTTATGTTGAACTGAGTGATGAATTGATAACTAACTGCCAATGGTTGATGCGGTTGGCGGCTGAATTAGATGTTCCCTTATTGGTGACAGAGCACTATGCACAGGGGCTCGGACCTACTATTGAACCATTAAGCAAACTGATGCCGGGTAAAACTGATATTAATAAACTATGTTTTTCATGTACTCGCGATCAATCTTTTCAAAAACACTGGCAAATGGTGAATAAAAAACAAGCTGTTTTGGTCGGAATCGAGACCCATGTTTGTGTGTTACAAACTGCTTTGGATTTATGTCGTGCAGGGGTAGAGGTCTTCGTAGTGGTTGATGCGGTTAGCAGTCGCAACACGCTTGATCACACCTATGGATTGCAACGAATGCAGCAAGCAGGCGTGCAATTGGTAACTCGAGAAATGGTGTTTTTTGAATGGATGGAACAGGCAGGTACGGCCACTTTTAAAGCGTTAAGCAAGGTGTTTATACCGCGTAGCCAGGTTAAAACTGAGGAGTAGGATATGGATATTTCTGGTCAATCTGCGATTGTAACGGGTGGTGCATCTGGCATGGGGAAAGTAACCGCTTTGGCCTTGCAGCAACGAGGCATCAAAGTCATGATTTGGGATCGCCATATTCCCGATAATACTCAAAACGCCATAGTCTGTGATGTGACGTCAGATCTGGCTGTGGAACAAGCTTTACAACAAACTATTGAACGTATTGGGATCCCGTCTATATTAGTCAATTGTGCTGGAGTTGCACCAGCGCGGCGCATGGTGAACAAAAAAGGGGTAATGCCCTTGCAAGAGTTCAAACAAGTCATTGATATTAATTTAGTCGGAACATTTAACGTGATGCGTGTTGTAGCGGCCGCAATGGCTAATTTAGAACCGAAAGGCGACTCACAAGAACGCGGTGTGATTATTAATACTGCCTCTATTGCAGCGTTTGAAGGACAAATCGGTCAAACGGCTTATGCGGCCTCCAAAGGAGGGGTGGTGGCTATGACATTACCTGCTGCACGCGAATTAGCCAGTTTAGGTATTCGAGTCAATACGATAGCGCCTGGTTTGATCGCGACACCTATGCTTTTAGGCATGCCGCAAGAGGTGCAAGACAGCTTGGTTGAAACGTTATTATTTCCTAAACGCTTAGGGCATCCTGAAGAGTATGCGTCATTGGTTTTGCATTTGATCGAGAACACGCTCATTAATGGGGAAACCATTCGTTTGGATGGTGCGTTGCGTCTGCAACCGCATTGATGGTTTTGGATGGTTGTATGCCCGTTCGGGCTGAGGAAGCGCGCGCAGCCCGAACGGATTTAATAGACTTCTTGCATAACCTATGAATTTTGATTTGGTGCAAGGCACAAACATTTCGAGGAGCGGAGTTTACCTGTGTCAATGAGCACCGCAGAAACGTTTGTAACGCCGCAATAAAACAAAAGGCGCAGGTTATGCAAGAAGTCTAATGTCATGAAATCTCATAATTCCACAGACAGTTCAGCTTGCTCTATATCGTGGCTATCCAGATGTTCAAACATTTTCCTGACGATAATTTTGGGGTTGATTTGATAACGTTGATCATGCAACTGTTCTTGGATAAACCGTATTTTATTTTCATTCAAAGTATTATCATGTAAAACCGTTTTCATTAAGGCGTCCACTTGTTTTTGAGTTCCTGTGAAATCAAGGGCATCTAAGAGTTGCGCTTGTGCAGAATGGGGATTACTTTTTGGTTCTTTTGCCATAACCGACTCCTTTGTTATAAAATGTCGCGTGTATTATCGGCAGGCAACAGAAAAACTTTAGGGCAAATAGATATATATTTTTAGGGTAAAATATGCACAAAGGAGAAACAGGTATGTCGCACTCTCAACAGCTATTTCATGAAGCACAAACCATTATCCCGGGAGGGGTTAATTCTCCCGTACGAGCATTTCGTGGCGTTGGGGGCGAACCGATTTTTTTCAAGCAGGGTGCGGGTGCTTATGTAACCGATGAGGATGATAAAAGCTATGTTGATTATGTGGGATCCTGGGGGCCATTGATTTTGGGGCATTGTCATCCTGCGGTCGTATCAGCGGTCGTCCAGCAGACAAAAATCGGGATGAGTTTTGGAGCACCTACTGAATTAGAAATTCGTTTGGCTAAAAAAATTTCCAGTCACATCCCCTCCATTGAAAGAATTCGCATGGTGAATTCTGGCACAGAAGCCACTATGACGGCCATCCGTTTAGCGCGTGGCTATACTCAAAAATCGAAAATCATCAAATTTAATGGCTGCTATCATGGACACAGCGACTCTTTGTTGGTCAAAGCTGGCTCGGGTTTGTTAACTTTAGGTATCCCTTCGTCCCTAGGTATTTTGCCCAGCACTGCTGAACACACATTGACAGCTGATTATAATGATTTAGAGGCTACTACCCGGTTATTTGAGCAATACGGAGAAGATATTGCAGCAGTGATTGTGGAGCCTATTGCAGGCAATATGGGGTTAGTGTTACCCAAACACGATTTTTTATCTGGGCTGCGTTCTTTGTGTGATCACTATCAAACTATTCTTATTTTTGATGAGGTGATGACCGGATTTCGCGTTGGTTTGGGTGGAGCCCAAACACTGTATAGCATTAAACCTGATTTAACAACTTTAGGTAAGGTTATTGGGGGTGGGCTGCCTATTGGCGCTGTGGGAGGTCGTTCCGATATCATGTCATTGCTAGCGCCATTAGGAGGCGTGTATCAAGCTGGTACGTTGTCTGGCAACCCTTTGGCGATGGCTGCGGGTTTGGCAACGCTCCAAGAGGTAGAAAAACCGGGATTTTACTCTCAACTTGACCAACTGAGTATTCAATTGATCACGGCGCTTTCTCAAGTCTGTGCGGTCAAGCGAGTGCCATTTTATGGACGTGCAGTAGGGGGGATGTTTGGTTTTTGTTTTACTGCGCAAACTGAAGTTCGAAATCAAAGCGATGTTGCGACTTCAGACGAGAAGTTGTTTCAACGGTTTTATCACGGCATGCTAAAAGAGGGTATTTATTTTGCTCCTTCTATGTATGAAGCAGGGTTTATCTCTAGTGCCCACCAAATAGAGGAAATCCAAGCTACGCAAGCTGCAGCTGAGCGTGTGTTGAGTCGAGTATAGGGTCTTTTAACGAATTAAGACGCATCCGTGGAAGGTATATAACCAAGACTGACATCCCCGCCTGGGCGGGGCTTTTGGGTTTAGCTGGTTTTTATTTGACAACAGACCCTACGGTTCTGCTAATAACTCTCGCATTTTAGCCTTAATCATATCGATGGCAATGCGATTTTCTCCGCCACGGGGGACAATCAGATCAGCATAACGACTAGAGGGCTCAATAAATTGTAAATACATAGGACGCACAGTGATTTCATACTGATGTAATACGGATTCAAAAGAACGATGTCGCTCTACTACATCACGCATCAAACGTCTGGTGAGACAGATGTCTAAGGGGGTGGACATGAAAATACGGATGTCCATTAATTCTCGTAACTCTTTGTCACTAAATAATAAAATGCCTTCTAGTACGATAATCGTATGTCGACCAATCAATTGGGTTTCAGGCAAACGGATATGTTGTGAATGGGAGTAAATAGGAATCTCAACGGACTGGCCAGATTGTAATTTGCGTAAATGCTCACATAATAAGCCGTGGTCAAAAGCATCAGGATGATCGTAGTTGATGTTAGTGCGGTCTTCATACGACAGATGACCATTATCTTTATAATAGGAGTCTTCTGAAATGACTACGACTTGATCGGAACCTAATTCATTAACAATAGTGTTCGCCAACAGGCTCTTTCCAGAAGCGGATGGCCCAGAAATACCAATAATAATTGTTTGTTTACTCATGAGCGCATGATCTATTTTGAAATCGTAGATGATAATTCGTTATTGCTTGGACTGCAAGCGCTTATCACCAGGGCAAGATCACGAGTGACTTTAAATTAAACTGATTATGGGATCTCATCTACTCACAATAGGGTTTGTGTTTAGCTTCTATCCGGTGATAACATCCGCTTCATATCATTAATGGTCTTTTATTTTTTGTTGAGCGCCTGGAAAATGTCGCAAAATTACTACGGATTTCTACCGGTCGTTTTTTGTATGTCACAAAAATTTGAAAGAGTTAAACGTAAGGGATAGTTATCAATGAAGTCTGCTATTGCGAGCTTATTTGGAAAAAAACCCAAATCATATTTTGTAAGAGATCAAGGACCGTTGCCAATCTCGAGCTTGTATCTAATGATAGTTATTTACCTGATAGTAGCGTGGTTTAGTGAAGGATATCTGCACGCAGATGAGCATTTCCAGATCCTAGAATTTGCACAGTACTATATTCATCATTACCCTTATCAGTATCCTTGGGAATTGACTGCGCAAATGCGCCCGACTTTTCAAGTGTGGCTCGTCATTTTTATCTACAAAATATGTGCATTGATTGAGTGGCAGGCAAATCCATTTATCCTTGCTTTTTTGACAAGAGGACTGGCTGCAATTTTATCTGCCGTGAGCTGTTACGTATTTGTAAATGCGTTCCAAGATGAGCTGAAGTCATCCAACAAAAGATATTATTTCTTTTTATTGTCTGCTTTCAGTTATATGGCACTCCGTGTTGTCGTGCATTTTTCTTCCGAAACGATGTCAGGCGAATTATTTTTGCTTGGTCTGGCTTTGCTACCCTATAAAAGGCACCACCGGAAGCAACCTGTACTTAATGCGCACATTATCCCGGAAAATTTACTCTGTTTTATATCGGGTATATTTCTAGGTTTAGCGTTTATTTCTCGATATCAAACTGGACTAATGATAGCTAGCTTGCTTGCGTGGCTAGTTGTTTTTCGAGCATTGAAATTACCAAATATGATGTTCCTATTAGGCGCTATTTTCTGCGTATGTACTTTGAGTTTGTATATCGATTCTGTGTTTTATGGAAAATTGACTAATAGTGCATGGAATTATTTCAATATTAATATTTTGCAAGATCAAGTCTCAGCTTTTGGCAAAAGCTCAATTCTAGAATATTTGACAGTGAGCCTATATCCACCGTATGGAGGATTATATGTTGTTTCTTGCTTGTATTTTACTTTCATGTGTCGAAATCATATTATCACTTGGATCATAGTGCCTTTTCTCCTGGTGCATTGTTTTATTGGCCACAAAGAAGTACGGTTTTTACTACCTTTGTTAGGCTTCATGCCATTTGTGTTGATGTACACTGTCCAAGAGCTGCAAAAAAAATATCCCAGCCGATTCAACTCACCCAAATTAATTGCATTACACAAATCCGCTTGGATTCTAAATGGGATCGTTGTGATTGCTATCTTAGGGGCCCACCTCGATTTTCGAATATACAAATATATCTGGGCACATTATGCTCACACACCGGTTTTTTTAAACTACGTTAGCAATAAAAAGAATGCTGATAATGCGGTTACGTCATCGACACCTTTGCGGTTTTATCTTCCAGATTCGCTCTACGCACATATCAACACTAATATTGATACTCTTATTTGTAAGAAATCACATCATGTTTGTTTAGCATGGACCCCTTGCTCGGAAACTGTGATAAATAAGCCAAATATGCATATGGTTTATGACAGTTGTTATACCTATGATTTCATAAGAGCGCATATGAGAGCACGTTGGATGGAACGATCGAGCTTATTCCGTCAGAATGGCAGATTATATGAAATAGTCTAAGTTTGAATGGCAGAACAAAAAGGGACAAATAGCATTTATGCGTACCCATGCTCTCGACCTGTGTTTATCAGCCGTATTCAAGTATTGGCAGTTTTCAAGGATTGTGTCTAGGTTAACTAGGGCTATTTTCATGATTGCTGTCCGAGTCTGAGCTTGAGTCAAATGTATCTCTCAAGCGCGCACGAAACGCTGTAGCAGGATTACTAGTAGCTGCTTGGCATGCCTCTATCACCGAAGATAGTACAAGCGGATCGAATGGATTCGGGCTCTTTTCAAGCTTAAGGTATAAATCACTGACCGCAAGTAAGATCGCACTTTTGATAGCGCCAGGTTTTTTATCACTGGAAATAAGCGATAACTCTTGTAGACACTGTTGTACACCTTCTTGAGTCGTAATATGATTAACATCTTGAGAAAATGCTTTTTCTAGTTTTTCAGAAAAGTTCGCTATAAAACTGAGCATATTTTCTCTATTATCCGTCGTATCAATATCCGCAAGTATTGCGGATAATCGAAACAATTGTGGATGGTTTAGGAACGTAAATCCCTGCCTGTCTTCAATAATTCTTTCTTGGTTCTCCTGAGATAGGCTATTATAGTAGTCCCGTTTTTTATTAATATATTGAATATTTTTTCTAGAAATAGTTTCATTCGATTTGATAGGCTTAAACCCACCTTTGGTCTCGCTTTGTCTTTCGGCGTACTGCAGTAATGTTTCGCCCGTTTTTTCTTTTACTACCGTTTCTTTTACTTCCTTAGGAAGCGCATTTAGTCCTGTCCAAGTTTGCATACCGCGAAAAATACGCGACAATTTTAAATCGCCCTTAAATTTGCTGGCTTTTACCACACCATTCTGCTCTGCAATCATGGGTAATTCTTTTCCATAGAGCGTTTCAGTATCAATCTGAGATAATTGCTTTAAATGTTCTACTGTAAATACACGGCATCCTATTTTTTGCGTTTGAATGGGGGAAACTCTTTTTTGATCATCAGAACCTAGCGTTTCTACTTTATAGACATAATGATTCCCATCAGGAAAGGTTGCTTTTAAAGTATCGTGCATTCGAGCATAACCATAAGAATTAGCGGCATCTAATACAAAAGAATGCACCTCTCCATGCTCATCGACCATAAGGTCGATCGCCGTCCAATGAGCACATGTTCTTTTGCCTTCTGCGTACTCTGCACTCCATTCATAATCTGGGTCGATAAAATCGGTCAAAACTGCTAATTGCATTCTTGTGCCAGGAGGGATTTGCGCGGCGGAATCTTTGAGCTTATGCACAAACTCGGCGAACTCACTGTCTTCCAACGTTTTTTGTTCTAAGACGAATCCATGAAACGGGTGCATTTTTTCTAAACGACTTTCTCTTTTAGCTGCCATCAGAATAGCTTGACTGCTAGGGTCACTCGAAATCCAATTGTTAGACCCAAATTCATCCCAAATATCTGATTCAGCTTTCAGCATTCCTGGTGTTTTATCGCGCATAATTAGATCAATGAATACGTGTCATGATCTAATTGTAGTATATTTCGTGTTTTTGTAAAATTTAGTGAGTAAGTTACTAAAACTTCTTATGCTTCGTTGAAGCGAATTCTTCTACCAAGGCATGTTTGGACGTGTGTAAGGTACTCCCTTCCAAATAACTGGTATGTTTAGGATGAGACTGAGTCGGTTTATGTGCGAAAAAATGCGGGGCATGTGGTACATGTTTTTTAGAATGTGCTGTGCTATGTTTCTTGCTGGCATGAAGGCACGGTAATGGTTTTGCATCTGCGACCAAGATTTGACAGGCTTTGTGCTTATCAAAATATTGTCGCGGATCTGAAATATGCAGCACTTTATGGGTTTGCTCTTTCAAAATTTTAGATTCTTTCTTTTGCAGGGTTTCACATTTTTTTTCTAATCGAGCGATGGTTTCATTTCTACTTTGTCCATTTGTAAGGATGACGGTATGTCCAGGCATTTGTTGCAAATGGTGGCGCTCGGATTCTAGTTCTGTCAGCTTACTGTGGATATCCTGATATTCATCAAAGGCTTTGGGGGCGTCGAAGGTATAAAAAGACAAAGTATCACGTTGAAGTTCATGGGGCATTAATACAGTGCCGGATTTTGGGTGGTGTGAGTTGGCGAAGCCAGATATTTTGATATGCGCGCCGTATTCACGCAGATAGTCGTCATCATGGAGATAATCGGCAACCATTTGCGCAATAAATTTTCTTTCTCCGGTATGGCAATCAATAATGTCGATGTGCTTAAGATGCTGACAAAATCCAGGTTTCTGACGCTCATTGTATTTCAGCATGTTAATAAGTGAATGTGCAAATTCATCGATTAACATCACTCTTTCATTCAAATTGCCTCCGAAGAAAGATTGATCTTCACCATGGAAACTGTCGCTGTGCCCGATGATAGTAAGTCTGGAAGTAAATTCGCCATCATTCTTACTCGTCAAATCTTGCAGCCAATTGGATTGCTCCAAACATTCAATACCAGGTTCCGTATACAGTTCCTGTAAGGCATGAGCAAAAGAAGTGAAATCTTTGGAGAGAAGAATAATCATACTCAAAACACCGGTTTTGATTGTGTATTTTTATTATAGACACAAAGGTCCCTAAGTCAAAAAGGTTGTAAAAAAGAGGATAAATTAGGGGGTTGATGCATTCTATATTGGTAAACTGCGTAGAATGCGATCACATTTTTGAGATAGTTTCGGGTTTCTTGCCAAGGTAGGGTTTCAATCCAAATATCAATCTCTTTGGGGTTGTGCCGTTTTACCCAATGGCGTACTTGTTTGGGACCTGCATTATACGCTGCCATGATGAGAACTGGGTGGGATTTAAATTGTTTATGTAATGTATTGAGATAAGCAACGCCAATCTGGATATTTTTTTCGGGGTAAAACAGTTCTTTGGCATCAGAATAGGAAATTTTTGCCTGCTTGGCGATGGTTTTGGCCGTTCTCGGTAAGACTTGCATGAGGCCATAGGCGCCTGCTTCTGATTTGATATCTTCTAAAAAAGTACTTTCTTGGCGAATAGTAGCATAAATTAAAGCAGAGGAAATTTGATAGTGAGTAGCCAGTTTTTGAATGGATTGTTGATAGGTTAAAGGGAAGCGTAATACTAATTGATTCTTTAATTCTTCATCAGTCGTACTCAAATAGATGGCTTTTCCGGTCCAGTGTAGATAAGTTGCTACCCAATAAACCAATGCACTTTTTTCAGTTTTGGTCAGCTCCATACTAAATTCATTCAACATATGTGCCGCAAGATAGGTTTGCTTGGTCCGATGGTATTCGGCAATTTGATCTAGGATCGGCTTGTAAACGGCTAATATCGATGGGTCATGAGGTGTGGGTTCAGATTCAAAATTAAATGCTTGATGCAATGCAATACTAGAGAGAAATCCATAGTAATGACGTTTAGCAGCTAACGCACGATAGAGTGTCTGTGCTTCAGTATGTTGCGCCAATTTATCGAGCGCGCGCGCACGCCAATAGAGTTGAAATGGCTCACTGTTCTCAATGGTATCATGTTCAGTAATTTGCACTATTTCACGCCAGTTCTCTTGCATTAATGCATAGCGAATACCCCAATCGCGTAAAACTGAATTGCGATAAGCAGGTTGCACTTTGGCAAGCCAAAGCGTCGCATCTTTTTGATTGCGCATCGTTTTATACAGTGCGAGATGTGCTAGGAATTGCTGGTTTTGATCTGGGCTAAGCAATTTTCCGGTGTGGGGGTTATGCCATAAAGTGATGGCGGAATCCAAGCTGCGGATTAGCATTAGGTTTAATCCATAGAGATAGAGCGCACCTGCCAAAGGCCCCGGTTGCACCAACAAAATTTGGCGGGGATTGTGCTTAATCAGTGTCAGCATTTTGATGTCTTGAATATGGGATCCCAGTTTAAGCAATAGCTCATAAGCAATAGCGCTTTGGTCGTGTGCCAGTGCCCAAGCAATTTTTTGCTCCATTTGGTCTGAGGAAAAAGCATGCTCTTGTAGAAGTAACGCAAATAGGCTGTGGCAAGCAGCAGAGGATTGCGTCTCCGGCGATAACCATAAGGTCAGCGCATCTTGGACAGCGTCTTGCTTTTGATCAAGTTTATAGCGTGCCATTTGTGCATAACAACGTAGCCCTGTATTGTCCGTAGGGCGGTAATATTGTTTAAAGTTCACCCAGTCATTTTTTTCAGCAAGCAGATACAACCATTTCTCCCGTAATTTCTGGGTCAAAGGCGTCTTGGGTTCAATAAATTGGATAAAATCAGGTTGGGGGCTGACAGGCAAATGCTGGACCCAAAATGTATAGGCCAAATATTTAGCTAAATAGGTTTGCGCATTTTTGCTTCGACTGTCAGTGTAACTCCGCACGCCATCCTGAGGAACTTGCGTCGAAGGATCTCCTGGAGTTGTTAGGCTGTGGCCAAAGCTTGCATGGCTGCTGATATGTGTGATAAGCAAGCTGATAATGAGAAGATTTTTGAATGGTTTACGCATGTGCTTGCATGGCTTTTTGTCGTAAGTTATGGATGATTTCATTGTAATGGGTGCTCTTGAAAATTGTAGAGCCGGCTACAAATTCCGTGGCACCTGCGGCGGCTAGCGAACCGATATTGTCTAGTGTAATGCCGCCGTCTACACAAATACGCAAATCGGGATATTGCGCACGGACTTGGGCAATTTTGGGGATGGTCTCTTTAATCAGAGTTTGTCCGGCAAAACCAGGATTCACAGTCATTAATAAGACGAAGTCTAGTTGATGATGACACCAACGTAACCGCTCAAGGGAAGTTGCTGGATTCAAGACTAAGCCAGCATGACATCCTGCATCTTTGATTAATTGTAAACTTCGGTTTAAATGGTTTGTTGCTTCGGGATGGATACTGATTCTCTTGGCGCCCGCTTTCGCAAAATGTGGAATCATGTCATCAACGGGTGAGATCATGAGATGGACATCCAGAGGGAGATCTGGAAATTCTTGGTGTAACGCGCTGCAAATATGAGGACCAAATGTTAAATTTGGCACGTAATGATTATCCATAATATCGAGATGTAAAAAATCGGCTCCTGCTGTTTGGATGGCGCGAATGTCTTCACCGAGTGTCATGAGGTTGGCAGACAATAAGGAAGGTAAAATAGAATATACTTTATCCACGACTAAATGCTCCGTGAAAACCAAGCATCACTGAGTACAATTGAACTTGAGTTTGAAGATTTATGCCACTGGTTTCTAACTTTATATTGGTTTTCATCGGGGTTGTCAAAACACGGCCATCGAGAGAGAGCCAACAGAAGTCATCAATGAAATAACTGACTCCGATGATACCTTGCACAGCGAACGCACTGCGCGTTTGCTTGAGGTCGGTTTCATAGAGGGTTGCTGGTTCAGCACCCTGCGCCTGTTCAGCGGTATTCTCGCCATAATGGAATTCTAAAGTACTAAAAATATATGCGTATCCTAGGCCGCCACCGAGATACGGGCGAAGTGCAGCGTAGCCATCCTTCGATTGGATGGGAATGTCATAAAGAAAGTTGAACAATAATGCGGCAGTATTGGTGTCTCCGCCAATATGGAGAGTGGACGAGGAGCTTGAGCTCTCGATAGTGTAATCTCCAATGGCTAATTTAGAGTAAGGATTATTGTTATAGAAAATTTCTCCTTCTAGGCGATAGTCAGAACATATCCGATAGCCCAAATCTAACCCAACACCACCGAGTACGGAGTATTTCAGGGTACCAGGTATATTCTGATTGGGTTGGGTCCTATTGGCAAATAAGCTCTGTATTTCAGAGAGTGAGACATTGAAAAACGTTGCCATTGAAGACTGTAAACTATCCATATTAATAGTATTTGGATTGAAGTTAAACGAGGTGTTCTGTGTGTAAGTGGGGCCTAAAAAAACACCGGCATACATATTTGACACGGGCTTTATTGCAAAGCTAGCTGTTGGTGCAATACAGAGTATGCTGAGTAGGCATGCTAAGGAGGCCTTTGTCATGACATGTCCTATTTATATTTAACGCCATCAAACCGATACGTTGCACCGACATTGGCGATTTGCGCTTGAAATATCGTCCCGAATGCCCTTAAATTTGCTGTTGCAATATAACGGTAATTCAGGTTTAGAGCATAATTTTCGGCAAAATTAAACGTGATGCCAGCTATGCCTTGATATGAGAACGCCCAGTCTTTAGCTGAAAATGCCACTAAGGAAGGCGACGTGCTCTTCAATTGGCTTTGCAACCAACCACCCCCAATACCGCCTCCTATGTATGGCTGGAGAAGAGGATTTAAACTTACAAAATCATAATAAATATTGGCCATTGCCAAGACAGTTTGAGTATATCCGCTGGTTGATGTTTGTTGGATGTTATTGAGATAGAAGTTAGAGAGATTGGCTCTGATATAAGTAACCTCACCTTCGTAACGCATAGGGTTTGATTTATATCCGATGCTGGCTCCGGCTTCAAACCCGCCCTGATAAGTAGGTGAGTTAACCATGTTACCATCATAACTATGATTCACATTTCCAGGCAGGTAGGCATAACCACCAAACACATTTGAGTACAGTCCATCGATGGGTGTAGCTGCTCTGGATAGTGTGCAGAGCATCAGCATAATTAAACAGATAATTGATTTCATTGCGTCCCTATTTAGGTTTTTTTATTCTTTATTTCCACGCAGTCTAACCATGTTAACGTCTTATGGCGATTTTGCAAGTAGAATTGTCAACATCATCCTTGGGTGATGGGATAGCGCCAATCTTTACCAAACGAGCGTGGTGAAATTTTGGTACCGAGCGGCGCTTGTTTGCGTTTGTATTCATTAGATCGAATCATATTAATGGTCTGGATGACGGCTTCTTCCTCATATCCCCTGCTTAACAATTGTGCTTGGGTGAGTCCTTCTTCCATATAGCCTGCAATGATGGCGTCGAGTACATCGTATTCAGGCAAGCGATCTTGATCAGTTTGATTCGGTGCTAATTCAGCAGAGGGTGCACGGGTTAAAACGCGCAATGGTATCACTGGAGACAATGTATTTCGATAATAGGCGAGTTCGTAGACCATGGTTTTAAGCACATCTTTTAGTACAGCAAATCCACCACACATATCACCATATAAAGTAGTATAGCCAACGGCGGTTTCACTTTTATTGCTGGTGGATATGAGCATCCAGCCACTTTGATTGGATAGTGCCATGAGTAACACCGCGCGTAATCGCGCTTGAATGTTTTCGGCTGTGATCCCTAAGTCTCCCGCAGGCAAGACTTGTGCAAGACTAGCTAAAATAGCTTGAAAACCCGGCTCTATAGATAGGGTTTTGTTGGTGACCTGGAGTGCGGTGGCTTGTGCTTCAGCATCTTCGGCACTCATTTTCGCGGAATAACGAGAGGGCAATAATATAGCCTGTACGCGCTCTGGTCCCAGAGCATCTACGGCAATCGTTAGTGTTAGTGCGGAATCCACGCCACCGGATAAGCCCAATAACACGCCAGGAATTTGATTTTTAGTGACATAATCACGGAGGCCTAGGATGAGGGCTTGATAGATAACCGCTGTTTTGTTGAGAACAGGCGTGATGAGACTAGTAATCTGCTGGTTTTGAATACTTACACTCTGCCATGCCTCGGTAAAAGCGGGTGCACGAGCTGCAATGTGTCCCTGTCCATCCATCACTAATGATTGACCATCAAAGACCAATTCATCTTGAGCGCCTACCATATTGACATAAATAATGGTCAGACCAGGTTGAGATTGCTGCAAAAGGAGCGCCTCTCTGTGTTGCGGCTTGGTATAATCGAAGGGGGAGGCATTAATCGTGACAAGGATATCGATGGAAGCCTGTTTGAGTAGATTGACTGTATTGTCATGCCAAAAATCCTCGCAAACACATAATCCTATTCGCTGATTTTGGCAGGTAAAAACACAGGCTTGTGCCGGTCCAGGTGTGAAATAACGCTGTTCGTCAAAGACCCCATAATTGGGCAATTGTTGTTTAAAATATTGGGCAACAGTTTCAGAGCGATAGAAAACACTGGCTGCGTTGAAACGCAAATTATCCATCATTTGTGGATGACCAAGGACCACATGGCAATCTTGGCTTGCACTACGGATTGTTAGCAAGGCGTCATCGATGCGAGTTAAAAACTCTGGGCGAAGCAATAAATCCTCAGGGGGATAGCCGCAAATAGCCAACTCTGGAAAAATAATAATATCATGCGTTGTTTGATGTTCTTGAATAATTTGGATGATTTTTTTTGTATTGGTTTCGATAGCACCAACGTGTGGATTCATCTGTGCCATTAAAATATTTAGTGCTTGAGTCATATAAGAGAGTACTAACAGTCGTCAGACTCCAGTATACTATACTTTGCGAGGTCAGAATATGGGTCAGGACTTACGCAAAACACCGATCTCTTTGTTGGATTTAGTATTTAATTTGGTCATTTAGTTATCTAAACTTCCTCATTAAAGACTAAATCTGTCTCGATCTCGGAGTTTTGCATAAGTCCTGTGGGACTTTTTTTGACCAAAAATTGGTGTGTATTTAAGTCTTAAATCTCAGGATAAAGTAATGTTGAAAGCTGCTTTAAAGCGTTTGAATCAAGAATTTCCGCAACGAACTTTTACCCAAGGCCAAACTTATTTTCAGCATGGACATGTCTTAACTATTCGCTTAAGTGATGGATTGTTGCGTGGACGAGTCAAAGGTAGCTTAGGCCAGATCTATGATATTCACATTGATTTACGCACATGGCCCAAAAGCCCCGCACGCTGTACTTGTGCTGAGCAGACCAATTGCAAGCACGCAGTTGCCTGCTTTTTTGCGTTGCAGTCCAAAGAGAATCTTACCATTATTCCGGCACCGCCTCTTGTTGTTGAGCCCGTATTTACCGTTGCGACTGTGCCTAGTGCGCATGATGAAGTGGTTTACGTCGATGATTTTTCTTGGTATTCCGAACTGGAAACACGCGGTCATGATTTTTTCGGGTATCAATTAGGTATTTTAATTGGGGATAAACCGATTAGTATTGTGCCTTTGGTCGTTGATTTACTTCGGCGCTTAGATCCCAAACAAATTGATAGTTTATCTGATGATAAAGAAATGTATTTGCCCTTGGGTAATGCAAAATGGTTAGCCATCCCTTTGGGCCGAATCAAACCTTTACTGCGTTTATTATTTCATGAAGATATGCGTCAAATAGTCGACGATGAGATACATTTGCGCCGTTATCATTTGACGTTGATGCAAGAAGTCGAAGCGGCTATTCAAGCAACACGTTCTCGTTGGTTAGGAACTGAGGCCATTAGAGCACAATTGCAGCAATTACAGCATTTAGAAGGGTTGCCGGAGCTTGCGCCACCCATTGGGTTGAAAACAGTGTTACGTGATTATCAATTGCAAGGTTTGTCTTGGTTGCATAGCATTCAAACTCATGGGTTCTCAGGGATACTAGCGGATGATATGGGTTTGGGAAAAACTGTCCAAGCATTGGCGCATTTATTGTTGCAAAAAGAGCAAGGTTTAGCCCATGCTGCGAGTTTGATTGTTGCCCCGACCAGCTTAGTAGGGAATTGGTACGCGGAGGCGCAGCGTTTTGCGCCAGATTTAAAAGTGTTGATCTATCATGGCAGCGACCGACATTTAGCTCAATTTGCTGATTACGATCTCATTATTTCAACGTATGGTACGGTCGCGCGCGACAAAGCCTTGTTTTTGCAGTATTCATTTTATTATTTGATTCTGGATGAAGCACAATTTATTAAAAATGCGCGCACCAAAACCACACAAATTATGCAACAACTCCGTGCAAAATTTCGCTTATGCCTCACAGGGACACCTTTAGAAAATCATCTTGGGGAGCTCTGGTCATTGTTCCATTTTTTGATGCCTGGATTATTAGGTAGTATCAAAGAGTTTCGTCAATTTTTTCGGATTCCGATTGAGAGAGAAGCGAATGTTGAGCGGCGCAATATCCTTAGCAAACGCGTTCAGCCTTTTATGCTGCGGCGGACCAAGGATCAAGTGATCCGGGAATTACCCCCTAAAACTGAGGTGGTCCAACGAGTCGAGTTACGTGGCGTGCAACGCGATTTATATGAAGGCATCCGGATGATGATGGAAAAAAAGGTGCGTGAAGCCATCGCGTCACAAGGGTTGGGGAAATCGCAAATTGTATTGTTAGATGCCTTGTTAAAACTAAGACAAGTATGCTGTGATCCGCGTTTATTATCATTGCCTGAAGCGGAGATGGCGCATGGAGAATCTAGCAAATTAGACACTTTGATGGAGTTATTAGACAATTTGATGGAAGAAGGACGTAAAGTATTGGTGTTTTCGCAATTTACTTCGATGTTGAAATTGATTGAAGAGCGATTGCAGCAACGCCACTATTCCTATTTGAAACTGACTGGGCAAACCCAACAACGCCAAGTTTTGGTCGATCGCTTTCAAGCTGGTGAAGTGGGCATCTTTTTGATTAGTCTGAAAGCTGGCGGGACGGGTTTAAACTTAACGCGTGCTGATACGGTGATTTTGTACGATCCATGGTGGAACCCTGCTGTCCAAGATCAAGCAGCAGGTCGTAGTCATCGTATTGGCCAAGATAACCCTGTGTTCATTTATAAGTTGATTGTGAGCGGAACAGTTGAGGAAGCGATATTGTCCATGCAAGTGCGCAAAAAGGAGCTCGTGGATAGTATTTTAACCAATCACCCCACACCTCATTTGGGCTGGACCATGGCTGATATTGATGATGTGTTTTCGCCATTGTCAGAATAGCAGAGTAATGGGGGCTGTTGCTTTAGAATTTTACATCCAAACGCTTTTTGTGTATAATTCGTACAAATTTTATAGAAAATTCCAAAAAAGGATTCCTTCTGATGTATAAAATCTTCATGAGTTTGATATTGCTATTTACCAATGTTTTACCAGCATGCGCTCTGTCAGCAGACAGTCTGCCACTTTCTTTTCAAATCAAAGAACAAAAATGCCAAGGCCGTTGTTTTTACTTGACTGCGCAGGAAGGGCGGATGGGTTCGTTGTTGCCTGCGCCTATGAAAATGGGTACTTATGAGTTTTTTGATGCCAAAAATCAATTGCAGGTTACGTTGAGATTAACCGGAGCTTATTGGACAGCTTTGATGTTTGATATCTACGACAAAAACCGAACTTTGGTTGCCAAATTGAGGGTCTTTGTTAATTATAAAAGCAAACAATGGCAGCGTTTTGAACTGTATGCACCAGACGAGAAAACAATTTTGGCAATAGGTGTTTCGAATCTGTTTGGGACTCACCATACTGTTTATATGGGCAAGACCTGGCACATTCTTGCTGAATTCACGCGGCCTTTATTTACGTGGAGTCGCGATTCGGAGGTTAACATTATGGATTCGGCTAAGCTTGCGTCCATGATGGATCCCAATGTGTTTGCAGCGGTGTTGGCTTTGGATTGTATACACGATGTTGATATTGCGGTAGATGCCCCTGATGTAGAAAGTACCCCGGTTAAAAAGGTGCAAACATTGCAAGAGAAGCTCAAAAATGTTGCTAAAAAATCCGGCTTGCCAGAAGGTGCGCCTGAGATGACACAGGAGCAACTCAAAGCAGCGGCCGATGTTTTAAATCTACGATATCAAGAAGTGTATGATGACTCATTTCTAGGTGAAGAAGAAAAAGTAAGACAATTCATTGATTTTGGTTGTGGCTTAGTCCTATCTCACACGTTTAGTCCGGAGGAAGAGCAGGCCATGTTACAGTTTATGCTGAGTCGGCTTAATTAAATGGATCAAGGCTTAATGGCTCTCAGTTAAGGAAAAAACACTGATCCGTTATAATTATGTCACCAGTTCAATTTCTTTTTGAACGAGCTGTTGCTTGAAAGCCGTGTTTCGGGGTCCTGTCATATTAGTTACTATTTTCCGTGCTCGCACGCTGGGATACCGGGGCGACAGGACCCCGAAACACTGACATCGAACAACGCTTCGGTTAAAAATAAATTGAAACGGTGACATAGCCCGAACGGATTTTCAAAACTGAGGTGCCAAGAGCGCTGGCTCAGGGATATCTTCTGTGACGGTTGGAGCTGGTGCTGGGGCAGGAAAAAAGCGCTTATATAAATCATAGGCCTGAGAAGTAGAAAAAAGTATTCCAGCAAAGGTAGCAATCGTGGCAGTACTGACTGCCATTGCTAATGCGAATGAAACAGGAAATCCCAGAGCCAGACCTAAAAGCATCGTCCCTTGATAATATACAATGCATGATCCTATTTTGCTGCCTAAAATACAGATGACACTTAATCCCATATAGGCATAACGCTGCGCAGTATCTGAAAATGTTGTGGCAGTTTGCGCTGGTGCAGCGGGAGTCGAGCTAATTAATAAATGATGATTAAATAAATACAGCACGATCAAGTCGCATAAACTTAAAATCAACCCCATAAAAAATGAAGATATACTTCCTTCCAAAGCCCATATATGGCCTAAAGTAATCAAGGTATGTAATACGCTTGTGACATTGGAAAAGCTAAGTATCTTTTGTTCCATCCAAGCAGGCGTCTCGCGATAGGGACGGGACAGTTGGACTGCAGAAAATAGTAAATTTGAGACAGTACAGCACACTGCGATTAAAATACTCAGCCCTAAAATAAAGACGGTTGGTAAGGGTAATAAGGGTGCCAGTAACATCATACTGTAATAAGTATGAATAAATACTGAAAAAGAAGATAGCAAAGTGGCTAATATACCTAATGTGATAACCACGCCTGGGTATGCTGTATGTGCGGTATAGCCAAGCGCATTATTCGAAGTAATCCACATTAACATCAAATGCGCAGAGGCAGTCAAGAGTCCGCCTACTATACCCATAGGACCGGGCATAGCTAGGTAGGTGTACCCCATGCCAATAATAAAACCGAGTAACATTGATAATCTATTAATCCATAGTGTCAAATACCGCAAATTTTCTAATGTAAATATCATGATTGTTGCGCAATAAAAGAGGAGAGGCGTGATTATAATCAGTATTACCTCAAATTCCATACTTACCCCTCGACCTTTGTTTTCAGCTCTGCTAATATCGCGCCCAAGTGGGATGGAAGTCCACTTTAGTCCAATTTACGTGCGCAAGGAGGATCACGCATGCGCTGGCCCCAATCTCTATTCTCTACTCGTCGACCCATTCTATTTGGGTTAGATATTAGTTCAGTCTCTGTCAAACTTTTGGAATTAAGCCGAATTGATGATCAGTATTGCGTCCAAACTTTCGGACAGCAAAAACTACCTGATCACATGATTGTGGGCAATGTAGTACAAGATATTCCTGGCTTGGCCCAAACAGTTCAAGAATTATTAGTCAATCTTGATTTGCGGACGCGGTCAAAGGGGGTATTGCAAGCGGTGATTGCTGTGCCTGATGCTTGTACCATCCATAGAAATATTCAAGTGAGCGAGCGTTTAACGGATTCTGATCTGGAGGAATTCGTCTCTTTAGAGTTAGCCAAATGTATTCCAGACTCTTTGGAAGATGTCTATTTCGATTTTAAGCATCTGGGTAGTTCTTCACAGCCTGGTATCAAAAATTTACTCATCATTGCGGCCCGTGCTCAATATGTGAAAGATCGCGTTGCTGCTTTGCGTCACATTGGATTACCCACTACGGTGGTCGATGTGGAATCACTCGCGATGCAGAGGGTATTGCCCTTCCTTTCGCCCGATCAAATCCCCTCTGGGATTACGGCTATTTTAGAGTTAGGCTCACAACTCCTAAAAGTCTTTTTTTTTAAACAAGCGAGTTTATTATGGATGCATGAAGAAGAATTTGATGTGCTCAATTTGCCAGTACCATGCCAAGATACGGCGTATCAAGAAGGCATTTTGCAGCGTTTTAAGCGCGCGTGTCACTTTTTATATGCCGAATATCCCCACATTGCAGCCTTGGATCATATTATTGTGAGCGGAGAGGGCGCTCAGCGATCACATGTGCTCAGCTGGTTGCAACAGCAATGCGATCGACCTGTGTATAGCGCAAATCCATTTGTGCATATGCGAGCTGCCGCGGGATGCGACCTACAGCAATTACACTACGATGCGCCATTGTATTTGACGGCATGTGGTTTGGCGAAACGAGGTATATAATGGTCGATCTGAATTTACTCCCTTGGCGGGAGGGTTCCTACCGGAACAAATTAAAGCGCATGCTGGTTTTCTGTCTTGGAGTAAGTTGCTGTGGTGTATTGCTAGCCTTATGGTATTGGCACCAAGCGCAACAACGCATCCAAACTCATATACAGGAAAATCATCAATTACAACAAGATTTGGTTCAATTAAGAGCTTTGTATCGCCGTCAATTGTTAACGCTCCATGAACAGGATGCGGTGAAAAAACCGCATCTACAACCTAAGACGCCACGCCGTAAGCAGCGCCCAGTTATGCTGACAAAAATCATCGTTATTCATTATGCCAAAGCGGTGGATCTGGCCAGTATTATGAAAGATAAAACCAATGATTTGTTGTCGCGCCATGGGCATATTGCTGTGGATCAGCGTACGAATGTACTGTGGTTGGAGGATACGGCAGAGCATATTCAAAAACTTCAGAGCTTTGTGCAGCATTTTGATATTCCGGCTCAACAAATTATCATTGAGGCACGATTGGTGAATATGAATCAAGAAGCAGCACGGGATTTGGGCGTACGTTTAGGCTTGGTTGCACCCAGTACAATCAACCCAACCCAACGTGCAGAAGGCCTGCAGACGCCGCTACCAGGAGGGCGTTTTGGATTAGATATGGTTGCCAGAACGTTAGATTCGACTGCGGCTACATTGGGCTTTACCCAAGCGGTGTTGGCGTCGCAACGGTTATTGGATTTCGAATTGTCAGCATTAGAGAGTCAAGGAAAAGCCAAAGTGATTGCGAGTCCGCGTTTAATAACTAGTAATCAAATTCCAGCAGTGATTGAAGCGGGAGAAGACATTCCTTATCAGGAGTTCTCTCTGAATGGGAATACGTCTGTTGCGTTTAAAAAAGCGGTATTGCGCTTGCAGGTCGTGCCCCAAATCACCGGAAAGCAAGAACTCATGATGTCTCTTGTGATCAACCAAGATGCTGATTCTGGTAAACGTGTTCAGGGTGTTCCCATTATTGCGACCAAATCTATCGAAACACGGATTTTGATCAAACATGGGCAAACGGTTGTTTTGGGGGGTATTTATCAAGAAGATCGGAATCATCAAATTGATCAGATCCCTTATTTAGGCGATATCCCCTGGCTCGGAGATTTGTTTCAACGCAAACATATGCGATTGAGACATGAGGCGTTGTTGATTTTTATTACGCCCAGGATAGTGAGTCATGGATAAATCATGGTTTTTCGTCTGTTCGGATTAACTATGACTGCAATATGATGTATACTCTGATACTATATTTACAGGACTTACGTAAAACACTGAATGCGAGGCGTATTTAGTCTTTTAATGAGTGAGTTTAGGTGACTAAATGACCGAATTAAATACTAAAGCCAACGAAGAGATCGGGGTTAAGCACAGGACTTACGCAAAACCCAGAGGTCGAGGTTTTGCGTAAGTCCTGATATAGTGTTGTCATGGTTAGGTGAAAAAAAACGTAAGAGGCTAGGGGCTATTTGCTCTGTACTCACCACAATATAACGTGGTGACTGTTACGCTGTACGTCTTTTTATTTTTATGGAGTATGTAATTTAAATGAGCATCGTTAAAGTACGCAATATCTTTTTAATCGGACCAATGGGCGCAGGGAAAAGCACAATTGGTCGTACTTTGGCAAAGGAACTTAAGCTTGATTTCTATGATTCAGATGAAGTGATCGAAGAACGTACCGGCGCAGATATTTCTTGGATTTTTGATGTAGAAGGGCCAGAGGGTTATCGGCGACGTGAACAAAAAGTGATTGAAGAATTGACTCAAAAGACAAATATTGTGTTGGCAACAGGTGGTGGTGTGATTATGACGCCTGAAAATCGCAATGCTTTGGCAGGACGTGGGACTGTCATTTATTTGAAAACATCTTTACAACAGCAATTTGAACGAACCAAACGCGATAGTACCAAACGACCTATGTTACAGGCCAAAGATATAGAACAGCGGTTGGAACAACTAAGAGTCGAATGTGAACCTTTGTATGAAGAGTTGGCGGATGTGAGTTTTGATACAGATAGGTTGACTGTCAAATCAGTTTCCACTCATATTATCAAATACATATTCGGCGAGAAGTAGCGTGACTGAGTACCTATGCATATTTGGACTGACCGTTATTTAATATTTTTGGGTATTTTTGGGGTTGTTTTGAGTGTAGGCATTGGGTATCAATATGCTTTGACGTCTACAACTAGTAAAAAACCTCTGCATTTTTGTTCAAGCCCATCTTCTTTTGCAATAGCATCATTGCAAGATACCCAATTACCGTCCGTGATTCCTAATTTTCGTCTGGCTGCTTGCCGGCATTTTTTCATCCCTGCCGATTTAAGACGCGCTGATTTGCAGCTCGAAATTCAACCACATTCGGTTATAACATCTAAGCCAGTCTTGGACAAAGTCTTGTTTGTACCTAAGAAGTTTGGGTAGGGACTAACGAGATGATAAAGATAATTGCAGATGCCAGTTTACCCGATTTGTCTGATTTTTTTCAGCCTCCCTTTCAACTCACGTCATTCACTGCTGGGCCTGATTGGTATCAACAGATTCAAGAGCATGATGTACTCCTCTGCCGTTCCACACTTAAAATCGATACTGCTTTGCTGGCTGATACGCGGATCAGCTGTATTGCCACAGTGAGCTCGGGGACAGATCATATTGTTGAAACAGACCCTCAAAAATCGATTCAAATTATCGATGCCAAAGGAGCAAATGCCTGTGCAGTTGCAGATTATGTGATTGCTTGTTTGGCCCATTGTCAGCAGCACAACTATGTACAAGGGAAACATGCCGGAGTGATAGGAGCAGGGGCAGTGGGATCTGCTGTGACCTTACGTTTACGTGAGCTCGGTTTTCATGTTAGTTGTTATGACCCTTTACGCGCTGTCCAAGACCATCAGTTCTTAAGCTGCGAGCTTGAGGAATTATTGGGATGTGATCTGTTATGTGTGCATGCTAATTTGCATGATCAACGACCGTATGCGAGCCGACATTTGTTGGGGAAGCACTTTTTATCACAACTCAAAGCGGGGACGGTGATTATCAATGCTGCGCGTGGCGATATTGTGGATGAAGCGGCATTATTATCTTGTAGTCAATCTTTGCATTACTGTACCGATGTTTATGCAGTGGAGCCAGAAGTGAGTCGAGCTTTGGTGAATTACGCCACGTTATGCACGCCGCATATAGCGGGACATAGCATAGAGGCTCGGAGTAGAGGATTACATTTAGTGAGTCAAAAACTCCATCATTATTTCGGGCTTAGTAGCTCAGAAAAGCACAATCATGCGACAGATTTGTTGTTTCAATCGTTGCCATGTGCTTCTTGGCAAGAGGCAATACTGTCTCTTTATGATCCCGAAGTCGAGACGTATAAACTCAAGCAAGCGACTAATTTATCAAAGACATTCTTAGATTTACGCAAAGCACATCGTCATCGACATGAGTTTCATTATTACGCCTGGCCAGAAATGGATCGTTTGCTGCAGGTGGCATTAGGGAAGAATTGTCAGACGCTTTAAATTCTGCTAGTCTGCGTAGGTGAGCGTGTTATCAAGGAGAGATGGCTATGTATAAACGGGTATTGTTTGCAACGGATTTTGACGAAGTTGGTATCAATGCGGCGCAGAAAGCTAAAAAAATTGCTGATGGGTTTGGCGCTCAATTATTTTTGGTGCATGTGGTCGAAGCGATTCCGGCTTATGCTTACCCGGGCTTTGCTGGTTTTGCTGAGGTTGAAGTTGCTATTCGTGAGCAAGCGGATAAAGAATTAGCAGCATTGGCTAAGAAGTTAGGTGTGGATAAAAAACATCTACTGTTAGAGTTCGGCTCTATTAAAAATGAAGTGTTGCGTGTTGCACAAAAGCATAAAATTGATTTAATCGTGACGGGTAGCCATGGTAAACACGGTTTAGCCTTGTTATTAGGATCGACAGCCGAAGCTATTTTGCATGGTGCCCAATGCGATATTTTGACTGTGTGCCCTCATAAAGAATAGAAGTGTGTTTAAAAAGAACTATGTCATTCCCGCCTAGACGGTAGTATATCTTTTACGGATGAATTTTAGGCGATTTGATTTTTGGGGCTAAGCTACGATTAAAAAGGAGTAATAGCCAGTTATATTGCGAGTATTTAATCGTAGCTTAACCCCAAAAAGCGATAGCATAAAAACCTAAAATTCATTCGTGAAAGGTATATATGCTTATAGCACTGCATTAAGGATGGATTATCCCCTAGATGGGGATGACACGGTCAACGGACGCTATTTACGTATTTTTTTGCCCATTAATTAAAATAGGGCGGAGTTTTTGCTGATTTTATGAAATTATTACGTGGGGCATCTGATCCAGCTTTACACGGTGGTACTGCTGCGGTAATAGGTAATTTTGATGGCGTACATCATGGCCATCAAACTTTATTGACCGCGGTGCGTTCGTTAGCTACTGAAGCTAATTTGCCGCTGTTGGTGATAGTGTTTGAACCGCAAACCCGTGAATTTTTCTTAAAAGACCAATCACCGCCACGCTTGACCTCCCTGCGAAAAAAATTACAAATTTTTCAACAATTTGGTGTCGATTTTGTGTGCTGCTTGCGTTTCAATCAAAACATTGCGCGCATGAGTGCCACTGAATTTGCCCAATTAGTTATCTTTTCTCAGTTAAAAGTGAAGCATTTGTTTGTTGGGAATGATTTTCGCTTTGGTTGCGATCGTTTAGGTGATGGGGCATTGCTCCAAAGTATCGCTCAATCTCATCAAGCCCAAGTCACAATTTACCCCGATGTGGTGTTAGATCAAGCGCGTGTTAGTTCTACTATGGTACGTCAAATCCTGCAAGCAGGGAATCTACAAGAAGCGGAAAGCCTATTAGGTCGACCATTTACACTATGTGGACGAGTGATGCATGGTGATGCGCAAGCGCGCATTTGGGGGATCCCAACTGCAAATATAAAATTAAATCGTGGGCCATTGCCTTTGCATGGGGTTTTTTTTGTACGTGTCGCACAAAATAATGGAGAAACTTTTCAAGGAATTGCTAATATAGGGTGTCGACCTACGTTAGATGGACAAAAAAATCTCCTTGAAATTCATCTTCTGAATTTTTCTGGGTCATTGTATGGCCAACGTTTAGAGGTTGTTTTCTTGCAAAAATTACGTGATGAGAGAAGATTTCCATCCAAAGAGATGTTGATTGAACAAATTCATGCAGATGTGGCTGAAGCCAAAACTTACTTTAATATGAGATGAATCCTATGAAAAAAAACTGGCTTTGGTATATTCTTGCGGTCGTTTTGATTATTTGTGATCAGAGTAGTAAATGGTTGGCCATCCATACATTGCCTTTGTATCAACCCATGACTGTTTTTCCAGGATTAAACTGGACACTTATGTTTAACTCTGGCTCAGCATTTGGTTTTTTAAACCAAAGCAGTGTTTGGTGGTATTCGTATCTATTTACGGCATTTGGTTTGCTGATGAGCGTCGGTTTGATTATTTGGATGTCGCTGTGCAAAAAAAAGGAAAAAATAGAGCTACTGGCATTGTCTTTTATACTAAGTGGTGCTTTGGGAAATGTTATAGACCGGATACAGTTTGGTTATGTCATCGATTTTATTCAAGTATATTATGGAGAGCATTATTTCCCCGTATTCAATATCGCTGACAGTGCCATTTGTGTTGGGGCTGTTTTACTGTTTTTTGCTAATCATAAAAAAACTCCGCGCAAAAAAGTTAAGTAGGCACAGCGAGGTAGATTGGACCTTTGCCCTAATAGTAACGTGGCCGTGGGGTAGGTGGCATATGACTATGCTCTACTTTGGCATGGTGTTGCTGCTCATAGGCTTCTTCCGTAGCAACGTGTTTTAGATGATTTATGTGGGTCAGCTTACGTTGTAGCACTGATTGAGCTGTTGCGCGGAATTTTTTGTCCTTTTCGTCATCGAGATTGGGTCTCATCATTTGAAAGCTCAATGCGAATGGGTTAGGTTGATGCGTATTCCTTAAGTCTTTTGATAACTGCAATATCATTTCACGACTAAGGCGTTGTTTTTCTTGGGCAGCTTGATGGGTTGGGCGTAGTTTGAGCGTAGATTGCGGCAGAGAAGATTCTCCCATTTTTTTCTGTAATTCTTTGTTTATACGGAGGGCCAATGCTTCACGCTCTTCTCTTATTTTGCGCTCTTCTTGCATCGCTAATTTGGCAGATTGTTGTATACCAAGTTCGTAATCTGTCATAGGGTTCTCCAACGCTATTATAGGGCACTATTATAACATAATCTCTCTCGGGTAGCGTGGTTTTATACCAATTTCCACCTGAATTATGATAAAATACAATCCTTACTCAGTGTTTTTGGATCATTATGCGCATTGTTTGTGTGTTTTCTTTGGTTATGAGTCTTGCCCTGGGCATGGGTAGTCAGGTGCAAGCAAGAAATTTAGAGCAATTATTGCCGGATGAACGGAATAATATAGAGATTTTTCAGAAAGCATCGCCTGCTGTCGTTTATGTACATCGGATGTCAAAAGTGGGGACGCTCCCCAACCATTTATTACAGGTGATATCTGCTGGTACAGGTTCTGGCCTTATTTGGGACAAATCAGGGCATGTCGTGACAAATTTTCATGTTATTCAAGGTGCAGATGCAGTAGCAGTGACCATGAATGGTGAAACGGTACCTGCTAAGGTGGTGGGCACAGAACCGCGTTGGGATCTGGCCGTTTTGCGCATCCAATCTCCGGATTTATTAAAAGCCATCAAAAATATCCAGCCTTTGGAGATTGCTGCGTCACATGAGCTTTTGGTGGGACAAAAAACCCTTGCAATTGGTAATCCATTTGGTTTTGATCACAGTTTATCGACGGGTGTGATTTCAGCGTTGGGTCGAGATATGTTGGGGATTGGGGGTGTGTCTATTCGAGATATGATTCAGACCGATGCGCCGATTAATCCAGGTAATTCAGGCGGACCATTGCTGGATAGTGCTGGTCGTTTGATTGGCTTAAACACGGCAATTTTTTCTAAATCGGGTTCTTCTTCTGGCGTGGGATTTGCTATTCCTGCTGAGCAAATGGTGCGTATAGTCAATCAGCTAATTCAACATGGCCGAGTCATCATGCCTGGCATTGGTATTCTTCCCGTTACAGCTAAAATTGCTGAACTTTTAGGCGCTCATGAGGGGGTATTGATTGGGGATGTATTGCCGAATACGCCAGCGGATAAACTGCATTTACACCCAACAGTACGCGATTATGTGGGACGAATCCACAAAGGAGATGTGATTGCTGCGATCAATGGGCATTCAATTTCCAGTTATGATGCGTTGTACCATGCTTTATCTGCCACCAAAGTTGGGGAAACGATCCGAGTTACCATCTTGCGCGACCAGCAAAAAAAGACCTATCATATAAAAACAATAGATATTGGTGCAATGGAAGGATAAAGGTATGGCGGAAAGCCCACTACATGTTGTGACCCCGTTGCTGTATTCGCAGCGTTTGCAAATGAACACGCATAAATCTGTCTATTTAAAAATAGAGGCGCTCCAGCCATCTGGCTCGTTTAAAATGCGCGGGATTGGACGGTTGTGTCAATGTTATGCTGCAGAAGGATTCGAACAATTAGTAGCTTCCTCGGGTGGCAATGCTGGGCTCGCAGTCGCATATTGTGGTAAAGCATTAGGGATGCCGACCACGGTGTTTATCCCTTCGACGAGTCACCAATTATTTGTGGATGAATTAAAAACCTATGGTGCCAATGTCGTCGTTGCTGGCAAAGATTGGGATAGTGCGCATTTGGCTGCTTTGGCTTATATCCAAGAACACCACGCGGCGTATATTCCTCCGTTTGATCATCCCATGATTTGGGCAGGGCATGCTACGCTGATTGACGAATTAGTTGAAAGTGGTGTGCGACCTGATGCCATAGTCGCGGCAGTTGGTGGGGGTGGATTGGCTTGTGGTTTGCTTGAAGGGATGCATCATCATGGTTGGCAGGATGTGCCTCTGATTGCGGTTGAAACCCAAGGAGCGGATGCTTTATATCAATCGGTCCAAGCCCAAAAAATGGTAGCCTTAGATAAGGTGACAACGCGTGCGACGAGTCTTGGAGTGAAACGTGTTTCTGCGCATTTATTTGAATGGACCCAAGAACATGAGGTGAAAGTAGTCGTGGTTAGTGATGATGAGGCAGAAGCAGGCGCTCGAGCCTTTGCTGCGGATAAGCGAATTATGGTCGAACTGTCTGCGGGCGCTGCCTTGTCAGTGGTCTATGCTAATCATCCCGTCATTCAACCCTACCAAACCATTGTAGTGGTGGTATGTGGCGGTGTGAATACCTCATTTTTTTAAGGTATACCCAATAAACTGCAAAATCAAAAGATCAAACATAGCATTTTGGAGTTTATTGGGTATATTACTCAACTTTATTTTGTCTAGCCTCTTTAAAGTGATAGAATCCAGGTTGATTAAAAAAGACTAGGCTAATAATTCATGCAACCACAATTAAATATTGCGATTAATGCCGCCCGGCAAGCGGGTGAAGTGATTCTACGGCATATTGATCAGGCTCAACATTTGCCCTTGATAGCAAAAGGGGAAGGTGACTATTTTTGTGAAGTAGATGTCAAAGCTGAACAAGCCATTATTGCAACGTTACTCAAAGCTTATCCCGATCATGGTATTCTAGCTGAAGAAAGCGGTAACTACCAAGAAGATGCTGAATCGGTGTGGATTATTGATCCATTAGATGGTACTAAAAATTTTATTCATGGCTTTCCATTTTATTCAGTGTCTATTGCATTACGCGTGAAATCACGTATTGAACACGCGGTGGTCTACGATCCGTTGCGGCATGAATGCTTCGCCGCTAGTCGTGGCAGAGGTGCGCGCTTGAATGATCGCCGGATCCGCGTTTCCAAAGAAACTCATATCGCCAAAGCTATGCTAGGTGCGGGCATGCCCATCCGTCATCCAGAGCTGGTGGAGCGCTATATGCGCGGTTATCAGCGGTTTGTTGGACAATGCAGTGCTACGCGGGTGACGGGCTCTGCTGCATTAGATTTGGCCTATGTGGCTTGTGGTCGTTTGGACGGATTTTGGGGCTTAGAACTCAAAGCTTGGGATGTTGCTGCCGGTGTATTGTTGGTGCAAGAAGCCGGAGGCTTGATTAGTGATTTACAGGGTGGAGAGCACACATTGGACCAAGGAAATGTGATTGCTGGACCTCCTAAAATTTTCAAGTCTATTGTGCAAACATTAAGTCATTTAGATAGGCCTCATGACTAAGGTTAGGCCTTTTTTAAAATGGGCTGGCAATAAATATCATTGTTTGGAAACGATCCTCAATGCATTACCTCCTGGTTCGCGTTTGATCGAGCCTTTTTCGGGATCTGCTGTAGTATTTTTGAACACTGATTACCCCGACAATATTTTGGCTGAAGATAATGCAGATTTGATTCGCTTATATCAATGCATTCAAAAGGAGGGAGAAGCCTTTATAGAATATTGTCGAAAATGGTTTATTCCGCAGAATAATCATGCTGATCTTTATTATCAGTTTCGCCAAAAATTTAATCAATTGCATCAGTCACGGCGCAGAGCAGCGCTATTTTTGTATTTAAATCGACATGGTTATAATGGATTATGTCGATACAATGCCAGGGGTATTTATAATGTGCCGTTTGGACGTTACGTCAAGCCTTATTTTCCTTATCAGGAAATGCTCCGATTTCATCAAAAAAGCCAACAAGTGACGTTGTTGCATGCGGATTTTAGAAAAACATTCGAGTTAGCCAAACCCAATGATGTGATTTATTGTGATCCGCCTTATGTACCGCTCCAACAATGTTCCAATTTTTCGGCGTATACCGGTAAAAAGTTCACTGAAACTGAGCAAATTGCATTGGTCAATTGTGCTGTAGATGCAGTAAAGCGTGGGGTTACGGTCATCATATCCAATCATGATACCCCCTGGACTCGTGAGCATTATGCTGCTGCAGAAATTCAGTCTTTTCCTGTACGACGCTTTATCAATTGCAAAACGAATCAAAGACTTCCTGTGCAAGAGTTGGTCGCAATTTTTAGGCCATAAATCCCGTTTTTCGCGTAATTGTTATTTCTGGCCCGTCCCTAAGTTAAGCGTTTTTGATCAAAACCCCCTCCTTAGCCTGAACAAAAAAAAACAAAATGAATAAATTGAAATATAATTGGTAATTATAAATCCTTTCAGTATGAGTCTTGTATATATCGATAGAGCAGTATAAGATGTCGGATGAATAAAATTTCAATCCTGAAATCTGCATATAAATAAGGAAATTTATGAGACAGAACATCATTCTTATTACTGGTTTGTCATTGCTTTCTGGTGCCAGTGTTGCGCAATCTGTTGCGATAGCGCCCCAGCCTACTTCTTGTATGGACTCGAATTTTCACTCAGTTCAACGCGCTAAATATCGTGTTGAGACTACGGTTGCTTTAACCGTCACTAATCACTGTGGACAAACCGTCGATTTACAAAATACGAGTATTACTTTTTTAAATGCCAAGAATATCAACACGATGTTTTGGGGTAATTTTTCACCATTGTCTTATCCCAGTAACCCCATGAAGATTACGTCTCAACCCATCGATGATCACTATTTGTCAACACTATCTTTACAGTTCCCGCAAGGCAATAAAACCAAAACAACGTTGCCAGATGGCGCGTCGTTCACAGTTTACTATGCTGTAAAGCATGCAAGTTATATGGGCGATAGTGCCAGAGTTTATTTAAACTCCGCAGTGAACACTGGAAATGTCCGAATTTTGAATGGCTCAACTCAGCCTGAGAATGTGAGTGATTTCTATACGCTTGTCAATCTTAGACTAAATGGAGAAACCATTAGTAGTGTGACCATACCTTGGTCTGGCCAACAACTTGTTTCTGGATTGGCGCCTGGCGTTTATGATGTTTCACCCGTTAATGTTGATGCAGAAGACGAAGACCATCAATATGAAGGTATGGGTAGTCCCACGAAACTTACGGTAACGAGTGGTGATACCGTTTCGGCCATCATTACGTACGCTGAAAAGCTGGTAATGGGCACGATTCGTTTGCAGTTGCAAGATTTGCCTGCAGTTCTAACAGGTTATTCCGAGACACCTAAGGTTACGATGACTCGTGAAGATAATAATAGTGCTCAAATTGCTAACCTTCAGTGGGGTAATATCCAAGACGCGAGCCATCTGGCTGGTAAAAAAAGTAGATACCATTTTTCAACCGCTGATATTAGTTATAATGGCTATACCTGTACCCCATCGTTTGAGCCTTCTGCGGTTGCAGCCACTCAGACTAAACCAATTGTCACGCTCAGTTATGCTTGTGTTCAGACCTCTCCGGATATGGTTGTTTTACATGTTGAAGGTGCTCCAGCGACACTTTCGTCTGTTAAAATTACATTTACTCCGAACGGAAACGCAGCGCCAGTAACAGAATCAGTTGCTTTGGTCGATGGTGCGGGCAAGAGCACGCTTTCATTCCCTGCGAGCACGATCTATACGGTAACTGCAGCTGACGTGGAAGGCTATTCTGCTTCTTACTCAGCTAATACATTGACAGTTGCTGACGGTGCTACGGAAACCATTGTCTATACAAAAAATACCAGTATTCCTGCAACTGAACCCGAAGTAGCAGCAGCACCAGAGGCACCAGCAGTGACGGTAGATGCAACTGAACCCGAAGTAGCAGAAGCACCTGAGGCACCAGCAGTGACGGTAGATGCCACTGAACCCGAAGTAGCAGCAGAGCCTGAAGCGCTAGCAGTGACGGTAGATGCCACTGAACCCGAAGTAGCAACAGAGCCTGAAGCGCTAGCAGTGACGGTAGATGCCACTGAACCCGAAGTAGCAACAGAGCCTGAAGCGCTAGCAGTGACGGTAGATGCAACTGAACCCGAAGTAGCAGCAGCACCAGAGGCACCAGCAGTGACGGTAGATGCAACTGAACCCGAAGTAGCAGCAGCACCAGAGGCACCAGCAGTGACGGTAGATGCAACTGAACCCGAAGTAGCAACAGAGCCTGAAGCGCTAGCAGTGACGGTAGATGCCACTGAACCCGAAGTAGCAGCAGCACCTGAGGCACCAGCAGTGACGGTAGATGCCACTGAACCCGAAGTAGCAACAGAGCCTGAGGCACCAGCAGTGACGGTAGATGCCACTGAACCCGAAGTAGCCGCAGTTAAGATCGAAGAGCTCTCAACTGTTCTTCCAGCATGGGAAGTAGCAGAATAGTAAACAGCAAACACAAAAATTCCTTCTCCCTTCGGGAGAAGGTGCCCGATAGGGCGGATGAGGGGATCACCCTAGTATAAATTTTTCGATAAATCATATGCAATACACTCTTTTTTATACGGAATAACTGCGTATGCCCTCTTCACCGGAAGTATTGTAGACGCTAGAAAAAATATAGAGAATTGATTTTTAATGAACTGATAAATGTAGGTTGGAGTCTGTAAAATATTCTGTGTAACTAGCCATTCCCTTATTCAGTAACTCTATCGCTGAATTCGATCATAAACCGATTCATAGCTGGCTTCCAGTTTTGAATCGGCATTGTCCATTTCTGAGCAAT
>JAGOTG010000012.1 GCA_018061965.1 Legionellaceae bacterium
TTGGCTATTTCTTGAGCCAATTCATCTATATCATGAGTCATAGTTTTTCTCTGCATCTATGCCTATCTGAAAATAGGCAGATTATACACTATGACTAATTACACAAAATTATTTACAGACCCGTAGGATTTAGGGCTCATTTTAAGCTATGGTAGGTTGATTAGATTCTTGTGTTATTCTTAGCGTCCACACACCTTTGAGTATGTCCATGCAGCATGCCATCGCCCTCTTGACGGAATTCCGTAAACGCTTTCTCAACGTGCTATTCGTATTTATCGGACTATTTGGCATAGGCTTTTATTATTCCAATATCTTGTTTCATATCTATATGCTGCCTCTGCAACGCCTACTCCCTCCGCCGCATCATTTGATTGCGACCCAGATTACCACACCCATCATCACCCCGTTGGCGCTCGCAATAAATGTGGCCCTATTTTGCACGACACCTTATGGCCTATGGCAGCTATGGTGTTTTGCAGCCCCTGCTTTGTACCGGACAGAACGGCGTAAATTACGCTATTTATTAGTCAGTAGCCTAGGGTTGTTTTGCTTAGGCTGTCTATTTTGTTATTTTTTCATTTTACCTTTTATGTTTCAGTGCATGATTCAGGCATTGCCGAAAGACGTTCTCTTACTACCAGACATCAGTTCCGTCACCCATTTAATCACTGAAATGCTGATCATTTTTGGCTGTAGCTTTCAAATCCCTCTAATCTGTCTATTACTCATCCAAGTGAACATCCTCAATCTAGGCCAGTGCACCGCCCTGCGCCCCTACATAATCGTTGCTGCATTCACCTTAGGAATGTTATTAACACCACCCGACGTAGTGGCTCAAATCCTACTCGCCATACCTCTTTGGGGCTTATATGAACTAGGGATCTTGATATCGCGTGTTTTATCCCAATCAACACGTTAAACGAAAGTTGAATTTGATTAAAAATAGCGCTACAATACGGCGTCTTTATTAAAACCAGGGAATTATTATGCAATTTGTACGAGAAATGTTTACACTAGATCCTACTGCTTCAAATGCTTCTACGCCAGTAGGGCAATTCAGATTGAATTATGCAACGCTTTCTGATACAAGTTTCAGCAATATGAGCGGCACCCCGAATGAACGAACCGCACCTTTTTATTTCATACGTTCACAAAATTATTTCGTAATCAAAGATAACGCTGTTGCAAAAGACGGTAATCGATCAGACGATGAATTGCCTATCCGGATTAGCGAAAGATTCTCTTTACGGAAACACGCTGCAATTGTTACAGATCACACTACTCTTTATAAAGAAAAATCAGACGCCTTAGTTTTAAACGATAAAAAAATGTGGTCTGCTCTCCTGATCGCAGTCATAGCACCTAGTATTCCTTTTGTTCCTTTTGTTGGATTGATCGCTTTTGTAGCTTGGATGGCCACATTTTATTTCCTAAATCAACGCGCTACGCTTAATACTGAGTATAAAGACGCACGTACGCTATTGATTGCTACTTGTAATTGGGCTTTGGGTTCAAAAACCCGTCAGGACTCTGAACATGAGCTAACAGCCAGTGCAGAAATCAAAGCTATGATGGATGAGTTGTTTCCTGTTCTCTCTAAAACTCAAGTAAAACACTTGATTGCTGATGACATTGAAGGACAATATACACAAGCATTAGAGGCACGTGCTCAGCGAACCAAAATCCCTTTCACTTCCTTTTTTAGCAACCATCAATCTAGAGCAGCGCAATTTGTGAGCCGTGAATTAGAAGAAACCGCGTTGAAACAAAGTACCGCAGAAGTGATCCGTTGTATTTACGGGCACAATCGTGGTGAAAATGAAATGGACCTCATCCGCGTTGTCTCTAATTTTATCTGTGTTGATATAGGCCGAGCTCTTAGTAAGGCTGCCACTGCGTATTTCACGCCTGAAGCACCCTCAATGGCCTGAACCACCTAATCTATATTCAATCGCTGGATCCCGCGGTCAAGCCGCGGGAATTCGGCATTAAGATGATCAGCAGCCCTGCTCGGACAGTTGATCATTCCTCTAAGCTATATTACAGTATCAACTGACGATCAGTTTTCTATATGAGAAGGAGTTCTAGATGAAACAATTTATGTCTTTATCCGCACTATTTCTGAGCGCGGCTTGCCTATGTGCCCATACACCCAGTTTTGCATTAAATGGTAGTAATGATATGGAACAAGGTACCAAAAGTGTAGGGCAAGGAGCAGGAAAAATGGTAACTGGCGTTGTTCGTGCTACCGGCGGGCTTTTTACAGCAACTGTTGATGGCGTAAAAAAGCTGTTTAGCTCTGGCACCAACAAAAAACAGTCTCATTCCAGTCAGTCTATGCAATCTAATCAATCTCGCAGCACCGAAAGAAAATCAACGCTATCAACATCACAAACTACACAAGTAAAAACTCCGTCAGGTACTACTACAGAACATGAAACCAAAACCAGTACAACAACCAAGTCAACAGTGGCCGAACCTGCTGCCAGCGGAACGACTAAAGCAGCTAACGAGTCGAGGGCCGCAGAAACAACTGAGACAACAACTACCACTACCACGCCAGCCGCTACTCCGACAGCCGCAGCAGCGTTTTAAATCAATCATCTCTAACCCTATGAGCAACGAGTTTCTCCACAACTCGTTGCCTTAGCCATAATGGCACTAAATCCCTAATATTTCTCGAACCGTTCGTGCTGAGGAGACGTATACACCATCTCGAAGCATATGCACCAAAGCTTCAAGACGAGGCTAATGTCTCTCCTCATCCCAAATGGATTGGTTTTTTGCCTTAACATGGCACCATTAGCCTTAGCCCCCCCCCAAAAACCAGCAAAAATGTATTTTATTGCTATACTTTGATTAAGAACAAATCACAACATGGCTTAAAATGCACAATTCAACTGATTACTGTGGCATTAATTTGTTTGTCGGGACTCCAGAAACTCTATTGCTCATTCCTGAAGAAAGTAAACATTATGCGGTGGTAGTCTGCACTGATGAGCAAGGTATTATAACTGGCGTGGAATACTACGATCCCATTCAAGGAAAGCAAAACATTGTGTTAGAGCCCGCAGAAATAGATCTGCTCACCACTCAAATCGCCGATTTGGCTCACCAGCGATCCCTGGAATTGGGTGATAAGCAATGCCAAATGCTGCATCTTAGCTCCGATAATATCCAGAGGATCCTCCCCACCTTAGTTGAGCGCTATATCAAACCTGAATCGGACTACGCTGAGGCATTTTTTGCAGCGCATCCAAAGGAAGTCAAATTTAATCGTAAGCAGAGTGGTTTATCTCACTCTTACTTACATGATTCAAGGCTAGGAGTGATTCAATCAGCCCATAAAGCAGAATGTCGTGTGGTCTGGAGTAAAGCAGTACCCACACAAGCCATATTCGAAAATTTACCGCTCAATACTTCAGCCGCCTATGTTGTGGTCCAAAACGAAGAAACTAGCTCTGCCAAACTATATTATCTTATTAAGAGCGACACAGATACAACGGTACAGTTGGTAACATCTACTCCAAAACTTGCCGATTTTGAGCATTATAAATTAAATAATGAGGGCATACCGAAGGATGACCTCGCGTATTTCTCAAAAATATTGCACACCCCAGATGCGACCAATGTCTATGGTGCAGGGAATTTTGCTCGCGTTAAAAAATCATCTTCAGGTGATGCTGCAGACAGTGATTTACATATTAAATTTGCGAGTAAGATTCAAAAACTGAAGAAAAAGGATAGATTTGGAACCACATTAGGCGGAAGAACGGAAGAAATTGAAAGCTTAAGACGCGAAGCTCATATTGTCGGAGATCTCCAGTTGGGTAGCTCCGAGGTTCTGCTTCGAGATGATAAAGCTTATGTGCATATGCACGCCATGGGCGTGCCGCTGAATAAAAAAATCACGACAGCCAATTCCGCTCAAAAGCTTAATTATGCGATTAAATTTTTACTTGCCGTCGATAATTTACACAACGGAACCGCATCGTTAACGGGTACCCGCTATGCGCATCGCGATTTAAAACCTGCTAATGTACTGGTAGATGAGAATGATAAGCTCACCATAGTGGATTATGGACTCGCAACGGCCAATATCACAGCTAAAACAGAAGTACCTGCTGCATCCATGTTTTACGCACCGCTTGACCAAGCAGTTATCAATCATTATACGGGGACCCCAGGTAGTACTTCTCCAGTATCGAAATCAGATCCATCAGAATCAGCGTCAGATGTTACTGAAAGTAAAAAATATGATATAAAACCAAGTTTTGATGCAGATAGTGACTACGAAGATGAAGATATACTGGAAGAATGGGGCACCCCAGTCCTACCATTAAGCACCACAACCTCGGATGAATCATCTTCGATAGCACCCAAGTCCCAGGATGACGCATTTCCACAAAATTGGACTTATTGCTTGACTGATAAAACAAAATGCATCACCGAAAACTATCTGCAAGATGATAAAGTTGCCGCCCTGAGAACAGTCTATTGCAGTTCACATCTTGCCACAGATGAAGATTCCATATTCAATACCGAAGACTTTGGAAGTCTACCTGAGCCCATTCGTGAACTATTAGATAGCACCCAGATAGCCAGCTTGTTCAGTCCTGAGCGTCACCAAGAAACCGAAGGTTTTATCGCTGCAGTGCTCATCATGTTTCAGCACAACCCTAATTTATCAGATATTGAATATCAGGACATGATCACAACTCTGCGACAAAACCCTCAGAACCAACAATCTGTCATAAATGCATACATCGCCACTATTCAGCCAACCCATCATAAACGCAAACACAGTAGTCCAGACATGGATGCACGCACAGATTCTCCAACCAGTAGTCTCGATTCCGAAACTTTATCCCAAAAACATCCGAGCAAAATACTTAAAATAAAACCCAGCGAAGGATCTTTTAGTGAAAAAAAATCTCTATTTAGAGCGATGAAAGATCGTATTATGGGTCGCAGTTCAGTAAGGATTAGCCCCACCACCGATGACAGCGACTCCAGTGATGCTGATGAAGTCAATAAACTCAGTTCACCAAAGATTAAAACCAAACCAAATGCATAATATAAAACCATTTTTTGGCTAAAGATGTGTGCGAGTAAACAATATCTTAAAGCGTTACGCTAATTCTTAAAAATATAGTATAATCGGCGCCATGCGTACGGAGAGGTGGCCGAGTGGCTGAAGGCGCACGCCTGGAAAGTGTGTATACGGCAACGTATCGAGGGTTCGAATCCCTCTCTCTCCGCCATGAAAAATAGAGTAGTAGAAATTCTTCCGTTTCATTGCCATTTTTTTGACATCTATTTATAATCAAGTTTACCAATGCAGTCTGCTGACACTTCGCCTTTGGAACCCATGGCAACAAGTTAAGTGTTTTTTGTATATTTCACCCATGTCGACGTCCCGCAAACAAGCCGCGGAACCTATAACTTGGGCCTATAGCAGACCCGAACATAATGCTCTTTCTGGCAAATGAGATAATTTGTGGCGAAAAAAGATAAAAACCAAGCGAAAACGCTTCATAATGGTGATTTTCGCCGCGCACTCAAATTCAGACATGTCCAATTGATAGCCCTCGGTGGCATCATTGGCTCAGGTTTCTTCCTCAGCACGGGTGCCGTCGTTAACCAAGTGGGACCCTCCGTATTTCTTGCCTATATTTTAGGTGGCATCATTATATATTTAACCATGCTTTGCATGGGAGAATTGGCCGTCGCGATACCTATTTCAGGGTCGTTCATCAATTATACTGCAGATTTTATTTCTCCAAGTTTTGCATGTGGCGTAGGATGGTCTTATTGGCTCAGCTGGGTTGTTTATATTCCCGCGGAATGCTTAGCCGGCGGCATTATCATGCAATATTTTACTGGGATGGACAGCTATATTTGGGCCCTTTGTCTCGGTTTGGTGGTAACGTGTATTAATTTTGCTAAAGTAGGTACCTTTGGCGAAATCGAATTTTGGTTAGCCTTAATTAAAATCTCAGCGCTTTTGAGTTTTATCGTGCTCTCTATTTTTATATTTCTGGGTTTTATCCACGGACATCATCCTGCAAAGATGATCGGTATGCGTTATTTTTTGCACCATGGCGGTTTGTTCCCTAATGGGGTGGTGCCTTTCTTCACAGCGATGATTCTATTGTTGGTGAATTACCAAGGCTCTGAAATTGTTGGACTTGCCGCTGGGGAATCGGTTGATCCAGGGCGGATGATCCCCTATGCCATACGTAATGTGTCTTTACGCATCGTGTTTATTTATATTATGCCCGTCTTATGCTTAGTGCTCATTTTTCCTTGGGAAAAAGCCAATTTACAAAACTCTGTCTTTGCTGACGCGCTTAATTTTTACGGTTTAAAATGGGCCGGAGCTGCCACCAGCTTCGTCACACTCACTTCCGCACTCTCCTGCTCGAACGCAGGGATATTCGGTATTGTACGAGCATTACATGCTCTTTCTAAAAATGGGATGGCACCCAAGAGCTTAAGTAAATTAAATCGTAATGCGGTTCCGCAAAATGCTGGTATTGTGACCTTAGTCTCCATTTGGATCGTATTGCTTTGCAGTTATTTTTTTGCTCATACCACTTTGTATATTTCTTTGTTATTGATTTCAGGATTTACAGGGGCTATTGCTTGGATTTCACTCTGCTGGGCACAAATTAATTTTCGACGCAAATTATATCAAGCAGGCTATTCTGTCAAAGATCTAAAATATAGTACACCAGGATCACCCTACACAGGATACTTCGCCATCATACTCATGCTCATTTGTTTGGTATTTTTGTTTTTTTCCGATGATTTTACTTACAAAGTTGCCTTTGTCATTGGTTTGACCAGCTTAATTTTCCCCATCCTGCTCTATCAGTATCTAGGATTAAAACACCACCGGCACAAGGTCTTGGATGACCATAAACAGCTTCATTTTAAAGATATTTTTCCAAAGAAATAGAGGCGGTAGGTTGGGCCCTGGGACAGGGCCCAACTACAGATTCTATAGTAACCTCGCACCATATCCCCCAAATCCACCGCTTGGCGCAACATAATTAGCTGCGGGGTTATGATTTGTAGGTAGGTTAGAAGCTAATAAACACAAAATCCCCCCTGCTAGGATTGCAGCACCGGTGAAAAAAGAAGAAAAGGCCAATGAGAAGCCCAAACCACACAGCGCAGCACCTATGAAGCGTAGCAATAAACGATTGACTTGCGGTGCTTCGGATGGCATTTGCCCTCTAGTAGATCTAAACAAGGACATCGAGTGCAAGCGAGGATGTAAATGAGCTAAATTTGGGCTAAGTGAGTTTGATTGGCGGCCACCCTGCTCGGATTCCAGCCCTACGCTAACGTCTCTTGCACCCACCACTACAGGAGAATTTGAGTACGCTGAATTTAAGCGATCGTGATTCTGCGCCTGTTGCAGCTCTCCCAACTGCAGAAATGCAGCATATCTAGCATCATTAGCGGTAGAGATGCCGCTTTGTCTACCCTGCCATACTTCAGATGGTTCATTGCTACTACCTAAATATATATTCAAATAAGCATCAGGACGGGATCTTGTTATGTAGTCGTCAGAGGATTGGCTCACCAAACTGGAATCTTGATTTTTTAGTTCTTGAAATACACACGCGAATACATATTGACAAACAGTCGCCAAACTAGGCTTAGTACTCCCTTCCTGAGCAAATATTCTATTTAAATCCATACTGCTTCTCAGCATCGTATTGCGAAAAAGTCGAATTGCGCCCATTAAGTCTTCAGAAAAATCTGTAGAGATTTCATCTTTACTAAGCAAAGTATACAAAGCCAACTGATACTCTTCTGGACTATTGCAATTATTTTTGACCCCAGTTAACTCTCTGCAGACAGTGTCATGGAGTAGCATACGATCATTCGACTCCAATGCACTCTCAACAGACGCCATATCGATTGCAACCTTTTCTCGACGCTCTGTAGTTAGCCAATACCGGTTTGTTTGATCGTGAGATGGGTCTACTACCGCTGTTTGAACCTTGTGTGGGACTTCCTCATGTTGAGGGACAGCGGTTATATCTGATGCACGATACTGGCGTTCTAAATCAAGAATTAATTCACTAGGATAAACCAACAAATCATAGTTATCCGCACTAATCCTCATCCCTAATCTTTTATCATGCGCAATCTCTGCTTCTGTAAAACAACTACTTAAACTAATCGTATTTTGTGGATTAAACAAACGCCCTTCTACCCAACGTTGACCATGTGGCAAACATATATTCAGTGGTTTTCGAAAATCTATGCGAAACATAGCGTTGGCAGTAAACACCAAGCAATAAGACTCAAGCTCACTTGATCGAACACGCAGTGGACACCCACCTGGTGTCTCATCTGGCCCAGGAAAGTCAATCACTAATAGTTTTTTTGCATGCTCAGGCGCTAAGTCTTCAAATTTGTCATCTCTCGGCATACGCTCACCCTGCACTGCGCTAGCAACTCGAACCCGCATTTCATTCGACTCTGTCCGCTCAATATCACACCAATGCAAACCCGACCATTGATCAGACGTTGGTAAACGATATCTTACAAGTACACGATGATATTTAGGCATAGCCGCTCCCAAAAGATGGATTCCCGCTTACGCGGGAATGACAAGATTTTTGAATAGCCTTCAAACAAAAACTCAAAATTACCGCATTTTATTCTTTTTTTGAACACTTGTCTAGGTTTATTCACATAATCATTGAAAAAGCAGTTGAAACGTAGCAGAGAGATTGGGCTAATGCTTGGTTAGATAGGATTATCTGTCTCAATAAATCGATGTTCTATACCAAATTTTTCTTCTAAATGGGCAGCCAAAGCTTGTACACCGTAGCGTTCAGTCGCATGGTGACCACAGGCATAATAATGAATATTCAGTTCTTGCGCCAAATCGTAAGTTCGCTCAGAAACTTCTCCACTGATATAAGCATCTACCCCTAAACGCTGGGCATCCTCTAAAAAATCTTGAGCGGCACCTGTACACCATGCAATTCGTTGAATATTAGGACGAGCTGCTGGAATATGGATAGGCGCTTGTGAAAATGTTTGCTGAAGCAATGTATTCAGACCCTGAGGCGTCGCTGGCTGAATCAAATCGCCTGCCCACAAACCTTTGGGCAATTTCTCTACGTCATGCTGGCTCACATTAGCCACAGGCAACCTTTGCGCTAAACAAGCATTATTACCCACAACAGAGTGTAAATCCAAAGGTAAGTGGTAAGCAAATAAATTCAAATTCTGTCCGATCAAATCTCCAATGCGTTGGCGACGCACCCCGGTCAACACTGCGCGTTCACCACGCCAAAAAAAACCGTGATGTACCACAATAGCATCTGCCTGCCATTGAATAGCTGATTGGATCACAGATTGTGAAATGCTCACTGCAGTGCACAGCTTGCGAATTTCAGGACGACCTTCAATTTGCAGACCATTCGGCGCGTAATCTGGAATAGACTGCGCAGCCAAATATTGATCTAAATAAGCGACCAAGGTATCACGAAGAATCATTCTGTGGATCTACGTTTGATATTGGCACCTAACATAGATAATTTTTCTTCGATTCGTTCATAGCCGCGATCTACGTGATAAATACGCTCTACAGTCGTCTCGCCCTCGGCTGCCAATCCCGCCAAAATCAAACTCGCGGAGGCCCGGAGATCAGTTGCCATAACAGGCGCACCCGTTAATGTATCGACACCCGTAATCAGAGCGGTATTACCATTTAATTTAATCACAGCCCCCATACGTTGTAATTCTTGGACATGCATAAAGCGATTTTCAAAAATATTTTCTACAACCGTTGCAGTCCCAGTGGCTACCGTATTCAGCGCCATAAACTGTGCCTGCATATCAGTCGCAAGCCCCGGATACGGTGCAGTAGAAATATCCACTGAACGTGGACGCTCCCCTTTCATGTCCAGGCTCACCCAATCTTCGCCAATCGTCAAATGCGCACCCGCTTCTTCAAATTTACAGAGCATAGACAGTAAATTATCCGGTCTGACTTTACGCACGGTGACATGACCACGAGTCAAAGCGCCAGCGGTCAAATACGTGCCTGCTTCAATCCGGTCGGGGATCACAGAGTAAGTACCGCCGTGCAAAGAATCTACGCCATCAATCTCTATGGTATGTGTTCCCGCTCCAGAAATTTTAGCACCCATTTTATTTAAAAAATGGGCCAAATCGACAACTTCAGGTTCACGCGCAGCATTCTTAATGGTCGTTTTGCCCTGTGCCAAGACGGCTGCCATCATAATATTTTCGGTACCCGTTACGGTAATGGTATCAAATACCAATGTTTTACCTTCCAGCCGTCCTTTGGGGCAACGTGCCTTGATATAACCGTTTTCAACCGTAATCTCGGCCCCCATTGTCCGCAATGCTTTCAAATGAAAATCAACTGGACGCGTACCAATTGCACAACCGCCAGGCAACGATACATCAGCTTCTCCAAAACGACCCAGCAACGGCCCTAACACTAATATAGAAGCCCGCATGGTTTTGACCAAATGATAAGGTGCAACCAAATCATTGACATCGCTGGCATTGATTTGCACATTCATTTTCTCATCAACCATCAATTTGGCGCCTAGATGACCTAGTAACTCCATCATGGTGGTCACATCTTTCAGATGAGGAACATTGGCGATGGTTACATTTTCGGTTAATAGAACCGAGGCAGCCATAATTGGCAAAGCTGAATTTTTTGCACCAGAAATAATGATATCTCCATGCAAAGGTTTTCCACCATTAATAATTAATTTATCCACATTTTACTCCTGACGCCCGCCTTCTGCATAAATCTTATGCCACTCCTCTTGCGTCCAAGTATTCAATTGGATCGCATGCAGTGCACCAGATGTTATGTAAGGATTCAGCAAGGCATAAACCCATAATTGACGTTTTACTTTCGATTGATCAACAAACACATCAGACACAATAGTCGCTGTATAATGTTTCCCATCCCCATCCACTTTGGCAAAAGCAATATCAGCATGCTCTTCCAACAAATCTTTGAGTTGATCAGATGACATATTGGTCATCATTGCTCCTCATCGTTGTCTAAAATTTTCTCTATACCATATAATTTAGCGAGCGCCAGCAGATCGACCGACGCATGCTCTATCACTAGATTAGAGTTTTGGCTATGACACATACGCCGAGCATCAATTAAAAATGCTAATCCCGCACTGTCACAGAGCTGCACATCGGTTAAATCACAATGAATTCTTAACGATTGCTCTTTTGCTAATAGCGCGGCAAACTGCGCACGCTGCGCCGTAACCGTTGCAAATGTCAGATTCTGTGACGGCTTAAAATAACTTTGTTTCGTCATGTGATTCTCTTTGTTCCTAATGACTTAGTGCAATGAAACCTTTACCCTAACTTCTTGTTTGCCCGCATTTGTTCCAGCAAATCTCGCATATTGCCTTGTTGCAAAATATTTGAAAATTGAGTTCTGAAACTCTGCAGCAAGCTAACGCCTTCAACACTTAGGTCGTAAACTTTCCATCCATCCGTTTTAGAAACCAGATTATAACTCAATGGGATACGTTGTCCATTAGGTCGCTGAATCACAGAGTTCACTCTGACAAAGCGCCCATCTAAATTACCGCGAATCGGAGTAAATGCAACCGTTTCACCCGAATATTCAGCCAAAGGGGCTGCGTAAGTACGAATCACTAATTGGGTAAACTCCTGTTCAAACGCAAGTCTTTCCGCTGAAGTTGCTTTCATCCAAGCTTGTCGGCCCAACACAGAACGTGACATGCCCTCTACATCTATATGCGGCAATAAATAAGTTTGGATAGCTTGGTGAACAATTTTAGGATCATTGCGCAAAGCGCCCTGATGATTTTTTAATGTGCCAATAATTTGCTGTGCAGTTTGTTCCAACATAGGCACGGGAGACGATTGCGCAGCCAATTGATTTCCGAATATAGCAAAGAATGACAGAACAACTATTTTTATGATGCGGATCATGGTTACCCCTATTTTTTAATATTAAACACCAATTGACCAATTAAATTTTCTAAAACCAACGCCTCTTGCGTTTTGGTAATCACATCCCCCTCACGTAAAAATTGATGCTGCGGATCAGAACTATCAAACCCTGGAACAATACTGATGTAATTGGAACCCAATAAACCTTCTGTCAAAATTCGTGCTGAAGCATCTTCGTATGGAATAGGTTGATTATTATATAAACTCATCGTCACTTGCGCATTTAAGGTATTAGGAATCAGTTCAATTTTCGTAACATCCCCTACCTTTACTCCGGCCACCGTAATCGGTGCTCGTACTTTTAAACCGCCGATATTAGAAAACTCCGCGGAAACAGAATAGCGACTAGCTTGTCCAAAATCAGCCATTCCACTCACTTTAATGGCTAAAAAAATAAAACAGACGAGACCCAGTAGCATCAATACACCCACCGAAATATGGACATATTGGTAGTGTTGTTTTTTCATTTACCAGCCTCCAATCATCATCGCAGTCAATAAAAAGTCAAATCCCAATACTGCAAGGGAACCATACACCACAGTTCGCGTAGTGGCTTGACTGATTCCTTCAGCAGTAGGATTACATTCAAATCCTTGATACAACGCCACCCATATCACTAAAAAAGCAAAAACCAAGCTTTTGATCACACCCGATAACACATCAGTATGAAAATCTACAGCCGATTGCATGTTAGACCAAAAACTGCCAGCATCCACGCCGAGCCATTGCACCGTCACCCAGTAGCCACCATAAATTGCCACCATAGAAAATATCAAACCTAGCACCGGTAAAGCGATCATGCCGGCCCAAAACCGTGGGTAAATAATACGGCGCATCGGATCTACGCCCATCATATCCATACTCGCTAATTGTTCAGTTGCCTTCATCAAACCAATTTCAGCGGTCAGGGCCGATCCTGCGCGCCCAGCAAATAACAATGCAGTGAGTACAGGCCCTAATTCTCGGGTGATACTTAATGCCAATAACTGCCCTACTTGGCTGATTGCGCCAAATTTCTGTAACGTGTGGTAACCTTGCAAGCCTACTACCATGCCAATAAACAACCCTGCTACGACAACAATCAAAAATGACAACACACCGACAAAATATAATTGCTCACTTAACACTGGCCAAATACGCACAAAATCCGGTTTTTGCCAAAGAATTCGCAACAGAAACACACCAGACTGTCCTGAGGCATGCACCAAACCAATAGTTTTGGAGCCCAAACGTTCAAAAAAATTAACCAAAGAAACCATATTTATTTCCTGTTTTAGAATGCACACCCTATCCTGATGCAGCCGACATCATTAATTAGCCATCCAGTAAGTCTTCAAGATAAGGTTTCGCTGGATAATGAAATGGTACAGCGCCATCAGCTTCTCCATGCATAAACTGACAGATTTGGGGTTGGGTAGACGCCAGCAAATCTTGCGGCTTTCCCTCACCAATAATGCTGCCGTGCGCCATCAGATACACATAATCAGCAATAGAGCATGTTTCCTCCACATCGTGAGATACCACAATGGAAGTCAAATTTAACAATCGATTTAAATGTTTAATCAAACGCAATAACACCCCCATTGAAATGGGATCTTGACCCGTAAAAGGCTCATCATACATCATCAATTCCGGATCCAATGCCATAGCGCGCGCCAACGCGACTCGTCTGGCCATTCCACCGGATAATTCGCCCGGCATCATCTGCGCTGCCCCACGTAAGCCAACTGCTTCTAATTTCATTAAAACCAAATCATGCAATAATTGAGGGGGTAAATCGGTATGCTCTTTCAGTGGGAATGCAACATTCTCAAAAACCGTTAAATGTGAAAACAACGCGCCAGATTGAAACAACAGCCCCATTTTGCGTCGTAACCCGCACAGTTGTGGTTTTTTAAGACTGTGTACATCCTGGTCGTTAACCTTAATTTGGCCAGAATCCGGCAACAATAAGCCGCCAATCAAACGCAACAAAGTGGTTTTACCGCTTCCGCTGGGACCCATAATGGCCACAATTTTACCGCGTGGCACAGTAATATTTACATTATTAAATATATCACGATCGCGGTACCTAAAACACAGATTACTGATATCAACCAAATGACCGGGCTGAACACTCATATCATCTCGCTTCCATATAAAGAACTCACTAACGCTAGATCGTGAGTGCCCATCTAATTGATCATATATCATTGATTATATACTCTGCTTAGGGATAATTTCCACCGTATCGCAGCTTTCGTAGATAAAACAGTCAAATTTATGATACGATTAGCTTTATTAATCAATGATCTCGGTCCACTTATGAATTTTTGTAAACTTGGCTTGGCTGTGATAGAAACTGAAGCTCGTGCAGTCATGGCATTGACCGACAGAATAGACGAACGTTTCGAAAAAGCCTGCCAATTATTGCTGTCTTGTACAGGACGAATTGTCGTAACCGGCATGGGTAAATCTGGACATATTGCCAATAAAATAGCTTCAACTTTATCCAGCACCGGAACACCCGCGTTCTTTATGCATCCGGGAGAAGCTAGTCACGGTGATTTTGGGATGATTACACGCCAAGACGTAGTATTGGCAATTTCTCATTCAGGCACCACGCAGGAAATGATCGTTTTACTTCCATTGCTCAAACGTTTGGGCGTACCGCTCATTACATTAACCGGTCAGCCAGACTCGCTTTTAGCCACGTCATCTGATGTTAATTTGGATATCAGCATTGAACAAGAAGCCTGTCCACTAGGATTAGCGCCCACTACGAGCACCACGGTTTCTCTCGTCATGGGAGATGCGTTAGCCATTGCACTCCTACAAGCACGCGGATTTTCTGCGGAAGATTTTGCATTGTCTCATCCAGGAGGAGCATTAGGAAGACGGCTCCTACTGCGCATTGATGAATTATGGCATACTGGCGATAAATTACCCGTTGTTCATGAAAATGTACCTATTCGTGAAGCGCTGCTTGAGGTCACTGAAAAAAAACTCGGCATGACTTCTGTGGTCGATCATCAAGGATTATTAGTCGGCGTCTATACGGATGGCGATATTCGCCGCACACTCAACAAAGAATATGATATTAATACCACACCCTTGCATCAGGTCATGTCGCGGAGTTGTTTGACGATCAAGCCGGGAGTATTAGCCGCTGAGGCTCTGTCGATTATGCAAAAAAATTTGATTACCTCCTTGGTTGCAGTTGATTCGGAACAGCGACCTACCGCAGTCATCCATTTACATGATCTGCTGCGTGCAGGAGTCTATTAGGAGTTGCAGATGGACCAGGTCCTCAATAAAGTTCGTAAAATTAAATGCCTCATCTGCGATATCGACGGTGTCATGACAGACGGTCTCAACTATCTGGACAACCATGGCAATGAATTAAAATCATTCAATGTCCAAGATGGCGTGGGTTTGAAGTTGCTCATGGCCGCACAGATTGATATTGCTGTCATCACAGGATCGTACAATACCATTATTGATCACCGCATGGCCCAATTGGGTATTCGTCATTATTTCAAAGGACAAATTAATAAAAAGCAAGCCTATGAAACCTTAAAAACCACGTTGCAAATCACGGATGAAGAATTTGCTTACATTGGAGATGACGTGGTTGATTTTCCCATCATGCAACAAGTAGGATTCTCTATAGCTGTCGCCAATGCCGTGAGTCAAATCAAAGACTGTGCCGACTGGACCACTCAAGCAGCAGGTGGACATGGGGGGTTACGTGAAGCATGTGACTTTATTTTAGATGCTCAAAATAAAACAGATGAAGCGATACGAGGTTATCTCTACGGCGACAAGGATCTCACTCATGCCTAGCATCAACCGCATGATTTGGATATTGCCCACCAGTGGATTACTCCTCGTCTGTATCTGGCATTGGCTACATAGTGCTCAGAGAATCACGCATCTTTTAGATCAGTATGCTTTAGAACAGAGCCCTAATTTCACTATTCACGATTTGCAATACCGTCAATATGATGCAAAAGGAACCCTGACCCACTGCTTGAAGGCACCCAAAATGCACCACATACCCAAAAATGATGTGCATATATTTACCCAGCCGCATCTGGTCGTGACGGAAGCCAATCAAGCGCCATGGGAAATTCATGCGGATTACGGTACCGCAGTCTCAAAAGGACAAGCCATCACATTGGATCAACATGTCCAAATCAATCAACACAAAAATAATGATGAAACCGTGTTAAAAACGGAGCATCTCACTTATTACCCTCAAGAGAAAAAAGCCACGTCTTCTGACGAGGTTACCGTAACGCAAGGTGGTAGCCATATCCATTCCCAAGGCATGGTGGCTGATCTGGCTGAAAATCATATCCATTTATTGCAAGCAAGAGGACGCCATGTACGCAGCACAGCTTGAGCGCGATGCCTACTCCCGAAGACGTAAGTCATGGGGTTTTCTCCTATTGTTACTCCCTCAATGTCTATTCGCCTTGCCAGAGGACAACAAAGAACCCTTATTAGTACGCGCTGATTCAGCCGATTTAAATCAAAAACAGCACCTTGGCACTTATCTTGGTAATGTTGCAGTGGATCAGGGCAGCACACATATTCGTGCCGCCAAAGCGCTGACTGAAGGTGATGCACAAAACCACCTAGTCAAAGCGGTGATTGAAGGAGATGGCATGACTCAAGCCCATTATTGGACGTTACAAAATCAAGACAAACCGGAACTTCATGCTTATGCGGACACCATATTTTATTATCCCAAGGAGCACCAAATTCGCCTGGTAGGCCATGCCTCTGTTATTCAGAACCAGAATAAAATTGCAGCAAACACTATTTGCTATAATACGCTAACGCAGCGTGTGACAACGTCTTTTCAGGGAGAACAAACTACGATTTTGATTCAACCCAACGGCAATAACCGTTTGGAGTCTCATCTATGAGCCAACTCCAGGCATTGCATTTAAAAAAATCATTCAAAACCAGAACTGTCGTATCAGACGTTAACCTGACCATCAACAGTGGCGAGTGCGTTGGCCTATTAGGTCCCAATGGTGCTGGAAAAACCACCTGCTTCTATATGATTGTCGGTTTGCAATCTTGCGACGCTGGAAAAATTCTATTAAACGAGCAGGATATCACTCACAAAGCAATGCATCTTCGCGCGCGCCTCGGCATTGGCTACCTACCTCAGGAAGCGTCTGTATTTCGGAAAATGACTGTGGCTGACAATATCATGGCCATTTTGCAATTGCGCAAAGACTTGAGTTTATCTCAACGCGAAGCACTCCAAGAGCAATTGCTGCAAGAATTTAATATTGGTCATTTGCGGAAAAATTTAGGTATGAGCTTATCTGGTGGCGAGCGCCGCCGTGTGGAAATCGCGCGTGCATTGGCGATAGAACCTCAATTTATTTTGTTGGATGAACCTTTTGCCGGTGTTGACCCCATTTCAGTTATTGATATCAAAAAAATTATCCAACATTTGTGTGAAAAAAATATAGGTGTATTGATCACCGACCACAACGTTAGAGAAACGCTAGACATTTGTCAGCGTGCCTACATCGTCAATCAAGGCCGTATTTTATGCGAAGGTTCGCCACAAAATATTCTTGCCAATAAGCAAGTCCGCGCGGTATACTTGGGTGAAAACTTTTCATTATAATCAAATTTGGAACACAAGGCATGGGTTTTTTACTTAAGCCGAAGCATAACATATCGCCATTATGTGCGTGGCCCCTTAACAAATACCGATGTGGAACATTATGAATTTGGAAATGATAAAAACGGTACTCTTCTCTACCGAAGCCAAACAAGCACAATTTATTGCCGAAACCTATCAGTGTCACGAGACGATTCCAGGCGAAACCTTTGATGAAAAATTATTGTATTTATTCCACGATGCCAGTGAAAACTCTTTGCAGCTTGTTTTGGCACCTTTTTTAAAAGAAGAAGTTTTCCAATATTTACGCGCATCAGGAACAGAGTTTGCGCAAGCAACCAAGCAAGAATATATCAAATGTGCCGGTGAATCATTATATGATGAGCAAATAACCATGCATTCTGCCTCAGTTAAGGCAAACACACCTATCTATCTAGACTTTATAAAACTGCATGAAGCCTTCATTCTGATCAGAGGCAAGCAAATATGGTCCGAAATAATTCAATCTGGAATAGAAGAAATAAGTAGCAATGATGCACTGATTTTTGCGAAATTAAATACGGAGTTTTCATCTGCTTTCCCCCAAACACAGACAAGCGCTTCCTCTGTAGCGTCTGAAAACAGGCTAGATCTATGGAGCATAATTCATGCAACTTCCCCTGAAATTGAGGAATTTGACACCCTAAGACAAACCTATATTCACAATTGGGGTGAAGAGCTCTGGACTCAGTATTCTAGCCCAAGTTCAACGTTCAGTCCGATATTAGAATCTATTGACGAAGAAGAAGAAGCGAAGATACAGGAGTTAGACTTTCCTGAGCCACCTACGCCCGCAAAAGATTTTAAAATTCAAAAACAGAAGTATATTGAAAAGTATGGCTTGTCGAAATGGAAAACGACTAGTGAGTTGGCGGTTGTTTCTAGAGAAGCGCATGAATACGCACAGCGCTTGAAAAAAGCCTTTATTACCGAATGCGGACAGCAACAGTGGGCTCGTATTTATGCTCCCGACCCTCTCATCGTAGCATTTGATGCAGTAAAAAATGGCTTTATTAAAAATTGGAACCGAGAACTCTGGGATATTTATTCAGCAGAACCGCTCACAGAAGACCTAGATTCTATAATAGTGGCCGATTTTAACGAACGGAAAAAGCAATTTGTAGACTACTGGAAGCGCCCAGAGCGAAATGTACCTAATGCATGGGAGCTAGCCCAGGATTTTCCAGAAATCCCGCCGGCTTCTCTGGCTTTGATCAACCAATTTAAAGACATATTTATCAAAAAATGGGGTACTGGTGCCTGGTTTGAATATCTAGAAAAGCATCGAATCAATAATGAGTGGGAACGTGAATATGCGACGGATATTCAACTTAAAACACTAGGAGAGCTCTTCAATCTCAGAGTGGAAGTTACAGATATTACGAGAGGAATACGCAGAACCACCATGCCACTACGCGAGCATGGTTCGGAAACCATTCATTTATATTGTGAGGATAATACCCATTACTACGTCCATGAAAACGGACATGACGACACCATTGGTGATGGGAACTGCGGATATAATGGTTTTGCGCAATGGTTACAATTTCTTGTTTTGGGCCGAACTCCCAGGCGAGCGCAGGTCGTAACGTCAAGTAACGATGCGGATCCAGAAACTTATGTGCTGATTCAAAACGCCTTGTTACAAAAGCCAGGAGAACAACCCCTTGTCACAAGCTCACCGTTAACCATAGATAGCAGTATTCAGCCTTTTATTTTTGGTGAAGAAATTACAATCCGCTATATTCGCAAAGAGTTGGCATTACCGTTGACTGCTTCAGCCAGCCAATTAGCAAAATTTATTCAAACCAAAGCCAACGCATTGGCTCAAATTATTCGAGCCAGAAAACTTCCTTACAATCGAGTAGCGATATTACAAAAAATTTCTACGCTAGCTATCCAATTCGGAGAGCAAGGGCACGAAACAGAGCTTAGCACGCTGAAAGACATCTTATTACGCATTGCCAACTCCGTCTATCTCCCCAACACTCAAGATGTCAGCGACGATTGGACCAGAGAGTCTTTTGAGGACAATATTAAAAATTTACAGGCTTGCGTTCCAAGCATCCTACCTGCCGAACTTTTTCAGGACTTGGGTAGTACCATTATCACCACTGATTTTAAGAATACAGATCAAGAGAGTTTTTTCACAAGCTGGCTTGCTCCAAAACCGTCTTATTCAACCACCTCCCAATTTCGCGCCTATCGTCACCAGCCTATTCCAAAAGAAGAAGAAGACTGTGTGTCGACCGTATTATGTATTGCAGGTATTTTCATTCTGATCTCAGGGATTAGTTGTTTCGCTAGTTTGGTTCTATTATCGGTGATTTCTGGCCCCAGCCTTCTGGGAATGATACTCATGCAGTATGGATTGCAAACCATTGCAACCAACTTAGGGGCTATTCTGGGTTTGAGCGCACCCAGTGCAGCAGTATTGGCGGCCGGCACTGCAGCTACCATGTTGTCCGGTCTGGGGTTTACTTTATTCAAAGACTCCGCTCCGCCCTCTATGTTAGCAGCGTTAAATCCCTTGCTATCAAACACCACTGGGCTGTTTTAACATGCTAGCGACGTTGAGTACTCATGGTGAGTTTCTCAAAAATCTATCTAGAGCCAAAGGTTTCGCGTGGTTATTACTGGTAGCAACTGGTATGCTACTGCCTTTTGGCTTTGCTCCCTTCCATTTGCCGGGCGCCGCCATACTTGGCATCTCCTTGTTTTATACCCAAATTCAACCTAGCAGACCGCGAAAAGCTTTTTTTCAAGGACTTGCATTTGGCTTAGGCTTGTTTGGGTTGGGTGTTTCTTGGGTAAGTATTAGTATTCACCATTATGGACATTTGCCGCTGCTCTTAGCTTACCTCATCACCAGCGTTTTTGTTTTATTTCTCGCTTTATTCCCAGCGCTCTGCGCCTTTTTATTTCGCGCATTGTGTTCTCCTACCCTGCCTTCTCTAATCAAAGCCCTCTTATTTAGTGGATTATGGTGTTTAACTGAATATTTGCGTGCAATTTTCTGCACTGGCTTTCCCTGGTTAACCCTCGGATTTGGCCAAATTGATACCCCATTACACTACCTTCTACCCATTATAGGCATCTACGGCCTAAGCTTTTTAGCAGTCTTGGCAGCTTGCTTTTTAACCCATGCCGTACGCAAATCCCAATCGCCTGCTTGGCTGTTGTGCTTTGTTATCCTTCTCATTGCGCCTCAAAGTTTGCGGACAATCCAATGGTCAACCTTGGAGAGTACGCCGCTCACAGTTGGGGTGGTTCAAGCCAACATTTCCATGCGTGATAAATGGGATGAAGCCGTTTTCTGGCACATTATGGAGCATTATCAAGATGCTATTCAGCAATTAATCGGCAAAAAACAAATTATCTTGTTATCAGAATCCGCTATTCCTTTGCCCGCAGGATATATTCAAGATTTTTTAACCGATCTGCATAAACAGGCCCAACAAAGCCATACCGCCATACTATTTGGGATCCCAGAAACTATTAACCACTCAGAGCCAGCCAGTGATACGTATTATAATACCCTGTCGACATTAGGCACTGCATCCGGTGTGTATCGCAAACAGCATTTGGTTCCATTTGGGGAATATATTCCTGCTTACTTTGCGCCTATGCTCACAAAATTGAATTTGATCTCATCTGATATGGAAGCCGGCAATGCACATCAAGCATTGGTGCGTGCCCATAACCGCCCTTTTGCAACATTGATCTGTTATGAATTAGCCTATCCGCAACTACTCAGGCAGCAACTCCCAACAGCAGAGTGGATTGTTTCTCTCAGTGATGATGGTTGGTTTGGCCATTCTTTGGCATCTTATCAACATCTCCAAATGGCTCAAGCCTTATCCATTCTTACCAGTCGTTACCAAATTGTTGCCAACAATGATGGTTTATCTTCCATCATCAATCCTCAAGGCAATTTTGTGAATACGCTCCCAGCTTTCACTGCCGGGATCCTAGAAGGTGATATTTACCCTGCTCAAGGTATGACACCCTGGGTAAAATGGGGAGATCGTCCGATTTTAGGATTGTGTGGGATCATAATTTTGGGGGTATTCGTGTCTAGATTAATAAACCGCAGCAAGCATGAGCGCCGTTTCGAAACGCCTATCAGTTAAAAACGGAGATGTTGATTAAGTTGATTCATAACTTGTTTTTTATCACTAGCAGATAAACAGCCTAAAACGCCTTGTATGAGGGTTAAATCGAGAGTAAAAATTTTCTGACGAATAATAGACAGTGATGGTAATCCCGTTGTCTTAAGATGCTCAATAGAATAATCACTAGGCCATACACTATGTTTAGCGCTCGTGATCATCAATAAGGTGATATGCCCTGTTTCATTTTGATGTTTTTCAGTGCTTAAAACTAAAGCAGGCCGTCTCTTAGTACGGATACTTTCGGTAAATGGGAAGGGAACTATGACAACACTATAAGGTTTATAAGTCACGATAAGCCTCATCATCTTCTGCGGAACCCCATTCACTGAGCGTTGCGGCTAATCCAGCATGGTAAACATGATCAAAAGGGGTTATTTTTCTTATAATGACTTGATGATCAATGATTTCAAAAACAACCTTATCTCCTGCATGTAAGTCTAGATTTTTCCTGATTTCGGATGGAATGGTTGCTTGTCCTTTTGAGGTTAATGTCGAAGTAAGCACTGCATTTCTCCATTACTGTAATACCGAAATGATAGCAGGGTTTTATTGGGTTTGCAAAACATGACACGACCGCGATTTTTTATCCCGTAACACTTGCATTCTAAGTACAAACTTTTGTATGATTCGGCGCATCCATCCTACCGTGGAATGAGCTATGCTTGGAAAAAAGGTCATTGTTATTGGCGGCTCTATTGCTGGATGCACCTCCGCTATCCTTTTAAGCCGCTTAGGCGCCGATGTTACCATTTTGGAACGTTCTGGTGGACGTAGCGGTTTGGGTTCAGGTATTTCACTTCCAGAAACAATTGTGAGGCAATGTATTGAACATGATCTGTTTGATGCTGATATTCCCCAATTAAAACTCAATGGCCGCTCCTTCATTCGTAAAAAAGAACAGGGCGAAACTGACCAAGAAACATTCTGGACGCAAGCTCTGAGGGTCATCGCTTTCAACTGGGCTGATGTGTATCAAAATCTCCGGAGCCGGATTGACTCAGAATCCTATCACACGAATACAACCGTCATTGGCATTGAACCCAATGAGCATGGCTACCAAATTAAAACATCCACGGGTAAAATGTATGCAGCAGATCTCATTATTGCCGCAGACGGGGTTGACTCCAACACACGAGCAGGTTTATTACCGGATGTTCATCCTATCTATGCGGGGTATATCGCTTGGAGGGGACTGCTTGACGAGCAGAGCCTGGTTGAGGAAAGTATCTTCGATGAACATACTCCTTACTACGTTTTTCCAAATGGCCATCTCCTTTTATACCGTGTTCCAGGTCCAAACTATCGACGCACAGGGCAAATCATACTGAGCTGGACGCTATACGAAAACCGACAAGGACAGTCGTTAAGCGACCTATTAATAGACAATCAGGGCAAACAACATACGAGATCGTTACCCGCAGGCAGCTTAACCGAACAGCATGTTCAGCATCTCCATGCAATCGCTAAAGACGTTTTGCCTGAATCAGTCTTAAAATATATTTTTCACACTCGCCAGCCCTTTATCCATGCTATTTTTGACTGCCACACCCCTTCCTATCCGCATAATCATATTATATTTGTCGGTGATGCAGCAGGAACCCTACGACCTCATTCAGGCTCAGGGGTATTTAGAGCATTAGCCAACGGACTGAGCTTCGCAAAACTTATCGAAAGTAACCCAGAAAAAGAACTAAGTGACTACGTCACTATGTGGAAAAACAGTCAATCACAGCTTTTTTCCGACGAAATCCCCAAAGCAACGCGAATGGGAGAAGCACTGGTTACGCACTCTCCCGATTGGATGCAAATGAATCCAGACTCCATGAATCAGTGGTGGGGAGACGTCATGCAGGAAAGAAGGTGGCATGCGACGCCAGATTGGCAGCTGAATCCCGTTGAATAAAAATAATTGTCACTACAGAATTCTTTATCACTATGCTAACATACCGCAAGTTTTTCAACGTAACCTCGTATACTCACAATAAGAGGCTTATATGTTATTAGAAAAAACTGAAACATTGGGCTTAGAAAATCTTGTCTCTACTAAAAAAACCGTCTTGGATTTTTTTGAGGATCATATCGATCTTTTTGCGCACCAAATTGCGGTTACTGATCATGAACGAACGATTACTTATCAAGAACTAAACCAAAAAGCCAATGGCTTAGCTCAGCATCTCAAGGTCTGCGGTGTTCTCCCTGGTATGATTGTAGCTATCTACTTAGAGCCGTCCATAGAGTTCATCTTATCTATGTTGGCTATCATGAAAACAGGCGCGGCCTATTTGCCTTTAGATACTGAAACTCCCGAGATCCGAGTGGAGCACATTTTACAGGATAGTAACCCGATTAAGATCATCACCAACACGCATTTAGCCACTCATCTTAGCAAACACAAAGACAGCATCATCGTTCTGAACATGCTGGCATTGGAAGAAGTGGCCGTGCTAGAAAAAATAGCCTCTCGCTCTTCCAGCGATTTACTGTATGTAATGTATACCTCCGGCTCAACCGGCGTCCCCAAAGGCTGTATGATCCCGCATCGAGCTGTCATCAATTTAATTAGTAATAAAAAATTAATTCCTTATGATAAGGACGCGCGTATGGCCCATATTTCAAATGTGGCTTTCGATGCTGCTACGTTTGAAATATGGGGTGCCTTGTTACACAAAATAGGACTGTTTATTTTCCCACGCGCTAAACTACTGTCCATTGATACATTTTCCGATTTCTTACAAAAAGAGCGCGTTACTATTTTATTTTTAACAACGGCCTATTTTAATTTGATTGTGCGCAATAAACCGGAATGTTTGGATAACCTGCATTATTTATTGTTTGCAGGAGAAAAATCTAATCCCGATATTACGAATCTCCTACTCAATAGGAAACAGACCTGTGGTTTAGAGCATCTCAATATTCTTCATGTATATGGGCCCACAGAAAATACCACGTTTTCAACTCAGTATCGCTTAAAAGACAATGATCATTATAAGAAAACCGTACCCATTGGAACGCCGTTAGCAAACATTAGTCTCTATGTTTTGGATGAGGGTTACCAAGAGGTTCCGGCTAATGAACTTGGAGAGATTTATTTAGGGGGAGAGAATCTTGGCTGTGGTTATCTAAACGATGCAAAAAAAACCAAAGAACATTTTATAATTCACCCTATCACACAAGAAACACTATACAAAACCGGCGATTTTGCTTACCGTGATGAGCATGATTCGATTCATTTTGTTGGTAGAAAGGATAGCCAAGTTAAAATCCGAGGTAACCGAGTCGAGATTTGCGAAATTGAAACCACCCTCGCCCATTATGAGTTTATTGATCAATTATTCGTCGATATTGTTTCAAACCCCGATGAAGTCGTGATAGTCGCCTATATCATTCCTTTGCTCAAAGGTGTCATCCGACAAACTGATTTTTATTATTATCTGCATAAAAATTTACCCGATTATATGATCCCAAAGAAAATTTATCTCATTGATAAATTTCCCCTGAATCAAAATGGTAAAATTGACAAAGAAGCACTCCGCAATATGAGTTTAAAAACTATTTTTGATGCACATGAAACCCACCTTCCAGCCAACCGGATTGAAACCATTATTGCAAACACCTTTGTTACTCTATTAAATGAAACAACCATCAGCACCAAACATAATTTTTTTGATCTTGGAGTCAATTCGCTAATCGTTATGGAAGCATGTGCAAAATTAAATCAAAAAATAAATACCAATAAAAAAATAGACACCATCGATTTCTTTACCCACCCTACTATTGAACTTTTAGCTCAATACATTTCTGACCAAAAAGAGAATAAAGAGCTAATCAACTGCCCTAACCGGGCTTCATTGCAACAAAATGCGTTGTTAAAGAAGCGTCATGAACGAACATAAAGTTCAAAACGCAGAACCGTCATTATCTGATATTGCTATTATTGGAATGTCCTGCAGATTTCCAGGAGCCAATAATATAGACGAGTTTTGGCAAAACTTGATCGCAGGAAAAGAAACAATACAAAGATTTACGCCAGAAGAACTATTAAGCAGTGGTGAGTCGGAAGAAAAAATACACAATCAACACTATGTGAATGCACGCGGCATTGTGACAGGACCAGAGTTATTTGACGCTAGTTTTTTTGGGTTTAGTGCGGCTGATGCCAGACTACTCGACCCGCAACATCGGTTTTTTTTGGAATGCGGTTGGGAAGCTTTAGAAGCAGCCGGCTATGCCTCAGAAAAATGTAAGGACTTAATTGGTGTGTACGCCAGTATGGCAGAAAGCACCTATTTACAGGATCACATTCTTAAAAACAAACATGTGATGGAGTCAATAGATTGGCTGCAATTGCGGATAGCAAACAGTTTAACCACCTTAGGAACGCAATTATCGTATCGTCTCAACCTGAAAGGTCCAAGTGTTAATATCAGCACAGCTTGTTCTTCATCTCTTGTAACAGTGATTACTGCGTGTAAAGCATTGCTGGATTATGATTGTGATCTTGCCATTGCAGGCTCTTCCGTGATTTCCATCCCTCAAACCAAAGGCTATTTATATCAAAAAGGTGGAATAGAGTCTGCCGATGGGCATTGTCGTGCATTTGATGCAGATGCCACTGGCACGGTATTTAGTGATGGTGTAGGGGTCGTGGTACTAAAACGTCTATCCGATGCAATCAAAGATCGAGATTTTATTTATGCCACCATAAAAAGCTGGAATATTAACAACGACGGAGCCGACAAAGCAGGTTATACCGCACCCAGTGTCCGTGGACAAGCACGCTGTATTTTATCTGCCGCAAATTTTGCGAATATTAATCTAGACAGTCTTCAGTATATCGAAACCCACGGTACCGGCACGGCCATAGGCGATCCGATTGAAATCAATGCCATGAAAATGGCGTTTGAAGCACAAACCAATCAACAACAATTTTGTGCCATCGGCTCAGTCAAAACCAATATCGGACATGCTGATATTGCAGCCGGGATGGCTAGCATCATCAAAACCGCCCTAACGTTAAAAAACCAATGCATCCCGGCTTCGTTACATTATAAACAAAGCAATCCAGCCATCGATTTTAGTCAAACTCCGTTTTATGTGAACGATCAATTAACCCCTTGGCAAGCTGACGGCATTTCCCCACGTAGAGCAGGCATCAACTCCTCAGGCATTGGCGGCACGAATGCATTTCTTATTTTAGAAGAGCACCAACAAAAAATAGCAGAGCCGCATGACACAACATCGCAACAAATTCTCATCATTTCCGGGAAAACACCGACTGCGTTGGATCAAGCTTTTACTCATCTTTTACAACATATTGAGCAAAACCCTCAACTCAATTTACCTAACATAGCTTATACATTGCAATTGGGTAGAACTGACTTTGCCTATCGAAAAGTGGTCATTTGTAATAGCAAGGCCGCATTATTGACCTTACACACGCCGCAGGTTACTGGACATATTGCCTTTCAGCAGAAAAAAACCGTCGCAAAACATAATAAAATTGTTTTTATGTTTCCGGGGCAGGGCTCTCAATATAATGGCATGTGCGATGATCTGTATCACTCTGAACCCGCATTTTCCAAACTGATTGATACTTGCTTGGACTATTTAAACGAGGATATAAAACAAGAAGTCTCTTTGTTGTTATTTGGCTATCATAACGCTTCTCACCCTTCGAATAGAACACTCATTGTTCAGCCAGCCTTATTTATTTTTGAATACGCGTTAGCTACTTTTTTAATCAAGCTCGGTATTGTTCCCGATGCGCTGGTAGGTCATAGCATAGGTGAGTATGTGGCCGCTTGTTTATCGGGCGTCATGGACTACAAAACGGCGCTATGCCTAATTCAACTGCGCGCGCAATTAATGGAAATGACTGAACCGGGAGCGATGTTAGCCATTTCAGGCAATGAAGAGGCCGTTATGCAACTCATTCAGAACCACCCTGTTTCGATTGCTGCTTGTAATACACCGTCAAATACTGTCATTTCTGGTGCACCCTACATTATTGAAGACTTAAAACAGGAACTTGCTGCCAAGCACATATTGGCAAAACGTCTCAATACCACCCATGCATTTCACTCCCTATTGATGGCGCCAATATTGGATGATTTTGCACGCGGGGTTGAAAAGATTGAATTTCAACATCCTACTATTCCGTTTATATCGAATATTTCAGGTGAATGGGCGCAAGATCACGAGGTCTCTAATCCTGAGTATTGGGTCAATCATATTGCGCAGACAGTCAGGTTTTCAGATAGTCTCGAGTTGCTACTCGAAAACGAATTCAATGTGTTCCTGGAAATTGGACCGGGCAGTACCCTCACCCAATTCATCAAAGAAGTCAGCCAGAACAATCCAAAACTACTGTTGCGCAATGTCAACCATCGCCCCAAGCATGCTTTGTTTACACCTACTACCCGTACGCACAGTGATACTGAAAGCAATACGGTACAATGGTTAAAAGTTATCGCAGAACTTTGGTTGCAAGGCGTCAAAATAGATTGGCATTATTTCAATCAAAACCGTACCCGAGCACGACTCCCTTTGCCCACCTATCCTTTTGAGCGCCAACGGTTTTGGATCTCACCCTCTGCATCCCTCGACAATGTAACCACCTACGAAAAACAACCTTATGCACAGTGGTTTTATGAGCAAACATGGAAACGAGTTTCTTTTCAAAAAATTTACCCTGAGCAACCCTGCGCGTGGATTATATTGCAGGATGAATTGGGTATGGGCGCTTCGATACAAAAGTATTTATTAGACCATCAACCAATCGTGTTCACAGTCAGTTGCAGTGACAGATTTAAACATAGTTCAAAATATGCCTACCAAATGGATGTTGCGAATAGAGAACATTATCAATTATTACTTCAGTCCATTTTACCAGGAATAGATTTGCCTCTCTATGTGATTAATTTACTCCCATTCATGTTGCCAGATGCGCCTAATAAAATGACAGAATCCTGGGATCAAAATAGAATATCAAACAACTTAACCCGCTGTTTCTATAGCACTTTATTCTTAACCCAAGCTATTATTGAAAATCAATATAGCCTTCCCACGCATATCACAGTGGTTGGCAATGAACTATTTTCAGTATTAGGCGAAACCGTTGCTCCGGTAAAAGCAACTGTCACAGGGCCTTGTCGCATCATACCCATAGAGCATCCGCAGATTAAAATTAAAATCATTGATATGGAATTTGATGGCCGTCATCCCGAAAGCAGTGAGGGCTCTCCCGAGCTTCAGCAGATGTCTCGCGATGCTCGACATGACGCGTGCAATGGTTACGCGCAGCATATTGTTGCGGATACCCTTCAGCATGACAGGCACGAATCCATCGTAGCCTATCGCAAAAATTATCGTTGGATTCAGGGGTTTTCTAATGTGGCTTTACCACAAAAACAAGAGATGGTTCTGCGCGATAACGCCTGCTTTTTATTGACTGGCGGGCTGGGGGGTATTGCGCTCACGTTAGCAAATAAGATTGCACAACACGTTGAAAAACCGAGTTTTATCTTGGTCACTCGATCGCGTTTTCCAGCCCCAACAGAATGGGAACCATGGCTGAAAGAACATCCCTCTGAAGATCCTACGTCTAAAAAAATCCGCAGATTACAGTCTATCGTCAAACATGGCGGTCATATTCATTTACATCAGGCGAATATCGCCGATGCAGTGCAAATGCAATCCGTGATAGCGGAAGTGAAAACCAAGTTTTCTTCAATCCATGGCGTCATCCATTGTGCGGGAACACCGGGTGGCGGACTCGCGCAATTCAAAACTCGAGATATGGCAGACAAAGTATTCGAACCCAAAGTGTTAGGGACCTATATACTCTGCTCCTTATTACAACAAGAACCTTTAGATTTTTTTGTTCTTTGCTCTTCAATTACTTCGATTGTGGGCGAAGCCAGCCAGATTGATTATTGTTCAGCGAATGCTTGTTTAGATGCCTTTCCTTATTCGACTGTATTGCAGAACTCGTCCACTTTATTTACTAGTATCAATTGGAACACTTGGCAAGAAGTTGGCATGGCAGTCGAAACTGAGCGTCCCGAGAATCTTTCGTATTTTAAAAGAAACAACGATATTACCCCGGATGAAGGCGCACAAATTTTTTTGGATACATTACGCCAGGGTGCCAAACAAATGATCCTGTCCACATTACCCCTCATGAGTTTCATAGAACGTATGCAGACACAAGCAGCCGATGAGGTCAGCGCACCCGATCTCATTGAACGCCATACTATCCTGACCAATGATACCTCGTATCAAGCACCACGTAATGAAATAGAAACCCAAATAGCGACCATTTGGCAAGACATTTTTTCTCTAGACAAAGTCGGCATACAAGATGACTTTTTTATGTTGGGAGGTCATTCTTTAACCGCATTACGCTTACTGAGTAAGATTGAACGCCAATTCAAAGTAACGGTCAGTGTTTCAACATTTCTAGAACAAGCCACTACCATCGAAAAGCTGGCAGAAGTGATTGTTTCTTGCGCAAAAACACCTGTAGTATCTTCTTCAATTGTCATTCCGATTCGTTCCACCGGACACTATCCCCCCTTATTCTGCTTTCATCCGGTAGCAGGGACTATTTTTTGCTATGCTAATTTAGCCAAATATCTCACCTACCCAGCCCCCATTTATGGTATACAAGATCCCAGTAATGCGGAGGGTGAGTTACTGTTTGATAGTATGGAAGATATGGCCGCTTCTTATATCAAAGAAATTAAGAAAATTCAAAAACAAGGTCCCTATTATCTAGGAGGGTTATCTTTTGGTGCGACTTTGGCAACAGAAGTTGCGCGGCAATTACGCTTGAGTGGCGACACGATCAAAGTATTGTTTTTCTTCGATGGATGGGCAAAATTTTCTGAAACACAAAATATAGAAAACATTTTTAAAGATGCCATTGGGCAAATATACGGAAATCGCGCTGATTCCAAAGTATTAAGCGACTTGGCGTGGCAAAGAATGCGAATACTATTAGATTATGATATCCAACCCATTCAAGACCCGGTGTTTCTATACAAGGCTGACACACTCTTGCCAGAGTACCTTGATATAGATGACCCCTATAATTATTGGGAAAAGCACGTGAACAACCCCATTAATTTGTATAAAGTATCTGGCAATCACGAAACAATTTTAGATGAACCCAATATTCAAAGGTTAGCCGCGTTGGTTGACAATATGTTGGTGAGTATCAAGGAAGGAGCTGTTGTATGAATTTGTACCCATCCGGAGATAAGTACATAGAAAGTGTAAAATCTTATTATGAAAACATCATTGGCGGTCTGCCTTGTTATGTGTTCTGGAAAAATAGAAATTTTGTGTATTTAGGATGCAATAATCTGACCGCACAGCTATTACATCTTCCATCTAGACAACACATCGTGGGGAAAACAGATTATGATTTTGGTTGGGACAAAAGCCTAGTAGATTCCTATCGTGCCATGGATGAACACGTTGTCTACGATGGAAAAGCCATTTTGAACATGGAAGAAACGGTCATGATGGGCGACCAAATAGTTTATCTTCTGGTTAACAAAGAACCTCTTTTAAATGAACGAAATGAGATCATTGGGATGCTTGGAATATCTATCGATATTACCGAACGCAAGAAGATGGAAGAAGAACTGCGAATTGCTAAAATTGCTGCCGAAACCGCCAATCATGCTAAAACCGAGTTTCTGGCTAACATTAGCCATGATATCCGCACACCCTTATCTGGAATCGTGGGGATGGCTGAAATTTTGGAAAATGACCTAACCAGTAGTCTACAAAAAAAACATGCACGCGACCTTGGCCAAAGTGGGCATGAACTCCTCAATATGCTGAATGAAATTTTAGATGTCGTACAAGCTGGCGAGCTCACTTCTAGCGATCTCAACCCCGCCCCTTTTAGTATTCATCACCTCATTCAAAGTATTGTTAATCTAGAGTACCCCTCTACGCTTGTGAAAGAAATTGAGCTGCGCACTCAAATTGACACCAATATCCCGCCAGTTCTCATTTGTGACCATAAAAAACTATACCATGTTTTACTCAATTTAGTTGGCAATGCGATCAAATTCACACATGCCGGGCATGTAGATATCAACGTTACTTTGCTAGACAAAACAGACGACGTGGTAAGGTTAAAATTCCAAATTATTGATACCGGTAAAGGCATCCCTACAAACGCTTTACAGCATATCTTCGATCGTTTTTTTCGAGTAGAGCCTTCTTACAAAGGACGCGACAAAGGTCATGGTTTAGGACTTCATTTCGCACAATCTTATACCGAACTACTAGGTGGAAACATTGAAGTCACTAGTCAGCTCGATGTCGGCTCCTGTTTTTTCTTTACACTGACCATGCCGATCGAAAAAGCAGAGCTCGTTGTAACAAATAATACGTCTCATCAGCAGCCGGTTGCTCATCCGTCTACGTCATATGAACCAGACACGATTCAAACCATATCGAAAACGCCTGATAACGCACTCCACATACTCATCATTGAAGACAACCATATCGCGCTTAACATCGTTGATTTAATGCTGAAACAAGCGGAATTTTCAACCACACCTGCTACCAATGGTGAGGTGGCATTAGAATTGGCCACCACTCAACATTTTGATTTTATCTTTTCTGATGTAGGATTGCCGGGTATTTCTGGCATTGAATTTACGCAACAACTCCGCTCTTTTGAAAAAATACACGCTAGACAACCCGTTCCTATCGTGGGCTTAACCGCACACGGAGATGGAAAAACCCATATTGAATGCCTCAAGGCAGGGATGAATGATATTATGATCAAACCGTTGAGCCTACCTATTCTCAAAGCAATGATTGCCAAATATACCTCTCACATGGGATAATATACTAGGAGCCCCCGCTTCGGGAACAGCTGTTTCAACCCCTTATTACAGGCAAACAATGAACATTCGTTATTTTTTTAAACTTTTATTATCTTCTTTTGTTTTTTTTGGCATGTCAAATAGCTTGAACGCCGAGTCTTTACCAGAAAGCAGTTTGACGCCACCGCCCCCAGTGGTTGGGAATAACCCATTTGCGACACCTTCCGCGCCTACATTGAATGCCAAAGCCTATATTTTGATTGATGTTGATAGTGGTAAAATAGTTGCAGAAAAAAATAGCGAATTACAGCTACCCCCAGCAAGTTTGACCAAAATGATGACTTTGTATGTGGTGTCACGCGCCCTGAAAGCAGAGCAGATCCACCTCAGTGATCAAGTCAGAGTCAGTCAAACTGCGTGGAAAACAGGTGGCTCTAGAATGTTTATCAAAGAAGGACAAGATGTCAGCGTTGAAGATCTCCTTAAAGGGGTTATTGTTGATTCCGGTAATGATGCCTGTGTAGCTTTGGCTGAATATGTCGGCAGCAGTGAAACCAGCTTTACGGATATTATGAACCAACAGGCCAAAGCGCTGGGCATGTTACATTCTAATTTCACGGACAGTACGGGATTACCTGATCCCCAGCACTATACAACAGCCAAAGACTTGGCTATCTTAGGTCGTGCGCTAGTGCGTGATTTTCCTGAATATTATCATTGGTATAAACAAAAATGGTTCACCTTTAACAATATTCGCCAACCCAACCGAAATCGCTTGTTGTGGCGTGATAATTCAGTAGATGGGGTCAAAACAGGCCATACCGATGAAGCTGGCTTTTGTCTGGTTTCCTCAGCACAGCGCAATGACATGCGTTTACTAGCGGTAGTTCTGAATGCGCCCACTGATTCTTCGCGTGCCGATGATAGCCAACGTCTGCTCAATTATGGGTTCCGTTTTTTTGAAACCCACAAACTATTTCAAGCAGGACAAAGTGTGACTGAACTGCCGGTGTATAAAGGTATAACGCAGTCTACGCGTTTGGGCGTTTTAAATGAAACCTATATCACGGTCCCTGGTGGTCAATATCAAAAGCTCACTATCACAACCAAGATACCTAAATATCTGGAAGCACCGTTGCAAAAAGGACAAAAGGTGGGTGATTTGGTGATTCAATTTGATGGCCGAACGTTAGAAACACAGCCCCTTTATGCACTCGATACTATCGACCAAGGTGGCTATTATACCTGTGCAAAAGATTCAGTGCGCCTCATGTTTAATCATTGGTTTGGTTGAAATGACAAAAAAAACTTTGATGGAGTTTCCTTGTAATTTTCCACTTAAAATTATTGGAAAAACAAGCCCCACGTTTTTGCAAGACATTACGACCATCATTCGAATGCACTATCCTCTGACTCAAGATAATGCAATAACCAGTCAGATGAGTAAGCCAGGAAACTATCAAAGCATCACTGCTGTGGTTTATGCAGTAGACCAACTGACCTTGGATGCGTTATACCAGGATTTATCACGCCATCCAGATATTCACATGGTTCTTTGATGTACATTAATGTTAAGCAATTAGGCCTGCAAGACTACCAATCTGTTTGGGAGAACATGAAACAGTTCACCCAAACACGCCAAGCAGATACTCAAGATGAGTTGTGGATAGTAGAACATCTTCCTATATATACTCAAGGACAAGCTGGAAAAACTGAGCATATCATCAATCCCGGGGCTATCCCCATCATCCAGTCGGATCGAGGCGGACAAGTCACGTATCATGGTCCTGGGCAAATGATTGCGTATGTGTTACTTGATTTAAAACGCCGCCATCTTGGTGTCAGGACATTAGTCTGCGAATTGGAACGACTTATTATTGATTTATTAGCATCCTATCAGATCGAAGCGCATCGCCAAGACCAGGCGCCTGGAGTCTATGTTGCTCAAGAAAAAATTGCTTCGATTGGACTAAGAGTGAAAAAAAACTGCTCTTATCATGGCATTGCATTAAATGTTGATCTTGATTTAGAGCCTTTTCACGGGATTCATCCTTGTGGGTATCAACAGTTGAAAATGACTCGCATCAAAGAGTATGATCCCAATATACATTTGGCAACCGTCCAACAAGATTTTATTCGTTTGTTTTTGGATAGGTTTACCGCCCCCCCAGTGAGAGTATGCGATGCACATTTACGCTGACTACATCACCCCAATAACTGCTTGGTTACATCATAACCCTGACTATGCTCTGCTTTTTACTTTTATTATTGCGTTGCTAGAGTCACTAGCCGTTATTGGAACCATCATTCCTGGGTCACTCACTATGACCGCCATTGGAATCTTAGCGGGCTCAGATGTAATGCGCCTTGATTTGACACTCCTATTCGCTGCAATTGGTGCTTTTTTTGGAGACGGCCTGAGTTATCTACTGGGTGCTGTCTATAGTGAGCGGCTCACCACCATGTGGCCCTTCTCGCGTTATCCTAATATTCTACGTTATGGCAAAGAGTTTTTTGATCGGCACGGCGGTAAAAGTGTCCTCATTGGACGCTTCACAGGCCCCTTACGCTCCATCACTCCAATTATCGCCGGCATGATGCATATGTCGCGTTGGCAATTTTTTACTGCTAATTTCATTTCCGCAATTGGTTGGGCTGTTTTGTATGTGATTCCAGGTTATATCATTGGCGCAGCCAGTCACCAGCTCTCGCCAGACAGTGCACAACGCTTATTTGGCTTAGTCATTGGTATATTAATCGGTGTTTGGATCCTCAGTTTACTCTTAAAATATTTAGCGAGAACCTTGAATCAATGGTTTGCTGCCCATGTTAATATGCTTTGGCATTGGTCTAAGAAAAATAAGCCCATGCAATATTTCGTTCACAAACTGATGAATAAAAAAGATAGCCAGCCTCAAAAAGTTCTCAGTCTATCTCTGATATGGCTATATTGCATGTTAGGAACCCTACTCTTGAGTTTACTGGTTATTCAAGAAAACTGGGTGAATATCATCAATCAACCTATTGCTCTTTTTTTGCAAACATTGCGCACAAATTGGTTGGATAAAAATTTAATTATCATATCATTTATTTTTACCCCGCTATCTCTTCTGAGTCTCTCTGCACTCATTGCTAGCTTTGCGATGAGTGTGCGCGATTGGCGGTTATTAAAATATTGGCTCGGATTGCTTGGCACCATTTGTTTGCTGACATTTTTATCTGCAAAATATATTTTCATCCAGCCGTCGATCCACTTGTTTTCCCAGCCCTCGCCCGCCCTTTTTCCCGCAGTATATTTATGTATTGCGACTGCCTTGTGTATATTTTTAATCAATTATTTAATGAAAAAGAAGCCTAATCCAATGATGAATATCTTGACCGGCTTTTTATCTCTGTGTTTATTGCTGTCTGGTGTGGCTACTTTGTTTTTGGGAGACAATTGGCTGAGCTCTGTTTTAGGAGCCTATGGCATAGGAGCCAGTGTCGGATTGTTATTTTGGATTGCGTACCGCCGCAAAGCCATTCCACGTCACCCTTTATCGATCCCTATGCTATTGATTCCTAGTTTACTGATATGCACCACTATTTACACCACTAAAATCCATTTCAAAGACACCCTTGCGCAACACACGCCTAAGCTCAAACAACATGTGCTCAATCAAGATACTTGGTGGTATCAATATAACGAAGCGCTCCTGCCTATTTATTCTACCAATCGTATCGGGCGCCGAATTGGCGTCTTCAATGTTCAATATGCTGGTTCTATTCAAGAATTGGAAAAACGTCTTGAAACTTGTGGTTGGGTAAAACAACCCAAATCATTCCTGTATACCCTAATTATTCATGCTGAAGGACGATACACCACTGAAGAATTACCTTTTATGGAACAATTATACCTCAATAAAAATCCAGCTTTGACCATGTCTTATCGTACTGTCAAAGATGACAATCTTTACATCTTACGTTTATGGCGCTCTAATTACTATTTGATGCATTATCAAGAACCCATATGGTTGGGCACTATTATTTTAGCTAGAAAAAAATCCAATAGCCAAACTTCTTTTAATCAGAAGCCCAAACCCGAGCGCTCGCTTTTGTTTACGCATATTTTACCCGCGGTACATGATTACCAAATTGCACATATGGATGTGGCTGATCCCCATTTAAAGTCATTACCTTATGAGATTCCTTCTGAATTACTAATTATTAAAAATTGAGGTGTTATGATGAAACAACATTCAAATCATTTTCTTGACTTGGTCACTGAGGCTAAAAAACATATTAAAGAGATCTCTGCTGAAACGTTACATAGCATGCTTGAAACAGGCAAAGTCTTTTATTTGGTTGACGTCCGAGAAGAAGAGGAATTACACTCCGGTTGCATTCCAACCGCAATTCATATCAGCAAAGGCGTCATCGAGCGCGATATTGAAAAGAGCATATCTAATCCCAGCGCTGAGATTGTGGTCTATTGCAGTGGCGGCTATCGCAGTGCCTTGGTTGCACTAAATCTACAAAATATGGGCTACCAGAACGTGGCATCTTTAAATGATGGGTTGCGCAATTGGATAGAAAATGGGTATCCCTTAGCCCCTCTCGCTACGTAAGGCAGGTTGGATCCTGAGGTATCGTCACATTTTTTCCGTCATTCCTGCTCGGGAATGACAGAAAAAATGTGACGATACCTCAAGGTTGGGGCTTAACTTAATGCCATTAGGTCTTGGTTCAATCCAAAAAATCATGCTCAGCCAATTGATAGGTGTTTTTCATGTTATCCTGGATAACAATGGCTTTTTTCTGGATCGTAACCAATTCATCGCCCTTGGTTAAAATACCAGTTTTAAACTTCCACCCTTTGGGTAGTTTTAAGCGTTGTTCCAAATTGACCAAATCTCTTTCTGAGCGAATAGCCGAAGACAAAGCAAACGAATGCATGACATATATATGACCTTCTGGATCAATGATTTCATAGATTTTTTTACCAGGCGCATACACCCATGTGGTTTTTTGCTTCACATGATGTTCATGAAAAGGCAGTGACCCGAATAATGTTTCACGCATACTCAGATCTAAAACGCCCGATTTTCGCATCGCCAAACCTTGAAAAGTTTGGAGGGTATCATCAATAAACAGGGTATCTTTAGCGCCATCCATCGTAAACTGTCTTGGTCCATTCAAAACCACATAAGAGGAATTCGCTTCTTTCTTGATGTAATCTGTATTCAGTTTACTCCAATTTTCCTGGGGACAATCATTTAAATAAATAGTATTATAAATTTCAAATAATTTTCCTTTGGAAATAATTACTTCACAAAACCGTTTGCCCCGCAAATTGTCTGTTTGTAAGGCAAAACAAGGCAGCCATACCCAGCTCAATACAATCGATAGCATCGTTGCGGATTTTGAATATAAGTTCCAACGCATAGTCCCATCCTTGATCACAGCGTAGCCCTAATATCAATTTGGCACTAATTTTTAGAATTTACAAGTTACAGCACAAAAAACGAATTTTCGAATCGGGGGTTCTAGGCCGGAACCATCGAAATTTCGTGCGCCGTAGCAACATAATTGGGTTTTAGTGATTGTGTGAAAAGCTACATTAGAGATGGTAGAGCCAAAATGTCGGCTCAGCGTGGGAGCATAAAAACAAGGTAATACCAGGATTTAATGCTCAATATAATGAGCATATTTTAGTCTATTTCGAAACGCATTCAACCTATATAGAAGCTGCTCGACGTCAAAAACGTTTTAAAAACAGGTGCAAACAATCGATGCCTTAGGCCTATTAAGCTCGTTCTATGAAATTATGTTTCAGCTCAACTTTCTAAGCAGACCGCATTAAATCCTGAAGCTGGTCCCTCACAAAATTATTCAGGTATTAAAGTCAATATTATTCATTGTTGATTTAACTGAAGTTATCTCATCCATATCATCTCCCTTACCTTCTTTATAGATTGAAAACACTCGTACGAGTTTCTCAGGACGACGCGCAATCTCGGGCTCTTCCTTACTTTCAGCGACATAGCTAGAGGACGTCAGAGCAGTCATCCGCGCCGCATGCAATTGTTGTATATCGGCTGAAATAGTAGCAATTGTGTAATGTTGAAGTCGTGCAATGCTCTCAGTATCCAATTCAAATTCATCATTACTTTCAAAACTAATGTGGTGATCTACTATCTCAACTAAGTCTCTTCCCAATTGATCAAAATACTGAATGATACCATCAGTTTCTGCAATCTTGGGAAGATATTTATTGGCTAAATTACCAATTGCATAGGCTACATTAGCCAGATCGTATAATCTTTCCATATGCCAAAGGTAATAGCCTACTTCATTCCGAGCTATATCTGCTTCATCTACATAACGAGTAGTACCCAATGTTGTAAAATCGATAAAGAAACTCTTCTCAAATTTTTCCGACATCACCACATTGTCATCCGTGATATCACCATGGTTGAGATGTCGTGTATGTAGCGTCTGGACCATATTCAAATGGGGTAAAACCAATCGTTGATAAAGATCCTCTGCGGTTTGCAGCCAGGTTAATGCTTCATTTGCGTGCTGCTTGATCACCCGCTGATAGTCACCCTCTGCTGTCGGGAGCCAATTTATATCGACATGCTCGGTCAAGCATTCGCTGACGGCCAAATCAAAAGTGGCCATAGGCACATGACAAACTGGGACACTTGGGATATTCCAATGATATATTTTATTAGGTTTCTGGACATAGTCTTTCAGTTCTTGTTTTTTCCCCTTATTCAGGAACATAGCAATAAACTCTCTGTCTTGGCATACTTGAATAAAAGTACGGGAACAGTGGTTACCGGTTTCTATACCGCCATCTTGTGCCTCACGAAGAATACTGCTGCATTGTTCAAAAGCAACGACAGGAGCCATTTTTTGAATGAGTTCTTCAGAAAAAGGCTGATTAGCCAGCGGCCAAGTAGTTTCTAAGCGCACACATTCAGCATATACAGAAAGTCCTGCTAAGTCCGAAGATAGGCAGTCTCTGATATTTTTAATGCTCCCTTGATCACTATACATAGTATGAAAGAAAGGTTGCCAACTCCCTATCAGTTAAAATATGGATAGCCTTTTGAGCACCGCTTGTAAATAAAATAATGGACATAGGGATCTTACTATAGGAGAAAGTGGCGACTTTAACACAGACAAGATACAATTTGAACATGACTTCGGTTTTTCAGAAGGGTCGTTTGTGTGCCTCGACAAAGAAGATTACAAAATTATTTGTCCTACTATGGAATTTTTGTTATAATTGGTTAATATATAACCGTTGAATGCCCGACTATGCGCAGCTTCTGTTTGATATTCACATTCATATTTATAATAAACCCAGCATTGGGAATGAGCTCGCATGTCAGCCCCTCCCAAGCGATCAACTCCGCTATTATTCGCTATGGTTTGCAAAAAGAACCGCAATTGATCAACTATTTTTCAAAAGCCGACGTCGCTTATCCTCCCAAAGACATCGCATTACTCGCTTTTAAAAAAGAACAGCAAATTCAATTATGGGCGAAAGATATCCGAGATCGTTGGAATTACATCCATACCTACCCCCTCACTGCTTCTAGCGGCACTCTGGGGCCCAAATTAAAAGAGCACGATAGACAAATTCCAGAAGGTATCTACCGACTGACCACCTTCAATCCCTATAGTACGATGCATTTATCCATGATGATTAATTATCCTAATGACTTTGACCGGCAACAAGCCAGTAAAGATGGGAGACGCAAATTAGGAGGAGACATTTTTTTACATGGCAAGGATCGTTCTGTTGGGTGTTTAGCGGTTGGTGATAGTGCGATTGACGAACTCTTTTTATTGTCACATCGTGTCGGTTTAAACCATGTGCAACTTATTATTGCACCGAATGATTTACGCCGCAGCAAACCCGCGACGAACACTTTGATTCAACCAAAATGGTTGCCTGTACTCTATCAAAGAATTGGCAAAGCTTTAAATCATTTCCCGCTATCGAAAAAATCAACAGCTTAAATTAAACCACCGTCATCCGTCGCTTCTCGACACCATCTCCTGCCAGGCCTGCTAAGCTAAGGGATACACCGCGGACCCTTGCGACAGATACCATGCTTTTTTCGCTTCTCCCCTCTGACTGAGGTATTGTGACCACATGTTGGATAGATCCCCGCCTTACACGGGGATGACAGAAAAAACAATAACTATACCTCAGCCCCTCTGGGGAGAAGGTGCCGAGATATGAGAGGAGGAGGCTGCTAACTAAGCAAATTCAGGCGCGATTTTGTAGATTCCAGGCGCATTCCGAAGATACTCTTTGTAATCCATGCCATATCCAAACACATAATGGTCATCCACTTGCAGTCCAACAAAATCAGCTTTTTGTAACCCGTCTGGCACTCTTTTTTGATATTTATCAACCAATACAGCACTATATACTTCTGCAGCACCCATTGCGACAACTTCTTTGAGGATTTCATTTAAGGTGATTCCACCATCCAAAATGTCGTCCACGACCAAGACAGTCCGATTCCGCAAATCTGTACGGGGTTTGACAATCCAATTGAGCGTACCACCACTCATCGCACCTTGGTAACGGGTTGCATGGATATAATCAATTTCTAATGGAAATTTTAAGCGAGGTAACAAATTTCCGACAGGTACCAGACCGCCAATCATCACACATAGTAATACAGGATTTTTATCAGCTAAATTTTGGTGAATAGCATGAGCCATGCTATCTAAGGCCTTGTCAATTTCAACCATTGAAAATAACAAGGTAGAACGTTCCAACACTTCATCAATATGCGCATTAATATTAGTCATATACCATCCAAATTTGCCAGGACTTACACAAAATCACGATCTCTTTGTTAAATTTTGCCTCAACCCAGAGGTTTTGCTTAAGTCCTGTTTGCTTTAAATACCATTCATTTGTGCCAACTGCCATTCGTGTCGTATTGTACACGATAACGCCGTCATACAGGGATCTAGTTTTTGTAAAATCAAACAATAAAATCCCGGAGGGTAAGGCGAAACCATTTTACTCATTTGATTTAAAAATTCCAGCTTTCGCAGCCAATATTCACTCCCTACTGGCGGGAGATAATAAAAACTGGATAACCAGCATTGCTCATAGCCGCGCGCTACCATATCATGTTTCACAGACAAAGACGAACTAAATGCCGCCGCTACATGGGCAAAACAAGATAATCGGCCCCATCGCACCGATGCACCCCACAAACTCCATGGATTAATCCCAAAGAAAATAAGGTATCCCATCGGCTTTAAGACGCGATCTATTTCATCAAGGGGGCTTTTTTGAGGCCCACAAGTCTCAAGAGTCAACGGCGCAATAATGCAATCCATACTTTCCCGCTCTAAAGGAATAGCCGTTAATGAGCTGATAATACTGCGTTTTTTATCCCACAATTCAGGGCCGAGTATCCATTGAGATGGGTACGCCATCTCATCTAACCAAACATTGCTGCCACAATTACCTAATTGTAATAAATATTTACCACGACGTCTCATTTGAGCCGAATGCAATTCAGCAGCAAATGCACGAGCCAGATCTTGTCCTTGTGGCGTGAGAAACCATTCATCTAAAGCTGCAAAACTGTGGATCTCGTCCATACTGGAATATCTTAATTTAGAGGTATTTATTCGCCACCATTCTGGGCGCTACTAGAAACGTCAGATTAAGGAGCTAAATAATTCAAGGTTACTTTGATAATATACTGCCCGCTGTAAAAGTGCTACGCAAATAAAACCCTCTGGGTAAAGTCAAAATTTTCTGTCCAGATTCATCCAAGCCATAACATAAGGAGCGGGCATCGGCTGCTTTGGGGCGAACCTGTAAATACAGGCCCAATCGTGCATCCAGTTCGTGGATTTTTCCCTGGACCATCAGCATGGTCAGCTCGGTCCAATCTTGCTCAAGTATGACTTGCTCTGCCAAAGAGGGAGACCATAGTATGGCTTTTCCTATTCTGCGATGCGCAAAGGGGAGTCCGGCATCGGCCTCAATCAATATCCAAAGCACCCGCCGTAATTTAGCCCAGCATTGCGAGGTTTCCCAAGTTTGGTGGTGAATAGTCAATAAAGGGATCGAGGTCACAAAAGTAGACTCAGCAGGTTTCCCTCTCGCATTGATGGGTAAGGTTTTAAGTTCAATGCCTAAAGCAACAAAATCCGGCAAAGATTGATTGCCTGCAGTGGTTACCAGCGCTTTCTCCAACGCAGTGCCTATCCAACCTTTGCGTTGGATAGACCGCTCTGGAATATGTATTTGTAATTGCTGCGCCAATTGACCAAAGCTATAGCCTTCTATGGCGCGGCACCGCGCCAATAAGTCAGCTTCAGTCTCAGATGGGTTTGGGTTGAACATGAATACCTAGTTCAGCTAATTGCGCCATACCCGCGGGAGAAGGCGCGTTGGTCAGCAAACAAGTAGCAGATTGCGTTTTGGGAAAAGCAATCACATCTCGAATCGACGTTGAGCCGGTAAGCAACATGGCCAATCGATCCAATCCCAATGCAATCCCTCCATGTGGAGGACAGCCGTAATTCAATGCATCCAACAAAAATCCAAATTTTTCTCTGGCTGTATCTGCATCAATGCCGAGTAAATCAAAAACTGTTTGCTGCAATGCAGGCTGGTGAATTCGAATAGACCCCCCACCGATTTCGTACCCATTAATCACAATATCGTACGCTTTGGCCACAGCTTGCAATGGCTTCGCGCGCAAAGCTTCCGCATCTAAATCCTGGGGTGAGGTAAAGGGATGATGCATGGCTTGCAAGAAACCACTTTGATCGTCTTTTTCAAACATGGGCCATTCTGTTATCCAAACCAAACGCCAATCGGAGGTTAATAACTTCCGATCCTGACCTAATTTCAACCGCAAGGCTCCCATCGCATCATTCACGATCTTTTCGCGATCGGCACCAAAGAAAACCACATCGCCAGTTGCCGCATCCACTCGTTTTAAGATCGCCAAAATTTCTTGTTCACTTAAAAATTTCAAAATAGGCGATTGTAATCCGGCTAAGCCTTGACTCAAATCATTAACTTTAATATAGGCCAAACCCTTGGCGCCATACTGGCCAACAAAGGCTGCGTAATCATCCAATTCTTTACGACTTAATTCACAACCTGCCGGCAATCTCAGCGCAACCACCCTACTACCCGCTGATTGAGCCGCCTGGGCAAAGACTTTAAATTCGCAATCACGAATAACTTCCTCAATATCGACCAATTCAAGTGGGTTGCGCAAATCCGGCTTATCTGAACCAAACCGCTGCATTGCTTCCGCGTAAGACATCACTTGAAATTTTTCAGGTAAATTAATCGCCAGCACTTCTTGAAAAACCACGCGCAACAGACCTTCAATCAAAGTCATCACAGCCTGTTGATCAATAAAGGCTAATTCAATATCAAGCTGAGTAAATTCAGGTTGGCGGTCAGCACGCAAATCCTCATCTCGAAAACAGCGTACGATTTGATAATATTTGGGGAATCCTGACATCATCAATAATTGTTTAAATAATTGAGGAGATTGAGGCAACGCGTAAAACTCGCCTTGATGCACTCGCGATGGGACCAAATAATCGCGTGCACCTTCTGGTGTTGCTTTGGTGAGCATGGGGGTTTCGATGTCGATAAACCCTTCCGCATTCAAATAGTCACGCATGACGCGCGTCACATGATGTCGCAAACGTAGATTATGTTGCATCTGCGTCCGACGCAGATCCAAATAGCGATAACGGTAACGGAGGTCTTCACCCACTGTTTGGTAGTCATCGGGTAAAAACGGGGGGGTGGCTGCTTGATTTAGGATTTCTAATCCAGAGCCAATGACTTCAATTTTTCCAGTTGCAAGTTGGTCATTTTGCATACCGACAGGTCTGTGTCTTACAAGACCGGTCAATCGCACTACAAATTCATGGCGCATTGTTTCAGCAATTGCAAAGGTAGCAGACTGTTCGGGCTCATAGACATATTGCACCAAACCAGAATGATCACGAATATCTAAGAAAATCACGCCACCATGATCGCGTCGATTATGCACCCAGCCACAAACTGTGACTATCTGCCCAATTAGGGTTTCGTTTACTTGGGTACATTCATGCGTTCTCATCTACGTGCCTATCAAAAAACCAAAAAAGGATTCTAGCACTTGGGTTTCATGCTAGGCAAGTAGGTGTAATACAATCTGTCAGACTCGTTAGCCTGATTTCTTCTGGTTTTCTTTCCATTTTTCTACCAAAATAGGAATACCGCACCAACCTATGGCCCCTTCTACGATCAATATAACGCCGACCATAAAATTAAAGAACGCACCCAATCCTAATAATACGCCCAGACACAAGATAATCCCAATCACTGTGCGGTTAACTCTATCATTTTTATCAATATTACATTGTGTAGGAAATATGCTCATGCTTAGCTCTCCCTTTCGTTTCGGACAAAAAACATAGAATACACTGATTTGTTATAAGTTAAAAGCAGCCGCTTCAGGTCTGATTTCTCGGATACCATTGTGCTCATCAACAAACACCACCGTAGGTAAATGCGCACGACATTCCGCTTCAGCTAATTGGATAAATGAAGCAATAATAATCAAATCCCCTGGCGTTACCAAATGGGCGGCCGCGCCATTAACGCAAATACCTCGAGATTTTGGGGCGCCCTCGATTGCGTAAGTCTCAAAGCGTGTGCCTGCGGTCACATTCCAAACATGCACCGCCTCATGCGGCAAAATATCTGAAGCTTCTAATAATTCAGGAGAAAGCGTGATACTCCCTTCATAATCCAGTTCGGCTTGCGTAACACGGGCACGATGAATCTTGGATTTGAGCATGCGTCGGTATGTCATGAATAATACTTCACTAAAAATGAGATGGTCGAGTATATTATGAGCAAATGGTTGAAAACTCAACTTTTTCTTACCTGTGACGGTCAAGATCGTCTAAATCATAGCTGACGCTATAATTCAGACGATTTGTTCGCCATGTAGATAATCAAGCATAAAATCAGCGTTTTTTCAGATTGCTACGCTATACACTTATCGTTATTCCGGTAATAGCCTCTCGCTGAGTATCGTGGGATATTGCCGAGTTAGAATAAACGACTCGTTCCATCCAATTTCTTAATCTAGTTAACAACACTTCTATAGATTCTTCCAGATCGATCAAAAGAAAAACACTTTTAGATTTAAATAAACCAGGTTGATGTCGCGGTTCTACCACTCTTCCCGGGATCTCTTCTCCGCTTTGTAGCGTATTAATTTGACCAAAATTCATGCTATCAATCGCAGTTGGCTTGGAGAGTTGATCATGAAGAAAGTTCATAGTATGAAATACCGAGTAGGAATACTGCAGATCTTCCTCGGAGTTTCCTCTTATGAAAAAAAAACATTGGGTATCATCTAGTGAGGGATCACTATCCGCTATTGCGCTATTTTGCTTCTCTTCGTTGGAAAGCTTAGAAGCCCACACCGTTGAGTATCGCATTCCATATTGGTTAACACGCCAGGCATCTTTATATAAAACTCTAGTTTTTAAGCTGTTCAGAAACTCAAAATCTTCCTTTATTTGAGATACAACTTCTGGTGTTAGTTTATCAAACTCACGAATCTCAAATTCGTTAGAATAGAGTAAGCGCTTGCTTGGAACCGTATACTTAAACTTCATATGTACTCCATTTTCGATACATTACAGAAAAGAGTGATTATAAAAAAGAATTTTATTTTTGTCAAATTAAGCGCATTATGCTCCCAATAATACCATGCTTTTTGTTAAGCGGTTTCGTGAAAATTGATCGGTAGTTGGTCGTAATCCTCCCGCCCTACCAGAAAAATAACTGATGTAAAAAGTGCTGTTTTCTCGTAATCTATGCGCAAGAGATTCTGCATGAAAGTCAAAATTTATTGACAGTCAAATGCTATCTGTTTTAAAGCAAGCCGCAGGCGGAATGTACTCAGGCATTACCACGATTGCCTGGTTTTACCCTGCGACCGAAGATAGCAACCCAATCAAAATTATGGCAGACTTAGAACTATTGGCACCAGGTTAAATGATATTTCTGGATCCGTTCGTACTGTGGCGCTTTTTGCCTCGTTTCAAAGCATGCACCTAGGCTTCGAGACAAGGCTAACGCCTTGGAGAACCATTAAACGCAGACCCAAACAGCAGGAAAAAATCATGTCGCAACATGAAGTAATGGAATATGACGTCGTGATTGTGGGCGCAGGTCCCGCAGGACTCAGTGCCGCAATTCGCTTAAAACAATTGGCTCAGGAACATAAACAAAATATAAGTATTTGTATTTTGGAAAAAGGCGCACAGGTCGGCGCACATATTCTTTCAGGTGCGGTTTTGGAACCGGGAACCTTGCAAAGCCTGTTGCCAGACACTTGGCAAACAGCCCCCCTCTCTACCCCAGTAAGTCGCGATTCGTTTTATTATTTAAGCGAAAATCGTGCTTGGCGTTTGCCAACCCCCAAACCTATGCGTAATCATGGGAATTACATTATTTCTTTGGGAGAGCTGTGCCAATTTTTAGCACGGCAAGCAGAAAGCTTAGGTTGTGAAATTTATCCTGGATTCGCTGCAGCAAAAATCCTGTTTGATGATCAACATCAAGTCATTGGCGTTGCAACGGGTGATTTGGGTATTGATAAACAGGGTGCCCGGACTACGAATTACCAAGCAGGCATGCATTTAAAAGCCAAACAAACCTTTTTTGCAGAAGGCTGTCGCGGTCAACTCAGTCAGGAATTAATGCACCGCTTTCACCTCCGTCGTGAATGCGATCCTCAAACTTACGCGCTAGGTTTAAAAGAAATTTGGACGATTCCTAAAGCCCAACATCGTTTAGGGGAAGTCATACACACGGTTGGGTGGCCGCTCAATCAATCGACGTACGGCGGATCATTTATTTATCACCTAGCCGAAGAGAAAATAGCCTTGGGATTGGTGATTGGCTTAGACTATAAAAACCCTTGGTTAAACCCTTTTGGTGAATTACAACGCTTTAAAACACATCCCATGCTGAAGGCTTTGCTCCAAAATGGGGAAAGAATTGCGTATGGTGCTCGTGCTTTGAACGAAGGCGGCTGGCAATCGATGCCAAAATTAACTTTCCCCGGTGGGATGCTCATCGGGGATGGTGCAGGATTTTTAAATGTCCCCAAAATCAAAGGGATCCATACTGCGATGCAATCTGGCATTTTAGCCGCTGAGACGTGTTTTGATTTATTGCATACTAAAAACACACCGATTCTAGAGAACCTAGACTATGAACCAGCCATCAAATCCTCTTGGGTGGGGCAAGAATTATATCAAGTTAGAAACATCCGGCCTGGATTTCGTTTAGGATTATGGGGCGGGTTAGCAGTCGCAGCCTTTGAAACCTACCTCAGTCGGGGCAAAATTCCTTGGACCATGCATAATCATGCGGATCATAAACGACTTAAATCCGCCAAAAAATCACCCCAAATACATTATCCGGCCCCAGATGGCGTATTTTCTTATGATATATTGTCTTCGGTTTATTTATCCAATACCTTTCATGAAGAAAACCAACCTTGTCATTTGAAATTAAAAGACCGCTCATTAGCCATATCGGTGAACTATTACCGCTACGCTTCCCCAGAAACACGCTACTGCCCTGCTGGCGTGTATGAGATAGTTAATGGTCCGCATGGATTAAACCTACAAATTAATGCTCAAAATTGCATTCATTGTAAAACCTGCGACATCAAAGATCCGAAGAAAAATATTTTATGGACGGCGCCAGAAGGCGGCGGTGGGCCTAATTATGTTGGCATGTGAGACGGTTTCTTATATATCGCTACCACTCATGATTTTTAGAATTTTTGGTGCAAGGTTTTCTTGAGTATTATAATTATGTGTGCATGTACTTTTACCCTCCAGCCACAAACCTCAAACACGATGTGGGATAACAGGGTTTCCATGACAATGCTTCCACTTTCTATGACTGCCACAGGGGCAGATCGTATTCCGTGAGATAGAAATTTGAGGTTTTTCTGTTTGCGAATCGTCAGGCTTTCTACCATCCACATAAAACCATCGCCCTTCCGTAAACAAAAACTCACTGTTCTCATGCATATGACACAATGTTTTGTTATCTACAAAACTAGCGATAAACTCTACTTGGCCATGGGTTGGAGAGGATTGCGTAGCAGCTAAGACCCTTAGTTTTACCCATATGACGTGTTCTGCCCATAGTTTTGCAGTCACGGGATCAAAACCAAGACTGGCTTTTCCCCGCATTGTAGATTGAATATAATCTATATTTGCCAGGGAGTAAGCAGAATAGCGCGAACGCATCAAAGCCTCTGGAGTATCCGGTAGTTTGACACCAAGATGGTAAGGCTCACAGCATTGCGCATAGGTTTTGTCTGAACAACAATCACATTTCTTCATTATTTTGACCCAACTTATCTATTCACATGTCTATTCACCACGCTTCTTGACGCGTGGAGAAACGTCATATTTTCGTTCAAGATGCACCAAATAGAGCGTTTCCTTTAAAAGTGCTTAAGAGGTTACGACTCAAGTATTTCTAAAAACTCTTTATATCCACCCTTAAAATCTTGGATTTTACCAGTAGGAGGAAAATACAAAATGCGTGTCGCGAATTTTTCGATGAAATGCCGATTATGGCTCACCACTAACAATGTCCCAGTGAACGCCGCCAAAGCATCGGCTAAGGCTTCAATGGTTTCTAGATCCATGTGATTGGTGGGTTCGTCTAAAATCAATACATTAGGTGCTTCCAAAATCACTTTAGCCATCAATAAACGTGCTGCTTCGCCGCCACTGAGTGCCAAAATATTTTTATCTACCTCGTCTTTGGTCAATAACATTTGCCCCAGAGCTTTGCGTATTTGCTGTTCCGTGACCCCTTGAACTTCCGAAGAAATCCAAGATAAGACCGTTTGCGATTCATTCAAAAGATCGTGGTGATCCTGAGAAAAATAACTGATGCGCATCTCAGGTCCCCAAGTTACTTGACCATGATCAGGCGACAATTTAGAGAGCATTATTTTTAATAAAGTAGATTTACCCCGTCCATTTGCACCTACTATCGCCATTTTGTCGTGGCGATTGAGCGTAAAACGCAAATCTTTAAATAGCAGACGCTCTTGAAACGATTTTCCAAGACCTTCTACCGTACACACTAATTTGACAGACGGTTTCTTGGGCACTAAATGAAAACTGGGTGCGACTCGAGAGCTGTGTAAAATATCCGGTAATTCTATTTTTTCCATCATTTTGATTCGCGACCGCGCTTGGGCGGCTTTAGAAGCCTTCGCTTTGAAGCGATCCACAAATTTTTGCATATGAGCCAATTTATCTTCGGCTTTCTGGCGCTCTACCATTTTCTGGGTTTGCAACAAACTTTTTTCTGCTAGAAATTTGGCATAATTCCCCGAGTATTGACGGATTTCACCAAAATCAATATCCAAAATAACATCAGCCAAATGATTAATAAAATCCATATCATGAGAAATAAAAATCAATAAGCCGTTATAATCATTTGCTAAAAAGGTTTCTAACCAACGGATAGACTCAATATCCAAGTGATTGGTAGGTTCATCCAATAATAAAATGCTGGGATTTTGGAACAAAGCCTGTGCCAGCAACACTCTTAATTTGTAACCACCGGACAATGCACTGAGTGGTTTATCATGCTGGGATAAAGGAATCCCCAAACCTATTAAGATTTTCTCTACTTCTGATGGGGCCGAGTAACCACCGTCTTGATAAATCAAATGCTCCAATTCCGCAAAGCGCATACCTTGGGCTTCGGTCCAGGGATCTACTAGCAGCAAATCATCTCTTTCTTTCATCGCCGCAGCCAGTTGCGCCCGCCCTTCTAATACAATGTCTCGAAGCAACGTATGTTCATAGCGAAATTGATCTTGTTTCAACCAGCCAATCGTCGCATCTTTGGGTTTGATGATTTCGCCAGAACTGGGTTCATCTTCTTGAGTAATTAATTTAAATAGAGTGGATTTTCCACAACCATTTGCCCCGACCAAGGCATACGCCTTTTGGGAATTTAGAATGAGATCCACGTCATAGAACAATAGTTTTTGTCCAAAGGCGATGCTCAATTGATTTAAAGTGATCATTTAAGAAGTCCGTGCCCACCTCGTATTCAAATACTAGGTGGGTACATAAAAGAATAATTCAAAAAGAAGTTTGGGGTTATTCGTCAGTTAAGCGGAAATACTTGGTACCAAAATACCGTTGTAGCTTCTTCCGTATCGTGCCTCGACTTATACCCAACATCTTCGCAGCTTGTAACTGATTGCCACGTCGTTTTTCCATCACAGCCTGCAACAATGGCGGCTCAACTTCGGATAGAATCATATCGTATAAATCAGTAATTGATTTCGTTTTATTTTCAGCTAGAAAGCGCGTTACCAGACCATAGACTAAATCTTGCAGGCCTTGATCTTGGGTCGTATTCTCAATATAGCTTTCTGTTTCAGTAACAGCCATGTTCAATATCCTTATATTAGTTAATCAAAACTTTTGTTCCTTGCCTTCTTACACTTCATCATGTTCATGAATTGCAAGATTAATTGTACATGAAGCCTAATTGATACGCTATAGGGAAAACCGTATTTTTTCTTAACATATTTAATTTTTTGTAGCTTTCCATTTCATCCCGAAGAAAACGATGCATTTCCTGGCATTATCTTCCAAATAACTACCCTCATTTTCACCCTCTCCCCAGAAATGGGGAGAAGGTGCCCGCAGGGCGGAGAGTGGATAGAGAGGAAATATCTCCTGTTACGCTTCAATCAGTAAATTATTGACTCGTCTCACAAAGTCAGCTGGATTATCTAATTGACCACCTTCTGCGATCAAAGACTGCTCATACAGCACATTAATCCATTGCTCAAACTTCACATCATCTTCGATGCCATGAATCCGCTTAATCAAAACGTGATCTGGATTGATCTCAAAAATCGGCTTGGATGCAGGAACTTGCTGACCTGCAGCTTGCAAAATACGTTGCATTTCCAATCCCATATCATGCTCATCTGCCACAATACACGCCGGAGAATCCGTCAAACGATTCGTCAACTGCACATCTTTAACTCGATCTGCTAAAATGCCTTTAATTTGCGCCAACATTGGAGCATACGACTCTTCTTGTTTTTTCACTTCGCCCGCATCATCATCTAAATCAACTTTCCCTTTGGCAATTGACTGTAATTTTTTACCTTCGAACTCACCCAAATGACCAGTCAACCATTCGTCAATCCGATCACTCAATAGTAAAACCTCAATGCCTTTTTTCTTAAATATTTCCAGATGGGGACTATTTTTGGCAGCATTATAGGTAGCCGCTGTGATGTAATAAATTTTATCTTGCTTATCTTGCATGCGCGACACATAGTCAGCCAGAGAAATCGTTTGTTCTTCAGAATGAGAGTGCGTACTGGTAAAGCGCAATAATTTCGCTATGGTTTCGCGATTAGCAAAATCCTCTACAGGCCCTTCTTTCAGTACCAAACCAAACTCTTTCCAAAACTTCTGATACGTCTCGGCATTATCTTGACTCATTTTTTCTAGAGCTGATAAAATCCGCTTGGTGCACGCTGATTTGATATTATCGACTTGTTTATTATCTTGTAAAATTTCACGCGATACGTTCAATGGCAAATCACTGGCATCCACAATACCTTTGACAAAACGCAAATATCTTGGCAAAAATTGAGACACGTCATCCATAATAAATACACGTTTAACATACAGTTTCAAACCATGCTTGGCCTCGTGTTGCCATAAATCATAAGGAGCGTGTGATGGGATATACAGCAAACTGATATATTCGTGCTTGCCTTCGACATGGTTATGCGTCCAAATCAAAGGGTCTTGATAATCATGCGAAAGATGTTTGTATAATGCTTTGTAGTCCTCATCCGCAATCTCAGATTTTTGTTGCGTCCATAATGCAGTTGCTTTGTTAACCGTTTCAAACCCAGGACTTTCTTGTTCGGCTTTTTCAGCACCCTCTTCTAACTCCTCTGGTTCTTTACTCATTTCTTGCATCACAATAGGCCAAGAAATATGGTCAGAATATTTGGTAATAATGCCTCTTATACGCCAATCACTGAGAAACTCTTCGGCGTCATCTTTCAAATGCAACACCACTTCCGTGCCACGCGATTCTTTATGTGCAGACGCAATCGTAAACTCGCCATCCCCTTTGGACTCCCATTGAATGGCTGTATCGGTCGCCGCTCCCGCACGCCGACTCTTCAATACTACTCGGTCAGCAACAATAAACGCGGAATAAAATCCTACTCCAAATTGACCAATCAAATTAGAGTCTTTGATTTGATCACCCGTCAAATGACTGATGAATTCTTCTGTTCCAGATTTTGCGATGGTTCCTAAATTGGTAACCGCTTCATCCCAAGTCATTCCAATTCCATTATCCGCAATCGTAATGGTTTTTTGTTTGGCATCGAATGCAACCGTGATTTTTAAATCAGAATCTTGCTCGTATAAACTGCCCTCTGATAAAGCTAAAAACCGTAGTTTGTCGAGCGCATCCGACGCATTGGAGATCAATTCACGTAAAAATATTTCCTTATTACTGTATAATGAATGAACAACTAATTGTAGCATTTTTTTGACTTCAGTCTGAAATCCCATTGTTTGTTGTTTTTTGCTCATCATAAAACTCCTAAAAATTGTTGTAATTGAGAATGTGGGGTCGAAAATAAAAAAATCAAGGGGGGGGATAACATGGGAATGGTACTTTCCGGGCCGCGAGCGTAAGAGGTCCCGACTCAGATTACCTCGCAATTGCTTGAGTAGTCGGTCCAACCAGCTCTAATATATTTAGACTTCTAAGTTCGAACTTAGATAACTGATCACAAAAAATCACCAGCCTCCGTGAAGTGCGTGATTTTGTATTAGAAAAATGAATTAAGAGAAAAAAACCACTGTCTGCACTAATTTGTATTTTGTCGTAGCGCTCAATCTTATCCTGGAAACCTAATATCCATTTATCTCGTTGAAAAACGATCGTCTCTAACCCAAAGTGAGGCAGAGGAGAACAAGTGATACGCCATAGCCCCCAGCCCATACCGGCACTTAAGCCAAATGCGAGGATCCAAGGTAGATGCGCATAATATAAACCAGCGACCGCCCAGCTCGTCAAAATCCAAGCTAAGCATCGATAGTCACGTGATGGTAACAGGGCGATGTTCAGTTCGGATACATGTGACAAAATCGGCAAGCTCCTTGTTGCTAGGGGTTTCATAGCCCATCAACCACGCATATAAATCGGGATCCGCTTCGGCCAACAAACGTTCCAATACATCCATGTCTGCTTCTGACATAGTCTCTAATTTAGCTTGCAAAAATCGACCTAAGAGCACATCCAATTCCAACATGCCGCGCCGACTGTGCCAGCGTATTCTTGCTTTACGTTGCTCGTGATTCATGAGGCTCTAACCCTATAAAATTGCACAAATATTCCTCTATTTTGCTAAAAGAGTCAAGATCATAATAGCCTAATAGTTGTTCGCGCGTTACCCATGGTTTGAAATAATAACGCACCAATGTTTTGCTTTGTAAAATGGCTCGATACTCATTTTGGAGCAACGCCAAGCCTTGCAAATGGGTCATAAAAAGCGCAATAGCCTGAGAGAAGCTCCAAGATAGGGACCCGGCCGCATCCGGATGCAATAAGGCTTGATACAACCATGGGCGTCCCGTACCAGCTCGCGCAATCATATAAGCATCACAAGCAGTTTCTTCTAACATCGCCTGCAGAGAAGCATGATCTGCGATGTCTCCATTGGCGATCACCGGAATACTAACCCCTCTCTTAATCAGCGCAATCTGTTGTCTGTCGCAGGGTCGTTCATAATTATCTTGCCATCGCCGGCCATGGACCACCAAGCCATCTGCGCCTGCTTGTTCAATCACTTTGGCCAAATTTAAATCCTGCTCTAGGCCCTGGACTCTAATTTTGACTGTCAAGGGTATGCTAATCCGCGCTTTGATAGCGGTTATAATCTGAGCTATGCGTTCAGGAGACGTTAATAATGCAGAGCCCGCACCTTTTTTTCTAATCTTAGTCTTGGGGCAACCACAGTTAATATCAATCATGTCCGCACCCAGCCCCTGCAGAATTTCTGCAGCCTTCGCCATCACATCCGGATCATAGCCACTCAGTTGATACGTCAAGTATTTTTCCTTGGGATCCCGTGAAACAAAGCGTGCTGGCTGCCGATGCAACAAATCATGAGCAGAAATCATTTCCGAAACGCAATAAGCTGGCTGTTGAAACGCGGCAAACGTCGCACGATATGGCGCACAGGTGTACCCAGCCAGTGGCCCTTGAATCAACCGATGGGCAAAGGTCAGTGCCCCAATTTGGAATGAGCTATTGATATCCATGGGCATAATTGTATAACATACTGGTCATGAAACCAATGATTACCCATACCCTCAACGAGCGGGTTTACACAGTCTTTCATTCACTAGCCCAAGACCTGTGTTTTGCGCCCGAACAATCATATGTCTTCGATTTAGACCATTTGTGTGCTCTTGAAGTGGCAGGCACTAACCCCGCCACCTTTTTACAAGGTCAATTAACCTGTGATGTAGATGCCGTGAATGCAAACCAAATGCGTCCTGGTGGCATGTGTTCATTGCAAGGGCGGCTCCTTGCGTTATTGGATGTCGTCGCATGGCATGGCTTGCATCTGGTGATGCCTAAAGATTTAATCGTATCAACTCAGCAAGCTTTGGCCAAAACGGCCATGTTTTCACGTGTCACGTTAAAAACCAACCACCTGCTTACCTGTGTGGGGCTCTATATTCCCCAAGCAGCTATGCCAGGGTTTTTACCCATACCGCTCCCGACTGAAGCTTGGCAAGCCACTCACAACGCCGATATGTTCTGTTATGCGCTCAGTCAAGAATTGTTTATATTCCTCTTACGCGATCCTAGCCAAAAAGAAGCGCTTATGGCTCAATTCTCTGCCGAACAACACCGCGGATCCTTGGCATGGCATTATTTAGAGTTACAACAGACTCGTATGACGATCTATCCTAATACCCGGGGATTATTTCTACCTCATCGCCTCAATCTCCACAATACGCCCTATATCAGCTTCAAAAAAGGCTGTTACAAAGGTCAGGAAATTATTGCTCGAACGCATTATCGGGCCAAACTCAAACATAGTTTGAAACTGTTTCAAGTGACCACCTCAGATCCGATTTTTGCGGGTCAAAAATGCTATACCACACTCCAAAAACCTGAGATTGGTGAAATTATTGATTATTGTCCCACGGACTCAGGACAGTATTTACTTGCCCTTTCCATCTTGTCCGATCACCCTGCTGAAGTTTATTTCGAATCCCATACAACGTCTGTCCTCTTACAGAGTTTGTAAAAAATCTCAAAATGAGTATGACAAAGGAAAATGGAGGGAATGAGAATGGCTGCTTTAGCTCATAATGATTTTATTGAGAATACTATCCAACATTGGAGACATATTTCTTCGGTTATTCATGAGCCTCAAAATGCAGATGATTATGCAAATTTGTCCCGTTTTCTTGATGAACTCCTTGACAGAGTAGGTGAAGATGAGTCTCATGAACTAATGGGGCTCGTCGATGTTATCAGTCACATGATTGCCATGTATGACGAAGAACACTGCGAACTATTCAAAAGCGGTACTGGCATTGATGCTTTGAAATTTTTAATGGAACAGCATGCTTTAAATCAAAGTGACTTGAATAGCGACATTGGTAGTCAAGGCGTAGTTTCCGAAATTTTAAACGGCAAACGCAAATTGAATGTAACCCAAATAAAAAAGCTTTCCGTACGATTTAACGTATCTCCCTTAACATTTATGGATTAACTAAGGATCGCGAGCGAAATAAGCGCGAAGCTGAATAGGAAGTTATTTCGGCTGCGATCCTACTCATCAAAATTGATAAGCTTACTGAGTGGCTCCGGCTTACCAATTGCATGCCCTTGTAAAAAATCCACGCCGATTTCTGAAATAACTTTTAAAATCTCCTGATTTTCCACATACTCCGCCACCGTTTGCATCCCTAGGCGATGCGCCATTTCATTCATGGTTTGTACAATCGTTTTATCCACTTCGGCATGCACCACATTTTTTACAAAACTACCGTCTATTTTGATAATATTCACTGAAAAGTTTTTGATATAACTAAAAGAGCTCAAACCAACACCAAAATCATCTAAAGCAATTTTACAGCCAATCTCTTGGATTGCACTGACTGCCTCCATCGTTTTGCTAATTCTACTCATCGCAGCCGTTTCAGTAATTTCAAAACAAAGTCGTTCGGGAGGCAGTGCTGATTTTTTAATTAATCCTAGTAGATAAGGTAAAAAACTAGGATCATTGAGCGAGTTTGCCGAGATATTAATGGAGAAAAGCCCTCCCTCCAAGGCAGCTAATTGTTTGTCATAACACTCGAAAATATGGCTTAAAACCCAACGATCGATGATAGCCATCAAATTAAACTGTTCAGCAATCACAACAAAACTGTCGGCATCTATAATTTTTTTCTTTTCCGTGATGATTCGGATTAATATTTCATACGATTGAGTAGTCGATTGCGCTGGTTTGGTTGATACGACTTTTTGGCAGTACAAAACCAATCGATTATGTTCTATGGCTTCCTGTATCTCATTGACCATTAATATATTACGACTATATTCTCCGGAATAGGTCTTTGCGTTTTCAAAAACAAATATTTGATTTCGACCCTCCGATTTGGCTGCATAACATGCGATATCTGCATCACTTAATAATTGGCCAGCACTTCGGTCAGGATCAGAAAATAGCACCATACCAATACTCACACCAATGCGATACACATTCTCATTTGAATGAAAACGGATCGCATTAATCACCTCAATCAAATTTTGACATATTGTCTTACCCTTAGTTAAAGCGCTATTTAAAAGTAAAACCCCGAATTCGTCCCCGCCTAAACGCGCCAATATATCTGTTTTACGCATATGTTGTTGCAATACATTGGCAACCTCTTGCAATAAGCTGTCTCCTGCCATGTGTCCTGCAGACTCATTGATAATTTTGAAAAAATCCAAATCCAAATAGCATAAAATATAAGGAATGCCTTGGGATTTAAAACTTTGGACAGCACCATTCAAAAGATTTTCAAATTCTCGCCTGTTTAAAAGACCTGTCAATAAATCATGGGTAGTATTGTAGCGTAACTCATCATGCATCAATTTGGATTGCGTAATATCTTCAATATGCGCCACGTAATATTGCGCAACATTAGCATGATTAGTGATCACGTTCACAAACAGATACGCCCAAACAATATTGCCATTTTTAGCAATATACCGCTTTTCAAGATCAATTTTGGATTTTTCGCCCGTTTTTAATTTTTCCAAATTCTCTAGCGTGTTGGCTCGATCCTCTGGATGGGTAATATCTTGGACTTTGAGTTTGCTTAATTCATCCACAGAATACCCCAACATCCCACATAACGCCTCGTTCACTGAAAACATAGTGCCATCTAGCGCAATCAAAGCCACCCCTATCCCAGAAGTTTGCATGACACCACGAAATAAAGCTTCACTATTCCATAATTTATTACGGACTTTGTGGAGTTTTAATACAAATACTGCCAATAAAAACAGCAAAAAAAACCATACCACTACGGTAATATAGATAGGAGCCCATGTATCCATAAAAATGTCTCGATAACTCATAACGGCATAATCCTTATGAATGAATCCCCAATAAAGCTAAAATTTGTTTTAATTCCATTGTAGCTACTGATATGACGCTATCGCCACATCCATAGTATAAATAGACATCGCCCTGCAATACGGCGGCCCCACAAGGAAAGACAACATTAGATACTAGCCCATGCTTCTCATATTCCATCTGGGGCTCCAAGAGCGCTTTATCAGTGATCGCTAATAAATGCCGAGGATCTTGTAAATCCAATAATGCAGCACCTACTTTATAAATATGATCTTTCATGGTCACCCGATGATAGATGAGAAGCCATCCATAGGGGGTTTCAATGGGTGGCGCAGAAATACCAAACTTTAAATTATAAATATAATCCGATTTACGCTGGATCAAATGCGATTGATCAGCCAACCATTGATTGGGCCCAAAATGAATGTCATCGATACTATTAATGCAAATAGTATTGCCTCTTCTATGTAAGAGAACAAATTGATTATTGATTTTTTTAGGGAAAAGGCATGCATTTTTATCATCTGTGCCCGGTGGTGTAATTACAATGGGAAAAGCCCAACACCAGTTTTTATTGAGAAAATCTTTCACAGAGATAGAAGTAAATGCAACGCGTGGGGTGTAGCCATCGTAGGCTGTATAGAACATATAAATCGTATCACCCAATAACGTTAAACGCGGATCTTCGCAACCAGAATATCCAGGGCGTAATTTTTGCTCAAATTCCGCTCTGGGTTGATAAATAGGCATGGATAAGCGTTCATCAATCTGCAACCCATCTCGACTCTTGGCATACCCAAATACAGAGGTAAAATCAAACCCCATAGCGCGATAGATAATATGAAAACTACCCTCTAAATAAATAGCCCCAGGATTAAACGTCGCTTGTGCTTCCCAAGAAAAATCTGGTCTAGGGCTAATAATTGGGTTGCCTGGATAACGCTGAAACGCAGGGTTACTCTGGCCAACCTTCATATAATCTGCAGGGCTTGCATGCGTCGTTAATTGCATTAACAATTCAGAGATAGAGCCCGTAGCCACACAGCTAGTCGTATCCGCCGCTCCATAATACAAATGTAAGTGGTCCTCTTCTACCTGGACGCCTGAGGGAAAAATAATATTCGGCACATCACCGTGTAACTCGTAATCAGCTGCAGGCAAAATCAACGGCACGGTCAGAGCTTTCCTCACTTTCTGCGGGTCATCTATATCCAATAACGCGGCCTCAGTACCAAACGCTTTTTCATTGGAAAAATAATTTCTAATATACGAATAAATCAATAACCAGCCTTGCTTCGTTTTAATGGGCGGCGCGCCCACTTCTATATGATCCCTACGAGTCCGCAACAAAGGAACCACGTGATGATCTAATGATTGATACCATAAGGTCCAAAAGGCTTCAGACCACATATCACTGTCATGAGAAAAAGTTGCAATAGCAACTTTTGCCGGCGGCATATCCGTATTGACAGTAAGGATCGCAACTAATTTCCCATTAATTCTTTCAGGAAACAAAGCCATAGCTTTTGCATTAAAGGGCGTAATCAAATGTTTTTCACTAATTTCTTGAAAATCTTTCGTAATAGCCAGCCCGACTCGGATCCCTGCAGCCGCAAACGGGTATTCAGCTAATGCAGTATAGAAAATATAATAATTACCATCCAGAAAAGTCACTCGCGGATCTTCGCAGCCAAAACGGTCCCAAATCTCGCTGGGTTTGATGAGTTGGCGCCGCTTCACGAAATCAATCCCATTCAAGCTTTCCGCATAACCAATACTAGACATGGTTGCAGCAGGATGATGTGCTGGCGCGGTCCCTATCGCCCGATATAACAAATGATACTGCTGATTATTTTTTATCACACAGGGATTAAACGTTGCATAAGCTTCCCAATCAACCAGCGGATTAGGACGCAAAATTGGGTTTTTAGGATTACGAATTAACATCGGTGGCAACCTCTTGTGTACCCTGCTTGATATGATGCAAAACGCAATCCAAGTCAGCAAATGCCATACAAATAACTGTATCAGCACCTCCATAATAAACCAGTAATTGCCCGTCTTTGATGACTGCGCCACAAGAGTAGAGCACCCCAGATTTGAGCCCCTCATTTTCATAAGGTTCATTCGGTTCAAGCAAAGGCATCGTTGCTCTATATAAGATTTTAGTGGGATCATCTTGATCTAAAATCATCCCCCCCAATTTATAACGATTGGGATCACTATGGTCCATCGCATGATACAAAACCAACCACCCCCCTTCTACCGGCAAAGGGACTGGGCCCACACCGCGTACCCAACTATCCCAGGCTTGTTCCCTATTTTGGGCTGCATAATAACTTTTTATTTGGGGAGCTTGATTAAAATCCAGACTGTCAAAATAATCGACCTGAATGGTAGGTGTAATGCTATGTAAAATGGCATACTGATCTTGCAATAATTTGGGAAAAATAACCCAGTTTTTATGGACTTCCCCTTGGGCAGATAAACGAACCGGCACAGACCAGCGCCAATTGTGATCTAAAAAATCTTGCACAGAAATTGAGGTCAAATGCATGCCTGGAGCATGATGACCATCAAAAGCGGTATAAGTCATATAAATCGTGTCATCTATTTTGACCAATCGAGGGTCTTCGCACCCACAACAATTCCCACCTGAAGTATACAAAGATTTCTGAGCACTATGTTTATGTACATGCAAATCGACTACGGGGAAAATCGGTGTATTCAAACGCTCGTCAATATGGATACCATCTTTGCTGGCTGCATACCCCAAGACAGATTGCCCACCGCACCCGATGGCACGGTATACAAAATGGACTTTATCCTCTAACCATAACACGGCTGGATTGAACACAGAGACAGATTCCCAAGAATTTTGAGGATTCGGTTCTAATATAGGATTCTGGATCGGTTTTTTTAAAATACTTTGTTTTTGCAAATCGGTTAAAAGTGCCTGCATTGGAAAATATATAGCGTGCTGTTCATCTGCCAATGCAAAATCAAATTTGATTTTTTGGCGAAGTTTGGAGATGCTTAACGACTTTATTTTTTCATTAGTTCGCCATAGCGGCTCGGATTTTACCCACAGTACAAGCCCAGAGTGCTTATCTACTAAGGCAACCCCTAAGGAAAAAGATCCCCTATCAGCATAATAAAATACTAATACCCCCATTTTTAGGGAAAGGGATTTTAAAAATTGAATCTCGCTTGATTGAAAATACGGTGACTGTAATTGCCGACGCAAGGCCTCATGGGTTACTTTTTTAAATAACTGGGTAGCTTGCATATTTTTTATCACATCCTGTGTATACTAAAAACATCATTCCTACATCCCTACAATAGATGCTACCATTCATATTTACCATCATTATTTTATTGACCATCATAGGCATGATTCCTACTATGCGTTTACGCAGAGCCTTGTCGATCGCGCAACGCGGAAAAAAGGAAATCTTTATGGCCATTATTTTTGTTTCTATAACAATTATAGTGATATGTTTGACAATGTGGTCTATTTTTCCCCACCCCTCCTGGGAAGCGCTGTATAAAACGCTAAGGTTCTAATCAAGCCCTTTTCTAGGGGTGTAAAGACTAGTTCTGGTAAAACACGGCGTAAATGGCTGAGATCTGGTTTTCTTCTTTGATGATCATTGGGGCGTCCAGATAAATAAGTGGGTTCGAACGCTCGGCCAGCTAATTGATGTAAATTCTGTGCTAATTCAGCGATACTGATTTCGTCATCATTCCCAATATTCATGAGGCCTGTGGTCTGTTTTTGCATTAAAGTTTTTAAAATATAGATGAGATCTCGAATGTAGCAAAAACTGCGCGTTTGTTTACCATCGCCTATGATGGTAAATTTTTCTGGAGACTGCATTTTGTTTATAAATTCTGGAATCACCTGTCCATAGCGCGTCCCCACCATTCTTTCCCCATAAATGTTGAACACCCTTAGGATCAAATAATCAATTTGATGCAATTGGGAAAATAAGCGTACATAAAACTCACCCAATGCTTTGGACGCGGCATAAGAATCCCGATCAATATCCTCATGCACTGAAATAGGATGTGTTTCTGGCGTTGGAAATTGAGTAGCTTCACCATACACTTCGGAACTGGACGTATAAATAATATATTTAACCTGGGTTTCTAGCGTACTTTCCAATAAATTTTGGGTAATTTTAATATTTTGGTCGAGCACAAAAAAAGGTTTATCATAAAAATATTGCGTCCCATTGATCGCCGCAAGATGAAAAACAGTCGTAATATGATGTTTCAGTAAGAGGTCTCGGATACGCTTGATGTGTTTGGCTTGACTGAGATCCAGTTTCAAAAACTCAAAATGTGTTTTAGGCAAATGCTGAATATTCTCTAATTTCCCGCGGAATAAATTATCTACTCCAATCACTTTATAGCCACCTTCGATCAGATGCTCCGCTAAAAATGAGCCGATAAATCCAGCAACACCCGTGATTAAAATTGTCATCACACCCCCTCTTCGAACGTTGTATATTGAATATGCTCAATAGAAGAGGCTTCATCCCAAACACGATACAGATCCAACAAATAACAAGGATTTTGCGTGTCTTGCAATAATTTTCGGAGCTTTGCACTGTCATTTCGTCTTCTAAGCGCGCGATGCGGAGACAACACAATGATCGCATCGACCGCCGTCAGCATTTTTTGATTTAACGTAGCACTGGCTTGGCTTACAAAGGGCAAATACTGCTCCGGTAGACGCGTATAGCTATTTTTGTCAAAATTAGGATCATATAATTTGAACTGCGTGATCTGCGCTGCGATCAATTGATCCATAATAGTGAATCCATGTGACAATCGAAAATCATCCACATCTGCTTTAAAAGACAGCCCTAAAATGGCCACACAAACATTTTTCCGATCACCGACAAAGGCTGTGATTTTTTGCACCACAAACTGCATTAAAAAATCATTGGTACGACGCGCATAATACCAAACCGAATGAAAATCCCGCTGCGGATGATTTTTTAAAAAATCCAATTCAAAAATGTACGGATCTTTACTCAAACAATAACCAGATACAAATCCGGGCTGCGGCAAATGATTACGTTGGTAATGCTGATTCACGGCATCAATGACTTCTGAAATACTAATCTTAAGTGTGTTCGCATACATAGCCAACTCATTGACATACCCAAACAAAGTACTTCTATAGGAATTGTCCGTTAATTTGCAAAATTCGGCTGTCAGTGGATTGGCAACTCGAATCACATCGCCTCCTGACTGCGTAACCAAAGCTTGGATCGCAGCAAATCCCTCGTCCGAATACGTACCAATGATTCTGGGTAAGCTCTGAAGTTCTTTGATAGCAGCGCCTTCCGCCATACGTTCTGGGACAAAACCAAGAAAAAAATCCTGACTCTCTTTAAAGGCATACTTTTTTTCAAGATATTGTTTGAATTGGTCGGTCGTACCCAAAGGAACTGTTGTGCGAATAATCAGCGTAATCGGCTTCTTCAGGCACTGTTTATCAGAAAAAATTTGGTCGAATAACGCATAGTAACCAGAAAGATCGAGAGACGAATTTTGCGTAATATCTTGATTGGAAACCGTTTTGGTACCAATAGAGAAAAAAATACCCTCTATTTTAGGCAATATCTCTCGGGTTTTATCCCAATTCGTAAAAGGAATAAAGTTTTTACCATAGTGTTTGCGCAATAATTCCTGTAAATCAGCTTCAACAAAGGGTGCTTTGTGTTCGGCTAAACCCTCGAACATGTCTACGTTACGTGCATATCCGTAAACCTGAAACCCTTGCTCAGCAAGAACCAGCGCTTGAGGCAAGCCTATCCGACCAAGACCAATCACCAACAGCGTTTTTTTTCTGTCCATACGTTTCTCCCCTTGATTTTGACTGGTTAATCTGAGCTGTGACCGTTAGGGAATCGTACTCACTTTTTGTTTTTATCATCCAAGGGAACATCCGTTTTTCGCCCTTGCTTACTCAGATTATGCTGAGTTTTGTACCAATATCCCGGCCTCACTAAGAGCTCATACACCGCATAATATCCTGCAAAACTCATCAACAACCAATAGAGTATTTTCAAGGGCACAAAGGGGAGTAGACCATATAAACGCCGGTGATACGTTGCTGCAAACTGACAAATTAATAAAACAGTATTACTGATAAGAAAGTTATACCAGCACAAAGCCAATAATGTATTCGGGAATAAATCTGTCAAGGAATGATAAAAGAAAATAGAGCTACCCAAAAAAAGCCATAATGGGAGATTGGCCAATTGGAAAAAAACATTGCCCCCCACAAAAAACTGAAAATTAATGAATTTCCAAAAACCCAATTGTTTTAATAAATTGATGGGATCTCGCATATTGAGTAAATAGGTTTGCATATACCCTTTATTCCAGCGCGACCGCTGCTTAAACCAATTCCATAAACGAGTATTAGCCTCTTCATAAGTCGTAGAATTAATATGTTTAACAATATAACCATGACGACCAAGGCGCACTCCGATTTCAGCGTCCTCTGTACCAAGGTAAGGGTCCCACCCCCCTATTTCCCGCAAGACAACCGTTTTAAAATGATTGCTAGTCCCACCTAATGGCACTAGAACACTCAATGAACTCAGCGCAGGAACCAAACAGTCATACCAATAGGTGTATTCAATTGTAAACAATCTGGTTATAATATTTTCTCTAAAATTATAAAAATTCAACGATGCTTGTACGCACCCCACTTCTGGTTCAGAGTTGCGCATCACCTGTAACGCTACTTTCAATTGATCCGGATCAGGTCTATCTTCTGCATCATAAATTGTTAAATATTCTCCTAATGCAAAACGCACGCCATAATTACACGCGCGTGGTTTTGAGCGCGGTTCGCCTGCTGGAACAATTAACAATTGATAAGTCCACGGCAAATCCATTTGCTTTAAAATACTCAAAGTTTTGAGATCATGCGCTTCCATTAGGAATTTCACATCTAATTTATCCTGGGGATAATCTAATCTGGACAGTGCTTCCACCAATAAAGTGAGCGTATTTTTTTCTTCAAATAACAAAGGGATTAAGACAGTATAAATGGGGTATACCGCCAACAGCTTGGGGGGCTTTTCAGGGGGTCTTTGAAATAAATACCGCATGGAATACAGGGTCAACCCCAATTTATACGCCATTAGAATAAGGGTGCCTGAGGACAAAAACAAATTGACCCACAAAGCCGTTAGAAAAAAATGGGTCGCTGCGCCATAAACAATAAAGGCAACTAATACACTCAGAAACAGCTTTGCGAGCGGGCTAAATGTGTGTGAGGCACTGTGATACTCGTCTACGACATCGCGAATGTTTGCAATGGTGTACGTATCCTCTTCTTTGAAATTATCAGCCAACACCATATTAAAATCATCTGACGTGGTCACCACTAAGTTGATTTTTTTCCCATATTTTTTAGTGAAGAACTCTATTATGTTTTTTTTATTGGCTTGAGAAGGATTGGTCGTTGCAACGGTAAGCGTGGTGGATAGCGCAATAGGGAGTGCTTGCAATTGTGAATAATCGTAACGATGCTCCAACTTCAATAAATAAGGATGGCATGTTTGACTATCTAAATGTACAAAAGGTAAGGCGTGTTTTTGGGCTAAATCAGAAAAATGTTTGGTTTTCTTAGAAGAAGAGGCCATTAAGAAAACCTCCACCATAAGCTAATAAAAGGTGCAGTCCCGCGTCCAATATTAACCCCATAAAAATCCTGTTGGATACCAAATTGAATAGAAAAAATTTCAGGAATGACCCAATACATGATATCACCCATAACTGTCGCTATATTATAGTTGGGTAAGGATGGACTGTCTGCATTGCGCGCTGATACAGCATTCCATTCTTGCACTTCGAAGACCAAACGTTCACTCAACGTTTTCAACCCTAGCATAAAATTAAATCTAAATTCATCCGCGGCACCAGAAAAACTGGGCTGATAGGCGAACTCGGCATCGGCATACCAAGTCTTAGATTTGAGTTTGTCCAAAGCACCACCGGTGCCATATAACAACCGCGCATCCAAATACCGCATTCGATTGATGATTGCATACACAGAGGTCGGAGAATCCCCGAATAACGACGTCCGGATTGGTTGGTTATAACCCAATTGTAGCGAAAACTGACTCCAATCTTTTTTCCAGAGGGAGTATCGACCACCAAAAAATATGTTCTCGAACCCAAATGGCACCGCTTCTCCCGATTGATTAAAGGTATCAAAATCAGGATTTAAAATCAGCGTGAGTTTATCTAAAGCGCCGTATTCAAAATAAGGTGCCAATGAATATTGAAAAAAACAGGGTCCTTTTTGTAATTGTCCTTGTGCATTCCAAAAAGAACAGCTGTTGTATGCTTGATTATTCAAAATCGTAAGTAAAGTACCTTTGGGTTGCAACCAAGCAGCGGCATAGCTATGCGAGTTGAGTAATAGGCTCAAAATAACCAGGAAGGGCTTGAATAGTCTTTTTTTTATAGGCATAAGCTCTAATTTAATCTAAGATAAGAATCACTATACTTCTAAAATAGAAAAATAGACAATGGAAACGATAGTCCCCATTATTTTGGCTGGTGGGAGCGGTAAACGCTTATGGCCCCTTTCCACTCAAGATTACCCCAAACAATTTCATTGCTTATTCAATTCACACAGTTTATTACAAAACACCTTAACCCGGATCCATACTCTTTCACAGCATTGCGACCCCCTTATTATAACAAACACTCATTATCGCTTTATCGTCGCAGAACAATTACAAACGCTCAAGCTCCCTGCCAAAATTCTGCTGGAACTCAAACAATTTAATACTGCCGCTGCCCTCACTCTCGCTGTCCTCTATGCATTATCAGAGCACGCTGATCCCATGATCCTCGTTTGTCCCAGCGATCACCAGATTGAAGATACCGCTCAATTTGCAGCATTGATTAGCGCCGCTGTGAGCGTCGCAGAGAGGGGTAAATTAGTAACATTTGGCGTAGTGCCAACCGAGCCAGCCACCCATTATGGTTATATCCAAAAAGGCCCCGCTCTTGCAGGTTCCTCAGCTTTTGAAGTTCATGAGTTTGTTGAAAAGCCATCGAAAAAGCTGGCAGAAGAGTATGTAGACTCAGGACGGTATTTCTGGAACAGTGGTATTTTCTTGTTTCAAGCTTCTGTTTTCTTAAAAGAGCTACAACAATACGCCCCAGACGTATTGCAGGCCTGCCAACAAGCAATGGCTCAGGTCGTATCAGAACGTGATTTTGTGCATTTTGATCATATGCCAGAAACCTGCCCTAGTCTTTCCATCGACCGTGCCGTATTTGAAAAAACGAAAAAAGCTGTCGTCATGCCTTTTACAGGCGACTGGCATGACCTCGGCACCTGGCACTCACTGTATGGGCTTTCAGCCAAAGATACTATGGGTAATGCCCTGCATGGACATATTGTAAGTCATAATACAAAAAGCAGTTATTTATACTCAACTCATCCCTTGTTAGTGACCTGCGGCATCCAGAACTGTTGTGTTGTAGTGACCAAAGATGTCGTATTGGTTGCCGATTTGACAAGCGTAGATTTAGAAAAAAAATTAGCAGACATCATAAAGTAAACCCCTAATAGACTTTGCTGGCAAACGCTGTACAATCATTTGGATGATATACACCTACCGGGCTAGAATGACACAACCCCCTAAATACGTAGTTGGAATTGGTGCCTCTGCAGGAGGATTAGAGGCAATAGAAGGTTTTTTTGATCATATGCCTGAAAATGATGAAGTCACCTTCATTATTGCACAGCATTTATCCCCCGACTTTCCCAGTATGATGTCCGATTTGTTGGCTCATCACACATCCAGATCCATCATGACTGCAAAAAATAAGATGCCATTGAATCCCAATGTGATTTATTTGATCCCCGCCTCATTTGAAGCGCAGATTGAAAACCATTGTTTTAAATTAAGAAAACTACATCGAAAATTAGCGCCACAGCCGATCAGCACTTTGTTTGAATCATTGGCGTTGGCTTACGGCCAATTCACGATAGGTATCATCCTCTCAGGGACAGGAGCAGATGGTGCTTCAAGTATGGAGGCCATTGCACACCATCATGGGTTAACCATTGCTCAGACCCCAGACGAAGCAAAATTCTCTGACATGCCGAATAATGCTATTGCGACACAAGAAGTTCAGCGTGTTTTGTCAGTGTCTGACATGCCCAATGCCATTCTGGAGTATATGCATCAGCCTACTGATTTTCATAAAAACATAGAACAATTAAAACCGGCGCACCAATCACAGTATCAGGAAATATTTCATTTGTTGGATCAAAAATTCACAACTAATTTCAACGCTTATAAATTTGGGACCGTGGCAAGACGGATTCAAAGAAGGATGCGCCTGCTGAATATAGAGAATTTACAAGCTTATGTGGCTTATCTATCCAACGATGAGGCAAAACTTAAAACACTTTATAAAGATCTGCTGATTGGGGTTACTCAATTTTTTAGAGATCCAGAAGCGTTTGCAGTATTAGAATCTGAAGTGATCCCTGCTTTATTCACCCGAGCTAAAAAAACTCAAGAAATCATTCGTATTTGGGTTAATTCTTGTGCTACCGGTGAAGAGGTTTATAGTATTGCCATCTTATTGAAGAAATATGCTGACCAACATCATCTGCCGTTTTCTATCAAAATATTTGCTACGGATATTAATCCGGAATTCATTTTAAGGGCGAAAAAAGGGCAATATTCTTATCGCGAAATCGCCCAAGTACCGCCTGATTTGTTGAATCAATACTTTATAAAATTCCCAGATTATTATGAAGTCATCCCGGAAATTAAACGCCAAATATTGTTTACAAAACATAATTTACTACGAGATACGCCTTTTACAAAAATGGATTTGATATGCTGCCGTAATTTGCTGATTTATATTACGCCTAAAGAACAACAGCGGATTACCGACTTATTGCGGTTCAATTTAAATATAGGTGGTTTTTTATTTTTAGGCTCTAGCGAAGGACTTACTGCGTTGGAACCTGATCTGATGGCGACTAACCCTCTTTGGAAAATTTATAAAAAAACGAAACGCAGCCATTTTCCTTTGCATGGAATAACCCTGCACTCAAATGTTTTGGTTAAAGACAATCCCCCCGCAACCATCAACCATCCTTCGTCAGGCTCATTACCTTTGTACGCCTATAATGCAATCTTACAAGATGTTGTGTCTGCTGGTTTTATCATTGATACCTCGTATGTGCTTCTCCATAGTATCGGGAAAGCGCGCGAGCTACTCATTTTACCGGAAGGCATTCCGTCCCTAATCTTGACCAAAATTATTATTGAGGAACTGAAAGGAACCTTGATAGCAGCGTTACATCAGGCTAAAAGCAAGCTCATGTCAGTAGTCTATAAAAATATCACTATTCATCAAAACTCGGATAAGGAAAGGGCTATAAAAATGGCCGTTCATCCCATTCGTGATGTGAATGATAAAATTTCATATTATTGGATTCGTTTAGATTTTTCCAAAGCCATCACAGGCAAATCACAACCAATCACGCTGTCTGGCGCTCAAAATAGTATTCATCAACACGAGATTATTACTGCATTAGAGGAAGAACTTTCAGAAGCGCGCGTTTTGGTACAATCCTCGCTGGAAAGCATGGAAACGGTGAATGAAGAAGCACAGTCCGCTAATGAAGAGTTAATGGCCTCTAATGAAGAGCTTCAGTCTACCAATGAGGAACTCCAGTCAGTCAATGAAGAATTAAATGTGGTTAATTTAGAACGTTCCAGAAAAATCGATGAAGTCATTCAAGCAAAAACTGATATTGATAATTTAATCCATGGTGCTGAAATATGTACCATTATTCTCAATAGCAATCTTGAAATTCGTATTTTTACCCCGGCCATAAAAAAAATATTCAATCTTGTAAGCCATGACATTGGACGATCCCTAGAAAATTTTAAGCACAATTTAAAGTTTGATGGCCTGATGAAGAAAACCAAAGAGGTGTTAAAAAGCAATAAACCCTATGAAATGGAGGTCGTCAACCAAAAAAATCATTGGTACTTTTTGAAAATCATCCCTTATTATTCTAGTCAACATGAAGCGGTTACAGGTGTGGTCATCACATTGACAGACATCCATACCACTAAGCTGCTACTACAAAAAAAAGAAGAAATTGAAAAAGACTTACGCTTGGCTTTGAAAACGGGTCTCATTGGAATTTGGCACTGTGATCTTGCAAGCAAAGCTTTTACCTACGACGATACCATAAAAAACATGTATGATTTAGATACGCTATCTGACATGAATCATTGGCATCAATTTATTGATAGCATTCATCGTGATGATAGAAAGCGTATAGAAGAAGCGTTTGCTGCAACCGCAACACAGCACGAAAGTTTTGAGCAAAATTTTCGGATTACTCGTTCCGATGGCAATATTCGCTATATTTCATGCTCTGCCAATATACACCATATCCCCGCTTCAGAAGAGCACTACCTCACCGGTATTTGTTGGGATATGACAGAAAAATACTGGTTAGAAGAGAAAATCATCGATGCTGAGCACCTGAATTTAGGATTAGACGCGATTACCGATGGTTGGTGGGATTGGGATCTAATTAGTAAAGAAACCTATTTAAGCCCCTTACTGAAACGGACTTTGGGTTACGAGGATCATGAACTACTCAATTCCATAGAAAGCTATGAACAGTTGATGGTGCCGGAAGACCTACAAATTTTACGGCGTAAAATGGAAAAATATCTGGCCAGCCACAGTGATCAACCCATGACTCAAGAAATCAGGTTTGTACATAAAACTGGACGTATTGTATGGATTTTATCGCGTAGAAAAGGCGTTTTGGATAAACAGCGCAAACTTATTCGCTTAGTGGGTACTTTAACAGACATCACCGCTTTGAAAGAAAACGCGCGCTCTTTAGAAAAGCTAGCCTACCGTGATTTTCTGACCCAGGTATCCAACCGACCTGCATTTTCAGACGCGCTCTTACGAGCTATTGCACGCGCCAATCGAAAACAAGGTCTACTTGCTGTGATATATCTTGATATCGACGATTTTAAAAAAGTTAATGACCAAGCTGGACATGATTTCGGTGATGCGGTGCTATGTGAGGTTGCAACCATACTGAAAAATGCTTCACGAGCAATCGACTTCCTGGCACGACTAGGCGGTGATGAGTTTGGAGTTTTATTAGAAGACATTGTAGATACAGAAGAAGTGCGTAACATTGCAACCCGTTACCTTTCATCTTTTTCTGAGCCCTTGATGGTCAATAATATCAAAATTTCACTTACCGTCAGTATCGGTATTGCATTGTATCCTGAGCATGGAACAACGGAGCAGGATATTTTAAAGCATGCGGATAAAAATATGTATCTTGCTAAAAAACGTGGGAAAAATCAATTTGTGCTGTAAAAAATATCCATTGGTTAAATGATCATTTTCAACGCCTAAAACTTGCAGAGTTCGCATCTTTAGGCGCGATGGGTACCGCTCGCTTTTAACCAATCCCACAACACGCATACCAAGACTCACGTTGATTACCGCGATCATTCCCCTGTCGCGCATTATAAAAAAAACAACAGGATGCGACGGTGGCGACACTTATCATCCCCGTGCCAACGATTGCTACCAAAGCCGGTGTACTTAACCATAACAAAGCGATTCCTACCAGCCCAACTGCGGCAGATGAAAGCAAACCCAATACCAGGCAAGGATTCAAAGATATAAAAGGCACATCAACTTCACCCTGACTCAAGATATCATAGATGTCAGAGATATCCGGAACTGGAGTGCTTGAGTGGTCAGCAATATCTAATAAATCATTATCATCTTTAGCAAGTGCAATACCATCCGAAAACTTATCAAAACACGGGGCAAATTCACTAGGCGTAAAGTGGTATTTCTTTAGTTCCTCCTGAACAACCACATTTTCGTTTGTTGTCCTTATATACCAAAGCATAGCTTCGATAATCGGTTTTAAGGTCGCATCACATGCTGCTTTGCGATAGAACGCAATAGCACCCAGCATACGACTGTCTTGATAACGTTGATTATCGCCTTTTTCTTCTTCAACAACATTCGAAATTGTCCCATCCAGAAGTAGCGCACATACGAGAAAACCCATCGGTATATCAGACGCTTCAAAAAACTTTATTATTTTCATGAGCGTCTGCTCATCTATTTCAAAAGTAGGGGTAATCTCCTCTGGTGAAATGGGATTACTATAATACGCTTCGCGTATATTGCTCGGAAATATCCTCTCAAGGATGTATTCTGCAGGATGGCATGACGTACCATCTATATTAATTTCTCTGACCCAGGTCGGAATCCCTGAAAAGGCCTCGATTAGTTCTGCGACTGTTTTTCTAAAAATGCCATTACTCCTTAAATCAAGGCTTGTGACCGAGGGCGGAATCCCTGAAAAGGCCTCGGATAGTTCTGCGCCTGTTCTTTCAAAAAGCCAATGATCAAATACCCAGAGGCTTGTGACCGAGGGCGGAATTTCAGTAAAAGCTTTTTTAAATTCAGCGGCAGTTAGTAATGAGATCGATAAAGTATAATGATTGATCATAATTATCTCGGTTTTACGTATAACCATTATAACACAATGCGCAAATTAAGTGCAAATACCCGCAGAGCCAGATCACGAGTGACTTTAAATTAAACTTATGTTGTGATCCGATACCTCTGGGCATTGGCTTTTTTTGATGTCTACGCGCTTACAGCCCAATCTGATTTGAACAAATTAAAAACTAGAAGCGTCAAACAGATTAATTTATATTTAATGCAATGACTCATTTGATTGCAGCCTTAGCTACTTATGCCATTGAGCCTTTGAAATTATCAGCTATTCAGCTAATCGCGAGTTATTCATGAAGAAATCATAACTTGGGTTCAATAGACTCAGACCGGAAATCCGCTGGTCTTTGGTTCCAAGAAATCAGAGTCCATTTATTGTGTCGATATTGCAATTGACCCAAATGCCCTGTCCCAATTTTGAGTTGCCCTCGTGTTACTTTTGCTTCGAAGGCCCCAGGCACCAGTTTTAAGAAATAACGCAAACAACCGTTGCTGGCTACCACTAAAATATTATCGTGTTCTGCATGACATTTTACCAAATCGTCTGCAAATGCAGTCATTCTGGCAGTCACTGCTTGCTCATTTTCAGCCCATTTTCCTAAGAGCGGCCATTGTGATTGTCGTTCCCAACCTTCATAGTCTTCATCTCCGAAACGTTGGCGCACTTCTTGACTGGTCAAACCACTCCACAAACCATAATCCAACTCATTCAAACGCTCATCCACCTTTATTTGCAATGGGCAATCCATCGCCTGCAAAGCATGTTGGGCCGTCGCACGCATCCGTTGTAAAGGCCCAGAATACACACCTGCCAACTGACAGTTTTGCTGTTTTAAAGCGAACCCTATTGCTGTGGCTTGTTCAATCCCAAATGGCACCAAAGGCAGATCATGTTGGCTGCCTACATAATAGGCCGGCTCCTGCGCATGAAAAGTATTACCATGACGAGCTAAAATAAGGTTCATGATTTCTCCAAAGAGTAGGTTGGGCCTTGGCCGAACAATGCGCTCAGCGCACGACTACTTCTTAATTGAAGCGCTACGCTTTGCTGTTGGGCCAAGGCCCAACCTACATTAAATTACATACAAAACAATGGGCTATATTTTATGATTACATGACGCGCACTTTTTGGAAGCTCTTTTGGGTCAAGGCCCAACCTACTTTGAATTTGTTAAACATTACTATGCAATCAATTCGCCTTCTTTGGCAATAACAGTTTCTACATAATCAATATCTGCCTGACTATCAATGGCGCAATGGCTGCGTCCTCGATAATCCACTTGAACGACTTTAATCGGAATGCCATGTTCCAAAGCCCGCAATTGCTCAAGTCCTTCTAATAGTTCTAATTCGGTTGCAGGCAAAGCCAAATATTGCTTCAAAGTTGCATAACGGTAGACATATAAACCGATATGACGAAATACAGGCAACAGCCCGTTCTCAGGAATTTGGCGCATAAATGGAATCATACTCTTAGAAAAATACAACGCATTCTGCGTTTTATCAAAAACCACGGTCGTACCGCCCACCGCACCATTTTGCTTTGATTGGCGCATTTGTTGATAGTGCTCCAGCGTCATGCGCACTGCCGTGGTGGCAAATTCAACCGAAGGATCAGCATGCATATAATCGATCAAGGCTTGAATAACCCAAGGCGGGGTTAACACAGCATCCCCTTGCAAATTTAAAACAATATCGGGCGTTTTGGGCAAGCTAGAAGCCGCATGGTAAGCGCGTTCTGTCCCATTTGGAATATCTTCGGGCGTCATAATCACTTGTGCCCCAAAACTTTCGGCGTGCGCTTTGATCCGTTCGTCATCCGTGGCGATATATACGCCATCTATTTTCTGAACTGCCATGGCAATCGACCAAATACGATGTAATAGGGTTTTACCCGCAATCAAGGCCAATGGTTTTCCGGGTAACCGCGTTGAACCATATCTGGCTGGAATAACGATAATAGCGCTCATATTACTGACCTCTCCACTCGACGCACGATCCAAACCGCCAATCCAATCATGACTCCTAAACTCAGAATAACGCCCATATGCTGCTCCCAAGGCTCACTCACTATCCGCCAAGCCTCAGAACTATGCTGTAGAGAAAACGGAATAGCCAAGAACACATCCATCAGCGCTGAGCCTGCTACCAAACCACACGCAATACGTGTCCCAATCTGTTTGCGCAACAAACTCTGGGGTGCGGGTAAAGCCTTACGCTCCAAACGTTGCTCTGCTAATTTGGCAATAATGCCCCCTACTAACAACGCCAAAGAAGACGTCACCGGTAAATACATGCCAATTGCAACACCCAATAAAGACAAATGAAACCAACGCTCCAGACGAAGAACTCGTCTCAAGAGCACCAACAATCCAATCACGGCAGCACCTGCATTCATCACAGTCCAAGGTAATCCATGTGAAAACACAGCTCCTGTAATAGCCGCCAACATGGCTGCTGTGGGTGCTGGCAATGATTTGCTGATATCCATCCCTGGATGAGGCATAACACCCGCAATCCCGTACACATCAAACATCATTTGCATCACAGGAGGGATCACTAATGCCGAAATAACCACGCCAAACAATAACATGAACTGCTGTTTCCACGGCGTAGCACCAACCAATTGCCCTACTTTCAAATCTTGACTATTGTCGTTGGCGATCGCAGCAATCCCAGTCACGACAGAAGCAATCACAATCACCACTGCTTGGGCTGCCGCGATTTGATCAGGGCTCAAGGGCAAGGGTAAGACAGATGACATCAACGACAACAACATCCAAGCAGCAAATAAAATCCCAGCAATCACAATAGAACTTCCTGGACTTGCTGTAACGCCCACCATTCCAGAAAAATACGCGGTGATTACTGAAAAAATAAATCCAACAAGCATAATATACAAAATCACAACAGCAATAATCCCTATTCCAGCTGAACCATGAAACCCCATCTGACTAATAGGCAGCACCGTTTTGAGTAAATAAACCAGCACCAAAAGCATCAGGATAATCCCTACGACTATCACTGAGAAAGGCAAATCGCGATCCGTACGTGCTTGAGATGTTTTCTGATGGGTACGCAAAGAAGAGCGGATACTCCGAAATAAAGGTTTGAGTAACGTCATGAGCGTCCAAATGCCGGCACACAACATGGCACCAATTCCAAAATAACGTAACTCTTGATTCCACAAAGCCAATCCAGCCGCCGTGGTAGAAGGCGCATCTGACAAAAATTGTGGATAGAACGACGACAGCGTAGGCAATGCACCCAACCAAGCAATCACGGCACCTAGGCCAATACTACAGGCCATATCAAATCCCACCAAATAACCAGCACCTAGCATCGTGGCAGAAAAACCTAGTCCTACACACATAATATGGCGTTTGATGCTAAACCACCAAGTCCAGCCACTGGATAAACATTTCAAGCCAGTTTGGGCTAATTCTAATCCCGCGCCTATCAAACTCCCCCAAACGATATCGCGCAAACCTGCTTGCTCATCCTTTGAGTTCAAAACAGCAGCAATGGCCCTCCCTTCTGGAAAAGCCAAATTAGGATCGTTGACTAATATTCTTCGTAAAGGCACAGAAAATAACACGCCTAATACACCACCAGATAGGGCAATCAACACATTCGTAAGATAATCAAAATGATGCCAGTACCCGATAATAATCAGGGCTGGGATGGTATACACAATCCCCCCGGCAACAGCTTCTCCTGCTGAGGCCGCTGTTTGAACAGCGTTGTGCTCCAACACAGTCGCATTTTTAAATAGGCGTAATACGCCCATAGAAATAATCGCCGCCGGAATAGATGCTGACGCCAAGATTCCTAATTTCAATGCCAAATAAGCATTCGACATGGCCAATAACATTGCTAATACCATGCTCAAACCCATGCAGCGCCACGTCAATTCAGGAACAGAACGTGCATGCTTTTTTTTCATCATTTGTCATATCCTTCGTTTTGTATTCATTCAAGATGCGCCAAATATGACGTTTCTCTTTAGGGTCTGAATTGTCAACAGACCCTAATCTACTATTGCTGGTACCGTATTCGGCGGGCGTAACCACAGCGAATGATGACTGGTATCATAGATATCCCATTCTTGCGCAACATACTGCTCCGAAGAAACATCCAACAATAGCCATGCAAGAAAGGCGCCAACTGTTTCCGTACTTAAAAGCTCACCGGATTTTTTGAGTTGACAAAAAAATTCGTGTTTTTCAGGATCCATATAATCAGTATGACGAATAGTGGCTTGCATAGCCGTGTCTACAATACCCGGCATCACGGACGCCATCAATAACGACGGCTCGTCCAACTGCCAGCAGCGGGTTAGCATGGCTAAGGCCGCTTTTGACGTACAATACGCACCCCAACCCTTAATCGGAAAATAGGCTGCGCCAGAACCAACATGTAATACTCGAGCGTTTGTTAATTGAGGAAGCAAAATTTGGGTCAAAAAAAGTGGCGCTTCTACATTGGTGGCCATACAAGCCCGCCATTCGGTCTCTTGGATGTGAGCCATAGGAAAAATCGGATCAATAATGCCAGCATTATGAATCAATCCTAGAATTTTAGGCTGTTTAGCCAATTTATCCGCAATCTTCGCCCGCCCAGAAGCGAGGCTCACATCCGCGCAACAATATTCAATTAAAGACGACTGTTGTGCCGTATTGCGCAATGATTCCTCATTTCTTCCCACAATGAAAACTGCCTGCTGGCGCGCCACCATTTCCAAAGCCAAAGCCCGTCCCAGACCACTTCCACCACCCGTAATCACAAACATGCAATCACCTGCCTATCTTAATATTGTGTGCATCATATCAAACATGCTAGGCTAAAGGGAATCAGTTCTTAGTGGGATTATTTTGTGAAAAAAATACTTCATATTAGTTATATCTCCTGCTTTATTTTTGCAAGTAATATAAGCACCGCGAACACCGATGCAACGCAGAGTGGAACATCCGATCAATTAGTAGACCTCATCGTGGTTGAGCATGAGGGCATCTCGCCTCTACCTAAGAAAAAACTTCAAAAATTAAAGGCTGCGCAACCCAGTACTGGTACCCCTACAGTGGCCGTGCAACCTGCTGCCCCTGCAACCGTGGCTGTGCAACCTGCTGCCCCTGCAACCGTGGCTGTACAACCTGCTGCCCCTGCAACCGCGGCTGTGCAACCTGCTGCCCCTGCAACCGTGGCTGTACAACCCGCTGCCCCTGCAAC